>CP070759.1:0-2818 GCA_020348945.1 Candidatus Bathyarchaeota archaeon
ACGCTAACGAGTCGAAGAACGGTTTTCCAGTTCATTTCAGAAGCGCCTCAACCACCTCTCTAACGTCTTCTGTTCCCGTAAGTTTCAAGAAAATATCTTCTAAGTCTGATTCGGGCAGCCTTGCCTTTTGGCTCAACTCCTTCATGGTGCCCAAGGCTAGCAACCTTCCTTCGTACATGATGGCGATGCGGTCAGACATGGCTTGGGCAATCTCTAGAATGTGGGTTGACATAATCGTTGTTACTCCCTGCGCAGTTAGTTTGCGGAGGAAGTCCTTCACGATTCTGGCTGACCTAGGGTCCAGACCGCTCAGAGGTTCGTCTAAGAGTAACAGTTTTGGCTTGTGCAGAAAAGCTGAGATGAGGGCGATTTTCTGCTTCATTCCCTGAGAATAACTGCTTATCATGTCGCCTTCCCTGCCCTCCAATTCCATAGCCTCTAGGTATTCTTCGATTCGAGCCTTCTTCTCTGACGCGTCTAAACCGTAAATGTCACCCACGAAATCCAAGTATTCTAACCCCGTTAAAAACTCGTATAGACGCGGGGACTCGGGAACGTACCCCACCTGTCTCTTCACCGCAACAGGATCGTCTCCCGCCTTTATACCTAAAACGTTCACGGATCCGGAGTCTGGCTTGATCAATCCCAGAATCATCTTTAAGGTAGTGGATTTGCCTGAGCCGTTCGGACCTAGGAGACCTAGGATTTCGCCATATTTAACATCCAAGTCTATGTAGTCTACGGCTACGATGTCGGCGTAACGCTTAGCCACTCTCCTCAACTCTAAAGCGGTCTCACCAACTGAAACCATGGACAACGACCACACCGAAAAGTTGAGAAGACCATTTTAAAGGTTTATCGCTCTCTGTAGGATTCTTCGTGTTCGGAATTCCTCGCGTTCTCTTGCAAATCCTGCACATCGATTGACTCGGTCTCTCATTGTTTGTCTCTAATTAAGCTTTTCCGTATTTCTTGAACAACAGTATGCCAACAGTCACGATTGCAACGCTGACTATTGAAATAACTCCCACGTCCAACAAAACATTTGCATTCGTCCAGTTTCCCCCGAAAATCAATGTTAAAGCGTCAACCACGTAATAACTTGGCATGAACATTGCAATTTGTCGAGTAGTGTCGGTTAATGGAATAAAGGTTCCAAAAAACATCTGAGGAAGAATGAACACGAATGAAATGCCAGTAGCAGCCTCAGGGGTTTTCGACACTGTTGCTGTGATAAGCCCTAATCCAACAGAACTTAGTGAAAATAGTGCAGCTATAGGCAATGCCAAGAAAATTCCCTCAACACCACTATTCGGTCTGAAGCCTATGAGAACAGCCATCACGAAAACCACGACCACTTGTAAAATGGCTATTAACATGTTTGTTATGATGTGGCTTCCCATGAATTCGCCTGCCGTCATCGGTGTTGTATTCATTCTTTTTAACAATCCTTCTTGCCGTTCGGTAGTAAAAGATTGGGCTATGGTCATAATTATGAAAATGCAAGCATAAGAGATCAAACCTGGGACCAGCACATTTATATCCATTCCTAATTCAGGGTCTCCAAAAACGACTCCGAATGTTAATGTAAGAACCATAGGAAATAACAGCATTAAAAACAAATTCGCCGGCTCTCGAATCAACTTTTTTAGTTCCATTTTTACGAGAGCCATTAAACCTTGAAGATTCATTTCATATTCCCTCCAAGATTCTTCGACCTGTTATCTTCAAAAAGACTTCTTCCAGATTTTTAGCTTTGTGTTTTTTCATTAGCTCTTTGGGGGTTCCAAGTTCTATCAGCTTTCCATAATCGATAATGCCTACTCTGTCACTGAGCGCTTCTGCTTCTTCGATGTAATGAGTTGTTAGAATAATCGTTTTGCCTTGGTCTTTGAGAGATCCGATGAACTTCCATGTTGCACGACGGGCTCGCGGGTCCATTCCAACTGTTGGTTCGTCAAGGAAAGCAATTTTTGGGTCACTAATCAAGGCTATTATTAGATTTAGTTTCCGAAGCATTCCACCGCTGTAACCTTTTGCTTTTCTTTTGCTAGCCTCTGTTAGGTCCAGTGATTCTAGAAAGGTATCAGTTCGTTCTTTTAGCTCCTTCTTGGGTATTGCATGAAGACTTCCAAAAAGCTCGATATTTTCTCGCGCATTAAGAAATTTAAAAACAGCAGCTTCTTGTGGACACACGCCGATTAGCGCTTTAATCTCTTTCAGATTTTTCCTTACATCGTAACCCCCAACGATAGCAGTTCCTTTTGTTGGTTTTAATATCCCACAAAGGACGTTTATTGTTGTAGTCTTGCCGGCACCGTTAGGTCCCAAAAGGCCGAAAAGCTCACCCTGTTTTATTTCAAGGTTCACTCCATCGACGGCGGTAATATCTTCAAATCGCTTCACGAGATCCTTGATGCTAATTGCCGAGCCATCCTCGGGGTCTGAAATTGCCTGCAACGTGAAATTCCTCCTCGAAAGTATTCGAAACCTATTACTTATAGCATTTCTTATGAGACGTATGATGTTTAATGCATCAAGCTTTATGAATATGGGTACTAATCATGGGCTAGGTGGGGCATTTGAAGTTACACTGTGAGGATACCAAAAACCTGTGCGCGCATAGAGATTTGAGCGTGTGCAGTTGCGAGACTGTTATCAGGATACGACTAGCGCAAGCACAGCTTTTTCCGTGTGCATTCTGTTTTCTGCTTGATCCCACACCGCTGAGTGTGGACCCTCTACCACCTCATTAGTCATTTCTTCTCCTCTGTATCCAGGCAGACAGTGCATGAATATAACGTCCTTTTTCGCTTCA
>CP070759.1:2918-8754 GCA_020348945.1 Candidatus Bathyarchaeota archaeon
CGTTACGTTCCAGTAGAAACAGAACTAGTGCATCTTGCGGACTTTGACATTGAACACTGCTCTGGCTGCAGTGACTTCTGCGAAAAAACAGGAGAATGCAAAATTCAGGACGACATGCAAAAGCTGTATCCAAAACTGAAAGAAGCAAAGTTGCTCGTCATTGGCACGCCAACGTATTACTGGAACGTAACGGGGTTGGTGAAGGACTTTATCGACCGAACTAATCCGCTGTACCACACTGGATCTTTGAAAGGTAAGATGGGTGCAGCCGTCGCCGTGGCAGAAGAGGACGGTCAAGAACTAGCTCTCTCAGCCATAAGCAGCTTCTTCGAACTCCAAAACATGAAGCAGGTAGGCAGCATAGCCATCGTTCGAGGGGACAAACCGGTGGGAGCAGCAGAGCTGAAGATGGCGAAAACTCTCGGGGAAACAATAGCGAGCAAAATTGCTTGAAACTCTTGCCCTATTTGTGACTCACGAAACGCTCTTCGGCAGTTCCTTTTCCGCTTTTCTGATTATTTCAGAGATTTCCTTTTGAACATCTTCTTCCAGAGGCGTTGGCCAATGTTCTTTAAGAATTTCTTCTGCCTTTTCCCTAGCTCGTTTAACCATGCTTTTTCCTCCCGCCTTCTTCCAAGCGTCGTAGCTGTTTCTATCCGTTATTTCAGGGAAGAAAAGTACATCTTCAAAGTGTTTTAAAGTGTGTTTTTCGGCCAAGTAGTGTCCGCCAGGACCCACTTTGTCAATCACGTCTACAGCCAACGTTTCATCGTTTACTTCTATTCCCTGAACCGCCTTCAACACCGCTCTACAAATTTCGTCGTCTATTACCAGCTCCTCAAAGGAAGCAGCCATTCCTCCTGCTAACTCACCTGCTCCATAGACAACATCTGCCCCTGCCAACACGGGTAAAAGAGTGCTCATTGCTTTTTGATAGCTTGTTTGAGCTCCAGAAATTTTGGAGGAGCTGTTGAATCCAATGACAGTTACACAAAATCCATAGTATTTGGCGACTTCAACTGCGCCAGCATATAGAAGCGATTCCTCTGGTCCTTGTCCCAACAAACCAGTCTTCATGTCCAAGTTTCCCATCAGATAAAAAACACTGGTATTAGTGCCAGGAGCTACAAGTTGAACAGTGCAGACGCTGCTCAAAATCTCAGCGTTGGTCATGACAAGAGAGCCAGCGAGAGTTATGGGCGCTGTGGCTCCGCCAAGAGGAAAACTTGCAATCCAGCAGGGAAAACCGAGCTTAGCAAGCTTTAAAGCGATGTCTACATATCGTCCCTCAAACTTAAGTGATGATTCTGTGCAAAAGCCGCTGCCTCCTAGGGGTCTTTCCTTCAGTTTCTTCTCACTTCCAGCAACTGCGGTGGCTATTTCAAGTTGGTAGTCCGTCAGCTGCATTGCTAGTTCAGGCGGATAAACAGACCATCCGCAAGGCTTTTCTGTGTTATTTAAAGCAGCAGCGTAATCGTACAAGCATCTGACGTTGTTCGGTTTGTCTAAAGCCGTAGTGAGATGACCACCTGAAGCATAGGAGTCCAGAGCATCTGTAACTCGTGTTAACTTTTCCAAGTCGTCCATAGTTGAGGGTCTCCACTCTCCAGTCTTGAGGTCAACCGTGCTTGTTGTCTCAGTGTCAGTGGTGAAGTAAACGTGTCTTCCATCCAGCTTATAGTCATACTTCGGATTTCTTCCATACACGAAAAATGTTTTCGGAGTTTTCTTCACCGCCTCCTCAACAACGTAGGATGGAAATTTGACTACGCCTTTTTCGAAATCAACTGTACAACCATTATCTTTCAACATTTTCAGAATGCTTTCGCCATGATGAATTCTGACACCAGTTTTTTCTAAAACTTCAAGGGAAGCCAAATGAATCGCGTCAATAGAGTCTTCAGAGAAAACGCGAAACGACGGCATTAAACTATGTTTTTCAAACCCCACCATTTCTCATCACTTCATGTCTGTGTTTCTTCAGTTATATAGAATGGATGTTTTTTATTTATTGTGTTTTATTTCTAGTTTTGGCGGGCGGGGTGGGATTTGAACCCCGCACCAAGTGGAGATATCACCCGAATTTCCCCCGCAACTCCCTCTTTTTTCTGCATCTGCGAGCGCATATTTGCATTGAAAGATTTTTCAGGAGTCGTTGAAGCTTCCACTTTAAGCTACTATTTCAAAACCGATTGGAAAGACTACAAACACAAAATCTTGGGAAAAAAAAGATATACACGTGTAATGCAATAACCGTGTATCAAAGGATTGAAAGGAGGTGATCTTCTTTGAAGAAACTTTCAACTATTTTGGCGATAATATTGCTCTCATTTCTGATGGTCGCGGTCAGTGTCAAAGCTGTTAGTTACTATTTTCCTCAAGCAGCGCTAATTCACACACTTCCCTCTGGTGAGTTTACATTCCAGCCGGCAGGTATAGCTTACAATCCCGACACCGGCACATACTGGTCCACTGGTCTCGGAACATCGCCGTCGAAAATCTATGAACAGAGTCCAAACGGTACTTTCTTGATGAATAGTACAGTTCCACTGGATGGAAGAGCGATTGTGTATCGACCTGAAGATGGAAACCTCTACATAAGATCTTTCAATGATGGATTATACAGACTTAATCTGCCCTTCAACGGCACGGTTACAATGGTTCTCCCTGATATCTTTCAGAATATTCAATGTGGCTTCGCATTTGCCAACGGAGGCAACGTCTTTGATGTTTACGATGGATTAGTAAAAGAATACGACTTTGCCACTGGAAACGAGCTCAGGAATTTCACCCTTAGTCCCCTGTATCCCTCAAATGCAACATATCCATATAATTGTCAGATAGCAAGTAATGGCACGGATTTGTACTTCTTTTCGCAACCAGACGACGTATACGTGTACGACATTAATGGCAACCTCAAAACAGTGGTTGACTTGGACTACTCAACTTTCGACACATTCGACGCGCCTTTCAGTTTCAGCTACACAAACGAAAGGGCCTACGTCATTGATGTAACGGAGGATAAATGGTGTGGATTTGGAATTAAAGGGTCTGCCGACATAACGCTTGTGCCAGACACCGGATTCGCGTCTACCACCGTTGTCGGCTCAGGTTTCGCTCCTAACTCGGAAATAACAATCACATGGAACGGGACATTCATTTCCACAGTTCCAAGTGCCTTGACTACCGACCAATACGGTAACTTCACGACCATAATTGGTGTGCTGACTCCGAATGATCCTGGGAATCACATGGTTAACGCAACAGATGAATTGGGAAACTCAGCAGAGGTGACGTTTACCGTAATTGACATGACAGGACCACAAGGAGAACAAGGTCTCCAAGGAGAAACAGGACCACAAGGAGAACAAGGCGAGACAGGACCACAAGGAGAAACAGGATCCCCAGGCGCGGTTCCATTAGAATATGTCGCAATCCCTACAATTCCTTCAATAGCAGCTATAGTCTTGGCAGCATACGCATTAGTTAGGAAAAAGCCTTAAAGAACACCGTCAATCTCCTCCCTTTTTTATGTACACTGTTTCTTTGTGACTTTTTGTGTGAATACCTAAAGTTAATTCTACATTATATCCCAATAACGTAAAATTAATGCGTGTATGCATCCCTAATAACGATGCTTCATTCATCATTTGAAGTTGCACTAATGGCTTACGAAACAATCTCCTATGAGTTCAGAAGTGCCCACGCGTCCAAAGAACTTCGTCCATGGCGGGCGGGGTGGGATTTGAACCCACGACCCCGAGCTTAGGAGGCTCGTGCCCTATCCTGGCTAGGCTACCCGCCCCAGTATCTTTCAAAATGAAGTCTAATTTAGTCTTATTGTTTACCACTGTTTGTTTACCATTGTTTACCAGTTCCATGTATAATGAATAAGGTATGGGATGCCATTGAATTATCCTTGTTTTACCCCTATATCCCTTATAATGTCCAATTCTAACACTTTTGCCTCTTACTTGGACACTACCCTCTATTCCACATCTTGGACATCTAATTCTCATTCATTTCACCATCCTGTCAGCCAGCAACATTTCTCATATTTAACCTTCTAGAAACAGTGTAACATCCCTCAAGTTGTTTTTTCACTCAGTCCTTCCATAGATGTGATTGCAAAAGATGTCTCCTTAATAGGAAACAATTGCAACCTTCATGAAATCTACTTCATCCTTAATGTTTTAAAGGTTATTTAGCCTCAGATACTATCAAAGTGCTCTCGTTTATACTATTTTTCTGGAATTAATTTTTCATTTATAATTACGTTGAGTTATGAGACATATTGAGTTATTTTTTCTTCACTTTCTTTTTTCTGTTTGTCTAATAACTCTTTAAGCTTCTTTCCCTGCCTTTCCAGAGCCTCTTTCTTATTGGCCTCAGTTACTAATTCTTTTAGCCTTACCTGAAGGAGAGAAAGCAATAAACATACGATTTCTCCGATTCGCATGGCTTCAGATACAGTTTCTCTCCTAAACAAAAGTAACGGAATTTTGTCTTTTTTTATCAGCTCAGATTTCCGCCATTTATTAAATTTATTTATATCATGCTCAAGTGATTCAACCATAGAAGTCAAATCCTCACGAAGAGCTTTGTCTGTAATCTGATGTTTATCCATATACTGAAGAATGGTTTTGAGCAAAACAATTTGTTTTGCATTAGCATATGATAGCGACAGTGTATCACTCTCGTCAGTAGCTTCAATTATTTTGCCCATTTCTTTGAATAAGTCCAACAAGTACTCAATGACTTCAGTCTCATTTTCTGTATTGTCAGTTTCCTCGGTCACTTTTGCATTTGTTGTCAATTTCCTATCCCCTCTAGCTCCAGCACACTATTCTCCTTTTGACTGTTTTGTAAAATAGACTCCAATTAGAATTCCAAATAACGTAATAGAACCAACCCAGACCCCTTCCATAGACAAGTTCTCCACATATGTCATCCCTATGTAACCTAGTACAATACTAGTTACAGCAAATCCTGCCACTACAATTGAATGTTTTAAAATTCTATGAGCCTTGAAATATCTTTGACACTGTTCACTGAACCCTGCTTTCAATTGTTCCGTGGGAGGTAGATCTTGAGACATTGGGGTGTTTAGTTGGTCTAGGTGTTCTAATCTGAGTTGATGGAATGAAAAAGTATACATGATTCCTCTGATTTTTCTTAATAGTTTATCATCACCGTCTTTAATATACGGAATCACTCTGAACTTCATATTTTTCTTAAGGTTAGATATTGTATCTCTGTAGGTTCTAACTGGTTCAAACGAGCCGACTTCCCATCTTTTTTCCATGCATGAAAGGAACTCCTTAGCAATTTTCAAAGCGTTTTTTCTGTAGTCCTTTCTGAAGCCTTTAGTCTTAGCTTCAAAGTATTTTTCCAGATTGTCCAGAATTGAATTTGTGTAGAAAGCTTTCCATTCCTCATCATCTAAATCATACATGCTTGCCCTATCGGCGATGAACTTCAGCAGAGCAAACCATACGACAAAACCAAGCAAAGTCACAACTATTTCCAAATAAGTAATGGGAGGTTCTAATCTCATGGCCTCTACAGCAAACCTAAATGAAAAAATAGGGACAAGAATACACAGGAGTATAGAAAAAATTCCACCCCAAACTATTTTTCCATATTTTTTGTATTTCTTAACTCTTCTTTCGAGTTCCTTAAGCTTTTCCTTGTCTATTGACATATTTTCAAATTTAGTCGTAACACTTTATTAAATTATGCTCTCAGACAAATTCTGGCTTTCTTTCTAATTTATCCAACGCCTTGAACACTCTTTTTTGTAGTTCTTTGAGGACTGGACTCCAATAATAGCGTA
>CP070759.1:8854-11934 GCA_020348945.1 Candidatus Bathyarchaeota archaeon
AAACCCAAAACCAACGAGTAATGCATGCAAATCTCTAGCTGCGATTCGGTAATTGTTTAAATACCAAAAAAATGCATGTACATTGAGGGCGTGAGATATCTTGAAGGAGAAAGGTGATTTAGAAAGATTTTGTGAATTAGCTATACAATTAGGGGCTGCAGATGCAAAGTTGATAAGGGCGGATCAGGTTGTGGTTAAGAATTGGGTTCGATGGAAGTGTCGATTTGGCTGTCCTGATTATGGGAAGGTTCTGATGTGCCCCCCTTACTCTCCAACCCCGGAAGAGACGTTGGCTCTGTTGAAAGAATACGAATATACGTTACTCTTCCGTTCCAAGCCTTCCACTCCTAAGAATCTAGCTGTTGAATTGGAAAAGCGTATTTTCTTGGAGGGCTACTACGCTGCTTTGGCTTTCGCAAACGACTCCTGTCACCTTTGCAAAGAGTGTAACGTACAAAAAGGCTATTGTATTCGACCCGCCGAGGCTAGACCTGCCATGGAGAGTTGTGGGATCAGCGTGTTTGAAACCGCGAAGAATGTGGGCTACAGAATCGAGGTGCTGAAATCTAAGGAACAGGATTTCATGGGCTATGATTTAGTCTTGATATGCTGAAGTAAGAATTGCATGCACGCAGAATTGCGCGCGCTCGAGGGATTTTTCCCAACATAAAAACAACATTATTTCGACTCTTGAGCGAGCCTGTGACTCCAAGCCGAAATCGTTGTGGGTTTTCGGCGGGCACCAAGTCGAGTCACAGGCGCGCCCGGTTCTGGACTTCTCGCTGGGGCTGGCAGGCGTGTAGGTTAGCTTAAGACGAGCTTAAGATGGGCTGAAGACCCATTTAAGAGTAACTACCCAAAAATGCGTATGCTTCTGAAAACATTTTGATGAGGCAGCTCGTAAGGAAGAGTGGAAGTAGAGTTATGTCTGAGGAACTCGAGGGCTAAGCTGATAGACAAAAGAAATGATGGGGTTCTTTTGAACCCCCAGATCTGGCCCACAGTTTTAGCTGATGTAGATGCTTACTGTCCAGTAGTATATGGCTGGCTGTGCTGATACTGAAGGTGTCAGGGTTAAAGTGCCATATGGAAATGAATGAATGGTACTATTTTTTGGGTTTTGTAAAAGGTTTTGTAATATACTTTTTACGAAACAACATGCCTCTTAACATAGCCTAATTTGCTTGCGCCAAAATGGACGCAAAGAATTATAATACACACATAATCTCACGACAATGTTTTTTGTATCACTGCTGCAAAGTCTTTCAGCATTCTTTCGTTCCAAGATTGGTCCACAGACAACATAGTAAAGGAAATTTTCTTTTTCTTGCAAGCCCGTCTGCAAGCGGTCGCTATCTTTCCCTTCCACATTTCAATGTTTCGAAGCAAAGCCACCTTCTTGTAGTTCATAGTTATGATATACTCTGAAATCCGTTTTGCCACATACTCTATCATTTCAGCGTCCAAAGGAGTTGCAAGTTCATATTGAGAAAGAGGATAAACTTCTTCAAGCTCTCTAGGTATTACCCCGAAGGGCGCTGCATACGTGCACACATGAACCTTCCCCATTTTATCGCCTAAATTTTGCTGAATATACTTCAAAGCTCTTCGATGTTCCCAAGATTTACTGAAAGGTTTCTTTCGAGTTTGAGGCAGCAAAACAAGCACTTCCGCTTCTTTTGGCGGCAAATACCTTTCCAAGAGCCTCTCTCTATGACGAACAACTTCAGGACGGGTCAACCCGAGAGAACTAAAAAAGAAGAGACCGCTCTTTTTTGTCACAGGACTCTGTTTCTCCAAGTACCCACTGTGTTTCTTCAAGTGTTTCACGGCTTTGAGGAGAGCTGGATGCCCGTGCGCCCTCAACTCCAAATGTTCCCAGAGGCGTCCCTCCATTATCGCCTGCTTTATCCGCCTCAACTCAGAAAAGCTAGTGTAAAGATTATGTTGAGCAAGCAGTTTTTGCCTTTCAATCTTAGGCATCGCTGCAACGCTTTGCGGGTCGTTTTTGTTGCACAAGGGACAGGAACATGGGAAATACTCAAGTTTATCAAACCTAGTGGTTCCGTATTCTGTCATATACCGCTCCTCTCGAGCATAGAGGGCGTAAGCAGCGGAATCAAAGAGGTCGCATCCCAAAGCAATTGCCAACGCAAACATAAAAGGGTGTCCAGCGCCGAAAAGATGGAGGGGTCGCTCCAAAGGAAGATTCTTCTTTGCGGTTAGAATCATGTCAACGAGAACATCGAAGAGATATTGTTCCATGATTGGCGTTGGACTTCCCAAAGCATGGATTTGAAATGGCAACTTTCCAATTTCACTAGCTGATTGAGCAACAAGATCTAGGTATTGTCCTCCCTGAACTGGTCCGACCCAAGCAATGTCATCACGGGTCTTGATCTTCGCTAATTCCCTTGCCTTCCTCATGGTTTCATTAACCGTGCGTTGTGCCTGTTGTTTGGAGGTTGTCCAACTCGTCGGCACATCCAATATCGTGGCTATGTCCGTGTCGATTTCTTCTTGAAACCGCACGATTTCTTCTGAAGTAACTTCCACATCTCCATAAACGAGAATTTGGTATGCTCCAGAATCGGTCATGAACACGCCGTTAAAATCTAAGAAATCGTGTAATCCCTGTTCAATTATTTCATCTTCAAAGTGCGTCTTCAAAATATAGGCATTAGTTATGAGCGCTCTGCAACCAAACTCCTCTTGTAAAATCCTAGGAGGGATAAGTTGAACATTAGGATTTATGACAGGCAACAGGAGAGGAGTTTCGATTATACCCCTCTTAGTTTCAAATTTCCCTATTCTCGCAAGCAAGTCTCGATCACGTATTTCAAAGGACATGAGTTGCAGCCGCCGAAACATCTTATATTGAAGGTGCTTCTTAATTATGCTGCTATGGAGGAGCTAAAACGTGGTTTGCAGCACCAGAATGTATGAGAAACCTGTCTTAGACAATCCAATCTTAATCGAAGGACTGCCCGGCATAGGATTCGTTGCAAACATCGCAGCCCTACATTTAATTCAAAGGTTACAAGCGAAAATGTTTGCGGAAATTCGCTCCTCAAGTTTTC
>CP070759.1:12034-34123 GCA_020348945.1 Candidatus Bathyarchaeota archaeon
TCTTTTAGAGATTTTGCATGAAGGAACACGTCATAAACTTTGCTTACTTTAACTGTTTCCACTGGGTACCTTAATTCTTTCAGAGATTTTGCTGTAGTTTCTCCTTCGGGATCAGAATGTCCTGGTTTAAGAGAGATTTCGATTTTAACTTTGTATCTCATAGGTGTTATATTAAATAATTAAAAATTTAAGTTTTTCTCATACAAAAATTTAAATGAAAATTTAAAAACTTCATAGTTCATTTTTCTTTTCTTTATACAAAGCAACAATTTTTCTTGAATCAGTTACTCGACCTATCTGCTCAGTCTCCACCCCGTTCTTTTCAAAACTGTCAATGATATAATCTCCATCCTCTCTGTCAGCAATCACCGCAAAGCCCCATCCCATGTTGAAGGTTTTCAGCATCTCTTCATCACTAATTACGCCGCCCATCTCTAAGGCAGTTTCCTGAATCAGTTGGAATATGGGTTGTGGTTTAAAGTTGTTGAACTCAAACCCGATTCCCTTAGAAAACTTCATCAACTTGTTGAACTTCAAGTAGGCGTCGCCAGTGACGTGAACCAGCCCCTTAATCTTGCGATTTTTTGCAAGATTCAACACTGGCTTAACGTAGATTCTCGTTGGCTCCAGAACCTCGTAAATGAGTTCTCTTTCAAATCCATCGGCAACATCGAATGGCTCATATTTGCCGCCCCACTGTTTAAAAAGAACTTTTCTTGCCAGTGATATACCGTTACTGTGGATACCGGAGCTTCGTAAACCTATCACCACATCTCCCGCTTTAATGTTGTTGCCGAAAACTACGTCTTCTTTAGATAATTCGCCCATGCAGGCGAAAATCATGTCGAAACCCTTTCCTTCCACTACTCCTTTGATAAGCTCTGCTACGTCTCCTATTTCTCCGCTTGGCACAAAACATTCAGCTTCAGTTGCTCCTTTCATTATGCCTTTCATCCATTCGCTTACCAGATGAGGACTAGACACTTGAGCATGTATGTTGTCCACGACCGCTATGGGCTTTGCACCGGATCGGATTACATCATTTACTGCCATTGCAACTCCGTCAATGCCTATAGTGTCGTATTTGTTTGCTAGCTGTGATAGAAGAGTTTTGGTTCCTATGCCTTCTATAACAAAGTCAAAGTATCCATTGACAACTGGGAAAATGTTGCCGTAGGGAAGTTTAATGATCTTCCCGTGTCTGCTGAAATTGTAAGTTTGTTCAAGAGCCGTCAAGGCGGCTTTAGACTTTGCTCTTAAGTCTCTGTCTACTCCAGCCTCCGCATACGTAAATTCTCTTGACATACATTTCACTTGTTAGGTAACTATCTCCTGAAGTTTCTTGCGCTCCCAAGCTCTCCTTATCTCTAATGCTATGCGGTCGCCCATGCTCATTCTTCGCTGGTATTTTGCGTTAGAATATTGTGCACCGATTCCCATGTGAGTGTTTGTTCCACCACCATGTCTCAACGCAACATCCTGTGTGGCTGGAACATGCATGTAAGCTTCTTTTCCTTCCGGAACATCGTACAAGCCGTATTCAACTGCCATGCCTGATCCTATTTTCCTCCACGTGATGATGGTTTGTAGACACCAAGCGCCGATTATCCCTGGAGGCTCGTACTTTCTAGTTGCCAGCAAGAATGCATCCGCGAACTTGTGCACGTCTTTCAGCAATGACTCTCGCAGACTCATGGGTACGTGGCAGGTGACTTCGAAGGATGGAACATCCTTTATCTTCATCTGAACATCAACGGGAAGTCTCTTCAAACCGTCGAGAATTGTTTCTCTCCTCTCGTCTATAGAGAGGAACTGGTTTGCTAGACAGGTTCTCGCATCGTCTACGTTTGTTTTGTACAGTTTTGCGTACCAGTCGTCGATGTCTCCCCAATCTTGTTTTTCATCTAATGTTGAGAAGAAAAAGTTAAAGTTCGCATGAGGGCCGAGAATAATCTGCTCAGCTCTACCTCTCTCCAAACTTTCTTTACTGAGATTTCCGATTTTCATCTCCCGTTCAATCTTCTCCTCCAAATCCTCAGAGTCCGCTGCAAAAATGAATTCCCTTTCAAACTCTCTGTGCGCATGCTCTGCTTTCAGCAAAATGGGGTCATCAATGGGTTCCTTAAACTTTATACCCGTCTTATAAACATCATACTCATGCGATTTCGGGTACGGAATACCTGCTTTATCAGCAAACCAGTAATAGTCTCTTTCAATTTCTCCTCTGTTTTCAATTTTCAACAGCTTCCTGGATCCCAAGATCGGCACTGCAAACTTGTCTTCAATGACACTGCAGTATGAGTCTCCGCCAACGTAAACCGAAAAAGCCCTGTTCGGAATCTGGAGGCATTCCAGATCAATCAGGTCATCCACGTACTTTACAATGTCGGGGTATTTGTCTAGAATTACGATGGCAGCTTTCCATTCTCCTCTGTTTTTTAAGTCAGCGGGGTCTTTTGCAACAATTAGGTCTCTACGAGCCAGGGCTGGTAGATCTTCAATGACTTCGCCGGGTTTTCCAACCATCGGGTTTTGAAGGTAAATTCTTGCTCTCTGGGGAGTTGTGTAAATTATTGTTCTGAAATTGTAGTCTCTCTGTCCCAGCCAAGCGTCAAGGGCTGAGTGAGATCCTAGGTTCAGACCAATTGGTTTTCGGTAAGATTTAACAATTTCTTGCATCTCTTCTCTTTCTATAGCCAATTTTAATCACCTCGAAAGTGAATCTAATTAAAACTCTTTGCTTGTTAATCTTTCGTATGCCTCAACATACCGTTGACTTGTTTTCCTTATAATTTCTTCAGGTAAGATAGGTTTGGCTAGTTTTGTTCCAGGCGTTGGTTGATTCTTGTCCCATCCCTTCATTTTTTCAAGGTAGTCTCTCACAATTTGCTTGTCAAAACTATCTTGCACCTTGTTGGGTTGGTATTGGCTTGCGTCCCAGAACCTACAAGTGTCCGGTGTTTCCGCTTCGTCAGCCAGAATTATCTTTCCATTTTCGTCTATCCCAAATTCAAGCTTGAAATCTGCGAGAATGAATCCAGCTTTCTCCGCATCCTTTAACATCAATTCGTTTAACTCTAGTGTAATTTTTTTAATTTGATCAATCTCACGGGTTCCCACCCATTCTCTAAACAGTATCTCCTGCTCAGTTAACGGTTTGTCTTTGGTTTCAAATTTCGTGGTAAACTCGACCACGGGTTCGGTGAGTCTTGCTGCTAAAACGGGTTCTGTTCCCTCCGGAAGCTGAATTTCACCGCGTTGGTATCGTTTCCAGTACGAACCGTATAGATAGTTTCTCCCTATCACCTCTACTGGTATGAGAAAAAGTTTCTTAGCTAGCATTTCGTTAGTGCCAAGAGCCTCTATCATGTGCGTCTCAACACCATGAGCCTTACAGTTTTCAAAACAATACGCGGATAGGCGACAGAGAACCTGACCTTTGTGGGGAATCTTGTCAGCTAACATCACGTCGTGAGACGATAATCTGTCTGTGTAAACGAACAAAAGCTTTCCATCGCCAACGTCATAGATGTCTTTGACCTTCCCGCTTCGAATAAAACGTTTCTCTAACTGTCTCAATGTTCCACCTCTACCAGTCTTTATAGATCGGAAACTTTCTTTCCCTTCACCTTGCCGTCAGCTGTGTTGACTTCTCTCTTTTTCTCAAGTTGGAACTGATAAACTTTTTCAGATAGGATCGGGTTTTCCAGTCCGAGTATTTTCATCGCTGCTAGGGCAGCGTTCTCGGGGTTAAGGACAACGAGGGGAGCGACTCCGCTTGGTGTTCTTAGGGAGGAGTAGATGTCTGCACCTCCGAACTTGTCTGAGTAAGGGGGGCAAGCGATAACTGGATGTTTCGTGTTGGCGTCTACGAGGCCGGAAAGCGCGTTAGACATACCAGCAACTGTGACGTAAACGATGCTGTTGCCAGATTTTTCATATTTCTCTAAGAGGTTCAGTAGTTCTCTGGGTGTTTTGTGTGCCGAGGCTATTCTGTATTCGTAGTCAACGCCAAAATGTTCAAGCACTCGACCTATGGGAGCGGCGAAGTTGAGGTCGCGTTTGGAACCCAGTATGATGACGACTTGTTGTTTGTGCATGGTATCTATATTCATGTAAAAACTATATAAGCGCAAAGGGTTGTTGTCGTCCGTTGCAGTTGTTAAGTGCTTTGAATGTACTTTGCTGGTTTGAAGTTCGGATTTAAGCCTGTTCCTTCACAAACAACATCAAAACTACTGCTAAACCTGTTAACGCCAAGGAAAAATAGAACGGTGCAATCATTTCGAAGTTAGACCACAATAAACCAGCGATAAGTGAAGCTGGCAACGCACACAACCCAACAATCATCTGAAAAGCTCCCAACACGCTTGCTCTGTACCTCGTTGGTGAAAGTTCAGAGACAAACGTTCTCTGCACAGGCTCCATCGCTGCCTTGTGCAAACCGTACAAGACAAACAACAACACAACTCCTGTGTACGATTTAATGTAAATGAAGCCTAAGCAAGTTAGTCCCCAAAAGAAATAGGACAAAATCAACACCGCTTTTCTGCTCATTTTGTCTGCAAGTTTTCCAAAGGGTAAAGACATGAGTGAAGCTACGGCGGTGAAAATCAGGTACAAAACTGGAATGAACGTTGTTTCAAAACCGATTTCTCTTGCGTAAACCAATAGGAAAGAATAACTAAAGGAGCCCAAGGCGAACAGGGCACTCAGCAACAAGAACAACTTAAGGTTGAAAGTTAGATCTTTCAGAGAAATTCCCTTGTGGATTCTCTGGGTTTTTCTGTCCTTTACGAAGGTGAGAATCAACAGGGCGCTGACCAAGGATGGAATGGCGGCGAGCAGAAACAGGTTTCTGTATCCCAAGTAGGTGAACAATAAAATGCAGGCGATGATGCCGCAAACAGCACCTAAATGGTCCATGGTTCTCAGTAAACCAAAGTTTTTTCCCCTGTTCTCTCTCGTGGATATGTCAGCGACAATAGCGTCTCTTGGTGTTCCCCTTATCTTTCCGAACCTGTATTTATCCTTTGTATTTCTTGTTTTTCTTTATTTTTAGTAGTTTTTGTTTGTTTCTTTGTTGTTGTTGTCATTTTTGTTTTCTCCGTTTTCTCTTTATTAGAGGGACTCTATCTACTATGTAGCCTACCGCTATTGGTTTTCCATTTACGAAGATTGGTATGCATTTTTCTACTATTGGCTCGTTGATATACTCCCACATTTCTTTTTGTGTTTTTCTTCTTTTCATTTTGTTTCTGCCTCTTTCTTTTTGGCTCTTTTTTTGGCTCTGTATTTGCGTTGTAACTCTCGCCCATGTTTGCGGAGTTCTTCTCCGTGTTTGTATTTTTTGGGGGTCATTTTTTGTTTGCGCCTATACTAGACTATGTGTCATATGACATATAAACGTTCTGATGTTGTTTTTCTACAGTTTATTAGTGTCGGGTGTTGTTAAGAGGGTTTTTTAGTTCCTCTTAACGGTAGTGTTGAGGTTTTCCTCTTCTCCTTCGCCCGTCTTGGCGTGCGACGAAACGAGCGTGCGGTTATTACAAGTGTTTTTCTACTGTTGTGGTGCTAGTGAGTGCTTGGTTTCCTTTCTCTCGTTTCTTATTTATTACTCCGTCTTTGTTTCGTTAGAGAGTTTGTTAAGGTGTTGCTCACTTCGGTGTTTTGGTTTTGCTTGTCTTAGTTCGCTCTTGTTGTTTCAAGTCGCTAGCTAGTTAAGATACACACAAGGGATGTCATCTAACAGCGAAGGTTAGGGTTTGGCGAAGAAAAGGCAACCTTTACGGGTTGCTCTTTTCGTTGTCGTGAGCGGTTGTTTTGTTTAGGTTGTTTTTTGTGTTGTTGTTCGTCTTTTCAAGAGGACAGGTGTTGTGTTGCGTTTTTTGAAGGAACGGCATTTTTGTTGATAGAATGCATGCATGGCAATCTTTTGCAGAATCGAAAGTGTCCGTGTTGGGTGCATGTCTGGGGGTGCGCGCGCGTTGTGCGCGCAATTGTCATATCGAATTAAATACACGACACGAAAAAAGCTAAAACTGTCTTCTTACATAATTCTTCTATTGTAGTGAAACTGATGTCTGATAAAAAAAAGGCAAACAAGCACAAGCCAGATAAAAAGAGAGTATATGTGGCTTTGGAAAAGAGAGAGAAAAAGAAAGAGAAAAAGAAGTGAAACATCAATTGCCCTCAGAGGAAGAGAACGATGAAGTAAAGAAAGCAAGATTTTACTATGAGGCTGTAGTGAAAGCTGACGAGATTTCTACAAGATCCTATGAAAGGATCAACTCAAAGATTAGTCTGTTCATCGGAGTTTTATCTGCTGTAATTCCACTGTTGACTGGTTTAGGATATGTTGTATTATCAAGTTCCATTGTCGTTCCCTTCTTCATTTTTTATGTCATTTGCTTAGTTTTTCTTATATTTGCTTTAGCTACCTGTGTTCATTTGCTCTCTCCCAAGTATTTTATTTGTGTAGATTTCGGAGACTTTATGGTTACTTATGATGAAAAATCTTTGGACTTCATTATTTTCAAAATTTCGCACACATGGGAATATGCAATAAAAGAAAATATTAATCGAATACTATCCTTAGGTTCTGCATTGCAACGAACAGTAAGGTTAATAATTATTGGATTGCTCGCACTGGTTTTCTCTTTCACCCTTTTAGGGATTGACTATTATTTGGTTGACTTTTTGAAAGGGAGTGATTTTTATCAAACAATAATATCAGAAAGTGATTTTCAATTGCTTTTGCTTTTTATTAGTTTGGGGATTTTTGTGATTTTGACAGTTCTTATCGTTAAATGCACATCAATAAAAGAGTTAGAAGCTAGAAGTCTTGTTAAAACATAAAACTCACCTTCTTAAGAAACTTATGTTGATGCGCATGCGCGCACATTGTGTTGTGTTTTTTGAAGGAACGGCATTTTATTTTTTTTATTTTGGAAAAATGTTTTATATAGTTGTTTTTTGACCTTTAGTCTTCTTCATCGTCTTCTTTGTATTCAGGATTGTTTGGGTTTAGCTGGTCGCTTCTGTTGTCTTCTGAGTCTTGGTATGCTGGATTGTTGGGATTCATGGAGTCTGATCTGTCGTCATTTGCTGATCTTCCTTCACCTTTTGCCATTGAATCACCTTTCATTTTTTTCCTTTGGTATATACAAGTTTAACGTGTTATTTAAATCTCATGCATGCATGTGTGTTGGGTCTAGTTTTTTTAATTATTTAGATATATCTTTACATGTTAATCGATTTTATATATTGGAACAATAACCTATAGGTGATTATTCTGTTGTAGGGAGTAAAATAAACCCTCGGCTTGGGCACCTGATGGTCTTGGTTTCCCTTCTTTGTGGACGATGTGGTGGAAGCCAAGAAGGGGTAAACCATTAAGGTTAAATTCGATATTAATCATCCGAGGCGTATTTTGATAGCTTGGTGTAGAGAGCATAATATTTGTCCTTGGAGAGGTGGTTTTTGCGATTCTAAGTCTTGTTCTCGATTAGACCGTTTTGGGAATGTAATTTTGTGTTCTTCTCATGGTAATCCGAGGGGTTATCTGACTCCTAAGCGCGTGCGTGAGGTGTCTAAATGAGTTCGAAGCGTTTTGCTTGTCCTTTTGACTCTGAGGTTTTTTGCGTTTTCCGTATAACTGAGAATTTTTTTATGATGGAGCGATGTTTTGAGTGCCGTACTTATTTGGAGTTTGCCAAAGAGCAAGAAGAGTTAGAGGCTGAAGCTTTTGCGGAGCTTGATAGATTGGTGGAGAGGGAGAAGCTTGATGGATAAAGTCTTACAGAGCTATTCTCGTCGTTTGGCTATAAATTCGCAGATTTCTAAGAATTTGTATTGGAAGCTTCCAGTTTTGGATAAGGGTTATGAGAATTTTGTTCCCGTTGGTCGTGGAGTTCCGAGTTCGCTTAATTGTGCCAAATATGTAGGCATAAGAACGTGTGAAGATGTAGAGAGCCATGCTGGTAAGTTTCTTGGGACTAGGGATGCTACGGGTATGGTTGTTGTTAAGCATATGCATTGGTGGTGTCATCGTCCTTTATGTCCCCGATGTTTCATTAGGGGTTGGGCTACTAGGGGAGCACGTAGTATTGAGAGTAGGCTTGAAGAAGGTACTAGGCGTGGTTATGGGAAGGTAGAGCATATTGTTGTTTCATTTAATTCCGATGACGCAAAATTGGATTGGAAGGTTCTTCGTAAGAAGGCTTGTTTGGCTTTGAAGGACAGAGGTGTTATTGGTAATTGTACGGTGTTTCATGGTTATTCTATGAATAGAGAGCGTACTTTTTTGGTGTGGCATCCCCATTATCATGCTCTTGGGTATCTTGAGGGTGATGGTTTTGACCGTTGTAGGCGATGTGTTCACGTAAGGGAAGATTGTTCTGACTGTGACGGCTTTAAGGGAAAAGAGGTTCGAGGTTTTAAGAGAGATGGGATTTTGGTTAAGGTTCTTTCTGCTCGTAAGAAGTCTTTTTATGGTGATAAGCCTAATGTGTTCGGGACGGCTTTTTATCAACTTCATCATTCTACGACTAAAATCGGTATTGGGCGTTTTCATGTGGTTGTTTGGAATGGGAATGTTTCTAATAAGCAGTTTAAGACTCCTAAGGTTGTTTTTGATGTTAAATGTCCAGTTTGTAAGGAGAGTATGCATAGGGCTAAGTATGAGGATAAGTCTCGTCCTTTTGTTGAGGATATTGCTGACCCTGATTATGAGTCGTTTTCGCTTAGACCTTTGCTTCAGTCTGATGGTTCTCCTAGCTTTAGTCATTTGGATGTGTAGCGGTAGCCATGAGTCATGATTTAGAATTTTGTGTTCGTTGTCGGCGTTCTGTTGCTTTTCGTTTTAGAGATTTTGGTGATGTTGGTTTGTATTTTCATTGGGTTAAAAATCATTTTTTTGTGGATGTTGTTTTTTTTGTTAAAAACTGTCCTTTTTTGTTATTTCGTGAAATATGGGTTTTAGAGTGATGCGTAGCGACCGAAGGGAGCGAAGCAACGGTTTATGACTGACTGATACAGAAAAAGAGAGGGTTGTTTATTTTCGTTTTCTGAATAGCATTAGTTTGTCGGGTGTTGTTGTAACATACTCGAATCCGTTTTCTATTAGTTGTGTGGCTTCGTTGGTGTTGGTTGTTGCTTTGCATGTCCATTCGTCTGAGTTTGTTAGGTAGATAGAGGATTCGATGTTTATGTATAGTATTGTACTTTCAATGCTTTTGTGTCCTAAAACTCTCTTTACGTGCATTATGTCTTTCGTTTTGTGATATTCCGTTGTTCCTTTGAAGTGTCTGAAGGTGTGTAGGTGTATTTTTTTGAGTCTTGGGTTGTGTAGTTTTTTTGTGATTCTTCTGCGTAGGAAATGGAAGGTTTTTCTAAAGTTGTCTGCTGGAGTTTGGAAGACTTTGTTATTTTCTCTTGGCAATCGGTTTAGCATTGCTATTAATTTGTTGCTTATTGGTAGTATTCGGCTGTTGCTTCCTTTCTCGGCGGTTATGTAGATGGTTTTTCTTGCGGTGTCTATGTGAGTCCATTCTAGGTGGTCTATTTCGCCAGTTCTTGCGCCTGTTTCTTTTAAGAGTTGTAGGCGTGTGGCTGTTCTTGGGGTTCCAGAAGCTATTATTAGGTCTATTTCTTGTTCGGTGGGTATGAACGGGAGTTTATGTTCTTTTGCGTATGTTGGTTTCTCGAAGGGTATTTTAAGAAATTTGTAGTAGGTGTTCAATATGTTTGCGGTTGCTCGTTTGGTGTTGGTTTGCCATTTGAAGTTTGCGAGTGTTTCTTTAACTTCTTCGGGATTATTTAAGTCGCATAGCTTGGAGAGTTGCGTTAATAGTTGATTGTGTCGTTTTATTGTGGATTCTGCTCTTCCGTTTCTTTTCATTTGAAGAAGATAGTTGACTATGTTTATTTTGGTTTTATTAGACACGTTCCCGTCTGGTTTGTCAGGTCTTTCCGAACCTGTCTAAAATCCTGAAGGGAATTAATGGTTGCCACATGGTTGAGAGGGCATAACCCACCCTTGATAGTGAGCCAAACAGGTAGCCAGTCCAGATGAAAATCTTTCGTTTTCCCAGCCTGTCAGAAAAATAGCCTGAACCTGCTTGAGACATGGAAACAACGGCGTCACCTAAGCCATCTATCAATCCAAGAACAGCTATGTCGGCTTTCAAGAACGAGGTTACAAACAGGGGCCAGACAGGGTAAATTATGTCTGAGCCAAAATCATTCAGAAATGATGCCAACGAAAAGGTTGCCATGAATCTTCTAGTTTTGTTGCGCATAATTATGCGCCTGTTCTTAATTGATATGTATTTTATGGAATGTTAAACCGCTCGTTTTCATAAAGTTCTTTTGAGGTTTTCCATGCTGAACCACGTGTTGGCGCACCCGTTCTTGGTGAGGGGAACAGCCTGACCCCGCAGACTATTTTTTCCAATGTAATTTCCTCCCATCATCAGTTCTTGGCTACACGCAACCCCCACAACTCCTTCGTATGAGTGGTTTTTCAATATTTTTAGGACGCAAGAGCTGCCGGCAAGCACGTAGACATCGTACTGTCTTTCTTTTCCCAGCGTTGTTGCTTGGTTAACAAGGCAGTCTGGAGAGCATTGGGCACATTGATAAGATGGAATTTCAGGGTCGAAACGCGCTTGACAACGGTTGTCCATGTATTTTCTGGAGCAGTGGGGCAGGAAAAGCGCTCTCTTTTTGGTTTCCAGAAACTTTTCTCTCTCTGAAAGGTTTCGAGCGTATATGTCCACAAAGTCTTCGACAAGCATGAGGGCGTCGGAGACGTCTAAGCCAGTGATTTGGTGGACCCTAAATTTTTCAGCTAGATTTCGTGCTCTCTCTCCCATTTTTCGGTGTATGTTTTTTTCAGTGGCAACTCTGGCGAGTTCTTTAAAGAATGACTTGGAGATTCGTGATATGTCGAAGCTGAATCCATATGGCATGTCCTTAATGGCGTCGTTCGAGGCGTTTAAATTTAACTGTTGTAAGGTGTTGCACTAGGCTTTTCAGCGGTTCTCTTCAGTGGCGTGTGTTGTTTCTCTACTAGAAATTGTCCATAGAATTATGTTCCTTAGGGGCTTAAATAATGGAGGCCGCTTAATTTTATGTTGAAAAGAGAAGATGGGGTAACGTTTGGATATTCCTAGACCTAGCATTGTTGTAGGGGTGAATGACAACTATTACGGAATGTACGTTCCTTCATTGAAGACTATTTTCATTACTTCTTTGACTAACGAATTTAACGTGGAGTGGATATTGAGCCATGAAATTATACATCATGTTTTGGAGTATAGAATAAGCCATGATGCCAGTGTAAGACTTGATAACGTGGACTTTGAGGTCTGGGTACTTTTGCATCGTGATTCAGGTGAGCTTTCAGTTAATCCATTCAAAGACAAGAACGTTTTAAGAAAGATGTGGACGACCATAATGTCCTTTTTGGCTAAATTTCCATAACATCCATAGGCTTAAGCTCATACACTATCTTGTCTGTAGACACTGGACGACTCACAACTTGAACTGGCATGCCAACCCTCAACATCTTTAAAGAAACGCCTGTCAACTGTGCTAAAAGTTTTGATCCATCCTGTAGCTCAGCTATGGCCACTATGTATGACTTGTGTTTGGACATGCTCTGGGGCGGAAAACCAACTGAAGTGTAGGTTAAGATTTTCCCTTGACGTGAAGCTTCAAACCACTCCACGTCTGCCGAGCCGCATTTGCAGTGAGCTCTCGGGGGCAGATACTTGGCTCCACATTTCCTGCATCTGGTTCCCATAAGCCTTTCATTCTTGAGTTCTTCCACAAATTTTGCCATGAGTTTTGTTTCTGGCAAACACGATACATATCCTAGTATCAACTTTTTCACCTCGAGTAAACGTGGACGAAGCAGTACTGTCCAGCCTCTCCAACGTTGTGACTGAGCCCTATTTCAGCCCCTTTTACCTGCCTCTTCCCAGCTTCATCCCTCAACTGCTTCGTGATCTCAACGGTCATTGAGACTCCTGTGGCTCCCAGCGGGTGACCCTTCGATTTTAGTCCACCGTCAACGTTTATCGGAGTCTTTCCACCAATGTAGCTCTGTTTTTCTTCTATGAACTTTCCTCCTTCGCCTTTTTTGCAGAATCCAAGGTCTTCGTAAGCCATGATCTCAGCGATGGTGAAGCAATCGTGAACCACAGCGACATCCACATCGCTAGACGTGATTCCCGCCATCCTATAGGCTCTCTCAGCCGCCGTCTTGGTTGCCTTTAGTTCAGTTAGATTCTCCCGCTCGCTAATCATCATGGTGTCAGATGCTGCTCCCAAGCCCACTAGCCATACAGGAGTGTCACTGAATCTTTTCGCCTTCTCTTCGCTAGCCAAAATAACTGCGGCTGCTCCATCCGATATTAAGCAGCAGTCATAAAGATTCAGCGGATGGCATATCATGGCAGATTTCATCGTCTCTTCTAGTGTGATTGTTTTCTGTATGTGTGCGTACGGGTTCATGGCTCCGTACATGTGGTTTTTAACTGAAACCATAGACAGTTGTTCTCTCGTCGTACCATACTTGTGCATATGGGCAATGGCCATTAGAGCGTAGTAGCTTGGGAACGTGGCGCCAAAAGGGTACTCCCATCGAGTGTCCCCTGCTCGAGCAATCACTTCTGTTGCCTCAGGCGTGCCCAGATGCGTCATGGTTTCAACCCCAACCACTAGAACAACATCTGCTAGTCCAGACTTTACAAGCGACCAGCCAGCTCGGACAGCGGCGCTACCAGTGGCGCAAGCAGCCTCCACCCTGAACACGGGTTTGTTTCCGATCCCCACATAGTCATGTACCAGTATCGCTGGAGAGACTTGTGCTGCAAACTCTTCGCTGGTAACGCCTATAACCGAGGCGTCTATGTCCTTCACGTTAATCTCAGCGTCTACTAGTGCTGGTGTTACAGCTTCGTGAGCCAACTCCCTCAAAGTTACATCGGTTCTCTTTCCAAACTTTGCGTGCCCTATGCCGACGATTCCCACTTTTTCGGTCAAGACAATTCTCTCCGAAATCTAGTGTTGTTTTTAGAAAATATATATGCGTTAATTCTCTTGAACAAATTTTTGTCACAAACAGTCCTTTTGTTGATTCTGCTGGTGGGCAGTATACTCTCGACTGGGCTTTTAACACTGGCTCAGCACAGGCATTTCAAATCGAGGTTACCGCAACTGTCGAATGGGGGCTTAAAGTAATCTACTGTTTCACCGAGTGAGCCCTAGTGCCATTGAGATCGACAACTATATCATCAATCATCACAATTGTTCCTTAACAAAAGAGATATTAGTTAAATAAAGAATAAGAAATTTGTTCCGTGGTCAAACCGCATGGACACGTAACTATTGAATTCAAGTTGTGCAAGGGTTACATGAGAGGCTGGTTGAGTTTGATGGAAACTGTGGATGTGAACCTTCCAGTTGATAGGGTGTACAGTCTCCTACTAAAATACTTCAGCCGAGAGCGCTACATAAAGGTAAAACGTTCCGAAAAGCCTTTGGTCATCGAAGTGGCGGTAGGATCGCTCTTTCTGAGCAACCCCTACGACGTGAAGCTAGAACTGTTAGCTGAAAATGAAAAAACGAGCATGGAACTGAACTTCGACTTCGCTAAAACATACGCGATAGGTTTCATCGGCTTGCCATTGGGACTCGCTATTGTTGGATACATTCTCGTCGCTCTTGGGCTCCTCGCTGAGCCAGCCGTAATCATATCGGGCGCAGTAGCAGGGATATTAACGTTGGTCATTGGAGCATCTCGAACTGCGGATAAAGCGAAAAAAGCTTCATAAAAAAAATCACGGATTTTATTAGATACCCAGAACAAGACGCCTCAGCCGGAACCTAAAATTCCCATCTTTTTTTTTATGTTTTCAACATCTCCGCGAAACAAGATTGTGCGTATATATTTGTTTGATCGATGTAATTGCTAGTAACGTATTCGGATCCGTTCTCAACGAGATCACAAGCTTCTTTCACATCATGGGGCAATTCTCACGATGAACTCCATCGCAAACTGGAGCTTTGAAGAAGTGAGTGGCCCACCATGTGCGTTAGAGGACTGGTCAACCAACAATGGTAGCTGGCTGTTATTGGGAAAACATTAAGTGCATAATCCTTTAAGACCATGAAACAAAAATGATGTAGATGCATAGGTGATGCAATTGGTTGAACTGTTTGACGTTTACGTGTTGAACCTAGCGATCACGCTGGCTATGTTCCTCATCCTGACCTTTCGAGCTTGGATCGAGCTGAAGAACTACAGAATAATGTGGAAGGAGCTTGAGTGGAGAAAAACCCGTGAAGTCGCGGGGAGAATCCTGAGAGCTGAGAAGGACATGTTTGCGGGAATAGAAGGCGGAACGGAACTGTACAAGCTGCTCTGTGAAATATTCCAAGTAACGGAGAACCAGTAGACGAATCAGAACGGCCAATGATGCCTGAAACCGTTTTCATCAATACTCCCAGTTAAAACATTCACAAATCTACTGGTCATCATAGTTTGAAACGTTCAGATCTACTCTACACCATTTGTAAATAAACGATGGGATTTTTAGACAGATAAATTAATTAGAGAACTCCCACTCTCTTTTGTAAGGTGTAGTCGTTGACTGAAACCGCACCCACTGGCGAAAAAATAGTTGAAAGAAAGCTAATCGTCTACAAAACTCTTGTTGATCCCACCGTGGTAAAGGTTGCTGGAGAGAAACTGAAAAACAAATTATTTACTAGATTCGGATTTTTGAAGCCAAAGCTTAGCGAAATACAATTTGTTTCCATTGACAAATACTATGAGCCGTACATCATACTTAACGGAAAATACAGCATTGACTACTACAGGAAATCCACTTACACGGTTAATGTTGACGAGAAAGTGCAAGAGGTCATCCTCTTCAACCAAAAACTTAAACCTGAACCCTCAAAGAAGCCATCTGCGAGGGGCTACACGATAATTAAGCTTGAGGGTAAGGAACACTTGCTATACACGGACAAGGCATCTCTTATCCTAGACAAAACTGGACGCGAGGTTCCGCTTAAACAGTTATCCTCCGCTCCCTCAGAAGAACATCCAAGGAAAATGTTAGCTGAGCTTGGTGAGAGTGCAGAGAACCTTGAAATCGCTTCTTCCGCAGATGTAGGCATTCTCAGGTCCAAAATCGTTAAGAGACCGATGGATATAGAGCGGATTGTCAAAGAGCTTTTCGAGGTTACAGAGCGCGCTGTGATATACACTCCAATCTATAAGGTTTTGTTTCAAAATGTGAAGACTGGAGAGGTGAAGGCTGTAGAATTTGACGGCGTCACCTCCAAGAGAATCTCCTAGAGGTAGCTTTGAAACACCGTTCATACTTCAGTACACAAAGACAGCACGGAAAATAACTTCCAAAGTTGTGAGCAGAGAATGCGCTTGTGTATCCTAACCATGAAAAATGATGTGTATGGGCGTCGCATCATAGAAAACATCTGCAAAAGAGGATTCGCCCACTGGGTCCATTGGGTGCACGAGTTTGAACCTCCAACCGCAGACCTTCTCGATAACCCTGAAAAGTATCTGCCGAAGAGCATGCCGGAGTGCAATCTGATTTTGTCCCTAGGTTTGCTCTCTGACCTACAGTTTAATTTGCCAATCATCGCCAAGAAAACGAAGACTAAAGCTGTTATAGCGCCGATTGATAATCCCAACTGGATTCGTCCAGGGTTAAGGAAACAGATACATAGGGAACTCGCAGAAGTCGGTGTGGCATCAACGTTTCCCAAACCGTTCTGTTCGCTCGAAGAGACAGGCAATCTTTACATAGACAAGTTTGCAGAGCATTTTGGGCGACCAAGACTCGAAATAGAGATTAACAGAGGACTGTTCAGTACGGTTCAGGTCAAACGAGGTGCTCCTTGCGGGTCCACCTGGTTTATTGCAGAAAAGCTGATTGGACTAGAGATCTCTCAGCAGAGAGTTAGAGACGAGGTAGCCAAGGCCCATCATGCTTATCCTTGTCTCGCGAGCATGGTCAGTGATGCGGAACTTGGAGATACGATTCTTCACAAGTCTCAGTACATAATTCGAGAAGCAGTAGAGAAAAAGAGAAGGTTAGAGACTGATGACGAATTGGAGACGTTCAACTAGTTCTTTGTATCGGTTTCGAATTGTGACCTCTGTTACCTGAGCGATTTCAGCGATTTCTCTCTGGGTTTTCCGTTCGCCGGTGAGCACGGATGCAATGTAGCTGGCGGCTGCGGCTATGCCTGTGGGTCCTCTACCCGACGTGAGTCTAAGTTCTTTTGCGGTGGTGAGGATTTTGTGGGCGATCTCTTCTGTCTTTCCCTGCATGGTAAGTTGATTAGAGAACTTAGTGATATATTGGCTGGGTTTCAAGGGTGGAATGAAGTAGTCGAGTTCCTTGACAAGGAATCGGTAGCTGCGTCCCACCTCTTTCTTGTTGATGTTTGCAGCTTGAGCTATTTCATCGAGGGTTCTAGCGAGTCCACACTGTCGACAAGCCACGTATATGGCGGCGGAGGTCACACCTTGAATAGACCTTCCTCTGATGAGACGCTCCTTAACGGCCTTCCGATAGATAACGGAAGCCGTTTCAAGGATATTCTTGGGCAGGTTAAGCGCATTGGCTATCTTGGATATCTCAGACAGAGCAAAAGCGAGGTTTCGCTCCGTGGCATCAGAAACTCGGATGCGACGTTGCCACTTTCGAAGCCTGTATATCTGAGCTTTTTGGCCTGGGCTGAGTCTCTTGCCATAAATGTCACGGTCATGCCAGTCAATCATAGTAGAAAGCCCTTTGTCGTGGATAGTGAACGTTAGAGGAGCACCCACACGAGTTCGTTTTTGCCGCTGTTCAGTGTCGAAGGCACGCCACTCTGGTCCTCGGTCCGTGAGTTTGGCGGCGATGACGAACCCGCAGTTCATACACACGACTTCTGCGCACTCGTAGTCCCGCATGAGTCTGCTGCTCCCGCATTCTGGACATTGTTGAACCTTTGAGTGTTGTAACGGGGCGGTTTCTCGGTTCATATTTTTTTCCTTCTTCTTTTCTTTTTGGATGAGGGGATGGCGTAAAGAACATGGTTGACGAGGTGATGTGGTTCTCCTACGTTAGGTTTTACTGCCACATAAGGAGATGATGTGGGTCCAAACACGTCGAAAATTGTTCCCACGGGCTTAAGTTGTTTGTTCACTACTTTATCGCCGATTCGTGGGAGGTTTTCTGCTTTAAGAATCAGATTTTTGCTAGAACTTATGTGAAGCACATGACCTATTCTTTGCAAGTCCTCCCCTCACCAAAACCAGAGTTTTCAGCGAGCCGCTTTATTTAAACCTTTCTTCTAAAATCTTGGTAAACTCAGCCTTGTTTGCGAGTTTTGGAAAGTTCTGCAGCAATTTTTCGCAAAATTTGAGTTTTCGAACCCTTTTTTGGGATCATAATGAGACCTGTTTTTTGCCATGGCGCGCTCGGGTGTCCAGCGTCCGCAATGACTTCAGGTTGAAGGTTGGTTTGCTCCACAGCTTTCTTAAGCTCATTAAGTTTTGGTGCGGGCACTGCGAGGTTCTTTGGAATTCTCCGTCCTTCCAACCGAGTTTTGGTGGAGTCGAAGTAAACGGGCCACAAGATGATTTTGTCTTTTTTTTTCATGTAGACACCCATTTTTTTGTTAGATGTAAAGTTTTTAATTGTTGTGGCGTTTTAGAAGTTTTAAGGCAACTCTATTTGGAACGTTAGCTCTTTTTGGAAACAGGCACGGCGTTTACAGAGCCGTTTTGTCCTGGGCGCGAGGTTACTCGTGCTGTGCCTGAAGGTGTCTCTATTATGGTTCCTTTTGTTATCACTCCTCGGCGGTCGTAGTTCACGTTGGCTGGGTTTTTGATCACACGGAGGATTTTTACTTTCTCTGTTTTTCCTGTGGATAAGTTGGAAAGGTTTACGTGGGTTGCGCCTAACAAACGCGGTTTATTTCCTCCTCCATGTGTGCGTTTATTTTTCTTTTTAAGCTTGCCTAGAGTGGTTTCTGCGGGGAAGGAGCCTTTTTCAAAGTTTCTTTTCATTCGATATGCTTTTTTTCTGCCGCCTGAGGTTTTCTTTTTATGTTGATTTCCGTGCCAAACTGACAAGTTTATTGTTCTTCCTATATGGTCTGTCTGGGACTACCGAAATTCAACATATAAGTTTATTGGATTGAAGTCTCTCTCTTTTCTAGGCTTCCTTTTGACGCAAACATTTTTTCATGAAAAAATCTGTTTTTAACATTTTGCTGTTATTAGAATTCAAATATGAAAACCCTCTATAATTCTCTCTCTATTTTGTGCGCGTGCATTTAGTTTTGTATCATGTGTTTCCTATTTTTGGATTTATAGAAGAGTGTTTCATAAAGTAGAAATATGAGTTGTGATATTTATGATGTATTTCAGTTAATGTCGTATTTGTTGTGGAGAGGGGGAGGAGGATGAAGTTAAGGTTAGTTTCAGGAATAATGGTGGCACTGCTTATAGCGAACATGTTAACGTTGACGTTTAACGTGCAAGTAGCTGAGGCAGAACCAGTCACAATTATTGTTCCAGACGATTATGCGAAGATACAGTGGGCGGTAGGTAACGCCAGTGATGGAGACACCATTTTTGTAAAAAATGGAACGTACTATGAACAGATGGTTGTGAACAAGACTTTGTCTCTTATAGGTGAAAACAAAAAGTAACATAATCATCAATGGCAGTGGATTGAATTATACCGCCGAAGCCCTTGTCACAATAACAGCAGACAACGTGGACATGAGCGGATTCACAGTAACAAATGCTCTGCAACAAGGCATACAAGTCGAGAGTTCGCAGTATTGTGAAGTTCACGATAATATTGTGTGTTTCACCGGTGACAGAGGAATCGTTTTTGGGGATGGAGGAAATAACAGCGCCTATAATAACGTTGTATACAACATCAGCGCTCACGGCAGTATCGAAGCCATTTGGAGCAACAACAACACGATATACAACAATTTAGCATATTTTAACGAATGGGGTATCGCTACTAACAACGGCTCCTACAATCTCATTTACAACAACACGGTGTATTCTAGTGGCTCTGGCATCCATCTAGACTGGTCTTCAACTGGTAACATGGTCTATAATAACAATTTTAGTTCAAATACCGCCTCAGGTATCTCTTTCGGAAACCAAGCCAGTGAAAACATAATAAGCGGCAACGAAATATCCGGAAACAACGAAAACGGCATCGGGCTCTACCATTCTTCAAACAACACTTTGTCTGGAAACAACATAACAGCAAACAACTACAATGGCGTCTGGCTCGGATATTCTTCAAGCTATAACACTATTTCTGGAAACAACATAATCAACAATCAATATGGAGTCGGGATACAAGAATCTAGCGACAACGTCTTCTACCACAACAACTTCGTCAACAACGTGAATCAAACAATAATTGCTACCTCCTCATCAAACACGTGGGACGCTGGCTACCCAATCGGAGGAAACTACTGGAGCAACTACAATGGCACTGATGCAGATCAAGATGGAATAGGCGACATACCATACGTTATTGACTCAAACAACACAGACAACTATCCACTCATGAAGCCTTATGGCGGACCATATGACATTGGAATAACCAACATCACAACATCGAAAACAGTTGTCGGTCAAGGATACAGCCTAAACATAACCATGAAAATATTAAACTACGGCATTAATACTGAAACCTTTAACCTAACCGTTTATGCTAACACAACAACCATACAAACAATCACAAACGTCGTCCTAACAAGCAGAAACTCCACCTCCATCAATCTCACTTGGAACACGACTGGCGTTCCATATGGCAACTACACCATAAGCGCCAACGCTATCATACTTGAAGGTGAAACCGACATAGTTGACAACACTCTCATCGACGGCTGGGTAGTGGTCACGATTGCGGGCGACGCCGACGGCAGCGGCAGAGTTGTCGCTGATGACTTCTTTATACTGGTGGACAACTTCGGAGAAAGAGCTTGGTAGACAGCATCGAAGCAGATTCTGCGCAACCCAAACAAAGCATTAAACGTTAAGCAAGACAAAACTTTATTGTCCAAACAGAAAAAAAGAGGGGTTTTGCGGGGAATAATCGGGGGACATCTCCACTCCTTACATTAGTCAATGTTTCCCGCCTGCGTTTCCTATTCTGGACACATAGAAAATTGCTTCAAAAAAAGAGAAATATCAGTTGTTGCTATAGTCAACTTCAGGTCTTGTCAGGCTGTTCCGTTGCAAACCTCTATGCGTGTGGCTGAGATGAACAAAAAATGAGATTCAGGTATTACATTGTCCTGATTTTGTTTGTCGCCGGTCTTATTTTGTGTCTTCTCGCTGAATATTACCAGCGAGTAGGAGACTACGAATTGGCCTATCTACTGGGCCCTTGTGGTTTCATTCTTTTATTCATTTTTTTTATGACGATCATCGTTCTTCTTGTGTGGGGTATAGAGAATGCGGGCGAGCAAGGGCGCGATATTGTCGGAGTTTAGACCTTTCTAACCGCGCGCGCGTGTTCGTTTTCGAAGTTCCTCCAAGTATTTTTCTATCCTTTTATCTATGATATCATAGCTTTCTTGAGCGATTTTGCCATCTATCACAACTTCAAAATCCTTGTCCCTCAACCTGCAAAGCTCTTCTTTGCATCTGCGAGGTTTCGTCTTGAGCCTTGAATAGACTTCGTCGATCTCGTTCAACAAGGTTCTGATGAAGGTCTTTTTTCTGCGATTTCTAAACCATCCAATTCCAATCAAGGCAATAGGAAGAGCCACAAAGCCCACAATGCCTATGTAGATGTTCACCATGTCAACGTTTAACAAAATCTCCCACCAAGCGGGCGCGAGCGCATAGTAGGCGATGGCTTCGTAGGGCTCATTCATAGTGATCGTAATTTTTTTGTCGCCTGGATCCCAGCTCTCGCCGTCAACAGTCCAATAGCTAAATGCGTGTCCTCTTATTTTCTGGGCGGTGCAGTTCACTGGCGTACCGTTGTCGTACCACGAGCCGTCTAGGCCTATTTCGCCTGCTGGTTCTGTTGTCGGTTTGGGACCTATTCCGACTGGATCTGTGCGCGCCGTCAAGAGATATTGAGTTTTCCAATTCCACGTTATGCTTGAAGACGCGTTTATCGTGAAGGCTACGGATGTAGTTGTTCCAGACGTAGAAATACTTTCGGTTCCAGTCCACCCGGTGCACACGTATCGGGTGCCGGCTGGTCCTAACACGGGTGAGGTGACCGACGCGGTGATGTTTTTCTCAGCTTCAAGCCATCCGCTCTCCAGTGTAGGTGAACCATAGAGAGAAGTTATGGTTAAGTAGTATTCGTGTCTCCAGACAGCTGTCTTGGTGATAGGCCCATTCATGGTTATGGAAACTGGATTGTCCGTGCTGTTGTTATCTGTTTCAGTCCATCCAAGCCAGACGTATTGTTCACCTGAAGTGGTGGTTGGGGCTGTTGCGTTAATCTCGATGGGTGAATCGACGTCGTACCAGTGTTCTCCAACAGATGGTTCTGTCGTACCGAAGTTTGTGTCCATGATTAGTCGGTACTGGTGTTGCCAAGAAGCTCTCTCTGTTATGGGACCATTTATTGTGATAATGGTTAAGTTATCCATACCGGTGTAGTTGCCATCACCTGTTCCAGTCCATCCAAGCCACACGTATCGTTCACCATCCTCAGCATCTGGAGCAGACGCGCTGATTTGAACGGTTGAACCGATATCGTGCCAACCACTGTTTAGAGAGGCTGTTCCAAAATTCGCGCTCGTCGTCAGATAGTACTGCGCCTTGTAGTTTCCAGTTATGCTACCAGATGTTGACACTGTTATGGAATCGCTTTGCAGAGATGATAAGTTGCTTCCCGAATTCCAAACATATTGCTTGGCATAGGGAGTAACTACTAAAGGCGATTGAAAGGCAAAGGTGTGTGGAGTGCCATTGGTCCACCAGAAGGAAACGGGAAGACCTGTGGCATTATATTCTGTTTCATCTACGGTTACAACAGTTCC
>CP070759.1:34223-39370 GCA_020348945.1 Candidatus Bathyarchaeota archaeon
ACATACTGCCGCTCAGGCCACAGAAGCATGGGTGCAGCAATCTTGTTGTGTGGGCTAGGTTTCAAGGATATCTACACAATGGATGGAGGAATGCTCGATTGGGATTATGAAATACTAACTGGACTGCCCGAAGGGAAGCCAGAATTGGTCACGGAGAAGGAAGAAGTAGGAGACATGTTGATGATCGCCCTCAAGTTGGAGAAAGGCTCTCGAGAATTTTATGTCCGAGTTGCGGGGAAGGTGAAATCCCAAAAGACGATCAAGACTTTTCAGAGGCTGGCACAGATAGAGGAAAAACACATGGAAAGAATTTATGCCCGTTATGGAGAGGTTCTTGGAAAAGACAAACTTCCCGCGTTTAACTCGCTAAAGCAGAAGTTGAGCCCTGAATATATGGAAGGCGGCATTGAAATCAATAAGGCATTATTGAAAATAGAGGAAAGAGAATTTCGAGAAGCGATGGAAGCCTCGGAGGTAGCATTGGAAAAAGAGTATATGTCATATGATTTTTACAAACGGGCAGCGGGAGTCATGACTGATGCTGACACAAGGGATTTGCTTCATGAACTCGCTTGGGAAGAACGAAAACACATTAACAGCCTTTTGAGCGACATTAAAGAATTGGTCAAGGGAGAATCAAGATGATTTTTGAACGTGTCAAGTCGGAAGGCATAGCTCACATTTCCTACTTTATCGGTTCCAATAGTGAGGCGGTGGTGATAGATCCGCGACGCGACTGCCAAGTTTATATTGACCTTGCTCGGCGAGAAGAAATGAAAATTAAGTATATTTTTGAAACCCACCGCAATGAGGACTACGTTATCGGTTCCTTGGAATTGGCGCACTTCACCGGGGCAAAAATCTATCACGGTCCAGGTTTGGACTTTAAATACGGAGAAAGGCTCAAAGATGGACAGGAATTTCACTTCGGAATATTGAAGTTAATCGCCGTCCATACACCAGGCCACACCGACGAAAGCGTATCCTATGCGCTGGCTGACCTAACTGTAGGAGAAGAACCCATAATGGTTTTCACGGGTGACGCCCTCTTTGTAGGAGACGTAGGCCGAACAGATCTCTACGGCCATAAAGAAGCCACGAGGTTAGCTGGGAACCTCTATGACAGCATCTTCAATAAACTTCTCCCCTTAGGAGACAAAGTGATACTCTGCCCTGCTCATGGCGCAGGATCCGTTTGCGGGGGACCGATTAGCGAACGAGAACAGAGCACCTTAGGCTTGGAACGCATTCAAAATCCAGTTCTGCAAAAAACGAAGAGAGAAGATTTTATCCAATTCAAGATAACAGAGCATCATGAACGACCACCTTATTTCCGCAAGATGGAGCAGTACAACCTAAATGGTCCGCCTCTGTTGGGGCATCTCCCAAATCCTACCCCGCTCACACCGAAAGAATTTCAAGAACAGATGCAATTGGGTGCTGTAGCTGTAGACATTCGTATGCCTCCAGCCTTCGGTGGAGCCCACATTAAGGGTTCCTACAGCATATGGCTGGATGGGCTTCCATCCCTTGCGGGCTGGATGTTGCCCTACGACAAACCGATCCTACTAATGCTGGAAGACGAAGAACAATTAGAGCGGGCGATTCGATACCTTGTTAGACTAGGGTATAACGAAATAGCATGCTACCTCGGCGGTGGGATAGAGGCTTGGTACAACGAGGCCTTGCCGATAAAGCATATCAGCCTCTTAACCGTGCAGGATCTGAAAAAGCGATTAGACAGAGGCGACGACTTGCTGACACTGGACGTGAGAAGGAAAGATGAATGGGATAATGGACACATCGAGGGAGCCCTCCACATTTATGTTGGCCACCTTGAAGACCGCTTGAGGGAGGTGTCAGTAGATCGACCTATCGCGGTAATTTGCAATGTAGGACACCGTGCTAGCCTAGGAGCCAGCATTCTGCGCCGAGAAGGATATCAAGAAGTATACAACGTGTTAGGCGGCATGACTGCTTGGAAGAACGCGGGCTACACTATTGTTAGATGACTAACCTTTAGAAGAGTTGTTTTGCACCATGTTTGTTAGCGCATGTATGCGTGCAAACTTTTCATTCATACCCTAGGAATAAAAGCCATAGATTTAGATATAATCCGGCCCCAAGTGACGAGATTAGGATCAGAGAGGCAATTGTCTCTTTATGAAAATCGTAACGTTCACTGAGAACTATCATGGAAATAGCAATAGGCATACCGTGTATAAGAATTAACGTTGACCTTTCTAAGCTAGGCAGGTCAAATAGCAACGTGGTAAAGAAAGCTACAATGGGCAAGAATACCATTCTCAGTAGGCTTAATCCGAAAGCGCTAGCTATGTTAGTATATCTTCTGCCGTAGAGAAAGACTCCAAGCATAAAGATGGCAACGGTGGAGGTTGTGCCTCCTAGCATATGCAAAGAGGTTGAAATGGGAAGAGGAAGCTCTGCACCAACAAGAGATATTATCATACCAGATAAAATTGCTAGAATCAGCGGATTTTTTGAAAGTCTTTTCAAAACGCGTTTTAGTCCTTCCCACATCGTAGACTTTTCCAGCTTGTAGAGTTCGAGGAGTGTGATGGATGTTGTAACGCTTACAGGAGAAATTGAAGCTGCTGCTAATGTTCCCAGACGTTCTCCTTCTGTGGCAAAGGCAAACGTTACGAAGGGAATTCCAAAAAAGGCTAAACTGCCAAAAATGGTACTTATCATAAGCAGATATAGGATATTCTTCGGGAACCTAACTAAGACGTAAAGAAAGAGAAAAATTGGAAGTGCCACAAACACTGGGACGATTCCTGCCAGCATAAACTTCAGAGTTTCTTCTTGAACAAAACTCGTTTCAACAATGTTGACAAAAAATAGTGCTGGCAATGCGAAATAATATACATAAGCACTGAGCACCCGTTCATCGCCAGATCTTAAGAATCCCATCTTTCGGGAAAAGAAACCTGCTCCAATCAGAAGGAGAATAGGGACTATTGTTCTTACCAAAATGCTGTTCATTACGTTCCCCGTATTTGTCGAATCTTGCACTGCAAGACTTATAAAGATAATATCAAAAATGCACATGCATGCATAGTCAAAGGCAATTTCCCTTTTGAAATTCAATTCGCGCGCGCGACGCCTGGGTTAGATTCCTCTTTGTCCTCTTTCAGAGTCTCTTGTGCAGAAGTACTCATGCTCAAGTCCCATCTGCTCGATAAGTGGACAGCTTCGACAGATGCAACCGTTTTCATCTGTAATACACGTTGGGCTTTTGCCTAGGGCGCAATACAGTAATTCCTTGTTTTCCCTTGCACAGTCATTGTATGTGGAGCACTCTCCGCAAATGCAAAGCTTCTTTTTGGATTCAATCATCTTCATCCTATCTTCTTCGGTCATTTGTGCAATTTGTTGCATAGCTTTCTCAAATTTATCCATAACACCACCTCCATGAAATGCGTTCATGTATCGAATACTTAACGTTATATTGCTGTTGCGTCACAGTCACATACATTTAAAAGCTACAATCCTTTAATGAAAGCGCCCTCCTTTGGTTGGGATTCTTGGTGAAAAGATTCAGAAAAAGGAAAAAGAGTTCATTCATCATTCTGTTTACGGTGCTAACGACATTTGCTGGTTTTCAAATTCATCCCGTATTGGCTGATGTGCCGAGTGTGTTAAGCCTCGAACCTTGGACAAGTGGAACTGACACTATTTTGAATATCACGGTTAGACATTCTTCACCTACAAGCAGTCATTATGTGAATAAAGTTGAAGTTGACGTAGATGGAGCTGTTCACAACATCGGCCTTACGTCTCAATCAACTGTGACTTTCGTTGTGCAATATAATCTGGGGGAACTCGCAGATGAGCCGATGGTTCGAGCTAGAGCACATTGCACCATACATGGTTGGAGCAGCTGGTCCAACTCTGACCAAGTCTCCGATTCCTCGTCAATCCCACTACTTCCAATCTTAGCAATCGTATCAGTTCTGGCAATTGTATCAATTGTACTACTGCTCTTAAAGTCCAAGGTTTATGGTTCAAAGAAGAAAAATACTTGAAAGTCAACCGAAGGCTTACGCCGTTTGAAAGACTCGCTTACAACTCATGGCAAGACTTTTAGAGATTATTAAATCAACAATTAAAGGAAGGTTAGTGTTTAAAAATGGGACTTTTCAACACAAACGCTCCGCTTCTATCTGACTTGAATCTATTGTTTCAAATTGCGATTTTTATTTTTCTAGTTGTGGGATTTCTGGTTGTCAAGCTTAGGCGCGGGTCTATGAAACACGGAGCATTAATGGGCTTTGCCCTGGTATTAAACACCGTTTCTATATGTGTTGTTATGATGCCTTCATTACTAAGTTTTAGGGGGTTGTTTTCAATGCCGTTCACTCGTCCTGCATGGTTAGTAATCGTACACGCCATTACGGGAAGCTTGGTAGAAATACTAGGAGTCTGGCTCGTGGGCACATGGACGTTTCGCCGTCACGAGATTAAAGCTTGCGCCAAAAAGAGAAACATCATGCGAGCTACAATCCTTTTGTGGTTAGTAGAGCTGTTTCTAGGCATATATGTCTACGTAATTTTATATTTGCCTATATAAGCGCGCGCATGGACTAGATTATCGATGAGTATCGAGAACGCACAAAAAATAGCAAGGTTCGGCCTTAGACGCCTATGAGCCCGTATCTTCCCCTCTACCTCTTTGTCCTCAACTTTCCGTGTAAGAGCAAGACTCCGATTGAGTAGCCATGAACTCATCTGCATGGTCAGAAAGACTCTTTTCCTTAGCTAGAAGACGGTTCTTTTAGATGCCTGATTAGTTTTGGCATGAGTTCGATTCCGTGGAGCAAAACGCCTAATTCTCCTTTCCTGCATTCATTTTCTGTGAATTTCTGGACCTTGTCGCCTCGAATCTTGTTGCCTGATATGAGAACGGGCACCGGGTCGTCGCTATGAGCTTTCAGCCTGCAAGGTGTTGAATGGTCCGCCGTGACGCAGATGACATAGTCTTCTAGGTTAATTTTTTGAAGCATTTTTCCGAGAAAGTGTTCATCAATGGTGTAGATGAGGTGACTTTTGAGGTTAAAGTTTCCGTCGTGGCCAGGTTCATCAGGTCCCTTTATGTGTATGTAGAAACAATCATAGAGAGGTAA
>CP070759.1:39470-47163 GCA_020348945.1 Candidatus Bathyarchaeota archaeon
ACGGAAATCCCCTTTATAATTCTAATGCGAGCACTCGGAGTAGAATCCGACAAAGAAGTGGCTGAGACTGTTTCTCTGGATAAAACTATACAAAACGAGCTTGAGGCATCATTTGAAAAAGCTGCGGGCCTTGTCACAGTTCAAGATGCCATAATGTACATCGGAAGCCGTGTAGCTCACGGACAAGTCGAAGAATATCGACGACAAAAAGCTGAGAGTATCCTTGATCGAAACTTTCTACCCCATGTTGGCCGCACCGACGAAGAGCGCGAGGAAAAGGCCCTCTTCCTAGGGGAAATGGCCTGCAGAGTTATCGAATTAAAACTCGGAAGAAGGAAAAGCGACGATAAAGATCACTTCAAAAATAAACGCTTAAAGCTCGCAGGACCCTTGCTCGGCGACCTTTTTAGAGTTGCCTTCAGGAACCTATGCCGTGACATAAAATATCAGCTTGAGCGAATGGGTGTCAAACGACAAATGGTCTCGGTTTCCACCGCGGTTCGCCCTGGAATCATAACTGAGCGCCTTAAACACGCACTCGCAACGGGTAACTGGGGACGGGGACGTGTCGGCATCACACAGCTTCTTGATCGAACGAACCACATCTCTACCCTGAGTCACCTGCGAAGACTGCAATCACCGCTCAGTCGCAGCCAACCCAACTTTGAGGCGAGAGACTTACATCCAACCCACTGGGGAAGACTGTGTCCGAACGAAACGCCGGAAGGATCAAACTGTGGTTTAGTGAAGAATCTCGCTCTGTCCGCCTGCATCTCTGTAGGCACAAATTCTGAAAAGGTGAGGCAAACCCTTTACCAAATGGACGTAATTCCTGTTAAAGAATCGAACGAGAACCTCCGGATTGCCGGCGCTAAGACGTTTGTGGACGGAAAACTCATCGGCTACTCCGCGTCACCGCGAGAACTCGTCGCTCAGCTAAGAACAAAAATCAGGAACGGCGAAATATCCACCGAAGTCAATGTCGTCTATTTTTCCAAGAGTCAAGGTGGAAGGGAAGAAATCTATGTTAACTGTGATGTGGGACGTGTACGTCGACCTCTTATAGTCGTTGAAAACGGTGTAGCTAAACTGCAACCAGAACACATCGAAAAAATTCGTTCAGGAGAATGGACATGGAACGATCTTATAAGCCGAGGCATCATTGAATACATCGATGCTGAAGAAGAGGAAAACGTGTTTGCAGCAATGAATTTTAAAGAAATCACACTCGAACACACCCATGTGGAAATCGCGCCTTACACCATGCTTGGAATATGCGCCTCGCTCATACCATACGCTGAGCACAATCAGTCCCCACGCAACTCTTACGAAGCCGCCATGGCAAAGCAAGCGCTCGGGATACACGAAACCAACTTTCTTCTTCGAGTGGACTCTCGTTCCCACATTCTACATTACCCGCAAAAGCCCCTTTTTGACACGAAACCCACGGGCATCATAGGGTACGACCTTCGACCCTCGGGGCAAAACTGTGTTGTCGCCGTTATATCATTTGAAGGATACAACATGGAAGACGCTCTCATTTTTAACAAGGCATCTATCGAGCGAGGTTTGGGGCGGTCCACATTCTATCGGCTTTACGAGGCAGAATGCCGCCAATACCTCGGTGGACTGAGAGACCGATTTGTCACGCCCGAACCGGGAATTCGAGGATATCGAGGCGAACAATACTATCGCCTTCTAGAAATGGACGGCATCATCGGTTTAGAATCGGAAATCGCTGGCGGCGATGTCCTCATAGGAAGAATGAGTCCACCAAGATTCCTCGAAGAATATAAGGAGTTCGAGGTCAAAGGACCAACATTAAGAGACACTTCCATAGACCTGAGACCCGCTGAAACTGGAGTTGTAGACGATGTCTTCATTACCGAGAGCCGCGAAGGAAGCAAACTCGTGAAGGTTAGAGTGCGCAATCAACGCATCCTCGAGTTAGGCGACAAGTTTGCCTCCCGTCACGGTCAAAAGGGAATAATAGGAATGATTGTGCCTCAAGAAGATATGCCATTTTCATCTGAAGGAATCGTTCCTGACATAATAATTAATCCTCACGCCATTCCCTCACGAATGACTATTGGACAGTTCCTTGAGTCCATGGCTGGAAAAGTCGCTGCGGCAAGAGGAAAATTAGCAGACGGAACACCTTTTATCAACGAAAAGCCGGAGAAATTGAAACAGGAGTTAATAGATCTAGGCTTCAGCCACACTGGTCGAGAGGTTCTCTACAACGGTGTCACTGGCGAAAGGTTCCTTGTCGACATTTTCATGGGGATTGTGTACTATCAAAAACTCCATCACATGGTTGCGGACAAGATTCACGCTAGGGCGCGAGGTCAAGTTCAGATGTTGACGAGACAACCAACAGAGGGGCGAGCTAGGGGCGGTGGATTGCGATTCGGTGAGATGGAGAGAGACTGCCTAATTGGACATGGAGCCGCCATGTTATTGCGAGATCGATTACTCGAAGAGTCTGACAAGTACCTTCTCTACGTGTGTGAAAACTGCGGTTACATCGCGTTTTACGACATTAAACAACGTAGGCATGTATGCCGACTCTGCGAAGAAAAGGCACATATATCTCCAGTAATTGTTTCCTACGCCTTCAAGCTTCTTCTGCAAGAGCTAATGAGCCTCTGCGTCGCACCCCGTCTTAAATTGAAGGAGAGAGCATGAAGTGTCAATAGAGAAAGGAGTTCACAAAATCGTAGACGAACTTTACTTTGGAATAGTTTCTCCACAAGACATGCGCAGATTCTCAGTTACAGAAATACAAACCGCCGACACCTATGATGAAGACGGAGCCCCCATAACCTCTGGACTCATGGACGGTCGATTGGGGACCCTTGAGCCAAGACAACGATGCAAGACCTGTGGAAATACAGCCATACGATGCCCAGGACATTTCGGTCACATCGAACTGGCGGTTCCCATCATTCACGTTGCGTTCAACAAAATAATTTACAACCTTCTCGGAGTAACCTGTAGAAGATGCGGGCGCGCACTGTTGACCCAAGAGCGAATCGACACAATCAAGGATAAGATTAAAAACACACGCAAGTTGCTAGGAACAGTTCCCGACAAAATATACAAGACTATTTTCAAGGAGGCAAAGGGAAAAGAGTGTCCCTACTGTGGCAGTCATCAATATAAAATAACGTTTGAAAAACCCACGAAACTCAGTGAAGAAATTCCAGAGGGAGGCGCACAACGGTTAACACCCAGCATGGTTCGAGAAAGACTCGAACGAACACCTGATGAAGACCTTGAACTATTTGGGTTCAACCCAAAGACTGCCCGACCGGAATGGATGATTCTCCAAGTTCTTCCAGTTCCACCGGTTTATGTAAGACCTTCCATAACGCTGGAGTCAGGCATCAGATCTGAAGACGATTTAACCCACAAACTTGTAGACATCATCCGAATAAACCAGAGATTAAAAGAAAATATGGAGGCAGGGGCCCCAACTCTAATCATCCAAGACTTATCCGAGCTTCTGCAATATCACGTAACCACATACTTCAATAACGAAGCCTCGGGAATTCCTCCGGCAAGACATCGTTCCGGTAGGGCGCTTAAGACCATATGCCAACGTCTCAAGGGAAAGGAAGGAAGATTTAGAAGCAATCTCTCCGGGAAAAGGGTGGACTTTTCGGCGCGCACCGTAATATCTCCAGATCCAAACCTCGACCTCAGCGAGGTCGGGGTTCCGCTACATGTTGCCATTAGACTCTCAATACCCGAAAAAGTTACACCGTGGAACCTCGATGAGCTGCGGGAGCTAGTGACTAACGGCCCTGAAAATTATCCTGGAGCACTCTATGTTATGAGACCTGACGGCAAGCGTATCCGATTGGAGTTTGTAGTGGACCGTGAGAAAGTTGCTGAAGCTATAGAACCTGGTTTCATTGTAGAACGCCACCTTAGAAACGGCGACATCGCCATCTTCAACAGACAACCGTCTCTTCACCGAATGTCTATAATGGCGCACTACGTTCGGGTGCTACCTCACAAAACGTTTCGTCTGCATCTCTGTGTCTGTCCCCCTTACAACGCAGATTTTGACGGAGACGAGATGAACCTTCACGTGCCACAGAGTGAAGAGGCACAAACTGAGGCGCGTCTCCTTATGCAGGTTCAAGATCAGATTCTGTCTCCGAGGTTTGGAGGTCCCATCATCGGAGCGATCCGGGACTTCATCACAGCCGCGTATCTCCTCACTCAAAAATCCACTTTCCTCACAAAAGAAGAGGTTTGTCGGCTTCTGCTATCGACGGGTTATGAGGGTCCCCTTCCAGAACCCAAGATCAAAAAACCTGACCCCCGCTGGACAGGGAAGCAAATATTCAGCCTCTTCATCCCCAAGGGCATGAACTACGCGTACAAAGCGACCACATGCATTAATTGTACTCCTTGTACTCGTGAAGAATGTAAATATGATTCTTACGTGGTCATAAAAGACGGCATTTTAAAGTCAGGTGTAATCGATAGGAATTCCATAGGTGCTGAACAGTCAGAGAGCCTCCTTCACCGAATAATAAAAGATTACGGCCCCGCTACTGGGCGACGATTTCTGAACAACATTTGTCAGCTTCTCAAGCTTTCCATGACAATGCGAGGCTTCACATATTCTTTCGATGAACTTGAACTATCTGACCCCGTTCAACGAAAAATCCATCATACAATACAAAAGTCTGAACAACGGATACAAGAACTAATCAAGGCTCTTCATGACGGCACACTGGAAAGACTTCCCGGCCAAACTCTCACCGACTCCTTCGAAATTTATGTGATGAACGAGTTGGCTGAAGCCAGAGATAAAGCTGGAAGAATGGCAGACAAAGACTTCGATGCCCAAAACGCTGGCATGATCATGACCAGAACCGGGGCAAGAGGGTCCAGCCTCAATATTGGTCAAATGACAGCTTGTGTTGGCCAGCAATCCGTGCGAGGAAAACGGATCATACGTGGGTACGTTAATCGAGCTTTGCCTCATTTCAAATTGGGGGACCCCTCCCCTAAAGCCAGAGGTTTCGTGTATTCCAGCTATCAAGAAGGTTTAGACCCGATCGAATTTTTCTTCCACGCTATGGGCGGCCGAGAAGGACTTGTGGACACGGCTGTGCGAACGCAGCAAAGTGGCTACATGCAGAGGCGACTCATCAATGCCCTAGAGCATCTACGCATTGAGTACGACGGAACGGTTCGAAACTCGATTGGCGAGATTGTTCAGTTCCGATACGGCGAAGATGGGGTGGACCCGGCTAAAAGCGATCATGGAAAAGCAGTGAACGTCAGCCGACTAGTTGAACAAATCAGAATTATGAAAAAAGGGGGTAAACCTGCGCCCAAATCATACGTTAAAAAACGACTTGGCGAGGTTGAAGACCAACTTACACCTATCCTCAATGAAAAGCTGAAAAAGGAGTTAAACAAAGCAGAGTTAACTCAAGAAAGCGTAGATCAAGCGGTTACTTTAACTCTAGAAAACTTCAAGCGGGCCCTAGTTGAGCCTGGCGAAGCTGTTGGAATTGTGGCTGCCCAATCCATGGGTGAGCCAGGCACCCAGATGACGCTTCGAACGTTCCACTACGCTGGAGTTAGGGAGCAAAACGTGACTCTTGGCTTGCCTCGTCTTATCGAGATAGTTGATGCTCGACGAACGCCGTCAACCCCAATTATGGCCATCTACCTTGACAAGGAGCACAGGAAAAGCAAGGAAAAGGCCACTGGGGTTGCCCGTGAGATCATTTGCACCACCGTAGAGGACATCGCTCAGGTGATGTACGTGAATCCCGAAGAAGATGAGGTTGTTGTTAAGCTTGACCTCACTGTTATGAAAGATCGGGACATCGCGTTGGAGAAATTGGAGAAAGCGTTGAGCTTACCTAATTACGAGTTAAAAGTTAAAGAGGATCAGGTTAACGTCAAAACCAAAAAACCTAAGGATCTCAGGAAATTACTTGATAAGATTTCTGCACAACACGTTAAAGGTGCAAAAGGCATTCAAAGAGTTCTAGTGACTGAGGAAGCGGGAGAATGGGTTATACGGACAGACGGTTCCAACCTATCAAGTGCTCTAGAGGTTCACGGTGTGGGCCCCATGCGAACAACCACCAATCATGTACATGAAATTGCTAAAACACTTGGAATCGAGGCAGCAAGGAACGCCTTAATTAGGGAAGCTATGGGTGTGCTTGAGGAGCAAGGTCTCGACGTGGATATACGCCACGTCATGTTAGTGGCTGACATCATGACTGTAACTGGTGATGTTCGGCAGATAGGAAGACATGGAATCAGCGGAGAAAAGGCAAGTGTCCTCGCTAGAGCTGCTTTTGAGATCACCGTTCCAAACATCGTTGAGGCGGCGATTAAGGGAGAAAGCGACCCGTTGCGGGGAGTTACCGAGAACGTAATTGTGGGACAGTCCATACCTATAGGCACGGGTTTGGTCGACCTGTACATGGCAACAGCGCATCGAGAGGAGAAAAAGTGATTGACGTAAACAAGGCTATCGCCACCACGGTGAGAACCGGAAAGGTTTTGTTTGGGGCTAACAATGCCGTAGAAAACGCTAAGATAGGGAAGGCTAAACTCATCATTGTTGCGGCGAATTGCCCCCAAAAAATTCGTGAAGACATCCAATATTATTGCAGGTTTTCTGATGTTCCGATTGCTATTTATAACGGAACTAGTATAGACTTAGGGGCGGTCTGCGGTAAACCTTTCATGGTTTCGGCATTGACTATAAGGGAACCTGGAGACTCTGACATCTTGAAGCTCGTGGAGGCAGTGAATGACTAGCGGAATACGGTTCACCAGTCGAGAAATGCGACATATTGCCCTATTTGAAAATATAACCAGTGCAACCGTGAGGGACTGCATTATCGACGATGAGCTTAATCGAATCATTTTCATTATAAAGGAAGGAGATGTGGGAGCCGCCATAGGAAAACGAGGTAAGAACATACATCTCTTGGAAAAGATGACTGGAAAAAAACATGAAATAATTGAACACTCCGAGAGTCCTGCCCAGTTCATCAAGAACGCCTTGAAACCCGCACGAATAAAGGAAATACGCATCACCGAACGCTCGGATGGAAAAACCATTGCTGTGGTTTTGGTGAACCCGAGGGATAAAGGAGTTGCCATCGGAAAAAATGGCAGAAATGCTGAGCGAATTCGACTTCTAGCCAAACGATACTTCCAGATTCAGAACGTGTCTATAACCTGACGTTGGCAACCACTTTCTACGCATCTTTCAAAATTATCTTGAAAAGATAATGTTAGTTGCTCTTTTTCACTTCGACCTAAAAGGCGAACTAGAAGAAAAATGAAAGTTTCGTCTCCTTCTCCACAAAAGCCATTTCAGATAATGTTAGGTTGCGCGCGCGCAAAGCTGCTGTCACGCTGATCCTACTTAGCGCATTAACCTCAACTATGGTAACGCGCGCGCGTGTAATGATGATATGCATTGCAGATTTAAAACTTTCCACAGGAACAACTCACCAACAGCTATGAGCACGCGCTCCACTAACACTAAGACGATTTTAAAGTGCATAACTTAAATATTAGACCTAGCGGTATCGTAACAAGAGGAATTAAAAGTCATGGGCTCCAAGTCACCGAAAGGCGAGTTCGCCGCGAGAAAACTACGGGAAAAAAGGAAAAAGTTCAAGTG
>CP070759.1:47263-62980 GCA_020348945.1 Candidatus Bathyarchaeota archaeon
TAATCCGTGCAGTTAGAAATGTAACCAGCCACCCTGTACTTCCCATCGGACATCCAAACTTATACGTCGTACCTCTTCGCCGATATCATACCGATATCTCCAGTACAGACGTTAGCAACCCTGAAGTGCAGTCCCAAGCTCTTGTAAAGGTCTTCAGCGTTGCTTTGCAACTCCTCATGGAACTTCCACGAGTCTTCTGGCAGACAGAAGATGAACTGTTCAACCTTGTTGAACTGATGCATCCTGAATAACCCTTTGGTGTATTTGCCGTGGGCACCCACTTCCTTTCTGAAACACGTACTGACTCCAACGAGTTTTGCCGGCAAATTATCCTTGTTGATCACCTCATCCATGAATATTGCCGCCATGGGATGTTCGCTAGTCGCTATTAAGTAGAGGTCTTCGTTCTCTATTTTGTATAGCTGATCTCCAAAGAATTCTAGATCAGTAACCCCCAAGTAGGGCTTCTTGCGCATCATGAAAGGTGGCTCTATAAGCAGATAACCCCTTTTTCTCATGAAGTCTATCGTGTAGTTTAAGATCGCATAGTCCAGAAGAGCCATTTCTCCCTTCAAGTAGTAGAAACCGTGACCAGCAACCTTAGCAGCCCTCTCAGCGTCTATCAAACCTAAGTTCACAGCGATTTCCAAATGATTTTTAGGTTCCAAAACAATTTTTGGGGGTTTACCCAAAGTTTTCACAACAACATTTTCACTCTCATCCTTACCAACAGGAACCGACTCATGCAGAATGTTGGGAAGCCCCAGCAAAATACGATCCGTGCTCTCCTTGTACTTCTTAACCTGCTTCTCTAACTTCTCAATTTTTTCAGGTATCTTTCGTGCTTCTTCAAGTCTTTTGCCAACATCTTCCCCCTTCTTCTTCAGGCTAGCAATCTCGGCAGTCATTACCTTTCTTCTGTGCCTAAGTTCATTTACCTCTGTTAACAGTTGCCTCCACTTTTTGTCGTATCCAATCAAGTCGTCGAGCATCTTGAGCTTTTCAACAGCTCCCCTCTTTTCTAAATTAACTCTCACCACTTCAGGATGCTCTCGGATCAATTTTACGTCCAACATGTTAACGCGTCATCCTCATTTTAACTGTAAACATGCACGCTGTCCAATGCTGTTAGTTTTAACATGAAACTCAACTATTTAACACCTATGCGACCTATAGGTTGGTTAAGATTAGAATACAAATCGCTAGAAGCGTGCTTCTAGCCTCTTTGCGACCGAGAAAGCTTTTTCCGCAGTTGAGACGCAACACAAGAGGTCGTCAATTGTCGCTATAAGGGTTTGAAGTCTCAGTTCACATTGTATCTGCGTTAATACTTCGAATTTCCTTTGCGTTGTCTTGATGGACAAACCGTTAGGAACTTTTACGTTGTCCGGGGAAACGGCTTGAGCAACTGCTTTTGCCTCCCTTTCGTTTTCGTAAGAAATCCTCAGTTCAGCCTCCAAGCTGGTTCTCCTCCAACCACTTTCCAACAAGCTCGTTCACAAGTTCTACGAAGGCTTTCATTTTTTTGACAGGAACTTGAGCTCCCGCAGCAATATCATGTCCTCCACCCTTACCCGAATATTTTTCAGCTGCAATCCGCAGGATCTCTCCAAGGTTGAGACCTCTGCTCGTCAAGGTTTCTAGCGTCCTCGCTGAGATTTTGATTAAACTTTCCCCAGACACTGCAGAGTAGGCGATGATGGGTTTTTCATGTTTAGGGAGGCTGGTGGAAAGGATGGAAGAAACCGTTCCTATTATGTTTTCATGAATAACATTCTCGCCCCGCACCACGTAGATGCTGTCTAACTCTTGTATACGGCTGGGTTTTTCATTCAACCAGTTCAAGGACTTAGTGATGGTTCGCCGATACTCCTCCAGCACGATGTTAGCCTGCTCAAAAGCAGTTGTTCTGTCCCCCATGCAGACGGCCACACCGATACTAGGCCTATCCATTCGCCCTGTGGCGTTAAGCAGAACCGCGAACTCCCGGGCGTCCCTGAGTTGAGTCCAAGGTTCTTCGTGAGTTAGTGTGTAAACGTTTCCAATCAGACTTAAGGCGGTGTCACTTGGTAACCCCTTGGATGCTAAGTGGTCGGCGAGTGCAGAAAAGAGCCTTTTTTTCTCTTCCTCTGAAAGATCTCTCAATGCCCGCCATTTGTCCTTGCTCTTTGGCGTGATCCCCACGCGCTGAACTAAAAAGGCATAGCTTGCGTCCTGTTCCCCGCTTACGCCAGGAATAAACGGATTTGTGGTATATGCTAACGCTTTATGGATGGGACGTGTTTCTCTTCCGAAAAAGAGGAGGTCGTTTTCGAGCTTGAGAAGGCCGGAGTTCACAGCGTCCTCTACAATTGTTTCGTTGACACCTCCTAATCCTCGTTGCTCGTATTTGTCTTGGCGGTCTCCAAGGGCTCCAACCGTGGCGACGCAGGCTAAATCAACATTTGCCTTATCGAGAGCTTTGGCCACGAGGTACGTCACTCCAGCTCCGCTGAGATCACGGGATCCGTCAATTCCGTGGAGGTGAGGGTTCACGTGGATGAATCCTGATGGAGTTTCTCCGACGGGCTGATGGTGATCGAGAATGATTGCACGACGGTTAGGCATTTTTTCGCCTAGTAGGTTGAGGTCTCCGCTCCCGAAGTCGGCAAATATGGTTAGGGCGGTTTTTTCCGTGGTAGCTATTCCGTCAATCATGTTCTCGTCTAGCCATCTCGTAACTCGAAGGCGAAACCTCCCTCCTGATCTGGCTAAACTTTTCCCGATAACGCCCGCTGCGGCCAGTCCGTCCGCATCATAATGGGAAGCCACATGAATGGTTTTCTCTTCTTCAATGTACTCACGAATTAGGTTAGCTGCTTCAGAGGCACTTTTCAAGAGGCTGTTGAACTGCTTTTTCTTCACAATCATGGAACCCCAAAATCAGAAGCTGGATGCAGTTTTTGCCTTGTACTTCCAATCCGGCGGTAACACTCCTTCACGTCTATAATACTTTGATAGTTTGCGGATCTTGGCTTCAACGGTCTGGAGTTCCTTCTTGTTGTGGATGTCTTTCTTGTTCTTTTCAAGGTGAACGTGAAGGCGATCGGCTTTTTTCATTAACATTTCTAGGTCTTCAGGGAGGGAGGGAGCCAACTTCGCGTCTTTCAAAATTTGGGTGACGGTTTTTCCTGTGATGGGCTTGGCTAGTGGGATGCTATGCTGGTCACGTAGGATTGTTCCGATCTTGCTGGGGGCGTGGCCCTCTTTTGCAAGTTTGATAACTAGGGCTTCCACTTCCTCTGGCTTGTATTTACACCAGGCTGGAGGCCTCTTGCTGACAGGACGAGTAGAATGTGAATTTCCCGTTTTTTTCTTTGGCAATTTTTACCCTCCGAACAACCTCTAAGAGCGAGCGGTTGCTGATATTTAAAATCTTCGTTTGAAGGCTGACGTGTACCATCGAACAAATTTTCGAAGGGTCTCAGCCCGATGTGAACAGTTATTTTTTTCCACCAGAGTCATCTCCGCAAAAGTTTTGTCGCCACCAGCGGAGGGTTCAAATATGGGGTCGAAGCCAAAGCCGCGGCTCCCTTGTGCTTCAAGAGAGATTTTTCCCTTCGCTTTGCCATGAAAACATTTTGGCGGCTCTTTTGGGCTGCAGAAGGCGACCACAGAGTGGAAGTAAGCGTCTCGTTTTTTCGTGTTTTTCATCAGTTTAAGGATTCCTTTGGTTCCTATTGTCCGATATACGTAGGAGGAATAGGGCCCTGGAAAACCGTTTAACGCCTCTATGAAGAGTCCGGCGTCCTCCACGATGATAGGTAGGCTGCATTTTTTCGCGGCTTCTGCAGCGGTGGTTTTCGCTATTTTCTCTATGCTGTCGTCTTGAATCTCAACGGTTTCCACCTTGAGGAGGGCAGTTGCAACCCCGTGCTTGGCTAGAATCCGTCGGGCTTCGTTAAACTTGTGAATGTTGCTTGTCACGAAAAAGGCGATTCTGCCCCTCGGAAACTTCCTCGTAGACTTCATTTTGTGTTATTCTCCCTTTCTTTCAATAATTAAGATATCTATGGTGATAAAGAACCCTCTATTTTATTTTGCCTTATCTCTTCTGTTAACTTATCGGTTGGCGGAAACTTGTAATGTTTCAACGGTTTTACTGAGTATTTGAGTTTTTGAAAAAAAGCTTAAAAGTCAATCTTTTCAGCCTAGCCTCTTAAATTTTTTTTCTTCTGGAGGGGGTTTAGAAAGGGAGAGAATGGTCCTTAGCATCAATTTGCAAAGATAGTTTTATAAAGCTAATAGTATATCCTTCAGAAGGCAGAGGTGTCATTCTTGGCAAAGGCATTTGTGTTAATAAATGCAGAAACGGGTTCTGAAAAAGATGTGGTTGGGATGGTGAGGGCTTTGAAGAACGTGAAGGAAACTTACTTTGTCTTTGGAGTTTACGATGTTGTAGCTGTTGTTGAGGCTCCAACCATAGATGAACTCAGAAGTACTATACACAACGCGATGAGACAAGTGGAAGGAATCCGGTCAACCTGCACCATGATCGTCATACACTAAACTGTCTTTCAGAAAGTATGCAGGAATGTTATGTTTATTCGCTCTTCTCCATCTTTTTATCGCTAACTCTAACGAGTAGTTGCTGAAATCAAATCTTTGCGTTAAAATTTTTGACTGGTTTCTTTGTCCTAGGCTCTAGTTAGTGCTTTTTTTGGATATTGTTTTATTCGAAGATGGTTTAGTGCTGGATGCTAGTTATGAGAAGAGAACATGGGACTTAGTTTGTTATGTTTGAGAAAGAAATTCTGCATGTGAAGTCGGATAAACTGGGATTTGAGATTCTATCCATCTGAATGGGGTGTTATTTTCTTATTCGAGGAATGAAATAAACTATAACAGCCATTATCATCATGGCAATGGATATCAGCCATATCCATCCCGACCTTAAGGACTTGTTTAGGATGAGCAATGCTACGGCGAACCAGATTATAATGGCTGCAACTGTTCTAATGTGCAACTCTACAACCTTCATTCAGTTATGTTAGTTACGATATTTCATTTGTGTCTTCCAGAAGCCTATTAGTTCTTTTGTTTCTGCCTTTAACTTTTCCATATTTCTCACATTGAATAGGCATTTCATGTTGCATTAAAAAAGTTGATATGGAAAATGTTTTATGATCATTCATCTGTAACTTGTGAATGGGTAATCTTATGGCTAAATGTCCTAAATGTGGAATGGAAGTAGCTAATCCTAGAAAGACTTGGAAGATGGCTGGTAGACCAGACAAGAGTGGAAAGAGAACAGAGCTTACTATCGGACTCTATGACCATTGTGGAAAAACTTTCAGAAAAGTCTTGGCAAAGAAAAAAATCTGATTCTGGGAAATCATAACACCCTACCTTTTTTTTGTGATATCGTTTCAAGCTGCATTTTAGGCTTGAGGAAATATCTTCTATACTATGTGCCAAAGCTGAACTGTTTTGGAATGGGGGTTTTGCGGGGGACATCTCCGGTGTTGGAGGGAAAATGGAGTTTTGGAAGAAACATCAGTCTTAAGCATTGCTTTTTGTAAAAAGCGAAGATGATTGTTAATGGATTGGTATTTTGAGTTGTCTTCGTTTGTAGATGGTTATGGCAATTGACAACAGGGCGAGTATTAGTAGTGTTGCTGTCCATGTGGGAAACTCTGGGATTACTGTGTAGACATAGTATTGTCCGATGTTGTCATCAGTTATATGGTTTCCAGCATTGTCGTAGGCCATAATTGCGTATCTGATAAGAGTGTTTGCTTGTTGCCCTGGAATTCCAAATGACGTAAAATAGAGACCTGTTGTGGAGTTGAATGCCATTATAAACATCATCCCGATAGTGTTATTGTTTATGAAATATGCCAACCAAACACGTTCGACACCACTCATAACATCAGTGACATTCACAAAGACCTTGACTGCTTGATTAGGCTGTACAAAACCCTCTGGTATGCGTGAATGCATTCCAATTGTTGGAGGTGTCTTGTCCAGTTTGATTCCAGTCAAAATCTTATGAGGAAGCTCTTCGTTACCCGAATTGTCCACGCTCCAATATTCTAACGTGTTGTTGGCACTTTCTGTGGTGATAAGCGGCTGTCCGTCCATACCTACAGTTTTGGTTGGATCATCATTGATTTTGTAGTATGTTGATTTTACTCCACTCTTATCGTCTGTCGCAGTTAAAGTGATCATGAAGTCTGCAGCGTGCCATAGTCCATCATAATCGTCAGTGGTTGTGGGTGAGGTTGTGTCAGGCCATAGATACTTGAAGGGATACATGTCTTCATTGTTTCCATCAATAACATATGGTAAATCTCCTATTCCATCACTACCCGTCTCGTTTTGATAAGGACCACTATGCAAATCTGAACCAGTATAATCACTCCAGTAGTTTCCACCAGAAGGATAACCATCATCCCAAAAATTAGCATAGTCATGCGAGGGGTAAGACACTTGCTCAGTGTTGTTAATGAAGTTGTTATGGTAAAACTTGTTGTCTGAAGACAAGTGAAGGTGGATACCTATCCAGTTGTTTCTTACGTTGTTTCTGGAGAGAAAGTTGTTAGAAGACAAGTCGAGCGAAATGGCAATGCCATTGTTTTCTATGTTGTTTTCAGAAATGCTGTTGTTTGAAGACTCGTGGAGGTAGATACCGCCTACGTTATCCACAATATTATTGCTTGTTATCACAGAATTTTGGGTATATGCAAGCACTAATCCTCCCCAGTTATTTTTTAAATCAAGGTCTTTGATGGTTATGCTCGTTGAGTTTATTGCGGCTACATACCCAGCTTGCTGAGGAATCGTCTGGTTTTGTCTATTAATCCAATAGATAACGGGCTTGTTATTAACAATGTTTGAAGCGTCAACATCATTAATGTAATGACCAAGTGTTTTTCCCAAAGCAACAAAATTATACGTGTTATTGGTCATAGCATTATCCCTCAATAGGTTATGAGAAGAATTCAAAAGTAAGAGGCCAGCTACATTCTTCATTATATTGTTTCCAGAAACGTGGTTATTTGACGAGTTTAGAAGCCAGATGCCCGCTTCGTTGTTTGTTATGTTGTTTCCAAGAATGGTGTTGTTTGAAGAAGAACTGAGTGTAATGCCGCCTCCAGCGCCCGAGCGCCCATTGGCTGAAATGACATTTCCTTCACCGGACGGTGCAGTTCCGATTGTTCTATCACCTCCAATGGTGTTGTTATTGGCATTAGCGGTCAACTTCATTCCCCAACCGGGGAAATGCAGAATTTGCAATCCTTTGATTGTGTTATTCTCTGAGTCTACAACTAGACCTACAGTGTCTCCAGTCGTCTGGCTGCCGTTGAGAATCACACCTGCGCCACTTGCATCGATGGTCAGATTCCCCTGAATTATGTATTGCAACTCGCTGGTCAAAATGATGTTTGCAGGGCTGGTCGGCGGGAAAACCGAGCTATCAAAGGCAATTGTATCTCCATTGGTGGCGTTCGCCAAGCACCAGCGAAGTGTTCCCATGCCGCTATCCATCGTACTGGTGACAATCCAAGTTTGCCCTGCTGGAGAAGGAGCATAATTAATGCTCGCGCATGAAACCAACATCAAAGCTGCAATTATCACGATTTTGTTCTTTAACATAGATTCACATTCTCTTTCTCTTCTTGCTGAATACATTATACTCGTTTCAAGCTGCTTTTTAGGCTTGAGGAAATATCTTCTATACTATGTGCCAAAGCTGAACTGTTTTGGAATGGGGGTTTTGCGGGGGATAACCTGAAAGAAATTCGGAAACTGATATCGCTACGCGCGCTCGTAAAAGAAACTCATGAGAAAGCATTTTATCCTTTTCCAAATAGCTAAGTTTTCCCAGAGTTAAAATTTGGGCCACACACGCACTAGATTTTGCTTTATGCGCGCGCAAGGTGCGTGGTAGCCCGGGGGAGATTCGAACTCCCGTCTGCGGGTCCAAAGCCCAGAGGAGCTCAAATCAAGCTTCTTTTGTTGTAAAAGACGTAGATTGGGTTGTTTCTGATTTTTGGCAGCATTGCAAGATTGAAGAGAGATTGTCTGACAAAGTTTCTAGAGACTACAAGAACGTGGCTAAACGATTTCTCTTGTCATGTAATGGTGAAGTTTCTAGACAGTCAATAAGAGAGTTCCTCAAACCATACTTGTTGAAAGCTCCGAAGACCTACAACAACATTATTGATGCGTTGAAGGCTTTCATGAAGAGATACTTGCAGAAAACAGAATTGATGAATGGTTTCAAGCACACTCACGTTCCCAGCAATTTTGAAAGACACTTGCCAACTAAAGAACAGTTGAAGAAAGGATTCGAAGCCCTAGAAAGCGATGAAGAAAGAGCGGTCTACCTGTTCATTGCAACAACTGGACTAAGACGCTCAGAAGTCAAGAACTTAACTAAGGATGATGTGGATTTCGAAACAAGATGTGTTAAAGCAAAACATGACACTAGAACAAAGAGAGCAGGAGTAACATTCTACAACAAAGAATGCGAAACATACTTGAGAAGATATCTGGAGACAAGAAACGGTGACAATAACAAACTCTTCACAATGAGCTATAGACAATTCTATCTCATGTGGAAGAAAGTGACTAAAGCAGCAGAATTCAAAATAACTTCACAAGTGTTGCGTAAGTGGCATTCAACAATGCTAGGCGAATTGATGGTTCCCGACAGATTCGTGGATATATTTCAAGGCCGTGCTCCTAAAAACGTCCTAGCTAAGCATTATACCGGGAAAGGCCTTGCGATGCTGAAACGGATTTACGATAAAGTCGCATTTGGAGTTTTGTGTTAGCTTCATCTTCTGTGCGCGCAGATTTCATAGTATACGCGCGTTCTCCCCTCTGACTCTTTAATTCTAATCTTCTTTCTTTCCTTCACGCTCGAGTGTCTCCGAATAGAGTTTTAAGAGAGGTCTAAATCGAATTGCACCGTATCCAAAGCCCGCAACAAGAGATATTATTAGTGCCCCCAGAAAATATGAAACAGCTGCAAGCCCAGACGGTTGGATTGCCAAATTAATCACAATCAAGACCACAACAAAGGAACAAAACGAAATAATTCCTGAGAAACGTCCGAAATCCTTCTTTCTGGTTTTGCCTTCTACTGCAAGCAAATTTTGGCACATTTCTTTAATCCGTGAAATCATAGCCAAGTGTCCTTTGCCTTGTTCGCCTAGTTTTTTAGCTATTTCCTCGGCTTCAAATAGTTCTTGCGCTATTCTCTGAAATTTTTTAATTCTGTCCTTAGTTACGGGTGAACGGCCTAGGATTATGTCCTTTTCTAAGCCATGAAGGCTCTGCAAGACTGAATATTCTAAGAGCACCCCTCTTGCTCCAATCTCAAATATGCCAGGTTGTATCTTCTGGATGAATCGCTGTAATTTAGATGACTCTTCACTAACTGCTTTCAATCGTCTTTCCATATCGTCCAAGTCAAAAACTTGAGCATCAAAAAACGCAAATGAATTAGCCAACTCTAGTCTTGTAGCATAGATCCCAACAAAATCTTCGATGTCTTCGATGTTCTCAGGGTCAAGTGATTTCAAAAGCTGTTGATGTAGATTATGTGTTTTTCCAACCCATGATTCAGCAGATGTTAAGTTCCCGCTGTTTAAATCTGCGCGAGCTAACGCGATATACGTTGCTATCTTGCAATTCATAGCTATTTTCTTAAAATGTGGTACAAAAAAGGCTAAGCGTTCAGCAACATCGGCACTAATATCCAAAGATTTTAGAGCACCATGAGCATCACCTTTATGTAGTCTTGAAATTCCTTCCGTGAAGCTTGCAAGGCCAATTATGATGATCTTGCCTTTATAGGTAGACTTGCTGATGATTGGCAACGCTTTTTGTAAGTGTTCACTCGCTTCTACTACAAGCCCCTGAACACACAGATTTAACCCTTGTTTTAGTGAAATCATCCCATCTGTGAACTCTTTATTGGTTACTGAACCCAGTGGCAAACCCAATTTCAGTTGAGCACCTTTAATATCTCCCTTTTTAAGCAGACTGACCGCTTCATCTATTGGCAGTTTATCGATGCTTGGGTCTTGAGACATTTAATTCTCTCCATCCATCAAATAATAATACCATGAGTGAAGATATAAAGTTTTACACACGATCGCGCGCGCCAGACAGATTTGTGGACGTGTTTCAAGGGAGAGCACCGAGAAATGTTTTAGCAAAACATTACACTGGAAAAGGACTGGAAAGACTGAAGAGAATATATGATAAAGCGAATTTGGAACTACTCCTTTGAACGAATACGCGCGGAAAGTTCCCTTGAATGATTGGAAATAAGCGAAAGTTATATTATCTGCTTAGATGTATTGGCGTTCATGGAAAGTCCAACTTCAAAACCCCTCATTGGTGTAATAATTGTCGATCCAACGGTTCTAAATACGCGAGAAAGATTGTTCGCATTTTTGGAAAGCATGATTTACAGGAAACACATAGCCATTCTACCTTCTTTGATCTCTTCGTCAATTCAGAAAGGTGATTGGAATGAACTCACTAGTGTGTTACGCAAATGGGAATGGAATTTAGACCGATCTAAATCTGAAGAATGGTTTGAGAGTTCCGATTTCAAACGACTCTGTCGTCAACTCGATGAAGTCTGCGTTTCTTTTGAAAGGATTAGAGAGGACCTTAGTCCAGAGGAGAGAGAACTGCTTTCAAGAGTCCGTGAGATGCTAAGATATGATTCCCCTGAAGTAGTGAAGCTTGCAAAAGAACTCATAACAATAGCAATTACTACGAGAGGAGGAATTGTATCATACACAAGACATCTCAAGCGATGGCTCAAGTCTTTGAGGAGAGTCATAATTCTAGAGATAAGTGAAAAGATAAACATGCTTTCGGAAACAAAGGCAGAAATCAAGGACAAAATTCGCAACGCTGGATGGAAAGGAACAATTTTTGTTACTTCACTAGAAATAACTACAGCTGTAGCTCTAGCCAGCGTGTTTCCACCGTTGATTAATTGGATTGTAGACTCATTTTTGATTGAAATGGGAGAAAAAGCTACGGAACTCATAGTTGGTGTAGTAATTGATGGAAGATAGTCAGATGTTACACCCACGCGTGTGAGAAATCATGTTAGTGAAAGACACTGACACATGGAACAGGATCATTCGTGAAGGTGAAGGATACATCTACAACGATTTTGGAACACAATTTCCTGGAGACTCTCCTACGTATAACACTCGTGAAAATAACAAATTGCATCACGCTTCTTGTACTCACGTCAATAGGATGACCTATGTCACTGAAGGAAAGTTGACTAAACACTTCTTCCGGTCTAGAAAGGAAGCTGTAGACTGGCTTGAGAAGAATAGGAAAGAACAAGGCTATACTCTTTGTCGGTATTGCAATCCTTGACGAGTAGCGCGCCACTGAAGATATTAGGCTCTTCTTTTAATCCATTCTCGCAGATAGTCGACGGCTGCCTGCGTGGTCCAATATTTCTTTTGGTCAAGCGTCCTGCAATGCATAAGAGGATTTCTACCGTAATTGGCGAGTTGTTCAAGAAAGTGCCTTACACGGCTCAATTCCTCGTCACTTTCAGTGAAGATTCTTCGGTACCTCTTTACGATTTGAATATAATCCGTCAAATCTGCATAGTTGATCAGTTCTCTCTCCGGTTCAATTCCCCATTTTGCATCGTTGTTTTTTCTCTCTTCCCATCTTTCAACGACTGGTCGTAGATCATTTCTCAGCCTTTTTACCCAGCCCTTGCCAATTTTTTCCTTCAAGAAGTTCCTTAATTCCCGCTCAAAAGAGCTTATCAAGACGTAGAAATTTCCCAGTTCTTCTGGGCTGAGAGATGGTTCCAGAGGAGGGCCTTCAAGCTCAAGCAAAGTCACTTTTTCTACAGGAACAATCTCAGCACTTGAGAGCCTAAGACTCAGGGTTAACTGCCCACCCCTACTACTCATAGCACATTTAATCTGCTCGCCAGGAAGGATCTGCTCAGGAAGCAGGTTTTTTAAAGCCCTTACGTGGGCGGCAACTCTTTTCGGATCACCCAAAACACCTTCCCTAGAAAGTGCAACATTGCCCAACCAGCTTTCACGCTTGCCACATTTCTTAAGCTCTTCAACCGGAACTAGTACAACCTCGCCAGCTCTTACGCGATCCAAAACGGATTCTAAACCACCAACCCTAGCAAAAATTCTTTTCCAACACACATCATATTTCGACGGCACCTCTAAAATCCCCAACCAATTAGTTTATCACAAGAACCAAATAAAAATAAAACTCAATTGCTGTCACAACAAAAACATGTTTATCCATCTCTATTAGCAGTCATGTAGTTTGTACCAAGCTTTTTGCATTCCAATTCCAAGATGTTTTAATGGAATTTCACATTGAATCCCCCTATTCTCTAGCTTCGGAATTAGGTATTGCCTATATTTCTCTCCAGCATGAAAGAAAACTTTCTCAAGATCTCCGAGCTTCAACCTCTTTTTCATTTGACTGAATACTTTTTCTGCCCATTCCCTTCTTTGATCAGAATTCATATCATTTAACGTCAAGTCGTATGGCTCTATTTTGTCATCCGGAAAAAGTAAACCATACTTTGCACTCAGGATGGCGACAAAATCATAATTCTTAGTGGTATAAGAGTATGCTTTTCTAAAAAAGTCTGAAGCTGAATACATTTCAGAAGCTTTGCAAGGATAATCTTGTTTTAAACTGGCACATGGAACTAAACCAAGACTCTTCATTTAATCTTGCCTCCGCCAAATGACAGTGTTCTCTTTGAATGTTATTCCTCTAGTTTTGTCACACAATTCTTTGACGGGGCATTTTCCACATTTTCTACCGCTGCATAGCTTTGATCCTACTGTCCAAATCGGTTCGTCAAGTTTCCAAGGAGGAGTGCCTAACTTCTTAGCAGCATTTCTCCAAGCTTCTTCTATGAGGCTTCTTAAGGGTTCTTCATGTACGCATCCTACAAACTGTTCACTTAACAGTCTGATAACTCCAGTGTACATGGAGAATCTAGCTACTTGTTTATCAACTGGAATGTCAAGCTTTTTGAGATTCTTCACTTTGAATAGTCCTGTTTCGCCCATAGCTCTGATGTAGAAGTTTGTTAGTTTTGGACCGCGTAAGTATGGGAACTCTTTGATTTTCTCTTTTATTTCTTCTAATGTTGATGGCTGCTGGGTTATGTTTCTCGGGTCACTTTCATACTTGTCAATTAGCAGCTTAGATATTTTGATCCAGGTCTTTGCAGCGTTTGAATAAAATCTGGCTCCCAAGTTTTTAACCAAAGTCTCAACAGTTCTAGGACTGAATTTCAAAATCGTTTCTGGAGTAAACCTTTCCGGATAAAGCTCATAAGCGCCTCTCGACTTCTTCCATAATTTCACCGCGTCAGTCATGTAGTCTATGGAAATAACGTAAGTTAAGAAGAGGGCATGCTCCTTGCTGCCTTCTTTCAGGTTTCTAGGTAGAACATATTCAGGCATTGAATAGTCTGTAAAGAAACCTTCACGATTGTAGAATTGATCAAATATTTTCTCAGCAATCTTGAACGCTTTCACATCGTCAACAGCAAACTCAACCTCAAACTTTCTCCTCATTCGAGACAACCTACGATAACATCTGCATTTCACACTCATAAAACTGTTCAAACATAAGGTCGAACGTCAGAAAAAGCTTGAGAGATTGAAGAGAATATACGACAAGGTTCAGCTCAAAGTCCTGAGTTGACTCCTATCTGTATGCGCATATTTCATATTAGGTTCATTCATTTTTGGCAGTTCTACGAGGAATTTCAATGTTCAAGATTTGAGCACATTTTAAGAGATTTCTATTTGTAACGTTTCTTTCATCTGAAGGTAATCCAAGTGTCTCTGAAACAAAGTAGATAAATTTGTCCCTCTCTGGAAGTAATTTTCTCAAATACTTCTCGTTCGCATGAGAAATCAATATTTCACGCAACTTTGAGAAGTCAACTTGCTCATATAGTTTTATTTCTTCTTTCATCTGCTTGAGCTTCGCCTGATACTTCGATTTCAATTCTTTGTAGATGGATTCACTAATTTCTCCGCTCACCAGTCTTTCGTCAAGCTTATCCAAGAGTTTTGATATTCTCTCTTTTTGAGGCGTTGGATCATCTTCTTCGAATATTTCTACGTCAATTGGTACATATCCCTCCCTTGTCATACCCACGCTGTGAGAAGCTTCGCTCTCTACGCCTTCTAAGACCTTATACTTGGCTTCCTCATATTCCCTTAGAGCCTGTTTTGTCCAATAGATATGCTTTATCTTTTGCAACCTTTCATTACTATCCCGAACCATAAAGCCTCCTACTATGATCATCACAACGAACAAAGGAAGCAATAATCGGAACGGTTCAAAAAATATCGAAAAGAGGGCACCACCAACGCCAACTGCACAAGCTATAACTCCCAAATAGTTTTCAGCTTGTGCTTTAGTTTTTCTTTTTTGATACTCCCAATATTCAGGAGCTGTTATACCCAATGGGTTCACTCAACCAATTGCTTTCCACACGTCGAGCAATATTTTCCTCTGTGATATAAAAGTGCTCCGCAGTAAGGACAGCGATTGGTTTTAGCCAACTCACGTTCAACGATTGATCGCACCCATCTTTTTTCTGTACGTTTTGTGAGAAAATATATCACAGAAAAGACGAGTATTATGCCAGCAATAAGTGCTAAAGCTAGACTAATAACTAAGGAATCAAACACAACTTATTCCCACACAACTTTCTTGATGCCCCAATGACTTTTATGTGCGCACATGGTTGTTTAATGTCTTCTTCTAATTTTTTTGATTATAGTAATGGATCTGTACACGATCTTGTCTAGCGGGTGAACCTGTTTTGCAAGTATTGGTGAAAGCTCGGTGAGAAATTCTTTTATGCTGTGCCATCTTTGCACATAATTTGCAAAGTTTCTTCGAAGTAGTTTTCCTACTTGTTCTTCATTCACATATAGAACGAAATCGTCAATGTCACCATACAAGTGGCAATGCAAGAATTTTAGGGTATAATAAGCCCACGTACAAAACAGAAGCCCACGACCAAACCAATAGCTATCAGGTTTTCTAGATATCCAGTATCGCCTAGGTAAGTCATTAAGGGATTCGATGGGACACTGACCGCAAAGTAAATCGCCCCAGAAATCATCACAAGAAAGAACCAGAGAATGAATGCATTTTTTAGAAAAGTTTTCCACTTCGGGTAGATGCTTTCCATACGAGCTGTAAACGGTTCAACTGCAGCAAGTTTTTCCTTGACTTCTTAGTATTTTTCAGAAAATTCTTCAACTTTAGTTTTGATTTCTCTTAAAATACCCTCGCTTTTCTCGGCTCGCTGATATTGTAGAACGTCGTTGAAAAACTCTTCCCAGAGTTTGTCTTTTTCATTTTCTGCTTCCATTATTTTGGTGCTGGCAAATTTCTCTAGTATGTCATTTTTGAAAGATTCAGCTTTTTGTTTGATATTTTGTTTGTCTTTTAGGTAAAAACCTAGTGCAGAAACAGTGAAAACAGTTGTTATAACTATCAATGGATAAAATAACGTTCCTTTGAAAAGTTCGATTATTACACTTAAATCAGTCAAAGGGGCACTCCTTCCTAAACATGCTGATTCTAAGACTAGTCTTCCCTATTATAATGTTTTATAATGTTTTCTGCACACACAAAGCATTA
>CP070759.1:63080-67934 GCA_020348945.1 Candidatus Bathyarchaeota archaeon
ATAGCTTTATAGACAACATCTTTACATGCATAATGCTCTAGAACAGCTTGTTTAGGATTTTCCAGAAGTTCAGGTTCACAGAAACTCTGAAACTCAATTCCGACATTATTCATTCTGGCAATCGAAGCAACATATTTAAAATTGTCCCAGTCACATAACAAAATGCATTTCATATTGCTCCCCTCTTCAACATCCTAAGCACCAACTTGCTATGAAAGCCAATCATTTAACTACTACTGACTTAAACTTTTCTTGCGCGCGCGAGAAGTCTTCTACGATGTCTTTCAGATGCCGATTTTTTTCCTTTTTTTCTCTATATGCGCTACGATTTTATCTACTGCTTTGATCGGGTCTTTTTCTACATTCAAAAAGCCACCAGTTACATGCTTGCAGTCTTGTGTCAAGAGTTTGACCAAATTTGGCGCTCCCGTAACCGTTGGCACAGGGTTAACATAAGTATAAAGCCCTAAAGCCAGAGCAAACACCGCGTCAATTGTAGCCTTCTGCTCCATATATTCAGGTGCCGCAGCAACAACAGGAAGATCAGGAATAGATACTCCTAAAGCATTTGATATTGCAGCCAATAGATCAGCGAGACGCCCAGTGTCAGTACATGTACCATAACTGAGAACAGGAAGAATGCCCAGTTTTTCACAAAGACTTTTCAAGCCAGAACCTGCAAATTCCTTAGCTTCTGGACTGCAAAGACCTGCAACCTGCATCGCTCCGTTGCCGCACCCCATTGAAAGAACCAGAATATCCCGTTTAATCAATTCCTTCGCCACACGTACACTATGTACATCCTGACCCGAATCCCTCAGCGTTGAGCATGAAACAAGACCTGCGACTCCCCGCAAGGTCCCATCTTTTATGGCTTCCAAGAGGGGATCAAGAGTACCGCCAAGGGCTTCAAGAATGCTTTCAGTGGAAAAACCAACCAAAGCTTCTTTCATAGGCAATTGGGTAACCGGCTCCACAGATGCTCTGCGTCCTTTGAAATTATCAATCGCCATCTGCAAGAGCCCTGCAGCTTGCTTTTCAGCCTTTTCAGGTTCATAATTAACTCGGTCTGTAACGCCTTCAAATGCTACCAGTTCACTTACCGGTACAAGTCTGAACTTATATTTTTGAGCGTACAACGGATCAATTGGCATAGAACAATTCATATCAGCTGCGAAAAGGTCTACGCAACCACTGGCCAGAACTGCTTCCTGCGTAATCCAGTTCCCAGTAAAACCGTAAAATATGTCATCCATCTCCCATCTTTGAATCATCTCTTGACCTGTTTCGATGTTTGCAATAATACGCAATCCTTTTGCACCCACAGCCTTTGCTTTTTTCTGCCACTCCGGTTTTCGCGCAAGTTGAACCATGGCAAACCCGAGAAAAGGTTCATGACCATTCGGTAGCACATTAACATAATTAGGGTCCAATACGCCCAAGTCTACACGCATCTTATGCGGTTTTGGTATCCCGTAGAGGATGTCCTGACAATATTCGGTAATAAGCTGGCTTTGATAAGCCATTGCCAAACCAAGGCGCATGGCCTTGAGAGCCAAACTAACATAGTAACCATCAATATTGGTGAGGCATGAACTTGTAGCCAGCATTATCTCACCGTTAATGCCACTTGGGAAAATGCCTAGTTTTCTCCAAACTTCTTTTCGCTCCTGTGGAGCTAATGCCTCTACGATTTGGCTTGGTTCATGATGCTTTCTGTTGAAATCGGCTTCCACAAAATTACACAGTCGAATGGCAATTTCATTTTCCGATCCCGATTTATCTACTCCAAGTCGCTCAGCAAGATCTCTCAATTTGCCAGGTTCTTTTATCTCGAACGGTGTTTGACCTTTTGCTGTTGCCCGAAGAGTCTTGACAGTCTGATCTGTGTGGTAATGGTAAGTGGATGCACCTAGAACGTTTCTCAGCAACATCTTCCGCATAGCCATACCGTCAGCAGTAATGCCGCATACCCCTCTCTTGTCTTTTGATGCATCTGCGCGACACGGACCATTGGAACATAAGTCGCATCTAGCTCCTCCCATACAGAATGGACACCTCTTGTCAGGGTCTCCCCCAAAACCTTGGGCCTCATATCGATCCCAAATGTTGTTCATGTTGTCTTTTTTGATTCTCTCGTAAACTCTGCGAACAGATTTGTGGTAGGAAATTCTGTCTTCTTTCATTTTAACCAGCCAAATTTCAAGTGTGATGGAAATATATTAAATTATTCATTGATAAGATCGATCAGAAAATGCCTTTAATGTTCTTCTGAAATCTCAGCGGTATCCAAGTTGGTATAGGAAGAGGTGGAGGCGCAGATTAGGGAAAATGTAGAAAAGAACGGTTGAACTGGATTTGCCAGTGGACACGTATAATGGTGACGTGAAATTTACCCAAATTTTTTGGGCGAGTGTACAATTTTTTGTCAAAAAACCATAAATAACCTCTTCATATCTATAAATTTATGTTAAAGCCTTTAAAAGAAGCCTGCGGCGTTTTCGGAGTGCACGATTTCAAGCGCAACAAGGTTTTTCCGTATATCTACTGGGGATTAAGGTCCCAGAATCACCGTGGGCACCAGTCGCACGGTATTCTCACGTTTGACGAAAAGTTCCACATGTATAAGGGTTTAGACCTAGTTCCAAAGATAAAAAAAGGAGAAATTCAGAAATGGCTTGACCAGTTGCCGGGGCACGTGGGCATAGGGAGCATCCGATACACAACCTCTGGCGGAACAGACGAACAATCTTTGGTGAAGGGTATCCAACCACTATTGGTTCAGTCAGAAAAAACGGGAGTTGCAATATCGTTCAACGGCAACATTGTCAACAATCATCACTTAAGAAGGGAACTTAAGAAGAAAATTCCAGATTTTTCCTACGGGTGTGACGCAGACCTTATCTGCGGAAAACTTTTCATGGGAATGGAAAACGGTGATCTAGCCTCTTCGGTTAGAGCCTGTATGAAAGACGTAGAAGGCGCCTTCTCCATAGCAGGAGTAACCAAGAACGGGGAACTCTTCGCCTTCAAGGACCCTCACGGCATAAGGCCGCTCTGTTGTGGCTACAGTGAGGACCACAAGATATGTGCGGTATCTTCGGAAACTGTTGGTTTGGACATTAACGGCTTTGAACAAGGTTTTGAGGTAAGACCTGGAGAACTTGTTATCGCATCAAAAAACGGTTTTACGCGAGAGCAACTCGTTAGAAGCGAGAAAAAAGCGTTCTGTTGCTTTGAATTTGCATACTTTTCCAGACCAGACTCGACACTGGGAAAAAAACATGTCTATGAAGTAAGAGAAGACTTTGGACGAAACTTGGGAAGAGAGTATCCTGAAACCGCAAAAAAAGCGGACATAATCATGTCAATACCAGAAACTGGCAATGATGGTGCGTACGGGCTTCACGAAGAAACTGGTGTAAGATGGGAGCGGGCTTCAAGGAGGCACAGATATGTGACCGAACGAGCGTTTATTCTGTTGCAACGACAGCGATATTCTACCATAGATAGAAAAATCAACATCCTTGACCGCAAGATCCATGGAAAGAGCGTTGCAGTGGTTGAAGACAGCATTGTTAGAGGAGACACCACTAAAGTGATCATAGAGAAACTGCGCAAACAAGGGGCCAACAAGGTTCACGTGTTCGTCACGTTTCCGAGAATAACAAGTCCTTGCTTCTACGGAATTGACATGGCAACCTATGGTGAGTTGATTGGATCTAGATACGGCCATGAGGAAATTGCCAAAATAATCGGCGCAGACACCGTGAACTATCAGTTGCTCGATGATTTTGTTAAAGCCACAGGCATGAAAAAAGAAGAACTGTGTCTAGGATGCATTACTGGAAAGTACCCTACTCCTTTGGCTCAAAAGATGGCAGACAAGATGAAAGAAAAATTTGAAAATGGGTTTAAAGAAACTGGAAGAATATATGAAGCAGGTTGTTAAACATCAATTCTAACGGTGGCTAGAATGGATAAAGTAGGCGTTCTAGTTGTCTGTTACGGTTCTAGAGGAGTAGCCCTAGTGGACGCTTTCAGTCGCAGCCAAAACTATTCCGCCGAAATCTATGTTATAGACAAGCAAAGGAACCCTTTCAATGTGGAAAAGGCAAAGAAGCATGTTGTTATTTCTGATTTTAATGTGGAAAAAATTTGTAGGTTTGCCAAGAAGCACGAAAAAAGAATTGATTTCGGAATAGTTGGTCCTGAAAAACCAATAATCAACGGTGTCAGGGATGTTGTTGAGAAGAAAACAGGCATATCCCTGATCTGTCCAACCAAAGAGTATGCCATCGAAGAAAGCAAGGTTACTCAGCGACGTCTGTTTCAGGAAGTTGTCTCGGAAGTAAACCCAAGTTTTAGAGTGTTTGACCCAAAAGATTACGACACTATAAGCAAAGTGAAAACAAGCGTCAACGCGTGGCTAGATGAACTCAACAATCAGGTTGCCGTAAAGCCTGACCGCCCTGTCGCGGGAAAGGGCGTCGGCGTCTGGGGTGACCACTTTAACACTCGTGAACAACTGTTTGAGCACTTTCTGTCCAGCTACAAGTATGGTCCAGTAATAGTGGAGGAGAAAATTGAGGGCGAGGAATCCAGTTTCCAAGCGTTCTGTGACGGAAAACATTTGGTGCCGTTGCCGGAGACACGTGACTACAAGAGAGCGTTTGATGGAGATAAAGGACCTAACACTGGCGGAATGGGATCCTACAAAAATATAGGCGACTGGCTACCGTTCATGACATCAGATGCCAAAGAAAAAGAAATTCAGGTTGTAAACAAGATTTTCAAAAAATTGAAGGGGCGAGGCAGCAACCCAGGATTGCGCGGCATCCCTTTCTACGAAGC
>CP070759.1:68034-70786 GCA_020348945.1 Candidatus Bathyarchaeota archaeon
GTGATCCCTCCCACTCCGATGACGGGAATATTTACGACCTTTTTGATTTTTTGGGCTTGAGGAATGAAGTAGCCTTGAGTGCTCTGGAAGTTGGCAGGCCGACTGCCACACAAGCCTCCAGAAACGTCGATGATGTCTACTCCAGCTTCTTCCAGCTTCAAAGCGAATTTCGCTGAGTCTTCGATTTGAATTCCCGCAGGGTCTAGATCGCATGAGCCTAAACGGTATAGAAGAAGTCTTCCTCCAACTTTTTCCTTGACTTTCTCAACAACCTGTAGAGGAAAAGTCACTCTATCCTCCAAGGAACCCCCATATTTATCGCTACGTCGATTAGTTAGAGGTGACCAGAATTGGTTGAGGAGAAAACCGTGGGCTCCGTGAACTTCTACTCCGTCGAAACCTGCCTTCATTGCTCTCTCAGCAGCCATGGCGAAGGCTTCAGTTAAGGCTTCAATCTCTTCAACTCCGAGTTCTCTGGCGTTTCCGCTGGCTGAAGGCGCAACAGGCTTTGTTCCTGTGATTTCTTTGCTAGCGGTTCTTCCTGCATGATTGATCTGTACCACAAGAGGTGTGCCCGTAGCATGTACGTTGCTCGAAAGTTTCTCTAAACCAGGAAGTAAGCTGTCATCGTACATTCCCAGCTGTCTTTCGCTAAGCTTTCCGTCAAGGGATACATAGCTGTGCTCGATTATAAGCAGGCCCAGCGCCTTTGAACGTCGAGTATAATGCTTGACGAGTTTGTCGGTTACATTTCCTTCAGTGGTGGCCAAACTGGTTTGCATGGGAGGCATAACAATTCGGTTCTTAAGTGTTAACCCCTTTGCTTCCAAAGAGTTAAGGAGACCAATCAACACGAACATCCATCTATATGTTCTAAGCGAGCACACTCAAAAAGCTTTCAATGAGCATGCGCATGACAACGGGCGTTTTTTCGCCCGCTTATCCTTGATTTCCGGAAACTTCAAAAAGCCATCGAAAAAAGTTAGAGCGCGCGCATTTAACAATTTAGAAATCAATGAACTCTCTTGTATTATGGTTCCAAATTACATATGTCCAATAGGCTTTTGGGTTAAACCCAGGTGCGTTCGAGTTTTTTGCATTAATGTTCTGGTTGTGGTCATTTGAATCGTGTTCCGGTAAACAAGATTTTCGTTGAACAGACTAACCCAGAGCCAAAAGTCAAAGCCTTGCGTGCGCGCGCAAATAAGTTAACAGTATCCATTGCGTGTGCATAGTGCCTAGATTTTTCTCTTGCTCAAAACAGATCTAAAAGCTCCATGCTTAGGACAGTCGTAAAGACCTATCTGAAGCTCAAGTCTCTTACCCTTTTTGTCTGGCCGACCCGCCATTTTCCAAGTCTTTCTCGGAGAGGCAATTTCCATTTCACATTTAGGGCATTTAGCCACACCATCTCCACCTACTATGAAGTACATTCGATTGTTGACAACTTTCATTCTAACTCTTCCTTTCCTCACTAGATCATAAAGAATTGCGACAAAATCAGCCACGGCAAAAGCAGACATTTTGGCAGTTGTAGGGGTGCGGAAATCCGTGGGGAAACGCAATCCTACCATTATTTCTTCGGATGTGAAACCTCTTTCCCCACGTTGATTCAGAAAGGAAACAATCTCCTCTTCCAAACTGCCAGAGAGTCTTCCATCTTCGAATTCTTCTTTATTTACTGGCACAATGTTCCTCCTCTTGATACAGTTTGAGCATACATTCCACTGTTTTTGGGCAAATTAGGCATTCTTGGGGGATGGGAGCATTTTTGGCGCGGTTTGCCAAATATCCAAGATGATGAAGACACCCTGAAGGACTTTTTCCTTCCTTTACCAGTGGTTTAACCATAGGCTTTTCCTTTTCCTTCTCTTTTTCTCTTTCCTTCAGGATTTGAACATTTTCAACATTCACATCCAGTTTGATGAGGCAGTGAGGACAAGCATGATACTGTTCCACAGGTGTTCTTGAAAGACTCTTCAAGAGAATAGGCTCTTCAATCTTCCTGTGACATCTAGGATTTGGGCAAACAATTATTCCGGGTTCGTTTGACATTTCTATCTCGTCGTTGGTTTTCCAGTGTTAAAATCTATTCTGTTCAAGGTATATACGTTTAATGAAGCAAAAATATGTAGTATAACTGCAATCAGGTGTGCGCTCGCATCATCTTATTTAGTCCCATAGATCAGCTCATGCCAAGTTAGCTCTTTCTTTTGTTCCCCTTTAGATTCCTCTTCCTTAGGTGGCTCTTTCTTCTCTTGCTCACGCGCTCGCCTTCGTTTCTCCTTTTCTTTCACAGGTGCACGCACTAGAGCTCTTGATGAGAGGTCTACGTCTTCTTTAAGTGTTGAAAGGTTTTTGCGTATGCGGTGTAAGAGAACGGGTAAGTTGCTGGTTTTTGTTCCTGTTTCTAAGTAACGTTTGAGAAGTTGCTTCTCCGTTTCAGTCAAAATGTATGCCCTCACACTAAATCAACCAAGCACATTACTGTAGTCGTAATATTTAAACAGTTCCCATTACAACCACAGTAATGCGCGCGCATAAAACAAATTGTAAAACTTGTATTTAACAACAAATTTATATAAACAAATAACTTAGATGTGTGATACTAATGCCATTCACGCCGTTTCATTTAGGTCCAGCTTTGGGTTTAGGGCTTCCCCTTAGAAGGTACATGCATGTACCGACGTTTATTTTAGCTAACGTAATAGTTGATGTTGAGCCTTTCTTAGTACTTTTTCTCGGGTTACAC
>CP070759.1:70886-75188 GCA_020348945.1 Candidatus Bathyarchaeota archaeon
CCTTCGGTGGAGGCTAGCCTTATCAAAGTCTACTAGGCAGGGGTTATCACTTGATTCCACTATAACATGTTTTGGAGCTCGGCTTAGCTCTCCGTGATCCAGACCTAACTCGTCCAGTCTCCAGCACTGCTCTAAGACCTCTCGCAAGACCCGCCGAATCCCAGACCTTGTTCCCCTTCCTTTCAGCATCTCAACCCATTGAGGAAGCAATGGGCCTTCAACAAATTCCATGAGGAGAAAATTTTCAGTGGTGTCCAGCAGACGCGGTCCAACGCCAACGGCGTTCGCCCTCTGCAACATTTCTGCTTCACGCTGCATCCCAACCCGGTCCGCGTCCACCCTCCGAACCTTCAGCGCAGCTTTTCCATGCTCGGTGAGGGCGACGACAACAATGCCTACACAACCCTTGCCCAAAACCTGTACGTTAAAAGCGTTTTTCTCTCCAACAAACTCTACAGCAGTCACGCCAAGCTTCTTCAACTCCCTGACGCGGCGCTTCAGCTCCCTCAGATCATGTCTTGGGTAGCATATGACCCTGCCATACTGCTCTTCATGCAGTTGGTTCAGAAAGATTAGTTTGCTTGGTTGCAAGGAAGCCCTCGTCTTATGATAGAGTTTCAGGTAAGACAAAAATGTGCTGGCTCTTCAATGACCTTGCGTATCATTCCTCATGTTTTGGTCAGTTTTGTGGAATAATTAATTTAAGTATGGGTAGCTTTACCATTTGGGAACAGGAGAAACCATAGATGGTATACGACGAAAAGAATACTTTGCTCATGACCCCTGGGCCAGTTTTATTCCACCCTCGGGTTTATCAAGCTATGTCTAGGGTTGCATTTCACCACAGAACACCCGAGTACAGAAAAACCTTCGGAGAATGCGTTTCTATGATGAAAAAAGTGATGCAGACTGAGAAAGATGTATTCATCTTCGCAGGCTCTGGAACATCTGCTATGGACGCGGCGATCGTCAACTGTGTCTCTCCAGAGGATAAAGTGTTAAACTTGATTGGTGGCAAGTTCGGCGAGCGCTGGGCAGAGATAACAGAAACGTTCGGAGCCAAGTCAATTCGGTTAGAAGTTGAATGGGGAAGAGCAATCAAAGCTGAAATGGTTTCCAACGCGATAGACAATGAACCAGACATAAAATTCGTGACAATGTGCCACAACGAAACATCCACAGCCGTCCTTAACCCAGCTCCAGAAATAGCCCAGATAACAACAGAAAAGGGCAAGCTGCTCATAGTTGACGGCATCACGTCTGTTGGCGGTGACTACGTCTACCCGGATAGATGGGGCATTGACATTCTCGTTACCGGTTCTCAGAAATGCTTAGGATGCCCGCCTGGTCTTGGAATGATCATGGTGGGGCCAAAAGCTTGGGAAGAAATCAACGGAAGAGAAAAAATACCGTCATATTATCTTAAGCTTTCATCCTACAAGAAAGCCTTTGAAAAAAGTTTGGACACTCCAAACACTCCGGCGGTATCATTAGTATATGGGCTTCACGAGGCACTCACCATGATCCTTGAAGAAGGTTGCGAGAACAGAGTGAAAAGGCACAGGTTGATGGCTGAGGCAGTGAGAAGCGGAATGAAAGCTCTTGGTCTGCAACTCTTAGCTGAAAAGGGATACGAGTCGAACACTATGACTGCTTTGAAATATCCCGGTGGCGTTGATGACAGTGCATTCCGCAAGGGGATGCAAAAACACGGCGTTCTAGTTGCTGGGGGACAGAGTCAGCTCAAAGGAAAAATCTTTCGAGTAGCGCACATGAACATTATAGCTGAAAGAGAAGTCTTACTCGTACTAGCAATGACAGGGCTTGTATTACGAGAATGTGGATTAAAATGTGAAAGTGGAGCAGGAGTTTCCGCGGCACAAGAAATATTCTTAAAAAATCTTTAGATGACCCGCTTGCTTTCTAGCAGAACACTGCTATGATCTACGACAAACTCGAATCAGATTTTCGTAAAGGTGAAAGCAAGAGCAGATATCGGTTTATACATTTTAACTCACAATTTTTCTTTGAACGCTTGTTCAGTGCCCAAGATTTAAACTCCATCGGGTTAATTTTCGGTTTTTTGCCAATGTGTAGCCAATTGCCAGCCCAGCTACTAGTCCACCGAAATGTGCGAACACGTTAACTCTTGCTCCAGAACTCAGAACCAAAAGATAGAACGAAAAGATTAACGCGCTCACGATTGATTGACCCAGCGTTTGTCCCAAGTAAATCACGCATGCGCCGAACATCCCAAATATCGCGCCTGAAGCTCCAGCTGAAACCGTTGAAGGACCCATCAACAGAGTTAATAGGTTACCAGATAATCCACTAGCAAAGTAGATAAGGAAAAACTCTTTATCGCTAAATAACTCCTCACTTCTGGCACCGAATATTAAGAGAAAAAACATGTTACCGAGAAGGTGAATTAAATCAACATGAACAAACATGGCTGTAAAAAGTTGCCACCATCCACCGTTCATAACAAAATTGTTGTATTGCCCTAAACCTACAAGGATTCCATTATTTGTGTAAAGGAAATTACCGCCAACCAGCGAAGTGAAAGCATAAACCATTAAGTTTACGATGATCAAACCTATGGTAGGCGTAAATCGAAACAAATTTGTCTTCACCCACAAGCAATCTTGCTAAATAGTTAGATGACGTCGCTTTTAGCCAAGTCCTGCAACCGCTCCACACCATTAATCTCTTTGATAAACTGAACCACGCTACTTGGAAGAAGTTCCTCCCAATTTTTCTCATTCAGCATTCGCTTTCGTATCTCGGTAGCCGAGTACAGCTCTCGCTTGTGGAAAGGCACCGGTTTAACCTTGTAGCCAGCTTCAGTGAAAAGTCGAAGAGTAAGCGAGTCATTTGTGTACACCACAGTGAAAAATGGAGTGTAGCCTATGACTTGGGCGACCCAGGTCACTTGCACGTGCACGTCGGGTACTGGAACAATCCAGTAGCGTGACGGTGAGATTCCTTTTTCCTCTAGAGCTCTACGGATCATAGTGACGCGTTCGCCTGCTGTGAATGGGTTGTCCATTCTGTGGCTGTACTGTGAGCTGCCCACCACGATCACCAGCTCGTCAAGCTTTTCTAAAATGTTACTAATGGCTGTTAAATGACCTATGTGAAAAGGTTGGAATCTTCCCACGAAAAGTCCACGCTTCACCATGGTTTCTTCCCATCCAGAGACTTAATGTGCATATCGTATACGAGAACTTAATCTTTGTCCATCCTTCAGTCTTTCCGGAGACGCTTTACAGGGAAAAGGAGCAAAGTTTTGCCGTTTATTTTCACTTTCCCATCTTCTTCATAGCCCCTATTTTCGCGTTTAAGAAGCTCCCGCTTGATCTTCACGCCGACTCCGAAGCCACCTCCATATCCACCAACACTAAAGTCTGCGCGTACAACTCGGTGACATGGAATCAGCAAAGGAAACGGATTGTACGCCATAGCATTTCCCACCGCTCTAGGGCTTCCGCCCACAGCTCTAGCTATGGCACCATATGTAGTTAGATATCCAACTGGGATCATAGATGTGCACTCAAGCACTCTTCGCGTGTAGCTTGGCATGTGACCCATCGCCACCTTGAAACGAAGAGAAACGTCTTTTCCGTCGAAAATTGCTTTCAGAGTTTTTAGAAGTTCAGCGGAAAGTGAACTCGATTTTTCCGCCATTTGAAATGGCATGTTGTGTGGTAGGCTTTCCAGCAATTCTTGCAAAACTCCTTTTTCGGTTTTTGAGAAGGCTATTGCAAAGATTTTTCCGTCTCCTATCGCTGCAGCGTACCACAAACTACCCATTTTTAAATGATGCATGTAGATCATATGATTCTTTCTCCGTATAATAGTAGGATTGAGAAGATAAATGATGCTTGTCCACCGTTCAGAATTAACTTTCGCACACTCTCAACACTCTAGTTCATACACGAATTTGTAATTTCTTTTTTTGCAGGACTTTTACAGCAAAACATACGCTTCAGTTTGTAACAAATGTCTATAAAGGTTAAGTTTAATAGTGTCTCAACACATTAGTCAACAAAATAGGAGGAACAAGAACTTGCAAGAACAAGCACAACGTCCATACTTTTTTGTTCCAGGCGCCACCACGCTGGGCGTAGTCTGCTCTGACGGTGTGATTCTAGCCTCTGAGAAAAGGGTCTCGTACGGCTCTTTAATAATGAGTAGAGTTGGAAAAAAGGTTTTCAAATTAACAGACACGGTCGGCGCGGCCTGCGCGGGTTTGGTTTCCGACATGCAGATTCTGATTCGAGAGGTGGAGGCTTACACAAA
>CP070759.1:75288-79080 GCA_020348945.1 Candidatus Bathyarchaeota archaeon
CCTCAAAGCGGCTAAAGTTGCAAGCCTCGGGTCGTCCCACCGCTTGAAAAGGCCATCTCTAAATCCCTCCAGAATCTTGGACTGGCTGAGCAAGGCTCCAGTTATTTTGAGTCTGCCGTAGTGAATAGCCTCTGGATAACGCCATCCAAAATGTTGGTACATATACTCTTGTCGAGTTTGATTAGTCAGATGCTCCTTTCCCCGTATGATGTGGGTTACCCTCAGCAGATGGTCGTCAACCCCGCAGGCAAAGTTGTAGAGGGGCCAAACCCAATACTTGCTTCCCACTCTTGGGTGAGGATGTTTCTCTGCGTTGATTATTCTGAATGCAGGCCAGTCTCGAACTGCAGGGTTCGGGTGGTTCATGTCGGTTTTAATCCTCATCACCGCCTTGCCTTCTCCATATGTTCTGTCCAGCATGTGCTTCCACCTAGCAAGCTGTTCTTCCGACGCTAGATCTCTGCATGAGCAAGGCTTTCTAGCTGCAACTTTTTCTCTGAATTCCTCGCGTAGACAGGTGCAAACGTAAGCGTGTCCTTCCCTGAGAAGTTTCTCGGCGTGTTCGTAGTAGATGGGAACTCGGTCGCTCTGAATGAACTCTCTGGCCCATTTACACCCAAGCCAAGTGAGGTCTTCTCGTGCTAAGTCATAGAAAGGTAAAGCCGACTTTTTCAGTCTTGGATCGGTGTCTTCAAAGCGAAGATAGAAAAGTCCGTTATACATTTTGGCGTACTCGAAACAGAGGATGATGGCTCTAGTTGATCCTAAGTGCAAGGCACAGTCAGGATTTGGAGAAAAACGAGTCACAACCCGCTCATACCTTTCAACTTTTGGCAACGGAGGAAGCTTCTTCACCACCTCAGCCTTTTCTTTTACCAAGGCCTCCGGCCACCTTTCTTCAACAACTTTCCTCAGTTCCTCTAGGGAAAGCTTGTTAACCTCTTGGACAACCTGCGCAACCATGGAAGCAACTTCTTTTCTCCTTCCTTTGAAACTTGGACGTTCAGCGAGCAACTTGCCTAAAACGGATTGTATTCGAGCCTTCCCTTCATGCCGAAGTGCATTCAAAAACGCGATTTTTCGAATAACTTCCCCCGTTTCGTTTGAAGTCAAGGTTGGCCACTTGATTCTAGTCATAACTAGATTTTTCTTTCCACAAGGTAGTGGGCAAATTCCCTCAGTTTCTCTTTTGCGTCTGAGGACTGCAGGAGCTTGTCAATTTCTTTCCACCCTTCTTCAATCATGCTTTTGGCGAACTCTTTGGCGTATCTTATGGAGCCATACTTTTTGATTATATTAATTGCTTCGTCTCTCAGTTTTTGATCAGTTGTGTGAGCATCCAAAATTTCCAGCAACCTCTTTTTGTCTTTAAGTTTTGCTTTCTCCAGCGTGTGAATTACCATCAAGCTTCGTTTTCCCTCAGTTATATCCTGACCCAATCCACCCTTCTTTTCAGCGAACTCCTTGCCAATCAAGTCCAGAACATCGTCTTGTATCTGGAAGGCTACTGCAAAAGTCTCTGCAAACCGTCCCATTCTCTCAATCGTGTTGTCGCTGGCATCAGCCAAAACCGCGGCCATCTTCGCCGCCATCCTCGCCAAGGTTCCAGTTTTGTATGCACACATCTGAAGATACTGTTTCTCGTTCGCTTTGGCTAGTCCTTTGTGCCACGCGATGTCCATTGCCTGTCCAAAACTTAAGCGAATCATCTCTCGCAGGTAAATTTCGTAAATTTTGTTCTGTTTATCCAAGGAAAGTTTGTCTTTGTTTTTGATTAAGGTTAGTAATGGTAGGTAATACATGGAGTTTCCAGTGTTAATGGCGATGTCTATTCCAAACAATTTGTAAGTGCAAGGTTTTCCTCTTCTATCTTCAGAAGAGTCCTCAACGTCATCAATCATTAAGGTTCCGTTATGAATAACCTCTGGAATTATGGCGAAATCCAAAAGTTTCTCTGGTTCTGCACCGAGAGCCTCGCAAACCAAAAGGAAAAGATTAGGTCTCCACCTCTTGCCGCCTCTGTCCAGAAACTCCCATATGGGTTCAGCTATAGCCTTGTTCAAGGCTTCCACGTTATATTCATACCTAGGTTGACTAAGCGTAAAAATCAGCGAATCCCTGTCATATTTCCTCGGAATGTATCTCTCTATCATTTCGTTAATAATCGAAGTCTTCTCCTCAAGAATCTTTTCAATTTTTCTTTTCACACGATCTCCTCATTCTGTAAACGCTAAACGAGTCATGTCTCTCTCCTAGCGTAAAGTTCAGGATGAAAACCCCGCACCCGCAACCACTCAGCAGTTTTTCCAACAATCACAACTGGAACGTTCCTCAATTTCTGTATAGACTCTGCTCCCGCAAGAAACATGGCATTTCTCAACTCGTCAATCGTAAACTGAAGCGTCTTTTTAACTTCCTCCGAGCTTCTGTTAGCGGGACACAAAACGGGCAAGGCTGTACTCGCAAAGTCTGCGCCAAGAGTTAAAGCCTTTGCAACGTCCATTCCAGACCGTATTCCACCTGAAGCAATGACCGTTAGATGAACTGATTGAACCACTTCGACGAGGCTTGCTGCGGTTGGGATTCCCCAATCCCAAAAGTTTTCACCCAGCCTCTGACGAGACTCATCTCTGACCTTCTTCGCCCGGTGATATTCCACCGCTGCCCAACTGGTTCCACCCGCTCCAGCTACATCGATTCCTGCCACGCCAGCAGCCTCAAGCATTTTCGCTTCTTCCGCCGCTATGCCCGCACCTGTTTCCTTGACGATAACTGGAACGTCGAGCGCTTGGGCAACCTCGCCTATCTTTTTGAGGACTCCAGCGTAGTCTGTTTCTCCTTCAGGTTGAACAGCCTCTTGCAATGGGTTCAAGTGGATAGCTAACACGTCAGCTTTCATCATATCCACCGCTCTTCTGGTTTCTCGGACTCCGTATCCTCTGCCAAGCTGAGGGGCTCCAATATTGGCTATGAGGAAGGCTGTTGGAGCCTTCTCCCTAACCACCGCAAAGGTGTGTTCCAGCTTAGGGTTACTAATAGCCGCTCGTTGACTTCCCACACCCATTCCTAATCCTAGTTCCTCCACAGCCTGAGCGATAGCGGCATTGATTTTCGTAGTTTCCACAGCGCCGCCAGTCATGGCTCCTACAATGAGGGGTGCGGAAAGCTTGTTGTTGAAAACAGTAGTTGAAAGGTTGATTTTTTTCCGCTTAATTTCAGGTATCGCCCGATGGACTAAAAAAACATCCTCGAATCCTGTAGTTTTTCGACGGGCTTGTACATCCTCTTCGAGACAGATCTTAATATGGCTTGCTTTTCTCATCTCAGTTTGGTCAGACAACTTCTCCTCCTCTTTGGATAACCGTTCCAACAACCTTTTCATCTTTAAGAGCTTTGTAAACGTTGCCTGGCTTCACAGCGTTTACTATGATGACTGGGATTTCTTTTTCAATAGCGGGCATCAACTCGAGCACTTTTCCAAACATACCCCCTGTTACGTCGGGCACTCTGATTCCACCAATCTCGTGTTGCATCTTCGTTAACTCTTGCTGATCGATGTGTTGGATAAGCCGAGCGTTGGCATCCGTTTTCGGGTCAGAAGTGTAGAGTCCGTCAACGTCTATGCCAATTATTATGCGTTCTGCTTCGAGCTTTGTGGCGAGTGAGGAAACCAGCTGGTCACCAGACAATATGGCGAAGCCCCTGTCCGAATCGAGAACAGCGTCTCCGTGTAGAACTGGCACAAACCCCATTTCGAGTAGCTTCCGCAATGGTTTTTCTTCCATCACATCG
>CP070759.1:79180-86103 GCA_020348945.1 Candidatus Bathyarchaeota archaeon
CGCAACTATAGCTTTTCCTCTTATAGTGGCTGCGGCCATGGAAAAGATTCATTAGTGGGTCGAAAAGAGTCTCTGTTGGAGCCAATGATGCGAGAAGAGCCGTCGGATTTGTGAAGACTTCTTGTGATTGCTGAGGCTTCATATTCTACTTGCATAAGTGTTAAAGGAAGTTTTTGAGCGAGGATAGTATTTGTTCCTCTTCTTTAGCGATTTCTAAAAGTGTTTCTTTAATTTCGATGGTGTTTGTTGGATTTGATGGGATGCCTCTTATCAGGTGGGCGACTTTGGTCCATTTTTTTCCCACTTGCTGATATTGTTCACCAAGGTCTGCTACTTCCTTGAAATCAAGGTGTTCACTTGCTTCCTTCAGAAATTTTGAGTAAAGGTATCTGAAACATCCGCCACCTGTGCCGTCTTCTTCCAACATAATGTATGTAACGTCGTAAAGTTGTTGAAATGGAAGTTTTCTCGGCGGATATTCTTTCGGCCACTTCACTATTTCATTGGCGAAATGTTTGATTCCTTTTGTTCCAAGGTTCTTTATCGGGGGTTCTAACATTGCTTCAACGGTCTTGCTGATGCTTTTCTTTATCGCCTTCTTCGGTGAAGTCAGTTCTGGTGGAAACTCAAACGTGAACCATTTGTTTTCTGGAGGGAAAGGCTTAAACTTTGAGGCTCTCGCTTCTTCAAGTTCCTTCAAAGTTGCAGTTTGCATTTTTTCGAAATCCGTGTCAGCAATGTCGACGGTGTCTTTATTCTCATTTATCCCAGCAACCACAACCACGTGTCCGCCAAAATGTGCTTCTTCTGGCAACCCAAGGTATTTCAAAAATGGCATGTCTACGTGAATCATAACTGGAACGTTTTCAGCAATTAGCTTCCTCAGTGCTTCGTAGGCTCTAGTTTTGCTTGAAGTTTTGTTTACTTTGGCGACGACTCCGAGATTGCCGCAAAGATTTTTGCAGAAGTCTCTGGCTCTGCCTCCTACAAACGGGTAGGGCATCCGTTTACTGGACCAGTATATGAATCCTAAGCCGCTGCCCAACCCGAAAATCATTGATTCTGAAAACGTGAATCTATAAAATTCGAAAATGTCCCGTAGAGCAGAAGATTCGCAGTGTACGCCGGGACGGTGAACAAATCCTTCGACTTGATTATTCAACTTTAGTTGCATAATCCTTTTTTCTTGGCAGACGTATTTCTAAGATACCGCGTTTGAAATCTATCTGCATTCGTTTAGTGTCAACAGGTACTGGAATGCGGACTTGGCAACGGAAAGAGGAAAATTCTCCTTTTCGATGGGTGATGCCGAAATCGTCGAATCTCATCTTTCGTTTCATGTCAGCTCTGATCTCGATTAAGTCTTCGCTTGCCGCCTTTACTTTTACGCTCTCAGGGTTTGTGTTGGGAAGATCAGCGGTGACCACAACTTCGTCAATGGCGACAAAAACGTTGCAGAGGGGTTCGAGACAGCAGGCTCTAGTGTTCCAGCTGGGTCGTTGAGCTATCGCTGATTCGATTCTTTCTTCAGCCCATATCTTGAAGTCTTCCATGTACTCAACCATTAAGTCGATAATTGAATGCTTTCTTCGTCTACTCATCATGTTTACTCCTAAACGTATAGTGGAAGGTCATATTCCTGCGATTTTTTCATGCGGTTCATTTCTTGTCGAGTTCTTTTCATGAGGTCTCTTGCCTTCAGTCTGATTTCTTCTCCTTTTTCGAGCAGTTGGGAGACATCGATTTTAAGTTCAGTGATGTTGGTGAGTTCTTTGATTGCTGCGGCTGCTGCCTCTGGATCTGGATAGTTTTGGAAGGATTGAGCTAGGAGAGCTACAGCTGGAAGGTTTTTTTCAGCGCAGTAACGCATGACAAGGGCTTGGGGGCCAACCATGTATCCTTCTCTTAGTATGTTTAGCCCCTTTTCTTGTAGCATTTTTAAAACAGAAACATCCGATGCGGCGCCAAAAACCTTGGGTTCCTTAATGTTTTGTCGATCAGGCACAGGCATACCTCCGATTGATATCGTTATTTTCGCCTTTTTTGATTGCACCCAATCTACTAGTGCTTGTGTGATGGGTTGGACTGCATCGGCTGGTATGGGCATCTCTGAGATTACAGCGATTAAATCTTTGTTTGCAAAAATTCGAAGGGGACTGTGGGGAAGTCCGTTGTGCAGCACGACGATTGGTGGAAGGAGGTTTGAGTCTACATATGCTATTTCCTGTAAGTTGAGTTGAGACACTGTGTGAGCTGTTGCGATTAGTCCAACTAAACCCACGTCTGGAAGCCCTTTAATTACTATGGCGTTTGAAGGTATGGGCTTCTTTTCTATTATCCTTACGGGTTTAGACAAGTAGATTTCCCTCACACCAAGTCTGTTAAAGCGAGAGAAAAAAGTTATGGTAAACGCTGTTACTTCTTTCTCGCTAGACTCCTCGTTTTATCGCAACTTGTTTTCTGAAAAAAACACCGTTTCAACATTCCACTGTTATTAGGATTCAGATAGAATCCCCTACTGAAAGAGAAACACACCGACAAAATAACCTGTTTAACAAAGAAAGGTAGATATAGTATAAGAATAGCAAAGACATTGAAGAAAAAATGGCCTTCGAAGCGTTAGGAAAGAACCTGTACAGTGCCCTTAGAAAAGTTTTTCGAGCTCCTGTTGTGGACGAAGATACAGTTAAGCAACTGGCTCGAGACATTCAGCGAGCATTGTTGCTGGCGGACGTGAACGTGAAGCTGGTTCTCGAAATCTCCAAACGCATAGAAGACCGAGCATTAAAAGAGAAACTTCCACCAGGAATCGCCAGACGAGAACACGTAATAAAAGTGGTCTACGAAGAACTAACCCGCTTCCTCGGAGAAAAACCAGTTCCACTAAAGATAAAGACAGGGAAAAGAAACGTCTTCATGCTTGTGGGAATTCAAGGCTCAGGCAAAACAACTGGCTCCGCAAAACTTGCAAGATACTTCCAAAAAAGGGGATTGAAAACAGCGCTGGTCTGCACGGACACTTTCAGACCCGGAGCCTACGCCCAACTTCAACAACTAGCCAACCGAATAAACGTCCCAATATATGGAGATTCAAAGGAAAAAAACTCTGCAAAACTAGCGTCGGAAGGGTTGAAACGGTTTAACGGTTGGGACGTGGTCATCGTAGACACTACTGGGCGACACAAGGACGAGAAAAGCCTAATCCAGGAAATGAAAAAACTGGAGAAAACGATTAAACCCGACGAAACGATTATGGTGATTGACGGAACAATTGGTCAGCAAGCGGCTATACAGGCCAAGGTTTTTCACGAAACCACACCAATTGGATCAATTTTCGTAGCAAAACTCGACGGTTCCGCAAGAGGGGGAGGTGCCCTCTCAGCTGTTGCAGCAACTGGAGCACCCATAAAGTTCATTGGAACCGGCGAAAAAATCAGTGATATAGAACCTTTTGTTCCTTCAAGATTCGTTGGCAGACTGCTGGGAATGGGCGACCTTGAAAGCCTCCTAGAAAAGGTGAAGGAGGCAGAGGTAAAGATACCTGAGAAAAAGATGCAGACTTTCTTGAGCGGAAAGTTCACCCTCACCGATATGTACGACTGGTTCGAAACTATGAGGGGCATGGGCCCGTTTAAACGGCTCTTAAAGATGGTTCCAGGATTCTCCTACAACATACCCGATGAAACCATGGAGACGGTTCAGGATCACTTAGAAAAGTGGCGCATAATAATCCAGTCCATGACTCCTCAAGAGAGGGAAAAACCAAAAATTTTAAAGTCATCCAGAATAAAACGCGTCGCTCGCGGTTCCGGCACTACTGAAAAGGAAGTGAAGGAGCTTCTCGAACAGTACTCTAACATGAAAAAAATGATGAAGACCCTGCGGAGGAAAAGGCTTCCGTTCTTTGGAAAAAAGTTTCCAAAACTGACATAAAGGAAGCCTGAGGTTTGAGCGCTGCAAAACAAGCGGCGAAAAGAGGTAAATTTATGGGGATGCTTGAAAAGGCCCAGAAAATGTTGGAGAAATATTCTATCTGCGACCACTGTCTAGGGAGGCAGTTCGCTCTCTTAGGTTACGGACTGGGCAATCAAAGACGAGGCAAAGCTCTCAAACTTCTCTTAACGATGAAGGGACACCAGATGGCGCTAACAGGGGAGAAAAAGGGAGTCTCACTCCTAAAAATACTGACAGTAAACACCTCCCTTGACATGGCAACTAAAATACTGAAGAGACTGAAGAAGAGGGCGAGGAAAAGACGAGAATGTCACCTCTGTCACGACAAGTTTGAATCTCTAAACGAACTGGTGGATCACTCTCTAAAGAAGTTAAAAAACTACGAGTACACCACGTTCCTTGTAGGAGTGGAACTGCCCACTGAAACAGAGGAGAAGGAAGACGAGTTTAAAGCAGAGTTTGAGGTGAAACACGGAGAAAGCATGCAAAACCACTTCAGCCGCGAAATCGGAAAGAGAATCTCCGAAACCACACAAAAACCGGTGGACTACAAAAGGCCAAATGTGGTGGTTCTTGTCAACCCTTTCACTGGAAGAGTTAAGCTTAAAGCGAATCCACTCTACATCGCAGGAAGATACCGAAAACTCACTCGAAGCATACCTCAGTCCAAGTGGATCTGCAGAGAATGCGGAGGACGGGGCTGTCCGCGGTGCAACGGAACTGGGAAAATGTATCAAGAGTCGGTTGAAGAAATTATTGCGAAGCCGACGCTGGAGAAAACCGCTGGAGAAGAAGCCTCGTTTCACGCGGCTGGACGGGAAGATGTTGACGCGCGCATGCTGGGGCGCGGGAGACCCTTCGTAATAGAGGTGAAGAAGCCTAAAAAGCGGTTTATAGATTTACAGAATCTCGCAGAAACTATCAACAAGCAAGCACAAGGTAAAGTGAAGGTCCTGAACCTGCGCTTTGGTGACAGAGACACTGTTAGAAAGTTGAAGAAACCCGAGATGGGAGAAAAAGTTTACAAGGCAATCATCAAGTTTGATAGGAACGTTTCAGACGAGGAATTGGCAACCTTGGAGAAAACGCTAATTAGTACGATGGTTCGTCAACAAACACCTCTGCGTGTGTTACATCGGAGAGCGGACCGCATTCGAGAAAAGTACATATATGAGGCTAAGATAAAAAGGTTGACACCCAACCGTGTAGAAATGAAAGTGCACTGTCAAGGAGGACTTTATATCAAAGAGCTGATAACAGGCGATCAGGGTCGAACCAACCCTAACGTTTCCGACATTGTTAGCGCCAAAGCTGAGACTCTGGAGCTGGATGTTTTAAACGTGATTACGAGGGGAAGCTGATGGCAGGGAAATCCAAGGGCTACCGCAGAAAAACACGTGCGCTTTTAAGGAAGAAACCTAGAAACAGAGGTAAAATTGGGCTCAGTAAAATCCTTTACGAGTACAAGCCGGGGCAGAAGGTAGTGGTAAAGATAAACCCGAGCATCCACAAGGGCATGCCTCACCGGAGGTTTCATGGAAGAATCGGTGTTGTAGCCAACAAAAGGGGCAGAGCCTACGTGGTAGATGTCACGCAGGGAAAGGCGATTAAAGAAATTATCGTACGCCCCGAACACATCGAACCACATGCAGAGGCTTAAACATGGCGAGAAAAGCGACAAAGGAACGAGCTGTAACGATTCCCGAGGTAAAGAAAATACTGGAATCAATAGGTGAGGAAAAACTCGACCAGTTCCAACGAAGGTCCCTGGATTACGCCTCAAAGTTCTCTAAAACTGACTCCTCCACAGCAGAGAAACTCGTAATCGAACTCGCAGAAAAGTTTGAACTGGAAGAGGAAGAAGCTGTTCAACTAGTTAATTGCATGCCTGAAAGCGTAGAGGAAATTCGAGTTTTTTTGGCAGGCGGTCGCAAAATCGTGGAAACCTCTAAGCTGAAGAAAATCCTAGCTTTCTTAGACGGGTATAGAAAAAAGGAATAAGGACTTCTCAAATAGTCTATTGCTGTGTGGACGAGGAGAGCATGGAGAAAAGATACGAGGAACACGCGTACGTTCTGGACTTTCTGCCTCACGGAAGACATGGGTCTAGACCTAGTTACAGAGCAGGTGCCCTAGTTCAGGTCCTAGGAGAAGAGTACTTCACTCTCCTTGAGGCAATCGTGAGGGAAGGAATCATCCTCAAGTCTTTTGAAAGAGTTTACGTTGGTAAGAAAGCTCGCCACAAGATCACGTATATTATCGGTCGAATTAGCTACGACGAATTAACTACAACCGCCAAAATGGAACTCGCCACGGCTGCGGAGAAAATTGTACTTAACCGCGAAAGATGGTTCATCAACTTCTTTAACACAGCTCAAGCGATCACCCCTAGAATGCACGCTTTAGAGCTCATTCCAGGCATCGGAAAAAAGTACATGTGGCAGATTCTTGACGAACGGGAGAGGAAACCCTTTGAAAACTTTGAAGACCTGCAGCAACGCGCCAACATGCCAACCCCTTCTAAACTGGTCGCAAAGAGGGTTTTGGAGGAACTCGCTGGAGAAAGCAAACATAGACTATTCACGCGGGCACCCTAGTGAGGGAACAATGGACCTTCTTCAGAGGGCGAAACATCTTCTCTACCTTTACAAGGTTTTTCCAAAGAAGCGTTTAGGGCAAAACTTCGTGATAAATCGTGCATTGTTGCAGAGGATGATCTCTTACGCTTCTGTAAATAGAGAGGACACTGTTCTGGAAGTGGGCGCTGGACTAGGTTTTCTGACAAAACTTCTTTCTCCAGTGTGCAAGAAGATTATCGCCGTGGAAGTTGATCCCAGATTAACGAGAATATTGAGAAGTGAGCTTCGTGACTTGGAGAATGTACAACTCGTTGAGGGTGATGTGCTAAAAGTTTCTGTCCCACAGTTTAATAAAGTAGTTTCCACCCCTCCTTACTCCATCTCCTCCCC
>CP070759.1:86203-99957 GCA_020348945.1 Candidatus Bathyarchaeota archaeon
CGCTGTAGAATAAGATTCGTCTTCACAGGTCCCAAAAGGAGGATTGAGTGCGCTTAACCTCTCCTATGGTTTTCTCAGCCTGTTTCGGTATTTCAGGCGCTGCAGCGGGATGTTTATCTCGAACAGTGTATGCAATACCAGCCATTCTTCCGATTACTCCAGCCGTCATTTTTCCAAGATAGCTAAGGCTGTAGCCGCCTTCTAGAACCGCCACGGTCTTTCCCATACAGAATTGAGACGCCAAGTTCAACACTTTTTCAAAGATTTTGAGATAGGTGGAGGAGGAGACGGAAAGGCTTGCAACCGGATCCGTGTAATGCGCGTCAAAGCCTGTGGAAACTAGGATGAACTGCGGTTTGTACTGTTGGATGATTGGAACCAAGATATGGTTGAAGACTTTAAGGTAGGCTTGGTCACCGGTTTGGTAGGGAAAGGGAACGTTCACCGTGTACCCTAGTCCTTTTCCTTTGCCCGTCTCGTCTGCAAAACCTGTTCCGGGAAAACTTGTTGGGTCTTGATGCAGGCTCATGTAAAGAACCTTATCGGTTTCGTAAAAGATTTCCTGAGTCGCATTCCCATGATGAGCGTCCACATCTAAAATCAAGATGCGTTTAAGATTAAAATTGCGAAGAAGGTGGACAGCAGCTACAGCAACATTGTTGAATAAGCAGAAGCCCATTGCATAGTTGCGACCAGCGTGATGACCAGGAGGACGAACCAGAGCAAAAGCGTTCTGAAATTCCCCAGCCATAACGAGGTCAACCGCCATAAGCGCCCCTCCAACCGCGTAAAGAGCCGTCTCATAACTTTCTGGGCTGACTACCGTGTCGCCCAAATCAAGAAGGCCACCACCAAGAGAGCAACTCCGCTCAACAAGTCGAATGTAGTCGGTTTCGTGAACAAGCTTTACATCATCGACGCTGGCACGCTCAGGCTCAAGAAGCGAGCATCTTTCTGCCTTGAATAAACCGCTCTTCCTAAGCTCTTTCATGATTACCCTTAGGCGGTCAGATGATTCAGGATGATTGTACCCCGAATTGTGATCTAAATACTTTGAAGTAAATAGGACGGCTGTTCTCTTCATTTTCACTCGCTCACGTCTGGATATACTTCTCGGAAGACTTTTTTAGCGTACTCCTTGAGGCTTAAGCCTTCTCCCTTTGCCAATCTTCGAAGAGCTTTATCCACACCAGTTGTGTATTGAACAGCCTTTTTCGGCTTATTCGCAATGAAGAAGGGTATGCCAAAGTTTTGAGCTGCTCGCCTCAACACTCTTTTTCTTAGGCGGTCTTCCATAGACTCTATCTTGAAGCGCAGAGGCAAACTCAGAGAGAAACGCACTACTTCACGATCTAGAAACGGGAGCCGCAACTCCACTTGGTGAAAAGAACATGCCTGATTATCCCTTTGAAGGTTCATCTCGTACGACTGGAATAAATCACGGTGCAAAGCTTCCTGAACCGCCGTAGCGCCGGAATGCGCGTAGACTCTGAGATACCTCAGATAACCTCCGAAAAGTTCATCGCCTCCCTGCCCAGCCAACAGAACCCTGTATCCCAGCTTTGACGCAACTTCAGCTGTCCAGTAGAATGGTATAGCAATGCTAACTTTCAACGCGTCAGGCTCCTCGATCAGCCACAGAACCTTGGCTAGAACATGCTCAACATCGTCAATTGTGTATGTTTGGAGATGAAGAGGCAGTTTCAATGTCTCAGCCGCGGCTTTTACGTGCCGAATCTCAGGATGGTCCTTCAACCCCACTGAGACAAGGTGAACATCGGCTTCACAGGCTTTAGCCAACGCTGCGATGACGCTGCTGTCTAATCCGCCTGAGAAGGCTACCGCCAGCTTTTCAACATCAGAGACTCTTTCCCTCACGGATTCCAACAAAAGTTTTTGGAGATGTGTGGCGGCTGTTTCCATTTTCATGGACTCAATTGGAGGCTGCACGGCAGTTTTTATGGGTTGGAAAGCGAAGCCTTGAGCACTGATTACCGCCAAGTTTCCCGGGGGAAACGACTTCACGTTCTTTATTCCGAGTGCCCACAGAGCTTTTTGCTCAGATGCTACAGCAAAGGTTGTTCTGTTTCCGCCGTAGTAAAGGGGGCTTGCTCCTAAGTTGTCTCGGCCAACAATCACGTTTTTGGCCTGTGCTATGGCAAATGTGTATGAGCCGTCAAGTTCTTCGATAATGCTTCTGGCTTTTTTCCGAAGATCACCCCTTAGCCTTTTCACAACATGGTCAACCTCGGACATTTCAGGGAAGGGAAATAGGCGACCCTCAAACACGAGTGCAAAGTCGTCGTCCAGAATTGGCTGTGGGTGATCTTTCAAAACAACCTGAGATAGATTGTAACCCAAAGCAACGCTTGAGTAACTGTCTTCAACTGACAACTCTTCGATTGATTTGGCAATTTTCACCGAGTTTGGCGTGGCGACTCCGTGAGCATCGGCTCCTCGATGAGTCAACTCCTTGAGCATGGCAACTACTTTAGGAATAACGTTTTCTCCTTTCCTATCTACGGCAGTAGCCATCGCACCCATGTTTTCAAATTCTCCAGTGAAAGGAATGTTTGGGAACGGATACGTGTTAAAAGGAGACCAGATGTTTTAATGTTTCCTGCGCACCCATTTTTTCCAAAAGCTTTTGTAAATATAAAGGTTAAATCCTCTAGCATATTACTAAATATCGTTGTGGAGGAAAGCAAGATTGCCCATTCTTCCAATAGACACTGGCCGTTACGGAACAAAAGAAATGCTGAGAGTCTTTGATGAAGAAAACAGGCTTCAGAAGATGCTGGACGTGGAGGCCGCCCTAGCTTGGGCACACGGAGAGGTGGGAAACATCCCACGTGAGGACGCTGACAAAATCGTGAAAACAGCATCAGTTAAGCAGGTTAAACTAAGCCGTGTGAAAGAGATTGAACGCGAGATTAAACACGACACAGCCGCGTTGGTTCGAGCATTGGCTGAAGCTTGTGGGTCAAGCGGAGCCTACGTTCACCTCGGAGCGACGAGCTTCGACATCGTGGACACAGCGAGGGCTCTTCAACTCAAAGATGCACTTGACTTTGTTGAAAAAAGACTAAACGACCTTGAAACAGTGCTGGTAGAAAAAGCGGAACAATACAAAGAAACCATCATGATCGGCAGAACCCATGGACAACATGCGTTACCCATCACGCTTGGCTTCAAGTTTGCAGTTTGGATGAGAGAAACCGCTCGACACATTGAAAGATTGCGCGAGTGTCGCAAACGTGCGTTAGCTGGAAAGATGAGTGGAGCTGTTGGAACCCAAGCGGGCCTAGGTCCCCATGCAATAAGGATACAACAACTCGTAATGGAGAAGCTAGGAGTCAAGCCAGCGCAGATTTCCACCCAAATCGTGCAGAGAGACCGCTACGCAGAGCTTGTTTGCGACCTCGCTATAATTACCTCTACACTGGACAAGATAGCAGCCGAGATTCGAGAGTTGCAGAGACCGGAAATAGGGGAGATTTCTGAGGCCTTCGAGCGAGAACGACAGGTAGGTAGCTCCACAATGCCGCACAAGCGCAACCCAATAACCTGTGAAAGAGTTTCCGGCTTAGCAAAGGTCATGAGAAGCTTGGTTGGACCGGCTTTAGAGAACATTCCAACATGGCACGAACGAGATTTAACGCAATCCAGTGCGGAGCGATTCATCATCCCTGAAGCTTGCATCCTCACCGACTACATGCTGGTTCTAATGACGAATGTTTTGAAAAACTTGTGGGTGGACGAGAAAAGGATGCGGGGGAACCTAAAGCTTACCAGGGGACGAACCATGTCTGAGGCTGTAATGATGGCGCTCACGAGGAAAGGTATGAACCGTCAAGAAGCTCATGAACTTGTTCGACAACTAGCGATAAAAAGTGAAGTTGAAAAGCAGCTTTTTAAAGTAGCGCTTCTAAGAAACGATGCTGTTCACAGAATGCTGAGTGAGAAAGAAGTTGACCAAGCGTTGGACCCGCGAAACTACTTGGGTACAACCATAAAACAAGTTGATCTGGCCGTCCAAAAGACGAAACAAGAAAGAAAAGCTAGAGGGTTAACTGAAAGATAGAAAAAAATTCTTCAACAACATCACTAGCATTAGTAGTTATTCAATGGAAAATGGAAGGTGAAAAAACTGATCTTCGTTACTCTGTGCACAGTTCGTTCAGGGAAATTTGATGATGCAATTAAGGCGACGAAGGGATTGCCTAAAGCCGTTCCTCCAGAAATCAAACTCAAAGCCCGTTACAGCTTGTTCGGAAGGTACGATGCCATCTTCGTATTCGAGGCACCAGATGAGACAACAGCTACGAAATTCGTTAGGTGGCTTCAGGACACTCTTGACACCGAGACCTTTCTTGCTGTACCATGGGTTGAATAGGTTTCACTCAGATTTTCGAGAATATTCGGATAGAGCCTGTTGCTCCCACTCCTTTTCCTTTTTCAGTTTCTTCCACTCCCGTAACTTGACAAACCCACCTATCTGCTCCTTAATTTTCTTGGCAAGTTTAGGTCCAATCAGAGGTAAGCTAGTAAGTTTTCCAAGCGGCACATTCTTTATGTCCTCAATGGTTTTTAAGCCGGAATTGTAGAGTACGCGTGCCCGCACTCTGCCGATTCCTTCCAGTCTGACCAGCGGGAGCAGTTCGGTTTTCACACCTTTTTCAATTCGTTCCATGAGCTGTGTGACATGAGATAAGAGGTCTTTGTGGCCAAACAGCCTAGCCAATTCGTGTGAAGCATGCAGGAGCCATCGAGCGGTTGTTATGAGCCGGTAAAGGTCGCCTGGTTGAACGTGAAACTTCTCGATGGTTTCGTCTTCCGTCATTTCGTCTATCCACGCGTCTAACACTTGGGCCAGCTTAGCTTCGCCCAGAAACTCCTCATAGTTGATTCGGTCCACCCATTCGTCGGGCACATCAACCATGAATTCTTCGCGATGCTCGTCCACAAACAAAGCCAAATTATCAATCTCTCTGGAGTATGGTCGAAGCTTTGGAAACATGTCGGGTGTACGGGCAATCATGTGAAGGAAACTTATATCGGTTAGTCGTGATGCTCTACTTAAAAAGGCGTCTCGGATCATGACTGCGGAAATTGGGTCAATGTACAGTTCTGAAACTCTTCTTCCAAATTTTGTAGCGTAGACGTTTTCACCGTCAACCTCAATCATCTTCTCTTCAAAGAGAAACCGTAGAATCCTAGTGATGACTCCTTTTATGGCTTGAGGGTCATATTGATAGGCGTAGAAGGTTTTGCCGAAGAAGTCGTAGATTCCCTGTTCAGTGTGGGCGAAGTCAGCGGCGAGAGTGGCTAACACGTGAGAGCGGAGAATACGTTCCACCCCCAGCTTGGACCATATTCTCTCAGGCTCAGCTAGAACATAGTTTTCCATCAAATAGTCGCGTTCATCCTCGGTCTTAGCGACGAGAAGGGCCTCTCCAATCTTGTCGTAACGGGGTCTTCCAGCTCTACCTGCCATCTGTTTGTATTCTAGCACCGCAATTGGGTAGTATCCGTATCCAGATTCATATCGTCTATAATCGTGGATAACCACCATTCTAGCAGGCAAGTTCACCCCAAAGGCCAGCGTGGGAGTGGCAGCTATAACCTTGATTTTGCCTTCTCGAAAAGCGTCTTCAATGACCTTTCGGTGAGCACCGCTCAATCCAGCGTGATGGAAGGCAGTTCCCTGCTGAACAAGCTCAGCCAATAACCCGCTTATTCTTGTTCGCTCCCCCGACGCAAGAACCTGATTAGCGACCCGTGTCAAGGAGCGCTTCACGGGCTTGGACAGGACAGTTTTTATGCCCGCCGCAGCCTTTTTGGCTAGACTAACCGAGTTTCTCCTGGTTCCTGCAAAGATAAGAGTCTGTCCACCAGACTGAACCATGTGCACCGCAAGATTTATGGCCGGATTCCTAGTCGGCTTCTCTATTTTAAGGGCGCCTCCATCCCTAAATTGAGCCTCGTTTTGCAGAAGCACACCTTCCCTCAGCACCACAGGTCTCCACTCAGTGGTAACATAATTAGCTTTCAACCACTCAGCCGCTTCCTCTGTGTTTTTCACGGTGGCACTCAAAGCTAGAAGCTGAACATCAGGGTTTACCTGCATGAGGCGGGCGAGCACCACTTCTAGGGTGGGGCCACGCTTAGCATCGTTAAGCAGATGCACTTCATCTGCAACTACGAGAGAAATTTCGTCCATCCAGCGTGCTCGATGTCTCAGCAGCGAATCCGCCTTCTCGTTCGTCGTGACGATAACGCTATATCTTCCGAGCCATGGGTCAGAGCTGTCGTAGTCGCCAGTGCTTATGCCTACGCTGATCTTTCTTCCACTCTTCTTTCTGATGGTTGTGTATTTTTTGAACTCCGCGTATTTTTCGCTCGCCAACGCCCGTAGAGGTGAGAGATAAAGAACCTTTCCGTCTTTTTCCAGCACATGTTTAAGGGCGCAGAGTTCGGCGATGAGGGTTTTGCCTGAGGCTGTTGGGCTTGCGAGAATGAGGTTTTTTCCTTCTAGGGCTCCAGCGCGTATGGCTTCTTCTTGAGGAGGATAGAGCTCAGTGATTCCCGACTTGATTATGATTTGTTTTACGGATTCAGGTATCGATAGTTCTTCAATTTTCAAAGCTTGCGCCCTTTTTAGTTAGGTTTTTTCAGGTAGTCTCGATGAGAGTAGACATCTACAAATTCTCTTTTTTATTTACATATAGATATTGTGTCCGTTAGTAGATTTCTTTGAACCTAATGGAACTGCCTGCAAGAGATTGGGCGTATACAGCAAGTTATACATGCAATCTACAAACCTACTAAAGGAGCTGGTTACTACACTGTCTATTGCAATGATGCCGATGTGAGACTAGTTGCATACGGAACATTTTTGTTTGTCATACCAGTAGCCCCCTGAGAAACATTCAAGCAACAGTCACATGCTTCGGAGCGCGCACAAGTTATATCTACTTGGAAATTCGTATGAGTTTCATGGGGAAGGCCTCTATGAGCGTGTTTGACTTAATAAAGAGAAGACGTAGTATCCGAAAGTATAAGGAAACTATCGTGGAGCAGGAGAAACTAAATGCAGTGTTAGAAGCAGCTAGGCTTGCTCCGTCTGCAGACAACAAACAGCCTTGGGTCTTCATAGTTGTGACTGACCCTCACGTGAAAAAACTGTTGAGATCATCGTATGAAGAAGAATGGTTCATCAAAGCTCCCGTCATTATTGTCGGTTGCGCAGCCCCAAAAGAGGCTTGGAGTAGGATAGATGGAGAAGAATATTGGAAGGTAGATGTTGCTATTGCTATGCAAAATTTAGTTCTTGCAGCCACAGAGTTAGGTCTTGGAACCTGCTGGATAGCGGACTTTGACGAGAAGGCTGCAAAAGAGGTATTGCGGATACCTGAGGATGTCCGCGTTGTTGCAATGACGCCATTGGGATATCAAGACCAAGAAAAGGGGCTGGTCACAAGAAGAAAACCGTTTAACACTATTGTGCGTCATGACAAATGGTAGTCACACTGTGCGTGCAGTATATTTTAGCCAGCCTAGCGACGATTTCATTGTAAGAGTTGCCCATGATGTGAAAGAAGCTTGTGGTCTCGTTGAGACTGGATTCGAACATGTTGCTGGCAGCTGCATCGATGGTGGCAAGATATTCCGAAAGCGGAAACCATAAGGGTAAGGTATCTCTAATGAAGTCTAGGTCTTCTTTAGGAAGCCTCGATGAGTGGAGACATCCCCCGCAACCCTTCTTGTTTCTGTTTGTATATAAACACTGTGTCAATTTCTAAGGTTAGGTAATACTGTATAGTGGACATGACACTGTATCAGATAAGGATTAACAACCAATGAAGAGAGGAAACGGACTCTCAAAAGTGCTATTTTCTTTTGAGGAGTACCATATTGTCGTCTAAATTTTTAACTTTTTCAAGAGGTTGATCTAAATGCCAAGTATTGCAATTTCCCTTCCACCATCCTAAAAACTCAAATTTTCCGTTCAATTTAATGAGCGTTTTAAATTCTTGTGGAAAAACGAACTTAAGATCCTCCTTCTGAACGAAATTCCTTCTTTTTCCATTATCATCAACTTCAAGTGTTATTTTTTCTGTGTAGATCTGATCAAGTATGTCTTTGAAACGAAATTCGAAAGTTGTTTTTACGGTTATTCCATTTCTTTCCATAGTCCAGCTTTCTTTTTCAGCTTTTGTCCAATCTAGGAGCTTATTCTGAATGAAATAGAGGCCCCCTTTGTTCAAAGAAGCCGCTACAGAATCCAAGTGACTTAAAATTTTCTCATCTGACCCTACATCCAAAGAACCCATCATAATGAAAGCAAAATCCACTTTTTTCTTCAGTCTAAAATCAGTCATATCTGCTCGTATGGTCTCGATTTTTAGTCCTTCTTCTTTTGCTTTCTTTTCTAGATATTTTAACATTTGAGGACTCGAATCTAGTCCAATCGCTTCATAACCTCTTCTTGCAATTTCTCTTAATTGTAGACTCGGCCCACAAGCTATGTCAAGAAATCTATTGACTTTTATCTCACTGAATTTTTTGATAAGGTTCTCAAAATTATCAACTTGCTCTTTTGGATCAATGAAACCAAATGCGATTTCATAATATACTGGTTGTTTGTATATGTTCATGTCTACGATGTTATTTCTTTTATTAAATAAGCTTTCCATACATGCAGCAAGTGCCATGCACAATTAACACAATATTGTGTCAGTAGAAAGACGCGCGCGTAAAGGGTAAGGTATCTCTTGAAAAGTTTAGGTCTTCTTTAGGTATCCTTCTCTGGGAGAGTATATGGTTCCCTCTTTCAGCAGCTGCCCTATGAGTCTCTCCGCCTCAGCTCCCACAACATCATAATCAGCTTGAAGCTTTTCGAGAAGCGCTGACTTTTCAACCAAGCCTCCCGTTTCCTTCTCCAATGTAACAATAGCGTCCAAAACAACGCCTAACTTGTCACGCAGACTCTTGGGTTTACCAGTCATAATGAGATCAATATCCATTTTGTGAGATGAAATGTCGATTCCAACCTCTTCAAGCGATCTTTTCATGATGGCAATAGAAGCTTCAGCGTCCTCAGCCAGAATCTCCTTCCGGAGAGCAATACGAGCTCTAGCTTCAGCCACCCTCACAAGAGACTCGAGTTGACGGGCAGTAATAGCTATAGGCGTTCCCTCGGTTTCGCTGGCTGAACGCATGGTCAGGTAGAAGTCTCTGAGGCGATTTAAAGCAGCATCCGTCAAAATCGGTTTAAAACTTTTGGCGTAACTGACGTATTTTCGAAGAAGATCAGGTGATATAGGTGGCTCCGCTGGAATAGCACCAGTTCTGTGAAGAGTAAGTATGTGCTCAGACATCTTGGCATCCAGATCTTTCTCCGGCACATCCCTCAAAACAAAGATAAGGTCAAACCTAGACAGAATTGTAACTGGAAGAGATATGTTCTCCGCCACCGTCCGATAGGGTTCATATCTGCCCAAGGCTGGGTTTGCCGCAGCCAGCACCGCGGCTCGAGCGTTAAGAGTAGCAACGATGCCTCCTTTAGCCACTGAAACCGTGTGCTGTTCCATCGCCTCGTGTATAGCCACTCTATCCTCAGGACGCATCTTGTCGATCTCGTCGATGCAAGCAACACCCTTATCCGCAAGAACTAATGCCCCAGCCTCAAGGGTCATTCCACCCTGCCGCTCACGAAGCACTGCCGCGGTTAAGCCTGCAGCCGTAGTTCCTCGACCAGAAGTGTAAAGGCCACGTGGGGCAATTCTCGAAATGTATTGCAGAAGTTGCGATTTGGCAGTTCCAGGGTCTCCTATCAGGAGTACGTTCATTTCTCCTCGAATGTTGATGTCGGTGAACTGTTTGGGAATTCCTCCGAAGAGAAGATACATGACCGCCTCTTTCACGTGCTCATAACCGTAGATGGAAGGCGCTATTGACCGAATGACATTACGATGAACCCAAGGGTCTCTCGCCAGCTCCAGTATCTGTTTCTCCTCTTCAGGCGTAGTAAGTATCGCTTCCGATTCTTTGCTTAAAACATCTACAAAGTTCGCGTCCAGATGCATTAGAAACACTCGAAGCTTACCTACCTTGGGCAGAGTTGGGGCAGCCGCTCGCACAATCCCCACTACAGCCACGTCGTCGCCGGGTCTAGCTGCGTCCACAAGGTCTTTTTCAGTAAGCTTGATGTTCATCCAGCGTGGAAGTTGACCTGGCGGAAGATCCTCTGGCCGCTCTTGGATGCGGATTTCTTGGGAATCTATGAACGTGGATTGTTCTTGAAGGAAATCGAAAGGTCCAGTTCTCCTGCAAGCTGGATCACTGCATTGGGAAGGAGCTCTCAAAAACGGAGTTGATTGATCGATGTTGGTGACGGTTCCACACCTTCTACATCGAAAGGCTCCTCGGGTAACCATAGGTCTAGCGGGTGTGGCACGTACAACAATGCCTTCCACCATAACCATCTTTCCAAGGTGATCAGACCCCAACGCTCGCAACGACATGGTTACGGGCAAACTCTTAAACTGAACGCTTACCTTTTCAATTTCTTCAGCATATTCGGGTTCCTCTATTTGCAACTGAGCCAAAGCCGCACGGTTTGCGTACTCTGAATACTGATCTGGCCTTTCAATAACGCTTTCCGCCAGCGCCGAGTCCGTTGCGAGTAAGTCTTCAAAATCTATAACTAATGAGGTTTTGCTGGCGATTGCCATCTCTGAAAAGCGTTGACGATACTTGTCTGACTTGAAAAAGTTTTGAAAACGCTCCTGAGGGTCCGCTACTGATGTTCCTTCGGTCAAGGCTTCACCCCAATTTCAGAATTTCTTTTCTCCAATTGCTGATTCTCTTATGTAAGCGTTTGTAAATGGCGCGCTCTTCTCTTGTCATGCTCTTGAGAAACTGTTCGGTTTGCGCGGATGTCGAGGCTAAGGAAATTATCTTTTTAAGTCTACAATCGACGATGTCGCGGGAGAGACCTGAAACCCTCTCGTACTCTTTCATTTTTTCAGGTTTTTTCACTGCATCTTCCCTTAGGCTGGAAAGGTAGCGTCGCAAACGGGGATAAAAGTCCTTACGTAGAGAAGAGATTTGTTTAACAGATTGAACGCGCTCCTTCCAGTGAATTTTGTGGAGTTTCATGGCGTCCAGCATTTCTTCCTCTCTGAAACGCGTTATTCCCGCTTTTTCCAGCTCTTCAGCTATCCAGAACCTGACCTCGTACTCTTTTCCCTCTTGGAAGGAACCGATTTTTAAACCAGCCAGCTCGATTTCGGGACACTTTCTGTTCACGATAATTCTGACTGGTGTATTCTCAAACACAAAATCCTCATCTGTGATGGATGCTTTTGCCGACAACACTCTTCCCTCTTCTCAAATAAAAGGTTCGTTCTAACCATAAGACACGGCTGTTAAATATAAAACCTATACTCGGGATGAAGTTATCTTAGAAGTTAAGGCTAAAAACTGCTTGGTTCACGCAATCTTTAAAAGAGGGTTGGTTACCAACATTCACATCTTTACAAATGTAATGGCATAAAACGGTGAAGTGGTAAAATGACGAAACGCGTTCAAAAAAAGTTTTCATACCTAAACGCCAAATCCACCGTTGGAAAGAGCGCTTTGGACGTTGCCCTAGAGCAGTTAAGGATTACTGCAAAAAAGATAAATTTAGACCCAGACATTCATGAGATGCTTAAGCATGCGAAGCGTTCACTTGTTGTTTCAATTCCCATAAAGCTTGACAACGGCGAAGTCAAGGTTTTCATGGGTTGTCGCGTCCAACATAACGGTGCACGTGGACCCTTCAAAGGAGGCATACGTTATCATCCAGATGTCACTTTAGATGAAGTCACAGCCCTAGCTATGTGGATGACTTGGAAATGCGCAGTCGTAAATATTCCCTACGGCGGGGCCAAAGGCGGAGTGTCTTGCAATCCAAAAGAAATGTCAAGGGCAGAGCTGGAACGCTTAACAAGACGGTACACTACTGCGCTTCTGGATGTTATGGGGCCTCTTCAAGACGTTCCTGCTCCTGATGTTTACACAGACGCACAAGTTATGGCGTGGATCATGGATACCTACAGTCAATTTAAAGGTCATAAGGTTCCAGAATGTGTCACTGGAAAACCTATTATTCTAGGAGGTTCCGAAGGTAGGGCTGAAGCAACTGGCCGTGGCGTATTTATTTGTGGTAGAGAGGCCATTAAGCGTCTCGGCATGAAAATAAAGGGTGTAGAAGTGGCGGTGCAAGGTTTCGGAAATGTTGGCTGGAACGCTGCAAGAATAGCCTACGACACGGGATGCAAAATTATTGCAGTTAGCGATTCAAGAGGCGGAATACACTGCAAAAAGGGCTTAAATCCCTATAAGGTTTATGAACATAAAAAGAAAAACGGTTCCGTTGTCACCTACAAAGGATGCGAGAACATAACAAATGAGGAGTTGCTAGAGTTAGAATGCGACGTTTTAGTTCCTGCGGCTTTGGAAAATCAGATAGCGAAGGCTAACGCAGGGAACATAAAAGCGAAAATTGTTGCTGAAGGAGCTAACGGACCTACAACTACCGAGGCTGACAGAATACTTTACGAAAAAGAAGTCTTCTCTGTGCCAGATATACTTGCTAACGCAGGCGGCGTTACGGTAAGTTATTACGAGTGGGTACAAAACCTTAATCGAGAACATTGGCCTTTAGAAGAAGTAAACCGTAAACTGGAGAACAAAATGGTTAAGTCTTTCAATGATGTTTACGAGACAGCAAAGAAAGAACAATCAGACATGCGAACTGCTGCATTGATGCTAGGCATTGGAAGAGTAGGCAAAGCCATAAAAACACTTGGCATATGGCCATAGCCAGTCCCAACATACTATTTTTGTGCGCGCGCGGCATCATCCCAGACAAGTTCTTCATTACCGCGCCTGAGCTTAAGAGTAGATACTGCGAAAGATTTAAGGAGATTCCATGGAGGCTGTGGGACTCTAGTCTAACTAGTCTCCCATCTTATTTTTAGAGCAAAAACGTTGTAAGATCGCTAACCTATGGCATAGCATATACTGTTTTGTTAGTTCATGTGCTTCTGAAATTCCTTCATTTGCCTTTTGGACTGAACGCTACCATGGTTTTTTCTATCTCTTTTTTGCTCACCTTGTCCACGATACCTTGCATTTCTTTGACTTTGGAAGCAAACCTTGCACCTTCAGCCGCGCTTATCCACGCCAACTGCAAACGATCCTTGTTCAGCCCAAGCCTTTCCATCTTTTTCCATAGCTTCTCAACTCTTTTTTTGGTTTGGTAGTTGGCGTTTATGTAATGACAGTCGCCTAGGTGACAACCAGCAACCAACACTGCTGCGGCTCCCCTCGCGAAGGCTCTCTCCATAAATTTTGCAGCTACCCTGCCAGAACACATGGTTCGAATAATGTTCACGTTGGGGGGATACTGCATTCTGCTTACTCCAGCGAAGTCAGCGCCAGCGTAGGAACACCAGTTACAACAAAACGCTACAATCTTCTTGTCCGCATCCTGCTCGGTTGCAGCGTCCACCTGAGCGAAAAGCTGCTCGTCAGTGAAGTGGCGCATAGTTATTGTGTCGAAGGGACATTCAGCACCGCAGGTACCGCATCCTGCGCACGCCGCTTCTATAACCTCGGTTTTTTTAAGTTCCTTATCTACGGTAATGGCATTGTAGGGGCAGACCCGAGCGCATAGTCCGCAGACTGTGCATTTTTCC
>CP070759.1:100057-108077 GCA_020348945.1 Candidatus Bathyarchaeota archaeon
ATAATCAGTTGAATAGCCTCAAGGATTTGTGGTGAGACTGGCGTTTCCATGTCATAAGGCTTGCTTGTTTCTGCCAAACGATAGATTAGATCCACATAGTTTTCGTCGTGAACCCTGAGTAAATCCTGTTTAGTGATAGATCTGGGCTCCAACACAATTACCTGAGAAAAACGAAACAGCCCTTGCTCTTCAAAAAAGCGCATAGCGTTAACAAAGCGGTCTCCCCTGAAAGGATGGTCTAGTCCTAAGTCGTACTGACCAAACTTTTCGTGATATGTCACCCCAACCTTCAAAACAGCTGCTCCCTAACACCATGGACATCGTGTTCAGTAACGGTATAAAGTCTTTTCCAGAACTAGAGAAGTCCGTTGATTAGATTGTTGAAGAAAATAGGGGCGTCAACAAAAAAGGGTGAAATGGAAGTTGTTTGTGGTTTTAAAGGCCTAATGTAATTCTTCTGTTTCTTCTTCTTCCAGCGTTGTTTCTTCTTCGCTTTGGAACGAAGAGAACTCTTCTATTGGAGCCTCTTCAGTGGCTACCTCTGTTTCTATCGGCTCAATGTTTTCATCACTTTCTGAAATTTCAACGTTCTCAGAAGTCTCAGCAGCCTCGTCAGTCACAGTTTCTTCACCTGACTCTTCGGTTGATGGAAAGCTCTCTTCTTCTGTCGAAGCATCTTCTACAGGCGCTTCAGGCAACAGCGCTTCCGTCGGTTGTTCGCTTGTCACCTCTTCCGTTGTTTCCTCCTCAGTTACAGGAAACTCCACTGGTTGTTCGTTTGTCACTTCCTCTGAAACGGGTTCACTTTCTTCCGGCACTTCCACTGGTGCTTCCACCTGAGACTCTAAGGGCATCTCAACCGTTTCTTCACTCGCTTCTTCAATAGTTTCAGCTGGCGGAGGCGGAGATACAAGCTCTGCTTCCCCTGGAAAGAGGTCAGCCATCGCCTCTTTAATTACATTTAGTTGTTGCTTTGTAGTCTCAAGTCCAAGGGTGAGAGCACCACTTTCGCGTTCATGCAGCTCTTCATCAAGTTCTCCAGCAGCGTACTCGATCTCCGTGTTTGCGAGGAATTTCTCCAGCGTCTTTATCTGTTGATCAAGTTCGGTAATCTTGGCGGTCATTTTTTCAGCTAAAGTTTTATGACGGACTTCAATCGCAACGATGGCTTCGGTGAGATTTTCGTTCAAATCGTCGTACGTAGACTGTGAGATTTTGCCAGTGCTGAACAAATCGTCCAACGCTTGTTTCTTTTTCTTCGCTAATTCTAGTTCTCTGCTTACTTTTTCAAAAGAATACTTCCATGAGATCAAATTTACACACCTAGCTCATTTTTAGCCTAAAAGAGCGAAATAACTTTTATTTTCATTCTGATATATCGTAGATTAATATTCTCGGGTTCTTTTCTGCCAAGTCTTAGACAAATAGATGTAGAATTAAAGTTCGCAGGATAGTGAACTTGTAAAGAGAAGAAGGACTAAAGTAGAACAAAAGTGATTTGAAAACAGTCACCAAACCTAATAGTTGAATGCTAAATCGTTATTTGGTTTTTTAGCAAATTTTTGTAAATGACGACTCAGTTATGCGCGCGCATTAAGTTCCCCTTCCTTTTGTATTGATGTTTTTATCATGAACATGCCAATTTCATGATTCTAAGATTAAAGTTATTAAAGTATCTAAAGTTTAGTTTCGGGTGAAGGAGATATATATCGTGATATATTTTTTTAGTGGCAAGAAGAATAGTGAAAACAGTATTTTTCTAAGAAAAACTGCTTGCACTAAAAAGAGGAAAGGAGTTCTATTGACCGTCAAAGGAAATTTTTTATTGATAGTCAAAAAGTAGGGTATACGAGGTCTCATCCAGAATGTACGTGACATGTATGGAAAAGGTATGCTGAAAACAGTTTGCGCCACAAAAAGAAACGGGCTACCAAGTCTGTGAGAGAAAAAAACATACATATTGCGGAACACAGATTTACCTCGCAAAAAAATGCAATCTGCGCATACGTTTAAATCGTACACTCAACGATCTACGAGTTCTAATAAAAATATTGAAGGGGACGCTCTTGAACGAAGTTGACGTTGTTGTTGGAATAGTTTTGAATGGAACCAAGTTTCTAGTTGAACGCCGCAGGCTGGATGAAAAACTTGATCCGGGTATCGTGTGCTTGTTTGGAGGCCATGTTAAAATTAACGAAAACAAGGAAGAAGCTTTGAAGAGAGAAATGTTTGAAGAACTTGGTATTAAAGTAAAAGGATTGAAATTTATCTGTAAAAACTTCTACATTGCAAGTAACGGCGAAAGACAAAATGCGTATTGTTTCCTTGTCACAGATTACGAAGGAAAACCAGTTTGTAAAGAGGCTCAAGAGATTTTCTGGGAAGATAACATTGAAAACCTAAGCCTAGAAGTTGATAGAAAGACAATAATGAAGCTAAGAAAACTCATGGGTGCAGCTGAATAGCTGCAAGAAGGATCTACATCAGCGAACAAGTTCCCGCTTCTTCCACCGCAAGTTTTTGCTCCTACATTTTCTACATTTAGTAGCAGTGGAAGCGTTTCGAACTCCACATTCCCGACAAATCTTCATGTAGAGTCTATGCTTCTGAGCAATAGACTTTTTGAAGGGGTCCATGATTGGCACAGCGTTCCACCTCTCGGTTAGCTAGGTTTCAGATTCAGCCCCACCAAATATATCTTTTCCCTTCAACATCTCAGTCAACATTTTCGCCACGTCACTGGGTTTTTCAGCCACTCCAACACCCGCCGCCTTAAACGCTTCAATCTTGCTCTGAGCTGTTCCAGCTCGACCCATGACAATGGCTCCAGCATGGCCCATTCTTCTCCCAGAAGGTGCGGTTCTACCTGCTACAAAAGCAACCACGGGTTTGGCGTATCCTTCAGTAGAAATGAATTCTGCGGCTTGTTCTTCCAAGTTTCCCCCGATCTCACCGATCAAAACAACCGCCTCAGTATGCTCGTCTCCCTCAAACTCTCTGAGAACATCCGCGAAGCTTAAGCCAACAACAGGGTCTCCACCTAACCCTATGCATACAGACTGACCCAGACCCATCGTGGAAAGCCCCCATGCAATCTCATAAGTTAGGGTTCCACTTCGAGAAGCTATACCAACGATTCCCCGCCTGAAAACGTGGGCAGGCATTATCCCGAGCTTGCACTCTCCAGGTGCAATAATGCCCGGAGTGTTGGGGCCAACAACAACTGCTCCTTGCTGTTTTGCACGCGCCATAACCTGCACCGCATCCCTCACTGGGATGTGCTCGGTGATAATCACAAGGGTTTTCAATCCACCATCAAGGGCTTCAAAAGCAGCTTCAGCGGCAAAGGGAGCTGGAACAAAGATCACGGAGGCGTCTGCCTTGTGTTCTTGCAATGCTTCTTCAACTGTGTCGTAAACAGGAACATTGTGGACTTGTGTTCCCCCCTTTCCCGGTGTCACACCTGCAACAATTTGAGTTGCATAGTTGAGCATGAGCTCTGTGTGAAACCTTCCCTGAGCTCCGGTTATGCCTTGAACAATGGCTCTGGTGTGCGTGTCAACGAAAATTCCCAAAGATATGTTCACCGTCCGGTCTTTGCAATTTCAACAGCTCTTTCAGCGGCTTCTTCCATGCTGTCTAGAACTTGGATGCCTGCTTCAGTTAGAATTTGTCTTCCCTCCTCCTCGTTAGTTCCCACCAGCCTTATAACCATGGGCTTGACAAAGCCGATTCGACTTTTCACTTCTAAAACGCCCTTAGCAACTTCGTCGCACCTTGTGATGCCACCTAAAACGTTGACAAAAACAACTTCAACTCGCGAGTCGGAAAAAACGAGTTCAAGAGCAGCGGCCATTTTGTCCGAGGAAGCGCCGCCGCCTACATCGAGAAAGTTCGCTGGTTTTCCTCCATATAGCTGAATCGTGTCCAGCGTGGCCATCACCAAGCCCGCGCCGTTTCCGATCACGCCGATGTTTCCATCGAGTTTAACGTATGCCAACACTTTCTTTCGCGTTTCCAGTTCTTGCGGGGTTAGCTCAGCTCCGTCTCTTTCCATTAGCCTTCTCTGAAAGTTTGGATGTCGATAAAGCGCGTTGTCATCAATTATGAGACGGGCGTCTGCTGCAACAAATTTTCCCTCATCTGTTTCAATTAGAGGGTTCATTTCACACAGTTCAGCGTCATAATCCATCGCCACCCTGTAGAGTTTGAAGAAAATCGTTGCGAGCTCCTTCATCTGTTTCCCCGTGTAACCAAGTTTCTTGACTATTTGGCGGGCGTGGTAAGAACGGAACCCGTACAATGGGTCGACGAAGACTTTGATGATTTTTTCTGGTGTGGTGGCGGCTATTTCTTCTATCTCAACTCCGCCCTCAGACGAGGCTATGGCTACGTAACTACGTCTGGAGCGGTCTAGGGTTATCCCAAAGTAAAGTTCTTTGCGTATGGAGAGTTTTTCCTCCACCAGAACGCTTTGAACTTTGAGGCCTCTTATCTCTGTGCCCAGCAGTTTCTTCGATGAAAGCTCAGCTTCTTTGGGTGAGTTCGCAAAAAGGATGCCACCTGCTCTTCCTCTTCCCGCTACCAGAATCTGAGCTTTGATGGCGACTGGGGCCTCAACTTGTGTAGCTGTCTCCCGTGCTTGGGCGGGAGAATTTGTCAGCTCTCCACGGGGAATTGGTATCTTATATTTGGAGAAGATTTCTTTTGTCTCGTGTTCAGAGAGTTTCAACAGGGAGCCACCAAGGATTATTTGAGGATTTGAATGGTAACATAAGATTTTGTGTCCTGAATTCCCTCTACTGAAGCCAGTCCTTTGAGTGTCTCGTCTAGCTTTTCCCGCTCTACTACAATGATTGCGTCCATGTCCCCTGGCACCCTGAAAACTCGTTGAAGAGGAAACTTTACCATTTTTTGGTACGTTTTTCCCCTCTTAAGAGGCGAGACTTTGATGAAGACAAAAGCGGGACTCGTGGACACTCCCAGCACGTTCAGTCCCTTTTCTGTTACGTCTATGAACCCTCTGCCTGTTCGGATGCATCCGTGGTCTCGGAGCTTACGCAGGTGCACGTTTAATGCTTGTCGACTGATTTCGAGTTTTTTTGCCAGCTGGCTTTGTTTCACCTCTAAGGTGTAGGTTGTTATGGGTCTGCCTTGATCGTACATCATGCGAAGCAGACGAAGTGAACGTCCGGTTGGAATCTGCTTGTTCACAAAATCACCTTTGTTTAGTTAAACAACATCTTTACATATGTCAATTAAATTACACGTCAATATAAACTTTGTACTACTTTAGTTCGGACATAGATTGGGAAAACCACAACTTATTTATCCATAAAAAAGATCATGACTGTATGTATGAAAGGAGTGAGACAGTGAAATGTCAGAGAGCAACGCTGAATTGATCGGACGAAAACCAGCTATGAACTATGTGTTGGCTTGCATAACCCTCTTCCACGGCGGAGCAAGCGAAATAAACGTGAAAGCAAGGGGAAGAGCCATTAGTCGAGCCGTTGACGTCGTTGAGATCGTGAGACGCCGTTTCCTACCGGACGTAAAGGTGAAGAACATAGATATAGGCACGGAACAGTTGCCATCCCTCGAAGAGGGAAACAGGCCTACGAACGTTAGCACCATTGAAATTAAGCTAGGAAAATAGTTGACGTCAGCAACTTAACAAGCTCCGCCACTCCTTTATTTTTTTTGTTTTGAATATGCTTTTAAGGTTGTACAATAGAATAGAAAATGTGATTATGGGTTAATGTGGAGAAGGGTTCTTGTCGTCTCTTACGCATTTGCAGAATGGTAGATATGCTGTTTTAAAGAAGCTTGGTGAAGGTGGAAAAGGTGTCGTGTACAAGGCTAGAGACACTGTTTTGAACCGTGTTGTTGCGATCAAGATGCTTAAGAGTGAGGTTTTGAGTGAGGAGGCGTATTCTCGTGTTATGCGTGAAGCGCAGGTAGTGGCGAAACTTAACCATCCTAACATTGTTTCCATCCACGACATTGGCAAAGAAAGTGAAAAACAGTTTTTCATCCTTGAGTTTGTTGATGGAATGAGTCTGGGCGGGCTTATGGGAACGTATCGAGAAGGCAAATGCGACTTACAGACCGTGTTAAGAGTTAGCATAGATGTTTGCGGTGCTCTCCAGTATGCACATTCTCAAGGCGTTCTGCATCGAGACATTAAGCCCGAAAATATTCTGATTACTCAAGAGGGCACTGCTAAACTGATGGATTTTGGTTTGGCTAAGGCTCTGGGTGGAACGAGAATCACTAGGAGAGGAATGATAGTTGGCACGCCAGCATATCTTCCACCTGAACAGGCTCTAGGAAAAGATTCTGATGAACGATCTGATCTCTACTCCTTGGGTGCTACTCTTTATCACATGGCTACGGGTAGACCACCATTTCCAGGAGATGACCCTGTAAAAGTGATTTTCAGCCACATCAATGATATGCCGATGAAACCAAGTCGGATCAATCCAGATATAGACGCTGAACTCGAACGTATCATTCTCAAGTTGCTCAAGAAAGATCCTGATGAGCGCTATCAATCTGCAGAGAAACTGAAGGAAGCATTGCAGTCCATTGGAGGGGCTGAGGAAAGACTAGCGGTGACTAAGCCTGGAATAGCGGTTCAGCCTACTGTTGGCTTGCCGTCTCCTGAGCCGATTTGGGCTCGACCTCTAGTTGATAGGGAGGATGAGTTATCGACTTTGAAGGGTCGCTTGGACGGTGTTCTCAGAGGTGAGGGGAGTCTTGTTTTTGTGACGGGTGAAGCTGGTATTGGAAAAACTAGGTTGCTCATGGAGTTGAAGGCTTATGCTAAGCTTAGAGGTGCCCTGTTTCTTGTTGGGAATTGCTACAAGGAGGGTGCTGTGCCCTATAAGCCCTGGGTGGAGATTGCCAGAGAGTATCTCCGTCGCTCGCGGCCTGAACTGTTGTACAAGGTTGCAGGTATCTACGCGGCAGAAATTGTTAAGTTGGTACCTGAAGCAGCGTCTAAGCTCAGTGCGATTCCTCCTTTGCCTTCTCTTGGACCTGAGGAAGAACGCCTTCGTTTGTTTGAGGCTGTAACCCAGTTCTTCGTTAATGCGTCTAGAGAGGCGCCACTGGTTCTTTTCTTAGACAATCTGCAATGGGCTGATCCTTCAACCATGCAATTGCTACACTATCTGGGGCGAAGTTTAAAGCAGGAGCAAATGACGATTGTGGGTGCTTATCGTAATTTGGAGTTGGAAGAGAAGGAAGCTTTGTTACGGTGTCTACTGGACATGAATAGGGAGCGACTGTTTCAAGCTTTGCCTTTAAGGCGGTTGGAGGTTTCAGAAGTTGGGGTGATGGTGAGGCAGACGTTTGGTGACAAAGTGCCTTCAAAGCTGGCAAAACTTGTGTATGAGAAAAGTGGCGGGAATCCCTTCTTTGTGGAGGAGATTCTTCGTAGCCTAGCTGAGGAGCGGATGGTTCAGCCTGGAGAAAAGGGATGGGTTGCACCTGATGTTTCTAGGATTCGGATTCCAAAGACGGTTAAGGCTGTGGTGACGCAGCGTCTTCAACATCTAGATGAAGCGTGTCGACGAACTTTGAGTTTGGTTGCTGTTGTCGGGCGAGAGTTTGATTTCCAAGTGCTTAAGGAAATTACAGGTTTAGAAGAGGATCAGCTTGTCACTCATTTGGATCGGTGCTTGATGAGTGGGCTGATTCAGGAGCGTCGCGTTCCTGGACGGGAAATCTACGCTTTCACCGATAACCAGGTTCGAGATGTATTGTATGAAGGTGTGAGTACAGTTCGAAAGAGGCGTTATCATCTTCAGATTGGCCAGATTCTAGAGAAGTTGCATGCTAAGAATCTTGATGAGCATTCAGATGAGCTTGCATATCATTTCGAAGAAGGGGGAAACGACGCAAAGGCTTTGGAGTACTTTTTAAAGGCAGGAGACCGAGCCATGAAAGTACTTGCTAATGAAGAGTCTTCCTCCCACTTCGAATAATCCCTAATATTATTAGATAGGACAGG
>CP070759.1:108177-118121 GCA_020348945.1 Candidatus Bathyarchaeota archaeon
AATGTTGCTCGTACTTACAGTGTTTACAGTTGCCATAGCCATCTACAAACGACGCGCGCGCGCGTGCGTGTGGGAGGTTCCGTGTTAGGTTTCTTGTATTTCTTTGAAAGTTTTTCTATTATCTCTTTCATGCATGCATGCTTTTCGTGTATTTTTTACCCCTCGTAGTATTATTGATGAGGGGTAAGTTTTCTCTGATTTTTTACCCTTCACTCTATTATCTCTCTTATTCCATCCTTCCTTATTCCTATTCCATTAGGAACCTATCCAAATAAGGGGTATACATGGTGTATAGGACCGTCCATAAACCGTTAACCGTCGTCCGTCGTTGGTTGGTTGGATTAAATTTTAATCCCCAAAAACCCAAACCCGTTAATGAATGATGCACGCATTGGCAAATCGTTGCCGTTATTTTCTTTGTGTGCACATAGTCAGATTTATATGAGAAATCTAGTTAGTGTTGTGAATTGGAGGTTGATATGAAATGACTAGGTACAAAGCAGTCTACCCTCGGCACACATGGGAGATTGTTCAAGAGAATATGGAAGCCTTTGAGAAAGATATGAAAGAAATTTGCGACACAGCTAGTAAGAAAGGCGCAAGCCTTGCTAGACTCATTGAAGCATCTAAAATAGCTGTTGATGAACGAGTGACACTGAAATGCACGATTCCTCCCTGTGAGATGTATGGAAAATGCCACATGTGCCCCCCATTCTCTCCCACCGCGGAAGAGACCAAGAAAGTCGTCTCGAAATATGAACGGGCGATTCTTTTAGAAGTGGCAATGACCCTACCAAAAGAGTACTGGGACATAATTCAACGTGAAGGCGTACCTTTATGGAAATGGCGTCAAGAGCCGGCGTATACCGAATGGGAACACAAAACCCAATACCCCTTATGGATTAAACTACACGACATCGTGATGGAAGTTGAGCGCCAAGCACACAATCGAGGTTATTTCTTTGCAATTGGGTATGTAGCTTCAACATGCTATTTGTGTTGGGACCCTGCTAATCCTTTTGGAGGGTGTGACACAAAGTCATCGTGTAAGTACCCATATGCAGCTCGACCTTCAGTGGAAGCGAGTGGGATGGACATATTCAGCACCTACAGAAACGTTGGACTGAAACTTAAGATGGCTTCGCCAGAAAAACTCAGCTGGATCGGTCTCGTCCTAATTGTTTAGGATAAATTTTGAGCTTGCGCGCGCATAAATTCAAAGACTCTGTGTGTGCGGTGTAGAGAGAGTATGAATATGAGAAGAAAAGATTGAGAAGAAGAGAAAATTAGAGAGAGTTTGACAGAGAGAAAATCGGTTAATGAAAGAATTAGTTAAAGAGAAAGAATGGGAGAAAGTTTTGGGTTTTGGGGTTTAATTTTTACCCCCCACACTTATTCACTCAATCATTTACTCTACCATTCGCATTCATTCACTAATTCACCATTACTTTCTTCTTCTCTCTTTCCTTCATATATTCACTCTCTCTCCTCAACACAACACCACACCAAACCACACGCACACAGCACCATACATAACAGAGTAGATGTTGATGAAGCATTCTATGACTTACGGAAGAAATGTTTAATAAGAAAGAAGAAGTAATTGGAGCGCAAATTATGGAGGAATATGTTTGTTTTTTCGCAAGAAACGTGATGCCATAAGTAAACTAGCGATTATCTTGATCGTCACCGCCGTCGTAGTGGTGGTAGTGGGGGCAGTATTAGCGGTAACCTTACTTGGGTTTTGGCAACCATTCGGTCAGATAGTCGGTTCTGAAAATTTAGTTGTCGAGGAGAAAGATTTCAGTGATTTTACAATTGTTGAGGTGGGAAGCGGATTTGAGGTTGAAATTACCCAATCAAGTTCGTACAGCATCAATATAACCGCGGATGATAATGTGCTTGATTATATCGAGGTTTCTAAATCGGGCAACACGTTGACAATACGTCTGAAATGGGGCTACAGTTATCAATCGGTAACCTTGAGAGCCGAAGTCACAATACCTGAGCTCTATGAGTTGCAGTTTTCAGGGGGAACACACGGTACCGTTGAAGGATTTATCTCTTCGCATGAATTCGTTCTCGGACTATCTGGGGGCAGCCATCTCAGTGGTAACTTTACGACTAGTGGAGACGCCCAATTCCTCCTGTCTGGAGGAAGCCATTTGACAGGACTAGACGGTACAGCCAATGACCTGAATATCAGCGCTTCTGGAGGAAGCGGTTTGGTACTGTCGGATTTCCCTGTTCATGATGCAACCATCAACCTAAGCGGTGGAAGCAGTGCAACAATAAACCTTGATGGTAGATTGGATGCTGACCTAAGCGGAGGCTCATCACTCGGCTACATCGGGAACCCCACTATGGGCGATATTGACACATCTGGTAGCTCCACGATAGAAAAAACAGGATAGTAGAAGGAACTTAAGAGGAAACAATACATTCGCTTTTTTCTAAATACACCGCGCGCAATTTAAGCCCCACACACCATGTTAGAAGTTATGCGTGCACATGTAAATTTTCAGTTCGCGTCCCGTATAGAGTTATGGCGCTTCCCAAAAATGATGTGACCACACATAACATAAAAGGAGCACCAACAAAATAACCAGCTACCAAGCCTCCTAATGTCGAGCCAACAAAGTAACCGCTTCCCCAACCTATGTTCCGAAAACCAGAGACTAAACCACGCTGAGAAGCAGGAGCTTTATCCATAAGAGCAGCAGGCACTGCGACATAAAGCGCTCCCATTCCGCCTCCTATTATCAAAATTGCGATTAAGAGAAATGACAAATACGAAGAGAAAGACAACAAGAAAAAGCCAAGGGCGCACAGCACAAAACCCAATACGGTGACGCGACGTCGACCAATAACGTCTGACAATTTCCCTATTGGAGCCTGAATGAACGCTTGCGCGACGTAATAGCCACTTAAGAGAAGACCAACAAAGAGTTCTGTTCCAGATCCCAGTATTTTGCTGGCAGTTATAATGAACTGGGAAACTATGACTCCAAAACATATAGCTGAGAGCGCCGTATTAGTATATGCAATAGCGAAGTTTCCCCTCATTATCTCTCCAAACTTGAGCTGAGCTTTCGTAGCGCTCTCGTTTTTTCTATTGAATACTCTAGGTTTTTCTCTAATTCCAAAGAGCATTAGTAGAGTTATAAGAAGTATGAAAACTGAGCAAATATAGAATAAAATACGGTAGTTGAATGCCTTGACCAGAATTCCACCCAACAACGGTCCAGCAATAAAACCTATTGTCTGAAAGGTTCCAACCTTACCGAGAGCTGTCCCCATCTCACGAGAAGTATACATATCGGCGACAATAGCGGTCGGCACGGTCCAAAAGGAAGAATCAGTAAGACCTCCCACCAATCGGAGAATCAAAAGTTGACCAGGATCGTGGGCAAAGGCGAACAAAAAAACAGTGACAGAAAAGCATAGCATTCCAATACATAACGTTAACTTTCTACCAAAAAGATCAGACGCTTTGCCCCACAATAGCGATGTCGCAGTATACGCTGCAGCATACACTGAAACTGTAAAGCCAACAGTCATGTCGTCAGCCCCAAGTCTTTCGGAATATAAAGGAATAACCGTTATGATTATTCCTATGTTCATTGAATATAGAAGCAGAAGTGAAGCTAGAAACTTCAGATTCTTTTTTGAATCATCTGATGCCAAGGTGTATCAAGCCTAGTTTGATGATTTCTTATATAGGGCTTTATGTTACAATTAGTTTGCCAAACGATCATGCGCGTGCTATTCAAGAAACAACATTGATCAATGTCTTGTTTTATAGAACAGAATTACACAAAAAACTTTATTACCAACATCTCCGTTTCTACATGTCGCTAGCTTCTCCTGAGAAGTTATTGTTGACATATTCAATTTTCGGGAGAGAACGAAAATGCATGAAACGTTTGAAAATTTAGCTTTGAAAGGGACAACAACGATTGGTGTGGTTTGCAAAGACGGAGTTATTTTAGCCTCTGACACCCGTGTGATGCTGGGAAACCTTATAGCCCACAAGAGAGGCAAAAAGGTGTATAAGATCGACGACCACTTGGCCATGACCATTGCAGGCAGCGTTGCAGACGCACAACGAACAGTGGACATACTCAAAGTAAATGCACAGCTGTACAAACTGAACCAGAAACGCCCGATTCCAGTAAGCTCCGCAGCCCGACTCGTTGCGAATCTCTTTTTCTCAGCTCGGCTAGCACCGTTGATAGTCCAAGTTCTTGTCGGAGGCGTTGACGGCACAGGACCTCACGTGTTTTCCTTAGATCCTTTCGGCAGTCTCACAGAAGAGAAATGTGTTGCCACTGGTTCAGGTTCCCCTATAGCCTATGGCGTGTTGGAAGACCGATACAAAGAAGGCATGGCAATCAAGGACCTTCTTTCCGTGATTGTGCGCGCCGTTGATTCTGCTATGAAAAGGGATGCTGCGAGTGGAGACAGCTTTAATGTGACGGTTATAGACCAGAAAGGATATCGTGACCTAAGCGACGATGAAAAAAAGAGTATCTTAGGAGGTTCGTGAGGAGCGAAAAGTAAGCGTGAAAACCCCCAACAAAACAAAGTTGGAAATCAGCCAAACAATATTCGAGCACATCCCTAAAGAGGCAGAAATTACCCGCATTGAATTCGAAGGTCCAGCCTTAGCGGTTTACACAAAAAAGCCTGAGTTTCTTATTGAACAAGGTTATATAATTGCCGACATCGTCAACTTGATTAGGAAAAGAATCGTTTTACGTTCTGATCCTTCCGTAAGAATGCCAGAGAAGGAAGCAGAAAGAATTATCCAAGAGATTGTTCCTAAAGAGGCGGAAATCAGCCGCGTAAGTTTTGACCCTAGCTTAGGCGAAGTTATCACAGAAGCTAAAAAACCCGGCTTAGTTATTGGGAAAAACGGAGCAATCTTACATGAAATCATAAAACAGACACGATGGAGACCCCGCATTTTAAGGAGTCCTCCAATACCGTCAAAAATCATAGCACACATGCGACATTTTCTCCACACTGAAAGCAAGGACCGGAGCAGAATACTCCGCACAGTGGGCGAGAAAATTTTTAGACCCATGGTTTATGGGGTTGGAGACATCCGAATTACCATGTTGGGCGGCTTTCAAGAGGTTGGGAGATCCGCCATTCTTGTACAAACAAGGGAAAGTCAAGTGTTGATGGACTGCGGCATTAACCCTGGTTCTACAAATCCTCTTAACGCCTTTCCTCGGCTTGACACGCCTCAGTTCAATTTAGATTCTTTAGACGCTGTAATCATAAGCCATTCGCATTTAGACCACTGTGGTTTTCTCCCGTTCTTGTTTAAGTACGGTTATGACGGCCCAGTTTATTGCTCAGCCCCCACCTCAAGCCTCATGACCTTACTTCAGCTGGACTATCTTGACGTTCTGAGCAAACAAGGGGTAAAGCAGCCGTACGATCAGAAAGACGTTCGAGAAACCGTGTTGCACACAATTCCGTTGCGACATGGCGCCGTAACTGATGTAGCACCTGATGTCCGTCTAACCTTGCACAACGCTGGACATATTCTCGGTTCATCCGTGACACACTTGCATATCGGAGAGGGCCTGCATAACGTTGTCTACACAGGCGATTACAAGTATGCAAAAACTATGCTTCTCGAGCCTGCTGTCACTGAGTTTCCAAGGGTGGAGACTATATTAACCGAGAGCACGTATGGAGCTCCACAAGATGTGATGCCGTCTAGGATGGAGTCAGAAGAGAAACTGGTGTCCATGATAAATGGAACTTTGGAACGAGAGGGAAAGGTGTTGATTCCGGTTCCGGCTGTTGGCAGAGCTCAAGAAATAATGTTGATTATCGATGGGTATATGCGTCAGGGGCTGTTGAAGGAGGCGCCAGTGTTTATTGAAGGCATGATTTCTGAGGCAACCGCTATCCATACGGCTTATCCAGAATACTTGGCAAGAGAGGTGCGGAACAGTATTCTTCACGAGGGAGTTAACCCGTTTCAATCGGATTACTTCACTATTGTGGAGCATCCTAGCGCAAGGGACGAAATCTTGGATGGGAAGCAATGCATCATTATTGCGACTTCTGGCATGTTGGAAGGCGGACCTGCAATTGAATACTTTAAGCATTTGGCTCCAGACGAAAACAGCATGTTGCTTTTCGTTAGCTACCAGATTGAGGGAACCTTAGGGTGTAGAGTGCAGAAGGGCTTATCGGAAACTCCTATTGTAAACAGTGGGGGAAAAATTGAGATCGTGAAGATTAAGCTAAATGTTGATTCCATTAGGGGCTTTTCTGGGCATTCTGACAGGAGACAGATTGTCCGTTACATCCGTCGGCTTACGCCAAAGCTTGAGAGATTGATTGTGGGCCACGGTGAACGGCAGAAGTGTCTAAACATAGCTAATATTTTTCATAGAAAATACAATATTAGAACGTGTGTGCCGGATATTTTAGAAACAATCAGGCTGCGGTAGGCATTTCCTGCTTAGGTGCAACTGTTTTTTCTCGCCAAATTCGGATGAAGTGGGGGGTGATAACCACGCGCTCCTCACCTAGACGGGCGATGTCTCCCCCGACTAGATTGGTGAACTCATGTAGCTCGTTTACTGCTCGTTTAACGTCTTCAATATTTTTTCTTGCGAGAGGGCTAACTCTCAAGATGAGTATGTTTCCTGACTTTACTTCGCGTTTGATTGCATCTACATCCTCAAGGTCGCGCAAAGGCAGGGCTTTCAAATAAGTCTTAGTCGGAGAATCAGCTGAAACTATGGCTTCCTCAGCCATCTCTGGCTTTTCACCCTTCTTAATCTTGTCGATAACTTTTCCAACTCTTTTTCCTAAACCTGACAAGTTATGCTCCCCGACTAGACTAGCCAGCCCTTGAACTTTAAGTTTTGTGTAGTAGCGATATTTCTGCATAACATGTAAAATACCCAAAATTTTTGAGGAGAATCGCACAGACAGATAGTAGGCGTGAATGAACTAGCTTTTTCATAACGACGCCTTTTTCTCGGTTTACACGAAAATGTCTAAAGTGTCGGAGAATCACTCAAGCAGAATCATTGATACTCGAATAAATGGAGTATATTCCTTATAATAAGTCTAACCAGAACGTCAAATTAATCATTAAGGCATGGTGGCTTGTAGACTGCAAAGCTCTTTTCCAGTGTGGGCGAAATCTTTTTTCCTTGTTAGCCAGAATACTAGGAATCGAGGTCGAAGTTATGATTGAAGCCTTACGGTCTCGAGGACTTAGGCTTAACCTGTTCAGCAAAGATGAGCTTTATGAGATTCATTTGGCTACACTGGATGTACTCGAACGGGTCGGTGTGGGCATTTACAACGATCAAGGACTTAAACTGATGGACGAGGCTGGAGCGATTGTTGACTATGCTAAGAAGGTTGTGAAGATACCTCAACATTTGCTAAAGGCGTTGATTGCGAAAGCTCCCGAGGTTGTTACGCTGTACGCTAGAAATTCTAAACACACTGTCAAGCTTAAACCTGGGGGAAAAACCTACTTCAACAATTCAAGTTATGGAATAAAAGTGTACGATCTGCATACAGGGATGCAAAGAGACTCAACCAGCGGGGATGTTGCCAATTTCGCGAGGCTAACAAACGCTTTAGAAAACATTCACGTGTACCTTCCCACGGTTACTGCACATGACATCCCAGAATACGTAAGATCTCTTCATGAACTCGCAATAGCGCTGGACAACACTGAGAAACACGTGTCACACGCAGCTTCTGGCGCTGATGCTATTAAACGCTATCTTCAGATAGGGGCAACAATTGTGGGCGGTGAAGAAGAGCTTAGGAAGAAGCCAGTGATCTCTGCTAGCACATGTCCTATAAGCCCTTTACAGCACTCTAAGGAAGACACGGAAACCCTCATCGAATTCGCCAAATTTGGCCTGCCATTCTTTATATTAAGTATGGCTATGGGTGGAGGAACCGCGCCGCTCACAATTGCAGGCGAGCTGGTGGTGATTAATGCAGAGGTTCTCAGTGGAATAGCTTTAGTTCAACTTGTAAACCCTGGAACGCCCGTGCTTTACGGCAGCGTATCGTCAACAATGGACATGAAAACAGGCAAACTAGCCTTGGGTGCCCCTGAAAGGTCTCTGATTAATTCGGGATGCGCTCAATTGGCGAGATACTATAAGATTCCTTCTTGGATAGGAGCTTGTTCAACTGATGCAAAGGTTCTTGGGTCTCAAGCAATGTTTGAAAAGGTTATGACCGCTATTATTCCCATGTTAGCAGGCGCCAACCTCATTTACGGTCCTGCTCTACTGGATTCTGGTAAGACCTACAGTTTTGAGCAGTTGGTTCTCGATAATGAGGTCATAGGGGCTCTTTATCGAATTCTGAAGGGTGTTAACGTAAACGCAGACTCTTTGGCCCTTGAAGTTATAGAGAAGGTGGGAATAGGTGGTCATTACCTAGCTCAAAAACATACAAGTGACCACGTGTTAAGCGATCAGTGGAGACCCAACCTGTTGGACCGGGGAAGCATGGGAGACTGGATTAAAAAAGGCCGTAAGGATATAAATGAGGTAGCGAGAGAACGAGCTAAGAAAATCTTAGCGTCTCATGAGGTTGAGCCGTTAGAAAAAGATGTTAGAAAAGAAATGTGGGAAATAGTTGAGAAAGCGAAAGGAGACCTGAAAAAGATTAAGCAATGAAGGTTGTTCATCTATGAGTGAAGACATTTTCAAGTTGGAAATGCCCAAGAAAACATACTTCAGCGTTGGAGCTGTGAAAAAAGTAGGAGAAGCGGTTAAAGAGTTCAATGCTTCTACTGTGTTTATTGTCACTGATAGAGGAGTAGTTAACGCTGGTTTGGTGGCTCCTCTTAAAACGGAACTCAGTTCAACAGCCACGAAAATTTCAGTTTTTGATGAAACAGAGCCTGAACCAACAGTTGAGTCTATTGAAAAAGCTGTGAAGGCTTTGGAAAAAGTTGGGGGTGCTGATCTTCTGGTTGCTTTGGGAGGTGGAAGCGTCATGGACACGGCAAAATGCGTGAACATTGTAGCTATGAATGGAGAGTCTATTCTAGATTATGAAGACAGTATAGAAAATCCTAGACCAATCCGAAAACTTCTCCCATTCATTGCTATACCAACAACAGCGGGCACAGGGAGCGAGGCTTCAATTTGGGCAGTGTTCACAGATACAAAAAGAAAGTTGAAAACCAGTGCTTGCGACCCACGATTGATTGCGGACGTTGCTATACTAGACCCTAACATGACCAGAACTCTGCCGCCGACTTTAACAGCTGCTACGGGAATGGATGCACTCACTCACGCGATAGAAGCTTACGTTTGCATGTACGCGAATCCTGTGACTGATGCTTTTTCCATTCAGGCGATAAAGCTCATTGCCGAGAGCCTGAGAACTGCTGTGAAAGATGGGGAAAACATGGAAGCAAGGACAAACATGATCTTAGCAAGTTTCATGGCTGGATCAGCCTTCTCAAACTCATCTTTAGGAATTGTGCACTCCATGTCAGAGGCCTTTGGAGGATTTTACAGGATACCTCATGGCATCGCGAATGCGTTGGTGCTGCCTCATGGTATGGAATTTAACTTGAGTACCAATGTGGAGAAATTTGCGAAAATAGCGGAGTTCATGGGGGAAGATGTGAAGAATTGTGATATGGATAAAGCCTCCGAAAAGTCAGTGTCAGCTGTAAAAGAGTTGTCAAAGGCTATAAGGTTGCCTCAAACTCTAAGAGAAATGGGTGTAAAAAAAGAAGATTTTCCTGCGTTGGTGGAAATAGCTTACAAGTGGGCAGATGATTCTGGGAACCCTAGAGAAGTTTCAGAAGAACAGTTGAGAGAGTTGTATGAAAAAGCCTATTAAACGAGTTATCTGAGGCCAAAACAGAATAAAAAAGGCTACTATGTAAGCTCAGTCATATAGAA
>CP070759.1:118221-125327 GCA_020348945.1 Candidatus Bathyarchaeota archaeon
CCTTCTAAGATGCTTGAGGCAATTGAGTTACTCACCAAATATGCTAGGGCGCGAGAGCTTCTCAGCTATGAGACGTCACTTGAACGTACATTCTCGAAGAGTTGCCAGAACCTCAAAGTTATAAGTTTTAAACTTCACTTCATATTGAGGTGAAATTGTGACATGAGCAAGACTGAAGAAAACCTGAAATTCGCATTTGCAGGAGAAAGCCAAGCGAGAAACAAATACACCTTTTTTGCAGAAGTGGCCAGAGAGGAAGGGCTTGAGCAGATCGCAGCCATCTTTGAGGAAACAGCAGCCAACGAAAAAGCTCACGCAGAACGACTCTTCAATTTCTTAAAAGGCATCGGCGACACAAAACAAAACCTGAAGACGGCTATTGCGGGCGAACACTACGAATGGACCCAAATGTATCCTACGTTTGAGAAAGACGCACGCAAAGAAGGATTCACCGAAATAGCCGACGCTCTAAAGGAGATAGCTGAGGTAGAGGAACAACACGAAAAAAGATACAGAAAGCTCCTCAAAAACCTAGAAGAAGGCAAAGTTTTCAAGAAAGAAAAAGTGGTCAAATGGAAATGCCGAAACTGCGGCTACGTTCACGGAGGAAAAGAACCTCCTGAAGAATGTCCCGCTTGCGGGTACTCCAAAAGCTATTATGAATTGCTATGTGAAAATTACTAAACAGTGAGAGAGGTGAAAAAATGACTAAAAAAGGTGAGATATATCTGTGTGAAATATGTGGAAACAAAGTTCAGGTGCTGGAGGAAGGCAGCGGAACCCTAGTTTGTTGCGGACAAGACATGGTATTAATACAATAACAGGAAAAGAACACGGGCACTTCATAGTTGTGTGGCGGTTTTGGGCGTAAATCTACGTAATCTGGTTCCAAAAACTACAGTTGACCTAAAAAGCTTAAGTGGAAAGTCCATCGCCATTGACGCCTACAACGCGTTATACCAGTTTCTCGCTATCATCCGCCAACCAGACGGAACCCCTCTTAAAGATAGAACTGGGAGAATCACCAGTCATCTAAGCGGGTTATTGTACAGAACTGCCAACCTTGTGGAAATGGAAATAAAACCTGTCTACGTGTTTGATGGTGTGCCGCCCACCCTTAAAGAGGTGGAAATCAAACGAAGAGCCAGAATCAAAGAAGAAGCCCTCATCAAATATGAAGGGGCACTGAAGGAAGGAAGGGTTGAAGAAGCGCGAACCTACGCTCAAGCCACCAGTCGCCTAAAAGATTACATGACAGAAGACTCTAAACGACTCCTCACCCAGATGGGCATACCTTGGATACAGGCGCCCAGCGAAGGAGAAGCCCAAGCAGCACATCTTGCGAAAAAGGGGGACACCAACTACTGCGCTAGCCAAGACTACGACAGTCTTCTTTTCGGAACACCTAGACTCCTCCGCAACGTGACTATTTCAGGACGAAGAAAGCTTCCCAGAAAAAACGTTTACATTGAGGTGCAGCCTGAAACCGTGGAATTGAACAAGGTTCTCACAGAACTAAACGTTACCCACGAACAGTTAATAGACATAGGCATTCTAGTCGGCACAGACTTTAATCCAGACGGTGTGAAGGGAATAGGACCGAAAACAGCGCTTAAACTAATACAGCAGCACGGAACCATTGAAAAACTTCTGCCATCTTTGAAAGAAGCAGAGTTTCCTGTTGAACCTCAACGAATACGGAAGATATTTCTCCATCCCAAAGTCACTGACAACTATAAGATCGCATGGAAAGCACCGGACGCTGAAGCAATGGTAGATTTTCTATGCCGAGAAAGAGATTTCTCCGAGGAACGAGTGCGAAAAGCCATAACGAAAATGAACAAAGGTTTGAAAGAAGCTAAAGGAAAAGTAACTCTTGAAATGTGGTTTGGACGTTCAACCTAGCTATAACCTATGTCCGTGTTTTCCAACTAGCGGCACAAACGCAACTCCGCCCAAGTTTTCTTTCACAATCTTGTTATCCTTCTTTCTGATGCGCACGAGCGTTTGGTAGAGGTAAAGACCTCCAACTGGAATAACTAAGATTCCTCCGGTTTTCAACTGTTCTATTAAGGGCTTAGGAATATCTGGGGCTGCTGCTGTTACTAAGATTCTGTCGTAAGGAGCCTTTTCAGCGTATCCCTCTGAGCCGTCTCCACAGATTATAGTAACTCGGTCTCGGTAACCAGCTCTTTCAACGTTCTTTCTCGCAATTTCAGCCAGTTCAGGAACTATTTCAACAGTGTAAACGTGTCCCTGCTCTCTCTTCGGTGTGTCTGTTGGAGCCACGATCTCAGCTATGGTGGAAGCGTGCCAACCTGAACCAGCTCCTATCTCCAGTACTAATTGTCCCGCTTCCAATTCAAGGGTTTCATCCATGATGGAGACCATGTTTCGCCCGGTTAACCGTTTTAGATCAACCGAGAGGCGCAGAGATTGTCTGTCTAAACCCTATTGGAAGCGGAGAATCCACTGCCACAGAAGACTTCACCGTTTCGGGGAGAAAAGGTTCCCGAGATACTCGACGTAGCGCCCGAATAACCTTAGGTGACCGAAGAACTCCCTGCTGGATCAGCCTCTGGACCAGTTCTTCCCAAGCTTGCTTTTCCATCTTTTATCCTCACAGAATACTGGGCATGTACGTCTTAAGATTTTGCGGCTGGAAAGATTCAGAAAGAAGGAAAAAGCATTCGCGTTATTTGACTGTCACCGATTTGGCTAGGTTCCTAGGCTTGTCAGGGTCGCATTTTCTCTCAAGTGCCATGTGGTACGCGAAGAGTTGCAGCGGGATGACGTATATAATGGGTGACAGGACATCTGGCACTCCTTTAACAATTTCAATGTAATCATCGACCAAACTCTTAATTTTCTCGTCGCCCTCCTCGATAATCGCGATAATAGAAGCCCCTCGAGCCTTCATTTCCATGATGTTTCCTATAATCGTTTTGTGGGTTTCATCCTTTGGGCAGATGAAAATCACTGGGAAACCTGGCTCAATCAGGCTGATGGGGCCATGCTTGCTCTCTCCAGCAGGACAGGCTATAGAAGGAATGTAAGCGATCTCTAATAGTTTCAGTCTGCCCTCAAGGGCGGTGGCCGAGCTGATTCCTCGTCCGAGAAAGAAGAAACATTTTGCGTCTCGATATTTTTTGGCGAGCTGTTTTATTTTTTCCCCTTGAGATTGAAGCATTGTGCCAGCAATCTCTGGGATGTGTTCCAGCTTTTCCTCGAGGCGCTCAATTTCCACATGAGAGACTTTTCCTCTTTTCTTTGCGAGTCGCAGCGCGAGTTGGGCGAGCACAGAAAGCTGAGATGTGAAGGTCTTTGTGGCTGCAACTCCAACTTCTGGACCTGATTGTTGACAGGCATATACACGGGAAATGCGGGTTAAGGTAGAATCTATAACGTTAGTCAGTCCTAGCACAGTGGCTGCGCGAAGCCTCGCGTGTTCCACAGCGGCGAGCGTGTCAGCGGTTTCGCCGGATTGACTGACGGCGAGAATAGTGCTGTCTATGTTGACAGCTCTTCCGTGTTGCTCAACAAATTCTGAGGCGATAATAGGGTGGGTTGCCAAAAAAGCCAGCTTGGAAAACCTGTAGGAGGCAGCGAGGCAGGCGTGGTAAGAGGTTCCACAAGCCACTAGGAAAACCTCTCCGGCACGGTCGAGGAAGGCTGTCATCAGCTCCAAGTATGATTCTTGCAACCTAAGGGTGTCTTTGAGACCGAGAGGTTGCTCGTATATTTCTTTAAGCATAAAGTGGGGATAACCATGTTTCTCAGCCATTTTGGAGGTCCAACTGATAATTTCGGGTTCTCGAGACACTGGGGTCCAGTCAGCGATCTTGCGGGTCTCGCATCCTTTATCGTTCAGAACAGTCAGTTCTCCGTTTTTGATTATAATCGCCTTGTTCGTTAATGGAAGGAAAGCGGGTATGTCTGAAGCACAGTAAACAGCATCTTCAGCCACTCCGACTACGAGAGGGCTCTCTTTTCGAGCACAAAAAATCTTGTTAGGTTCCTCAGCTGAAACAACAGCGATTGCGTAGGAACCTTCCAGTCGATTTAAGGTTTCACGCAACGCTTCTGAAAGAGGTAAGCCTTCTTTCATTTTCTCTTCAATGAGGTGAGGAATAACTTCGCTGTCAGTTTTAGACTTAAAGATATGTCCGAGTTCTTCTAGTTCTCTCCTCAATTCCATGAAGTTTTCAACGACCCCGTTGTGGACTACCGCGGTCTGTCCAGTGCAGTCAGTATGAGGATGAGCGTTTGCTTGATAGGGGGCTCCGTGAGTTGCCCATCGTGTGTGGCCAATGCCTATACGACCAGGGAGATTGTCCAAGTTGCGTCGAGTGTGAACATCGTCAATTTGTCCCTCATCCTTCTTAATGAAAAGTTTGTTTTCATGAATGGTTGCTTCTCCCACGGAGTCGTAGCCTCGGTATTCTAGTCTCTTTAGGCCGGCGTGGATAATGGGTGCTGCGTTTCCGTTTTTGAGGATGCAACCGAATATTCCGCACATCGTTGATGCCTCGTTAGTTGGTGCTTGAACTAAGGTTTATTTAGAGAAAGAAGGCTTCTATAAAGTTTTTTAGGAAAACGGTTTTAATTTTAAAAAAGAAATTGTATGGCTTATAAGGTGTTTTTGGAGATATAAGTGAAACCATTAAAAAAATATTTATAAAGGATTTTTTTGTAGTTAAGGAAACATGAAGAAAAGGTTTTTGCTTAAGGGTGAAAAGGGGCAACGTGAGGTTAAGGAAGTCGCTGTTTTTGATGATCCTGAGAGACTTAGAGCTGTTTTAAGTAAGCTTAGTTGGAGGATTCTCGGGCTTCTCGGCGATAAGGAAATGTACCCTTTAGAGATTGCGAAGAAGTTGAAGGTGCATGAGCAGAGAGTTTATTATCATATTAGGAAGCTTGCAAAGGCTGGTGTGGTAGAGATTGTTAGGGAGGAGGAAAAGAAGGGAGCTACGGCAAAGTATTACAAAACTTTGTTTCCTGCTTTTGGAGTTGAGCTTCCCTTTGGTTATCGAAAGGTTAAAGCAATCTCGATTCCCAGCATTAATGAAAAAATGAAGCGGTTTTTTGGTTCGTTCTTGAAAGATGGCTGCTTCAATGGGAAGATTGTTGTTGGTAGCCCTGACCCTCACGGTCCTTTTAAGGCTAGGGCAAGGGATGGTCATTACGCCTCTTACTTGGCGCTCTTTCTCGGTCAGTTCGTGGAGTTGCCGGAGGATTTCGCGGTTAAGCTGGATGTGGATGTGAAGGCGGAGAAGGAAGAAGACAACAATTTAATTCTCGTGGGTGGTCCTGGAACAAACTTGATCACGCAGGAGGTGAATGAGTTTTTGCCGATACGGTTTAGCATGATGCCTTCTGAGCACGGTTTTCTTTTTGGTGGTTTGGTTTCTGAAAAAACAGGGAATGTGTACACTAGTGATGTTATAGGGGTGATCGCGAGGATAGTTAATCCTTGGGATAAGGAGAAACGGATCATTGTTCTTGCTGGGAATAAGGCTGTTGGAACCAAGGCTTGTGTGATAGCGCTTGCTAAGTTTTGGAAGGAAGTTTTAAAGAATTTTGTTGATGAGGAAAGGTTTGCAACTGTGATTCAAGGATTTGATTTGGACGGGGATGGAAAGGTAGATTCTATAGAGGTTCTTGAATAGTTTTTTCCTTTATAGGAGGGAGGAGACTCTTGAGAATAGTTGAGGTTGTCGATGCGCGTGGACATGAGAATGTTCAGTCAACTCACAGGGCAACGTTTGAGGTTACGAGGGAGACAAGGCTTACGAGGCGTGGTGACTGTGTGGTTGCTGTGGGTGCGATGAAGGGTGCGGCAGATTTGAATCTGCGGTTTAAGGAAGCTGCTAGAAAAGATAATGCTAGAATAACAATAACAATTGAGGCTGATGAGGTAAAGGAAGTTGTTAGAGCAAAGGGAAACTCTCGATTGTCGTTCACTCATCCCATGGATTTGGTGGTGAGGAGGAGTGGATACGTTTGTGGTCGAACAGTAGCCGTGGGAGCGGACAAGGCTGCTAGCCATTTTTCAAGAAAACTAGTGGAAAAGATGCGAGATCCTTGTCAAAAGATCAAGATAACGTTGACTGTGGAGAGTTAGGATTTTTTGTTTCTCTGTGATTTGAAAACAGATTTGAGTCTTGCTAGAACTTGATTTTATCGTGTAGTTGGTTATAAAAAAAGATGCTGGTTAGAGGCCGTTTAGTTTTTGGCATCTAGCGTCATTCGATTCTTCAGTGTTTCTAGGGAATCTGGCTCTTTCGGATGAATCTTAGCGTAAATGGTTGTTGCTTGTTTTTCGCTTCAGAGCTATTGTGTAAGCTGCGAAAAGGGCGAGCATGAGTAGTAGAGGTACTAGTGTTGAGAACTCTGGTACGATTTCAATTTCCCAGTCTGAAGTCATTATGTTGTCACCTGGGTCGTCGTCGCCTGGGAGAATTGCTTCAGCTTCTATTGTGTATGTGCTCAGCGGTATGTCCGTGACGTTCCAAACGAAGTTTACGATTTCAGAGTGTCCAGCCAGCAGGTTATTGACGGATTGCGTGTCAATGGGTGTTGAGTCATATTTGATGGTGACATTGAAGGTTTCGGTGAAGTCGCCCTCGTTTGCGACAGTTGCGTTAATTTTCACAATTCGCTGAGATGGGTCTCCAGGGTCTAGCTGAAGTGGATGTGCAGTGAGGTTGGTAACAGCTACATCGTGAATTGGTGGCGGAACATTGTTGAAATAGCCGTTTTCTAGGTGTTCGGCACCCGTAAATCCGTTTATGATGTCGTATGGGTCTCCATACCCATCATCTGTGTATCCTTTGAGGCTGGTTTCTTCTATTCCAGTGCCAAGGGTTATAGAAGAGTTTCCTACGCTTACCACTGTGAAGGTTACGTTGGCTAGGGTTCCCGGACCAGACGTTATAGGAACTGGTTCAACCATGGCAATGAATAACGCACCTACCGTTATTTTGCCATTGGTGTTGTCGATAATTACAGGCAGAAACGTAGCAAAGGGACTGACATCTGTGGTGATGAGGTCGCCGTTGGTAGCTGAGACAGCTTGTATGACACTAGGGTTGTAGTTTAGGACG
>CP070759.1:125427-133154 GCA_020348945.1 Candidatus Bathyarchaeota archaeon
AGCGTAGGCATTGACGGAACAATTCTGACAAAAGTGGACGCTGATGTTAAAGGTGGGTCCGCTTTAAGCGTGACCTATGTGACCGAGAAACCCATAGTTTTCATTGGAACAGGTCAAAGATATGAAGACCTAGAAGAGTTTGACGCTGAACGGTTCACACAAATGATTTTGAAATAGAAAAGTCTCTGTCCCGCGCGCAAACTAAGAGTCTTGATCGACAAAGTTGAAAATCCAATCTAGAAAGCCAAAAAGTTGGCGAAATCTAATAAGGTTCAATTCTTTCAGTAAGACTTGATAGCGATGACCCTTCTTGATGATTTTAAAAAAGCCGCCAAAGAAATTGCTTTAGACTTAGAAATGAATGTAGAAAAAATCCAGATTAGACACGTTGAGACTTCTAAGCTTGGACTCGATTATACAGCACACACCGAAAGCGCAAAAGGATTTGATTTTCATCTTCGCACGGTGACAGAGAACGAAGACCCGACAAAAGGTGAGATGAGAGCAAGCTTAACTATTTGTTTTAAGGAGGGAGTGTCTCCATACCATTTTCATGAGAACATTGACTATATAAAAAGGCATTCCAATTTTCTAAGCAGATGGGTTTCTTGGACAATCTTCAATTTTAGGCAGATACATCAGAAAGTCAGTCTAGAAACACTTTTTCATGATATGGTTGTACGAGTGTACGGGACACCCAAATATAGTAGTCCTGCCGAGGAGGAAGCAGAGCTTCTTTTTCATGGCATTCTAGCCACTCAAGAAAGCAAGGTATTGATCTACAGATTTAGGCACATTAGGCGAGGAGACCTTTACCGAAGCTTCAGTTACGCTGTACATGTCAATCCAAAGAAAGGCATGAATTTTTGGGTTGTTTTTCCAGATAATTCCGGTCTGGATAGCGGAGGAGCTTACCATTCGTACCTACACTTTGAAAACTTGATACAAATGATTAGACGGAAGCTTGAAGTTGAAGTGAGGACATATGATGTGGAATATGATGAGTTAGACCGATTTCTTTTAAGGAGGGCGGAGAGTTTTTTCTCGATATTCAGAGAGGATAGTCTGGACATACTTTACCGTTTTTCACAACCGTCGAAGGTTTTAGAGGGCTCTGAGGCACAGTATGAAAAGTTTACTGATAGACTTGAGGCAAAAGAATATGCTCAAGCACTGAGAGATTTGCGAGCACTGGTTCAACAAGCCCAAGAAAACGTTGCTAAACTTAAGAATCTCGATTATTCAAGCCTTTCTAGGCAAAACATTCATAACCTTGCAGATTTTCTAATTAGGAAAAAACAACTCGACGGAAGGTTGCTCCCATGGTTCGACGCCTTCGCTTCAATTGCAAACATAGCTTCTCATAGAGACTTTCCGACGAAGCAGGATATGCAAGACTTCACCTTACGAACTAGGATTTTGCTAACATTCTATTTGGGCATACAACTACTCCAGGAATTAGATGCCATTGTGAGACCAAAAATAGAATGGAGAACACCCTCAATTGCGATAAGTTTAAACAACCAATAAGAGGACCATTAGACAATACGTCTAGGTTCTCGGACATTTGTGTAAAAGAAAGTGGGTGACTGAGGGATCCAGTTAATTTCACGTTTTGCCCAACAGTTTTAAGAGAATTCCTTTCGCGGAGTGCAGTCTGTTTTCGCTCTGCTCGTAGATTATGGATTTTGAACTCTCTATCGCGTCCTCGGTTATCTCGTAGCCTCGATGTATAGGCATGTCATGCATTATAAGCGCGTCACTGCCCTTCAACAGTTCAGCATTGATCTGATAGGGCTTCATCAATTTAATTCTCCTCTCCTTTTCCTCTTTAAACTTTGGATCAGTGAAAAACTCCATGTCCACCCACGTGTCCGTGTAAACGAAGTCGCTTTCCCTAACAGCTTTTTTGACGTCCAGCGTAGTCTTGTACAGCCCTGTCTGCTTCGCCCGCTCAATCAGCTCCTTGTCAACAGAAGGCTCGTTTATCAGAGGAGTCACGGTTGCAATCTCCACTCCCACCTTGGTGCAACCCTCTATCAGAGAGTTACAGACATTGTTGTGAACCCCAATGTAGGTGAGCTTCAACCCTTTTAGACTTCCCTTTTTTTCTTTAATTGTCATCAAGTCGGAGATGGCTTGGCATGGATGATATTTCTCGGCGCACCCGTTAATCACTGGAACCCTTGAAGCTTCTGCCATAACCTTCAGGTTAGAGTTTTTTCGCAAGCGCGCCATTATGCAGTCAACGTTTCTTGAAAGATATTTAGTCTCGTCTCCAACATCAGCTAACGTGAAATTTGTTGTTCTCCAGTCCAAGTAAATTGCGTGTCCTCCCAGCTGGGTCATAGCCACCTCAAAAGACACCCGCGTTCTAGTGGAAGTTTTCTGAAAAACCATTGCCAAAGACTTATCCTTCAAAGAGGTTCGAAACTTGTCCTGATTCTTCTTAATACGTATGGACTGGTCAATGGCATCTTCAATCTGGTCTGCAGACCAATCTTTAAGGGTTAATAAGTGCATCGCAACTCACCTCTCCATGTTCGCTTGAATTGATAATTGACATATATAATAGGTTTGTGGAAAGCGGTTTATTCTACGCGAAATGTTTATAGTTTTGGCGAGCCAATATTCAGCGATATAATGCTTCAGGAATTCTATGGACTTATAATACCTGCTGTTCTATTCGTTGTCTTGGTATTTCAAGGGCGCAGAGAAGGCATGGTCGCTTAACCTTCCCCATTTTTTATGCGCGCGCGTATATTTTGTTTATTTAAAATCTTTTGCGAACTTCTTTGCATGATATTCGAATTCTTTGCTCTCCACATCCACTTCAAACTTTTTACCCTTTTGGGAAAGTGTCACTTTTACATAGCCCGATTGATTCTCATCTTCAAAATATATACAGCAATCACCTCGGTCAGAGATTTTTAAGCCAATACTACCGAAGTATTTAACCGCCTTATCCATTATCTCTTCTTGATTCTTCTCGGTTTCAAAGGAGACAACTATCATACGTATACACCCTCTAGATTTTCAAATTCTCAAACTTTTATTTTTTTGCATGCGCGCAACGATATTGAATTATGTCACTGTTAGTGGAGAGGATGAAGAGAACCAAAGGATGCATGCATGTATTCATTAATCCTAAACGAACAGCGTTATATCTGCGTTTGTTGCAATGTCGAGAAAAGTTGCTGCCCCGACTATTTCTTCGACTTCAGGAATTAGGTCTTCCTTCTTGATGCCGAACATTTCCATCGTTGGACTGCATGCATACATCTTGAAGAGGTCAGATGCTTTCAACCGTTTAAGCATTTCATAAGGCGTCGGATATTTCATTCTCTCCAGGTTTTTCATCATCTGTTCTTCTAAATGCTTATATGTCGTTGGTAGACTAGCTTTTTCCATAGCTCCCTTTACCAGCATGTTCAAACCCCAGAAAGTGAAATACAAATGTGCTTCCATGTCTATGGCAACGGCCGTGGAAGCGAGAATAAACGCGCAGTAAAGCTTGTCGAGAGTGCCACCTTGGACAACTAGAGCCAGTTTTTTCCTTTCGTTTTCTCCCATACAATGTACCTCCTATGATCTGTTTGTGGTGTTATCCCATACATAAACTTATGTTGCTGTTGCGCCACAGTCACACACATTTAAAATTTCAGACCTTCCAATTAGAAATGCGTAATAGAACAATTGGATTCGTGGAGGTGAATTCATATGGCAAAATGTGGACTCTGTGGAGCAGAAGTCGGAGAACACCCAAAAATCACAGCAGAAGGAAAATGTTCGGTGTGCGGTGCAAAGCTTAAACCAGCTTGATTCTAGCGCACAGATCTAGTGTGGTTTAGTCGAGAAATGGAAGGTGTATGTGGCTCGTATAATCTGAAGTGAATCACCTTCATGTCTTTTTTTCCTTTTTTTGATGACCTCGTTCATGCGCATACATGCACATTGGTATGTACTGGGGGAGATTACCTTTTTTAAACAATCTTTGAAAATGTTGAAGAAACCGCTATCCGCATTGTAGACGAGGATTAGCTCGATTTCTGACAAAGCTTAAAGGTGAGTGAAATACCACGTTTCTGCTGCATGCTCCCGTTCAACTAGACTCTTTTCTACCTTCTCTTTTTGCTTAAGCGTGATGAAAACCGACTATCCTTGTTCAAGGCGTTCCTTAACTTTTCCAAAATCGATCTCTTCTACCTCTTCGACCATCACGGTCTGGTTTTCATTGTTTCTCAAGAAGAATAGTTGAAACAGCGTCTTTTCTCCATTAATTTCAATAGAGTTTCTTGAGATCAGGCCTGTTACCTCCACCGACCATCACCAGGAAACACGTTACTTCCGTAATTCCTCAAGCCTATTGTTTACCGCATCCCAGTTGACGATGTTCCAGAATGCGTCTACAAATTTGGCTCTTGCGTTCTTGTAGTCGAGGTAGTATGCATGTTCCCATAGGTCAAGCACCATGAGAATTCTGAACGTTGGGTAGATGTTGGTGTTGTGCTTCTCTATCTGCATTATTATCGGTCTATTAGTTTGCCTACAGAAGGAGAGTGCTGCCCAACCGGAGCCTTCTACACTAACAGCAGCTTGAGAGAATTCTTTTCTAAATCTTTCAAAGTTTCCGAACTCCTTTTCTATTGCATTGCCTAGAACTCCATGCGGTTCTCCACCGCCTTTGCCACTCGGGGCTAGATTGGGCCAAAACAATGAGTGAAGTATGTGCCCGCCTATGTTGAAAGACAACGCCTTCAAAGTGGATTTAATGTCCAGGTCGACACCGTCTTTTCGTGCGTTCTCCAGCTTTTCAAGAATCGCATTCGCACCATTGACATATCCTTGATGATGTTTTTCATGATGGATCCTTAATTGCTCCTCCGATACATATGGTTCTAGATCCTTGTAGTTGTAGGGGAGTTTTGGCAAAGCGTAGAACTTATCTTTTTCCACGGTTATCACATCTAGTTGTTTCTACAAGTTCTGTTTCTAATCTGCGGTGCAAGCTCTTAAACTTATGTGACTGTGATACAACAGTAACACTTAATCCGTTTCAAGCCCGATCTTCATTCTTCAGCAACGATAACATTTTCCAAAATCAGCCACGGCATCCTTGTGAGGCTTTCTTCAAGCGCCCTACGAATCTCGGTTTCAATCTCCTTACTGCTTTTTGTTTTCGCCTCACACTTGAGGCTGATGAGAGCCACTATCGCGGCTTTCTTCACCTTTTGCTCGTGTATGTCTTCAGACATGGCTGTTCACGTGAATATGAGTGCTCTCTGTTTCCTTGCAGTTTTGGTTGATGACCTTCAAGAAACTCTATGGGGAGTGTAGAGTAATAAATATATGTTGCTGTAATATAACAGTAACAGTTAATCTTCCGGAAGGTTTGCCTTGTCCTCTTTGGAAAGAAATGTTGAGATGTTAATCGACTTCGGTCTCACAGGTAATCAAGCAAGGGTGTACTTGGCCACAGCTAGATTGAGGCTGGCTACGATCGGCCAAATCTCAAAAGTATCAAAGGTGCGTCGAGAAGATGTCTATCGAATATTGCCCAAGCTCGAGAAAATGGGATTAGTTGAAAAATTGTTGGGGAAGCCAAGCAAGATTAGGGCTACACCCGTGAAGGAGGCTCTTTCCGTTCTGATTAAACATGAAGAAGACACAGCCCGCAAAAGAGTATCCAGCTTAAAGGCTAAAACAGAAACTTTTTTGAAGCATTTCGCCGAAGCACCGAGACTAGAATTGGAAGAAAAAGCACATTTCGCTCTGCTCTCAAATCGGGAAAACATAATGGCTAGAATGCTGACTATGATGAAAAACGCTGAGAAAGAAATTAACATAGTATTTTCAAGAAGTCAGATCATGCAGTTTTTGCACGCGTTTTCTGAGCAATTCAAGGAAAACATAAGGAAAGGGATAAAGATACGCGTAGTATCAGAACTACCCGACTATGAAGACTCCCTTCCAAGACTCATAGAAGAAAGGGTATCACCTGGCAACTCTCTCGGCTTGAGGTATACTGATTTGCCCTCAGGTCATTACATTATAGCTGATTTCAAAGAAGCTTTGATCTCAACCGCCACAGAGGGGAACATGGCAGAAAATCCATGTCTATTGACAAACAGCGACAGCCTCGTAGGAGTCTTCCAAGGAGATTTTGAAAAACTATGGCACAAATCCACAAGCTGGAGGTCTATTGAAACGGCTGCTGTTCCTGAAAAGGTGACTAGATATATGGAACAGTTGGGACCCACAAACCACCTGATATTCGTGTACGATAACCCAGAAGCCAAATACAACGTTCTTTTCAACTACCTTAAAGTTGGACTGGATAAAGGCGAAGCTGGACTGTATGTGGCTAGTGATGAGGACCCAAGCCAAATAAGAGAAGCTATGAAGCGGTTTGGTATAGATGTAGAAGAATACAAGAAAACGGGCGGTCTAAGCATAATTAGATATGAGGACATTTACATAGCAGATGAAGAATTCAGCGTAGCCCACACAATGAATTCATGGGACAAAGTTTACAGAAGAGCCTTAAAAAATGGCTTCAAGGGAATAAGAGTCACTGGAGAAACTGCATGGTTTTTCAAACGCAAATTAATCCCTGAACTAATAGAATATGAAAGATCGTTGAGCAGGTGTCTTGACATCCCAATGATCGTCATCTGCGCCTACAACGCCAGCGATCTAAACAAAACCCAAGATCCATTAAACAGGTACTCAGAATTGGCCTTAGCTCATGGCACAGTCCTATTCGCAGGCTTGGATAGCAAACTAGGAAGAATGGTAATCAAACCACTATAGACACACTAGCCCATCGTAGTGAGCTTTCATAGCTTGGAATACAGCCTAGTTTCATAGCTCTTTTAGCGGGATTCAGCAGCATATTGACGGTGAGGAGCACATGCGACTATAGTCAAGAAAAATGTTTGTTTGCCGAAAGAGAGAAAGGAGTTTTCCCGTGCCCCTCACCAAGAATTCTCTTCGGAAGTATTTGGTATTTAAGATTATGTTACTGTGGTATCACAGTCACATAAGTTTAAAAGTTCAGACCTTTCAAACAGAAATCCGTAATAAAACAATTGGATTCGTGGAGGTGAATTCTTATGGCAAAATGTGGACTCTGTGGAGCAGAAGTTGGAGAACACCCAAAAATTACGGCAGAAGGTAAGTGCTCCGTTTGTGGTGCAAAGTTGGCAATCAAGAAATAAATTAACAAAGAATTGAGAGTAGATACTCGCAAAATCATTGTTTTCAATAATCTTTTCCATCACAGTAGATGGTTAATGCGTCTAGGCATGCGTGCTCGACTACTAAAAAAAGCTTTATTTTCATTTTTCCGAATTGTTGAGAGGGGATATGTCGTGAGAATAAGCTGTTCTATAGACGAAGTGAAACGAATAAGACCTGAAGATATGAAGAACATCCTTGAGAGAGACAAAACGGGACAATTTGTGCTGGTGGATGTGAGGCAGCCCGAAGAATATAGAGCAGGGCACATTCCTGGAGCCAGATTAGTTCCCCTTGGAGAACTGGAAGCAAGACATGGTGAACTAGAGAAGGACAAGAAGATAGTCACATACTGCCGCTCAGGCCACAGAAGCATGGGTGCAGCAATCTTGTTGTGTGGGCTAGGTTTCAAGGATATCTACACAATGGATGGAGGAATGCTCGATTGGGATTATGAAATACTAACTGGACTGCCCGAAGGGAAGCCA
>CP070759.1:133254-142381 GCA_020348945.1 Candidatus Bathyarchaeota archaeon
AAAATCTGGGATTGCAGTGTACTGCAGTATTGCTCCTTTTTCCAGAACTTTCCTCAAACGGGTTACTGAAGGCTGAGAAAAATCCAAGGACTTCGCCAATTCTCTGTCGCTTCGCCTTGAATTCTTAATAATCTCGCAAAGCAGTTCCATAAGCTTTTCCTGTCGCATAGATAACACTTACACTAACCAATTAAGAAACTTTTCGCTATACGCGCACAAACAAAAAAGTGTTTTTACGGGGTTTTTCATTGTGCACTGATTCGAGTCCGACCGGCGGCGCCAACAATTTTGAAAAGGAGCCTATTTTGGAGAGACAGACTTCAACAAGATGCTAGTAATAGTACTATGTGCACACATTTATAGACACTGTGCTTCCGCCTTGAACGCTTCTTTCAAGATTTTTATGGCACAGTATTCGGAACACATGGAACATGTGTCTGGGCTCATCAACTTGACTCGACCGCGGATTTTCCTAGCCTTTTCCGGATCCAAAGCTAAGTCTAACTGTTTTTGCCAGTCCAGTTTGGCGCGGGTTTGAGCCATAGCGAGGTCGCGGGATGAAGCCTTCGAACCCCGCTTCACTATGTCAACAGCGTGCGCCGCTATTTTTGTAGCTATCACCCCTTCTCTCACGTCCTCTAATGTGGGTATCCCCAAGTGTTCCGAGGGTGTTAAGTAGCAGAGAAAATCGGCTCCAGCGAGTCCAGCAACTGCTCCTCCAATGGCTCCAACGATGTGATCGTATCCAGGCGCTATCTCCGTGACAACTGGACCTAAAACGTAAAAGGGAGCGCCTTTACACACGGATTTCTCAAGCTGAACGTTAGCTTCAATTTGATTTAGAGGCAGGTGACCCGGCCCCTCCACCATTACTTGAACATTAGCGGCTCTCGCTCTCTCCACAAGTTCGCCGAGGACGTAGAGTTCCTGAACCTGTGGCCAGTCAGTGGCGTCGAAAATGCTTCCTGGTCTAAGACCGTCTCCGAGGCTTAGAGCGAAATCATATTTTTTTGCCATCTCCAAGAGGTAGTCAAAGCTGGCGTACAACGGATTTTCCTTGTCGTGTTGAAGAATCCAAGCGGCAAGGAAAGTTCCACCTCGACTGACAATCCCTGCTAGACGGGGGTGTTTAGCTACCCGCCTGACAATTTGCTCGGTAACCCCGCTGTGGACAGTCATAAAGTCAACCCCGTCTTCGGCGTGTTTTTCTATGGTGTTGAATATGTCATCTTCAGTCATGTTGACAATAGCTCCTCTCTTCTTAATGGCTTCAATGGCGGCTTGATATATGGGAACGGTTCCAATAGGCACTTCCACAGCCTTCAGTATGGTCTGCCGTATATCGTCGAGGTTGCCAGCTGTGCTGAGATCCATAATCGTGTCAGCGCCATACTTAACCGCACCCCTCGCCTTTTCAAGCTCAAGGTCTAAGTCACACATGTCAAGGGAAGTGCCGATGTTAGTGTTTACTTTGGTGCGCAGCCCTTCCCCAATTCCCACTGGATGAACTTTCTCACGCTGAACATTGCGAGTAATAATAACGGTTCCGTTGGCTACCCGCCGGCAGATGTTTTCAGGCGATTCATCCTCGTCTTTGGCGACAATTCGCATCTCTCTGGTTATCTGCCCAAGTTTTGCAGCTTTCATTTGGATCAAATTGATTCCGTCCTTCTCCATGAGTGGAACGGCGTGGGTCTAAAAAGCGTTTTGTTTTTCGCTGGTGAATACTGGCAAAACTCTATATTGTTGTTTAACAAAGCTTTTATGGAATAAATGCGATGAATATTGTTAATGTTGGTCGGCGATAGCATATGGAACCCAGTAAAAAACCTTTGAACGTGTTGACGAAACAACTGAACTCGCATCTATCAGTGACGCTTAAGAACGGAGTGGAGTATAAAGGCCGAATGGTTCGTTGCGACGGTTATATGAACCTTCTTCTGGAAAGTGCCTCTGAACACGTGAACGATCAGATTACCGCGAAATACGGAAGCATTTTAGTTCGTGGAAACAATATTCTGTATATCACAATCAATATTTCCCGCTGAAAGAAACCAAGTTGTTCTCTTTTACATACGCTAGGGCCCCTTTAAGCCTAGTTTTTGTCTTGAACTTTCTTTGAAAGAACCGCACGATGTTTCCTATGTCTCTCTTGAGAAGCTGGTCAGCGTTCGGGTGGTTCTTCCTCACGTATTGAGGCCAGTCAATGATGAGAATATGTCCATCTGGCTGAACTATGACATTAAACTCACTGAGGTCAGCGTGGATAACCTCTGCTTCGAGGTAAGCTTTCCTCAAATTTAGCAGAATCTCGCTGAGCACGGTCTGAGGCTCAGGGATTCGTATGTAATCAACAAGCTCAGAGCCTTCAATCATACTCATCACTACAACATGTCGGTTATGTTGAATGGGCTCAGGCACGGAAACGCCGTGAAGATGAACGAGTTTCAATGCCTCGAACTCTTTTTGGGCGGCGAGTCGAGACTGATACAACCAGCTGATGTGCTGACGTTCAGCAATGTATTCTCGTTTGCGTCTGGTTTGACGGAAGCTGGTTCGGCCTAGTCTGTGGAATTTAACAGCGACTTGTTGATCGCTCGGCGTCAGCGCATCATAAACATCAGCTTCCTTTCCCACACCTAACGGCTTACCGAAAGCTTCTAATACATTGGCTTTGACGAGGGCGTTGATGGCCAAACAGTCGTAGCCAGCCATGTTAAGCTGGTAACCAGTGTAGGGTCCCCGCCAACGCTTGATTAGGTGGAGTTTGCGCAGTCGAGGAAGGCGATACGTTACTTCTCGTTGGGGGAGATTGGCAAGCTTGGGAACCGTGTCTTCGGGAACGTATCTGTAGTGGCTCATGCCCAGCTCGATGGCTAATAGTACACGGAAGTCTTCAGGCTCGAGACTGAGAAACACTTGAACCGCTGTGTCTGCTGCTGACATGATCAAGACAAAAACTGGAGCGGAGTCATTTAAGCGATTTGATACAGATAAACATCACGTGTGCAGGCGCGAAAATATCGTGTTCACCTATTACAACAAGACCCTTCATAAATTCACAATTTTGAGTGACTTAATCGATCTTTCAACCATGCCCTCTATGTTCAGCCCCTTCTCTGCCTCAGCCACTTCACGAGGTTTCGCCACGGTCACAGTTTTTCTCGAAACCGCTGTGCATCCCTTCGCTTTCTGGATCGAGGCCTCGTAGGTTCCTATTCTGCGCGCCATCTGTTCAGTATCGATCTTGTCAAACCCCAGCAACGGTCGATGTACCGGATACTTGGCTACGGCTGAGTCCAGCAACCTCAGGTTTCGCAAAGTCTGACTCGCCTGCTCTCCAATGTCTTCTCCGGTAACAATTCCCTCCGCCCTCACCATGTCTACAATCTTCTCCGCGATCCTGTACATCATGCGTTTGCAGAGGATGCACATTAAGTGCTCAAACCGCTTTTTCCCCTTAAACTCTGCGAGATTCGGACCGTGCTGCACCACATATACTCTTCTTGGAAACCCGATTGCCCAGTCAAGCAACACCCTAGCCACGTTCAACACACGTTCAGTTGTGCTTTCGTCTGTAAACGGCGCGTTATCGAAATAGAGGGGCACTATGGGGCAACCTCTTTTCATTACCAACCAGCATGCCACTGAAGAGTCCAATCCTCCACTTAACAGGCCTACCACTCTGGATTGAGTGCCCAATGGTAAGCCACCGGTTCCATGTATCACTGCAGTATACACAAACGCTTGATTATTTCTCGCTTCCACTCCTAACGTTGCATCAGGGCTTTTCAAGTTCACCGTTATGTGCCGATCAGTGAAGGCGTCTAACACTTGTCGGCCTACCTCTCTGCAAACCTCCGTGCTCGTGTAAGAGTGATGCCCCACCCTTCTGCATCTGACCGCGAAGCTGTTTCCCTCATGAAGCGTCAAACCAGCTAGAAACACGCTCTTATTGACTATGTCGTCAAGTTTGGAGGTAGTTTCTAGGGCAGGAGAAAGAGACGAGATGCCGAACACTCTAGCAAGCTTTGTGGAAGCCTCTGTCGTAAATGAAGTTTTTAAAAAAAGTCTTCCATGCTTTCGAATAGTCCTGTCGTATGGAATCGTGTAACGCTTTAACACGCTCTTAATATTTTCCCGTAGGCAGCGCTCGTAAACCCTCCTCGTCCAAGCTCGCTTGATTCCTAACTCCCCACCGTACCGAATGATAATGGAATCAAAGTTTGCACGCTCAAATTTTTCAGTGTTTGTTTGGGCTGGTTGCATGGGAATCCCTGATAGAGGTGGTTGACCCGTATTTATGTGTTGCATCACGAGAAAAATTGTGTTACTTTTGAACTTCCAGACATAAGTCACAGGCTTCGGGAACTGATATGGAACCCTTGTGCAAATCGCATACTAGGTCCTTGGTTCTAAGATCTCTGCATAAATTGCAAAACTTCAGCATGGCGTCAAAGGGTGAAAACTTTTCAGTGGCGATGCCGAGCGCGACTTCTTCGGCAATAGATTGAACTAAGGGCGTGGCTTGAAGCTGCTTCATCCTCTTGTCTCCACGTTTCGAATAGAGGTAGTGGCTGATGGCGGCTTGTGTTGTTCCCAGCTTCTCAGCTGCGTTCACTTGAGAAAAGTGATATTTTTCGATAAGCGTTTTCGCTACTAGAGAGCGAAACGCAGGTAACACAAGTTTCACAACGAGCTCACATGGAGGTCTCATTTACATCTCACAAGTTCTATAACAACGTTATACCTTATAAACCACTCCTTTTTCGATACTGTAAAGTCTTCGGTTGTTCTGAACCCTTGTCAAAAATCGGTTCCTTGTAAAAAATCGTCGGATAAACATTTTCCTCTTTAGCTTTTAAATAGCCAAACTCATAACTGCATTCAGGAAGTGCCTACTCAGAATGTCACTCAAAAGGTTAAGAAAAATTGCCGAATTGAACCTTTGTGAGAACTGTTATGAAAAATATAAAGCGATACTTGAGCCAAGCATAAAACAGTGGTTGTTCCAGCCTTTACCAGATTGGAGAGCGGTTGAATCGTATATCACTCAGATGGTAATGAAACTTGAAGGGGTCTTTAAGACTGATGTAATCTTTATTTCTCTTGATGAGGACTCGAACGAAAAATACGCTAATGAAGTCGATGTAGAAGCTTTTCAAAAGATTAAGTATGGTTGGAGCCTTCGAGACAAAATAAAATACCTCAAGAAAATGGGAATCCTTCACGATTTTTCTTACAATCTTCTCGATAGGGTGAGAGAGATTAGGAATAGGATTCACGATGAGTTCTATGAGTTCTCTGAGAATGACTTGATTCTATTTCACTGGGCAAGGACGATAACATCCCAAATACATTGGGCTACAATGTTCCCCTTGAACAAGGAAACGTCTGAAAATGTGAGGTCTAATGCCGAAAAACTTGCTGAACAGTTGCTACAAAAGCTTTAGAACTTAAGAATCATTGAACGTTTTTGCTTGCATTCTGAATTAGAGTCTTCCACTTGTTCTTTCCTTTAACAGTGATTCCGCAAGCCTCGGATGGTGTCTTTCCGTTTAACCCTTCATGCTCTCTGATGTAGTTATGATAGATTTGATAACCTTTCAGTATTGGAGTGTCTTTCTTCTTTAGTCCTCTCATAACTTTCTCTCTGTCTCTGATTTCTCCGTTTAGCCTTTCCATTTTGTTGTTGTTCATATCTCCTTGCACTTTGATGTGTCTAATATGCTTGGTTCTTGGACCTCTAAATGTCCAAAACTCTTTAAAAGTCTCCTTAATCACCCCCCTTTTTTTCACCAACCGATAAGTTATCAGAACCCAGATTCGTCAAGTAAATTGATTAGGCAAAAACTCCCTCCTGTTACTCAGGTGATGCTATTGGAATCTGAAATAAAAGGTAGATGTCCATTATGTCCATCAATTGGCATAGTAATGCGGAACTACGACAAGAATCTGATTTGTGACGGTAAACGGTACATTTTTCCTTATCGCTTCTATTTCTGCCATCAGCATGGTATCTTTGTATGGCGAGGAAACAAACACGAACTTTTTGACCTAAGTAAGAGAATGAACCAAGTTAGCAGTATCGAACCTTTAGAAACAGAAGTTTTGAAGAGATATGAATACATGCCAACACTGACCGACTATAAGATTGTTAGGATGAAATGTCCTCACTGTGATGGTGAGTGGGAGCAACATGACGGTTTTCTTGTTGGTAATAAAGAGGTTGTATTGTGCCCATTCTGTGAGGTTAAAATATCAAATGAAAAAGCCCGCAAAAACTCAACAACCGATTTTTTACGCTATCAACCGAAAAGTAACACTTTCACAGGACAGCCTTGTCAATCGAAGAGGTAACAGAATCCCTTTTCCACGTAACAATACGCGAAAATATTTTGAAACTACAAGTGATGTTTGCGCCGATAGAAACATTTATAACGGTGTTATGGCACTTGTTGATTTACAAGATATAACAGCGTTATAGGAGATTTGGATGTGCAGAGGGATGAAGTTTGTCGTTGATTTTTGATCCAGTGACTATTAACAAATCTCTTGAAGGTAAAACTCCAAACTATGTTCTTGAATGGGCAATACGCAGATTCCATCCAAGAATCGCTATAGCCTCAAGCTTCAGCGTTGAAGACACGATTGTAATAGACATGGCAACTAAAATACAGCCAGACATCAAAGTTTTCTACATAAACACAGGCTTCCAATTTAAAGAAACAGATGAAATCAAAGACATTCTCAAGAAGAAATATCAACTGAACCTTGTTGAATATTCTTCTAAACTAAGCATGGAAGAACAGACGCTGAAATATGGAGAAAACTTGTATAAAAAAGACGCTAACCTGTGTTGCCAACTAAGGAAAGTTGAACCCATCAAAAGAGCTTTGAAAGAACTCGATGCTTGGATTACAGGGTTAAGGAGAGGCCAAGCGGTCACTCGGAATAATCTCGATATAGTTCAGATCAACAAACTAGACAATCAAACCAGTCTGGTTAAGGTGAATCCTTTAATCAATTGGACAAGACAGCAGGTTTGGAGCTATATAGAAGACAATGAGATTCCGTATAACCCATTATATGACAAAAACTATGCAAGTATTGGTTGCGAACCATGCACTAGACCAGTACAACCGGGAGAAGATGAAAGGGCAGGCAGATGGGCAGGCACAAACAAAAAAGAATGTGGCATCCACACTTTCAGTGAAAAACCTAAGAATTCAACAATAAATGCGCGCTGAAATGAACAACAATTTCATGTTACAGATATAGAGGTGATTTTTTTGGTGGGTCCTCATGGAGGAAAACTCGTTGACAGGACATTGAAAGGAAAACAACTGGAGAGAATACAGGACGAGATTGTTGAGCTGCCAAAAATGGTGGTGAACAAAGAGCTTGCAAACGACATTCGGAATATCGCTGAAGGAGTATTTAGTCCTCTAGAAGGTTTCCTTGGACAACAAGATTATCTAAACGTATTATATGACAAGAGATTGGCAAATGATCTACCTTGGACCATTCCCATAGTTCTCGACACCTCAAAGCATAACCTTTCAGGCTTGACAGAAGGGGACGATATAGTTCTCGCCGATAAAACAAGTCAACCGATAGCGTTACTCCATATCACCGATATTTTCAACTTCGATAAAAAGGAAATGGCAAGCCTTGTCTTCGGGACAACAGACAAATCTCATCCAAGTGTTGCGAAAACCTTCCACATGAAGGAACTCCTTCTAGGAGGCAAACTAGACTTAATCAATAAACCTGAGAGTTCATATGAAACGCATCGTTTAAGCCCTGTTGAAACCAGGAGACTGTTTAAAGAAAAAGGTTGGAAGACTGTAGTCGGTTTTCAGACGAGAAATGTTCCCCACCTAGGCCATGAATACATACAGAAGACCGCTCTCAGCCTCGTTGACGGCATATTTATGCAACCAATTATTGGAAGGAAAAAGAGCGGAGATTTTAAAGATGAGGTTGTTATCGCCACCTATCAAGCTCTTATAGAGAATTACTATTTACGCGAGAGAGCTATTTTCGGAATCTTACAAACCGAAATGCGCTATGCAGGTCCTAGGGAGGCAATCTTCCATGCCATAATCAGGAAGAATTTCGGTTGCACCCATTTCATAGTTGGAAGGGATCACGCTGGAGTTGGCAACTTCTATCCACCCCTTTCTGCACAGAAAATCTTCAAAGATTTCCCCGACTTAGGCGTAACGCCGTTGCTCTTTCCTTGTGTCTTCTATTGCGAAAGATGTGAAGCTATGGCCAACGAGAAAATCTGTCCACATGGCATCAGATATCGTCTGGATTTCAGTGGAACAAAGATTAGGGCGGCTATTAGCAACGGGCAAACAGCGGGCCTAATGATTAGACCGGAAGTCGCGAAGGTTTTGATGAAATGGAAAAATCCGTTTGTGGAAATGTAAAACTGCGTTTTAATGAAATGCTTTCAGGTCGGAAAACGTGGATAGGAAGGCGCAATCTTGAGTACTTCGCAGTGAAGTTGAGTGTATCTACCGGGGAATTCGTTCCAGAACAGGTTGTTGTTCTAACAGAGTTTGTTCAAAGGCATGGATGAGGAGGAGTATATCTTTTTCAGAGTCTTTGGACGATGTAATTGAAAAGTGGAGAAGTAACTAAAGAGTGAGGGTCAAGATTTGGCGGAAATAGAGATAAATGACATAAAGCGGTTCATAGGCCGGTACTCGATTGGGCGCGATAGGGGCATGGACTCCTCAAACTTTCTCAGAGTAAAGGTCCCTGGAGGGTTCATAACATCAGAGCAGTTCCGTCAGGTAGCCGCTATGGCCTTAAAATACAGCAAAGGTTATGCGGAGATAACTGATAGACAGGACATTCAGCTCCACTGGATAAATGCTGAAGATACGATAGAGATCTTTTTAAAGCTTGAAGAACTGGGCTTCACAACGGACATGTGTGGCCAAGGCTTTAAAGGTCCGAGGTACGGTGACGCTAGGAACATCTTATGCTGTCCAGTATCTGGCATTGACAAAGATGAACTGATAGATGGACACCATCTTATGAAGAGGCTGAGCAGCTTTTTTATAGGAAACCCCGACTTTCTGGATATGCCCCGAAAGTTCAAGTTCTC
>CP070759.1:142481-145150 GCA_020348945.1 Candidatus Bathyarchaeota archaeon
CTAGGTACTCGAAAGGACCTAAAGAGGCCACATTATCTCTTGCTGCGTCTAGATTCTTGTTCCACGGGTCCAACAATGTTGGTACTACGCCACCGAAAGAGTGATAGGGCATTATGGCTAGTCCCCAATCGTTCGCAAGGATCAATTCCAGATCAACGTAAGGCTCGTAGAGAATCAAATCGATGGTGTAAGGATCGTAGCTGCCATCTCCAGGCGTGTAATTACCCAAGTATTCCGCTCGCTTCACAACAGGCGAAAAGTCACCGGCCGATGTAGCTCCATATGTCGGGTCCAGGACAATGTCATTGTAGGTCCAAAATATATCTTCAGCATCTAAGTATTCCTCGTTTGTACCATAAGCAAAGTCGCTCCATTTGACCTCTTCTCTGAGAGGAATCCTTACTCGAAAGACTTGCTCGCCGTCCCAGTCGCTTTCCCAGCCAATGTCAATCGGACTGGCGGTACATAGCCAAGGAATGGTTGTGTAATCGTTTGGATCTACGGGCACACCGTCAGCTGGCCACGGGTCAACAGACATTCTGTATAGAGTTGAAAAGACTAGGGTTTGGAATTCCTCCTCAGTGTAGCTGTCAACGTATGGAGGTAGGAAATTCCACCAACCTTCGCTCGCTGCATACCTGATTATCTTTGAACTAGAAAGACGGTTGTAATTGGCCAGTGACAGATTTCCGGCATTATACATCGCCAGCACCTTGGCCTGGTCAATCGTCACGTTCCTGACGTTATTCGTCCAGCAATAATCGTTGTAGCCCTTGAAATAAGCGCCTTGAACACTGTAGATGTGTGGGTGCCATATGTTAATCATGGGAGGGTTATGCTGCAGTTCTTCTTGCCAAGCATCAGCATATGCTTTCCGCGCGGTAGCATCAAAGGTAGTCTGCATTCCCCAATAGAACTCGTCACTTGCTTTGCTTAGGTATGGGAATGGGTTGTAGCCAGCTAACTCTCCATTTATCAAGTTTTTGGATAGAATTATTCCGTCATTCCATAGCATTCCCTGAGGCTGCAGCCACCACTCCATCATGATGAGATCCCATCCACTGCTGCCACTTACCTGACCGCCTTCCGGCACACTGGGGCTCCACATAATCTCCCAGATGGCATATATGTCACTTTCGGAAATTAGTTGAAGATCGATACCAAGCTCTGCTAACTCAGGTACTAGTTCATCCCAAACAGCCCAATATCCACCGTAGTATCCCCAGTAGGGATCCGGACTTTTCCTCACATACCAAGTAAGTATTGTCGGCGGCAACGCTCGTGTAGGCATAATATAGCTTGCTGCTAATGCACTGATCAGTAGTGTAAACGCTAAAGTAATAGAAATCAAAGTCGCATTTATTTTTGATTGTAACACTCCTTTCCCTCTGTTTATTTTTTATTTTTTTTTCTTTAGGATCTAAGGATAGTAATCCCTTAAATCACAACCTTTTATTTAGTGAACGCTGATTTAAATCTTACCCCATAATCTTCTAGAAAACTTCTCCATTATCACGGGACGCCCGCAACAATCAAAATCACATAAGAACATAGAATTCATGCTTCCTCAACCTAAAAAACAAGCCTGATTCAATCCAGTTTTCACTTCCTCCTTCGTTTTCTCTCTCAAGCCTCCTTAACAATCTTTCTTAACCCTTTTCTTAGCCACCTCTGCCCGCGCCGCCAGCACACATGCGAAATATGTATCATAGTGTGCTCGCTTCTAACCCATCAATAGTAACATAATAAATTCAACACGGAAAATATTGTTCCTTGACTCACCGGCTAAGTACACATCTTCTCTGTCTTTCAAAAAGAAACACCAACCCACCATTGAAAAACAATCTTTATATAAAGATAAACTACTTTGTTTAGAATTCTAGCTTAGAGAGGATCGACCATGATACTAACTGAAAAAAAACCAATAGAAGAAATAAAAGAAAGCCTAAAGAACAACAAAAAAGTTTTCATCTTAGGCTGCGGAACCTGCGCCGCACTCGCCCAAACCGGCGGCGAAGAACAAGTCAAAGAAATGGCACAGCTCCTGAGCGACAAAGAGATAGTCGGAACAGCAGTTGTTGAAACTCCCTGCGACAAGAGACTGCTAAAGCGCGACCTTAGAGCTATATCGACAGCCCTAAACGCAGCAGACGCAGTTCTCGTGTTATCCTGCGGAGTGGGCATCCAAACACTCGTTGACCTAACCGGCAAAATCGTTATACCTGGACTCAACACCAAATTCATAGGCATGACCGAACATATAGGAGAGTTTTATCAACGTTGCCTAGCCTGCAGTGACTGCATCCTCGACGAAACAGGAGGCATCTGTCCCATTTCAAGATGCCCAAAAGGACTCCTCAATGGGCCTTGTGCTGGTCACATGGATGAAAAGTGTGAAGTAGACCGTGAAAAGGACTGTGCTTGGGTGCTGATTTATAAGCGGATGAAAGACATCGGGAAGCTGGATAAGTTTAGAGAATTCAGAAAACCGAGAAACTATCAAATTTCAACAGCGCCTCAACAGGTTGTTGGGAGTGGTTCAGAATGAGTTTTGTTAGTTCTTTGGAAAAAAGTTTGGCGACATCCAAGTTTACAATTACCGGCGAGTTAACTCCACCCAAAAGCGCGAGCATCGAAGACATTCTAGATGGAGCTAAACTGATCAAAGA
>CP070759.1:145250-155513 GCA_020348945.1 Candidatus Bathyarchaeota archaeon
AGCAGAGGAGTCTCCAGAATGCAGAATTCTCCGTAGGGCCCTTCAATGAACATGACGGGTTCTCGGACTCCTCGACTATCCGTGTGGTAAAAGACGCTTCCCTCAGGCATAGAGTAAACGTCAACAGGACATCCCTCGAACAAGCGGGCTACCTCCTCGATGCCGCAGAGGATTCCCCAAGGCCATCCTCTGGGAAGTTTGCCGAACGTAACCTCAGCCACAACTCTGAGTTTGTCTAACTTTTTTGCTTCAAGAATCTGTTTGGTTCTAGCGAAATAAACGTCGGTGGTTTCACCCTTCTTTATTTCTTCATCACTTGCGCAATGGAACTGACGCATGTGTTTCACCTCTTAAACTGATTGATTTCATCAATTCTTGAACATTAGTGATTTCAGAACCATAATTCACTTTCAAATATTTAATTGCAGTTTTTTGAGTTTCCTCGGTGATGGCTTCCACGCAGTCTTCAGGGACAATGATTCGGTACCCTCGAAAGAAAGCGTCAGCAGCAGTGTGTTGGATACACACGTTAGTGACTAATCCTACGAGCACCACTGTGTCCACATTTAACTTCTTTAAGAGAGAGTCTAACCCCGTTTCGTAGAAGGCGCTGTACTTCCTTTTTTGAAGGGTGTAGTCGCCCTCAACCGGTTTTAATTCTTCAATGGTCTCTGCTCCCTTTGTACCAACTATGGCGTGGGGAGGCCACAGTTCAAACTCCTCGTCAACGCCGGGCTGGTGGGCGTCGCTAACGTAAATAACTGGAATCTTTTTCTTTCGGGCAAAATCGAGGAGACGTTGAATGTTGGGGATAATCCTTGAGGCGCGTTCGCACTTCAGGACGCCTGTAACAAAGTCGTTCAACATGTCCACAACAATAACACTTATCCCCATGAAACCGCTTCCAAGTGTTCGTTAAATTTTCATCATTATAGTAAGGTATAACTGCTTTTATTTAAAATAAAACAATACTATAACCTTTCTGCGCGCGCATTATGCAGCCACCCTGTATCATTCGTTCTACCCTTACTCTAAGTTTTTTCCTTAAATATTGGGCAAACTCATCAGATTCATTCCAAAGCTTTGATATTTCTTCTAATCCATACACGATAAAAATGCCAGTAAGCTTTCCAAGCCCTATCTTTCTGAAAAATTCAATTATACTAATATGCTTGATATCTGATGTTAGTTCTGGTTGCTTTTAGAATTGTCATAGTAATGTCAAAATGAATGGTGACGAAGTTTCTATTAAGTTTCTACATAACTGTTTTTCTGTAATATAAAGAATGAATAAATGGAGTTTATCTACTCCTTGATCTAACTCTTGGACCCAATAGTGTCCATAACCATTCTACGAATTCTCTGAGGTTTTTGGTTTGGATATAAATATCCCCAGGACCCTTAATTTCTGTAACCAATCCTTCACCACCAAGAATAGTTGATTTAAGGCCTCCAAATTTTCGAACTTTATAATCGCACGTGTCGCTGAACGCTACTAAATGAAAGTTATCAACGATTAGTGTTTTTCCTTCGTCCAAGGTATGTTTGTCTATTGCCCCAAAAGTATTTATGAAAAGCTTTCCTTGACCCTTTACTTTTATCATAAACAATCCTTGCCCGAAGAGACCTTTGGTGAAACCTTGCCATTTCATGTCTAAATCAATATTTTGGGTGGAGGCTATATAGGAAGCTGATTGAATTATGTAACCTTGGTTAGGCTTCACTTCTAGGATTTCGATATCCCCCACAGGAGCTGAAACAAACGCTACTTCTCCATTGGTATTTTGGGCTTTGTAATCATTTACAAAAAAGGATTGGCGCCCTAAAATTGCAAGACCTAAAGAGCCTAAAAGGCTTTTTTCTCGTTTTCGTGTTTTAACTTCGATGTTTGGTTCCATGTAGGTCAGGGCACCAGCCTCAGCGGTTACAGATTCATCAGGATCTAATTTGATGACAAGCATTGAATATGATGGTTTATATTTTATTTCAAAGTCCATGTTTTAACCCACCATCAAGATTTTATCTTATGTTATTAAACAGCAAATTATTATTCTGTCTCTTATATTTTACGTTAGAAAAAGGTTTGATTGATAATGGTTCGAATAGCGGTTCTAGACGAAGAAAGATGCGAATCCAAACGTTGTGGTAGATCATGCTATCGTTTCTGTCCTCCAGTAAGAAATAATATTGAAGCAGTTATATTTGAAGCAGAGACACCGCCATTATCTGCAACGCTTTGTTAGGTTTTGTTATTATGGTCTATAGTTATTACTACATTTCCCTTTTTGTGTCCTTTGTCAACATACCGGTGGGCCTCGACAATTTGTTCCAACGGATAGCGTCTATCTATGACAGGTTTTATCTTTCCCGCCTCAATAAGCTCTTTGAGGAAAATTAAATCTTCAGTCTTTTCGCTTGCTATCCCAGATATTACTTTCTTGCTGCCTATCATTGAAGTCCATAGCATTTGAACAAGCTGTTTATTTAGTAAGGTTAGCCTCCGACAAGTAGGAAGGGAATAGCCAAAAGGAGGAACAGAATGAACATGATCGTTATGTCTATAATTACCGCTAATACAGCCACGGCGAAAGCTCCTAACCACCCCGTCTCATAATAGTGTCTAATTAAAAACAGCCAGATTATAAGGGAGAGAATCAAACCGATTAATTGTGTACTCGGTATAAGAAGGCTTACTATATTAGCTACAACAGTTCCAAGAAGAGAAATCACAAAGGCGTCACTGAATAACGCTCGCTTTTTCCCAACAACCACACGTCCAGCAAGGTAAAAAACAACCGTTAAGATAAGGAGGCCTAAAACAAAGTTAAGCAGTTGCCCCACAAAGGGGTCAGTCAACTCTTGTCCAATCAAGTTCACGGCAAAGGCGAATATCATAAGCAACACACTCAGCATCGCAAATATTGTTTATCGTATTTCACATTTTCACCATAAAAGCGTTGCTCAGCGTTCACGTCATTGCCTCCCGCCTTACCTCAAAAAGAACCGTTCCGCCAAGAGTATGTGGAGCACCCGGATCAAGACACTGAACATATCCCACGTCACCATCCTCCACCGCGAGACCCAACTCCTTAAAGCTGATGCCGTGGCTCAGAGCAACAATCATAGACAACATGGACCCGAGCGCGTGAACACACAGAGCATCCGTTTTCTCAGGAACAATCTTAGGCGACTCGATAGCGATCTTGTCTCCAACCTTGAACACTGGACACCTGCCTCGAACCTCTTTCACAGTTACAACAAGTCGATAAACCTTGTTCATAACAAAACCTCTTGCGACGAAAAGCATTTCTGTCCAATAATCGTATATTAGTTTGCCTTATTCCAATCATTATGTTTTCCCTGTCCTTCCTCTTTATAAGAAGATAGAGAAACATAAAAAAGAACGAACCAAAGAGAATAAACCTTGATCACAGAAAGGAGACCCACAAATTTATGAAACATCAATTCCCCGCCATAATTGGGGTGGGCAGAACAAAGTTCGGTGAACATTACGAGAGAGAACACGAAAAACTAGTGGAAGAATCCTGGCTGAAAGCCTCAGACGCCGCTGGCATAGAACGAAAAGACCTAGACGCTGGCTACTTCTCAGACTACTTTCTCCAAATCACCAACAAAGTCGGAATCGAAGAAGGCTTCCTCTCCGAACTTTCAGAACTCCACATCCCAATGGAAAAAATGAGATCCTTCAGTTCCGCCCTCCTAAACGCTTGCCACGCTATACAATCGGGAAAGTACAGCATGGTTCTCGTGGGCGGAGTGGAAAAAATGACCGACCGCTGGGACAAAATAAGAGACGACCTAATGCTTCTAGAAGACCCGTGGAGCTATTACGCTGGATGCACTCCTGAAGCAAACCACGAACTTATGCTCAGAGAATACATAAAGAAACACAAGATTTCCGGAGAAGCTCTTGAAAAATTCAACACAGCCCTAGCTCAAGTATGCGTGAAAAATCACCAACACGCAATGAAGAACAAATACGCTCAATTTCAAAGAGAGGTTAGCTTGGATCAAGTGTTGAAAGAAAGGTCTAAGGCACATAAGCCCTTGGGACTCTACGACTTTGCCCCTATTTCAGATGGAGCCTCAGCCTTGGTCTTGGCGAGTCCAGAAGTCGCAAAAAAATGCACAACCACCCCCATATACATCGTTGCTTCTTCCGCAGCCACCGACTACATCACCTTTCCTTCACGGGAAGAAAGAACAGGATTCATAGCAAGCACCATGGCTATGGAAAACGCACTTGAAAGAGCCCATATAGGAATAGAGAACATTCAAATAGCTGAGTTCTACGACCAGTCCACACTTATGGAAATGGTGTCCCTAGAAGACCTTGGGTTTTCGAAAAAAGGTGAAGCATGGCTCGACATTTACAACAGTTGCGAAGACTACAAAGGCTTCTACGAAATCAACGGAAAAAAGCTTTTTGTGAACACAAATGGAGGACTCAAAGCTGATGGAAACCCGCTAGGGGCCACCGGTGGTGCTCAAGTTTACGAGGTTGTTAAACAACTCAAAGGTGAGGCTGATGATAGACAGGTAAAGGCGGACAGAGACCTACAATTTGGATGTGTCTTGGAGTTTGAAGGATTCGGAACCAAGGCTTACGTACACATCTTGAGGAGGAATTAACATGAGCAGCGAACCTATTGAACGAAGAGTTTCCTACATTGGAGACAGACTCAGAGGAAGCCAATGCGGAATCTGCGGAAAAGAATATTTCAGAACCAGATACTACTGCGGAGCCTGCGGAAGGAGAAGCTTCGGCAAGATGAAAGACGCTGACTTCTTCTACGAAAAAGGCACACTAGAAGTCTGCACCCTCGTCAAGAAACCCACAAACAAATTCACCAAGCTTGGACCCTACGTTTACGGCATTGTTTCCTTTCATAACGGAAAAGTGAGAGTTCCAGGCAGACTCACTGACTGCATCTTGAAAGAAGAAGAGATGGACCTGTCCAGTTTCGAGGACCGAGGAGTTGTTCCAAGGTTCAGAAGAAGATGTGCTGTCCAGCAAAGCGACATTGTTCCAACAATCTCATTAGCCTTCACGTTCGCCGACGAATATTACCCACATCAGAAACACGAAATAGTTAAGCCCAAAAAAGAGTATGAAACCCCGGGAATCGCCGGGTACGGAGTGTACGTTCCAAAATTCAGAATTAAGGAAGGACGCATGGAAAGATCCGTGCCGTTTACGGACGAAGACGCCATCACCGCAGCGGTTGAAGCTGGAAAGATGGCCCTAATTCACTCTGGAGCAGACCCCTCACTGGTAGGCAAGGTGTACGTGGGTTCAGAATCCAACCCCTACGCGGTTAAGCCAATAGCCTCCAAAGTGGCTCAGGTGTTGAAGCTCGGCGAGGAGGAACGAATGGACGGTGTACAGGGCGTGGACGCCATCGACACAGAGTTTGCGTGCAAAGCTGCAACCAGCATGTTCAAAGACGCCGCAGCCCTCGTATATTATCCAGGTACCCCTACACCCTACGCCATGGTGACAGGCACCGACAATTCTCAGGCTGCACCTCGAGAAGAGCTCGGAGGGGAATTGGATTTCTTTGTTGGTTATGGAGGCTCCGCCTTCATCTTCGGCATGCACGACGTCATCGCTGAGCTTGAAGGCTGGTACTCATGCACTTCAGACACCCCAGACTTTTGGAGGAGGAACTTAGAGTCCTATCCGAGACACGGCGGAAGATTCACGGGAGAGCCTGCCTACTTCAAACACGTGGTGAAGGCGACTAAAAAACTCATGGAGAAGCTGAAGCTTCAACTCAGTGACATCGATTATTTTGTTCCCCATCAGCCTAACCTCGGTTTTCCCATCAAAGTAGCTAGGGCGCTGGGTTTCAAGGAGGAACAGTACATGCCTAGTTTGCAAGTTGCTAAGTTCGGCAACACGTATTCTGGTGCTTCACCCATTGGTTTGGCAGCTGTTCTTGACATAGCTAAACCAGATGAAAGAGTTGTCATAGTGAGTTATGGGTCAGGAGCGGGAAGCGACGCGTACTCCCTCGTAACGACCAGCCAGATAAAGGAGAAGAGGCAGCGACAAAAATTTACTGTTCAACATCAGGTTAAAAACAGTTACCTAGAATACGTGGACTACAATACTTACAGAAGGCTTAAGCTTGGGCTTTAGAAAACCGTGAAACCAAGTTAACTTTTCTCTCCGTGTGAATTTCGAATATTTACCACGTTTTCATAATGTTTATCATCCATGCCTAACAAGTAGAACTGTAATGTGGTGTTTGGCGGTATCGAAATGAGTGAAGCCTTAACCTTAATTGTTCTGCAACTGGGAATAGGCGGAATAGGCGGTTTCCTCGTAGGATACACCATCAGGAAAGTTCGAGCGTCACGCACCAACAAAACCAGACATCAACATCAATGACGCGATGAAAAACTGCGCGGCATAAGATGTGTACCTTAAATCTTAAATATGTAGATATAGCCATACGTAATATCCTATTGGAAAGAAAGTGTCGTGTCTCCTTTGGTTAAAGTCAGAGGAAGATTAAGTTCCACCCGTTTGATTCAAATGCGAAGCCAAATAGACATTATGGCAAGCATTTTGAATGAGGCAGTCGAGGGAGCCAAAAAGACTCGCATCATGTATAGATGTAATCTCAGCTACAAACAGCTTCAACGATACTTGAAACTTCTTTTAGGCATCGAACTCTTGAGATCAATCTCAAAAAAGGGAAGCAACAAAACAGATTATTTCAAAACCTCAGCAAAGGGACGTGCTTTCCTTGATGCCTACCTCAAGCTTGAAGCCCTTATGACTTGATAGCTTCCTCTTCTCTGAGGCGCTGAATTTCATCGATGAACTCCAGCATTAATGGGCGGAGCCTAGCTTTTCGACTTTTAAGTTCCATAAAGTCGTATTTCGATAGGAAACTCACGATCGTTTGTACTCTAAACTCGTTTGACGCGCATTCTTTGGCGATTTCTCTTAGATCATGCCAGTTTCCATCCTTGAGCATCATTAGGATTTCGTCGATTTTCCACAACTCGTCTTCCTCTGCAGGCAGGTGAATTGTTGTGAAAAGGATAAATGGTTTGTGAAATCTCTTTTCATAAAACGGTGTGAAGTTTACTAGAACTTTCTAGATGCAAGTTCTAGAACTTGGCTCAAGAAGTTCTTTCCTTACCTCTTTATATAATTCGCAGCAACAAAATGTTATTAAAGACTCCGCTGTAGCCGTGATTTGGTGACAGTGTAGTCAAAGAAACACAGACCTTGTTGAGGAAGGAGAAGGTCAGCAATTATGCAGACCATTCCTCGCAGTACTCTACGAGGGGTTGACATGTGAAGATGGATGGATTAAGGCGTTCAGTTCTCATCCGCTCCCTTCAGGGAGGGATTACATAGTGGAACGTACGGAATGGAAAGCGTTTGTTGATGAGTTGAGGACCCAATGGAAGAAGTTGTGGCGGGATCGAATAGATGATAAGGTGAAGGCTGAGGGAATTGCTTGTCAAGACTATTCGTCTTTGTTTGTTGACCGTGGAACGGTTATTGTTGCCACGAGAGACTTTAAGCCCGTGGATTTCGTGGAGATCTTGGAGCACCATAAGCCTTCTGACGTGCCGAATGCAATTCCTCCTCGCCCTGCGGTTGGTGGATGTGGAAAATTCATCCGGAATACGCTGAGCAAGCAGAAGCGTTTCACTAGGAGAGAAAGACTGGCGCCACTGAAGAAGGGTCACTCTAAGAATCAGCAGAAAAAAAAGGGCGGAAGAGGCTGGCTTCACATTTGAATACACTGAAGGGCTGTTTTTGCGCGCAGGCATGTAGATGAAACTGTGGCTGGCGAGGTAAGCAGTTCTAGATAAATGGAACATTGTGAGTTGTTAGCGTGAAATTTTTTTCAAGCGTTCTTGTGACGGGTGGTGCTGGGTTTATTGGAAGCCACTTGGTGGATGAGCTTGTGGGCAGGAATTACAAGGTGATTGTTTTGGATAACTTTCGGTCAGGTAGGGTGGAAAACGTTAGTCATCATTTGGAGAGTGATGGTTTTAGGTTGGTTGAGGGGGATGTGAGGGATAGAAAAGTTGTTGGGGATGTTATGGACGGGATTGATGCTGTTGTGCATTTGGCGGCTTTGATAGATGTTGAGGATTCCGTGAATAATCCTATTGAGACCCACAGGGTCAACGTAACTGGAACGTTGAATGTTTTAGAGGAGGCTGTTAGGAATGATGTTGGAAGGTTTGTTTTTGCATCGTCAACGGCTGTCTATGGAGAAGTGAAGCCGTTACCTCTTAAAGAGGATTGCCCGTTGAAACCTATGTCGCCTTACGCTGTGTCGAAAGCATCAGCGGAGAGTTATTGTAGAGCATTTTGTAGAAGCTATGGGCTTGAGACTGTTATATTGAGGTACTTTAACGTTTATGGGCCGAGACAAGAGCATAACCCGTATAGTGGCGTTATAACCAAATTCTTGAGCAACGCGTCAAGAGGCGAGCCCTTAGTGGTATACGGAGATGGGGAGCAAACTAGGGATTTTATACAAATAGGAGATGTGGTCGACGCAACCGTGCTAGCCTTGGAAAGCGATAATCTGGTAGGTGAGACATTTAACGTGTGCACTGGCAAGCCCACCACCATAAACGAGCTGACACGGATTGTAAAAGAGGCAACAGGAAAAAATCTACAGATAAAGCATGACAAGCCAAGGAAAGGTGACATAAAGAACAATTACGGGAATCCTGCAAAAGCTGAGAAAATTCTCGGGTTTAGAGCTGGGGTCAGCTTGAGAAAAGGCCTTGAACGATTTGAAAGCTCGTGCATAGGTCATAGCTGATTTTTGTGACGGCTGTTCTTAGCTGAAAGTGGTTGGATAGAGCATGGTACAGGTTGTTGTGAATAGTAGCAAATATAGAAGTAGACTGCAAATTATAGCAGACATTCTGCACATAGCTGGGAAGGGCGCTAAGAAAACTAGAATTATGTATCAAGCTAATTTGAGTTATGATCTTCTAAAGCGATATTTAGCTGAGACTTTGGAAGCTGGACTAATCAGCATTGATAGAAATGAAAAACTATACTTAGTCACGCGAAAAGGCGAAGAGTTTCTCGGAAAATATGCGAAATATTCTGAACGTTGCAACAGGCTTCAAGAGCAGTTCGAGGATGCTCGCAAAGACGAGGTGATGTTAAAGAGCATGTGTTCAAACAAGAGATGAGAAAATGAGGAAATCAATAAAGTCTGCTTCAAAACTTTTGGTTTTGTTCTTTGTTCTCGCTTTTTCAGCTTCTATTTTTATGTCTGAGACACTTGCAAACTCGGAAGACACAGCTACTACAAGCATTGAAAGGGCTGAAAACGCTTTGGTTTCTGCTTATCAAGCTGTCTTAGATGTTGAACGGATTGGAGCGGATGTTTCAGGGTTGCTAGCTGAGTTGAATGAGGCAGGAGAGTTTTTGGCTGAGGCGAATATGGAGTATAGATTAGAAGATTTTGATGAGGCAGCCCGTTTTGCCGATTTGGGCAGGGATATTGGAGAAGAAGTGGAGAGTAAGACTCACGAGTTGAAGAATCTAGCGTGGAGTGATGGTGTGCAACGTATGTGGCTGACAATGATTGGATCTGTTCTTGGCGTGATTTTGATTGCTTTAGGGAGTTTTTGGATTTGGCGTTTTCTCAAAAGACGTTATTCATGATGCATGTGTAGGCGATGTTTTAATGGTGAATGTTGAAGAGTACCGCACTTTATTTATTGTGGGAACCTTGGTTTCGATGCTTGTTGCAGTAGTTCCTGCGTTTAGCCTGTTTATACGTATCCCCAGTGGCTCGGAAAGGTTTTCTGAGCTTTGGTTGCTGGGTCCAGCACATACAGCGGAGAATTATCCTTTTAACGTGTCTGTCACTGAGCAGTATCGTCTTTTTGTAGGTGTGGGCAATCATCTGCATTCTTCATCGTATTATATTGTTTACGTGAAGTTTCGCAACCAAACTCAACAGCTTCCCAATTCTACGATGTCAGAGCCGAGTCTGTTGCCTCCGCTTTATGAATATCATTTCGTTCTTTCGAATGGAGAAGTGTGGGAAGCTCCGTTGACTTTTGCCATCGAAAATGTGGTGGTTCAACAGAACTTCAGTCTCGTCCAAAACATATCAATTAATGGTATAACGTTTCCGATTAACTATTCTTCAAGCTGGAATTCAGATAAAAATGGCTTCTATTACCAAATGTTCTTTGAACTCTGGCTATACAACACAACCTCAA
>CP070759.1:155613-159579 GCA_020348945.1 Candidatus Bathyarchaeota archaeon
ACCGTATGGATTGTTATGAACTATCCCTATTGCTTCATCGAGGTTTTTCGCTCTCATTATGTTTGCTATTGGTCCGAAAAGCTCCTCTTTAGCGATGTACATATCTTGTGTGACTTCAGTGAAGATTGATGGATTAAGGAAGGCGTCTTGAGGCAAGTCTTCTATGAGCTTTATGTTTCTGCCGTCAAGAATAAGCTTGGCTCCTTCGTCTACACCCTTTTGCACGAACCCCACAAGCCTTTGCTTTTTCTCAATATCACGCAAAGGTCCCATTTGGACTCTTTCATTAAGCCCGTAACCAACCCTTATATCGGAAGCTGCCTTAACAAACGCATCTACCACCTTCTGGTAAAACGCGTTAGACTCCTGTTCGTTAAGGCCTTCACCCACAATAATAAGATTAGCGCCTGATAGACATCTTTGGCCCGTGTTACCATAGAAAGATGTCATGCAACTTCGTATGGTTCTATCTAAATTCGCGTCCGGCATTATCAGTAGAAAGTTTTTTGCACCACACTGAGCGATACACCTCTTACCCGTTTCACCGCACTTTTTGTAAACAACATCCCTTCCCACCGGAGTGGACCCTACGAAGCCAATTCCACTGATATCTGGATGCTCCAGCATGCCGGTTACAACGTCTCTTCCACCGTTAACTATGTTCCACACGCCTGGTGGAATACCCGCTTCTTCCGCTAACTCTGCAATTCTTATCTGGCTGATCGGGACTTCACTTGAAGGCTTTACTACAACGCAGTTTCCACAAGCTATAGCAAAGGGTATGAACCATAGGGGAACCATGAACGGGAAGTTATATGGAGCTATTATGCCGAATACTCCTAGGGGCTGTCTGTATGCAAACTCGTCTATGCCCACTGCAATATCCTCTAAGAGAGCCCCCTGCATTAACGAGGGTATGCCCGTGGCAACTTCCACCATTTCGATTCCGCGTCTCGTTTCGCCTCGAGATTCGTCGATTGTTTTCCCGTGTTCCATTGTTTGAATTCTACTGACTTCCTCGAAGTGTTCCTCCATGAGTTCTTTCAACCTGAAAAGGTATCTAACCCTAGCGACAGGCGTTGTGTTTCTCCACATGGGAAAAGTTTCTTTGGCTACTTTTACTGCCTCATCTATCTCTGCACGTGTTGAAACTGGAACTTTAGCTATCACTTTCTGGGTAGCTGGATTAGTAACATCCAAGATTTTGTCCGATTTAGATTCGACCCATTCTCCGCCAATGTAGTTTTTAATGGTTAAGACTTTTTTTATTGGTTCTTCGAGAATTGACAAACCAATATCACCCCAATTGTTTTAATTGCTATTGATAATTTGTGCCATTTTAAAAAGCTTTTCCATCTTTTACATGTGTATATCCTGTTCTCTTACCCTTTCATGTATGTTTGCCACACTGTTTGCGCTTGTTTAATCTAGTTCCTAACTGAAAAACTTTAAATGTTTCTGCTTCATCTAAAAGGATACTCTAGGTCATAAAGACTTGGAAGATTCGCCATAAAATGCGGCTTTTTCCAAGTCAATGGATGAATCAATGTGAAGAGGAGATCGTAATGCCAGAGAAGTATGTTGTTTGCAACCCAGACAAATGTTTAGGATGCGGAATCTGCGAGTTTGTCTGCTCAGCCGTCAAAGACAAAAGCCTTGACCCTTCATTCTCTCGCATCCGACAGGTCAACTTAGAGCCTACAGGCAGTCTGGCGGTCGCCTGTCTTCTCTGCGAAAAACCTCCGTGTGTAGCGGTTTGCCCGATGGAGGCTCTTTCTAGAGACGAGAAAGGTGTAATACATGTAGACGAATACAAGTGCAATGGATGCGGTTGGTGCATCCAAGCTTGCAGATTTGGGGCCATCACGTTACATCCAACTAAAAGGGCAGTGATGACGTGTGATCTGTGTGATGGAGACCCTGAATGCGTTAAACTTTGTCCCTTTGAAGGTGCTCTAGCCTTCGCGACAATCGAGGAAGTGACGCATGGACTGAGGAAGGGAGCCGTTGAGAAGATCCTGCATGAACTAGGCAAAGCCAGAGCCGAAGGCTCATAATTAAATGTTAAAATGAGGGTACGAAAAAATGTTTGGTTACATGGGAAAAATTCTTCGCGTAAACCTGACGAAAGGGAAAATCACCGAGGAGCCACTAGAAGAGAACGTTGCCAGAAAATTCATAGGAGGAAGAGGATTAGGTGCATACATCCTATTCAATGAGCTTAAACCTGGCATCGATCCCCTTGGACCCGAAAATAAGCTTGTTGTCGCCACCGGTGTGGTAACAGGAATACCTTTCCCCGGGAACAGCGGTTTGAACGTGATGGCAAAGTCTCCGCTTACAGGTATTTGGGGCGAGGCAACCGCAAAAGGCTTCTTCGGGCCAGAACTGAAATCCTCAGGTTATGATGCGATTATCATAGAGGGAAAAGCTGAGAACCCTGTTTACTTGTGGATTCATGACGGTGAAGCTGAAATCAAGGATGCAAGCCGCCTGTGGGGAAGACCAACTAGGGAAGTTCAAAAAATCATAAAGGCTGAACTAAAAGACGATAGAGCTCAAGTTGGTTGCATTGGTATCGCCGGCGAGAACCTTGTGAGATTTGCGAACATAATGTTTGGCTTTAACCATTTCGCTGGCAGAACCGGAATGGGCGCCGTTATGGGTTCAAAGAAACTGAAAGCCATAGTTGCCCGTGGCACAGGAAGAGTGAGATACGCCCACGAGGAAAAGTTAGTTGACTTGTTAGTGGAGAAATTAATCAGCAAAGAAGCTCTAAGCGGGCCCTACTTTCCCGATGGACTTTTCAAATATGGCTCTCTCGCGGATTTAGGCTATTGGCAGGAGACCGGACGCCTACCTACAATGAACTTTAGAAAATGCCGCTTTCCCGGGTACGAAAATATTACAGCAGAGACACTGGCTGCAAGCCCATACATAATTAGAAACAACACTTGTCCACACTGCACCGTGGGGTGCAATAGGATCACTGAGGCAAAAGACCCCTACAAACTGAATCCAGAATATGCTACACCGGAATACGAAAGCACAGCCGCCCTCAGCTCATTTTGTATGAACGACAATTTAGTGGCCGCTCTAAAGGCGATTGAACTCTGTAACAAGTATGGTATGGACACGATGTCCACGGGAGTAATTATTGCTTTTGCGATGGAATGTTACGAGAAAGGAAAAATCATGAAAAAAGACACTGATGGACTGGACCTTACGTGGGGAAATCATGAGGCAATGATTCAGCTCATTGAAAGAATGGCGAAGAGACAGGGAATAGGCAATCTTTTAGCTGAAGGTTCGCGAAGGGCATCCGAAAAGTTGGGTGGCGGAGCAGAAGAATTTGCAATGCACGTCAAGGGCATGGAGTTCCCCCTGCATGACGTAAGAGGAATGAAAGGTCATGGGCTTGGCATCGCAACATCAAACAGAGGAGCTTGCCATCTTCAAGTGGAAACCGACGATATGTTTGAAGGACAACTTGATCCAGAAGTGGGAATAGACGAGGCAGCGTTTCCAAAAAAATGTAGGGACCGACTCTATGCTGGTCCTGAAAAAGTGAAGCTGGTCAAGATCATCGGCGATTTGTTTGCTGTGTTTGACTCCCTTGTCATCTGTAAATGGACCGTGTATCCTTGTGGTGGCTACAAGACTGGAACGATAGTGGACATAATTGGAGCTGCGACAGGGTGGGATTTCACTATGACCGAGTTATTGAATACTGGTGAGAGGATTGTCAACCTTTGTAGAGCCTTCAATGCTCGTGAAGGAATAACCAGAAAGGATGATAAGCTTCCCAAAAGGTTCGCTGAACCGTTGCCTGAAGGACCTTACAAGGGCGAAGCATTTCGTGAAGATGTCTTCGAAAGGATGCTGGACGACTTCTACCAACTTCGAGGATGGGACAAAGAAACGGGAATCCCCACTCGAGCAAAGCTTGAGGAACTGGGGCTGGGA
>CP070759.1:159679-165276 GCA_020348945.1 Candidatus Bathyarchaeota archaeon
AATTGAAGGAGCCTTGGCACTAGTGCATTGAAAGGTAGGTAAACCATTAGTTTTGGCGAATTAAGCAGTTGGAATGTAGCTGACAATGCTAGAAAGGTAAAGCTTATGGTTGGGTAAAGCAGGTGTTTCTCTTTGCGTTTAAAATAGCGCCACGCACCATAAATCACTAGGAGAACACTAAAAAACACATAATTCAATTCAATCAACATATACAGATTGCCTCCACGAAAGTTTTATCTATTGCCTATCAGATAAAACAGTTTTGGGAGAGGCCCTTAATTGAACGTGAGCATAGAAAAAACCATAATTGTGCTTGTTGTAATCTCCTTTATTTTTGCTTCAGCTAATTCGTTCATCTTACATGTGCCCTTCATTACTCGAGAAGAGGCAATAGAGACCAGCAGAAGAACAGAGCTTGTGCAGAGCTACATGGAGACCGCTGACGATCACTTTGTTAAGGCGGGTTATCTAAATCGAACACAGGTCAATAAAGTGAGAGAAGAGAATCCATATTTTCAGGAAAGATACCCAAAAGACAGCAGCGTGTGGATCGTATCATGGTATATTCATCCGAAAGGCGCTGGCTCCGTTACAATAATGGTAATCCACATTATTGATGCAGAAACAGGACAAATTTGGCGCGAGGAACATGGTAGTGCCAGGTGATCTGTAAATGAAAAAACGTCATAAAATCAAATCAATATTGTTTGTTCTATTAGCGTTTTTAGGTTTTCTCTGTTGGTGATTGGGGAAGTCGGGTGAATAAATGAACGTTAAAGGATGAATATGTGACTCCAAGCGTAGATCGTAGAATTGTGTACCATGTAGTAATGAGGGAAGAGCGTGTATAATCACTTTGGTTCTTCAAAGAAAGATAACCACAGGTAAGACTTATCTATATCTTTGTAGAAAATTGTTAGGGGAGAGTTCCATTTGGAAATAAGCCTCGAATGGGAAGGGGAGGAAAACAATAATGGTAAATAAAAAATTATCAAGATTGAAGCATAACATAACTTGTGGTCTACTGGGAATGAGTGGACGGAAAAAGCTGATAGTACCATTTGCTATGATAGTTGTAACCACGGTCTGGGCTGTCGCATTGTGCCTACACATTCAAGATTATAACAGATACATTCAAGAAGCTTTGGAGATAATGGAGGTTCACGGACTTGATCCCGGGTTTTTTGATCCTCGGCCATTTTCAGCTTGGGGAGCTGGTCCAAACTTAGGAAAATCAGGACTCATCATCCTTGGAGCGTGGATAGTTTCATATTCTCTTATGCGTTTGCGGAGACGGGTAGAATAAGTAGAAAATGCTCTGTATCAAAAGGCTTCCTAATGACTTTGATTCTAATGGCTTTGATCTCGGTTATGATTCCCATTAGAAGTGGAAGCGCTCAACCAGGCCCCATACTCTTAGACGACACAGTTGACATACTGCTTGCTGGCGATGAAGAATTTATGGCCGCGACTGATATTGACGATCCCCAGGGGAAGGTTCGACTTGCGCTGGAAGATGTAAGATCACGCTTTCTTGACCAACTTGGAATAGAAATTGTTTATCACGGGTGGGTTAGTTGGGATAGCCATGACGATGAATTCTTTAGTTTCCATTTGCTTGAGGAGGCACGGAGAGAAATAGGGTGGTATTCTGGGATGATATGGGAGAATAACGTAATGGACGTCTTGGCTGTTTTCACCGATCAAGAAATGATTTTAATGGATGGATGGACTAATCAAACCGCAGACGCTGTAATCGTTAAAAATCGAATACGGTCCAGGTTTGCATATATTTTGCAGCATGAAATAAGCCATCTCTATCTCGGCGGTGGGCATTGCGACCATGGTGGTGCCTTTCCTACTTGCGTAATGAATGAAGACGAACTTTTTGGGGGGTACTCTATTGTTTGGCAATCAACCTGCAAAGATGGAATGCTGGCTAACAAGGGTCGATACAATAGGTACGCCCGTTTCACTTTACATCTGGTGGTTTCATCTGATGACCTCATGGCACATGAGATCGCTAATGTAACAAAGGCTGGGCTTGCAAAGATTGGGATCAACGTCGTAGTCGATATAAGGAGTGAACAAGACATTCAAAACGATGTTTGGGGAACTTCTTGGGATAAAACTTGGGATGATGCACCAGAACACGGATGGGACATGGTTTGGTACGAGTCCGCCGGTACACCCGAAGGTCTAACGTGGTACCATCTGGCCAACAAAACACCTCCGAACGGCTTCAACATCATGTGCTGGAACAACACAGATGCTGATGAGGTTCTTGGGAGCGGAATGCAGGCATCTAATGCATTGGATAAGCAAGCCGATCTTGGGAGGTGGCAGGAATCGTTCATGCATGATCCTCCCAGCATCATCATCTACTACCCTACAGGCCCTATAAATGATAGTAGAGGCATAGCTTTCAACCTCCACCACCCATTCCTAAGCAACAGATACGGGAGACAAGCTATAGCTCACGCGATCAATTACATTTCCATATTCGACGATATTTTGCCGGATACGGGTATTAGCGAAAAATATGGAAGGGCTCCGATACACCCCGATTGGCAGTACACCTACGGCGGCGAAACAGTGGATCTCTTCGATAACGACCTCAAGTCCTACGAATACAACATCACTAGAGCGCTAATGTATCTGGACATGTGGTGGTATGCGAAGGATGGCACGACCTATGCGAAGGGACCTGTGGGCGACGCGGATTTCAACGGAAAAGTTATTATAGACGACTTCTACATATGGATTGATTGGTTCGGCAAAAGGACACATCAAATACGCTATCAACCAGGCCAAGATGTGGATCCAGACTGGGACAACAGCGGATTCGTTGAGATGCTCGACTTCTTGAAGTGGCCACCTCGTTATGCGTTCTACTATCCAGAAAACTCGCACATATGGCAATGGTCCAGAAGCCCGGTCATACCCTTGGGCGCCGAATACCCATTCATTTACGTAGAGCCAGCTTCCATCGAGAACACGACATACGAACCGGGAACTAACTTCACCGTTTCAATAAAAACGGACTACAATGGCAGCGACATTACGGGTTACGAGTTCGCCCTATACTACAATCCAAATGTCCTGCACGGCGTCAACGTCACTAACGGAAACCTCATCGTTGATGGAACCGCCTCGTTCATCCCTGGAACCTTCGATAACACCAACGGCAAATTAACCCTCTCGGGAGCCTTCTTCTTCTTCGCTTCTAGGCCAGCTCCCTTGACATCTGGACCTGGAATCCTCGCCAACGTCACTTTCGAGGTGGTGGGCTGGGGAGACTCTGGCATACTCCTTGGAGACCAAACGCAGCTCGTAGGATTCACGGAAAACGGGTGGGGAATCGACTATGACATAATCAACGCTTGGATGATGTCAAACCACATAAAGAATAGTTACTTCACCAATGTTCACGACGTAACCGTTACCAGCGTTTCCTATGCATTACCGTACGGTGCCAACGCCACATACCCAAGCTGGGCCATCAACATCTCAACCACCGTGAAGAACGAAGGCGACTTCACTGAAACCTTCAACGTCACAGTCTACGCCAACTCCACAGCAATCGAAACGAAAAACATAACCGACTTGGCTCCGGGTGAAAACACAACCTTAACGTATACATGTGCCGTGCCAGATCCTACGGTTTGGACACCTTATCCTCCCTACTACGTGGTCTCAGCTGAGGCTGAAGCGGTTTCTTGGGAAAATGACACCAGCGACAACGTGTTTGTTGATGGTTCCTTGACCGTGAAACATCCAGGTGACGTGGATGGAGACGGGGATGTTGACAATACAGACCAGCAGCTGGTAATGGACGTCTTCAATAGCGAGTACGGAGACCCAGAGTACGACTGGCGCTGCGACTTCGACGGCGACGGAGACGTCGACAACAACGATAAAGCCATATTACTAGACAATAAAGGATGGCAAGCGTAACCGCCAACAAGCCATGGACACGCTGTAGGAAGGCAAGTTCTACTCGCCAGCCTCACCTTTCATTTTTGACTGCACGCGCAATGTAAAACATCAGCTTTATTCCATAAGAACGTCAGCATAGTGAAGTAAGCACTAAATACTCGTTGTCCTTTGATGTAAGTTATGGAATTGGACCGGTTTCTGTATAGAAAAGAGATTTTGATAGACGATTCTGGATGGGGAGACCTAATTCTAGGCGTGGTAATCGGCGCTCTCAAACTTCCAGCCCGCAGATACATGGAACGGAGGATTCCAGTCTCCTCCTTCCAGCAGCCCAACTTCAAAAACAAACAGTACTTGGACGACGCCGTAAAAATCGCCGAAGAAATTGTTGAAGTGATGCAACCTGACAGGGAAACCCGTTTCAAGATATGTTCCGGATACGTTCTCTCCAGCATACGCAAGCATCTGCGAAACCAAGGATTCAACGTGGAAAAAGTAGAAATCACCGGCGAACTCCAAGATATGGTTGAAAGAAGCTACGTAAAATGGTGCAAAGAAGTGGGTATACCAGCAGAAAGAGTGGAAGAGAAAAGAAACTTTTGGACGCTTCTAGAATGGGTTGCGGAAAAACCCAAACTCCGAGAAAAACTCGTAAAGACTGGATGGAAGAGTTGGAAACAAAAGTGGCGAGAAAAAGCATTCAGTAAAGAGTTTCGAAAAAGCTAGATAAATGAAGGAGAGGCGTGCGCACGCGTTCACAGTAACTAATTATTTGAAAGATTTAATGAAAACCCAGAATCCTTATTCTTTGCTATCTTCATATACAGATGAGAAGGCATGCATGCATTTCAATTTGTTACAGCAATGATGTTAATACAACATGACAAAAGGCTGCAAACTTGTAACAGAAAAAAAGGTGTGTGTAGAGCAGGTAGCCTAAGTATTCCGACTAGCTTCGACTTTTCTCGCGCGTTTTCATAGGTCATTTGGAATTCAATAGAAGATTTTTCCACAAGTCATAAAAACTTGAGGGAAAACATGATAGTTGGAAATTAGTGCGGAGAGGGGCTCTTGACATCTCTCAAACATTTACAGAATGGCAGGTATGCTGTTCTAGAGAAGCTCGGTGAGGGTGGAAAGGGCATCGTATACAAGGCTAGAGACACTGTTTTGGACCGTGTTGTTGCAATTAAAGTGCTTAAGAGTGAAGTTTTGAGCGAAGAAGCGTATTCTCGTGTTATGCGTGAAGCACGGGTAGTAGCGAAACTTGACCATTCAAACATTGTTCCGATCTACGACATTGGGAAAGAAGATGAAAAACAGTTTTTTGTCCTCGCATTCGTTGATGGAATGAATCTACACGGGCTTATGGCAACATATCGCGAAGGAAAATGTGACCTACAGACCGTTTTGAGAGTCGGCATGGATGTTTGCGGTGCTCTTCAGTACTCACATTCTCGAGGCGTTTTGCATCGGGACATTAAGCCGGAAAATATTCTGATTACTGAAGATGGCACTGCGAAGTTGATGGATTTTGGTTTGGCTAAGGCTCTTGGTGGGACGAAGATTACTAAGAGAGGAATGATTGTGGGTACGCCTGCGTATCTTCCTCCTGAGCAGGCTTTGGGGAAAGATTCGGATCAACGTTCTGATCTTTA
>CP070759.1:165376-179895 GCA_020348945.1 Candidatus Bathyarchaeota archaeon
GACAGAACTTATTAGTGTCAAGTAGAACTTTGCTATCCAATGAAGTCCAATGATAGAGCCATGAAGAAATGGCCACTATTCTATACTATTTTAAAGAATAGTCCAACGATGAAGACAGGTGATTTATTGGATAAGTTGCGCGAGCAAGTGTCCCGAACCGATGCCTACAACTTCCTTAATGTCTATGAGCGGGAAGGGTTGATTGTTAGAAACACACGCGGCCTTATAGTGTTGGTGAAAAAACCGGGTTTCTGGGAACGTAGAGCTGAAAGACGTGACCATGAAGCAAGAAGAATCGACGCGGAAGGCGAAATAATAAACGAAATAGCTATGTTTTGGATTAAACATGGACGAGCCCCTACGTCTGAAGAAAAATGGAAAATACAAGAAAAATGGGGGAAACGGTACAAAGTGGAACCAGGGGATTTACACCCAATCGGAGTTTGATACATTAATCTGCGCGCACATTTAGCCTCAAGTTCAAATCTCGAACTGCGTGGACAAACAAAATTTTGCACCTATCGTAAGAAATTATAAGCGTAGTTTCATGAATTGGTAAATGCCTGCTTAAGGGATTGTGGGTCATGAGTAAATTTGGTTGTTATTTTGAAACTATTCATCACGTGTTAGACCGTTAACTTCAGCACGACGCGATAGTCTTTCGCCTTGCAACATGGTGCATGGAAAAATAACAGCAAAACATAAATTAGTTTCTTTAATCTTTTTTTTGGATTGTGTCAAAAAATGGCTGAAAAAGAATGGTTTTGTTCAAACTGTAACAGAGTGACAAGGCATGTAGATGATTATCTACCTGATGAGAACAATATTGCAAGGTATGTAGGCACTCGTTGCACAAGATGTGGAACTAGAAGTTAGAATATTTTTCTACACTTACACACCTTTTCAGCGCGCGCGCAATGAAGGAGAAAGAGGCGACAACCATGACAAAAGAAGAATTCGTGGCCGACACGTTGATCCTAATGAGGCAAAACGACCACGTTCCCTTCAGACAGTTGGATCCAAACAACTACGGAATCTCAAGGGCCACAGCATACAGAGCTCTAAAGGCACTCAAAGACGCAGGGATCCTCACAGGCAACTTCAGGTTAAGCCAGGAGACAAGAGACCGTCTATGTGAAGAATGCAAATACCACAAGCACTACTTCAAACAGAAGGAGGAAGAACGCAACCGCAGGCGCCATGGACATTTTTCTCAAAGATGAGACAGAATATGAAAAACGTGAAGTTTCAACATTAAGTTAAGTATATTTGTATATATTTAATACTGAACGAAAGAAGCGCAAACTGAGCCCCTTTCTGTGCACCGCAACATATATGATACTTAAGACGTATTAAATAACAGGGATTCGACTTTTGCAACATATAGGGAGCGTTCACCTGGAACGCATTAAATACGCGCGCGTTGTATATTGGGCACAACAAAAGAAGAAATAGAAGAGATGAAATAGCGCGCGCGATTGGGTTCTTATCACGCAGTTGTAAATCAAAGCGATATGGCAATATCTAGAATGTCGCAAGAGAATTTTAGCGAGCTTCTTCAGCCATTATCTTTTGCGCGCGCTTCGCAAGCGTCTCCATTTTGAAACATCATCTCTGTTCATCGCAATATATGTGAGGGGAATGCTAATGGCTGCGATGATAATTGAGACTTGGGAAGCAAGTTCTACAGGAAGGAATCTTAACAAATACCTTTTGAACAAGAAGTAGAAGACACAAGAAGCCACTGGAACTGTGAGGAGACTCGAAAGATAAACCAAAGCAACATCCTCTGCTGGCATTTCTCCCTCGTATCTTATGCCAAGAGTACGAAGAGAAACTCTCAAACCTCTCACTATATCTTGATTTCGTGTTACTAGTAATGCAACAAGATGGCAAAACTCATGAAAAGCAGAAACAAAGAGGAGCAAACCAAGAAACAGAAAGATTGTTTCAACCCAGAAATTCTGCGTAGGGAAACATGTGAAGAGAATTAGAAAAGCTACACCAACTAATAGCATAGTTGAGACGGCAAGAACGATGCCAGAGAATTTTAAGGTAATGTCCATATCAGCAGCTATTTCGTCTCAAGTCTATTAATAATTGCGCGCGCAACCAAGGATTCATTCAAGGGAGAGTTCCGAGAAGGATAGATGCAAAAACACTATATGGCTTTAGCTGGGCAGAGCAGTAAATTCTATCGAAGATATGTAGTATACGTTGAGAAGCTGAGAGAACAAGCCTAAACCTTTATTTTTATCATGTTAAGAAGTAAAATGCTACAGCAATTAGAATTGCTTTGACAAAAGAGGAAGTGTATTTCTATGCCTTCGATAAAACCTGTAATCTGCCCGAAATGCAAGCGAGCAAGTTCTATCATTTCTCCATCCACTCAATCCTCTAGGATTTTCCATCGGCTTAAAGCTTTCAACTCTTCTTGGCGATCTCTTTCAAACTGAAACAAAACCTCTTCTTTGAACCTTCTTAACTCATAGTCTTCATCAATTGCCTTGAAAAGCGTCATTAGTTCGATCCAATCTTGCTCTTTAATAATCTGTTTGAGATGCTCGGGTGATTTTGTCATAAATACTATACCTAACGCATCGAAGTCAACAGCTTTTGCTACAGTTTCATCAGAAACTGTTCGGGCGTTTTTTTGCTCTACGCCCAGAACGTTTAAGGCGACCACTTTGTTTAAACCCCAATTTCTCAACCCATTCAGCACTCTATTCTTCATAACTTTTCCAAGTCCCTTTTCCTTAAAATATTCCCATTTTCTAAAAGTCAAGGTTGCGTCTCTATGGGCTTCCACTATCTCTTCAAACTTTGAAGTTGTATTTTCCAAATCAGCAAGCATGAAGTGAAACAGCCAATCCAACATTATGCGATAAATTCTTTTCTCTTTTCCTCTTCCTCTTGTTCTTTCAAGCCTTTCCAGTTTTATGACACCTAAATCCCGAAGTTTTCTAACAATTCGTAGGGCAGTTGTGTAATCTTTCTTAATGAAGGCAGCAACATCTTCAACGGTCCCCTCTTTGTTTAAGGCGAAGAATTTTAAACAGTTGTGTGTTGAAAGCATTTTCTTGTTTATTTTTATACTTTCTTTCTGCATTTCTACACCATCTACATGCATAAACATACCTCTGTTGATATAATATATAAGTATTCACGTGCATACATGCGTATTAATGCATTTAGAAGGAGTTAAAATGCCAGCAAAAATGGAACGTAAAATTTTGCAAACAGGAAATTCAAAGTCTACCGCATTGCCACCAGACTGGCTCAGAATGTTCAAAATAGGTGTTGGCGACACAGTAGAAGTTCTCTACAACAGCATTGTAATCGTCAAGGCAAAAGGCTTCAAGATCGACTCAGACTTTCTAAAAAAAGAATTTGATCTGATCATGGAGTTGGAAGAAGAAAAAGGAGACGTCAAACCATGAGTAGCGTTAATTTTCTAGTTAAAATGCGAGACGCTGCAACTATGATAGCTGATGCGTGCAACGAGGAGCTCGAAAAAAAGGCTCCTGTTGTGGCAAAAATCGACGCTAAAGATTCTAAAGATTTTGACCGACTCCCTTGGATCAAGAAGGAGGGAACCAAAGCTGCCTACGAACAGACGACAAAGGAAGCTAATCAAAACAACGAGGTCTTCCAAACACTACAGCAAATTCTCGCCGACAAAAAAGGATTCTGGCAGAGTTCAACGCACAAGTACTGGGTACACCAAGGCGATGTAAACGTCATTGATCGCCGAAAGAAGTGAAAAACAGGGGAAAGCGCGTTTGGACCAAGCACTTCCTGTGAAAGTTGAATACGATGAATTTGGCTTCGTTAAAGGTTACCTTTGCCCATGTGGAGGCAAAGTAAAGCTCAGCTACAAAGACGATATTGGAACGAAGTTTTTCAAATGTGAGAAATGTGGTCAACAATTAACCAAGCTAAAAAGCAGTGAAAAGCAGCATCTCGAAACGACAATAGAAGATTTGACCAAGATAGTCACTCTGGAAGAGATAAGCGAGATTTTGAACAGCACGATAAAGCATGATGAACGGAACAAGCTAATCACGTTCCTAGCCATGTTATTGACTTACACGGAAGAAGACCAGATTAACATCAGTTTCACTGCAGAATCTTCAACAGGTAAAAGCTATATTCCCCTGGAGCTAGCGTGGTATTTCCCACGAAGAGACGTCATCGAGTACTCCTACGTGAGTCCAACAGCCTTCTACCACGAGTACGGCGAGATTATGACAGATCCCGATGACACACGCAACGTTGAGGAAAAGAAGAAACACAAAATTAAGATCGTAGACTTACACCAAAAAGTCCTCATCTTTATAGATCAACCGCACGATCAGCTTTTACAGAGACTCCGTCCCCTACTATCACACGACAGAAAAACACTGGTTTCCAAAATCACGGACCACAAACTGCGTTCAGGATTAAGGACAAAAACTATTCTAATTAGAGGATTTCCTACGGTGTTATTCTGCACGTCCAAATTTAACATGGAAGACCAGGAAAGGACACGCCTATTACTGTTGAGTCCCGAGACGAGTCAACAAAAAATCAAGGACGCCATTCTTCTGAAAATTGAAAAAGAAAGCAACCGAGAGAAATTCCGTAAGTTCATGGAATCCGACCCTAAACGTGTGTGGCTGCGAAAACGTGTAACAACCATCGCCACAGCCGGAACCCAACACCTAGTTATTTCAGAAGAGCTACGTCAAAAAATCGCCAATACTTTCTTTGAGAAACACAATAATCTAATTCCCAGACATCAAAGAGACATCAGCCGTCTTTTGGCATTGATCAAGGCCCATGCTCTCCTCAATTGTTGGCATAGGGAAACAATAGAAAAAACCATTGTCGTAAACGAAGAGGACGTCAAAGCCGGTTTTGACCTATACAGCGAAATCAGCACAGCAAACGAGTTGGGGTTGTCACCAGAAGTCTTCAACATCTACATAAAACTGCGAAACCAAATTCCAGATGAAGGCATGACACGAAAAGACCTTCAAAAAATGTACTACACAACATTCCATAGAACAATTGGGAAGAAACGCCTAAACGAAGTTCTCTCAATTCTCACGTCAACAGGCTTATTTATGGAAGACCCTGATCCTAACGATAGAAGACGAAAAATGTATACCCCATGCCAGAGGGTATTTAATTTTGATGATGAAAAAGCCGAAAAACAAAGCCAAACCGAGCTTGAATTTGCTCCTAAATTAAATACCCTTCAGGGTGGGGTACTCACATTCAAAAACGTGAAGTCCATTGTTCAACTCGATGAGCCTTATGAAGGCACATGCTCTCGTTGTGACAAAAGACACGTTCTCTATCATTGTGCCACAACGGTGAATGATGAATGGGGTGATGTTTGCCAAGACTGTGGGATGAAAATTCAAGAAAAGCTGCGAGGTGGTGCGGTTGGCTGATCGCTGCCCCCGGTGTGGAAGCCACAACCTAACTCAACAGTTGAACCAAGTTTTCTTCAACTGCCTTGAGTGTGGCAAATGGTTCAAACTTTCCGAGGTGAAAAAAGCGTGAGTGAGAAAGAAGAGACCGTGAGTGTTCCCCGAAAAGTTTTAGCACATATCTTGGATGAAATCCGAAAAATAAGAAGGGAACTTGAAGAGAGAAGCTAATTTTGCATAAATGCGTGCGCACGGTTGTGAAATGGCTGAACCACACAACAAAGAACAACTATTTATTTTCCTTATACGGAAACCCAGTTTTGATACATAAGAAAGCCCATGAAACAATGAATAAGACAAGACCAAATATCCCGAACAGCCAATGTGTATAGGTCAAAACAAACGCCAAACTCCACATCATACAGAAGTATCCTGCTCTAAAGAAGTCGCCTCCAACAGCGAAAGTGACTTTGGCTCTTTGTTCCCAAACGTTCTGTGTTTTTTCTTCCAAACCTTTTCTGACACAATCAGCGCTTAAGCCTAAAGCAATGGTTGAGAAGACAAAAGATGTGAAAGTTGCGGTCAACGAAACTATTGTCAAGATTGTGTGGAGGTCCACGCTAATCACGAGAGTTTGTATGTTTTGTTGTGTAACAAGGACAAGAAGAACTGCGAAGAAAGTGCCTGCAAGAAACGCAGAAATCTGTGTTCTCACTTCTAAGTTTGTCGACCATTGTTCACACGACATTTATTTATCACCTATTATTGTGTCATTTGGTCAGAATCTACATAAAAATCCTACGTATGCGCGGTCAAGTTAGTCTGTTAGAAAGACGACTATTGTCAAGAGACCATCAAACTCTACATTTGAGTTGTGAACCTTGATGTATGAGTAAGTACTTTTTGAATGAAAATCTTTTTGTCTGAAATAACTGCTCCCTCTTTCGTGAGCACATACATTACTAGATCTGTTTTCATTCTATGTATGGTATGAATTCCTTACCTGTCCACTTTAGAATCTCTTTGAACAACGGAACAAGCCACTTAGCATGCTTGTGGATTTCATTCAATAACTCTTTAGTTTTATCAACAATTCTTGCCACTATTATGTTTTGCCTTCTCGAACCTTCTACAAGTACCCTGATCAGATGGTGGGGGTCATTCACCAAATCAGCTAAGCCTTTGTAAACAGGGCCAATCTTACTACTATATACCTCGTAAAACCCAATGTTCTTTGAGTATTCTTCCAATGCTCGACCAACCAGACTTGAATCATCGGTAAAAAAAGCCACGTCTTCTATTCCATTCTTGACATGCATACCAATAGTGGGTTCAAACCAACATCCTAATCTTTCAACAATCCTAATTGCTCCAGGGACATCGGTATCTTGTATGCAAATCAAGAAGATCAACTTGTGTGGATAAGGTCTAGGTAGATTTGGTTTGAAAGCCCGGATGATGTGATGTTCGAAGAGGAAATTCTTGATAGCATACTCCAATTCAGTGGAAATTTCCTTTCTTTCGCGAGACCTAACAACTAGGAGCACTTTATACCATTCAACTTCTTTCGTCAGCACGAATACGAAAAGTTCTAAGTCAGGTCTGAGCTTTTTCTGAGACAAAAATAGACTGAGCTCCGATGCCCAACATCCGTAATGTTTTATTTTAATTGAGCATCGGTGCCCGAGTTTCTTCTGCAAATCAATGCCTCTTAAACTCTTCTGGCTAGTTGTTCGTACAAGGCATTATTTACTATTCTCTCCTCGATTTCACGTAGTCTACGACTAAGAGTAGTCTTTCTCATGGAAATTTTTTTTGCCAATTCTTCCAAGTTTATTGAGCGCGGTCTTCTATAATATCCATAGGCAATGGCTGCTTCTAAGATTCTAGTCTCTTCTTTAGATAAGCCTGGTACGGTAGTTGGTTCTGGAGAAATTGTTCTTTGCCAGAACAAGAGATCTCGATAAGAGCTAACTCTGCCCACAGTATCTAAGAATGCTTCTCCTTCAAGATTAGCCACTAAATCCTTCATCCACTGCTCTATCGTATATAGATCTTCACGTCTCAGTGTTTGTATTGGTATATACTCAAAATCGGGTCGAGCATATAGTTTGCTGGTCCTTAATCTCGCATCTTTAGTCATTTCTCTCAATATCTCATCCCAAGTCACGCCAAATATCATTGTTCTTTGCTGTTCAAAATCTGACGCAACCTTATTCAAGGTCAACTTTGGAATCGGATTTTTTTCTAATGTTTCCCAGAAATATGACTCTGGAAAATATCGATCAAGCACAGCGTAAAATGGCACGGCGTCTTGACAGCTTGACAAAGATGGTTCTCCTATGGCCTCAGGATGAATCAGAAGATTTAACTGTTGTGCCAACTCAACGAATGCACAACCTCTGTGGACTACCCTAAGTACTCCCCAATAGAACTCTGTGAACCCCATGTTGGTATTGGCTGTAATTGCAGATCACCTCCCAATTTTTGTGAGACATATTTCACGTTTTTGTGAGACATATTTCACACAATTGTTCGTATATGTCCCAATTTCGAATATAAGATTTGCCTTTGGGCAATAAATCCTTTCCGGAGGAAAATTAGCTAACAAGAATCTATATTCTTGTTACATACACATAAAGCGCACGCTAAGTCTTTTCCTCAAGCATTTTCTCCAACAGTTCCTCAACCTTAGCGAGTCGCTTTTTCAAGTTTCCCTGTTCAGTTGCCAGTCGTTCTCGAACACGATTTTCAACAAGCTCTTCCAACCGAGTGCGGTCAATCTTCCTCGGATCCTCTGACAAAATGTTCAAGTATGGTTCAGCAAGCGCATATTGATTCTCAGCCCATGAAAGGTGCAGTTTCATGATCTTATTGTAGTTGTTGGAATCTATGTTATGTCCCATGAAAAATTCTGCGCACACACTTCTTGCTGGACTTAAATCCCACTCCGACCTGAACAAGTCACGCATTTCATGGGGATGCACCTTATAGCGTATGTCGCGAGGAATGTTTATCTCTGAAGCCCTGGTTTCTTTTCCGCAATGATTGCAAATATAAAGTGTAGGTTGTTCTTTGCCTCTCCATGTTCTGCTGTAACGTGTATCCTCGCCACATTCTGGGCATGAAGGTGTCCACCGTTTAATCACACCTACTTTTATCGCGTGTCTTGTGAAGTATCGTTCCAGTGCACGCTTTGTGATTGGTTCTCCTTTTTCATTGAGGAAGATGGCTTCTCCATTCTTCATGGGGACTCTTTTTTCGCTGAGGTATGTTTCTAAGGCTCGCACGCCGTCTTTGCCGAAAAACGTGTAGTATGGCAGTTTGTTCTTGTTGCTCTTCCTTCCGGGCAACGTGACCTTAATTTGCTTCTTTCCCTCTTCAAGTTGTGGCTTAACTTCTGGCCACGAATTGTTGTTGAAATACTCAAATTCTGCGCAGCCCATTGCACTTTGAAACATTATGAGGTAGACGGCTTGATAGGTTTCGTTACAGCTTAGGATGATTTTTTTCAAGTCGTCAAACGTCATTTCCGATTCTAACGGCGGTTTGTTTGCTCGCAGTCTGAAAGATGGATCTCGAGGCAAGACTACATGGTTGTGCTCGTAAAAGCTGCGTATCGCACCGTATCGAACCAGCTTTGACCCCAACCTCACGTTTTGCGGTTGAACCCAAGTCTGCAGCATGGAAAGCTGTTTAAATCGTTCTCTTCCCTGACACTTGTCTTGAAGCTCTAAGAGTTCATCCGGAGTCACACCTTCATATCCAGGTTGGTGGCTAATCCAATTGAAAAAATCGTAGGCTATGATTAGGTAGTTGTACCGTGTTGAAGGTGCTAAACGGTTGAGCCAAGCCCTAACTGTAGGATGTTCGTTGGTCCACTTCTCGACTATTTCCTTCTTCATCAACCTTATAAACCACAACGAACAATATTAAATTGGGGATATATAAAAGTTGGCACGAACATTCACAACAATAGTAATTAAAATATCTGAACTTCGCGGCGAAAATGGTGAAAACGTGAAAGATCTTGCAGAATTCCTTGAAGACAAGGTGAACGCGAAAACAAACATTGCTGGCAGCGAGATCACTCTAAACTATGAGGACAAAGGGGAAGTACCTTCAAAAACCTATCTGCGGGTGCTCCTCCGAAAATTCCTGCATAAGGCTGAACTGAAAGAAGACTTTCGCGTGATCTCTGGAAAAGGAAACGTTTTCATTATAAAGGAAAGAAAGATATAGCGTTACTTTTAAGAAGAACTGAAGTAGATATTTAGCAATTCAGGTTTCAGAGAAGAAACTCAAAGGAAAACTAACGGGAGATACATGCTGGTGAGACAGTAAATGGGTAAGAACGCAAGGGTTGTCATCGTCGGTTTAGACGGTGCAACATTCGACCTAATTCTCCCATGGATAAAGGAGGGAAAGTTACCTTCGCTTTCTCACATGATAGAAAACGGCGTATATGGCGAACTGAAGTCTACAATACCTATTTTGACGCCAGCTGCTTGGTCTTCCTTTATGACGGGAAAAAATCCGGGAAAACATGGAATTGTCGGTTTTTTCACCCGAGAAAAGGACAGTTATGCTGTAGAAGTTATTAACTCTACGCACAGGTCTGCAAAGGAAATATGGACTACATTAAGTGAAAACGGCAAAAAGGTTGGAATAGTAAATGTGCCCCTCACTTACCCTCCGAAGAGAGTTAATGGATTTATGATAAGCGGCATGATGACTCCTCCTAATTCAGATAACTTTACTTATCCCTTGCTCCTTAAAGAAGAAGTGGCGAAGGTTGTTGGTGGAAGTACGTTAGATCCTTTACTTACCTCTCTAGAAAAAGAAGAAATTTTCATCAATGAGCTTTTTGATTCCACTGAGAAAATGGCGAAAATCAGCTTATTCCTCGTTGAAAAACAGGAACCCGATCTCTTCATGGTTGTATTTAACGGCACCGATTATATCCAACATAAGTTCTGGAAGTACATAGACCCAAAGCATCCAGAATATAAAACCGAGAAATCGGTGAAATATCGGAAAATGTTTCTCCATTTTTATCAGAAAGTCGACGAAATTTTCGGGAACTTTTTGAAAATGGCTGACGAAAGGACGACAGTAATCGTGATGTCCGATCATGGAGCTGGTCCCCTGCACAAGTATATACACGTTAATTCATGGCTTATGCAAACGGGTTTGCTGAAACTGAAGAATCGACCAACAACAAGGCTTAAGCGTTTCCTTTACAAGATTGGAGCAACCCCTGAGAAAATTCTTAACGCCTTGTTTTCAATTCATCTTGCAAACATTAGAGTCAGAATAAACAGGACAGATGAAAAGCTTCAAAGCATTTCAAGCAAGCTCTTCATGTCTTTTTCAGATGTGGACTGGACTAAAACAAAAGCATATTCCATAGGATCTGGAATTATCTACATCAACCTCAAAGGAAGAGAACCATCAGGAAGCGTAAGTCCAGGTCAAGAATATGAGAATTTGAGAAAGCAAATTTCCACTCGTTTACGTGGGCTCAAGGACCCTGAAAACGGCGAATCCGTTATTGAAAAAGTTTACAAAAAAGAGGAAATTTACACAGGGCCTCACATAGACACATTGCCTGACATAGTTTTCATTTCAAAACCTGGCTACACGACTTTCGAAGAACACGAATTTGCAGCCAATTCTGTTATCACGCAATCTAAGATAGTTTCAGGCACCCACAAGTTAAACGGCATATTCATAATGAAGGGGGGCGGAATCAAAAAAAGCACAGCTTTACAGGGCGCCAATATCGTGGACCTTGCTCCGACTATATTACATTTGTTAGGTTTACCTATACCTATGGACATGGACGGAAGAGTTTTGGAAGAAGCTCTAACTTCCTCTTATTTACGTTTAAACCCAATAAGGTACACAGAGGATGGCACAGATTTTCTCCAGAAGAAAAAAGACCAAGTATATGAACATAGCGATGAGGAAAAAATAAAGTCAAAGCTCCGAGCACTCGGCTATGTAGCTTAGCCACGAGAAATTTTTGGTTTCTGAAAACGTTCTGTCTGGAAAGGAAAAAAAGCGAGTTACCTGTAAAACTAATACATTACATCTCAAGGGACGTTGAACATCATCGGCAAATCTACAGAGAAAAAGCCATGCCTCATCTACGCCTTGAAACTTCTACACCAACTGAAACAGGACAGCTAATCGCAGATTTAAGGACTGAAGTTGAAACGTTGAAACAACAGTTGAAACAGAAAGACCTCGAAGTCGAACAAAGAGTTGAGGAACGCATGAAACCACTTGCACAGATGCTTAAAGAGAAAGTGGAGAAGGCAGCGAAAGAAATGCGACAAGAATTTTTCCCAGATGAAAGAATTAAGAAACTGATCGCAGAAATGGCAAAGTCTGGAAAGCTTCAACTAACGATCAAAGAAGAAGGGGAGGAAACCTAAGTTGCTTTCAACCGATAACGTACGCGCGCGCAAAAGTAACACCATCGGTCTCCAATAAAACACGGCGCATGTAATGCCGATAGAGAATCATGCCAAGTTGCCATAACAGTTAAATACATAGTCCAATACTCTAGATATCGGAGGAATTGAGAATGGGCTCCACAAAAGTTGAATTGCCAAAGAGTAAAAGTGATATTTTCGATTTGGCATCTATTGGACGAATCGGAATCGGTCGCATTCCCAAAGAGTGGGTCATAGACAACGCATTTCTAAGGAAGGCAGATGTCGGATTTTTGAAACAAGTCACCAAGATCAAAATTGGCTATCTCATTCAAACGGCAGAGGTTGAATTGCAGGCGCTGAAGGACCTGGGCAAAGCCCTTGAGGCATTTCGGTAGGTCCTGCCAAATCAATCGAGAGAGAAAAGGCACCTAATCGATTAATCAATTGGTTAGTTTTGCCCGTTGATCGATCTTGAAAGGAGTGGCTATGTCCAATAAATTAGTTTGTTTTGTCGCCTTTGAAGAGCAAGACAATCTGGGAATAGGGTATTTGGCCTCAGTCTTGTTGCAAGCTGGTTTTGACATAAAAATCATCGATTTTCGTTTAGGCAAAGAGGATATCCTTGAAAGGCTTGATCTTTACAGCCCACTTCTAGTAGGTTTTTCTATTATATTTCAATATCATATTGAAGATTTTAAAGACTTAATCAACCATCTCAGAGACAATGGAATGAATTGTCATTTCAGCGCTGGCGGACATTATCCGAGTCTTAGGTACAATGAGCTTTTGCAGATTATTCCTCAACTTGATTCTGTTGTATTGTTTGAAGGCGAATATACTTTCCTTGAACTAGTGCAATCTATCTATGCTGGCAAAGATTGGAAATACATCGATGGAATAGCCTACAGAGAAAACAGCTCTATTATTGCGAACCCTTTACGTCCACTTGAAAAAGATCTCGACAATTTTCCTCTGCCTGTCCGTCAGCCATCAAAAGAATACGCACTTGGGAAAAAATATGCCACAATCTTGGCTGGACGGGGATGTCTATATGATTGTTCATTTTGTAGTATTAGAGAGTTTTATTCCAAGCCAGCCGGTCCAGTAAAACGCGTAAGACGGCCTGAGATGGTAGTTAGAGAGATGGAATTACTACAAGAGCATAAAGATTGTTCAATATTTATGTTTCAGGATGATGATTTTCCAGTAGCTCGAAAAAAATGGGTTACCAAATTCTGTGAGCTACTAACTGAAAAAGGATTGAGCGAGAGAATATTATGGAAAATCAATTGCAGACCTGACGAGGTAGAGGCCGATACATGTGAATTGATGAGGAATTGTGGTCTGTTTCTGGTTTATGTTGGTATAGAATCCGGTACAGACGATGGATTGCTGTTGATGAATAAGCGGATGAAAGCTGAAACAAGTATTGAAGCTGTGAATATCCTTAAACAGCTTGGAATTGACTACGACTATGGTTTTATGCTTTTCGATCCGTCAAGCACTCACCAGTCAGTTTTCGATAACCTTGATTTTCTAGAAACTATTTGTGGCGGCGGTTCTTCGCCCATCACGTTTTGCAAGATGCTTCCATATGCGGGGACCAAAATAGAACTCGAACTTAGAAAAGAGGGCCGACTTAAGGGAAGAACAGGGTTTTATGATTACGATTTTTTGGATTCTTCTCTGAATTATCTCTACTCTTTTATGGTTGACTGTTTTGGTGATTGGATCATGAAACGTGACGGGCTTCTGAATGCATCTCGGTGGGCGAGGTATTATCTGACGGTCTATGAGAAATATTTCCCACCAAACCTTATTGTAAGAGATTTGGATAAGGCAGTACACGAAATAGTTTCTCAAAGTAACCGATATTTTATAAACACTGCTAGAAGATTGGTATCGATATTTTGCTCAAATGATTATCAAGAATCTATTGATATATTAGGGGTGGTCAAAGACGATGTCTCTACTAAGCATTCAGAATACAGGATGGAACTCGGTGAAGTATTTGACAGCTTAGACAGCCTATCCAAACAGGAATATATACAATTAAAATAAAATCGCGCGCATTATTATTCCTGACAGATTATGCATGCAAGAGTACTACGTACGGAGGTACGTTTAACTAGGATTTTTCGCTTTCCTTTCGTCTCTTTTCCATTTTTCCTTGAACTTTTAAGAGGTAGCCTCGTGCCATCCAAGTTTTCTTATAGGCATCATGAGGTTCGTTGACGTCTAAGCTGCTTTCAGCCTCTTTAAGCAAATCTTGAGCGGACACAAGTAAAGGTCCAATTTCCCCTTGCTTCGAACGCGAGTCGAGCTTCCATGAACGGGTTTCAGGTTCGTCCTGTGTGATGAAGAAAAGAAAATTTGCATATTCTAGGTCAGCAGATGCTCGCCAAACAGAGTCTGCCACTTCTTTCTCATTTTCGTTAACAAGAGCTTTCATGGAACTTTCGAGATGGTTTATCGCGGACTTTATGGCTTTCATTATCTTTTGCTGATGTTCCATTCTTTATCCCAAATATTCTCGAAAGTTTAAGTGGTGCATATTTTAGACTTCTAGCTTAGAAATGGCCGTAGAAGAATAAAGCTTTATGTGGACATTGACGTTTCAGCGTTAGTTATTTCTCGACAGAAACATTGCTCA
>CP070759.1:179995-185160 GCA_020348945.1 Candidatus Bathyarchaeota archaeon
ATTTTCCTTCTATCTTTTGATGTTAACAACTGGAGCAAGGGTTAACGTATTCGCGCATTTCGGTGGACTAGTAGCTGGACTAGCAATTGGCTACACATTGGCGAAAAGCCGAAAATTAGCCAAGTGGAGTTTAAGTTCCGGGTACTGACAGCCCTCTCGTATCTTCACCTAAGATTTTTAAGGAATATTTCTTGTGCCGCGGAAACTCCTGCTCCACTTTCACATTTGAATCCGCATTCTCTTAATACAAGTCCCGTCATAGCTAGTACGAGTAAGACTTCTCTTTCAGCTATGATGTTCATGTGTGCTACTCGAAAGATTTTTCCTTTGAGATGAGCTTGTGCTCCAGCAACTAGAATTCCGTGTTTCTGCATTCCCTTGCGGAATGCGTTGTCATCAACGCCATCTGGGTATTTCAGGGCAGTCATCGTGTTCGACTCGTATCCCTTTTCAGCTAGGAGTTGCAGACCAAGAGCTTTCATTCCGCTTCTCACGGTCTCAGCCATCAACCTGTGCCTTTTCACCCTATTCTCATAACCTTCTTCAAGGATCATGGTAAGTGACTCGTGTAGCCCGTAGACCAGCGGTATCGCCGGAGTGTATGGAGTGTCTAAACTTTTTTCAAAAGCCTTCCTGTAAGATGGAAGCTTAACATAATATGATGGTATTTTTTCTCTTTTGCCGATTTCTTCCCATGCTTTTGGCCCCACCATAATCATTCCTAGACCGGGCGGGCATCCTAAGCATTTTTGAGAGCCTGTGACCAAGATGTCGATGCCCCATTTATCTGGGTAAACGTAGTCACCGCCAACTGACGTGACACCATCAACTATGAGCAGCTTGTCTCGTTCATTTGTTATCTTGGCGATTTCTTGAGCTGGATTAAGGACCGCCGTGGATGTTTCGTTGTGGCACATTGTCACGAATTTTATGTCTGGTTCTTTGTCTATCGCGTTGGAAACCATTTCAGGTTTGATTGCTTTTCCCCATTCAACTTCTAACCGAATAGATTTGGCTCCAAACGTTTCTGTTATCTCTGCCCAGCGCTCGCCGAACTTGCCACCAATCAAGTTTAACACTTTATCCTTTGGAGAGACACAGTTGGCGATTGCCGCATCCATAGCGGATGTTCCAGAGCCTGTAAAGATGAAGACATCATTTTCTGTCTGCATAACTTTCTTCATCATAGAAACGCATTCTCCGAAAGTTTTTCTATGTTCGGGTGTTCGATGGTGAAATTCAACCTTAGACATAGCTTGGTAAACTCGATGGTGGAATGAAACTGGTCCAGGTGTCATGAGTAGGATATTTTCTTCGTCATATACCATTTATGGCTCCTCCTGTTGCTAACTGGTACAGTTGCTTATGCTTAAATTAATTATTTTCTACAAACTGACTAACCATGAGAAAAGATATTTGAGGTCATCAGGATGCCAGCACATTTTTGTCTTACCTGAAACTCTCATAAAGTGAGGCGTTTCCTTGCAACCAAGTAAACTGGTCTTTCTAGACCAGCTGCGTGAAGAGCAGTATGGCAGAATCATGTGCTATCCGAGATACGATCTGAGAGAGTTGAAGCGCCGCATCGGAGAGTTGAAGAAGCTAGGCGTGAAGGCTGTAGAATTCGTTGGAGGGAAAAACGTTTTTAATGCTCAGGTTTTGGGCAAGGGTTGCGTTGGCATTGTTGTCGTTGCCCTCACTGATCGAGGAAAACTTGCACTGAAGGTTAGGAGGGTGGACGCGAATCGAGCTGGGATGCAGCATGAAGCAGAAATGTTGAAGAAGGCGAACGCTGTTGGCGTTGGACCGCGTCTACTGGACACCACTGAAAATTTCCTCCTCATGGAGTTTGTTGAGGGAACTTTACTTCCTCAATGGGTTGAAATGCTAAAAGGAAAGGGAACACTGTCTAGGATTCGACGGGTATTGCAAGAAGTTCTAGAGCAATGTTGGAGGCTGGACGAGTCGGGTTTGGATCATGGAGAGCTAAGTAGAGCTCCAAAACATGTTATAGTTGACTCTGAGGATAGCCCTTGGCTAGTGGACTTTGAAACAGCAAGCTTCCACCGAAGGGTTTCCAACGTAACCTCCATCTGCCAATACCTTTTCATAGGAAGCCAAACCGCAAAAACAATAAAAAGGAAATTCGGCAAAATCAACCGAGAAAAGCTGATCAAAGCCTTAAGAACCTACAAACAACAGCGCACACGAGAAAACTTCGAGAAAGTCCTGCGTGTGTGCGGGCTCCACAACGTTTAGACGGAAAAATATCAAAGTTGATTATTAACTGGTATAGGGTCGTGGTCCAGTTTGGATTTTAACCCTTATGGTGAAATCCCCCGCAAAATCTCTTTTTTTGTTGTCCTATAGGTGTTGTGAAATGGATGCTTTCGTGGCGTGATTATTACCAGAAAGTAATGTTTATATATTACTAAAAGGTAATTACTGTATGGTAATAAAAGGCGAGGTGTCATGAAGCTTAAGCTGCAGCTGGTTCGAGACGGAGTAGTCTTGTTTGAAATTCCGCTTTCTCCTATGGACTGGCCAAGAGAACAGTTTGTAGATGAATTGAGAGCTTTCGAGGCAGATTTTCAGAGATTCTCGAAGATTTTTGATGCCTTATCCCATGTAACCCGCTTAGGAATGATGAAACGGCTTATGGAGGAGGAAGATGGCACAATGAACTTTGCCGATTTCATGCGAGACTTGAATTTGAATCCTAAAATCGTTTGGGAGAACACCAGAAAACTCAGAGAAGGAGGTTTTTTGAAAAAGGTCGCCAGGGGAAGATATCGTTGTTCAGAAGTTGGGCAGAGAGGGTTCATATTGATAAGCCTCGCCTTGAGACACCTGATGGAAACTCTTGAGGAGATTGAAGACTTATAGGAGATAAGAGATAGTGTCGTTTGACAAATTCTTTGAAGATTTAGGGCCAAATCAACCCTTGGAGCCGCCTAATCCATTTGAGCCCTCTGAACCTTGGAACCCAGGAAAGCGCCGACCAATGCCTAAGAGACCATTCGAAGTGACATTGAGAGAAATCAGGTATGATTATCAAAATCAAAGAGGAGGTGATAAGTTTTGTCAGAAGAAGATTGGTGGTCGAAAAAGTTCAAAAGAAGACGGTCTTTTTTTGGAAGCAGCTTCTCGGATATGGACAATTTTTTCAGAGAAATGGAAGAAACAATGAAAAGAGAACTTAAAGAATTCTCTAGTAAGGCTCCTAGAGAACTCGTTCGAGAACGAATCCTGCCAGATGGGACGAAAGTGAGTGAGTGGGGGCCCTTCGTGTATGGATACAGTGTAACAATAGGTCCAGATGGAAAGCCAAAGGTCAGAGAGTTTGGTAACGTTAAGCCCGAAACTCGAATGGGAAAACCGTACATAGACATCAAAGAGAAGAGAGAACCTTTAGCTGATGTAATCGTCAATAACGGCGAAATCAAAGTTATAGTGGAACTACCAGGAGTAGAGAAGAAAGACATCAAACTACGTGGAATAGAAAGAAGTTTAACGATCTCAGTGGATACACCTCAACGAAAATACCACAAAGAAGTTGAATTACCCGCAAAGGTGAACTTGAAGGAAGCAAAGTCTTCCTACAAAAACGGCGTCTTGGAGGTTACACTCCAGAAAGAAAAAGAAGAGAAGTCTAAAGGCGAATCAATAAAGGTAGAATGAGTTGTAAACAAGAACTAGAAACTGAAAGAGATGTCCTCCGCAAAACCCCCTTTTCTGTGTCCGTGATACGGCATTATTTCCTGAAAAAGATGCCTAGGTTGCGAGGAAGGCTATCTAGGCGTTTGATCAGGTCGAGCTTTTTCAGTTTTCTCACCGTTGCAGTGGGCAGATGGTCAAGAGTCAATCCTTGCATTAGAAGGGCTGTTTCTTCTTCAGAGAATTCTTCCACGAAACGTTCCGCATCAATCAAACCTTTCTACCTGATTGACCAAATGTGTTCGCCATCTAGCCATTAGCTCCTAATATCATGTAGCTTATTATTTTGCTCATGTGTATTAGTTGAAGCTAGCTTTGAATACGTTTCTGGAAAGCACATGGACGACAGCAAACTCTTCAGGAAAGAAAAGCTTCATATTTGGGGTCGGGAACCATCCCGTAGGGGTCGTGGTCCAGTTTGGTCTAAGATCCGCGCCTGGGGCGTGCGAGGTCCGGGGTTCAAATCCCCGCGACCCCACCACACGGGTCCGGAGACAGTTACTTGCGTTTTCTGAATATTTTGCCACCATCATGATATTCTCCTGTGACGTACTGGAAGCCTGTCTTCACCAGCTCAGACGCCTCCTTAACGTTCTCGGCAACTCTAACGTGAAACTCGTCTTCTCTGAAGCTTATGAGCTGGGTGTACAGCAGCGTGGAGTTTATGCTCTTATGCCCCAGGAGCTGTTTAACATGTAAGATATCTTTGGTTCTGTGGTATTCCATTGTTGCCTTCCAGTGTCGCAGGGTGTGGAAGGTTATGTGGTTTATGCGTGGGTTCTGGAGTTTATTGGCAATTCTTTTTCGTTGCCTTCGGAAGCTCCTTCTGAAGTGTCTCAGTGAGCCGGGAAAGACTTTTTGCGATTTCTTCGATAAAGCCTTAAGCATGGCGATCATTTCACTGGAAATTCCCAAATTTCTTGGGTTACTGCCTTTCTCTGGGGTTATGGACACCGTCCTATTTTCAAAGTTGAAGTCTGTCCACTCCAGGTTCTAGGCCTCCCACTTCTCACACCCGTTTCCTTGAGGAGTTTGAGGAAAGCAGAAGTTTTTCGGTTGCATCCAGCGATTAGCTCGTTGACTTCTTCCTCTGTGGGAATGAAGGGTAGCTTGTGTACTGGCTTGTATTTTGGTGGGTTCCATGTTTCGCCAAGCATTTTGAGAAACAAAGTGTAGAGATTGCAACTCCAAGACACTGTAAACAAAATCTTTCAGGTGTGAACTATAGTCTATTTGAAGGACTTGCAGGCACTGTAAACTCTACAACCTAATAGAAAAGCTGTGGTTAACATAACTGCACTAATTAGGAAGGGAACAAATGAACCGGCAAAATCGTAAATTAATCCAATGATTAACGGTCCTGGAATATTTGCTATACTTGCAACAGAACCTGCTACGCCCAATATGCTTCCTTGTTCGTCAATGGAAATTCTTTTTGATAGAAATGC
>CP070759.1:185260-194610 GCA_020348945.1 Candidatus Bathyarchaeota archaeon
CTTTCCAATATTTATTAAGAAACAAATGGGGAATAATAAAAACGAGAAGGATGAAAATCCAAGCGTTCCACAAGCCTAACCCAAATTCTGGAATAAGCGACATGATTTTCTCCGCTTTGTTATATCTATCAAACGGATATAAGTTGGATTGTAGCCTAATTAGTTCGCTTCAGGTTTTATGACTTGTGGAAGAAATTTCACGCGCGCATTTTTTTTAGCGCAAGCAAATTAGACTATGTTGAAAGGCATGTTGTTTCGTAAAAAGTTATATTATAAAACCTTTTCAAAACCTAAAAAATAGCACTATTCATTCATTTCTATATGGCACTTTAACCTTGACACCTTCAGCATCAGCACAGCCAGCCACATACTACTGGACAGTAAGCATCTACATCAGCTAAAAACTGTGGCCAGATCTAGGGTTCAAAAGAACCTCATCCTTTCTTTTGTCTATCACCTTAGCCCTCGAGAGTCGAAATAATGTTGTTCTTGTGTTGGGAAAAAATCCCTCGAGCGCGCGCAGGAATTAGGACGCTTAGAAAATGTTGTGGCTTTTCTCTTTTTGTCCTTTCCAGTCATCTCTGCATATCGCCCATGCGTTTTTCATATCAAGCTTTTTAGTTGAACTGGACTTGTTTCGTTGTTTAGATCTAATTTTTGAGTAACAACTTTTGCAGTAAACAGGTTTTCCTGCTGTTGGCTTGAAGGGCACAGTAGCAGAATTACCACATTCAGTACATTTAATTTCGGACATCGTTTTTTGGTACATATAGATTCACCTCTTTTGATTTTTTTCTTGTCTTGTCAGCTAGAATTGCTCTGAAAAAAAGTAAAAAACGTTTGTAATCGTTCTACCCTTTCAGGAAAGCGCCTAACTGCTTAGCCCTGTGTTACACCATCTCTCCATATTAACTTTTGTGTGGGAGCCACCTCGATACAAAAAGCCGTGACAGTTAAAGAGGCTGGCTTAGACTTGCAGGAACAACAATGGTTAAGCTGCTTTGCTGGAGGTTTCCTAAGCAAAGTAAAGAAGACAAAAGACAAACGATACTACGTCTAGCGCGTCCCTTCTCCTCTTTTTAGTCTACAGCTTTTTTCGGGTTTTACTATTATCACCTCTTGTTATTTTTGTTCATTGTTCCTTAAGGTCTTCCCATTTTTCTATCTGAGGTTTCTGAGCTTTCTGAGTGTTCTGAGTGGTTAAAGGCAAAAGTAAAGACAATCTTCTCAACGTGAAACCATTCATTACCTTCTTCCACCACTTCAATACAGGAAAAATGTTGAAGTAAATAAAACTCTAATGCTGTTTCAGTCTTGTAAAAAACCAATGGCGCAAGTTGTTTTTCTGAGAAAAATATTGCTTTTAACATATCTTTTCACTATATGGTTCAAATATGCCGTGTCAGTCGCGGGGATTGGGTCCCAAAACATTTTTTCTATTGGGTCCCAAAACTACTCTCAGTCTCACCGTTGCTTTCTGAGCCTGATAGGATGATGGAATATTGGTTGGGTGCGAGATTTATTAAGGGGTTGAAAGATTTTTCTATGTAACCCAGAAAGCCCGGTGGTGTAGTGGCCAAGCATGGCGGGCTCTGGACCCGCTGACGAGAGTTCGAATCTCTCCCGGGCTACCATTAAACGCCGAAATAAACAGTATTCAAACGGTTTTGACTGCACTGTACAATTAGCGAAAGATTCTTGAAGAATGTCCATAAAAACTACTGAAACATAGCCTAGGAAATACGTCAAGTTTTGCAACAAAATGCACACGCTTCTAACGTAGCCTACAACAACATCGTGAAATCTTAAACGCCATTTCTCTCCCTCAACGATCCGCGCTCTGCCCCAATAATCTAACAGTTTAGCCTAAAAGCCAGAAAGAATTAACAGAACCTTCTGAAGCAAAGTTTATTAGAGATGCAAAAGCAAGAACACCATCACGGTTGGGAAAAAACTATGAAAATTCTTGTGATAGGAACTGGTGCTATTGGAAGTGTGATTACTTCAGAACTAGCAAAAAATCCAGAAGTTGAAGAAGTAAAGGTTGCTGACATAAATCTGCAAAGAGCTGAACAGCTCAGAAACTGGTTGAAAAACGAGAAAGTGTCAGCGCATCGTGTTGACGCAAGCAAATCCGACGACATAGTGAGAATTGCAAAAGATGTGAACATGATAGTTAACGCAACTCTACCTAGATTCAACATAACAATTTTTGATGCAGCTTTTAGGGCGAAAACAAACTACGTGGACCTCGCTATGTATGATTACTCTTCATTCTTGAAGCAACTGGAACCCGATGAAAAATGGAAAGAAGCCGGATTAACCGCCCTATTAAACGCTGGATCATCTCCTGGAATCACAAACGTACTTGCAGCTCACGCTGCTGACAAACTTGACCGCGTGGACACAATACGCATAAAAATCTTTGACAGTGTGGAAAGCAAGGAAATTGTGTCAACATGGTCTCCTAAAGTAATGTGGGAAGATATGGCAACTAAACCAGTAGTGTACGAAAATGGAGAATTCAAAAGGGTTCCCATTTTCAGCGGAGAGGAGACCTACACTTTTCCTGACCCTATTGGTCCGCAAACCGTTGTCTCACATGTACATGAAGAGCCATCAACGCTACCACGCTTCATTAAAAAAGGCTTAAAGTATGTGGACTTTAAAATGGGCACCCCGGACATTCCAATAATAAAATTTGTAGTTCAGCTTGGACTTTTAAATGAGGAACCAGTAGATGTTAAAGGCGTTAAAGTGACTCCTCGAGACCTTTTCTTCAAGTTAATTCCACCCACCTTGTCATTTGAAGAGGTGAAAAACAAAATTAAAGCCGGCACATTGATTGACGCACTGCAGTGTTATGTGGTACAGGTTGAAGGAGAAAAAGCGGGCAAAAAAGTAAACTACGTCTTTTCCGTGCTTTTCCCAAGCCTCCGTGAAGTCCAAAAAAAGCTACCTGGCTCAACCCATGAATCCTACGTAACTGGCATTTCAGGCGCAATTTTCACTGAAATGGTTTGCATGGGAAACATAAAGGCTAAAGGAGTTTTCCTTCCCGAATGTTTCGAGGCAGAGGCAAGAGAGATATTCATGGCTAAACTAGCTGAAAAAGGCATAAAAATAGCCGAAAAAGTGGAAATGGCTTAGCTTAATTCCCTTTTTAAGATCACATGTGTCCACATATATTAGTGAGACATCATTTTGTCTTCGTATTTTTTAAGGTGCCGTGTGGCTTCAGAAACATCCATGAAGAGTTTGCTGACCCGTTCCACATCTTTAATCGAAATATCTTTGCGTTTAGCGCTTTTAGCGTTTTGAGCAGCCAAGCTCAACAGTTGAACCGAGTATCGCAGAGATGTTTTAGCTCCAACTTCCGTGATCTTTTCTAACGCATTTTTTTTAAGGTTTATTTTCTCCTCTTTGGATCGCATTTTTAGAATTTCGCGAATGCTGTCAGCAATGTAGTCTTCGGTTCCTATGATTACTGAGCGGTCAACAAGGTCAAGAGGGAAACCCATGGGACTTTTGACGTCGGTCCCTCGGATAGTGGTGACCCCTCGATTCGTGGCTAAAATAATGATGGGCACAAGCTCGCTTTCGATAGCTCTGCCTAGAAAACTGAAGGCTTCCAAATCTAGAAGGTGAGAATCGTCAATAAATAAAACGCCTGGATGAATGAAAGCTTTTTCTTCGTCCACCATCTTCTTAACTGCTTCATCCACGGCTGTGCGGACTTCAGTGTCTATCTCTTTCGTTGCAGTGCTTCCCATGAACAGGGAGACAATTCCTCCCCCCAGTCTTTGGCGAGCATTAATTTCGTCCATGTTTGCTAAGGTTAAAGTATAAACGAACTCCTTTTCTTTAAGCACCTTTCCTTTAGGGCGAGGAATTTTCTTCCTCGTATCTATGTCATAGGTTTTTCCTTTTGCGCTTTCCATGCTTATGCCAAGATTAACTATTCTTCCCGTTTCAGCGTCAATCTGTATTACATATCCTTCTGATATGTTCTGCTGAAGAACCTGTTGGGCTATAGTGGACCCTGCTTCAATAGATTTCTCCTCATCCTCTGCTTTCAATGTTAGCCTAATGCTTTCAGGAACCTTTTGATAAGGATTATAGGGATGCGGAGCAGTTCTTACGTCCATGCTGGTAAGTTCTCCTTCGTAGACTTTACGCATCTCATGAATTTCCACTCCAATGCATTTTCTAATAGCTTCAACGAGAATCTCTGTTTTCTTGCGTTCGCTACTGTATATTTCACTTCCACTCATCTGGATGAACGGCACATTCTCACCTAATTCTTTCGATATTGCCACAGCAATAGCTGTCTTTCCTGATCCAGGGGGACCCGCAAGAATCACGGTTTTACCGCTTAACTTTCCCTCTTTTATCATCTGGATAACAAGACCCGCGGCTTCTCTAGCTCTTTCCTGACCAACCATCCCATCCTTTATTCTAATCGCCTTCAAGTTTTCATCTAATCCTAAACCTTTAATGTGGGTGTGGGCGCCAACCCTTTCAAATCTGGTTGCTGGCCGCGTCGGCAGTTCTTTAATAGATGCCATAAACATCACCTAACAGGATTTAAAATCGCATGTAAAAAGAAAAAACTAGAATATAAACTTCACTTTCAAACTTTCTCAACACACACGTCTCTAAAAACCTAACAAAAAACAAACACTTCAACAATTGAAACGTTAGATTTCTAATACGCGCGTAGCCGAGTCAATTCTGCTGCAAGCTTTTATTGCAGGATATGTCAAGAATGGCAAAGGAAATGAATTAGCACGCTATTATCTTCCTTTAGAAAAGATGATGTGAGTTCTTATGAGAATAGAGAACAAAAAGGAGCTACTTTCTCGCCGTAGCAAGAGGGGGAGAGAAATCGTCCTAGATATCATTGAACATGCCTTGAAGGCAGTGAACCCCTATGAAGTTACGAAGAAGCTAGTTTACATTGAAAATGGTAGAAAATTGATTGTCTGCGATCTGAGCTACGACCTCTCAAAAGTAGGAAACATATACGTGGTAGGCGCGGGAAAAGCAACGTTTCCCATAGCGCAAGCGTTAGACGAGATTCTGAGAGATCGAATCAAGAGAGGAACTATCAACGTGAAAAGAGGCGAAAAACGTAGGTTGAAACACATAAAGGTTAGAGAGACTGGACATCCGATACCTGATGAAACTGGTTTAGAGGGAGCAAAAGAGATTGTTGAGATAGCTAAAGAAGCAAAGGAAGAAGACCTTGTGTTCGCTTGCATAACGGGCGGCGCCTCTGCTCTAACGCCTCTACCCGCCGAAGGAATAAGCTTAGAAGACAAAAAAAGAGTAACGGATCTCCTTCTAAAATGTGGAGCTACCATAGATGAAATAAACGCTGTTAGAAAAAATATTTCTGCTATAAAAGGTGGCAGACTTGCTATGTACATTCATCCCGCTGAAATAATAAACCTCATAGTCATGGACGAAGTGCCTGGTCTACCTTGGGGCCCAACTGTTCCAGACATAACCACCTTTAAAGATGCTGTACGTTCTCTTAAAAAATATGATCTGTGGGAAAAAATTCCCATTTCAGTGAGAAACCATCTTGAAAGAGGTTTAACTGATGTAACTTTAGAGACGCCAAAGCCCAAGGAGTTTGAAAGTCTAAAGGTTCATAATGTAATATTAACAAATAATGAAGTTGCGTGTGAAGCTGCGAAGAAAAGAGCCGAGGAAACTGGATTTAACTCCATGATCTTGTCCACCGTATTAGAAGGGGAAAGCAGAGAAGCGGGTATTGTTTTAGCGGGCATCGCGAAGGAAATAGAGGAAAGAGGTAGACCCCTTAAACCTCCTTGCGTTCTCATATTGGGTGGAGAAACAACCGTAACCATCACAGGACAATCTGGTGAGGGAGGTCCGAGTCAAGAATTTGCTTTAGGCTTCGCCTTGAAGATTGCTGGAAGCAAGAACATAGTGGTCGTTTCGATAGACACTGACGGTACAGACGGGCCCACAGACATAGCGGGAGGAATCGCTGACGGTTATACAATGGAGAGGGCGAAGGAAAAAGGCATAAGCGTATATGAAAACTTGGTTAGACACAACTCTTCTCACGTATTAAAGGAACTTGGAGACGCTGTCATCACGGGACCAACTGGAACAAACGTAATGGACCTTAATGTAATAGTGATTTTAGACGAGATTAACCATGAGGAGTAATTAGAATTGGAACGGTTTGAGATAAAAGAAGTTAAGGCTAGAGAAATTCTTGATTGCAGAGGAGAACCAACAGTCGAAGTCGAAGTGTGGACTAAAGGAGATTTTCTAGGAAGAGCGGACGTTCCAAGTGGACGATCTACAGGAAAACATGAAGCCCTCGAACTCAGGGATGGCGAAGACAGATACCGCGGGAAAGGCGTTCTTAAGGCGGTTCAAAATGTCAACAAGATCATAGCTCCTGCATTAACAGGAAGAGACGCGACGAAACAAAGAGAAATCGACGAGTTGATGATAGAGCTTGATGGAACCGAAAACAAATCAAAGCTGGGAGCTAACTCGATCGTTGGCGTCTCCCTTGCCGTCGCAAAGGCTGCTGCCAAAGCCTCAAGCATTCCCCTCTACCAAAGTATTGGCGGACCTCATGTCCACATTCTACCAGTTCCCTTTCTAAACCTCATAAACGGAGGAAAACTAGCTGCAACCGAACTTGATTTTCAGGAGCACATTGTGATGCCTGTGGGCGCCAAGACTTTCTCAGAAGCTCTAAGGATCGGCACAGAGGTTTACTATGAACTTGGAAAAATGTTAGCGGACAGATGGGGTAGACACTCGTTAAACGTTGCAGACGAGGGAGGATATACGCCTTCAGGTATGAAAGATCCTAGAGAAGCCTTTGATGCAGAGTTAAAGGCTATAGAGGAACTCGGATACGAAGACGAATTTGTACTTGGACTGGATGTTGCCGCCAGCCACCTCTATAACCAAGAGAAAAAAAGGTATGTACTAATGGGGAAAGAGATTACCCGAGAACACTTTATGGACTTTTATGAGGATTTGGTTTCAACGTATCCCGTTCAATCAATCGAAGATCCATTAGAAGAAGAAGATTTCAAGGGATTCGCTGAGCTGACGAGGACGCTTGGCATTCAAATAGTTGGCGATGACCTCTTTGTTACAAATGTCAAGCGATTGAACGAGGGAATCAAAATAGGAGCTGCGAACGCTCTTCTGTTAAAGGTTAATCAAATTGGAACATTAAGCGAAGCCTTAGACGCGGCTCAACTCGCTTTTAGAAACAACTACGGCGTTCAGGTGTCTGAAAGGTCTGGGCAGACGGAGGACACGTGGCTGGCAGATGTAACCGTTGGATTAAATGCTGGGCAAATAAAGACCGGTGCACCTTGTAGGAGTGAGAGAACTGCTCAATACAATCAGCTGCTTAGAATAGAAGAAGAGTTGGGGAGCACCGCGAAGTATGCAGGGAAAAACTTCAGAAAACCAAAATGAAGAGTGGCGCCACTGATCGGACTCAAACCTACGTTTAAATTCTTGTTTTTTACCCTCTTTTCGCGGCACATATCCTGATGTATTCAAGTGCAAGTCCTATAGATGTTCACCCAGTGTTGGTAGAGCAAATGTGATGCACACACGTATAAATGGCTACGCGCGCACATTTTCTAACTACGAGAAGACCCCAAAAAAAGGAAAAATGAAAGGCACGAACCTAGGCAACAGGTGGTGTGTCGACGGGCGGTGCTTCAACTGGTGGCGTGTCAAAAGGTGGTGTTTTCACAGGTGGTACTTCGGATGGTGGTGCTTCTACAGGTGGTGTTTCAACTGGTGGCGTCTCGACGGGTGGTGTGTCGACGGGCGGTGCCTCAACTGGTGGTTTATCTTCTGGCGGTGCTTCAACTGGTGGCGTTTCGATGGGCGGTGTTTCTACTGGCGGTACTTCTACTGGTGGCGTTTCGATAGGTGGTGTCTCAACTGGTGGTGTATCAATGGGTGGTGTGTCGACGGGCGGTGCCTCAACTGGTGGTTTATCTTCTGGCGGTGCTTCAACTGGTGGCGTTTCGATGGGCGGTGTTTCAAAAGGTGGTTTGTCAATTGGTGGGGCGTCTACTGGTGGTGTTTCGATAGGTGGTGCTTCTAATGGCGGTGCATCGACAGGTGGAGCGTCGACAAGAGCAGACACAAAACCGACGGTAGTCACAATCGCACTCAAGAGAAGGAAAACCATAAGAACATGCTTGATTTTCATGTTTCCATCCCACCAAAAACTGAAAGGAATCAAATATTTATGGGTTATGCCGATATCTTGTATATGCCAAACTCAACACAAACGTACGCATGCATGCTCTACACGCGCGCGCACATGTGCGTTTGTGCATGCGCTTTTTTTCATAGGCAAAAACATTATAACATATAGGTGAAAAGTAATAAAAATCTTGTTGAAAGACAGTAAATAATTCAATGGAGGTGAAAAAAGAATTTGAGAAGTCTGCTGAAGCTTCTTTCCAAGGAAGACATGGATAAAATTCACCGTGCCACAGTTAAAGTGCTGGAGAAGACAGGTATCAAGTTCCTTCACGATGAGGCCTTGAACATCCTTGAAAAGAACGGTGCCTTAGTGGATCGGAAAACGAAGATAGCGAAGATACCGGAATCCGTGTTCGACGAATTCAGAAAGAAGGCTCCAAACGAATTAGCTAGGATTAATCGGAACGGTAAGAGAATTCCAATGGCAAAAGACGATTTCTACATCGAGACTTTTGGTGATGGTACGTATTTCACGGATCGCGATGGAACTCAACGTCCATCTACGCTAAAGGATATTGAAAAGATAGTGATTATCGGTGATGCGCTCGAGAATGTTAACGAAGCGTGGGTGGGGAGTATGCCAACGGATTTGCATCCGAACGTACAAATGATTCATTCAATGGAAGTCTTAGTGAACAAAAGTGCTACCAAACCTGTCACTTTGTTTGGAGAAAATGGGGATCAAATGAGGTACGCAATGAGAATCGGTGCTGCGCTATTGGGAGGAATGGAAGAACTGAGAAAGACACCTCTAGTCATTAGTGGCGGATGGGCTACTAGCCCCTTGGTGCATGCAAATGAAATTCTCGACTCCCAAATCATAGCTGCCAAAGAAGGGCTACCGACTTCCTGTGGAAGCATGGCCACTGCTATAACCACAGCTCCCGAAACTTTGGCAGGATCATTGGTGGTTTGGAACGCTGAAGTCATGAGCAGCCTAGTGTTGTCGCAGATGATAGCGCCTGGAGTTCCGTTTAATATTGAATGCTCTGGATCGGCTGCGGACCCGCGTAGGGGATATTACCCTGTTGGAAACCCTGAGA
>CP070759.1:194710-208051 GCA_020348945.1 Candidatus Bathyarchaeota archaeon
GGGGATACTCGGTGCTGGACCTAGATCCTGAGAAAACCGCGAAAGCCAGCGGACGCGAGTTAAGAGTGTCCCATAAAACAGCCAGAGAAGTTTGTAACACCATAAAAGGAATGAAACTCGACCAAGCAAGAAACTTTCTTCGCCAGGTCATTTTAAAGAAGAAGCCAGTTCCCTTCCGCAGACACAAAAAGAAGGTGGGACATCGGCACGGACTGCAAAAAGCCTGCGCTGGCAGATACCCAGTCAAAGCAGCACAAAAAATTTTAGAGGTGCTGGAAGGCGCTGAGGCGAACGCTGAATACAAAGGCCTCGACATAGAAAGACTTCGAATAATCCACGCATCTGCATACCCGGGCATGAAAATTAAAAGGTACATCCAAAGAGCCTTCGGCAGAGCATCACCCCGCTTTGAAAACCTCTGCCACGTAGAACTTGTTCTGGAACAAACGGAGGAAACGTAATGTCAGTGGTCAAACACTTCATAGAAGACTCTGTGAAAAAAGCCAAAATTAACGAGTTCCTACGAAACGAGTTTGAAAGAGCAGGATACGGCGGCGTAGACATCACAAAAACCCCACTTGGCACCCACATAGTAGTCTATACCATGCGTCCAGGCATGGTCATCGGACGAGGCGGAGAAACCATAAGGCAGCTAGCAGAGGACTTGGGAGAAAAGTTCCAGCTGCCAAACCCGCAGATTTCCGTGGCTGAAATTGAAATTCCAGAACTTAATGCGCACGTTATAGCGGCGCGTGTAGCCTCAGCCTTGAAGCGAGGTGTTCACTACCGAAGAGCTGGTTTTTGGGCGTTAAACCGAGTTATGGAAGCCGGGGCACTAGGCGCCGAAATCATTATCAGCGGAAAGCTGCGAACCGATCGAGCTAGATATGAAAAGTTTCGCGCAGGATATCTACCAAAAAGCGGAGACCCTGTAAGGAAATACTCAAAAAGATCTGAGTTACACGTTCAGATGAAACCAGGTGTACTTGGAGTAAAAGTGCGCATAATGCCTCCTAACGCAACATTTCCTGATCAAGTTAAGATAATTGAAAAAGTTGTGAAAGAAGAAGCAGAACCTGTTGAAACTAGTGAACCTGCAGAAACTGCTGAAACCACAGAAGTAACTGAAACAATTGAAACTACTGAAACCGTTGAAACTAGTAAAACTACGGAACCTACTGAAGCGAGTGAAACGAGTGAAGCTGCTGAAACCACAGAAGTAACTGAAACAACAGAGACAACCGAAACAAAAACCGAAGAAACCGAGGAGACCAAGGAGACTAAGAAATAACATGCCAATCCTGAGAACAAAAGATATTCGAACAATGTCTTCTGGAGACCGAAGAAAAAAACTTATGGAACTGCGAACTGAACTCTTGAGACTAAAAACAATGGTTAAAGCTGGGGGAGCTATAGAGAATCCCGCTCGAGTGCGAGAACTTCGCAAGGTTATTGCCCGTATTCTCACTATCGAAAACGAAAATAATCGTTCAATGGAGGAGACAAAGTGAAGCCTACACCATCCATCCTCCAACATGAGTTCATCGGACTAAACGCCAAGGTTGTTCAGAGCTCGCATCCCAACTATGTGGGCATTGAGGGGCAAGTAATCAACGAAACCCGTAACACCATCGTAATAGCACACAGAAACAAGAACAAAAAAATTGTGAAGAATACAGCTGTCTTTCACTTCACCACACCTAACGGAACAGTCGTGGAGATCAACGGAAAAACCATTGTCGGACGACCTGAAGACCGAATTAAAAAGAAACTTAGGAGACGATGGTAAATGAGCGCTTTTTCTCTAAAAAAACCCAAGAAAACCTGTGATGATCAAAACTGTCCCTTCCATGGGACACTCTCCATCAGAGGACGCGTGTTGGAAGGAGTAGTTATCAGCGCCAAGATGGAAAAAACCGCTGTTGTACGGCGCGATTATATGAATTACATGCCAAAGTTTAGACGCTACGAGCGAAGGCACAGTCACATACCCGTCCACAACCCACCCTGTATAAACGCCAAAGAAGGCAACTGGGTGAAGATAGCGGAGTGCCGTCCCATAAGCAAAACCGTCGCCTTCTCAGTGGTGGAAAAACTGGAGGAAAAACGAGGTGGCGGCAAGAGCTAAAACGCGTGCCCTAATGGCCAGAGGAGTGCTAGGGAAAGGGGCCAAGACTTCAAGGGGCCTACCCGTTGGTTCCATCGTCAAATGCACAGACAACACAGGGGCTAGAGCGTTAAGGGTCATTCAGGTTATGGGATACAAGGGGCGGCTGAGACGCGCTCCATCAGCAACTATAGGAGAAATGATCGTTGTTTCAGTGAGAAAGGGAACACCTGACATGAGAAAAAAAATTTTCCAGGCAGTCGTGGTTCGACAGAGAAAGCCTTATCGACGCGTCGACGGAACATGGATTCAATTCGAGGACAATGCAGCCGTCATAATTACGCCAGAAGGTGAAATGCGTGGCTCAGAGATTCGAGGACCCGTGGCAAAGGAGGCGGCTGAACGATGGCCTAGAATAGCAAGCGCCTCAAGCATCATCGTGTAGGAGACGAAAAACATGAAAACAACCAAACCCAGAATACAGCGAAAAAAACTGTATCAGGCTCCGCTGCACAAGCGATATAAACTATTTTCCGCACCGCTTTCACTCGAGTTAAAGTCGTCTCACAATACCAATTCGGTTCCGGTGAGAGCAGGTGATACCGTTCAGGTTATGAGGGGAGACCACAAGGAGATTGAAGGGAAAGTTTCTAGAGTTGACTTGAGAGAGTACAGAATCTTTGTTGAAGGAGTAACCCGGGATAAGATTGATGGAAGCACCGCGCTCATTCCAATTCATCCATCTAAGGTTACAATTACTCGTCTCAATCTCGATGACAAATGGCGCAGGGAAATTTTGAAGCGGAAAGGCAGCGCCACTGCGAAAGCTGAATTAGCCGAAGAAAAGATTGTGGAAGAAACAGAACCGAAACCTCCTAAAAAGAAACGAACAAAAAGGAAGAAAGCACGAAAAACAGCCTCGGAATCTGGAGGAGCGTAAGTTTGGGGAAAAAAGGTGAAAAGAAGCATTTAAAGCGGAAACCGGCGCCAAAATTCTGGCCCATTCACAGAAAAGAGTTTGTTTGGACGGTTAAACCCAAGCCGGGACCTCATCCCACCTCCAAGTGTATACCACTTGTGCTTGTCGTCCGTGATGTGCTTGGTTTCGCCAAGACACGGAGGGAAGCCAAGACAATAATTTCTCAAGAAAAGATAATGGTGGATGGAAAAGTTCAGAGGGATGAACTGTTTCCAGCAGGCTTGATGGATGTCATCTCTATAGGAGATGTGGGGAAGACATATCGAATTGTGCCCTCTGAAAAGGGATTAATTCTCCATCCAATTGAAAAGGAGGAGGCAGGATTCAAACTCTGTCGAATTGAAAGCAAAACGGTCTTCGATGGAGGACATATACAACTCAATTTTCATGACGGAAGAAACGTGTTGATTCGGGTGGAGGACCCTAAAAAACCTGAGGAAGACGTTTATCATTCAATGGATACCTTAAAGATGAGTGTCCCTGATCAAGAAATTATTGGATACACGAAGTTAGCTGAAGGCGCTTCAGCGCTAATTATTGGAGGTAAGAACGCGGGTATACACGGTAAGATTGTTGCTATCGAAGAAAGACCGGACCAAAAGCGTAGAAAACAACTCGTCACCATTGAAGATATCAAGGGGAAACGTTTTCAAACGATCTTAGATTTTATCTTCGTCATCGGTGATACTGAGTCTTCTATATCTATGCCGGAGGTTTCATGATTTGTCTGAGGAGGAAACACGCGAGACGTGGCAGAGAAATCCTATGCTTAAACCTAGAATTGAAAAGGTAACGGTGAACATGTCTGTGGGACAGTCTGGAGAGCCCCTTGAAAGGGCGGCAAAGATCCTAGAACAATTAACGGGACAGATGCCTTGTAAGCGAAACGCCAAACAAACTATCCGGGATTTTGGCATCAGGAAGGGAGAGCCCATTGCTTGTCTCGTCACTCTTCGAGGTGAAAAGGCGAGAGTTTTTCTGAAGAAGGTTTTTCAAGCCGTTGACAACAAGCTTTCAAAGGCTAGTTTTGATCCTTATGGCAACTTTTCCTTTGGCATCAAGGAGCATATTGAAATACCTGGCACTAAATACGTGCCAGAGCTTGGTATACACGGCATGGATGTTGCGGTCACTCTCGGTAGACCGGGATACCGCGTTAAGCGGCGACATCGTGCTAAGTCTAAAGTTGGGTTAGATCATCTGTTAACGCGTGATGAGGCAACCTTGTTCATCAAGGGCGAGTTTGGGGTGGAAATTACAGAGCGGTGAATTAATTGGTGAAACAGAAGCCCAGAAAAGAGCGAAAGTATGGCAAGGGTAGTCGACCGTGTAGGCGATGTGGTTCCTATGGTTCGATTATTCGCCGATATGAGTTGAACCTGTGCCGTCAATGTTTCAGGGAAATTGCTAAGGACCTGGGCTTTGAAAAATATGAATAGGAGGTTGAGTGTTTAGCGATGACAGACACTTTGGCAAATGGGTTGACCACCATTATAAACAACGAAATGCGAAACAAGTCAGAATGTGTAATTAGTCCAGCTTCCAAGCTTCTGGGAAGGGTTTTGAGGGTGTTGCAGCTGAGCGGCTACATTGGTGAGTTTGAATTCGTGGATGATGGACGTTCAGGGAAGTTCAAGGTGCAACTTCTAGGGAGAGTGAACAAGTGTGGCGCCGTGAGACCGCGCTTTCCCATCAGCTCTAACGAGTTTGAGATGTGGGAGAAGCGTTTTCTCCCGTCTAGGAATATTGGTTCCCTTGTAGTCTCCACTTCGCAAGGGGTGTTGTCTCATCAGGAGGCTAAAAAGAAAAAGATCGGTGGGCGGCTCTTAGCGTTCGTTTATTAGGAGGGTGGTTGGAGATGCGTACCGTAGAGACGGTGAAGTCAGTTGAAATTCCGGAGGGTGTGGAGGTTAAAGTGGAGGGAAGAATTGTTACGGTTACTGGCGAGAAAGGGACGGTGACACGAGATTTTTCTCATGCCCCATTATTTATTTCGAAAGAGGGAAATGTGGTTAAGGTTCAGGTGGGCTGGCCTCGCAAAAAGGAAGCATCTCTGGTAGGAACCGTTTCTTCTCACATTGAAAACATGATAACAGGTGTAACTAAAGGCTTCACTTACAAGCTGAAAATCGTGTTTTCTCACTTTCCAATATCTGTTAAGGTTAAAGAGAAAACGGTGACTATAGGAAATTATGTTGGGGAGCGAAGTTTACGTGTGACTAGGATAATGGGTGAAGTCAAGGTTGTGGTGAAGGGTGACGATGTGATTGTTCAGGGAATCAGTCTTGAGGATGTGAGTCAAACAGCTGCAAATATTGAAAGGGCAACAAAGGTTAAACGTAAAGACCCTCGGGTGTTTCTCGATGGCATCTATGTTTATGAGCAGCATGAAGGGATGGAAGGGTGAAGAAGGGAGAGGAACCGGGAAAGTCTGCTAGAGAGCGAGCTTTAGCTTTGCGAAAGCGTGTTAAGAGTAAGAAGCCTGATTTTAAGCGGCATGAGAGTTGGCGTTATAAGCGGGTGGATGAAAGTTGGAGAAAGCCGCGTGGCTTGGACAACAAGGTACGTAGGAAGGTGAAGGGTTGGCCCAGATCCGTAGGTGTTGGTTATCGGGGTCCTAGGGTAGCGAGGGGGCTTCATCCTTCGGGTTATGTTGAGGTTTTGGTTCGAGCTGTAGATGATGTTGGTAAGGTTGACGTTGAGACGGAGGCTATTAGAATTGCTCATACGGTGGGAGGGAGGAAGAGGGTTGAGATATTGGCTAGAGCTGGAGAGAGGGGTGTTTATGTTCTTAATCCTGGGAGAGGTGAAGAAGCGGTGGAGGAGGAGCTTGTGGAGGAAGAAGGGGAGGAGATTGAATACGTTGAGGAAGGGGAGGAGGAGAAGTGAGTCTTAAGAGTCAGCGTCGTTTAGCTGCTGAGCTTTTGAAGGTTGGGAAGGGTCGGGTTTGGATTGATCCTGAGCGGATATTTGATGTTGAGGCGGCGATTACTCGTGTGGAGATTCGGAAGTTGATTCATGAGGGTGCTATTCAATGTCGTCCTAAGGTTGGTGTGAGTCGTGTTCGAGCGCGGGTTTTGCATGAGAAGAGGAAGAAAGGGTTGAGGAAGGGGTCTGGGCGAAGGAGTGGGTCTGCTCGGGCGAGGGTTCCTAAGAAGGAGGCTTGGATGGTTAAGATTCGGGCTTTGCGGAGGAAATTGCGTGAGTTGAAGGCAAGTCGTGTTATTACAGAGAGTGTTTATCGTCGACTTTATAATATGGCTGGTAGTGGGGCGTTTGAGTCAATAGCTGAGTTGGAGCGTTACATAAAGACTCGTAGTTTAGGAAGGAAAAGGTAAGTCGCTGTTTTTGTTTATGTGCGCGTGGCTGTTGAGTGTAGTTTTGGGACCCAATAGAAAAAATGTTTTGGGAACTCAATTCTCGCGATTGACACGGCACATCTGAATCATATAGCGAAAAAGTATGCTAAAAACAGGTTTTCCTTGAAAATGTTTGAAAACTTAAATCAACCAACATACGCGCGCGATGTATAACTTTGCAGAATCTTTCTCCACATTGAAAGACTGTTACATCACCTTTTTCTGTTTGTTGATAATCCATTCAAAGACTTCTTTCTTAACCATAAATAAAAGAACTAATAAAATTTTGGAAGAAACATCATTTTTAGCTATTTACTGCATCTAATGGATATTTATCTTGCAAGCTCCCTCACCTCTTGCTTCCTAGGAGCACCACAATGGGGACATATAGCTTTAGTTTGATCATATTCAGTATTGCAGAATCTACAAGTAGTTGTAGTTACGTCTAGCTCTCCTCGTAGACACTTCTCTTCATAGTCTTGTTGAGTTATGTAACTTGTGCATTTCTCCGCTAACTCTAGTCTTTTTGTTACATCCAGTTTAAACTTAGTACAAATCCATGATTCGAATGTTACATATTTGGGTACATGAGGAGCCCCTATTAGTATATCCATAACACCTTCAGTGCCCATATCCATTGTTTCAGTATCTCTTCTACTGTACGCACACTTTGAACATTTCTTCTTCTTAGCTTCTTCTTCTTCTAATTTCCTAAGTTTTTCTGATTCTTTCTTTTTCCAACAGTCATTACATAGAAAGTCATGTTGAGCTATTGCTAACACATTGTTAAAGAAACTTCTTTTCTTGCCACATTGCTTGCAATGCTTGGTTAGCTTTGCGAGACAGTTGTTACAGTATGGTATAGTCGAACGAGAAGGACTATTCCATCTTGATAGTTTCTTATCACACTTCTTACAGTATTCCTCTTTCATATCCTCACTTCACTTTTTTCTCAGTTGAGCGGAAGAAGAGCCTTAGACCTATTGGCTTTCTTATCTATCATGGTCTCTTCTTACACTCAATATTATCTCATGAAAAGTAACTATGAAAATGTTATGAACGTGGAATATGAACTACAACGAAAGGTTAAACCTTTAAGTAAAAATGCCTCAGCCTGTTAGAACAAGAGTTACAGCTCCAGCTATCCAGAAGAAAAATGTAGTTAAGGAAGATTTTCTTTTTTCTGCACTCAAGTCTTCCACCTGTTCCATGAATAGTTGTTATGAACTTTTAAAATGTGAGAAATGCGGAAAAGTTAAAGGCAGAACCAAAAGAACTGAATAGAACTACGCACATGAAAACGTAGTGGCTATTTTTGAAGGGTTTAAGCTTCTAGAAGCTTATTCCATAAGTTTTTAATAGTCTAGATTGGGACATCATGTTTCATGAAAGGTGAGGAAAATTATGAGAAACAATAGTTACGTTACCGTATTAACTATCGTAGTTGCAACTATCGCTATTGATCTAGTAGACAATTCAAGTTTAATACCATCGGTTAATGCCCAAGGTGCAGGTGATGCCTATTTTACTGGAGTTGAGTACAGCCTGAAGATTTATCAGTGGACTCAAGACAAGTGGAATTTTACAGTGTATAACGCAAATTGCGAAGTCGACATTTTTGGTAGAGCATGGTTCTTTTTTAAATTTTATCTCGATGATAGCCTTTGGTGGGATGAGTATCAAGAAGCTGGCACTTGGCAACTAGACAAAGGCTCAAGCACAACACGAACTTACACGATGTCTCTTGGAAGTGGACCGGCTACAAAGAATGCTAAGATTGAACTATTCTGGGATTACGAAGGAACCCCATATCTGCAAGACACCATTTATTTTAGCGAGAAAATTGTTAAGCTATTTGTGGAAGAATTGGCACCACTATCTCTAACTGTGGAGAAGGGAAAGACCACTGCATCCACGTTATCAATTAGTTTCAAAAATGGCGGTAATGATGACATGTATAGTGCAGAAATAGCTATTACAGATTCTGCTGGTTTAGAAATAACTCCACAGTCACAAACCCTAGAGGATATAGCAAGTGGAGGAACAAAATCCACAAGCTTCTCTGTAACTGCCCCCATTACTGCCACATTAGGGACTCATACAGTATCATTTGAAATTAGCTACAGTGATTTTCGGAATGTTTCTCATACTGAAACAAAAACGGCTTCGGTAGATGTTTCCAAACTAGGCACAAACATTGCCCTGTCTGTGTTGCCATCCAGTCTTAAGATTGGTGCTTCTACAACTATTACAGCAAAATTGACGGATGGAAATACTGTTGCCCTAGCAGATGAAGAAATCAGTTTCTCCATTGAGGAGTTGTCATTAGGTACAGCCACGACAGATTCTTCTGGGAATGCTGTGAAAACTTATACAGCCAATTTGGATGCGGGAACTTATGACGTAAAAGTCTCTTATGCAGGAAGCAGTGATTATGGCTCAAGCGATGCAAGAAGTAACCTCATCGTAAATCCACTTGACACAACTTTGACCATTGATGCCCCATCTGTAAAAACGAAAGAAATTGCCTTAATATCTACAACACTCGAAGATGAGAATGGAAACCCTATTTCTGGAGAAAATATTGATTGCTATCTTTATGAGGATGACGAATGGAAAAAGATTAACACCACCACAATAACCGATGGGGCAGGTAAAGCTGTGATTTCCAAAGCATTTGATACAGCTGGGGATTATCAGATAAAAGCAGGTTATGCGGGAAGTGCCAATTATAATAATGTTAATGCCACAGTCACTTTAACAATAAGTCAATATACTACGGCACTAACATTCGATGTTCCTTCAGCTACACAAGGAAAAGAATGTACTCTGAAAGCAACCCTTAAGGATGAGGAGGGTAGCCCATTGCAGAACATAGTTGTTGACTTCTACATTTATGAAGAGAATGACTGGAATGAAATTGGCTCCGCTAAAACCGATTCAAACGGTGTAGCTTCTCTCATCTACACTCCTTCGACTACTGGAACATTTCAAGTTAAAGCGATGTTCGGCGGAGCTACTAATTATGCTGACTCGAGTAGCACACCATCCAGTCTCAATGTAGTTATGGATTACACTCTTTTCTACATTGGCGGTGGAATAATTGCTGTAGCCATCATTGGTATCGTGGGGTACCTAGTCTTTCGTAAAAGGAAAACACTACAATCACCAGAATAATCTTTCCTTTTTTGTTGTTGTATGCATACCATGTCTATGAGAACATTAAATGTGAGAAATGTAGAAGAGACATCAATTTAAGAATAATAGACTATCTGATTTCAATGTTACATTCTTTTTTCCAACTCTTCAAAGAAGAAGGTTTCAATAAGGGATTGCATTTCTTCGAATTCCTTCCAAATATACTTGATTAGCTCATCTTTCTCAACTTTTTTCTTCAGGCTTATCATAAATTCACTGATTTCTTTGTCCTGTACATTCATATCTACATAATCTTTTCTTCCAGTTGTGTCTTGGAGTTCAAGTTTTATTTTGGCTTCAAGAATGTTAACAAATGGATTTTTTTCTTTCCAAAAATCAATTGGGTCTTCATCATTCAGAACAGCTTTGTCAATGTAGGGAAATTGATGTGTTGATTCCGCTTTGACTTCCAACTTAACTGCCGAGTGACCATGAACGACGTATAATTGTTTTTTGAAAAACTTGCTTGCCGTTTCATTAATGATCTTTGCCAATCTAAAGGGAACTTGGGTAAGGGCTTTGTTCCACTTAGAAATTCTATCATAGAAAGCGTCAAGCTCAAGATACAGATCTACATCTTGGCGTAGTAGATATAACCTTTCTTCACATACTTTTGCATACTTGTCAATGCTCCATTTTCTTATTTTCTTTCGGTTGTAATATGTGGTTAATTCATTGAGAATAGGACCATAGACTGTATTGATGAGTTCATATTTCTGAAGGTAATTTAGTCTGAATATTGTTGAAACTTGCTCATGTCCTAATGGTTGAGTTTGGAAGTTTAGTCGAATGTAATAGATGTGGTTTGCCATATGAGGAGGATTCTTACTCTTTGGAACAAAAATGACAAAAATCTTTTGAGAACTATCATTGGGATTTTGGATCGGGCATATTTGTATATCTTCGTACCAAGGGTCTATTTTTCGATAAAGGTTATTTTCCAATGTTTCCTTTTTGATAGTTGTCCAAGTAATCTTATAGGGTATATTTCGTCCTTTTATCGTTCTTTCCGAAACTCCAAAGACAATAATACCCCCAGAAGTATTAAGAAAACCTGAGATATGTTCAGCCAATCCATCATATTTTACATGCTTTCTTGGTATTTCTTCAAAATCGAGATGAAGTGATTCTTCTGTTTCATTTTTTACTAGTTTCCGTATATCTGCAATTTGGATTTGATCAGGTGACTCTTTATTGAAAACATGTTTGACAAACGACATTTGCCTGTCCTCTGTTCTTCAACATTATTGAAAACGGAACTTTCTTAAATCTTTGGTACAACTTGAAATAAGATATGTTATTGGGAAAAACGAGAATAGAGCTTAAGTTCTGCTTCCAACTCTTTGAGGTTTATATTTTTAGTAGTCTTTGAGCGATAGTATTTGATGAAATCACATATTTCCTGAGGACGAAGAACACTTACAGTAGGGCTGATTATCTTCAATCTAGCTTTTGCATTTGCAAAAACAACTATACCATTAACATAGAGATATGTTTTGAAGCGATTTTGGATGAACCTATTTAGTAATACTGCTTTTCTCTTAACCTGTTTGCTTGGACTACCTATATTTCCCAAATAAGGTGTTCCTCTTCTCCCAATCTTTCTCTGTTTCCACCAATCTCCACTGCATGTTATGAATCCTTTATGATTTTTAGTTTCTATAACAAAAATTCCGTTAGGACCAAGAACTATATGATCTATGTTTCCCTTAGTTCCAGGTAGTACAACATCATTGATGATGTAATAGCTTTTATTCAAGAAGGCTAAATATTCTGCAACCTTCTCTTCGCCCTGTGCTCCAATACCCCATGTTTCACAATTTTCAAAGAAAAACAAGGATGCAATGAAAAATAGCAAAGCAATTAGATAAGCAACGACAGAAGAAGAAACAAGCCCTAACAAGAATGACAGTAAGGCTACAAATATGAAAAATATTCCAATATTTCTGTAGTTGTTTGCTTTTTTTCTTGATTGAAACATAAATCATAATTCTCTTAAGAACTAAAGATTTTTTGTGTCGTGATGATTTTAGACATAACAATCACCTAATTCGTTTAGTTTTCTCCTTAAATTATTAATGCAACTTGAAATCAAGATTAAATTTGAGAAGGAACTATCGAAATGAAAGAGAGTTGTGACATTTGTGGTCAAACTAGTGATGATTTAGTAGACTGTCATAACCCTCACTGCGAGAACCTTGTTTGTTCCGAATGTAGAGTAAAGACCGACAACGGTTATCTCTGCAAACAATGCGAGAAGAAAATGAAAGAAGTTACGACCCGATGGGAAAGAAAGAAAAAGATTCGGGACAAATCACTACACTTATGAAATGAGTTATTAACGCAACTTGAAATGAATTAAGTGTTGAATATGGGAAGATAATGCACATGAACTCAATTTATAAGCGTATGACAAAACCAGAAAGAGAAGTCGCTGACTACCTAAAGGAAAGAAACCTTCGCTGGGAGTTTGAGTTTCCTGTTTTTGTATACAATGAGAACCAGATTCCACGACTTTTCCTGCCTGATTTCTATATCCCCCAGCTAGGATTGTTCATTGAAGTATGTGGTTCAAAGAAATTTGACTATGAGTATAGACAGAAGATATATGAGAAAAACGGAATCCCAGTTGTGTTTCTGCATTACTACAAACAACGTGCAAAATGGAAGTCTTTCTTGGCGAAGAGAGTTGCGGAAATTGAGCAATATAGGAAGTCTGAAGCTAAGAAGTTAGCAAAATTCCACGACTCATAAAAACTGCAATAGAAGACTTGATGCTGTTCAGAAAGCGAAAATAGCGAAGCCAAAAAAATGTAAAGGTAAAACGGAATTTGTGAAGGTAAAGTTTACTATCGCACAAGGCTGGAGATATCCCCCGCAAAACCCCTATTTTTTTTCGCGGAATCCGCGCTTGCATCTAACCTTATCTCATGAAGTGGTCTTCGGCAGTTCCTTTTCCGCTCTTTCAATTATTTCTGAGATTTCTTTCTGGACGTCTTTGTCCAGCGGTGTTGGCCAGTGTTCTCGCAGAATTTCTTCTGCTCTCTCTCTAGCTCGTTTGACCATGGTTTTTCCTCCCGTTTTCTTCCAACTCTCGTAGCTTTGTCTGTCCGCTACTTCAGAGAAGAAGACAGCATCTTTGAAATGGTTTAACGTGTGTTTCTCAGCAAGGAAGTGTCCGCCAGAACCCACTTTGTTAATTACGTCTACGGCTAATGTTTCATCGTTTACTTCTATTCCCTGAACTGCCTTCAACACAGCCTTGGAAATTTCGTCATCAATCACTAGCTCTTCAAAGGAAGCTGCAAGTCCTCCCCCTAGACTGCCAGCTTGATAGACGATGTCTGCTCCTGCTAATACAGCTAGAAGGGTGCTCATTGCCTTTTCATAGCTTGCTTGAGCTCCAGACACTTTACAGCCTGTGTTAAATCCGAGCACAGTTGTGCGAAATCCGTAGTGTCTAGCGAGTTCAGCTGCGCCAGCGCATAGAAGTCCTTCCTCTGGTCCTTGTCCCCACAAACCGGTCTTCATGTCCAAGTTCCCCATAATATAACTGACCCTCATATTTGTGCCCGGGGATGCAAGTTGAACAGTGCAGACCCCGCTCAAAACTTCAGCGTTTGTCATGACAAGGGAGCCAGCTAAAGTTACGGGTGCGGTGGCTCCGCCAATAGGCATGCTTGCAACCCCGCAATTAA
>CP070759.1:208151-215019 GCA_020348945.1 Candidatus Bathyarchaeota archaeon
GCTGTTAGAACTAAGAATCTAAGTTGTTACGGATATTCCAAACCAACTAGCCCGAATATTGACAATCTAGCAAAAGAGGGAATATTATTTGAAGACGCTTTTTCCTGCTCAAATGCTACTGATGCATCACTTACAACAATTTTTTCTGGAATGTATCCAATGTCCCATGGAGTTCTGAGTCATGGTGGACGCTGGTTAGGTAGACTTATGGGCGAAGTAGACACTAAAAAAATCGACGAAGTTGGTATACGCTTCCTTCCAGAAATTTTGAAATCAAAAGGTTACACAACATTAGCTATTGATTGGCTTGGCAGATGGCACAGTAGAGGTTACGACTACTACAGTGGCATGATGCGTCATGCGAAGCCTATAAGTTTTCCCGTAACTCGGGTCGATTCTGCATTAAGGGTTTTATCCAGACGCTATGTTGCGTTTCAGAAACCTACCATGATTGATGACGCTCATCTTGTTACTTCTCAAGCAAGAAATCTGATAACAAAGTATCACGATAAAAAATTCTTTCTTTTCATCCATTACTGGGATACTCATGCACCCTATGCTCCCCCAACAAACTTCTACAAGAACATCGGCGAAGGAGGTGCAAACAAAATACTCAGAGGAATCGCTAATCCATCGTCATGGAAAAAGAGAAACTGGAAAGCCCAGGAATATATCGCGAGGTACGATGCATGCATAAGATATGTTGATCATGAAGTAGGAAAGCTGGTTGAACACCTCGAAACTTTAGGGATTCTAGATCGAACACTCATAGTATTAACATCAGACCATGGGGAAAGTCTAACAGAGCACGGAATCTTTTTTCGTCACCACGGTCTGTACGATGTATCTCTCCATGTACCCATCATAATTAGATATCCCGGCTTCCCGAAAAACAAAAGAATCAAAGGTTTCGTCCAACACTTCGACATAGTCCCTACTCTATTTGAGCTTTTAAAAATAAAAAACAGCGACTTTGACGGAAAAAGCGTTATGCCTTTGATCCACGAAGAAGTCGACCAACTGCATTCAGCGGTTTATGCCGAAGAAGCACTTTATGAAAGAAAAAGAACCATCAGAACTGCAACCCACAAATATATTCATGCCTTAACTAGGAAAGGAGCAGTATGCAGGCATTGCAAACGCATTCATGGAGGTATGGAAGAACTCTATGATTTAAAGGAAGACCCTAATGAAACTAAAAACATCGTTAAAGAAAAATCTGATGTGACAGCCACTCTTAAAAAAGATTTGACTGAATGGATCGATGCCCTGAAATTTTAAGCAGGTCAGTCAAGGTGAATTTCTGTCGGTCTGGCGCGCTATTCATGCACGCGCTAAGAAAGGGAGAAGGAGGACTATTGGAGTCTAAAGGGATACAGGAATGCATTAACACTCGAAACGTTTAAATGTGATTTTAATTATATGTAATTAGTGTAATTAAATATAATTAGGAATGAGTTCCCATGAAAGAAAAACAAAAGAAATTCACAACAGTTTCCATACCAACAGCGCTGTTCAAAAAAGTTGAAGAAAGAATCAAAGGAACAGGATTCACATCCGTATCCGGCTACGTTACCTACGTCCTAAGAGAAATTGTAGCCGAAGAAGAAAAAACCGAAGAACCCTTCACCCAAGAAGACGAAGAAAGAGTAAAAACCAGACTAAGAGCCCTAGGTTACATCGACTAAACCGGTGAAACCCAAATGCCCAGACCTCACGGCGGCAAACTCGTCAACAGAGTCTTTAAAGAAAAAGACCGAAAAAACGCAGCTAATGTAGCCGCAAAACTAGAGAAGGTTGAAGTCTCCAAGGCTCTAGCAACCGACACTGAAAACATCGCAAAAGGAGTTTTTAGTCCCCTTCAAGGCTTCATAAACCAGGAAGAACTTGAAAACGTACTCAACTACAAAAGATTATCAAACGACCTCGCATGGACCATCCCAATAGTCTTAGATGTCTCAGAGGAAAAAGCAAAAGCCCTCAAAGAAGGCAACGACCTAGCTCTGTACTTTCAAAACGAACCCCTAGCGCTCATGCATTTAGAAGAAAAATACAAATTCAACAAAGAAGAATTTGCTGAGAAAACATATGGTACATTAGATATGGCACATCCCGGTGTGACGAAGACAAAAAATATGGGCAACATCCTTTTAGCTGGCAAAATAGATCTCATCAACGAATTAAAGGGGCCCTACGACAGATACAAGCTCAGTCCTATGGAAACAAGATTTTTGTTCAAAGAGAAAGGCTGGAGAACCATAGTAGGATTCCAGACCAGAAACCCGCCTCATTTGGGACACGAATATGTGCAGAAAACAGCTCTCACGTTCGTTGACGGAGTGTTCATAAACCCTGTCATAGGCAGAAAAAAGAAGGGTGATTTTAAAGACGAAGTCATACTGAAAGCCTACGACGTTCTCATCGAGAACTACTACTTAAAAGACAGAGCCGTAATGTCCATTCTCCCCTTTGAAATGAGATACGCCGGACCAAGAGAAGCCATCTTCCACGCCATCGTCCGAAAGAACTTCGGATGCACCCACTTCATAATAGGAAGAGACCACGCGGGCGTCGGCAACTATTACGGCCCCTACGAAGCCCAAGAACTCTTTGAAGAATTTCCCGACTTGGGCATACCTCCTATTTTCTTCAAATCCTTCTTTTACTGCAAAAAATGCGGTGGAGTCACAAACGAGAAAGCCTGTCCCCACAGCGAGAAAGAGCACATCATTTTCAGCGGAACCAAAATTAGAGCCACGTTCTCCAAAGGTGAGATGCCGCCAAAAGGCCTCATGAGACCAGAGGTCTCCCAAGTCATCGCCAAATACTCAAATCCTTTCGTAGAATGAATTTGAGGAAGAAAAATGAGCGAGAGGAAGGTTTTAGTCATCGGTCTTGACTGTGCCCCGCCTGAACTTCTATTCACCGGTTTCGTCGACGGTCTCCCTAACTTGAAGAAGCTTTTACAACACGGAATACATGCAAGAATGAAAAGCTCTCATCCGCCCATAACAATCCCCGCATGGATGGTCATGTCCACAAGCAAAAGCATGGGAAAACTGGAGCTCTACGGTTTCAGACACCGAAAACCAGGAACTTACAACGAAATATTGTTAGCCAACTCCTACTCGGTGAAAGAAAAAACTGTGTGGGACATACTCGGAGAACACGGAAAAAAAGTAATCGTTATAGGAGTGCCACCAGCTTATCCACCCAGACCAGTAAACGGCTACCTCATATCAGGTTTCATGACTCCAAGCACCGAAAAAGATTACACTTATCCAAAGGAACTGAAAAAAGAAATCGAAAATCTAGTTGGAGAATACGTTCCAGATATTGTATTCAGAACAGAAGAAAAAGACAAAATGCTAAAGCAACTCCACGAGACGACTGAAAAAAGATTCAAAGTCATCGAATACCTCATGGAAAACAAACCTTGGGACTTCCTCATGTTCGTGGAAATAGGAGTCGATAGAGTACACCACGCTTTCTGGAAATTCTTTGACAAACAACATCATCTCTACCAACCTGGAAACAAATACGAAAACGTCGTGAAAGAATACTACAGGCTCGTTGATAACCATATAGGAAAACTCCTTAAACTCGCAGATAAAAACACAACTGTAATTGTAGTTTCAGATCACGGTGCTAAACGGATGAAAGGAGCCTTCTGCGTCAACGAATGGCTGATCAAAAAGGGATACCTCAAACTGAAGAAAAAACCCGAAAAAACGGTTTCACTGGAAAAGGCGGAAGTAAATTGGGGTAAAACCAAGGCTTGGGGATGGGGCGGCTACCACGCTCGTATATTTCTCAACGTAAAAGGAAGAGAACCTCAAGGAACAATCCATCCAAAAGACTACAAGAAATTCAGAAAACAGTTGATTAAAGATCTAGAAGCAATAAGAGGACCAAACGGCGAAAAATGGGACACTCAAGTTTACACTCCAGAAGAGATATATCCAGATGGAAAAGGCAACTATCCGGACCTCACAGTTTACTTTGACAACCTAAACTGGAGGTCAGCAGGAACCATAGGATACAACTCACCCTATCTGTCTGAAAACGACAAGGGACCCGACGACGCCGTCCACTCTCACTATGGAGTTTTCATACTCTACGACTCCAGCAAGGAGCAGGGAAAGAAAATAGAGGACATTAACCTTTTAGATGTGGCTCCAACAATCTTGGAGGTCATGCGTATACCCGTTCCCCCAGATATGGAAGGAAAAATTGTGAAGGAGGCTGCATAAATGAAAACGAAAGAAAGAAAAGAACACGGATTTGTAGTCTGGTTAACCGGTCTATCCGGATCAGGCAAGTCAACAATCGCTAGGGGATTAGAGAAAGAATTGAGAACTAGAGGCTTAAAAGTGGAGGCCTTCGACGGAGACGAAGTGAGAAAAAATCTTAGCAAAGGACTCGGATTCAGCAAGGAAGATAGAGACACTCACAACAAGAGGGTAATATACGTTTGCAAACTACTCATCAGAAATGGAGTTAACGCCATAGTTTCCTTAATCTCCCCCTACCGTAGTACCAGAGCTTATGCGAGGAAACAACTCCCCAATTTCGTAGAAGTCTACATGAAATGCTCTCTAGAAGAATGCATAAGGCGAGACCCAAAAGGACTCTACAAGAAAGCGCTTGCAGGAGAGATAATCAACATGACAGGAATACAAGATCCTTATGAAGAACCCCTCAATTCAGAATTGACATTAAACACCGAAAGTGATACATCAAAGCAAAACATCAGAAAGATCTTAGAGAAGTTGCGGAACCTCGGTTACATCGATTGATCCAAGCTGCGCAATTATTTTCTCTTGATGATGAAAGCGTAGAGAAAATGGGAAAAGACTTTGTTCAGACTTATTAATTAGACGCCTCCATATTTGTCTATCATTAGCGAGGAAATTTCCCTTGTCGAAAATTCGGAGTTCAGGAGTGCGAGTTGCACGAGGCGCCACCTACATGTTTGCTCAAGGAGTCATAGCCAACATCATCAGCGTAGTGTACCTGTTGTTTCTAGTGAGGATTCCTCAAACTCGGTTGCCTCCTCCGCCAAGTCCTGAGATGGGTATCTACTTCATCTTGACTTTCATTATGGGTTTGGTGTTTATGGCAGGAACATTAGCTTTACCGTCGGCTTCAACAAAATACATCGCTCAATACCTTGCAGAAGGAAAGCTAGAAAAGGCTAGATCAGTGGTCAGCAGCGTTTTACGGATAACCTCATTGGCTTCACTGATCTTAGGCGCCTCACTCTTCATCTTTGCCGAATCCATATCCACAATCTTGTTCGGCACATCCGAATGGAGTTTCCATTTCCGTATTTTAACGTTTGCTTCAGTCTTCGCGATTTTTAGTCAGCAAGTTTCTGGGTTCTTGCAAGGCTTGCAGAAATTCCGAGAACTTGCAGCCGTAAGCCTCAGCCAAACCGTTGTGGCGAACGTCGTAGCCATAGGTTTGCTTTTCTTGGGCCAGGGACTTTTCGGCGTGATTTATGGATGGCTGGCGGGTTTCGTCGTCTCCGCTCTCATGGGCATGGTCTTAACGTATAGATTCCTCGGCACCTTTGAAAAGCCTCATCCGACAAGGCCTCTACTCAAATTTTCCTATCCCCTTTACGTTTCAGGTATCCTCGGATTTGTTGCAGGGTGGGTGGACCAACTGTTCATACTGCCTTATATGGGTGAAGGTGGTCTCGGCGTTTACGGCTGGGCTGTTCGAGCCGCTACGGTTCCAAGTTTGATTTCCTCTTCCATTGTTATCGCCCTCCTTCCACAACTTTCAGAGTTATACACAAAACAGGGAGCGAATAGCTTAAGAGAAGCTTTCCACGTTTCAACACGATATATAGTTTTAATTGGCTTTCCCATGTTCGTTGGGCTCGCGGCTTTGGCGAATCCCGTGATGGTTGTGTTTGCTGGAATGGAATACGCTGAAGCTGCTTTACCCCTAACTATTATTTGTTTGGCTTTGCTTCCTACAACGCTTGGACTTTCAATCAATCCAACGCTGTTAACGCTGGAGCGCACCAAAACCGCCTCAGTGATCATCTTGATCGCTATATTCTCCAACACTATCATAAGTTACCTAACCTTGGCTCACTTGAGCATAGGCATAATCGGCCCGGCTTGGGCAAGATTTCTAGCTGCATTCGTGGCATTTGGATTGGGAGCATATGTTTTGAAAAGAATTCTCAACGTCACCTTCGATGTGGAAGCGTTGTGGAAGGCTTTAGTAGCCTCCTTCTTCATGTCAACAGCAGTCATATTTTCTCGTACACTGGAAAACTTCTTTTCCCAACTGTATCTACTTCCCTTCTATCTAGTCCTCGGTGCAGCAGTTTACTTTTTCTCTCTAGCTGCCTTGAAAGCCATCAAGAAGCATGATGTAGAGCTGATTCAAGAGTATCTTCCTAAGGGACTGAAGCGATTAGCTGGTTGGTTGGGTCGCTTGGCCTTCGTCAAGTAAACTTTCATTTGAGGTGCTTTAAGATGAAGGGAAGTCTCAAGTCTCTTCTCGCAAACAAATTCAAGCCTGACGAGCTTAAGCTTATCTACAAATCCTATGACATCATCGGTGACATCGTTGTCATCCGAATTCCCGAAGTCCTCCAGCAACATAACAAGATTATAGCCGAAGCCATAATGCAAACTCACAAACGTGTCAAAAGCGTGTGGCATCAGGTCAGTCCAGTTTCTGGTGATCTCAGGTTGCGCGAGCTGGAGTGGGTTGCGGGTGAAAGGAGAACTGAAACTGTTCATCAGGAGCACGGATGCGTCTTTAAAGTTGACCTTAGAACATGCTATTTCTCACCTAGGCTTTCTCATGAGAGGATGCGAATCGCAAGACAAGTTCAACC
>CP070759.1:215119-230870 GCA_020348945.1 Candidatus Bathyarchaeota archaeon
GGGTCAGCGGTGGGCAGGATCGCGGATGAAGAGGTTTTGGATCCTGAGGTGAGGCAGATGGTTGTTCAGGTTGAGCGGAGGAGGGTGGGGACTAAGAAGCCTGTTTTAACCACGAGGATAAAGATTCCTGGGAGATACGCGATTTTGATACCTGAGCGTCAGGTTAAGGTTAGCTTAAGGATTCGAAACTCGAAGGTTAGGTCTCGGCTTCACAAACTTGGGGAGGAGTTGATTCTTCCAGATTGGGGTATTCTTTGGCGTACTGCTGCTGCCGATCAGTCGGCTGAGGTGTTGAAGGATGAGATTGCCAGTCTCGTTAGAGAGGGGCGCGCTGTTATGGAGGAAGCTGAAGGTGTGGAGGCTCCTGCAACGTTGTGGGAAGGAGGAAGCTTTGTGAACGTGGAATTTCCTGCCTTGTCAAAGAGGAAACTTGATGGGTTTCGTAGGTGTGTTGCGCCGACCATGGAGGGTCATCATTATTATAAGGCTTGTGGGATGCGGGTTTCATCGGCGCTGGACATGGCGGAAAAACTGCTGGAGAAGGGCGACTCTCTTAAGGAGGCGGAAGATCTTTTTAAGCGAACTGTTGAGGCGGAGTTTCCTGTTGTGGGTTCTGTAATAGGAATGGAGCATGTGAAGCTTGATGGGAAAGTGTTTCATTTGGGAGAAGCTTTGGTTGAAGCTTTTGATCGTCGCAGGTCGTTGCTTCGATTAAGTCGAGTTTTTGAAAGGAAAGGAGTTTACGATGGTCTTGGAGTTCTGAAAGAGTCTGGTGACCGCGCGGTTACTGAAGCTAAGCTTGGGGAGTGGTTTTTCAAAACTCGGTATTTTTCTAGGGATGGGAGGTATAAAGGAATGTACATTAACTTGAATACGCCTATAGAACTTTATCCGCGTGAAATTCGTTACGTGGATTTGGAAGTTGATGTTTGTGTTTGGCCGAATGGTACGGTTAGAAAGTTGGATGAGGAAAAATTAGAGAAGGCGGCGGCGGAGGGGTTGGTCACTGGAAGGTTGGTTAAAATTGTTAAAGAGAAACTGCGGGAACTTAGTGGGGTGTTTTAAGAGAGTAGGAGAGTTAGACAGGTTTGTGTTGAAGTTTCTGTAGTTGTCTGTTTATGTCTTGGAAGGTGCTGTGGATGTTTGCTATGTGTATGTGTTTCATTGTCTCTTGGATTAAACCAGTGGCTATTAGCGTAGTGTCTGGGCTTTTCTTAATATTGACTATGGGAGTTGGAAAAGTTATAGTGGAACTAGAAGAGTTAATGGAATCATTAGTGTTGTGAGGAGAGGAGATGGAAAATCAGTTTAAGTGGAAGGCGAAGCTGGCATTGGCTTGTTATTTTGCTTTGATTGGTGGAGTTTTGGCGGCTTCTATCTTGGTGGAGTTTGCGTTGTTTGTCATGGGAATAGATTATTTGGATTTGTCTTTTCCAATTGTGTTTGTATCTTTGCCTGTCAGTGAGATCATTATCTTAGGGGTCACGCTTTTGTTTGCTAGGTATAGAGGTGTGAGTTTGAAGGAATTGGGTTTGAAAAAGGCGAGTTTTAAAATTTTGGCTATTGTTGCGGTTGTTGCTTTGCCTGTTTTCTTGTTGGCTGTGGGTATTTCTGTTGGTGAAGAGATTGTTTTTGGTTCTGATCCTATGACTGAATTCACTGCGGAGTTATTGATGCCTAGAGATTCTTTTCAATTGGTTGCTATAGTTGTTCTTTCTTTAGTTTTGGTTGGGCCTTGTGAAGAGTTGGCTTTTAGAGGTTTTGTTCAGAAGGGGTTTGAGAATTCGTTTGGAAAGATGAAGGGACTGCTTATTGCTTCTGTTTTGTTTGGGCTTTTGCATGGTTTTAATACTTTGTATGCGATTGTTCCTGTGTTTGTTGTTGGTTTGGTTTTTGGGTATGTGTGGCAGCGGACTGGTGGGAATACTACTGTTTCGGCTTTGATGCATGGAGTGTACGATGCGATAGCTATTGCTATGGCGTATTTTCTTTCTGCTTGAAATGGTATGTTGAAGGGAGAAGAGTGTAGTTTTGGGACCCAATAGAAAAAATGTTTTGGGGCTCAATTTCTGTGGCTGACGCAGCATATTTGGACCATATGGCGAAAAGATATGTTGAAAACAGTATATTGTGAAACTTTAAACTTTTTCTAGAGGTTTGCTCGTTTTTTGGGGGTGATTTGATTTTAGGATAAATTAGACTCTGTATAGGAGTTATTTTTTGGCTTGATAGTTTCCGAAACTTCTGGAAAACGATTTATTCTTTTGACCAGATGAAGCTGTGAAAGAACTAATAGTATTTTGGAAGAAACATCAGTCTTAGATGTACTCTTTAAGTGTTTACTTTGATACATTTTACCATACTGGTTCCCAATAGTGTATTCTTCTAGTTGCCACCCAAAATTTTAAAAGCAGTCCAACATGCCCAATTATAATATGAAGAGATATACCAACGCAGCATGTAACGGGGTTAGAATCTCTTCAAGAAAAAAGAAAGAGAACGGAGAAAAAACAACATGACAAACAATTTCGCTAGAAGCCTTTCAACGAATTCTTTGATTTCATCCTTCAAAAAATCTGAAAGAGAAGGGAGGTAAGGAAAAATGAAAACAAAAGCGATTGCAGGAATAAGGCCGACACTGCTTCTGATAAGCATATTATGTGTGACATTTAATGGTGCGATGGTTGAAGCAGATGTAACATACTTGAAAGCTTATGTCTTCAGTGGTCAGGTTACACAGGGAAGTGACAGTACACTAGATAGTTTCGTTGTGCCGTCTGGAACTGATTATATACTTGTAACCCTAGCCATGCCTGAAGATCATGACTTTGATTTAAGCCTATGGGATGATCAAAATAGAAGAACGGGGGGATGGATATCTACAGAGAGCTACAACAGATATGACATTCCTATTTCCAGATACAGCGGATGGGCTAACTACGGTCATCGTATTCGAGAATGGATAACTGTAAAACCACCGGAGACATCTGGAACATGGAAGGTGGGATGTTACTCTTACAGCGGAAATGGTGGATACACCATAAGAGTTGAAGTGAGAGATGGGTACGAGGAAGACGGAACAAAGGAGTTAGGAATCGAATGGATTAACAACTACCCAGGAAGCGACAATGATTTACAACATTCTGACGATTCAGCAAAGGATTTCAGAGACAAGCTCAAATCCAAGGATTGGACGAAAAAATATGAATGGGAAAACTCGCTCGTATGGGAAAGAGATTTTAAGAGTGAACTTTATGGAGGAAGAGAAGAACAATATGAAACAGACACAGTCGACATAGCTTTATACGCTGGTCACGGTAGCAAAGGTGATTCTTGGGATAACGACGCGCAAATGTTCTACGCGGCTGGTACGCTATCCCTCAGTGATTCCAGCCATGACGACCCTGCTGTTTGTCCTCACGATGCTTACATGTCTTGGGGAGACCAAGATTTAGAGTGGATTGGATTTGATTGCTGCCATGCCCTGTCCAGTCCATGGGAATGGGCTCAAACAATGAACGGACTGCACTTGATTTGCGGTTTTGCAACGGAGTCGTATCAAGATTGTTTATGTGGAGGGTGGAATAACATGGGCAATAAGTGGGCAGATGATATGATAGATGAAGATCCAAAGGACAAGTGGTATTGGAACTGGGATGAGGAAAAAACTGTAAAGCAGTCATGGTTTGATGCAGCAGATGATGTCCTGGACACACTTTTATGGTTGAAAGGAAAGTGCGTTGTTGCTAGGGTTATCGGTGAGAACACAGCTTGTGGAGAAGACTACCTCCATGGTCAAGGTAAGGTCACGTCAGACCCTGTTCACGATAACATATATGAATGCTGGGATCACGAAGTAGGTCGATGCTGCCCATCTCCGAAATATCATCCAGTAGATGGAGACACGATTATGCTCTACAAAGTTGTGCCAAAGAACATCACAGAAGATTATGTAGAGGATATCGGAGCAATCTTTGGATTAACCGGAGCTGTTCATAATAGAATGGAACATGATGTCACTCATTATTATATGGCTCAGAACAATAGTGCTTTGATCGTCAGCGAAGTAGGAGGAATTAACTACATGAATCGTTCAAAACTGTGGGTCAGTGTGGATGAACAGCCGAATCTTCCAACGGTAAATGAAGCTAGAACCATTGCTGAGAACTTTTTAAACACAAACGGTCTCATGCCATCAGATGCGTCGTTCTTCGATGTTGTTAATGACACACAAACAGAGGCATACAGTGTTATTCCAACAGAAAGGTCTTCCAAAACAGAAATAACAGAAGAAGATCACATCATAGAAACTATAGTAACAAACTACCAAGTACGTTTTGAACGGGAGATCGAAAATTATCCAGTTTCCAGTCAATTAACCGTGTATATCGGAGAGAATGGCGACATAGTGGGCTTAAAAAGTATCTGGAGAGAAGTTACTCCCAACGTAACCGCAACGTTGATCCCAGTGGGTGAGGCGATAGAGCTCCTTGAAACTTATGGATCAAGGTTTGCAGTAAGCCAGGTACCATATGCTGATGAAATAAACGTTACAAACGCCTCATTAGCTTATTACGATTTCTGTGATGGTGCAAATCAGGAGTATCTGATGCCCGTTTATATATTTGATGCAAATCTTACCGTCGGCGACGACGTATACTCTGAAAGAATAGCGGTTCCAGCAGTTGATATGTTTGTTCCTCCAATACCATCAATCACTTCTCCACCCGACGGATCCACGTTTGAGCTAGGAGATACAATAACTTTCGCAGGTATAGTTTCATATGGAACGTCTCCATACGAATATGTTTGGGTTTCAGATATAGATGGCTATCTAGGAAGCGGAAGTTCCATTGAAGTCTCCAGTCTATCCGTCACATACAAAGAGAACATAGTTCGACCACACTCAATTGTACTCATGGTCACAGATAATAAAGGCTTAAGCAAAGAAGATATGATAACAGTTATGATCTCGCAACCTGTTGGCGGCATCGTTAGTCCAGTGGATAAGCTTGGTTTGTTGGCTCCCTACATTGGTTTAACCTCGACAATCGTAGTCACAACAGTTGCAACCGCCATCTATGTCAAGCGTGTTAAGCGTAGAAAGGAGAAGCAATGAGCACACTAGCCACATTTCCATTTCCCCTCTTTTTATATTAAAAACTACTGAGTTGTCCGATATGAAGGGAAGAAAAAGCCATAGAAGAAAGAAAACTAGAAAAGGAACATTCAAAAAGAAACCACTATACGGAATCATCTTCGCCATCATCATCCTCTCCATAGCATTCATCTACTCCACACAACATTCACCGACAAACCAAACAACCAACCAAACATCCCAACTCAAAGCAGCCATAGTGGACCACCTAAGCCTCACAGTGCCCAATCAAACCTTCATAGAAACAGCCACAAACACACTAAAACAAGCAGGATACACAGTAGACTATTATCCAGGCGAGGAAGTCAACGTAGAATTCTACAGAAACCTGCCAACGCATGGCTACGGTTTAATAATTCTGAGAGTACATTCATCAGCTACTAAGGCGATTGGAATAGAAGGCCCTGTGACTCTTTACACTTCAGAACCTTACAGCGAGACAAAATACCTCGGTGAACAACTGACCGACCAACTCTGGCCAGCCGCATATTCGATGGAGCAGGTAGAGAAGGGCATCGGATATTTTGGAATAGGTCCACTCTTCGTAACGCGAAGCATGAAGGGCAGATTTCAAAACACCATAATCATTATGATGGGATGTGAAGGCTTAGGCAATTCGCTAATGGCTAATGCTTTCGTAGAAAGAGGAGCTAAAGTCTACATAAGCTGGAATCAAGAAGTATTAGCATCCCACACCGATTTAGCAACTACACATCTACTGCAACATTTCCTCATAGAAAAAAGAACACTACATGAAGCGTTGAGAGAAACATTCAAAGAAGTAGGCTTTGACCCAGTATACAAAAGCCTTCTGTTCTATTTCCCGCTTGAAGTAGGAGACCAAACAGTCGAAGATATCATAAGTGAAAGCTAAAACGTGAGTGCAAATTAATTGTCTCCATTGAAATTTCTGAAGGTCTGTTTTAAATGCCTCTTTTGTTAACGTAACCATCAACCGATTTTTGACAAGGACTCTCATCAACCGAAGACTTGACAGAACCAAAAACAGTAAAAGATATATAGTGTTTCTCCGCTGAAACTTTCCCAGAGGACAATTTCATGAGCATATGGAAACTCAGATTCTCCATGCTCGGAACCCTAGCAGTTATCGTAGGCCTATCCACCCTCTTCTTCACAGTCCTTCTCAGCCTAACCGGAGCATTCAACTTCACAACACTAATCGTCTTCGTCATACTGTTCAACATCGCCCAATGGCTCTTCGCTCCCTACCTCATAGACCTTGTGTACCGCGCCCGAAGAGTGTCAAAATCCGATAACCCAGAACTATACGGAATGGTAGAAAGACTAAGCCAAAAAAGCGGCATCAAAACACCATGGGTCATGGTAGCCAACATCCCAGTACCCAACGCCTTCGCCTACGGCTCACCCATCGCCGGAACCAGAGTAGCGGTCACAAAAGGACTTTTAGAAACACTGGAACACGAAGAAGTTGAAGCAGTAATCGGACACGAACTAGGCCACCTAAAACACAGAGACGTCCAAGTAATGATGTTCGTCTCGCTCCTACCAGCAATATTCTACTTCATCGGCTACTCAATGATCCTCTCCTCCATGTTCGGACGCAGAGACGAAAGAAGCAACAGCGGAGCAGCCATAGCCATAGGCATGGCATGCATGCTCGCCTACTGGATTCTCTACATATTCACCCTCTACCTAAGCCGACTCCGCGAATACTACGCTGACCGCCACAGCGCCGCCATCGTCGAAGACGGCCCACGCAAACTCTCCGAAGGCTTAGCAAAAATAGTGCACTCCTCCAGAAGGATGAGGAGAACCAGCCGAAAAACCAGCAACTTTAGCTCCTTCAAATCCCTTTTCATCTCAGACCCAGACCGCTCAGAACTAGACACAGCAGCTATTACACAAGCAAGAGCGTTAATGGCTGACCGGAAACTCGTGGAGAAAGTTCTCACAAGAAAAGTGACCACCCTTGACAGAATAGCGGAAATTCTTTCCTCCCACCCAAACATAGTAAAGCGCTTAAGGACTCTGCAAGAACTGACATAATCGCCAGAATTTAACCATCATCTTCGCATACACTTCTCTACAGAAGACCCTTCAAAAGTAAACTTTAATAGACTGTTAGACGCTTCGACTCTGATACTTTAAAGTGGCTGGACATGAACAAAGAACAGACAAAACTCGCAGAAAAAATCCTCAAGCTGAAAAAGGAAAAAAAAGCCCTCTTACTCGCCCACAACTATCAACGCCCAGAGATACAAGAGACCGCCGACTATGTGGCGGACAGCATCGGGCTCTGCCGAAGGGCCCAACAAGAGGAAGAAACCCGTCTTCTAGTCTTTTCAACAGTGGATTTCATGGCTGAAAGCGCAGTGATTCTGAACCCAGACAAGAAAGTCCTGATTCCAGACAAGAATGCACTCTGTCCCATGGCGGCTATGCTCCCAGCTGAAGATGTTAAGTTAGCGAGAAGAAAACATCGGGACGCGGCAGTGGTGCTTTACGTGAACACTCTAGCTGAGGCAAAGGCCATGTGCGACGTGTGTTGCACCTCAGCAAACGCTGTTCAAGTGGTTAACAGCCTAGACGCAAAACAGGTCATTTTTGGTCCTGACTGCAACCTAGCGTGGCACATCCAACAACACACCGACAAGGAGATCATTCCCATACCCAAACGCGGGTTCTGCTACGTTCACAAGCTTTTTTCAGAGGGAGACATCCTCTTCGCAAGAGAAAAACACCCAAACGCCGAGGTTCTAGCCCACCCAGAATGCAATCCAGAAGTGCAGCGTCTCGCTGACTTCGTAGGAAGCACAAGCCAAATGTATCGCCACGTAAAAGAAACGCCGAAAAAAGAGTTGATAATCGCAACCGAAATCGGACTCATCGACCTGCTGAAAAGAGAACTGCCCGGAAAAAAATACATCCCAGCTTACCCAGAAGCTGTCTGCAGCACCATGAAACTTAACACGCTGGAGAAAATCTATCTGGCGCTAAAAAATGAAGAACCAGTGGTAACGGTGCCCAAACCGATCATGAAAAAGGCGCGCAGAGCAGTTGAAAAGATGACTGAAATCACTGGACGCTAGAATATTTCATCGGTAAATTACTGTTGCTTGTTAATAAAACAAATAAATGAATCTCACATAAACTATGTCTGATGCCATATGGGAATAACTATCTTAAAGAAAAAACCCGGCTACACTATCGCGCTTGCACTGTGCATTATAGGAGCATTGATGTTACTTGCCGTGATATGGACGATGTGGAACGATGGAGTTTTCAGCTCTCCAGACGTTCCCTCGGCTCTCAGCACTTCCCTTTTCAATACAACTTTAGGAATCGAACCACTGAAACTGTCACTAATATATTACCTGATCTTGGGGTTCGTGCTGCTCATTGGAGGCGTTGCAATTCTAGTGGGTAGAAGAGAAAGAGTTACTGTAGTTGAGGAAGTATCAGCGTTGCTAGAATGCCCCTTCTGCAAAAATCAATGGAGAGAATCCCTTTCTAAAGCACACCTAAAGTCCATGGGCTACCCCAAAGTTCGAACGCTCTCCCGACGAAAATGCACCCAATGCGCCAAATTCATGCGCCCAAAAATCGCGAGCACAGAAAAGTAAACCTTTCCGCGCACCTAAAGCGACAAGGCTTAAATCACTTCACCGTTTCACTTATTTTCGCTTCTCTGGAGAGAAAACATCCTTGAACTCGGAGCCAGAGTTTGAAGTTCCAACGTGGGAGCAAATCTACGAGTTACTTTTAAACCTCGCGGACAGTGTTCGGAAAGCCAATTTCAAACCCGATGTGATCGTGGGTGTTTCCCGGGGCGGATGGCCTCCAGCCCGCATCATATCGGATCTCCTTGAAAAATCTGAACTCGCAAACGTCAAGGCCGAATTCTATCGGGGACTTGCTAAAACCAAGGGTGAACCCATGATAACGCAACCCGTTTCTACATCTGTGACGGGGAAGAAAGTTCTTGTTGTGGACGAAGTTGTCGACACGGGTAAGAGCCTCCGCCTAGTGCAGTCGCACCTAAAGGAGCGGGATGCAACTGAAGTTAAGATCCTGACAATTTATTATAAGCCTTGGAGCGTTGTAGTTCCAGACTGGTACGGAAAGGAAACAAAGCGCTGGGTCGTCTTTCCATGGGAAATAAAAGAAACCACTAGACAAGGCTTTAATCAATGCAAGAATCAAGGAAAAACTATTGAGGAAGCCGTGGAGAAACTGGTGCAGTCTGGACTAAACCGAAAACTCGTGGAACGGTTCATCCAAGAAATATCCGAGGGACAGATTTGATCAAAAAACTGGAAGATTTCGACAGGTACACCATCATAGCAGGCTTCAGAAACGTAAAGATCAAAGACATCAACAGGTTTTTCAGTACAGTTCGAAGGAAAACGGAAGACGCTTACGTTCAGTTTTTTGACGCCAAGCTGATAACAGGCTGGGAACACCTCTACTTTGCCGCCCTCAACGCTTTGAACGCCTTCAAAAACAAAACCAACATCTCAAAAAGCGTAGCTGTTGAAACGCTTCTCTACGCTTCAGCTCAAGGACAAATCGAGAAAGCCATGAAACTTTTAGGGATAAAACCGGAGTCATCGCAAGTCGCGGTTCTCATCGTAGCTGAAACAAAACAGAAGGCGGCTTCAGCCTTGAAAACCATTCCCAAACTAATGATAGGTGAACGAGACGACACGATTCTTGAACTGACCAAGGAAAAAGTCAAAAGCATCAAAGGATTGTTTAGCATTTCCGACCTTGAACTGGAGGCTAAGTTAGAGAAGAAAGGCTTCGAAAAGGAGACACTGATCGACTTGGTGATTGAACACATGGCTCTGTTAGCAACTCAACGTTAAGGTCATACTGGGCCTACAGAACATTGTTTAAGTGCTCAGAAGCTTTTCCAAACTTACGGCCCCTTCACGCAGGATTTTCGGTTTTTCTTGGGTCAAGTCAACCACGGTTGACGGCGCGCCGAGAGGGACGAGCCCTTCATCCAGAATCGCATCCACTTCTTTTCCCAGCTGTTCGGCAGCCTCTTGAGCAGTACGCGACGGTTTCTCCCCTGTTTTGTTGGCGCTAGTCCCCACAAGCAGTCCGTTAGACAGAGTGATGAGCCTTAGCGCAACATTGTGTTGAGGAATCCTTACTCCAACCGAATTGAAGTTGCAGGTTACAATGTCTGGAAGAAAGGGTTTTTTTGGAAGGACTAGGGTGAGTGGTCCAGGCCAAAACCTCGCCGCAACCCTTTCAGCCTTTTCAGATAGAAAGGCTATTCTCTTAACGTTTTCAACGTTGGACGCTAGTATGGGTAAAGGCTTGTTCCTCTTCCCTTTCACTTTAAAAACCCGTGTAACCGCCTCTATGTTAAAGGGGTTGCAGCCCAGCCCATACACTGTATCGGTTGGATAGACAACCAGTCCTCCATCAGTTATTATCTGTGAAGCCGTTAGAATGTTGTCCTCTGTTGCTTTCAAAATCTGCATACTCTTCCCGCACAACTTTACTCTAAAGATATTTTTGAAGCAGCAGCTTCAGCAGCCTTCAACAATGGTTGTCGACACTGGAGAACCGGGCAAGCAGAAACTGGAACCTTAGCTATCTTTTCAACGGTGGTGCTGACAATGGGAGCACAAACTATGGCTTTAGCTCCTTCCTGTTGCGCTCGGACAGCCGCAATTATAACCTCCTCTATGCTTGTGGCGGCATACTCCCTAAGCTGAATTTGATAGTCACGCACCTGGATGTACCTCGCTTCGATGGCGTCAAGCGTTGGTCGGGCAGCGATGACAGCGATAAACGGTTCACCCTCATCAATGCCCTCCAACTTCTTCAACGCCTTTACAATCTTGCGGTAGGTGGAGAGACGTGGGTTGGCTCTATTGCCCGAGAGAATCTTGTAAAGGGAACTCTCTGAAACCCCGGAAAGCTTGCTAAACTTCTTGGCATCTATGTGAGATTCTTTCAAACTTTTCTTCAAGGCTTTTCGAAATGCTTCATCAGACTCTAAACTTAACCGAGCTACTTCTTCCCAAAGAGGTAACTTACTCATATCTCAGCCTCCTATTGTATAGTGTTCTTGGACTAAATTATCCTTATTGTACAGTTAACCGTCACGTTTATAAGGATTGCTTATGAAGTTAACCAAGAGGTGACATATTCATATAGTTTGGTTGCATAGCCATTCATGCAACTATTGTGGTTCGCGAGGTGAAAATGGTGGCCAAGGTAATTACCATCGCTCACAACTATCAGCATCCCATAGTCCATCAAATAGTGCGCCAAAACAATGGAATCATCGGAGGAACAACCGGTATCTGTAGAGCTGGAAGGGAACTGTGTGGTAAGAACAATAGAACAGCCGTCGTCTGCTCAGTAGCATTCATGATTGAAGACTTTATCACTTCATCCAACGGAACGGTGAAAGCTCTGACCCCAGTTGCTCGAATCAAGAACGGGGAATACTACACACCAAGATGTCCGATGATAAAAGAACAGAAAATTAGCAGAGCAACTCTGAAGCCTAAAGTAATAGAAGACGCTGCAAAGAAATATCCTGACGCACCAATAGGAGTTAACATAAACAATTGTGTAGCAATCAAAAGCCGCGAAGAAATATCGTTCATCTTTAACGCCACCAAAGCTATCCACGTGTTAGAGAAAATCGCCAAAAGCAAAGAATCAGATGTAGCCGTATTAGTGGGAAACACTAACGTTAATCTGTATGTAAAGAAAATAATTGAACCGAAATTTCCTGACTTCAAAATCGTATCGGTGCCCGATGACCTGCAATGTCCACCGCATTTACAGATTGCTCTTGGCGACATCATATTGCCCTGGGAAGATGCTGTAAGTAAATATGGAAAAGAAAACGTTGGAGTAGTCGCCCATGCTGAAAATGACCTTTACCTCACAGACTGGATTCTAAATGCTGGAGGCCAAATCAGCGGGAGCGGAGGAATGTTCTCAACCATCAAAAATTCTGAAAAACAAGCGTTTATTGTGGCAACAGAGGAAGGACTCCCAGAAAGGATAAGAAATGAAATTCCCGGAAAAACCATCATGTCTCCTAACGTTTTGTGTCCAAACATGAAGTTTATTGGTCGCGAAAATGGCTGGTGGGTTAAGAACGCCATAAAACTAGCTAAAAATGGTGAAGAAGTTGCTGGGAGATTGATTGTCAAGAACTCAACTTACCCATACTACGAGTTTGAATATGTAGGCGGAGGAAAAGTGATAGAAAAAGGCGATAACAACCTGATTCTTGGGCCCTGCGAGATCGTTGTTGATCCTAAGTTTATAGATGGCGCTGCTAAATCTTTAGAAACCCTATTTCAATAGAAGAAAGATAATTTTAGTAAACAGGAGGTGAAGGAGGAATTTCTAAACTGCTGATCATGCCGTCTCACTGTCGCCAAGTAAACATATTGAAGACCAACCAAAGTATTTCCAGCAATGAGAAGGCACTCAGAAACATAGCAGTTGGCAGGAAAATTTACGAAACCACGCGATACATTTTAGTTGGAAACGAAAAACAAGGGTTTGCAATACTTGAAGTGAAGAAGGAAAAAATCAGGAAGTTGTATCGAAGAATAACGAGCGTCAAGGTGTTAGCCCTTGGAAGCGAGTCCATTCTAATAGAGGATTCAAACTTAGACGTTTTAAATCCTAGTCAACTGGTTCCCTTGGCTCTGCAAACATACAAAAAGAGCGGGAAAAAAGCCGTGATTGTTTCGGGAAAGTATAGTCACGTTAACTTCGTACTGATTGAAGGAGAACCAGAACTAGATAAAATAATGATCATAGACGCAATACCGCCAAGACCAGGCAAATTAATAAGTATGGTAAAGGACGCCATGAAAGTTGGGCTCATAGACAGAGCGGTTGATATAGAAATTAGAGAAATCGATTTGATTGAATTAGCTCGAAAGGCGAGGGAAAAAGGAGCTGAAGTCGTTATCTTTCCATGCGAGTCATCAAGCATAACCGCTCAATCTGTGGATACAGAAATCTTTTTCCTAGATAGAGAGGCACTCCCAGTTTTTAAATCACATAAAAAACTCGGCTTAGTGGGTTGCGATATTTCACTCGAGGCGCTTCGACACCTTTTAGGAAGGAATTTTGATAGATCGAGGATAATTTTTGAACAGATGTGCCCGAAACAAGCTGTTTCAAATGAACTCCCCTTCATGACAAAATGTTGCAAACTGAGGGAAGGTTACGAACCAGTTATAGAGGGGAAAAAAATGGGTGTTGTCGTTCCTTGGGGAGCAAGATTAAGGGAAGTTGCTGATGCATTAAACTGGTTACTCCATGCAATAAGGAAGGACTAAAAATCAAGGTGCACCTTTGCCCGTTGATTACAGTGTTTAAGTAAACCCTTCTGAAATCGGTGCAGGCTAGTGACATGTATTATAGCGTACGCTTCGCATCGTTGCCTCACACAATCCCAAAACATTAAGGCAGATCTACATACTTGCCGTTTGGAGGGCAAAGATCGTAAGAGACATCGCCTGAGATGCCTTTTCCGCGTTCTTTAGAGTTTCTTCTTCTGTGATTGACGTATAGAAATACTTAAAAAAGATAGATATGTTTCATTTTAAAGTGATTTTAGAGATCCAATGCATTAATGGAGGTGAGAACCGTTGGAGGAGGAAGAGGAGGAGTGGGAGGAGGAGGACTGGGAAGAGGAAGAAGAAGAATGGTAATTTCGTGAAATAATGAGATGCTGACATTTTTTATCCGATTTTAAACTGGTTGAATAACAGCGATCAGACTCAAACTTATTTATCTGCTTCTATCTTTTACATCCAATAGCAAGTGGAGAGAACACATGGTACGAGTTGCAGTGCTCGATGAGGATCGATGCAAACCTAAACATTGCGGAACGGTTTGCTACCGATTTTGCCCCCCAGTGAGAAACAGGATAGAGGCTATTCGGTTCGAGAACGACAAGCCACTCGTGGTGGAAACTCTCTGCGTAGGATGCGGCATCTGCGTAAAAAAATGTCCCTTCAAGGCTCTCTCCATCGTTAATCTCCCGGATGAACTTGAAGAGGATTGTAGCCACCGATTTGGCCCCAACACCTTCAAGCTGTTTCGCCTCCCCATACCCTCCTCAGGCGTGGTGCTTGGGCTCCTAGGACAAAACGGAATTGGAAAAACTACTGCTCTCAAGATTCTATCTGGAGAAATTAAGTTAAACATTGGAAACTACAAAGAACTCCCTGACTGGCCTCAGCTTGTTCGCCATTTCCGTGGGTCAACACTTCAAGAGCATTTTCAAAGGTTAAGCGATAACGAGCTTAGGATAGTGCATAAGCCGCAGTACGTGGACAGGATTCCCCGCATAGTTTCAGGGAGAGCAGGGGATCTTCTTGAAAAAGTTGATGAACAGAGTAAGTTGAAGCGCTTATCCGAGCAACTACAGTTGCACACCATATGGGACCGTCCCATCAAAGTTCTGAGTGGGGGCGAGCTTCAGAGGGTTGCGATAGCCGCTACTATCTGTCACGATGCAGACGTTTACCTCTTCGATGAACCGTCCAGCTATCTAGACGTGAAACAGCGTCTCCAAGCCGCTAGAGCCATACGAAACCTCAGGGAAGACGGAAAAACCGTGATCGTGGCAGAGCACGACCTTGCCATCTTAGATTACATGTCAGACCAAATCTGTATCTTTTACGGAATGCCAGGCGTTTACGGCATCGTCTCACACGTTCACGGAGTAAGAGTTGGAATTAACATATACCTTGAGGGCTTCATCCCGGATGAAAACGTTCGCTTCCGAAAGGACCCGATCATTTTCCACGTGAAACCTCCGGCAGCGGGTGAGACAGCAGGTGAAACGTTGTTGAAGTGGGGTGAAATGAAGAAGTCATATGAAGAGTTTACGCTGTCTGTAGAGCCCGGCGAGGCAAAACGAGGTGAGATTGTCGGAATACTTGGACCCAACGGCATTGGAAAAACTACTTTCGTGAAACTCTTGGCTGAAATCGAAAAATCTGACGAAAAGGCTTCGCCACAGCACAAGCTGATCATTAGTTACAAGCCTCAATATATCTCAGCGGAATATGAAGGAACGGTTGAAGATCTTTTAAGAAGCATTGCCAAAAAAGATTTTACATCCAGCTGGTATCGAAGCGAAATTCTGCAACCTCTAAATGTGCAACCTGTTCTCGACCGCGACGTGACTGAACTTAGCGGGGGCGAACTTCAGAAAGTTGCCATCGCCGCCTGTCTCTCCAAGGAAGCTTGGCTTTATCTACTCGACGAGCCCAGCGCTTATCTCGATGTAGAAGAAAGGCTGTCCATGGCTCGAACCATTCGAAGAGTTGTGGAGAGCCGGAACGTAACCGCCTTCGTGGTGGAACACGACGTGGTGACACAAGACTTCATTGCAGACTGTCTCATGATCTTCACAGGAGAGCCTGGAATCCACGGCGCCGCCAACCCACCCATGAAGCTTCGGGAAGGAATGAACACTTTTCTCAAGGACATGAAGGTCACATTTCGCAGGGACCCCGTGACGAAAAGGCCCAGAGTGAATAAAGATGGGTCTAAACTTGACAGGCATCAGAAGAAAATTGCGGAATACTA
>CP070759.1:230970-234433 GCA_020348945.1 Candidatus Bathyarchaeota archaeon
AACTGTGACAAGGCCCGCAGCTTTTTCAAATGATGCCTCAAGCTCGTTTTGTATAGTTTTATCCAGAGAAACAGTCTCAGCCACTTCTTTGTCGGATTCTACTCCGAGTGCTCGCATTAGAATTATAAAGGGGATTTCCGTGGGGACTCCAGGCATGGAAACGTAGATGGCACGGTCCGATTTCAGCCGCAACTCGATTCTGGCTCTAAAGCCTACTGTGGTGGAAAAGATTTTGGCTTGATACACGGGTTTTGTGCCGCGTTTGTCAATGTCCACGAGGATACGGTTTGGAGCTAGATCTTCTAGGGCGACGATGACGCGTTCAGAGCCGTTGACAACGAAGTGCCCGCCTGTGTCGTTGGGGTCTTCTCCGTGTTCAATCAGCTCTTCGGGAAGAAGTTGAGAGAGAACGCAGAGTTTAGATTTTAGCATTACTGGAAGGTTGCCTACCAAGACGAGTTCAGTTTCCAGTTCTCTGCCATCAATTATCGGGGTCATCTCTATGGCGAGTGGCGCGGCGTAAGTTAGGCTTCGGAAGCGTGCCTCCATGGGATAGATTTCATGTTTAGTACCGTCGACTTCAGTGACGTAAGGACCTGTGATTCTTGAATAGGGATCAATGATCCAAATTTGGTTGAGTTTTATTTTGTATGGACTTTCTGGAACTTCGATTTTGATTTCGCCGACTTCATTTATAATTTTTTGGAGGCCGTGTTCCACAAATTCGTTGTAGGAGTCGAGGTGTTGCTTAACTAGACCTGCTTCCTTGAAGAAGGCTTTTTGTATAAGAAGAAGATCGTCGTGTGAGATTTCCAATTTTGATTTAACCATCCACAAAATTGCATTTACAAATAACATTAAGTATCATGCAGTTTAGCGTGATTTCATCCAAACTGGGCGATTCCTCCGCGAGGGGGTCATCCTACCCGAAAAACCGGGTCTCCGAATGTTGTGCTCCGAGTTTTTTTGGAAAGGCTAACAACGTAACGACAGAGCCCACTAATAAACTTTACTTGTGTAAGTCCTGTTTTACCTTGTATTTAAGCCTTGTTTGGGGCTTATTAAAGGTAAAACGTTGGAAACAGTATTTTTTAGAAATTAGTGCTGAGGCTGAGAAGGGGGGTAGTTTTGGGTCCCGTTAGAAAAAATGTTTCGTGGTCCAATTTGGAAAGAATGGGAATGTGGCAAGGATCTAGTGTGTGTATGATTGTGTTATTTGAGAGATTTTTGGATGGTTCTGTTACCAGATTCTGGGAATTAGTTTATGTTTGACTTTTTTGGCGTATTCTGGGTATCCTTCGAGTTCTTTTTGGAGCGTTTTATCTTCTAATAGGGTGCGGGTTATTATTAGAAGGATGTAAATTCCTGTTGGGATGAAGGTGAGAATGGATCCAAGTATTAGAGGAATTGATGAGGTGAATAAGACTCCGGCTAGATAGCCGGGATGTCTTACAATTTTGTAGGGTCCGCTTGTTATCACTTTATGGTCTCTGTCTTTTTGGATTCGAACGGTTGGCTCGAAATGGAGGTTTACTATCATAGCCCAGTTGAGAAGAATCGTGGAAACAATGAAGGGCGCGAAGCCTAATACTGCAGTTTCAATACCAAGGTCTGACCAGTGAAATCTGCCAACGTCTAATCCAGCTGTGGCAGGTACGGCGATTAACACTGTGAGATTGTTTGCGCGCACTAATATTTCATCCCATAGTTTGGAGTCTTCTCTTTTTCTTTTTAGTCTATGAACAAGAAGTTCTGGGTTGAATTTGTACAGAGCTGCTGTACTCACGATTAAGTACACAAAAGTAGCACTAAAGAATATCCATGCTCTGGGTACGTTAGTATGACCTGCTGAAATGAAGAAGATTATTATTTCGATAGTTAGCAGTAGGCAGGATAGTAAAACCTGTTTGATTCCGGCTCTTCTCAGTCTCTTACTGGTGTTTTTATCCATCTGGAATCTCCCTCTTATCGCTTGCACAGTTCAATGCTTTGCCAACAGATGTTTGCTACGATGTGGAACTGAATCTACTTAGATTATAGATATAGACTAGCACCGAGGACTCTTAAATCCTCAGTCATTTCATGTGCGCGTAGCGAGTATCTCGGAGGCCGAAATAATCTGACTGGAGAATATGATTAATAAATCAAATCGAACACCAAGAATGTTGTGTAGTGACTGATTCGCCCCTCAACTCTGTTTTTGCGTTTGGAGATGAGGTTGCGGAGAAAAGAGAAAGGAGAATCTCTATGCGCGCGTATAGAACTATTCTCTATAAAATACCTACTCAAGCCTTAAACGCGCGCACACTCATTTTCGTTGGGGTTTGAAGGAGACTGCTGGAAAGAGAGAGGAGTTTCTTGGAGGGGTGCTAAGAAAATAGCCCCCCAGACCCTTCCGAATCGCACTTATTTTTTGTGTTGAGTGATTAGTGTAAGTCTTGTTGCACACATCTGGGCGTGAATGCCACCTAAGCGTTATTGGAAGTGGCTAACTGTGCATACAATGTGCGGACGTACAAACGCATATCTTTCGTCTCTTGTCCGCATAAACTGGTGAACAACAGGTTTAGCCTTCGGAGTCTTGTGGACCGTTGACCTTTGGAGGAGGGGAGACCTGAAGCGAGGCTCCGTCAGTTCACCATGCGCGCGCTATACATGGCTAGAAGGTTACTTTGATGCCTAAATCCTTGAAACTCGAAGACGTTATGATCAAGAACGTTTTTACAGTCGGAGAAAGAGCAATGATGAAGACGGTGGTGGAACTAATGATCAAGCACTACATAGGATGCCTAATTGTGATGAGGCGCAAAAAGCCCGTTGGAATTGTCACTATGAGAGATGTTTTGAAAAGGGTTTTGTTGAGTCCAAAAAATACGAAAAAGACCAAAGTGAACGACATGCTCATGAGAAAGGTTGGGGAGATCATGACAAAGCCCCTTATAACGGAGAAGCCTCGGACAGGACTCCGTGAGGGTGTCAGATTGATGACAGAGCGGAAAATCAAAAACCTTCCCATTGTTGAAAACGGTCACCTTCTGGGTCTCGTGACCTACACAAACATCATACGCTCAAAGCGATATCTGGAGCAAATCATGTCCTCTTTTATGAGCCAAGTCGATTTCGATCACCTTTTCTCTGCATATGCTAAGAAGCTGAGGTTCCAGTAGTCCGCGTCAAATCAAGATTCTGAATTCATAACCATTTTAAATTATGAAATAGGAATCTATCCCAAACTATAGGGGACAGTGCAAATGAAAAGAACCATAGAAATTAAAGTTTCGGACGACCTCAACACCTACGTCGAGTCGCTGGCAAAGTTTCTGAAAACTAAGCCAGACATCATCTTAGGACGCGCGGTGGCAGACGCCGTGAAATCCATTCCCGACAACGTAGAGAAACATATAGACCCTAAGAAGCTGAAAAAAGTCTACAAACTCAAATAGTATACCCCTCAACAAAGACC
>CP070759.1:234533-240616 GCA_020348945.1 Candidatus Bathyarchaeota archaeon
GGTGTAGTCTCCGTGGGTGCAATAGTGGCATTTGAAGCATGCGACGTGGTGGTGCACAAAGACGCGCTCGCCCTTCCTGAATTCTTCTACTTTTTTTCCGGTTTTGGCAACAATTCCGGCGGGCTCATGACCTAACACTAGGGGAGCTCGGTTTTTCAAGTACCAGTGCATGAGGTCCGATCCGCATATTCCGCAGGCTTTCATTTCTACGAGGATTTCGTCTGCTTTGATTTTTGGTTTTGGGACTTCCTTGATTTGTATGTCGTTGGGGGCGTAGTAGGTGGCGGCTTTCATTTTGTTTCATTGGTGTTTTGGGTTATGGGCACTTAAGATTTTCTTGTTGTTTGTTTCGCTCTGTCTTCCTCTATACTCTTCTAGAACAGTGGTAGTTTCCCATTCTCTGCATGCTTTTTTGCGTCAAAACATCTTATTGATCTGGTGGAGGAGCGAGTGAAATGTCTAAGAAAGTAGTGATCGTGGTTTCTCTTGTTGAGAAAAGCGTTGAAAAAGCAAAGAAAGAGTTTACAGTTCTTCCGATGGGTATAACTCAGATTGGAGCTGCGCTGTATGAGGTGATTAAAAGACACTCAAATACAAAGAAACGTTCCACGGTGATTTTTACGGATTTGTCGCTTCTTATTCATTCGTTTGGGGTATATCCTGTTTATAACATGTTGTTAAACAAGATGGGAGCTCTCAGAGAGGAAGGAGCTGACTTATTTGCCTTTCTTCATCCTGATACGCATAGTGATAGCTCTGTTGTTTCTCTTTTCACAAACATAGCTGATGAAATCATTAAATTGTAACTGGTTCCGTATGGTAAACCATGAATCCGTTTTTCGTTATCTCGTATCTTCGAGGTTGATCATCATGTCTTATTCCCCTCATTTTCTCAATTCGAATTGTTTTGATCATTTTAAAATCCTGCAGCGTTTTAGAAAGAACTATTACACCATCCGCCAAGTATTCTTCTAGATAAAAGTCTCCTTCCACAGAAGAATATTCCGACGTAACGATACATGTACACTCCATCTCTCTCAAAATCTTGAATAACAGTCCTATCTCAATCCTCTTATCTGTGGGAAAACCTCCTCCAAGCATTTCATCCAAACCTAGAATACCCATGGAAATTTTTGGCATCTTTTAGTCACAAGCTTATTTTGCTATCCATTCTTATAAATTTCAAGTTTATGTTTATCTGTCATAGATTACAAAGGGTACTACGAATCGTAAATGCTAAAAGTAGCCAAATATTCGCCTTGTGAAACTATCTATCTTTCTGTTTCAGATATACCGAAAACACGTATACTGCCCTGAGAGAAGATGTTCTTGAAAACTTTGGCACCTCTACCCATCTCTACGTCTCCGCCCGACGTGAGGGATAAACCAACAAAGGAGTTTTCACCTAAATGAACTGTCCCTTTGGCATCCACTGACCCTTTGATTCTAGTATCTTTCCCCAGTTTCAAGCTTCTTCCTACAACCAAGCTTCCTTCTATAACAACTTTGCTTCGGATTTCAACGTCTCCTGAGGTCTTAACGCTGCCGCAAAAGTGGCATCCATCTCCAATCACCAAGGAGCCTTCCACCACTATGTTTTCCTTTGCCTCAACATCGGAAGGAAACTCCACATCGCCCATTATTCGAATCGTGTCGACTCCAAGCTTTAAGACCTTTTTTCTGTTGAACTCCATAGTGCTTTCCGCGACTCTTCGAGGTCCATTGTCTCTCGGTTTTCTAAGTTCTAAAACAGCTGGTAGGAAGAAAAGAAGAGCGAATCCGCATAATGCGAAGACCAAGAGTATGGGTGCCCAAGAAATCGGAACCACTTATCTTTTCCCCCTTTTTTGTTTTCCGATGTTAATGTAATTGCTCCCTCTGCCGTTGTGAAGCGTTTTTTCCCACGTTAGCCTTTTGCTTCCTACAGCCCAAGACACACATAGATCAACCAGAGCCTTAGAACAAATCAAAATGTTGTAGAGAAAGGATAAGAGCAGCAACGGCATGAGCCAATACACTCGAAATCGCCGATCTAGATAAGCGCCTGTGGCTACTTCAAAGAACGGTGCGAAATTTCCCATCGCGCTATAAAGAGAGATTGAGAGGAAAGCCCAGAAAAACGGCATCTCCTGAAAGGGCTGAACAAAATAAAGTGTTGCTCCGAGAATCCAAGCTAGCCCAACAAGAATTGGAACAAAGTAAACGTTAAGCAACAAAAATCCGTCAATTTTCTCTCTTAACCGCATTTTTCCGTTTCTAATTAGCGGCCACAGGTATTTGAAAGCACACTGCATATGTCCCTTAGCCCAGCGGGACCTCTGGCGCCAGTATGATCGCCAATCCTCCACTGCTTCCTCGTAGCACTCTGCTTCGTTGACGTATCGAACTTTGTATCCAGCGAGGTAGATTCGGAAGGTTAGGTCAGTGTCTTCGGCCAGCACGTTAGGGTCCCAGCCTCCGAGAAACTCGATTATACTGCGCTTAACCCCCACTACTGTTCCTCCTAGCTGAGGAACCAGTTGAAGATCGTCTCGTGCCAACTGATTTACTCGATAACCACCGATACGTTCTAGCGCAACGAGTCGTGTCACCAAGGTTTCGGGTTCATTTAAGACGGTGATTCTTCCTTGTACTCCTCCAACTTCAGGGTCTATGAAAAAGGCTACCATCTTCTCAATAATGTCTCGTTGCGGATAGTAATCTGCGTCAAAACAGAAAACGATTTCTCCTGTTGCGTGTTTTAATCCATCGTTTAGTGCCGCAGGTTTTCCCTTTCCACCAGTCTCCATGTCGCGATTAACTATCTTTATTTGCTCGTGTTCTCTTGCGATTTCTTCTATGATTTCACTGGTTCGATCCGTAGACCCATCATTTATCACAATGATTTCAAGCTTGTCTCTGGGATAAGTTAACTCGTTTGTTCGTTGAAGAATTCGTCCGATCACTTTTTCCTCGAAACGTGAATGTACCGTCACCTTTAAATATTAGCTATTGATCCCTTATCAGTAGAGGTGCTAAGGTTGGGTAAGTTTGATCCTGTGCAGAATTGGGTTGACAACGTAGCTTATGCTCATTCTAAAAGTGAAAACACAGCTACCAGATATAAGCATTCAATCGGTCTTTTCTGTGATTTCATAGGGAAGACACCGGAGCAGATTCTTGAAGAATATGAAGAAACGACGGATAGAGAGTTTAGACGGAAGTATGCGCGTTTCGTTAGAGCCTTAATTGGGCATCTAAGCCATGAAGGATATGTTGTTGGAAGCGTGAAAACTTTTGTAGCTGCCGTAAGAAGTTTTTTCAAGTATAACGATCTTCCGCTTGGACACGTTCCAATACCGCGCATGAAAATCACGTATCATAACCGTGACATAGCTAAAGTAGAGATTGTGGAAATTCTAAAGCTTAGCCGACCTAGGGATAGAGCGTTTTTCTGTATGATGGCTCAAAGCGGTCAAAGACCCTTCACGCTATGCAAGCTTAGACGGAAGCATATTGAACCTGACTTCAGCAAAGAAATCATACCGTGCAGAGTGGAGATTCCTGAAGAGCTGGCGAAGGGCCAATTTGGAGCATACTTCACTTTTATTGGCGAAGAATCCGTGAAGCATCTGAGAGACTATTTCAAAACCAGAGGAAATGTAGATCCTGAAGACTATTTGTTCACACTTCATGGTTCAGATAAGAAGATGAACGGGAAGAGTATGGCTCACATTTTCCGCAGAGTGCTCTTAAATTTGAAGCAAACAGGCGTGATAGATTTTGAGCAGAAAAAGAAGGGTAAGCCAAGTGACGTGCGACTCTACAATTTAAGAAAGTGGTTCAGGAACCATGCGGGGCAAGCAGGGATAGAATACGTTAATTTTTGGATGGGTCACAGAGCTGACTACAAGGCTCCTCACATACCTTCAAGCGACGACCATTACTTTAGCCGAGAAGACGTTGAGTTTCAAAGAAGTCTCTACAGAGAGAAAGCTATGCCACACCTTAGACTTGAAACGGCTACTCCAAGCGAAACAGAACAGACAATTGAGGAGTTAAGAAGACGGTTGGAAAGTCGTGACCGAGAAGTCGAAGAACTGAAACTCCGACTCGACAAGTACACTCTCAGCGAGAGTCAAGTGAGTGAGCTCCTTCGCAGAATAGAGCGGTTAGAAAAACAAGCGCAAAAACAAAAATAACGTGCCAAATCATGTTACGCTTTTCCGCACGGGTCTCGCATAATTCAAAACAAATTCTGTAGAATACACGATTGTGCTTCCTCGTTGTTCGTGCGTGTCGCCACGTCTTTCAAGACGCGGGATCAGTTGGTTTCCAATGCGATGTGCTTCGCAAACGCGCCAAAGTTCGACCTCCATCCTCCTCTTCAGCTTTGTGCCTGTAACCCCAACTTTGTCGATGGTGTAAATGAAAATAGGAACGTGTTCATTGTAGCCATAAATCGTTTGGTCAATATCATACATTGGTTCTCTTTGTGGTTCACCAATGGCGTAAAGCCCGTCTAAAGGGTTACTGAAAACACGGAACTCCTCCTTTATGATGTCGTAGTCAGGGTTTAAGTAAATCACAGAGTGAAGCGCTTCCGTGGAACCGTCATCCCTTACGATGTTAGGGGCGGTCAAATGAGTGGTTAAGAAGGTTCTGACTTGGCTGCGGGCGTCATCAACCATGCTAGGTGGACGTGCATGTGAAGGTTCTTTTTTTTCTTTGCCCAGAATGAGTTTCGCAACGCGAAAACTAAAATCATCAATCTTTTCCTCGACATCTCTAACCTCAAACAGCTTACTCTTCAACAGGAGATGATCCCTATGTTCAATCGGGTTCGACGTTAAAACTGTGCCGTCGTATTTGTCTTCGATGTAGACTCCTTCAGATCGCGCCGCATTAACGAACTCGATAGCACCCTTGAGGACCACTATGCCCTTAATAGAATCCTCTAAGTCATAACCATATTTTCGCTGACCCGTCTCATGGTCACGCCCAGCAAACGAGGCTCTTTGTACTGTAATCTCTTCCAAACCACCGCCAGCCTTTGCAATTTTATCCTTCAAACGAGTCCACAGGTTAGGACGTTCAACATAACTCGATAACGCATACCCTTTGCTAGTTTTCTTCATTATTCCCTTTTTCATGAGAACTCGGTAGTTACGGTAAAATGAGGATTTGCTTATGCCAGCGTTCTTTATCAATTTGTCGCGCTGTTGCGGTTGGCTTCTCATTAAAGCATTCATAATCCTAGCTTGAACGCTGAGTTTCATCGTGTCAGACGATCTATTCTCAATCTTGTGACGTTCGCCAACATTCAATTTGCAGACCTGCAACTGAGAAATGAAAAGCGATTTGCACGTATAGCATTTTTGCTCAAAAAAGAGGGAAAAAGTAGGATGTCTAAAACCCTAAAATGGTCGGTTCCCGTGCCGAAACACTTGGATCAACAACTCGAAGAATACATTCAGAAAGACACGTTCAAAACAAAAAGCGAGTTCATCAGAACCGCTGTCCGAGACCGGTTGAAAGAAGAACTAGAAAGACTGGAGCCACAAAAATGAGTCGCTACGAGTTCTTCCAGAAAATTCTGACACAACTAAATGAAATCCAAACAGCTCTCAACACGTTGCGTCAAGCGATAAAGGATGAGATAGAAAGTGAGCGCAGAGTATCTGGCAAAGTTGCGCGTGCGCCATCGACCGCAGAAGAAAAAAGCTAGAAAATTGAGGAGGACTGATGCGGGGTTTGGATCTGCCGCAAGGAGGATCCGTCGAATACGGGTCCAAGTGGCCAAGTAGCCCCGCGTTCCCCAGACACCGAGGTGCCCGTTATGGATCATCAAATTGAAGAAGACTTAAAACTTTCCGTGAAGATTGAATACGACGATTTCGGTTTCGTGACAGGTTAACTTTGCCCATGTGGAGGCAAAGTAAAGCTTAGCCACAAAGACGATGTTGGAACGAAGTTTTACAAATGTGAGGAGTGTGGCCAGCATTTAACCAAGCTGAAAAGCATGGAAAGGCAGCATCTCGAAACGACAATAGAAGATTTGACCAAGATCGTCACTCTGGAAGAGATAAGCGAGATTTTGAACA
>CP070759.1:240716-261500 GCA_020348945.1 Candidatus Bathyarchaeota archaeon
CACCACCACCGCAGACGGGAACATCTGGGTTGTCTGGTCCTCAAACAGAGACGACCAAAACTACGAAATCTACAACAAAATATACAACGAATCCTCCTGGTCACCCGACACAAGGTTAACTGAAAATGCAAGCGTAGACGAATTTCCTTCAATCATGCAAGATGAGGACGACGACATCTGGGTTGTTTGGTCCTCAAACCGTGACGGAAACTACGAAATCTACTACAAAATATACAACTACACGACAAAAGAGTGGCATCCTGAAGAACTGCTTATCTCAAATCCAGCCATGGACTGGGCCCCATCGATCATGCAAGCTCAAGACAGCAAGATATGGCTCGTCTGGGTCAGAGATAACGACATGTTCCACAGGGTTTTCTTCAAAAACGGACCAGTGGTCATGGATGATATAGCGTTAACCAATAATGAAACTACTCCACGTTCATCAATTATGCAAGCTCAAGACGGCAAAATATGGATCGCTTGGGAGTCGAACAGGCCTCAAATAAGCTTGACCCCGGACATTTACTGTAAAATTATTGGCAACGGTTCCTCAGAGGAAAGAATAACTTATGACAATGCAGACGACGTTACACCCGCAATAATGCAGACTGCAGATGGAACAATCTGGATTGCATGGACCTCCAACAGACTCGACAACTTTGACATCTACTATAAAACAGATTCTCCACCCCAATACGCCCACGACATCGCCATACTCAGCGTCACCCACAATCCCAATAAAACTGAAATCCGCAGAGGCCTAAATGTGTCTATCGAGGTTGTGCCTCAAAATCAAGGGGTGGAAACCGATGAAATTACTGTTAGCTACTACGTTAACTCAACCCAAATGGAATCCCAAAACATCAGTCTAAGCGCTGGACAAGTAATGCCAGTCAAATTCATATGGGAAACCTCAGGTATAGCCCCCGGCATATACACAATAACCGCGGAGGTAAACGTCGTTCAAAATGAAACCGACACCGCCGACAACATCTTCATTAACGGTGCGGTCTTGGTCAGAATCCCTGGCGACGCAAACTTGGACGGGTGGGTTGAACTGGGCGATTTTGACATATGGCTGGACAATTTTGGAAAAAAATCTCACAGGTGCCCTCCTGGCTTGTATCCCGACTTTAACAACGATGGGCTCGTGGATATGCTTGACTTCTTTGTTTGGCGGGAAAACTTTGGAGCACATTGATGTTGAAAACTGCGGAACAACATTTAAGAATCTGCTTATCATCATAAATACTTGAGAAGATGGATACGGTGAATGGAATGACAAGAAAAAAGTTATTGTTTTTATTTATCTTCCTGCTTTTTACATTTAACATCCTTGCTCCCCTCAACTTGACCATTGCAAGGGCTAACGCGATAGAAACACACGACATATCTGTTTTGAAGGAGGGATTCGAGGTTAACGGCTATCAACCACCATGGACAATAGTAAAAGACGCGGTTGTACCCATCGCGTTTGTCGTTAAAAACAATGGAACCGTAACTGAAACATTTAACGTTACCGTTTACTACAACGACACCTTTATCGAGATGGAAACCGTGTCGAATCTTACAGCCAAAACAACCACATCCCTAACCTTCGCATGGAACACGGTCAACGTAATGCCGGGAGCTTACAAAATAAATGTTACAGCGAGCAGCGTACCCGGAGAAACGGATACAAAAAACAACACAATAGTTTCTCCCACGGTCAAAGTCATATCTTCATCCATGATACTCTCCCACGTCACAGTTATCCCCCAAAGCACTGTGAACGAAAATCTGACTCCCGGAGACAACTACACCGTTTCAATCTACACGGATTACAATGGAAGCGACATCACCACTGGGCAGTTAACCCTAAGCTATAACCCTAATATCCTGCACGGGGGCATAAACAAAACAGACACATGGATTGGTGACAATGTTACCAAAACATTTGGTACAACTGGAACTCCAGTCGTTCCAAATTCTGAAAAGGTCTATGTGAATCAAGTTCTCATGACCAAACCTGCCAACTACACTATAGACTACGACACAGGAGTCATAACATTCACAACAGCTCCAGATGTAGGAGCAGCAATAAATGCAAATTATTACTACGGCGGAGTCGTTAACGGCGACCTCATCACCACAGACAAACATCCCTCGGCCATGTTTAACGCTGGAAACTTCAACAACACATCCGGCGAATTAGAGCTGACAGCAGCCTTCTTCTTATTCTTCTTTCCGCCAGCCCCCATAACGTCTGGACCTGGAACTCTAGCCAACATAACTTTCACAGTGGTGGGCACAGGAGAGTCAAACATAATTCTTGGACCCGAAACGATGCTTATTGGAGTAACTGACAATGGAAATGGAGACGATTACAATATAAATGCAGAATTAAACCCCAGCTATCTACAGCACGGCTACTTCAAAAACGCAAAAGGACATGACATAGCCGTTACCAGCCTTACTGCTCCAGCCGAAGTATCCCCTGGAGATTTCGTTTCCATTAACGTGACCGTTGCAAACGAAGGCATTTTTCCGGAAAGCTCCAATGTAACGGTCTACGCTAACGAAACTGAAATAGGAACGCAGAGCGTCACTGATTTAGCAGCTCTTGGAAACAGAGAAACCTTGACCTTTAGCTGGAACACCACAGGTCTCACTGAAGGCAATTACATCATAAATGCTACAGCCACCCAAGTTCCAGGCGAAACCGACATAAACGACAACACCAAAACCATAGAAATCCAACTCAAGAAGGTTCACGATGTAGCCGTCGTCAAAGTCGAAGTTCCAGATAAGGCGGTTGCTGGAACTCTCTTTATCATAAATGTAACTGTTGCAAACGAAGGCAACTATGAAGAAAATGTTAACCTCACAGTTTCTTACGGAGAGAGACTTATTACCCCACCATATTGGATTGAACTCGGAATTATAAACTCTACAATTTTCACGTTGGCTCAGCGTCCCGCATCCACAACCATTTCGTTGGTTTGGAACACCACGGTTATATATGCAGACATGATCAGGACCAGCCGTTCTTCGTATAATAGTACAATAAACGCCACAGCAAACATTTCCCCTGATAACGATGAGGACCCCGACGACAACAAGAACACAACGGGAATCGTCGAGTTCAGTTTAGGTCCTGATGTAAAGATATCTTCCCTCATTCTAGAGGCTAAACCGAAGAATGTTTCAACCGAGGTATTCATTGGAGAACTTGCAATCGTTAAAGTGAAGATTTCAAACCGCGCTAAGGAAAACGTGACCTTGGAAGTGAAGGTCACCTATGATACACACATCATCGGAACCCAAACACTCATGCTGCCACCGGAATCTACGAACTACGTCTCAGATATTACAGGTAACTCCTTTACTTGGGACACCACAGGCTTAAATCCGGGCACATATACAATAAGGGCTGAAGCAATTTTAGATGGAGACCCAAAACCAAAGGACAACCACATGTCCGTGGAGATTAATGTTAAATTCCAACTTGGAACCATCGCTGGAACAGTTACAAATGCCTTCACTGGAGATCCAATGGAAAATGCTACCGTGATCGTCAACGGCCACTCAGTCACCACCAATACCGAAGGACAATACACCGTCCAACTTCCACCTGGAACCTACACAGTCACAACAACTGCGAACGGATACAAAAACTCTTCCAAAACCAACATCACTGTAGTTGCCAATGAAACGACATCAGTAGATTTCGAGCTTACACCCATCCAGCCACTAAACATCTTACTGTACGCAGGAGTAGCTGCAATAGCGATAATAATCACAGTGACAATAGCAGTTTACCTTCTTAAATTCAGAAAACCAACATAACAACCAAAGACTTGCCCAAAAAAATCTGGATACATATAGAAAAGAAAGCTTCTTAAGTAACCTCTGTTTATAAAACAATTCTTCAAGGGGTGGACAAGATGCGAAAAAAAATGTTACTTATTTTCCTCATGATACCACTTATCTTTACTCTACTCAGAGCGAACACAATTCAGATTACAGCAACACCGGATGCCCACGACATAGCTGTCTTAAGTGTCACACCAAATCCAACTTTAGTGACTAAAGGCGAGCTCGTAAATATCACGGTTGTTGTTGAAAACCAAGGAAACGCAACCGAAATGTTTAACGTTACCGTTTACTACGACACCAATACCATCGAAACGCAAAATGTATCGAATCTAGCAGTTGGGGCAAACACATCCTTAACCTTCGTTTGGAACACGACCGATGTGCATATCAGAAAATTGACAGGATCGGTACCTTACAAAATAAATGCTACAGCGAGTGTTGTGTCTGGAGAAACGGATACAGCCGATAACACGCTTGTCTCCATTAGCAGAGTCAGCGTTGTCGAATCTCCATACCTCGCGGTTGTTCCCCACAGCACCATAAACCCCAACCTCACAACAGGCTCAACCTACACAGTTTCAGTAGTAACGGATTACAACGGAAGCGACATTACGGGTTACGAGTTCACTCTATACTACAACCCTAATGTCCTGCACGGCGTTAACACCACTAACGGCGACCTCATCGTTGGTGGAAGCGCCATGTTCAACCCCGGAACTCCCGACAACACCAATGGCAAAATAACGACATCTGCAATCTTCTTCTTCCAGCCTCCGGAATGGGCTCCCCTCACGTCTGGTCCGGGAACCTTGGCCAACGTAACCTTTGAAGTAGTTGGCGAAGGAGAATCTCCTATAACCCTTAGTATGGCCGTAGCTGAGAAATGTCTACTTAAGGGATATACTGAAGGCGGGGCTCCAAATGGAACCGATTATAACATCATAAACATATTTGTGAATGCCCGACAAGCAGCCCACGGTTACTTCCGCAACACACTAGCAGAGGTGGTCCATGACGTAGCAGTTGTCGATGTTAAACTCAACTCCACCAATTTGGAGATAGGCGAACACGCAAAAATTACGGTTGAAATTAAAAACAATGGAACAGTATTCGAAGACGTTACTATTAATGTTGAACGTCTCGATGAAAAAGGAGGCGCACCCTGGCCTATCGGAAAGAATACCACGCGAAATCTAGCAGCCGGCGCAAACACATCCCTAACCTTCATCTTTGACACAACAGGCATAACGTCCGGAACCTACAGCATAAAAGCTGAAGCCGAACCTGTATCCGGCGAAACCAACATCGATAACAACATCCTCGAAAGCGCTGAGACGATCATAGTGAGGGCGAAGCCAGAACAGCCTATTCCCATAGAGCTAATCATCGGAATAGGCGTAGCAGTGGTTGCAGTCATAATAATAGTCATAGTCATTGTTAGACGAGGAAAGAAACCGATACCCGAATAGGCCTTTCACATCCACTTTCCTTTTTACTATCCAAAATTGCTAAGAAACGCCATAACTATCAGTTAGCGAAAAACATCAAACAATTCAAAATAAGATTTGGAGAATCAATAGAGATGTTAGAGCAACGTTTAAATTGCAAAGGTATTCATTATATGTCACTCTCAATCTAATAGACAAGGAGATAAATATTAAAGAGAGAAGAGAGAAAAACAACTGGGGTGTTGTCTTAATGACGCTTAGAACCTATATAATCAGAAGAGTGATAGTAATTATTCCTACCCTGATTTTCATTTCCATGGTCATTTTTTCGTTAATCCACCTTGCTCCTGGCGACCCATTGTATGCCATGGTCGGCAGGCATCCCATACATCCGGATACATTGGAGATGATAAGAAGAGAATTTGGGCTCGACCAACCAGTCTATGTTCAATATGTAATATGGTTGAGTAAAGTAGTGAGAGGAGACCTAGGATTTTCGTATGTTGGTAACAGACCAGTTACTGCTATGATAACTGAGAAAATTCCAGCCACACTAGAACTAATGCTCGTAGCTGAATCTATTGCATTGGTGATTGCAGTTACTCTAGGAGTTATAGCCGCTGTCAAGCACCACAGTCTAACTGACGCTGTATGTTCAGTAGGAGCGCTAATCGGTTATTCAGCACCCAACTTTTGGATTTCATTGATCGCAATGATGGTTTTTGCAGGGTGGCTGAAAGTGCTACCCATCGGTGGGATGGGAAGCCACAGAACATTCAATACGCCTTTAGACGCACTAGTTGACCACTTGAGGCATCTTGTGCTCCCAGCATCCATTCTCGTTATTGGTTGGACAGCCTACCTTTTCCGAATGGTGCGGTCGAGCATGCTGGACGTGCTAAGGCAAGACTACATCACCACTGCCAGAGCCAAAGGTCTAAAAGAACGAGTTGTAATCTACAAGCACGCCTTAAGAAACGCTTTGCTTCCTGTAATAACGTACGAAGGCTACTCTATAGGTTTCCTGCTCAGCGGCGCAGCAGTCGTTGAAACAATATTCTCTTGGCCGGGTTTAGGCAGATTCATGGTTGAAATAGCAGGTAATAGAAATTATCCTGTACTCATGGGTCTCAGCATGATAATCGCTGTTATGGTCCTCACCGCCAACCTAGGTGCAGACTTAGCCTATGCAATAGTAGACCCCCGAATAAGATACGACTAAAATAAATCATGGAGTTGCAGTTTATGACCAAGCGCCGACACACGAAATCAGAGGAAGAAACTGAAGAAGTTTATGAACCGTCGAAAGCCACTCGACTTTTTATTATATGGAGAAAACTTAAAAGAAGCGAATTGGCAGTCCTCGGCTTTGGCATAGTCGTAATAATGGTGATAGTTGCACTTTTTGCACCCTTTTTTGCCCCAAACCCTGATAAGATGGGAATCCCCATGCGTCCTCCAACTATGGGACATTTTCTCGGAACAGATGCTAGAGGTAGAGATATGTTAGCTTTAATCAGTTACGGAGCTAGAATCTCCCTCTACATCGGACTTGCAACTGTAGCCTTAGAACTCGCCATTGGCTTATCAATTGGAATGATTTCAGGCTTTTTCGGAGGGATAATTGACGAGGTACTAATGCGATTGACAGACGTGATTCTGACACTGCCCGAACTTCCACTTCTAATCGTAGTCGTCTCTTTGTTTGAGCAGCGAAGTGTAAATACAATTGTGCTGGTGATGGGAGTAGTCGGATGGCCTTTCATCGCCAGAGTGGTTCGTAGTGAGTTCCTAAGTCTTAGAGAATCAACTTATGTTGAAGCGGCGAGGTCGATTGGAGCCACTAATTGGCGCATTATAGTTCATCATATCCTACCTAATATAATGTCTACCCTCATTGTTCTCGCAACTATGGACATACCCTGGTACATCTTTTACGAGGCAACTCTCACCTTTTTAGGCTTTGGCGACCCCAACTCGCCCTCTTGGGGTGTACTCCTAGAAAGAGGACGACTCTATTTGGGATCTGCTTGGTGGCTGATAACCTTTCCAGGAATAGCACTACTAATTGTTTCAATGGGGTTCAACTTGTTCGGAGACGGTTTAAGAGACGCATTAGACGTGAAAACAGGTGGGCGATAACAAGATGAATGAATCTCTTCTGAGCATCAACAATCTGAAAACATACTTCTACACGGAAGAAGGCGTAGTGAAAGCAGTAGACAATGTGAACCTGAAAATAAAAAAAGAGGAAGTCCTCGGACTTGTGGGCGAGTCAGGATGTGGAAAAAGCACGACGGCTATCTCAATTATGAGACTGATTCGAGCCCCAGGCAAAATAGCCGGTGGAGAAATCTGGTTTGATGGCGAAGACCTATTGAAAAAAAGCGAGGGAAAAATGAGGAAGATAAGAGGAGGAAAAATATCAATGATCTTCCAGAACCCCATGTCTTCTTTGAACCCTGTCTTTACCGTGGGAGGTCAAATTGCTGAAGCTATCAAACTGCATCAAAACGTGCAAAAACGTGAAATTAAGGAAAAAGTAGCGGAAATACTGGATAAAGTAGGCATACCCGACCCATCAGAGAGATTGGAAGATTACCCACATGAATATAGTGGAGGCATGGCACAACGCGCTATGATTGCCATGGCTCTTTCATGTAATCCGGAGTTACTTGTGGCCGATGAACCGACCACAAACTTGGACGTTACCATACAAGCTCAAATTTTGGAATTAATGAAGGCGTTAAGAAAAGATTTTGGCGCCTCTATTCTACTAATCGGACATGATTTAGGAGTCATAAGTGAGCTCTGTGATAAGATTGCTGTTATGTATGCAGGAAAAATTGTCGAAAACTCCGATTTAACAGGAATTTTTAAAAAACCCAAACATCCATACACTCAAGCGCTCCTTGAATCTATTCCCAGACTTGACGTAGAGACGGAAAGACTCCGCATCATCCCTGGAACGGTACCTCGTCTCATTAACCCTCCATCAGGATGTAGATTCCACCCCAGATGCGAACATGCCATGAAAATCTGTAGTGAACAAGAACCATTGCTTACTGAAATTGAAAAAGAGCACACGGTAGCTTGCCACCTTTACACTTCGAACAGTAAGCCAAGCCATTAATGTGGATGATCAGAAATGTCGGAAACAATGCTTGAAATCGTAAACCTGAGGAAACATTTTCCCATACTGGGCGGGATATTGATGAGGCAGGTATCATCAATACACGCTGTCGACGGAGTAACCTTGAACATAAAACGAGGAGAAACCCTAGGGTTAGTTGGAGAAAGCGGATGCGGAAAAACAACTCTTTCGAGAGTAGCTTTGCGGCTTATCGAACCGACCGCAGGCACAGTCCGTTACATGGGACGCGACCTTTTTAAATTAAGCGCAAAAGAAATGCGAAAGCTACGATTGGAAATGGCAATGGTATTTCAAGATCCATATGCGTCACTTAACCCCAGAATGACCCTTGCAGATATTGTCGGCGAACCGCTAACGATTCACGGTCTCGCTAAAGGAGAAGAAAGAAAAAAGAGAATTATCGAGCTAACAAAAAAAGTAGGGCTAGCCTCCTTTCACCTGTATAGGTTTCCCCACGAATTCAGTGGGGGACAGAAACAGAGAGTCGGAATCGCTAGGGCACTAGCTGGCAACCCCAAGTTACTCGTGGCTGATGAACCTGTATCATCATTGGACGTGTCTGTTCGAGCTCAAATACTCAACCTGCTGAAAGACTTGCAAGAAGAATTCGGGTTTACCTATCTCTACATTTCACACGATTTAAGCACGGTTAGACATATGTGCGATAGAGTTGCAGTAATGTATGTAGGCAAGCTAGTGGAGCTAGCTTCAGTTAAAGAAATCTATACTAACCCACAACACCCATACACAGAAGCGTTAATGTCCGCTATTCCTATCCCTGGTCGAAGAGCCAGTGAAGACCGAATCATTTTAAAAGGAACCGTGCCAACTCCGATTGATCCTCCACCAGGCTGTAGATTCAATCCACGGTGCCGCCACGCTGAATCCAGATGTAAAAAGGAAGACCCCGAACTTATTGAAATTAAGGAAGGCCACTTTGTAGCGTGTCATTTAAAGAAGTAGCTGTTCTAAGCCAACTATTTTGACTCCGAGAATCACTGCTACACACGCAATACATGGGATGTGAGTGATCTATCGATAATTTCTCTACATTCACTATTTTTGTTGCAGAGCTCTGTGAGTTCTCTGTCACAACTAACACGCTTATTGATTAACCCGCTCTCAACAAGGTTCACTAAAATGTATCTTTCAGTTCCATTTTCTTTATGTTTTACTGTAACCACTAAGTTTGGGTAATAAAAAACATCATGGTCTACAACTTCAATTGACCTTATATCTTCATTCACGTTCAAACACATGCTTGAAACATCCCTTAAGGCAGTAAGCCTTGCAACTTTTTCGGATAGCTCTCTTTCCTTTTTAAGAGTTCCTAGCATCGGCATTATATGACCATATCTCCTAATTCGCGAGCGAGTTTTCTGTAATTCTGACCTAAGCTCGTTGAGTTCGTCTTCAACTTCGTTGAACTTCTTTAGAATGTTCCCAAGAATTCCGTCAAAATCTGTACTAACCGCCTGGCCTATAATCTCTTCTGATTGTGGGCAGTGTTCTATTTTTTCATGTGCTAAGTAGTTTGGTCTAAATAAGGTGAAAAGTTCTCTTTCATTTTTAACAGATTCACAGAACATCGCGTTTAACGCTGTTTCTCCAGATTTTTGAATCGAGTCTTTTTTAGAGCTTGTGTAATCATATTGTATTTTATGGTATGGCATCCAGATCATGTTTTTGCGTAGAATATCCTCTAAAGGCTTTTTTCTAAAGGAACCTCTCTTTACCATAATCTTACGTATGAGTTTTTGAATATCTTTTCCTTCGAACTCAGAGGCAGGAATAACAGGTAACAGTGTAAAACCTCACTTACTTTTGGCTAACAGATCTTAAAGAGTTTTTCTTTTCTCTAATTGAACTCTTAAAGCAAGGTTTTTCTTGAATCAAAAATAGGTGTTTCGGTGAAGTTGCATTCTTATTTAGTTAAGCCATCTTTTCATGTGCTTTCCTCTAGGAGCTGGACGTATTATCTATCATTTTAAGGTGAATAGGAAATGACACAAAACAAAAATAGATAAAAACCACCAATAGAAAAAGAATTATACGTTAAGCTTCGTGTGGTAGAAGAAAATGGTGTCTGAAGACGTCGAAAAAATTCTTGCACTTATAATTGTCACGTTTTCCTTTCTTTCTATCCCGATTCTGTTGTTTCTTTTCATTGTTCTCTTGTTTATTAATGCAAGTTATGTGATTCGATTTTACAATACAGGAACTCTTGTAGATGCATTAATGGCGGTCCTGTTGGCGATTGTTAATGCTGGATTCTTTTTCATTCTTCGAGCTTTAATAAAATGGGTAAGGAAATGAAACATATCGCGGCACGCTTCACATAATAAATGCTCTTCTTAGAAGTTTCACACTTAATTTCTTAAGCCTTTTAACCTCTTCGAGCAAGACAATAACAAAAGCTATAATTTCATTCCTAAGCAACATAATACCTGTTTTCTGCGCGCCTCGGTTCTTTAGGTTTCCTAGATTCTCCGCATTTTCCACAGCTCTGCTCGCAGAGTTCTAGATATTTCTCCTCACTTGTGAGAACCGCTTCAGCGGCATTGCTACACAGCTCGCTTGGTTCCGTGCAACCTGCCTCTTGGCACAGTTTAGCGATTAACACACAGCAGTTATGTGCATCTTTTACGTCAAAAGTCACTCGATTGGCGCGCACAAGTAGACAAAGTTCTCTGGCTAACACGCAGGTCCTGAGATGTTTGAATTGGCCAAGTGCTTTTTCCCGCATCTTTTGGCGGCTTAGATCCAACATCGTGTCTCCTGCCTTTCTTGTAGTAATGTTTTTGCTTCATATATTTTTTGTTGGTTTACTTCTCACGATTGCAAACATTTTTCTGAGACAATCTGCTGCTGTGAGAACTTTTTTCCTTTGCTTTTCATCCCACGAAGCTGGAAAGCTTGGCTTCAACACTGCAACTCTCAGGCCAAGTAAAACAGATGCACGCACGGATGCACGCGGATTTAGCATCCAGAGAGTTAAACTACGCGAGTTGAAACCTAATTCTTTTCATCGGTTCCACTAAGCCATTTTGGCTTTCCTTCTAAGTATTCTGTCAAGAACTTCGCGAATTCGGAGTTCGATAGATATAATTTCATGATTTCTTCGTTCACTAGCATTTTAAGGGTGTTCGCGAGAGATTGAGAAACTAAACTGGCTACTCCTACGCGTCTTCCTCCATCATTCAGCTTTTCAACAAGCAAGTTCACAATGTCCATGTGTCTTCGTTTAGTTTCAACCACCCAACGGCCATCCTCAACGTGTGGTCCAGAGACGGTGGTTGTCGCTCCTACGTGTTTTCTCAAAAACTTCTCGCATTCCTTTCTCTTCTCGATTGGTGGCCCCAAATGTTTTTTTGTAAGCGGGAGGAAACGTTGCTTCACCTCAAAGATGAACATGTTGAGATCTTGTTCGTTGCTCCAGACGTGGTCGCGAATAATGCTGAAGTTATGTTGCTGAAGCATTTTCCTCAGCGATCTCTGCGACTTGTAGAGCTGACCCCACAAGATGTCAGGTACTGCTCTTACGTTTCCAAATTTTACAAAGACAATGGTTGATCTACGGGTTGTTATAGCTTGAACGAGTTCTTCAGGCGTATAGGCTTCGGTTTCCTGTGGATAGAAAAATTCTAGGCCGGGGTTTTCTAGAAACGCTCTGGATGCAACGACGAGTTCATTTAATCGTTCCTTCGTGACGGCCGCTGCAGCGTTTCTTCCTTTATCAACGGGGTCCACCACTACGAGGGGCTCCTCGAAGATTTTTCTTGCGTCTTGCTCTCTTCCTTTGTAGTGTCCTTCATAGTCGATGACTCTGCTTTCTCTCCAATCCGCGATTGACCTCAAGAATTCGGTGATGGAACCGTGGTGGAGGATGAGAAGCTCACAGAGGTATCCGCTGAATCCTCCGACTCGTATTTCAGCTCCGTAAACGTCGATGCCCTTCATAAATCTCTTTAAGAGCCTGACTTGACTGCGCAATCTGCTATTCAAGAGAGACTTAACGTAGTCCGTGTGGAAGGGAGTTCTATCTGTGGCGCTGATCCACTCACCCTTTTTCACCTGATAGCACGGCACGATGTTCACTCTCGTCTTGTTAATAAAGGACTCCAAGTAAGGATGCTCAGCAAACCTTTCAATCTGTTTGTGGCCTTCAGTGGCTTTCTTTGCAATTTTCAAGCAGATTTTTCCAAATGCTTCTCGGAGCATGGTGACGGGAACCTGCATGAAAATGTCGATGTCCGGTTCCTCTTTCAACCACGTGTCTTTCGCAACTGAGCCCTCCACTCTGACCTCTGCTTCTATTCCAGCCTCCTCAGCTGCTGCCTTCACTCGCTTGGTCAGTTTCTTTGCCAGTTCAAGAACATGCTTTCTTTCATCGTTGTTCGGAATGGTTCTCTTCAAGACTTCTGCACAGACTTCTTCAAGAGTTAATACCATAAACACCACCGACGTTCTTAACGACAAACTTCCACTAAAGTTGAGTAGATGGGACCTCTCGGCGTCAAAACGCTCTTCTTCAACTTCAAACAATCCGCCCTAACAACACCAAACTCGTAGTCTGCCAAATCTTGAACACACCCGGCGAGTTCAGCCTTGTTTCGCCCAGTTTTCACCCGAGCGATCGTGAGATGCGGACTAAAACCTTTTCGGTCTGGCCTAAAGCCTAATCCCCGAAGCTTGGGCTCTAGTTGATCGAAAATGTTTTTCAATTCATCGGCTCCTTTTCGGATTCCTGCCCAAATCACTCGGGCGTGTCTTAACTTTGGAAACGCTCCTAGACCTTTGATTTCCACGTCAAACGAAGTGAAGGAAACTGTTTTCATTTCTTCATGGATAGAGTTCACCATGTGAGGAGCGATGTTTCCCAGAAACCGCATGGTTATGTGAATGTTTTGAGGTTTTACCAACTTCAGGTTTGCACCCGTGTCTAAGAGTGTGCCCTGAACCTCTGAGAAACGTCTGAGCATTGATTCATTATTGACGTCAAAGGCGATAAAACTTCGAATCATTCCAGACATTACTTTTCCTCTCACTTAACTCTTCAATACTGCACCATTTATAATAACTTTAACCGAAATGTTATATGGTGACTAGTAAGGTGGAGAAATGACATGGCGATGAAGGAGAAAAATGTTGTGGGCGTGGCTGGCATGCCCGGCGCCGGAAAGGCTACAGTGAAGGAGATTGTTCAGAAAATGGGTTATTCGATGGTGTTGATGGGAGACACGATACGGGAAGAGACCAGACGGAGGAAGCTGAAGCCCACGCCAGAAAACGTCGGCATGATTATGCTCAAGCTTAGAGAGGAGGAGGGCCCGTACGTCGTGGCTAAGCGAAGCATTTCCAAAATCGAGAAGGCAAAGGGGCGGGTTGTTATCGTTGACGGCATCCGAAGCCCGCATGAAGTAGAAGAGTTCAAGAGTCACTTCCCTAACTTCACTCTCATCGCTATTCACTCGTCACCTAAGACGAGGTATCAACGCCTTTTCCAGAGGAAACGAAGCGACGACCCGAAAGGCTGGAACACCTTTATGGAACGCGACTTGCGAGAGCTTAAAGTTGGGTTGGGAAAAATCATAGCATCCGCAGACTACATGATCGTGAACGAAGGGACGAAGGCTCAACTTAAAAGAAAAGTTCGCGAAGTTTTGAAGAGCGTGGTTCAAGGTGAATGAAATAGACATTCATGTAGAGGCTGACATCAATCCCACCGAAGACCCGGAGAAGGTGAGGAGAGCTGTGGAGAACATCATCGGATACGCAGAATTTGAAATTAAGCGGCAGAGACGAGGAAGTTTGCTCATTGCGAAAGCCAAAGGCATTGATGGAGTCACGAAGTTCCAGAACTTGCTTCGCAGGGAGCGGATTCGTGATGCTGCCCGAGGAATATTGTTTCATGGGCTTAGCGGAAACTCCATAGTTTTTTACGTGAATAAGCAGGTGGCGTATGTTGGACATATCTCATTTTCACAACCCACAGGCGAATCGCCGCTGGGATCTATCAAGTTTCAGATTCACTGCGATAGCCCACGGGAACTTATCGAGTGGTTGGCTCCCAAAACAGTTTAAACAAGGATAAAATCCAAATGTGTTAGAATTTGAATAGAATACTGTTGTGGTTAACGTGTCTGAATCAAAAATCGGTTTATCCATGCAATTCTGCCTTGGCGAACAGTTTTCTTCCCTTGTGAAAAACCTTCGCAAAGTTGATGTGCATCACGTGGAAGCTGTTGACGAAGGTTTGCACGCTCTCAACAGCAGACGAGCAGTGGCTCTGAAGAAAATTGCTCGGTCCCACGACCTTGAGCTAATGGTTCACGCCCCCTTCGCAGACATCAACATAGCCGCACCCACTCAAGTTTTGCGGCGAACCATCTTGAAACGACTTGAAAAATCCATTTACTACGCTAGTCAACTGGACTGTCGACTATGGGTGTTTCATCCCGGGTTGGAAACCGGCGTCAGCCACTTTTATCCTGGCGTAGACTGGCAACTAAACATGGACTCCATACGCACCTTGTTGAGGATTGCCAGAAAACACGGTGTTGAGATAGCGATTGAGAATGCTCCGGAGCCCCACCCGTTTTTGATGAAAAGCGTGCAGGAGTTCTCTCGCTTCTACAGTGAACTCGATGAGGACATTGGGATGGTGCTGGACATTGGACACGCTAACCTGAACCATCAGATTCAAGAGTTTATCACTCAATTCTCTGATAAAGCTGTTCACATGCACGTGAGCGACAACAAGGGAATTCAAGATATGCATCTAGGGATAGGATACGGAACCGTTGACTGGGCAAGTGTGGCGAAGACAGTTAAGAAGGTCGGATACAACAATGTCATATTATTGGAATCTTTAGAACATGTAGAAGAAAGCCTTCAAACCCTACGAAAACTCTTCACTTGAAAGTTTAAAGAAGAAGCAGTGTAACGTGAATTGATTATTTGTCTTTACTCACTTTCCCTCATGAATCCTCTGTATATGGAATGGAAATTTCCATAAAATCTTCAGCCACATCCACACGAGGAAAAACTTTCTTTGCTTGTTCGAGCAAAAGACTGGAGTCTCTGTATCGAGCGCTGATGTGAGTTAGAACCAGCCTTTTTGTTTCTGCTTTTTTCGCGGTCTCTGCAGCTTGACTGGGCGTTGAGTGACCGTCCTCACGAGCCTTCTCTTCCAATTCATCGTCAAAGGTGGCTTCGTGAATCAACAAGTCTGCGTTCTCAGCAAGTTCTGCAAGCTTCTTTACGGATCGAGTGTCTCCAGTGTAAACGATTTTTCTCCCGGAACGAGGAGGACCTAAAACCTCTTCTGGATTCACAACTCGCCCATTTAGAAGCTCAACTGCTGAACCGTGCTGCAACTTCGACCAAAGGGAGCCCTCTGGTACTCCAAGCGCCAGCGCCTTCTCGGGATGGAACTTTCCTGGTCGGGTTTTTTCCGTTAACGCGTACGCTAGGCTGGGGATCACGTGATTCACTTGAATTGCATGAACTTCGTATTCTTTTTCATCGCATATTGTGTGAGCGCTTTCTATCTCGGAAACTTTGATGGGAAAGGTGCAGGTGAACTGAACTGTTTGTTGTGTTGTCTCCACAAACATCTTGATTCCAGGTGGTCCGTAAACCTCTAGTTTTTTCTCTCTGTCCAGAAGGGACATTGTTTGGAAGAGCCCTGGCAGGCCGAGAACGTGGTCTCCGTGCATGTGGGTGATGAAAACTTTGGTTTTACGGTGGAAGCTTGTTCCAGCTCGAATCATCTGTCGCTGTGTTCCCTCGCCACAGTCGAACAGGATAACTTCGCCTTTCCGCTGAACGGCTATGGCTGGCAAACTTCTCTGAGGCGTGGGGATGCTTCCCGCAGTTCCCAAGAAAACAACGCGCAGGCTCATTTTATGTCCTCTCAAACACTGCTATTTCTCTTGTTAAGCTTCTATGAACAGGAACAAGATGGGACTCTACGTGTTTAAATCCCAACTCTTTTCCCATTTTTCCCACACCTATCGATTTCGGGGCCGCCGTGCATATTCTTTTCCCTCTCGGAAGCTGATCCTTGACTGTTGAAAGAAAATCCCGCATAATTTGCCGAGTGCTCCATCCAAGCGTGGTCGCGCATCTACCGTAAGGAGGATCGGTGACAATGCAGTCAACCTCGGTTGAGGGGAGATATCGAGCGTCTGCAACCGCCACTCCTTCGGGTTTTACCCCGTACCTGAGAAGGTTTTGAAGGCTTCCCTTCACCATGCGACGTTTCACGTCAAATCCCATAACGCGACAACCAATTAAACCAGCTTCAATGAGCATGCTGGCTGTTCCACAGAACGGATCTAGCACAAGTTCATCCCCTTTAGGTTGGGCCAGGTTCACCATGCATCTCGCGAGTTTTGCAGTCATGGCGGTAGGATGAAAGAACGGTCGCTTTTTAGGTCCTCTTTCAACAAAGGGTTTCGGCAAAATCTCTCCTATTTTCAGTCCGAAAACTAGTTTGTTGTCTGTGAGGATGCCGAAGAATTTTTTTTGGGGAGTTTTTAGGTTTACTCTTGTTCCCTTGACCTTGTTTAGGATTAGTTCGCCGAGTTTTCGCTCTAATTCTCCTCTGGTGAGGTTAGAGGCGCTTCTCTTTATCCGTCGTGTTCGAACGACGAAACTTTCTTCCTTTTCGATAATTCCTTCTAAAGATGTGGAACGCATCCTTTCGAAGATATCGGCGGCTTTGGCGTCACAGCTGAACAATTCTATGGTACATATGCGGGTCATAGCTGACCTGAACATGATGGATTTCACGCTGTTAATGTCAGTTTCCAAACGCAGAACTTGAGTTAACTCTTGCAGAACTCGGTATTTGTAACCTTCTGCTTCTAAGATAGACTTTAGCTCAGAGAATGGTAGGGTTGGATGTTCTCCTGACAGTAGAAAGAAAAGTTTGGTCACTATTTGGGCTCCTCTTCGGTTAGGGCTTTCGCGATTAGGGGAGCAACCGAAACCAAACTCACAGAGCTGGGAACACAGTCTGTGCTCACAATTCCATCTGCACCACTTTCCGTAATCTTGTCTTTGGCGTCCTTGATGAGGAGGGAGTGTACGCACGCCGCGTAAATTCTCTGGGCGCCTTGTTCTCTAACCAGTTTTATTGCTTTGATCATGGTGCCTCCGCTGCTGATGATGTCGTCGAATATTATCACGTCCCTGTTCGCCACGGGTAGAGCCTTCTTTTTAACGTTCACCTTTCCAGTTAATCGGTCTCTACGAGTTTCAACATACCCATATCCTCCATTTAGAACTTCATTTGCCTCTGCCGCTACGCCTTGTGCTTTTTTGCCAAGGGAGAGAGAAAACGCTCTGTCGAACCCTTGTTTCTTGAAGTGTTCAGCTAGGAGACCGATGGCTGATAAATCTTTAATTCGCACCTTGAAGGCTTCTAGAATCTTAGGGTTATGGGCGTTCACGGTGATTATCCTAGTTACTCCACACGCTTCCAGCAACGTCACCATGGTTTTTACGCTGAAGGCTTCGCCGTGCCTGAAACGCTTGTCCTGCCTCGTGTATGCAAAGTATGGAATAACTGTGGTGATGCTTCTTGCTTTAAGGTCTTTTGCGTTGTTTGCCATCAGAAAAAGTTGGATGAGGTTTTCGTTTTGTGGTGGACTTGTTGTTTGAACAACTATGATGTCTTCGTTTTCTACGTCGCCGTTAAATCGGATGTAAGATTCTCCGTCTGGAAAGCGCTTAAACTCTACGGGAACAATCTTTATCTTTAATAGGTCAGCAATTTTTCGACCCAACTCTTGGGACGCTGGACCTGGAACTACGATCAAGTCTATCCTCTCGTGGAATGCGAATGCGCTATGGAATAATTAGAGCCGAGTGTTATAGTTTTCCCTTTTCCTTGTATTCTCTTATCAGTTCCTTTGCTCTGTCAAGTCTCACCCTGCGCTCTTCCACCATTTTCTCCACAATCAACCCAACTAGTTTTCCAGAGGCTCCTGCAGCGATAGCTACGTTTCTGGCATGCAGCGACATATGTCCTCGTTGAATTCCTTCGTGGGCAAGAGCTCTCAGCGCAGCGAGGTTTTGAGCCAACCCAACAGCTGTCAACACTTCTCCAAACTCTCGTGCTGTCTTTATGCCCAAGATTTTCAGCGCTATCCTAGCCACTGGGTGCACTTTGGTGGCTCCTCCGATGATTCCCACAGCCATGGGTAGCTCAAGGGAACCCACTAGATCTCCGTCCCTGTTCTTCTCCCAGACCGTCAGTGGACCGTAACGCCCTGATCTTGCGGCGTAAGCGTGGGCTCCTGCCTCCACGGCTCGGTGGTCGTTGCAAGTAGCTATAACCACTCCGATTATTCCATTAAAAATGCCTTTGTTGTGAGTTGCTGCCCGATATGGGTCTGCCTCGGCGAAGGCTTGAGCCGCCACTATGCCATCTACAACTTCTTCTCCACCTAATGCTTCCTTCGCCACCACGGTCCAAGCTCTTGCCAACCGTTTTGTGGCTAAGTTCGAAATAATCCTCAAGTAAACTCGACCATGCGTTAATTTCTCAATCATTGGAGTAACCGCTTCAGCCATAGTGTTCACGGCGTTTGCACCCATGGCGTCCCTGCAATCAACATGAAGCTCTGTAATGACCATGGGCCCAGTGTTCGTCTGTATCACCTTTACGTCCAAGTCCTTGGCGCCTCCGCCAACAGAAACGAGCATGGGATCCTGCTCATTCGCTTTTTTCAGAATTTCTTCCTTCGCTGTTAGAATGGCTTTTTTGGCTGCTTGCGGATCGTCTATTCCAACAGCCTGAACCTGCCCGATCATTATAGGTTCGGTGCTGCTGGTGAAAAAACCTCCTTTCACTCTCGCCATTTTCGCCGCGTTGCTGGCTGCAGCTACCACTGAAGGCTCCTCGATGACCATCGGAATCAAATAGTCTTTTCCGTTGATTAGAAAGTTCACGGCGATTCCAAGGGGCATAGGCATCGCTCCAACCACGTTTTCAATCATTCGATCGGCTAATTCCAGCTTCAGCGAGCCAGTTGACTGGAGAGTTTTAACTTCCTCGTCGGTTAATTTTGCAAACTCCTTTAGAATCTGTACTCTTTCCTTTGGGCTTAGTTTATAAAAGCCTGAAATTTGAGACGTTTTGCTCATGATTAACCATCTCAAAGATGTTCATTTAGTATTCGGATGGGCAACATAAGAATTTAACTCAATTCACCATGCGCGCGCAAAGAACCTGTTAAATGCATGTGGAGTTAGTCATAGGTGTCAACGTTTATAAGATCGCTTAATCCCTCTTTCTTTTTCTAGATGTGCACACAAAAATGATGAATACAGCTGAAGAAACGTCAGCCATTAAGTGATGAAAAATGGTGGGTTTTGAAAAACATGGTTTAATGCCAATGTTTCGAGTTTTCACTCAAGACGCGCTTGACGCGATTCACTTAGCTTCCCTCAAAGTCTTGGAAAAAACCGGTATCAAAATTGTTCATGGCCAAAGAATTCTGAAGATGCTGAAAGAAAACGGGTGCACAGTGGATCTCGAAAAAGGTGTGGCCCGATTTCCATCCTATGTTGTTGAAGAAGCGTTGAAGAAACCTCCGAAATACGAACCTAAAGTGGATAGAAGACATATTTCCTTCACTACCGACACTGAAACACCCTACACTGCTGATCTTTCAACTGGAGAATGGAGGCCTTCAACCCTAGATGACTTGGAAAAGTTAACGAGGGTTACAGACGCTCTGGAATCCTATGCTGCCGGCGGTCATCTCACCACTGCTCTAGATAAGCCGAACAATGTCCGATGCTTGTACGATTACGCTGCTGCATTAAATAACACAGAGAAACCTTGCGGTTGGTCTGTTTACCCACCTGAACTAGCGTCTCAACTCACCGACTACCAACTTGAAATAGCCACTGCAGCTGCTGGAAGCGAAAAGAAACTGAAGGAACGCCCAATAGTAGATGGAAGCTTCTGCACAGAATCACCACTTAAGTTTGAGGGACGATACGTCGAAATCGCTTTAAAGCTTGCTAAGCTTGGGTTTCCCTGCACGGTTGCAAGCATGCCTCTTGGCGGAGCCACAGCACCCATAACATTCGCTGGCTCCATTGCCATAACAAACGCAGAGATTCTAAGCGGCGTCTGCACTGTTCAACTAGCATCTCCAGGCACTAGTACAAGTGTTTTTTATCTGATGGGAAACTTGGACATGAAAACTGGTTTATGGGGACAAGGACCAGAGGAAGGGCTTCTATGTGCTGCTGCAGTTGAAATCGCCAGATACTACGGATTTCGCGTAAATGTCA
>CP070759.1:261600-267194 GCA_020348945.1 Candidatus Bathyarchaeota archaeon
AATCACAGAAAAAGGTATTGAAGACGTTCAAGAGCAAACCAAGAAAAAAGTTGAGAGTAACTGAAACTAACTACACCTCAATACAAAAAATGGGAGGTTTGCGGGGGAGCTCGGGAGATATCTCAAAAACTCGTTAGTTCAGATAAGCTTTAGGTCTATAGGGGCTATACTTTCTTCTACTGTAAACACAGCGCATTATGTACTCGGTTTTTTGACTTTTGACCGAGGTGTTTTGTTGTGAACTTCGCTCACCCAAAAGATGTATCCGCATGGGAATTCGGGCTGAGGGATATGGAAGCGCTCGTGCTCGAAGAGGCGTCTAGTCAAATGGAGAAACTGGTAACGTGCATCTTCAACTGGAAGAATCTCGGTTACGCAGTTCACTTGATAGCTTCGATATATTGGTCCTGGACCAGTATAGTGTAACGAAACCAACGGGTTTTCCACCATGTTTTTGTATGCTTTTCCCTTGAAAATTTCCAGTCCACCCAGCATTTTTTCGTCAAAGTTTTCTGGGCTAGAATAGATTTCCTTTATAGTGGACAGTCTATCTTGAAGACTTTGCTTCCAAGGTTTTTCCTTTGTACGTGTCAAACTTTCACGAAGGCTATGCAGATAAGATTCTAAATGCTCAGCTTTTGGAACAAGACCAGCACCTCTATTGCCTGTGCTAAAAGGAAAAGCACTTTCCTGGTTTAAGGTAACTAGAACTGGAAGATGAACTCCAAACATGGCGATGAATTCGCCTTTCTCTATGCGATTGAAGAGTTCTTTTCTCGATTCTACTTGCCATTCCATAAAGTCTTTGGGAAGGCCATTTATTTCGAATTTTTTTACTTCGTTTGATTCGATAACTTCAACTTGTTTTCCTTTTACTCTCACTGTTTTCATATTCCTTTTCCACCGCTGTACATTATTCTTCCATACCTTCATCCAGCGGCGGCGCCTTATACTCCTTAGGCGTCGTCGCCGCAATAACATCGTCAATTCTCAAGATCATGGATGCCACCTCGGCCGCCGACTTCACCGCCTGCTCCTTCACGCGTAGGGGCTCGATCACTCCTTTTTCGTGCATATTAACGATTTTGCCCGTGAAAACATCTACCCCCATGAGGTGCCCCTTTGGCTTTTCGTGTGCCGACCTCAACGCCACAAGTATGTCGATAGGATCGAGACCAGCGTTTTCAGCCAGCGTCTTCGGCACAATCTCTAGGGCTTCGGCAAAAGCTTCTATGGCGAGTTGTTCTCTTCCACCAATCTTTGTTGCGTAGTCTCGAAGCCCTTTGGCGATTTCCGATTCGATGGCTCCTCCACCTGCAACGATTTTATTGTGTTCAACTACGTCTGCGACAACTGAAAGCGTGTCGTGCATGGCCCTATCCGCCTCCTCGACCATTCTTTTGAGGCCAGCTCGAATCAAAACTGCGACTGAACGTGGGTCTTTACATTCTTCTACAAAGATCATTTTGTCCTCGCCGATTTTGCGTTCTTCCACTAGCCCTGCATTTCCCAGGTCTTGACGTTTCAGGTCGTCGAGTTTTGTGACGACTTTTCCTCCGGTAGCTCTGGCAATTCTCTCCATGTCGGCCCCTTTAATATTTCGAGTAGCTAGGATTTCCTCCTTGGCTAGGAGGTGTTGAGCTAGATCGTCGATGCCCTTCTGACAAAACACGACGTTGGCACCTGAAGCTTTGATTTTTGCCACCATCTCTTTGAACATGCTAGTTTCTTTGTCCAGAAACGCTTGCATCTGCGTGGAATCCTTTATCCTAATTGCCGCGTCGAACTCTCCCTTTTTCATCTCTAAAGTAGAGTTGAGTAGGGCTATTCTTGCATTTTCAACTCGGTGGGGCATTGCTGTGTGAATGACCTCCTTGTCGATGATGAAGCCTTTGATTAGCTGGGTGTCGAAAAGACTCTTTCCCTCTTTCTTAACAATTTGAACGTTGACGATGTCAACGACTTTTCTTTCGCCTATTTGGTCGACGATTTGTTTCACGGCGTCGACAGCGATGTCTGCTAGGTGTGTTCGTGCAACGTCTACAGCTTTGCTGGCCATAGCGGTTATGGCAACTTTTTTCAGAGTTTCGCGATCTTTGATGTCAACTGGTATTCCTGTTTTATTCAAAATTTCTATTCCTTTCTGGGCAGCTTTTTTATATCCGCTTACAATTGCTGTTGGATGGATGTTTTGATTCAGCAGTTCCTCAGCTCTCCGCAGTAGTTCACCAGTTAATATTACTGTGGTGGTGGTTCCGTCGCCAACCATGTTATCTTGGGTTTTTGCAACATCCACCATCATTTTCGCGGTTGGATGTTTAATTTGAATGTCTTTTAGAATTGCTGCTCCATCGTTGGTTATGGTTATGCCCCCAGCGATGCCAATCAGCATTTTGTCCATGCCGCGAGGACCTAGTGTTGATTTTAACACTTCAGAGATTATTCTAACAGCCATGATATTGTTTCTTTGGGCATTTTTACCTCGTCTACGCATTGTTCCTTGTTTAAGGATAAGTAGAGGTTGCCCCGTTTGTCTAGTTAAATGCGCCATACCCAATCTCTCCTGAAGGATAAACTTATGATATACTTACTGCATTTTCTTCTTCAATATTAAGTTTTCTTGGTATTTTATGAAAGATGCCATAATTGTTGCTGTGTTTAGGCTATACCTACTTGATTGTGATTGCAGAGAAAATAAAAGGGGGTTGGGCAGATCAGAGGGACTGTTCTTCTCTGCCCGTTTTTGGAAGGGTCTACTCGAATTTGTCTGTTACGTCCTGAGCGCTCAGTATGGCGTCGCCTACACCGAAATCTTCGATGTAGTCGCCGACGAAGTAGATTCTTCCCACTGGCACTTTGTTGAGTGCGTAGTTTCCGTTTAGCACGTGTCCAACTGGGTAGTTAGGTCCGTATGGATCCCAACAGTACACGCGCTCAGATCCCGAAATGAGGTAGTCTCTGACTAGTGGCCAGTACTGCTCTATATCATCGAGCGCAATATCCGTTATGGTGGTCTTAAGCGATCCGGTAGCGTGTATTCCATTCATTTTAGTCGGGTCCCATAATGTGCTCGCTAGGGGGTCATTAATGTATGTTGTAAGTATTCCTGTTGTACCCGTTTGGAAGCATGTCTCGTTGCCAATGCTGAAGGAGTCAGGTTTATTTGTTGGATAGTTGCCGTAGTCACCGTGATCGGAGTATCCGCCCCATGAATTATCCGTGAAGCCATAGACTGTCTCCCAGAACCTTTCGCTGTACTGCTGCATTGCTATAAAGTTCTTTGAGTTTCCCATTGAATCTAGACTGGCTATTTTCTCGGTTGTAAGCTCCGGAACTATACCTTTTACCTTGTTGTGTGGGGTAGCGACAATTGCAACGTCAGCCGTGTACGTGCCTTTGTTAGTTTCTACTTGGACGGCTGGACCCGCTATGTTTGTCACGCTGGACACTGTTTCGTTCAGTTTGACGCTGCCTGCGGGTATATTTGTCATGAGGGCTTCGATCATTGCGTACATGCCATCCTTGAGTATGTAGTAGTTGGTACTGAGATCCCAGAAGCAACAACACAAGAGGCCCCATGCCGCGCTACTTTGATAACACTCTATCCCGGTTTCACTCCTCAGGTTAATGTCCCAGAGTTCTGCTACGTCAGAGCGCCAGTGTGGCGATACTTTCTTTTTCCCTCTTGTCCACAGCATCCAGTCTTCGAAGTCTGTGTCGTCATAATCTGGGTAAGTAGATGCTGTATCCAGGGGCCATTCCAAGAGGCCTTTTTCTATTTCCCAGATTTCATCCTCGGAAGCAATGAAATCAGCTGCTCCTTCCTCGTCGTCGAATGGAAGTGAATTGATGAACGACGCCCAGTTGCCGGTCTGGGGGACGTACTGACCTCTCCAATACATGAATTGGTTGCCACCCCATTTCGCAATGTCCGGCCCTCCGAATCCAAGTTCACTCCAAAGCCCATGAGTCTCTGGGTCCATGTCACTGTCATAGCTCTCCATGAACGCCACTACGCCGTGCTGTCCATTGGCGTAATGTTTCGTTTGAACTCTTCCGCCTGGCCTGTGGCACTGTTCTATCACCGTCAGCGAATTGACAACAGCATTTTGCGTGAGCCGATAAGCCGCAGTGAGACCCGCAATTCCTGCTCCAATTACTATAGCACTGTCAATTGGAATCTTCGGTTCCGGAGGTGGCTTCTTAGCCGCCTGCACCCCAGGCGGAAACATCTGTCCAAGCAAACCTTTGCCGGCCATGCCAGCTAATCCAGCAGCAGCCGCACCCGCTCCAGCAGTCTTCAAGAAGTCCCTTCGACTAATCTTTTCAGTAATGGTTTTTCTCTCCTTTTCCCTATAATATATGTAGAAACACACATTTCTACGTACTTATTTTATTCCCAACAGGTCATATTTAAAATTTTCACCTAATGTTGTTCTACAATATAATCACCATTAGTGTACACATATAAACTCTAAAGTAACAATTACAACACATCTTGTACACGCGCTATACATACTGCGAAGTCATACCTGAATCGGGCGCGCGTGGTTCTTAGAGTGCTTCTGCAACTATCTCAGTGAGGTCGCTGACAGGAAGCAACTGAGCTTGGTGGCCAGCTTCATCCAAATTAAGACAACAAAACGGACAACTCGTAACTAACAGATCTGCTTTTGTTTTAGCCGCCTCCTCCATCCTTGAAACCCCAATTCTCGATGTTACGTCTGAAAAGGCAGCTTTGACTCCTCCACCAGCTCCACAGCACTGGGAATTCTCTCGGTTACGAGGCATCTCCACCAGCTTCAAACCGGGTATACTTAATAAAACGTTTCGAGGAGGCTCATATATGTTGAAGCGTCGACCGAGATGACAAGGATCATGAAAAGTAACCTTAAGCCCAACCTGCTTAGTTAGCTTAAGCTTGCCTGTTTGTAGAAGTTGATTGATAAAATCGCTTATGTGCAGTACTTCAAAAGGAAAGTCTTCAACAAGTTTCGGGTAATCCTCCTTGAGAGTTAAATAACACCCCGGACAAACCGTCACTATTTTTTTAACTCCCAATTCTTTGAAGTTCTCTACGTTTTGTTGAGCCAGTTTTCTAGCAGTGCTGGTTTGACCGGTTCTTAATAACACAGAACCGCAACAAAGCTCCTGTGCCCCAAGAGTGGTATATTCTACGCCAGCTGTTGTCAAGATTTTTTCAACAGACTGCACGATGCTGGGTCTGCGGTATGCTGGGACGCAACCCACAAAGTATAAGACTTCAGCGCTACTAGGATTTTTGCGTTGGTAGGAAGCAGGTCTTTCAGTTCTGGGAAGTCCGAAGGGGTTGCCTTCTGCTAATATTTTTTCAGCGATTCTCTGATGCTTGTCAAGAGGTGCTTGTTTCTGTTTCACTAGGCTTTCCCGAACTCGTTCGTAAACATCGGAAGTTTGAACTAACGCTGGACATGAAGTTTCGCAAGCTTTGCAGAGACTGCAGCAGTACAGTCGGTCCAGAATCGAACTTGTGGCGTCTATATCGCCTTGTATCAATGACTTGATTAGAATCATTCTTCCACGAGTGCCCCATGATTCGTTCTGTTTTATCTTAA
>CP070759.1:267294-272448 GCA_020348945.1 Candidatus Bathyarchaeota archaeon
CTGGAGTTTTGGCTGCTAAAAAAACGAGTGCCTTGATTCCCTTGTGTCATCCTCTTCCGTTGACAGTTGTAGAGATCAGCATGGAAACCGTTGGCTTCTCTTGGGTAGAGGTTTCTGCAACCGTTAAGACGAGGGCGCAGACTGGAGTGGAGATGGAGGCTCTTGTGGCGGCTACAACTGCTTTGTTAACTATCTGGGATATGACAAAACAGTACGAGAAGGATGAGGAAGGGCAGTATCCGTACACGTTGATTCAGAATGTTCATGTTGCCCGCAAAGTGAAGGGAAAGAACACATAAGTGAAACTTCACGTAAACACAAGGCTGAAGCTCCTACGAGCATAGGCTTCGCAGTGATTGTGTGCAGTTCTTCTCGTTATCGAGACATCAAGGCGAAAAAGCCGGTTACTGATTTTTCAGGTGATTTAATCGTTGGAGCTCTACAAAAAGCTGGTCACAACGTGGTTTTTAGCGAAATAGTGCCTGACGACAAAGTTTTGATTGGAAAATATGTTAGCAAAGCCTTGGGATCAGAGAAGGTGAATGCAATTATTTTGTGCGGTGGAACAGGGATTAGCCCTAAAGACGTGACCATTGAGGCGGTGAGACCCATGTTGGTTAAGACTTTGCCCGGCTTTGGAGAATTGTTTAGGAAGTTGAGTTTCGACGAAATTGGTTCAGCGGCTGTTTTGACTCGTGCCTTGGCAGGTGTTGCAGATCAGGGGAAGGCTGTTTTTTCGATTCCGGGTTCACCGCAGGCTGTGAAGCTGGTTTTGGAAAAGCTTATTTTGCCCGAGGTGGGTCACATTCTGAAACACGCTCGCGAAAAATAGCTGGACCTAGAATGATTCATGATAATCATGGGCGACCGGTTCTTAATTTGCGAATCTCGGTTACTCAGCGATGCAACTTAAAATGTCCATACTGTCACAGGGAAGGCGAAGTAGCAAATCCTTCAACTGAGATGACTGAAGATGAGATTGCTCGAATTGTTGGGATTGCTGTTGGGCTAGGCATCTCTCGAGTGAAGCTGACGGGTGGTGAACCATTGCTTCGCTCGGACATTGTAAATATTGTGAAAAATATTGCGGGTCTTCGAGGTTTGCGAGATCTATCTATGACCACCAACGGAACGCGTTTAGCTTCTCTGGCAAAGGGTCTTCGTGAGGGCGGTTTAAACCGAGTGAACATCAGTATTCCCTCTTTAGACGCTGGGACATACAGGGCGCTGATGGGGGGAGACTTAAGGGATGTGCTGAAGGGAATTAGAGCGGCTGTGGACGCAGAGCTTTTTCCTGTAAAGATGAACATGCTGGTTTTGAAGAATGTAAACGAGCATGAGATTCCCAAGATGATCAGTTTTGCAGAGCACAGTGGCACGATTTTGCAGTTGATCGAGTTGGAGCCAGTGAACTTGAGTGCAAGCTACTACAGACGATATCACCCTGATTTGAATGGTGTTGAGGAAGAGTTGAAGAAACAAGCTAGGCGTGTGGTGACTCGTGAAGACATGCAGAATCGCAAAGTGTACTTTCTGCCTAGAGTTAAAGTGGAAGTGGTTCATCCAATCGAAAACACTGAATTTTGTTTGTGCTGCACTCGGTTAAGAGTGACAAGCGATGGACGGTTAAAGCCCTGTTTAATGAGAAGCAACAATTTAGTAGACATGATCACGCCATTGAGAAATGGAGCAGACGATGAGGAACTGAAGCGATTGTTTTTGAAAGCTGTAAAGAGACGTGAACCCTATTACAAAATGAAGAGCAAATAAAAACCACAATTTTCAGAAACAAAAAATTGCTTTACACAATGTATACTACAGCGCACTCATGTATGTCGCATACGTATGCGTGCACACAGTTTTTAGGAATGGACAGAGAAAAACGTTGCATGCATGCATACTTGAAGGCCTCTCCCTTAAACTCACAAAAAAGTGTCTTCAAGGGCCTTTGCCTACGATTGCATGCATGCATAACACAATATAATGTTAAATAATGTTGAATTGTAACAAAGAACTGTAACAAACCTGTAACAATCCTTTTTTCTGAAAAGACAATCATCAACCATGTTGTCATATCTTTCTTCTGATTCGTATGCCTGCAATTTTAGGCTGTGAGCAGTTTCTTTTTCGCTATTATCTTCTCTATCCATTTCTTAGCGCCGATTTTCCTGCTGATTTCTAAGGCTTGATCTAGATGGCTGTGGGCTTTTTCTCGGTCTCCTTCTTGGTTTCGCTGTAGGTATGTTGAGCCGTATTCGTAGAGGGTTTGGATCAATTCGGGAAGAGCGTTCATGGCTTCAAACTCTCTCTTGCTTTTCTCGAAAAACTCTATCGAGGATTCCCAGTCTTCTTTATGGCTAAGCAGCATTCCCTTTAGCCTGTTAGCCCAAGCCATGTAGAGTCTGCTTTTTGATTTGACTGCAACCTCGTATGCTACATCAGCCAGGTCTTTTGCCTTCTTGAACTCACCCGTCTTTAGGTGCACTTCGGAAAGCCAAACGTATGGTACAAACCCCCACCAGAATAACTGCACGGGGCAGCGTATTTTTCCTCCAAATTTCTCTGCGACTTCAAACGCTTTCTGAAGAAATTCTTCAGCCTTGCCGTATTCTTCCTTTTCGTAGAATAAACGACCAAGTAACGAGTTGACCATAGGGAGGAACATTTGGTCATGCATTCTTTCGCCAATTTCTAAGGCTTGCATGTAATACTCGTGCGCTTTATCCCATTCCCCCATAGTTCGATACGTCTCTCCAAGTGTTGCTAGTGTCCAGCAAAAGTGTTCTATATTGCCGGTTTTCTTGCTTGTCTGTATTTCTTCTTCTGCTGTCTCTATGGCTTTTTGCAAGTCTCCGGTAAACATGTATACCCATGCAATTTCTCCAATCATAAAACCTGACCAAGACATAAAGCCCACTTTCCTTGCAAACTTCAATCCTTTCTCCGTATATTCCATAGCTCTATGAAAATCTCCAAGCGCCATATAATAAAGAGGAACGCTGCTGTACCCATACACTACATCTTCGTGATAATTGTTTTCTATAGCAATTTTTAAACCCTCCTCAGCGTATTTAACAGCCTTTTGAAGGTCATTAAGTTCCGTGAATACAAGATCGATGTAACATGCTGCTTTGGTTTCGGGGTCACCAAGTTTCTCGGCAAGACTAAGCGCCTTGCGGCCTAGAGAAACAGTTTTGGAAAGGTTTCCCAAAAATCTAAAGTGCAAGTATGCCAAATTGTAGTAAACTAGAGCTAATTCAGGACTTTCAGGCTCATTTTCCAGAATCTTCAAAGCCTCATTGGAGAGGGCTAAGCCATCTTCGTATCTTCCAAGCGGGTATGCAAGAATATCTGTCATCTTATTATAAACGTTCGCCATCCTTCTCTTATCTCTGGTTTCTTTCAGCGCCATCAATGCTTCGTTGTAGTACTCTATGCTGGCTTCAAATTCCATGTTCCCCCACTTCAGATCTCCCAAAGCCTCTGCAACACGGGCTTTCTCCCTAACATCGCCACCCGTTCTGTCTAAGAGGTTTAAGGCTGACTCGAAGTAGGAGGAAGCCTCTTCATTAGCATAAACTTTCCTCGCCATATCTCCTGCCTTCAAGAAGTACTCCAAAGCCTTTGCGTTGTCTCTTCCTTCCTCGAAATGATGCGCAAGCTCATCTGCATGCTCCTCAAGATTCTTAGCGTGCAACTTTTCTAGAATCTGGCCAATCTGAAGATGATAACGCCTCCTCCGAACCGTACTCACGCCCTCATACAACACATCTCGAACCTGATTGTCGACAAAAGCATAGGTTTCCCCTGTGGGAACACGACGCTCCTGAATCAGTCCATTCATCAAGCACTCGTCCAAATGATTGACAAGCTGATTCTCTTCCAAACCAGTAATTTCCTTAAGCACTTGAAAATCAAACTCCCGCCCCACAACAGCTGCCAAACCCAAAGTTCGTTGACACGCTTCATCTAGACGCTTGAGACGCTGCGTCACCACAGCCTTAATCGTCTCAGGAATCCGAATCCTAGAAACATCAGGTACAATCCATCCTTTCTCTCCAGGCTGAATCATTCGCTCCTCAGCCAAGCTACGGAGAATCTCCTCCACAAAGAAAGGATTACCACCACTCTTCTCATATACAAGCTTTGTCAACTTTGGAGGTACTTTGTCACCAAACGTTTGTCTCACCATCACCCCAACTTCTGAAGTCTCCAACCGCTTCAAAGGCAAGGCATGAAACAGTCGCTCCCTATTCATGTCCAGCAGACACCCTGACAAAGCCTCCCTTTCCTTTAACTCCAAGTCACGATAGGCTCCTACAATCGTTAATCGCTCCGGCCTCAAACTTTGTCCGAGATGATGCAACAACTGCATTGTTGAAAGATCGGCCCATTGAAGATTGTCTAGAAACAGAACCAGCGGTGCCTCCTTAGATGCATTAATGAAGAAATGGGTTACGGCTTTGAACAAGCGGAGGCGTTCTCCCTCAGGCGTAAGAGAAGGCAGAGGATGAACCACTCCAAGCTTAGACGCTGCCTCTGGTACAAGCTTAACAATTTCTGCTGAATAGATACCTGCAATCTTGTACAACAGTTCAGGCTGCGATCGACGGAAATACTCTCCAATAATCTGCACCCACGGCCTGTAGGGCACAGCACCCTCCCTATAACAATTCCCAACAAGAAACAGGGCACCCCTAAGCTTAGCATAAGCCTTCAATTCCATGAGTAACCTAGTTTTTCCAATACCTGCTTCGCCAGTTACAAAGACAAGGCTTCCCTCACCTCTGAGGACACCATCCAAGCGACCCTTCAAAGTCGACAGCTCATTCTCCCTATCAACTAGAGGTCTAGCCCAGATAGGCTCTGGAGACGGCAAACTGACAGTGGGTTGAACTGCTAACCCTGGCTTAGCAACCACCAGTCCTTCTTCAATCCCCCCAATGGACCGCAGTGCTTCTTTCAGCTCCTTTGCAGTTTGATAACGTTCATCAGGGTCTTTTCTAAGCAACTTGAGAATGACACGTTCCAATTCAGCGTCTATATCAGGGGCAATTCGACTCGGTTTCATCGGCACATCATTAACGTGGCTGAAAATCACCTTAACAGGATCATCTCCTGGAAACGGCGGCCTACCCGTAGCCATATGATAAA
>CP070759.1:272548-277740 GCA_020348945.1 Candidatus Bathyarchaeota archaeon
ACAACAAGGAAATTTTTGAGCTTCCAGTAGACATACTTGTTCCCGCTGCTCTCCCTGACGTAATTAGAAAGGACAACGTAGACCGTGTCAAAGCAAAGATGGTGGCTGAAGCCGCTAACATTCCCGTAAGTCCGGAAATAGAGGAGGTTTTACAGAAGAGAGGAGTTTTGGTTGTGCCTGACATTATTGCAAACGCTGGCGGCGTCATATCTTCTTACGCTGAATACAGGGGTTACAACCCGAAACAGATGTTAAAACTTGTTCAGAGAAAGATTTGCCGAAACACTGGAATCGTTTTAGAATACGCTGAGGAAAAGAACATGGGATTGAGGGATGCGGCTTTAAACATTGCTAAAGAGAGAATACGCAGAGCCCGAAGTTATTGAGGAAACCTAGGTCTCAAATATTTCGATGGCAGCGGTCGGGCAACTTCTAACACAGGCAACGCATCCAACGCACATTTCTTGCGTCTCAACGCATTCTGAGCAGAGCTGTTTTGCCCTTGTCCCCAAACAGGCTTCAAGGTTCACTACTTTTGCTTTTCCATCACTGAGCTCCAAGACAAAGTTTGGACAAACAGCGATGCATGCTCCGCAACCATCGCAAATCTCTAGATCGATTTGTACTTTGAGCAAAATTTTATCCACCTGGTGCACCGTGGAAGGGTACATTTCCCCACAGAAAATCCCACCAATCTTCTTCGGTGATGGTTTCTCCCCTCACCACGATGCTCATGATCTTGTTTAGAAGGTTGTGATGTCTCTTCTCGTCTGAAGCTATGGATTCAAGCAAGAACTTTACTTTCTCGTTTCTTGTTTTCTCTATGACGTGGTTTAGGCGTTCTAGCGTTCTTTCTTCGTATTCAACATGTTTTTTGACGGTTTCTTTCAGTCTGCCAAAATCTTCCTCTGTTACAGCCGGCGGGAGAGAAGCCACTTCTATAGCTGCTTTGTATATTTCAGCGTGCTTAATTGAGTCTAGGGAAATTCCCTTCAAAACTCCTTTAACCACAGGGTTCGTTAATGTTCTCAGAGCTAGATTCATAGATCTAACTATTTCTTCTTCTAACGTTATCTGTTCTTCAAAGAATTTCGTTAATTCTCGTTCCGTGGAATTCAAGAAAAATGCCTCGGCTCAATTTTACCTTAGAGTCCTAATAAGCGTTATGACGTCTCCGCTTGAGTTTCGTCACGGGGCAATAGAATCCTTCGCGCCAGTTTTCATCCATTTAGCTGCTTCTCGCAAGATCGGATTTGGACTTACATCGATTACCGGAATGTCTAGGGTTCCGACTTTGATAGTTGATTTGTATTTAGGCATAAGGGCGAATACGACATCTGTCCAGTAGATGTGGCCTTCCAAAAACTCTTTCATCAAACTGTCGGTTGTTGGCGGTAGAAGTGAATATGAGAATGTCACGCCCTCAGCCCATTTGAGGACGAGTGGTTGCCCGGCTCTAACGATAGTGGCTATGGTTTTTGATAGGGCTTCTAATGAAGGATATTGCGTACACTCCAAAATAACCAGTTGCTTAGGGAGACTGCAGACAATTTCAACCATAAAAGTCACCAGGCTAAAATCGTTTGTTTTAGTTAAAAACGTTTTCCACTTTAAACAACGTTAAACCATCCGGCGACTTATCGTTCACTTTTTGATGTCTGCTGCACAAAATGAGGAAATGTCGCGCAGACAAAGCATTTTTGAACATCGATTGTTGGATCTGAGCGTTTACACAGCTCGCACATTAACCCGTTTCTTCTGACGATTTCGCAGGTTACGCAAAGCTTTGCCATAAGTTCGTATTTGGATATACGTCCATTAGAAAGTGAGACAACGATTTCACTGATCATTGGCTGTATTTCTTCTATTTCTTCAATTTTGATGACTGTGCCTCTAACGTGTCGTGTATATTTACTTATGGCTGTTTGGGTGACGCCTAAAAGGTTCGCTACGTCTTTTTGTTTCAATCCGTATGTTTGTGTTAATTCTCGTGCTATGGCGGATCGGATGGCTGGAACTAAGGATTTCACTGCGATTTCGCATGGTAGCAACATGTTGGCTCGCCAGACTATATTATGAGTGTCGAAAGGTATATAAGCATGACGTACGTCATTTTTATATGACGTATGTCATGAAAGCCTAAGAGGGGAATGTTCTTGCCATTCGTCTTCTACCCTTCTCCTTCCTCCCTTTCAGCGGGGCCAGAGACGATGATCCATCACGGGCCTTTATGACATGCGTCACTAGAGGTTTCAGCTATGGTTCTTGAAATAAACTCTCGCCAATGGTTGTCCAAGATAGTGGATAATAGTGCGGAACTAGTTGAAATTATGAAGAAAGCAGATAACATTTGCCAATACTGTGAGCCGATCTCTCCTATGATCTGTATTGAGCAATGCGAAATATGGAGAGCAAAAAACGAGTTTTTAGAAATGAATGGAGTGTTATGCAGGAGAGATCATGTTCGTAAATTGTTTAATGCTGTAAAAAATGATAGACGGCAAAAAGTTATTGAGGCGCTTTCTGAACGTCCTCGAAGCATGGGGGGATTACAGGCATTTTTGAAAAGCAGGGGATACTATCACAGTCAGCGCACCATCGCCAGCGAATATGTTAAACCGCTGGTAAAGGCGGGTATAGTTAAAAAAGATGGTGATAAGCATAGGTTAACGTTGTATGGTCAGAAGTTTCGCGATTTATTGAACAGGTTTAATGTTGATAATCCGCTTCCACCTCATTCCCGTTGCTATGAAGAAATTATGTTGAAAAAGTTGAAGGATGGCCCGAAATCTTATGCGGATCTTGTTGAATCAGCAGCTCAAAAAAGTCTGTCAAGGTCTCTGAAAAGGCTTACAGAAAATGGGCTGGTAACAAAGAGCAAATCTCCAAACTACGTTTTCTATTTCAGGACTAAAAAGGTGCCGAAGAAGGCGTTTTCGCCAACAGAGAAAAAGATTTACGAAACCATTCCAGAGGTTGGTATATCTGCTCACGAGCTTTCTTGGAAAGTTGATATAAGCCTTAGAAGAACCTACAAATATCTACGAAAACTAAGGAAGAGACGGCTTGCTTTTACTCGAAAAAAGCCCAGAACCTATGAATTGACGCCTGCTGGATTGGAACTTGCCAACTTTCTGGAAGAAACAGCAAATCTTGTGTCAGACGCTTCAAAAGCTTCAGCCTTTCTGCTTGAACGTTTTAAGCAACCTAAAGATGCTCCTGCACCTTTACTCACGGAGTTTTCTCCAAGACCACCTCAATAATCCACCTTTTAGAGTTTCGAAGAATCAGTGTTTCCATTTTTTCTCCTTTACTTTAATGATGGCTATGTCGTGGGTTGAGCATGTTCCTATGACTTTGCCTTCTAGTACATGTCCATCAATTAACGTTACTCCGATTTTTTTTGCGCATGCATGCAACTATTGTAAAAACTTCTTTGCCTTCATAACAAACCATAAATATGTGACCAAAAGCATCTTCTTCAGGTTCCAAGGTTTTGATTCTCCTCATTCCATCACCTAAAATAGAAGATTAACGAAGTTAGCTTAAAAGTTCTAGTAAATAAGAGCTCATAACCTCTTAATCATAGTTACATTTTCTTCTTTTTTCTCGTCAAAGAACCAGCATACCTCTTGGAATCCAAGCTTTCGGTAGAAGATAATGGTGTCCTCTGACGCTTCTGTCCAGATTTTCTCTTTATCTCTTTCTCTCGCCCAATTGCATACTTTTCCGACTAGAGTTGTGCCAACTCCCTTCTCCCGATACTCTTCTTTAACAGCTATCCAGTCAAGATGAGCCTCATGATAGGCATTGTGTTGCTTTAGGCACCTATCTTCAACATCATATCCACTTGGAGTTCCTTCAAGCCAGCCACCCACAACTCCAACTATTGCATTCTTGTCTTTGGCTAAAATCACAATGGAATCTTCTTCTCTCAGCATTCTTTCAATGTAGTTCACGTCAATGGTATCTTCTTCTTTCAGCATTCTTACAATGTAGTTCACATCTGCCCACGTAAGTGGCAAATGCTTCTTCACTGTTGATGCTTCCCCTTTTGCTGCTTGAACATATGTTACCAAAGGGTCATCCTTCTTTTTCAATAGCATGAATTACCTATTATTTCATTACAAGTTGCATTAAAGATTTATGAAGAAAATTCTGCATGCATGCATTTATGGAAGAGAAAATCCAAATGATCAAATCATGTAGCCAAAGATCAGTGTTTTGTGTGCGCAGTTCTATTTGGAGAGATCGTTTTCGATGGCTATGACGCGAGCCGGAGCTCCTTCGACTCCGACCAGCTTCAAAGGTAAGGCGACTATGGTGAAGATCCTCTGAGTCAACTTGTGCAAGTTTGTTACGTATTCGATATTGTATACGTTGTGGGAAAGAAGTATTTCACGAATTGGATCAAGGGCCAAACTGTCTATCGAGAAGTCAAACACGTTTGCTTTCACTTTCCTGTTTACAAGCCATTCACAAGCTCCTCTTGTCAAGTAAGGAGAGGTCATGTAGAAGTCTGGTTGCCCCCATTTCTTTGTCTGATCAGTTCTGAGAACTGGAATATCACCCTCCCCGATCTCCCCTCCGAGGGCCTCTAACTCCTTGTCAGTTATAGCCTCGCCCTTGCCGAACTTGTAGGACAAATCAACCAAGACTCCACGACCGATAAGTCGTTCCAAGGGCACTTGGTCTATGGATGCTCCGTCTTTAACAAAATGCAGAGGTGCATCAACATGAGTTCCTTCATGAGCCAACATAGATATATACGATGTTTGCCACTTACCTTCTTCAAATGTTCGCTTAAGCTCAAACTTAATCTCGGTTACTTCTTTTTTCACCTTTCTTCCTTTACCCTTTCTCGCAGGTAAAGTCAAATCTACAATCCTCGTACAACTACCTCATAGGACCAAATATGGCCTTCGTTCCCTTATGGCTTCTGCGCAGGCAGTTAGGGTGAACATGACCTGTATCTATGCGCGCACATGATTCTTCAACTACTCTTCTCTTTTTTTGGGGTTTTGGGGCTTAAATTTTAACCCAAACCCAAACATTTTTCTAGTTTTCAAATGAAGAATGACATTCGTCCTTGATAGTACATGTTGAACAGACTCTATGATTCATATAAATCACATTTCCTCCCAGCACCGCTATGCAACCAATTAAGGATATTAACGCAAAAAATGAGAAGT
>CP070759.1:277840-287674 GCA_020348945.1 Candidatus Bathyarchaeota archaeon
GGGAGGAAAGAAAGCCTTTTCATAAACAACTCCGATCAGTGACCGCATAGCAGTGTTGTCCCAAGGATCTTGTCCAAAAACTTTCACCGAGCCTCTATCTGGCTTAAGCAAACCAAGAATCATTTTGATTGTGGTGGTTTTCCCAGCACCGTTAGGCCCTATCAAACCCATGACAGAATTCTCGTCAAGCGTCAAGTTTAGACCATCGACGGCAACCACTCTGCCATAACTCTTCGCAAGATCCTCCGCAACAATTAATGTCATAATCAACCTCTATGATTGAAAGAATCATTTAAGACTTAGTGGCACCCGTGCCACATGCATGCATGTGCTAGATATGCCATCATCTTAACCTCTGTCTTAATTTTTATGAATTTGATATCAGCAGGCAATCCACAAATTCCTAAGATATGAACATTTCTTACCCCGCGCTATCCTGACAAATACGCACGGATGCCCAAGAAATGAGGTTATCTCGCAGATAACAGCTACGTTCAAAACCGTAAACTTGTACCGTGTGCTTGCTACACAAACCCTTTTATGATATTTTTGATACGATGATTTCGGAGATGAATTATGGAGAAAATTCAATTTGGCATCGAAGTTGACATTCCAAATTTTGAATACGCCAGAAAGGTTACGTTTGAATCTGAAGCACTAGGTTTCGATTCCGTTTGGATTTATGATCATTTCTTTTGGGAGGGCGACCGCGACGCCGAAACAGAACAAGTATCTGACCTATTGGAGTGTACGACAGTGATGTCAGCTCTAGCCGCTTTGACCAGAAGAGTACGGATTGGTTCCTTGGTAATGTGTAATTCTTATCGTAGTCCATCCCTCACCGCCAAGATTGCTGCAACTCTTGACGTAATCTCTAATGGTAGACTTGAATTTGCGATTGGAGCTGGTTGGAAAGAAAACGAATATACAGCTTACGGCTACTCTTTTCCGAAGCCCGCTGTGAGAATAGCACAGTTAAGAGAAGCTGTAATAATCATAAAAAAAATGTGGACGGAAGAAAAGCCCAGCTTTACGGGGAAATATTACGAAATAAAAGATGCGCTTTGTGAGCCAAAACCAATACAGAAACCATATCCTCCCATTTGGATTGGAGGCGGAGGAGAGAGGCTGTTGCTCAAAGTGGTGGCAGAACTTGCTGACGGTTGGAACTGGTACGGCTCGCCAAAAGAGTGTGCTCACAAACTCGACGTTCTAAGAGGTCACTGCGCCAATGTGGGGAGAGACTTCGATGAAATAAAGAAGTCGTGGACAGGGGAGTTGTTCCTTTTGCCAAAAGGAAGCAAAGTAAGGTCAGAGGTTGAAGAATATCTGTCGTCGAAAGAGGAACCTCCTATATGGGATACAGATTCAAAGGAGATACAGAAACTTGAAGCTCGTGATTTGGACACTTATGTAAGTAGAAATATTGTGGGTACACCCGATGATTGTTGCTCCAAGATAGAAGAATATCTCAAGTTAGGAGTCACACGATTTTACCTAGAGGGCACCACTACAAAAAGTAGAGGACAATTTGCGAAGGAAATTATGCCCAAGTTCCAAGCCACATAAAATCGTGTACGGTTGTGCGCGCAGCATTTTCTAGATAATCGCATTTATGTTGTGTGTATTCAGAATTTAAACTTCACAAGCCTCTAATCCGTGTAGTGCTCAACCACTCTAATTAAGAAAAAACCAAAAAGTTTAACCAACAACTTCAAAGACAAGGGGCGGAGTCAACGTTTTCGGCTCCAATCTAACAGCAAGCAAACCCTCCAAAAAGCCACTCAACACCTCAGCATTATTGATGAACGGCGTCCTAATTATGAAATATTTATCCCGCAAATAAAAATCGCCGAAACCCTGAACACGCAACCGCTTAAATACATCTGGCCACTTCTCTCGGTCCGTAGTGTGCAAGTCCAAGGTTGCCTCCATAGAAATTTTAGCGGCTTCTCCAGCCTTCCTACCGACCTCTCTCCACTCTTCTTCAGGAACATGCTGAAGCAGTATGTTAACGAATTCTACGTTGATGAAAGCGACGCGGCTGATGCCGCAGTAATATTCTCCAGGAAATTTCCAATCGTAGATCATCATGCTACGGTAGATGTCCAACATTTTTGATACGAGTGGTTTGATACCGGGTTCCCTTCCCTCTCGAATAAGTTCGTCAATGTACTTGCGTTCTTCATCTTCCAAAATAATAGTTGTTCTTTTAACTGGCTCTTTAGACATGTGTAAGTCTCCTTACATATTAACTACGTTTATCAGCATATATTATATGTTTCTCCTTATAACTTTTCGCCTTTCCGCCACACACCTTCACTTTTCGCTCTCAAAAAATAGAAAGCCAACTCAAAGCAACGCGCGCAGAATTTTAGACTTCGGTGCATGTTATGTTTGTCTGGACAAATATCTGTCGCAAGTCACGCATATGCACTGAAACTAGCAACGGGTCATTGCGGTTTTGAGTATCGGCAGTAAATGACATGAAATAAGTGCCGTTACCGTAGTCAGTATTGTTTAGTGAAACAACACGTATCCAATTTTGAACCGTTAAATTTCCATTATCCTCATAAAACAACGTGAAGTCCCTAGCTAAGGCAGTTTCTCCTTCGTTAAGAACTCTGCAGGTCACGTTTGTCTCCTTCAACGTGTCTTCCAGTTTCGTGTAAACAGCCTCAACGTTCAGGGTTGTAGTTATGTTCACATTGAATTCCAGCTGTACATCTGTTTGTATTCCAGAGAAATCTAAGGAGAAGTTGGCAAAAGCTCCAGAAACTCCTATTCCATCAGTTCTGGACCAATTGGTCCATACACCCGACGAGTAAGGTGACGTATCACTTGTTGTAAAGTTGAGCAAACTCTTTCTGTGAGAGTATCGTTTCCAAACAAAAGAGGACCATCTATCCAGGTTAGTTACCAGAGTCGGGTTTTCCCCTCCTTGAGAAACATTTGCCAAAGATCCGATCACAACATGTCTAGAACCCAATTTGACAGCTAAAATGAAATCGCTGAAGGAATTTTCGTTCGCTTCAACCACGACTTTTCCCAAATCATAAACGTAAAGCTCAACCGACAACAATAACAAAGCTATGACGAGAACACCCGCTAGAAGAACTTGCCCTGAACGATTTTTTCTAATCATTGTTTCACCCAGCGTAAGCTAACTGTAACCGAATCAAATAGAGATCGCTTGTTAAACTTTGACTTGCACAAGGATATTCGACAGAAACGACTTTTTGTCCTTTCAATCCGTTACCTATCGTGGAATTGTTAATTTGGTTCATTGCATCATCATACACTGTAAGGTTGTATGAAACGCCAACGGGCAACAAGATTTTAAGATCGTCTCTTACAGCTGTCCAATTTCTATTGTCAATCAACCTTCCAAGAGTGCCGTTGCCGTCCAGTTCTATCAAAGTTTGCATTCCCAGAGTTGACAACAATTTTTCATTATCAAAGTTCGTTGGTGGAGAAAACCTGAAGGAGAGAAGTGAGGCCGAAAATATGACTAAAACTGCCAAAAAAGCTTCCAACATTCTAACTTGTCCTTTTTTGTTGAACATAACTATTGAGGCCCCACAAATTTTATGTTAAATTCGTAAAGAACTGAGTTTACGGATACAATATTGGTTACTGAAACAATTTTCGCGGCTGCCCCCAAATTACTCAGGTCAGCTCCTACTTCTATTGGCAATTGGGGATACGACATCCATTCGGCAAAAGTTGATGACCCATTGAGTCCTGTAATCACCAAGATCATTGGGCTTGCATCCAAAAGGTGAGGAACACTGTATTCCGCTGTTTGGTTGTCTCCAGTGATCTGTGTCATTTCGAAAGTGTAGTTGTACGAGAAGGCTTGTGTCCTCACAACTTGTTCATCAGGATATGTAAAAGACACGTTCAGGGTGTAGTCTAAAGGACTTAATCTCATGAAAGCTCCGTTGGGCTCAGGAGTTACCGATGAATTATGGCTGAAAGAGTAAACGTTGAAAGCAACAATTTGTGTGTCAACTTTGGCAAAAGATATCAGAAGTGCTGTTCCGTTTGCCGAGTTCGGAATGGTAAAGCTTACGGTGCCATTACCACCGGATGAAGTTGATGATGTTGTATTATTGACATGATTCTTCGAAATGACATAGCAACTCAGCCGAGTTGGAATAGGCAAATTTGATTTCTCAGTTGTAATCCCAAAGTTATATGTTGTTTCGTTTCCCACTGTCGAATTTGAAACCAAATCTACAGAAATGTCAAACAAAGGCTTGACCTCCATTCTTAAAGCAACGTCACGAACCCCAAAAGCACCATGAAGCTGAAAATAAGTTATGTTGTAAACGCTTTCATTGTTTAGACGCGAAACCTTGTCAACATCAAGTTGGTAAGGCTGAGAGGAGTTTGCTAATGCTAAGCCAAAACTGCTTGGAACAACTCCTGACGTGGACCCCCAGTTGGAGGGCGTTCCAGGGTTTAAGAGAATGTACTTGGCAAGCTGCTGGTAACGTTCAACATCGTTTTTGTGGGAAAGTTCGTTAAGATAGGGACTCAAAGTCATCGACGTTGCAACCATAGCTGACGAAACAAGAATAATCATAATTGAACATGCTAGAACAGTGTCTATAGTAGAAGCGGGCACCTAAAACATCCCACCCATAAGACTTGCCATAATGTTCTCAGAAACCACGAGCGATACGTAACATGTAACTGCAAGAACTGCCGCATATTTGAAACCCGCCGCGAAGGAACCTTCGCTGATTTTACCTATGAAGAAGCCTGACAGCCAACATTGAAAGATTATTGCAACTAAGAACAAGCCTACTTGCGACTGTATCGTTACAAAGGGTGTATCAACCAAGCCTGGTAATGATATGTGGGTAAGCAGGTAAACCATGGATGTAATGGTGAGAGCCATCAAAACGCTCCAAAGCAAGGATAAAATAATGTAGGGTTTAAGCATGGCGCGTTTGTTTTTTTCGATGTCTCTATTCTTCTCGCTATATTCAGATAGAATTTCGAGGGCAGTCGTTGAGCCTCCACCGACCTCTATGGTTTCAACCAAAATCAAGAAATTAAGGAGCACCGGCCAACTTCGAATTTCGCTTTTTATGTTCCTGAAAATCTTTCTAAGGGATACACCCCACTCTAGTTGATCTCTAACTAGTCTCAGATTCTCAGAAAACTCCCCATGCCCCTTCCTCTTTGACGCATGTATAATGCTCTTTTCAGGTGAAAGACCGGTCTTCCTAGCCTCAGTTACATCTCGAAGAAAACTTGGCATTCCATCTTCAGCTGAAAAGGTCTTTTTAGCAATCTTATGGTAATTTATCGCTGAAGGTATTGAGATCATTACGAAACATATTGTTACCAGCATCGGCAAAGGCAACATTTGTGTTATTGACTCAAGTTGGGGTACAAAAACCACTGCGAGAACTAAGCCTAGCGTGCCAATTGTCGGAAGTAATGCTCGAATATAAGGTTCTTTGATACCAACAAGAGTGCTCTTTCGCATTTTGTTTGCAATCGCCATAAATACAAAGGAAATCAGCGGTGTTGCAAAAAAGATTAACACATACATGTCGGCTGAAGTGCTTGGTTCAACAGCGCCTAGTCGCAAAGTAAAGGAAGTTGAAAAAATAACTATAACAAGGAGATACACACAGAGAGATACGATTAACATAACCGAATAAGCCTCAACCAGTGCCCCCAGCTGTTCAACAGATCGCTTTTCATCAGCGGTTCGCATTTCGAAAATAGAGCGCAACTTACTGTTAAGAAAACTCACTAGGCTACCGCCACTCTTCACCGCTGAAACATATCCTGCTAAAAAGTCGCGATACAGCTTTGACTTTGTTTCTTCAGCTTTTTTATACATAACAGTAAGCGTGTCGTATCCTAAAACCTCAACTTGTCGAACTACATCTTTCGCTTCTTTTTGAACGGTTGGAAGAAGGTTAATGGAACCCAGTTTTTTCCAGCTTTCATGAAGCGTAACTCCACTCGCTGCCATCACAGTGAACATCATAGCAACAAAAGGGAGCTCACTGTCAATTTGGCCTGCTTGTGTTCCCAGCAGAGGGGCCAAAAAGCGGTTAATTATGTTTTTCACGTTAGAAGATGTCATGGTTTCACCGGCTAAGTTTCTCAGAAAGCTTTTCATATTCGGAAGGAGAGCTGCGATAATATTTGCTTAAGTAATTGTGGAGACTGCGGTAATCTCTTATGTTCCGTTCAGTCAACCACAGCAACACTTTTCTGCGATGTTCCAATTCACGCATTAGCCTTTCATGGGATACGTTCAGATTTTTAGCTATGTCTTTGAGCAAAAAACTCTTCGACAATTCCTCTTGAAAAGTATCTGAAGAAGGGTCCCACGTGAATATACCACGAATTGTGCTTGCATTCTTTATCTCTGAAACCTGAATAAACTTTCTACTAGACAATCGTGTTCCAGTTTGATCAAAGATAGGGGGTCTGACATGTTTCACCACGATTGCACAATTCATTAACGAAATGATTCCAGGTGGAATATTCATCGGTGGTTGAGTGAGCCTCTTAACAGCTGTTTCCACCTTCTCGGCGTGAAGTGTGCAGAGTCCACCGTGCCCTGTAGCAAGGGCTTGAAAAAGCACATAAGCTTCGTCTCCACGAATCTCGCCTACAATTATTAGGTCTGGACGGTGTCTCACAGCTGATTTGATGAGGCCAAATAAGGGTATTTCCCCTTCGTTTTCAATTCCGAAACCTGAACGTGAAATTGTTGAAACCCAGTTTTCGTGGGGTAAATTAATCTCAGCTACTTCTTCAACTGAAATTATTTTGTGGGTAGGGCGGATCAAGCAAGCAATTGCATTCAAGGAGGTTGTTTTTCCTGCGCCTGTGGCTCCGATTATTATTAGAGACATTTTGTGTTCCATGAGGAGCCAAAGGTACGCGGCTATGCTTTCATTTATTGTTTCGTTTTTGATCAAGTCGATTACAGTGAATGGATCCTTACGGAATTTTCTGATCGTGAAACTTGTGCCTGCTGGTGTCACTTCTCTTCCATATGATACTGCTAAGCGGTGTTTGTCAGGCAAAGTAACGTCTACAATTGGAAAGGCTATGCTGACGTGTTTTCCTGCTTTATGAACAATTTTCATCGCAAAGTCTTCGAGTTCTTCGTCGTTTCTGAAGTAAACGTTAGTTTTGATGTTCTCGTAATTTCTGTGCCACAGAAAAATAGGCTTGTTCACGCCACTACAGCTGATGTCTTCAACGTGCGGGTCAAACATTAAGGAATCAATTTTTGCGAAGCCTGCAATATCCCGCTCCAAATAATACGTGATTTTTTTAGTTCCTATGGGAGAAATTTCTCTAAGTATTTTTCGATGATTAGCCATTATTTCAGGCAGTTGTCTGTGGAAAGCTTGGATTAAACTTTCTTCCTCTTCAGGGGCTCGTAGCTCGTTTTCCAAGATGTTTTTCATTTTTGCGTATGCTTCTTTTTCCTCTTGGGTTAGGGGAAGTTCATCAACAATGTAGAGAAACTCTGCAGTATCTTCGTTTTGAGTTATGAAAGCATAGGAAAATGGAGGTTTAAGAGGGTAAGATTCCACTTCGATATATCCTTCAGGAGCTTTTTTTCGTTTAACGTCTAGATACGCAGCTAAATCTTCTCCCGACAAACCTTGATGCTTATCTCCTTTTCGTTTATCACTACGCTTTGTCTTTTGCTTAGTCTTCATTTGCTTGTCAACCTCCCACAGAGTCTAGATTGAGTTGGGGAATCGAACCGTTCATGTAACACTCTAACGTTGCAGGTCCATATCCTCCAAGGTAATTTCCTGAAGCCCTCACGTTTTTGGGGAAGAAAACGCGATATTCTGTTTCATCTTCCCTTATTTCCCCTAAAGCGCCTTCTACCCAAGCGTTTGACGTATCGTTTCGAATTTTTATCCAGTATCCTTGTTGACCAATCGTTGTAGGTAGTTGGATAAGAGTTTGGATTGTTGAGTTGGTTGCAGTTACTAAGGTTAGAAGTTCATTTGCTTTCGCCGCAACGTGATCGAGTATGTTTTTGAGCTGTTCAATTTTGGGTATGGTTCGCACAGTACTTGCGTATATGCTAAATGAAACAATGAGGAGGGTGCTGACTGCTGTCATGGCGATGAAAGTGTAGAGATGATTTGATGCTATTGACGGCAAATAATTACACTCCAACACTTCGTAATCGAATATCACTCGTCACTATCTCTACAGTCACCAAGGCTCCTCCAGCGTTACTTGACACGGGAAGTGAAACCTCGCTGCTAACTCCGTCAAAATCGACTTTGACCAAGAGAGAATTGATTTGACTTGTGAAATTGTAGTTTCGCGAAGAGGATGTCACATTTAAACTAGTGATTTCAAGGTGAAAGTTTCCGTCGAACGTGGTGTTCTGAGACGAGTTGAGGTTGATAACGTAGATTCGTAAGCTGTTAGTAGGTTTTCCACCGCTTGACCCAGTCTCGGTGGAGGAGGCCAATGGTCGGTAGCAAAGAGTTATTTCTCGATATTCTGCGCCTTGAGAAATGTAGAGTTGACTCATAGTAGATCTGCTTTGGTTGATAACAACTCGGCTGTCGCCTTTCATATAGAGGTTGTCGTCAAATGATTCCGCGGGAGGCAATTCATAGACTGCATCGCCAACAGAGCTGTTAAAGACAATGTCATAGAATGAATCGTCATCGGTAACGTTTATGAGCAAAATCTTTGCTTCAGGCTCAAGTCTGAGTTTGCCTCCATAGTTATCGAAGGAGTAGATTTGAGAGGAGCTGGGAGACCAGGCTACGGAGGCGATGGTATCTTCGAGATAGAGCATGCTTTGTTTTGCTGCTGAGGCTTTTAGTAGTTGGCTTTTACTGTTTATTTTACTGACTGCAAAGTAGTACGTTATCGAAACGACGAGTGAGAGGGAAACAAACAAGATCAAAAATGTGACTGGAATCGCCATTCCCTTTTTTGAACGCCAAAGCTTTGAGAGTGCTTTTTTCAGGTCATTTCTCTTTCCTCTAGAAAAAAGGGTGGAAATTAGAATAGAGGTCTTTTGTTTCCTATTCTTTAAAAAGCACCTCATATTGACTTTCTCCGGCAGAGAATTCATTTGTGTAAAAATAAGATGATTTGTGTGTATTTGTGCACTACACACCGAAATTGCAGTAATTACTTATTAAATCTGTTTGCGCGTTGGCTAAGACAGGAAAAAGAAAAAAGAAAGGGGGAGATTTTGGTTAGCTGGCGGATTCGACGTTGACTTCGATTTTGTATTGGGCGCTGGCAGTGAAAACGGTCATGCTGCATGTAGTTCCTATGTCATCCACGGATATGGTGCCTGGACTATCAATGTATATGGTTAAGTATTGGCCTGACTTCAATGACAAATCGGCTAAAGCAGTAGTCCAACCTGAGAAGTTGCTTTGGTAGCTTGGTTCTGAGGGTGCCGTGGTTGTCCTGTTATAGTATACACTGGTTCCCCATGTTATGTCTTGTCCGCGCACCTGAATCTTGTCGATAAGGGTGTCCCTTCCACCGATATTCACTAAGACGAACCCAGCTTGTGCGACAGAGCTGTTTGCCCATATGTGCGCTTGTTTTACTCTCAGGTTCTCTTCCTGCACTCTGGTGGTGGTCATGTTTATGGCATAAAAGGTGACAACCGTCGCCAATAGAACCGAAACCACTAGAATAATCCGCGTCGTAACCACTGTGCTAAGCCCTTTCTTACTCTTTCGAAGGTTTCTCATTCTTGTTTTCTCCAGCAAAAGGTGCCGCTTTATAAAAATATGACAGTTTGTGCGTATTTGTATAATACAGTCAGAA
>CP070759.1:287774-292086 GCA_020348945.1 Candidatus Bathyarchaeota archaeon
AGGGTCTCGAAATATCGCAACAATAACCGTTATACATTGTTCCAAAGTCCAAGAGCCACGAGTCTCCATGTTCTAATTTTCTTTTCCCGCAGTACCACCACCACTCGAGGTGTTTTGAGTCTTTTCCAGAAGTGACCATGGTGTGATGTGGAAAACCTTGTGACCCTGCTATTCGACATACACGTTCAATCTCTGCTACAATTTCTGCTTCTGAAACTCCAGCACGAGCGAATTTGGCTGCTGCCTCTATACCTTTTTTAGCGATTTTAGAAGTTTCTTTGATGCATTGGATTTCATATTCTGATTTTACGGCTCTTTCACTTTCAAAAATGTCTGATGCTACCTCGATCTGCCCAATTTCGCGTTGCATGCGAATGTATAATGAAGGACTCATCGAGTATTCTCCTACCACCCCGATTCTGGATTTTTCCAGTTTCGTTTCGCGCAAGTACTTCTTTAAAGTTTGAACGTGGTCTCTAGCTGACTTCACGTTATCTATCCAGGTGCATTCAGGTGGAAAATACGCAGCCGCGTCTACTTCCAAAAGAGGATTCAAGTCCTCGTCGCAAGGTAAAACTACCATAGTGTTGCCAAAATATGGCTCATAACCTGAAATGTACATCACGTGGCCTCTTTGACCAAAGCGTATGCTGCCGGGCGCTGAGTAAATTACTAGAACATCGATTCCACGGTCTTTCATTTTCACTCTGACGTTTTTGAGTCGCTTTGAAAACTCTTTTTGAGGCGTCATCAAACTTAACACCAGCAAATGTATAGTAAACTATGCGCACACATAAATGTATGTAATTATGGTTTATATCCGTTCAAAATGCTGATGGCTAAGACTGCTGCAGTGATGTCAGCTGTTGTTCCAGGGTTTAACTGGTGAAGTGGGTCTTTAAGTTTTTCGTCAAGTTTCCAGAGGGAGTGTCTGCCAGACGAAGTAGCCAATCCACCCGCTTTTAATACCTGTTTGGCTTGTGCTGAAACTTCTTTCGCTTTGGTTAGACCCACTTTTCTGGCTATAAGGGTGTCTGGGACCTCTGACAGAATTCTAAGGAACGTGTGCACCGTCGCCGTGTTAACATCCTTTGTCTCGTCAAGCTGTTGAGCGAAGTAAGGGTAGCCTAAGTCAAAGGTAACCGGGAAATTGTTCACCCACTCGCTGGCTATGGAATCATATCCTGAAGCAATTTTGAATACTTCGAAAAGAGTTACCTTGTCTTCCAGAATCTTCTGCCTCGAAGCAGAGTCGGTTACATCCAGTTTCGGTGCTTTGCCCAGCCCACTGGGTTTTGCGGTTTTTATGGCGTCGTAAACTGCCACAGCATCCATCGGAGTGCTGGATTCAACAACCACTTTCATTTTTTTCCTAAGCTTAACGAGAGAAAACGATCTATCAGCAAGGATCATTCCAGCCGCAACTGCGATGGGTGAGAGCAGAATTATGGACCCTAAAAGTGTGTTTCCGCCACTTTGCCACGCACTCACGTTCATAACTGTGTTCTTAATTGTGTTTCCAATTTCAATTTCGTGGGGGCTGATTTTTCCCGCTGAAACGCTGATCCCTTGTTCAGCTGCAAATTTGAAGTGAGGCGCCACAGCAACAGCGGAAGCAAGGAAATGCTCGTACTTGGTTTCTTGGAAATCAGCTGTTCGATGGATGTTTCCAGGTTTTGGATAGGCGCTCACTTCAAGAAGAATAGCTAGTTGCAAGCATCCAGAAACGTGTTCTGCTATTTTAGTCGACGTATGAAATTTCAATGTTGATCTCCTTGAATTCATGTCGCAACATCACTTTGCTACGGAAAGTTTTATTAATATTGTGTAATTTTTTACACAGTAATTTACATATCTACACTATAGGATGGGACAACTCATGGGTCGGTTTGAACTCTCAGCGCGTGACGTAGCGTTCGTCGCAATTTTTGCCGCGCTCTCTGTGATTACTGTTAAGGTTATTCCTGGGGTGCCAATTGTTGGCGTTCCTGGAGCCAGCATTAAGTTTGATGTTGCTGTGGCGCCAATTTATGGTTTGGTTGTGGGTCCGTATTTGGGCTTTTTGGCCGCTTTTGTTGGAGGGTTAATCGCTGCAGGCAGCTGGTTCAGTGTTCTCACTTCATTTTCCACAGCGGTTTCAGCTCTAGTTGCTGGTTTACTCACTCAAAGAACCCTTAGCCCTCATAGTCATAGCGTAAGAGGATGGATGGTTGCCGGTATAATTCTTTGTTTACTTATTCTTGGCTGGTACATGACTTGGGTTGGTCAGAGGGCTCCCTTCTATCCGGTGCTCCACTTTTCCGCGCTTATGATAATTTTGGTTACTAGAGGGTGGATTGCCACTTCCTTTGAAGGGGACAGTGAAGTAAAAAAGAAGAAGTGGCAGTTGAAACCTAGCTATGCACTTTGCGGGATCTTGACCATAGTTTCAGCCTATGTGGTCACTAGATCTTATTTAGAATCGATTTGGTTCCTTTCCTATCTTTCTCTTCCTCTTTACTTCGCTGGCGGTATTCTAATCTTGTATGGGTTATTCAGTGGAGGAAGAGCAAAATTTGCGGTTTCGGTATGCTTAGCAAGCTACTGCGGTATAATTGCTGATCACATGCTTGGCAACCTCGTTTTCATCAACGTCATAGACTTGTTGATTCCGATGAACGATATAACGGAGTATTTCTTAAAGCCGCTTAATTTACCTGACATCCCATCGCTCTTCATGTACATGATACCAGTCTCAATCATTGAGAGAATCATATTTACCGCAATTGCGACATTGATCGGAGTTGGTCTAGTCCTTACGCTCCGTAAATCAGGTTTGTTGCCTCGAATACTGCAAAGACCGAAAAAAGACTAATGCAATTGAATTTTTAGTAGAAAACCTCTAATGCGGATCATCTCATAGAGGAATTCTAGACAGTTGAAAGGAGATTTACAATGGAAATACGAGTCCGCGAAGGTGACGTCATTGAGACGGTTAGTCACCTATTTTTTGACGTGAAGGGATTGGTTCATCCTCCTTCGCGAATAGTGGCTTTCATCCGATATGTTCCTAGTTCAGAGGGCAATCGAAAACGCAACGAGACAACGTACAGGAAGGTGTATTCTTTATCCGAGCGTTATACTCTGCTGAAAGAAGCTTTTCCACGCTACTTAGTGTACGACTCTGTTTTTGATGAAAACCTTTGCGAGGTTCCGGTCAAGACAGTGAAGCGTCACTACAAACCCGTTGATCGCCTGAAAAATCTTCGTTGTGAAGACAAACTGGATGAGGTGGAAGCCCAAGCGTTGCGTTTACTCAAACTTCTCAAAGAGACTGCAAGAGTTTCGTGGAGCCGACTCGGCGTTTCAGGCTCTATTCTAGTCAAGCTTCACACTCCAGCCTCAGATGTTGATCCTGTTGTCTATGGATCGAAGAGTTGTTACAAGGTTTATTCGGCTTTGAAATCTTTGCTTGAAGAGAAGAAAAGCCAAGTTAGACCCTATCGCCCCGACGAGTTGAAGAAATTGTTCGATTTTCGTTCGAGGGACACCGTCACGTCTTTCGAAGACTTTGTTCGAACCGAGTCGCGGAAAGTGTTGCAAGGTATGTTCATGGAGCGAGAATATTTCGTTCGTTTCGTGAAAGACTGGAACGAAGTTGAGGAGCGATATGGCACTATTCAATACAATAATGTTGGCTACGCTAGAATAGAAGCCAAAGTAATGGACGATTCTGAAATGATCTTCACTCCGTGTTGCTACAGAATTGAGGACGTGAAAGTTATTGAAGGCGCTAATGTTGAGCCAATTGAAGAAATTGTGTCCTTTCGGGGAAGATTCTGTGAACAAGCCAGAAACGATGAAACTGTGATTGCGCAGGGTAAGGTTGAGCGGGTGCAAGAGCTAGACAAGCGTGAACATTACAGACTGCTTCTAGGAAACAACATCTCAGATTACATGATATTAGCGTAAACGTTCTTAAGTTATGGGCTGAAAAGAGAGAGACAAAAAATAATTGCTTTGGTTAACTCTATAGCAATCATTCACCACAACAAATAAAAATAGAGCACTCTACACACTCATAGCCTATCGAGGTCAAACTCATGCCTAAAGAAATCTTTGACTTAGATCAATTCGTTCAAGCCTCTGAACGCGCAGAATACTGCATCATAAAAAGGCTAAAGAAAAAAGTGAAACTAAAACTTCGAACTCCCAAAACCCTCTACACCCTAAAGGTTGAACCAACAGCAGCCGAAGAAATCATTAAAAAACTGAGTTGCGAAATCCGCGAAGTCTAACATGTGCGTGCATACGCAAGGTATGAAACGTAATC
>CP070759.1:292186-301109 GCA_020348945.1 Candidatus Bathyarchaeota archaeon
GTGCCCATTACCATGAACGTAGCGCGCTAAAATATTGATGACCTATCTTTCAAGCTGAAGGGGAAAAAAGACTCAATAGAATGAAAAAGGAATTTATACTAAGCTACCTCACCTCGACCACTTCTATTCTAGCAAAAAAGAGGAAAGAATTGTTTTATTCTGTGCCTGTTATTACGACATCAAAGCTGAAATCTGTTATTCCATCAATGCTTTCTGAGATACTGAGCGTTAAGGTTGTTGCTGTTTCCTGATTTGGATTGAGGTCAGCGTTTTCTTTATCCCATGATAAGGTTATGGGACCATTGGCATTTACTGGTGTCCAGTTTGTTCTGGTCATGCTGAGTGTTATCTGGGAATTGCCAGTATTTTTAAGGTAGATAGTTATGTTTTCTGAATTTCCTGGGGATATTGTTCCCCACTCTAGTGTTGTAAGTTCATTGGTGCAAGCGATGTCTGAGTAAACTCCCACATTTATTGCTGTTACAGACCCTGTTGAGGACAATGTTTTGTTTACACTAAGCAAACCTGTGGTGGTTATGGTTAGGATTGTTAGTGCGATTGTGCTGATAGCGATAGCAAATGGGTAAAGTTTTTTTAATGTCAAAGTGTTTCCACCGAAGCATATCTGCAATATTGAGTATTAATAAATATTATTGTCTATTAGTTTAACACTAATACAATGACTTGATTACAAGGTATTCTATGTTTTGGCTAGTTAGCTTCTTTGAAATAGAGAAACAAACTCCAACCAATATGCGCGCGCACACATAGCTTCTTTATGACAAAGTATAAACAATACATTGATATACAATCTTTTCAAATTTGATTAGTTAGACGAGTTTCATGTTATGGTTGCGAAAAATCTAAAAAAGACAAGGAGTTAATTGAGGCAGGCCTTGACCATGTCACAGAAAGAACCAGAGTCAAAAACTACAGAAAGCACAAATAGAAAAACACTGTTTTCGTATTTGAAAAAAGGAATTTATAGAATAGAAACAGCGAGAAAAATCACGCAGTTTTGTTGTTTCCTGTTGCTTAACGCGGTGGTCTTTGGTTTAGGGCCCTGGCCACTGGTACTCCCCATCATTGGAACCTTGGGCACTCCCACAAAAACGGTGCTTGAAGCCTTTGGAACAGTGCAGTGGATGCTCTTTGAACTGGTAATTCCGTTTCTCGCCTTAGCCTCCATACTCTTAACCGCAGTATTTGTGAGCAGAAGCCTCTGCGGCTGGGTTTGCCCCTTCGGCTTTGTTCAAGACCTACTGAAATACGTAAAAAAACGGCACACCCAAGTTTCTCCGAGAACCCACGACAGCATGATTAAAATCAAATACTTCATTTTAGCAGTCCTTCTTTTCATCAGTGGAACTCTAGCCATAACATTAGCCGCTGGAGTGGGCAGAAGATACAAGACGGCTTTAGGCGAAGACTTTGCTAGAGCCCCTTTCAACGCGTTAAGCCCAGCTGACACATTATTCGCCGTTCTGCCGAGAATCGTGCTTGAAGCTCGTTACGGTATACCAACCCTGATAGAAACAGGAACTGTGGCTGACGGAATCTTGTCTGCACCATTGTTCCTATGGATTCGCCTCGCCATCATGATAGGAATCATAGGTTTAGCCGCGTACATCCCCAGAAGCTGGTGTCGATACTTCTGCCCCAACGGAGCGCTAATGGGACTGCTAAGCCATTTCAGTTTCCTCGGCTTGAAAAGAGACCCTGTAAAGTGCACGAAAGTTGGATGCCGCTTATGTGTAGAAGCATGTCCCATGATGGTTCGTATTCTTGACATGCCGTGGGAAAAATTCAACGACCCCGACTGCATATACTGCCTGAAGTGCACTGACGCTTGCCCAACAAAAGCCATACTGCCAAAATTCTCGTAAAACAAGCGAGAACATATTGAAATTCTGAGAAAACGAAACGGTTATGAAGAACTAAACTGTATGAGCGAAATAGACGTATCCGTTAACATTCCTTTAGGAGAGACAGTGAGATTGACCACTAAAAATGTTCCATGCGTGCTAACGATAGCCGGCTCGGACAGCGGCGGAGGAGCAGGAATACAAGCCGACCTCAAAACATTCGCCGCTCTGGAAGTTTTCGGAACCTGTGTCATCACCGCTATAACCGCTCAAAACACTCAGGGAGTATACGAAATACTTCCAGTTTCTCCGCAAACAGTTGAGAGGCAAATTGAAGCGGTTCTAAAGGACATACCTGTCAAAGCCGCGAAAACTGGCATGCTCTACTCTGGAGCGATCATGGAAGTGGTCGCAGAAGCCATTAATCACCATAAGCTGCGAGTTGTTGTGGACCCTGTTTTCCAAGCGGGCACCGGAGACCTATTAATTCATGAAAGAGACAAGGAAACTTTGATTGAGAAGATTGTTCCACAAGCTTTCATCCTCACTCCTAACAGATTTGAGGCTGAAGAGATCGCCCAAATGAAGATTCAAAATGTTGAGGATATGAGGAGGGCGGCAAAGCGCATTGCAAAGCTGGGTGCGAAGGCTGTAGTGGTGAAGGGAGGCCATCTAGAGAGCGCAGAAGCTACAGACGTTTTGTACTATGAAGACGAGTTCACGACCTTCAAAAAGCCCCGAGTGAAAGTGAACATTCACGGCGGAGGCTGCACGTTTTCAGCCGCCATCACTGCCTACCTTGCCCTCGACCACAATGTGATGGAAGCAGTCACGAAGGCAGAGCAGTTCATGCAAAATACCATCACGTTCGGGTGGAGAATTGGAGGAGGAAGAGTTCCCGTGAACCCCATGGCACATCTTTACAATGAGGCTGAAAAGTTTCGCGTCTTGGAAAACGTTTCCTCGGCAGCGAGAATGGTTGAGGAGCACTCGGAGTTTCTGCCCTACATAGCCGAGGTGGGCACACAGGTCGCGATGGCACTACCTTTCGCGTCAACACCACAGGAGGTAGCTGCGGTGGAAGGAAGAATCCTGAAGTTTCGTGATAAGGCGAAGGCCACGGGCTCAGTTCAATTCGGAGCGTCCAGCCATGTTGCAAGCATCATCTTAACAACTATGAAACACGATCCATCCTACAGAGCTTCGCTTAATCTCCATTATGACGCAGAATTGGTAAAGGCTTTTGAAAGAACAGGCTTCATGGTCTCCAGCTTTGACAGGAAGCTTGAACCGTCACGCGTGAAGACTGTGGAAGGCGGCACCCTCGTTTGGGGAGTGGAAAAGACCATAAGAAATGTTGGAAAGATTCCGGACGTAATCTACGATTTAGGCGAGATCGGAAAGGAGCCGATGATTCGGGTGTTAGGCTCCTCAGCTATTTGCGTAGTGGAAAAGGCTCTGGCTTCTGTACTGGCTGTTGAAAAGGAAAGTTGAGAACTAAACTGCAAAAGAGACTGGCTGTTAACTGGCTTCTGCAACTATTTCAGTGAGGTCGCTGACTGGAAGCAACTGAGTTTGACGGCTAGCATCGCCTAGGTTGATGCAACAAAAGGGACAACTCGTGACTAAAAGATCTGCTTTAAGCGTTTCGTCAAGAGTGACTCGCTCACGAACGGCGTCCCCCAACTTTAATCAACTACATTTGGTTTCTGTGATAAAAATGTTTCAAAATCTCTACTTTCAAACATGTCTCCAGTGAATAATGAAGTTCATCCACGTGACCAAGGTCAGATTTTATTTTTCGGCTTTCGTTTTTTCTTACGGGCCTTTGGAAGATGTAGACGCGGAAGCGAAAAAGACCGTTTTTCAATTCTTTTTGGTTTTGGCGATGAAGTTTTTCTGTTTGGAAGAAAACCTGTTCAAGGAAGTCTTGGGTACTCTATTTCTGTGGCGTGTGACGAGAGCAGTAAACTCCATGGTTCAGGTTAACACTCATGGAGATGTGGATGTAGCGAAGTTGCGTAGAGACATCGAGTAACGTTATCTCGGAGCTAGAATTGGAGGATTAGAGAAAAAACGTTGATGAAAAAATGGTGGGTGAGGAAATATAAGAAAAGGCGAGCAAGATAAAACAAAGTTTTCGCCCGAAAATTGGCGGAAATGTGTGAGATTGAGTTGTAATTAATACTCCTTTTTATACTTGACTGATGCTTTCTGTATAGTGTATATACTTTATGAGTTAAAATATACGGTTAGTGATCTCCCTTTGGAGAACAGAAGTGGAATTCTGTTTTAAATGAAAAGTTCCTAAGGGACTTATTCAAAGTTTAGATAATCTCACTTTGCCATTTGAAAGCCTCTTGTACAGCAAGGCTTCCCGAACCATGGGAAATCGTAGCAATTCCCGCATTTCAACATTTCGAATAAAAATGGAGCTGTGGTTATGTTAACCTTTTCAGAGCAATTGGAATCTCTTACCTAGTCATAGCTTTCCTGAACACTGGCACCGCGATTAACGTCATGGCTGTTCCAAATCCTATCAGCACCGTCACTTCAAGGGATATTGCAGATAGACCTGCTCCAAGTACCATAACCTTTCTGAGAGCTGTGATTGAGTAGGTTAATGGAAGAGCCTTTGAGATATTTTGCATGAACCAAGGCATCTGTTGTATCGGGAAGAATACGCCGCTAAGGAACATCATGGGGAACATCAATGTCATCATCAACATCATAGCTGTCTCCTGATCCTTCGCAAAGGACGTTATCACAACGCCTAAACCTACGAAGCTGAAAACTCCCAAGAAAAGTAATGCAAAGATTAACAGGATATTTCCATGAATGACGACGCCGAACAACGCTATAGCCAATATAAGTATAAGAAGTCCTTGGAGCAAGCCTCTAACCGTCTGGGCAAGGGTTTTTCCAAGTATTATGCCAAGCCTTCTAATAGGCGCCACCATCATTCCATCTAACGTGCCAATTTCCCTTTCATGCGAAATAGCGGCGGGAAGCCCCGTCATCACGCTCATCATCACCGTCATAGCCATCAAACCCGGTGCCATGAAGTCGAAGTAGTTGAACGTACCTGGGACAGCTCCTTTCGTTTCGATATGGTAGGGTTTCACAACCGCCAGTGAGTTAGTTGGATTAATCCCTGTAAAGTTTTGAACGTTCTCTTGAGCAAGCCTTGTGCTCATCTGGTCAAACACTTCCTTCAAGCCGGTCTGCAACCCAATTGATAGTTGAGGATTTGTCTGATCAGTTACAATTGTGATGCTTCCCTGCTTGCCAGTCATGAGGTTTAAGGTGAAGTTTCTCGATATTACTATGCCTCCTTCAGCATCACCATTTTGAATCATGGTCCTCACCTCATCGAAGCTTGAAGCGTTAGTTAGAACCATCATTTCTGTGCTGTTGTTTATCCCCTCTAGAACATTGATGAACATGCTGCTCGCACTGTAGTTGCCATATCCCTCGTCCTCGTTAACTAGAGCAATAGATACGCTGTTCATGGATGTGTTGGAGGGAAATATGAAACCTGCCATAACCATCATAAATATCGGCATGAGCACAAGCATAGCTAAAGCCAATTTGTTCCTGAAAAGCTCCATTAGATCTTTCCAAGCAATTATGAGAATGTGAGAGATCACGTTTTTAACGCCCATTTCACCTCACCCTCGGTTTCGGCATGTGATGCCTGGGCATCTTTATCTTCTGGTCTGCCTTGTCTCTTACCTTGTGGCCAGTGATATGTAGGAAAACGTCTTCAAGGGTTGGTTCAAGGTTTTTTACAGAAATTATCTTCCCCTTGTTAGCTCTAATAGCGTCGATTATGGTGTCGAATGATTCGTCGCCGTTAGCGGTGATCTTAATGCGCGTTGAGTTATTCTGCGAAACAGAGTTTACGCACTTTAAAGATTGTATCGAGTGAATCATATCGGTAGTGAGGTTCGGGGTCTCTAGTTCCAAAATGGTTGAATCAGCTCCTGAAACAAGCTTTTTCAAGTTGGTTGACGTATCCAGCGCGACGATTTTTCCATAATCTATGATGCCTATGCGGTCGCAGAGCATATCAGCCTCAACCATCATATGCGTTGTGAGAATGATAGTCACCTTGTTCTCGTGATTGATTTTTCTTATGAACTCCCTTATTTCAACAGAGGATTGGGGGTCTAAACCCAGTGTAGGTTCATCTAGGAACAAAACCTCTGGCATGTTAAGCATAGCCCTTATCACGTTCATTCTCTGTCTCATACCCGTTGAGAACGTACCCACTTGGGAGTTTTTCCACTTAGTTAATTCAACCAGCCTAAGTAGCTCATCAATCTTCTTGTTGAGCAGTTCACCCGGAATGTTGTAGAGTCTTCCGAAGAACCATAGATTTTCCTTGGCTGTTAACCGATCGTACAGGATTATTTTTTCAGAGACTAAACCGATATGCTCTCTTACCCTACCGTCCTCCTTCACTACGTCATAGCCACCAACCGATGCTGTTCCCTCTGTAGGCCTTGTTAGGGTGGAGAGCATTCTTATTATCGTAGTTTTACCTGCGCCATTAGGCCCAAGCAAACCGAATATCTCGCCTTTTTTCACTTCAAATGAAACGTGATCCACTGCCGTGAATTTGCCAAATTTTTTCGTGAGGTTTACGGCTTTAATCATCATATCGCTTTCCAATTATGGGCACACCACCATTTTTTCGTCTTGAACAAAACATGATTTACAGCAATGATGTCTTGAAGCATTCAGAGTTTGTCAATGTCGACACAAGTTGCATTTCGTTTCACTCCTTTAATTTCTTAGTTATTTCTTCAATTTTCTTGGCAGCTTGTTCTAGCGTTTCAGTAGCTTCCTTAACGATGTCGTCTGAATATTTTTCACGTAGGCTATCTAGAAGGCTCCAACCAGCCATCACCAGCTTTTTTCCTGCTCCAACCAGTTCGCGTGTTTTTTCAGGGTAGCAGTTGAACCATGGGAGTCTCGAGAAGGGAGGCGTGAGAAACTCGAATTTTTTGCGAAGTTCTCCCCTTCTCTTAACATGTTCCTGAAGAAATGCTTTGCCTTGGTCAGTGAGAGTGTAGCGTTTGATTCCTGCTTCTTGTTTGGGAACCTCTTCGGTATATCCCTTGTCCTGTAGCCATGCTATGAGGGGATAGATGGAGCCTGGGCTTGGTTTCCAATGTCCGTCGGTTCGTTTCTCGATTTCGTTCATGATTTCTGAGCCTGACATGGGCTTTTCCTTCAGCAACTTCAACACGTAATATCTTAGAAAGCCCTTTGGAACAGACGCCATATGTTTCATCCAATGTTTGAAAGGATGTGAATTGTGCACATTAACCACCTATATCGTTATTGATATCGCATGCGATATCAACAGTGACTTATAAACTTTATGGATGCCAGATACATCTCAAAATCAGCTTTCAGACAGTTTTGAAATGCTCCCATCCTCTGGCTTCTATAGGAACTTTTTCTCCTTCTGCTTTAAGAAGCAAAGCTTTCTCCTTTGTGACAACTCCGATTTTGATTAGGGACGCTCCAACCTGTTCTACAGCTTTCTTCGCTCTCTCCCATAATCTCGGTTTAATTGTAACTAGAATCTCGTATTCCTCTCCACCATACAGACTCAGTTCTGCCGAGTCAAGATTGTGAATTTTCGCGAATTGTTTCGCTTCAGAGGCAACTGGAAGGTTGTCGATGAGGAATCCTACGTTGCTGGCCCTTGAAATCTCATGGAGACTCCAAGCGAGTCCGTCACTGGAATCAATGGACGAAGTTACGCTTTGAGTTTGAGCCAGCGCCAAGCCTTCTCGCAGTCTTGCGTGGGGCACACAAACAGCTTGAACAAGCTCTCTCCTCAGTTTTGGAGGAGCAAAAAAGTGTTCAAGCAGAATCTTTAGGCCAGAGGATGTTTTGCCGAAAAACCCTGTGACCGCTACGATGTCGCTTGGTTTTGCTCTGTTGCGCCTCATGAGATGACGTTTTTCGCAGATTCCAAGGGCGGTGCAGCTGAGGACTAGGTCGGATGCTTCGTTTGTGTCTCCTCCCAGAATGTAAGCGTTGTATTCGCGGGCTCCATCGTTCAGTCCTCTGCCGATCTGTCGGATGTCTTTTTTTGTGAGGTTTCGGGGAATGCCGATAGATGCAAGTAGGGCGATTGGTTGCACTCCCTTGGCAGCTAGGTCGCTTATGTTCATAACCACGGTTTTGCGGGCAGCTTGGCGTAGTGTCATTCTTGGCGGAACGTCTGTTTTTCCAACTAGCATGTCAGTTTTTATGATCGCGAGTTTTTCGTTTCCGATGTCTACGGCTGAGACGTCGTCTCCGAAGGGAACTGGCATGTTGGGCATCTGGTCTAGGCAGTTTAGTATGAGTTTGATTATTTTTCTTTCACCTAGCTCTTCAGCTTTGCTCAAATTGAGAAGCCTCACTGAAGATATTTGTATCGAATGTCTTAAAAATGTGCGTTTCCTTCAGTTTGTTGAGGCGCCCCGGTGGCTCAGCTGGTAGAGCAGTAGATTCCGAAGAGAAGCTGAACCTCGTAAGCGGTCTTGCCGTGACAGTTACGGGTCGCGGGTTCGAATCCCGCCCGGGGCTCTAACTTTGGGGCAAAGGAACCGATCAAACCAGAGTTGAGAAACTGATTATTTTTCTTTGTAACTGTTTGCACTAAAAAGAGAGGGGAGTTCTATTGAGCGTCAAAGGAAAATTTTTATTGACAGTCAAAGATTTTCCTAGAAGGAAGGTCATTTCACGTTTGAATTATGTGTATGCGCAAAACTTAAATTTTGTGAACACTCGTTATACAATTAGTGAGAAGGGGAAATGGAGTTTACTGTGCGTTTTTTGAAGGTTCTGAAATGCGGTTTAGTGACGCTGGCTTGTCTTATGATGGTCTGTGCAATTGCGGGAAACACGTTTGCAGTGGCTCCGACACAAACAACACCTGCGTTTCCTTGGGAACCACTCACGATTGTCGCGACGAGAACCTATGAGCCCTATTGTGTATATTGTGTTCCTCATGATCTATGGTGGGTCGTCAAGTCTAACCTTTCAGA
>CP070759.1:301209-305189 GCA_020348945.1 Candidatus Bathyarchaeota archaeon
AATGCCGCTTAACCAGTCGTGGACGCAAACCACGTCGAAGTGATAATCCTCTTTCTTAATCAGCCCGTTGATTAACTTTGTTGCGCTGAGGACGTTAAACATGAAAATGTCGTTGAAGAAGCGGATGTTTGTTCCCCAGTTCTTAAGGTCTTCTGTAACAAACATTGGGAAAACGTTGGCTGCATCAGCGATTTTTGGACGATGCACTTCCACTCCCTTTGATATTTCCCTTGTTTTCAAGTTTCCAGAATTGAGCGTAAAAACCGTGACGTCGTGACCCAGCCCAACGAACTCTCGAGTTATGTAATCTGCGTACGTGCCTAAGCCTCCAACAAGCTTGGGTGGATATTCCCAAACGAAGAACCCTATTCTCAAACAGAACACCTTCTGAAAATTCATTGTAGAAATAGAAATTATCTTTTGTGTAGTAGAAATCCATACACAGGCTAAACTAGTAGGTTTTCGCGCGCGCATTTAGGTACTATTACTCTAGAGAAATATGAGCAGAAAAAGAAGGAGTTGCTGGACAAACATCAAGCAAGATGAAGTAAACAGTGCTTTTCCTGCTTTGTGCATTTCCACTGCATAAGCCACGTCGTCATAATGTGTGTGTGGTTAATAATTTAAGGAGAAATGTTCTATATTCATGGAAACATGGAGTTGATTGTGTGGTTAATGTTGGTAAAGGAAGGTTGTTTAGAAGGAAAGATGGTAAGTACTTAATCTATCTACCCGTAGATTTGGCAACTGATTCTCAGTTTCCATTCAAAACAGAAACTTCAGTTAGAGTTAAAGTGTCATTCAAAAGTGGAGAAAAGAAACTGGTCATAGAACCCTTGGAAGAGAAGTCATCGCAGCTACTTTAAATTCTTATCAATTCTTTTTAGTTCTGCTATAACTTTTCCGCATTACTCACATTTCACAGTTTCAAAGACGAAAAGCTACATAGGCGATTTTTATTCTGTTATTGCTAGAGTTTTTCTGCATTTCTCACATTTAGAAACTTGAGATGGACTTATTTACTTTTTCAGTTTCATCATCGCAATACCATTTAAGAATCTCGTTTATGGCTTTATCTGAATAATGGCGTTCCTTCAGCATTCTTCCAATTTTTTCCTTTTCGTCCATGTCTCGGCTCATTCAATTATACGATTAGTCACTTCTCAACTCTTAACATGTATATCTATGGTCTAACCAATACTTAACACAACATTTTTGAACAGTTTGTTCAACTTTTTGAACAACTCAAAAGTTACCGAAAAATACCATGCTAGGCTTTACACCACATCTGCACACATGTATTATCACATAATCGTATATCGCAAGGTTTAATACACTCTGTAAGTATAACTTGTTGTATTAGTATGAATCGGCAGAAGCTTTTAATTGGAAGTATAATTGCAGTTAGTTTGCTTTTTGTTGGCACTTTCGTGCTCTTTCTAATGGCTACCGATTTAGGAGAAGTGGAGAGGAGAAATGTTCTCTTGAGTAATTCTTCAACGGTGCAAGGCGTGCGCGCGTTTGCGTGTCTGCATATTGTATGTACAGTTAGCCTTTCCAGCGACGCCTTAACGGGGCATGCGCGCGCATATTTGTAATCAGTATTTGAAAGCTGTAAGTGTTTTATGGAACTCTCACAATTACCAGATTCTCTCAATCGATAGATTCAGGATAGGAAGTGGAGGCGAGAGGAGATGCACCAACGTTCAAACTCCGATAAAACCTTGAACTATGTCAGAAACTTGGAAGTTGGCAATCATGGTACATTCTTTTACGAGAGTCTACATGAGAAGCATGAAGTGCTCTTCAACTTTTTGCAAGCTGGATTTCAGAAGGGAGAAGGAGCCATTTACGTTGCATCACACGAAACTTCCAAGCAAATCCGTAGACACATGGAAGATTTCGGATTGAACGTTAAATCCCTTGAAAGGGATGGTGTATTGAGGATCGTTGACTATTATGATTGGTACATTATCGATGGCGAGGTGAATACGTCACACATGATGGAGTCGGGACTGCGCATGTTTGATGAGACAGCGGAGATTGGGCTTAAAGGATTGCGTGGATGTGGTGAAGTCGCGTGTTTCTTTGAACACGGGAAAGAGAAAGAGTTGGTGGATTACGAGCTTATGATAGGTCGAAGATTTGATCTCCCCGTAACCGCGTTATGTGCTTATGACGTGAACCATGCCAAATCTCTTGAGGAAAAACTCTTTTTTAATCTGATCAAGGCGCATGGGTCCGTTGTCACCTCCAGCTTTGCTCGACAAGTTAAGTTCGAACCCTTCTTTCTCACAATCAAAGAAGAGGTGCTTGAAACCCTGTTGGGGGAGATGGGAAAGGAAACACTTCTGAGAATGCTTTACGAACATCATTCACTTACGCCCCACAAGATTGCCGAAGACCCTGGAGCTTTTATTGAAGGATTGGAAAGATTAATTGGTTCTGGAGCAAAAGTTATCACAAAATTGCTAGTAAAGCAAATACATTCGAAAATGGGAATCGGCAAAACAGCACAATCCAGCTCCATTTAATGCTGCGTGTCGTATGTTGGTGGGCGCCCATAGTGCATGCGCGCGTGCCATTGGTTGAACTTTGCCTTTTGTCATCTTTGCATGCATGCAATAACATTGACTTCGCTTAATTAATCTATAATCCTCTGATTTCCATTCTTCCTAATTTGTTGTCTATTCCTGTGAAAAGGACTGTGCCATGAGCTCTGGCGAGTTCGCTGTATAGGTTTATTGGGTCTTTGCTTTTGTTCAGGATATTGGCGTTGTAAGCGCATATGGCAATCATTGGGATGTCCAAGACCTTGTGGAGTGTTTTCTCATATTCAATTAGTTCTCGGACTAAGTTGTGTTTGAAGAAGCATGCCATTTCTCCAGTAACTCTTAATCCCATAAAGCCCTGTTTCAAAGCTTCATTGTAAAGCTTGTTCCATATGTTCATCGTAGTGGGCATACTAAATTTTCCATCTATAATGTAAACGTCTTCGTATCCAAAGATATGCAAAGCACTTGTTTCCTCGTATTTTTTCACCTTGATGCCAAACCGTTTCATAGCTTCTCTTATTTGGTCTGGGCTCTCATCAGTAGCCACATACACTGCAGCTTCGCCATTGTCCAATCCGACTTTAAGGTAGTTGAAGAGAACGTTGTATTTAGCTTCTGGAGAATCGTACACGAATATCAAGTGGTTTGTGGGTCTCAATTGTTCCATGAAACGAACCACTTTTTCAGGAACAGCAGTTGTTTCAATAGACTTCCAGCTTATGGCATTGTGCCAAAGGTTTTCAAAATCTCCTTGAAAGACTCCTACGAGGCTACCACTGTTTGTCCATAGACATGGATGTTCTGCCATGTTCCCCTCTGTTGTGGTTGAGATCAAAGCTTCTTTGGAATCGGAAATCATGTAATGACTTGATTTCAGATTCGTATGCCTCAAATCGACAGAGTCACCAGGTGATAAACGGTCTTCAAGCACTCTCGGAAGCGAGTCCTCATACTCGGTCAACTCTGATACTATGCGAATTCTTACTCCTTTTTTTATGGTTTTTTGGAGTTCCTCACCGAAAGTATGTATAAACTGCATGATCTGGCTTCTTGAAAATACTATGTCGATTTCTTTCTCAGCGCTTTTCATCATAGTCAGCATTCTAGCTAAAATGCTTTCTCGCTTTGAGAGTAGGGCGAAATGTGCTTTTTCTTCCACTTCTAGATTGGGTGTTCGTGCGAAATACTTCAGGAACGTTTCTGTTTTGGCTTTTAGGTTGGATACTCTTTCGCGAGCTGTATCTTCTTCGTGTTTGATCAGGACGGAAAGTGCTTCTTCCACGGGCGTAGCCCTAATTTTGCTTGGCTTCCCCAACAATTTCTCAGCCAATCCCATTTTTTCGAGCTTGGGCAATATTCTGTAGACATCTTCTCGACGAACTCCAGACACTTTTGAAATTTGGCCGACGGTAGCCAGCTTCAATC
>CP070759.1:305289-310802 GCA_020348945.1 Candidatus Bathyarchaeota archaeon
AAGATAATCTGCTGCCAAGTTCCCAAAGTCAACTTTCCATCAGTAAACGGCACAGTCAAACTAGGCCCAATCAAAGAAGCCCTCACATGCGAATGACCGTTACCATCATGCCACCTTTTCTCATGCTCATACACCAAATCCCTCGGCGCTACACGCTCAAGCATATCTGGAAAGTCCTTCAACAATCCAGGTTCATACTCAATTGTTGTTAACGCTCCCGTGGCTCCCGGCACGAAAACCGTTACAATCCCATTTTTTAAATTAGTTTCAACCACAGCCTCAGCGACTGCCCTTGTAACATTTAAAATGTCACCTTCTCCTCTAGTGCGAACTGAAAGTTGCCTTGTTTTTACAGTCAACTCCAAAACCTCCTAAACCTTAACGACCTGTAATTTACAATTGCTATTTATTTAAACTATGCACGCTTAAGACGTAGCTTGAAAAGTCTACTGAGTTTCAGCGCAAATGTAATTGTTTTTCTGGAGCTCCAGTGGACATCCTCCCCCACAGACTTGTAGTTGCGGGCAGTCCTTGCATTTTGGCTCCACATATTCTCTCTTTCTTATCCGCACCGCAAGCGGATGATTCCAGATTTTTTTCCAGTCACCCGTGAGGATGTTACCGAGGCTCTCAAAGTAGCTTTGACATGGATAAACGTCGCCATTCGGTCCAACACACATGTTGATTTTCGCCGCCGTGCATGATTTGACGCCTAAACCCAATTGGACGGGATCAAAGCGGCAATATTGAGTTGGAGTATACCATAGAAACTTCAACCCCAACTGATTCGCTTTATCATGAACCTTGGGCAAAAGTCCAGTTAGTGTCTCAATGGATAAGACGAATTCTTCGCTTATTGCGTTAGCCTTTCCCGAATAGATTAGACTATTGCATCCAAAAGCAGCAACTCCGAGTTCTTTCAGAAAGTCCATGGTTTCCAGAAAATCCGAGGCGTTATGTTTGCTAATAGTAGTGTTTGTGGTTGCGTAGATCTGTGTTGGAATGATGTTTTTGATTCCAGCAACAGTTTCCTTCCAGCTCCCTTTGGTCGCTGTCATTAAATCATGGATTTTAGGCCTGTGTGATTCAAGAGTCACTTGAACGAAGTCTAATCCAGTTTTCTCAAGGGCTTCAACGTAAGTTTTGTTCTTTAGTTTTCTGCCATTAGTGATAAGTCCTGTCACTATTCCCTTGTTTTGTCCGTAAAGCAACAGCTCAGGCAAGTCTTCCCGCAGCGTCGGTTCGCCTCCCGTGAAGGTCAATATGAACACGCCAATCTGGTGAAGACGGTTAATGACTTCTTTCCATTGTTCTGTGGTAAGCTCAGGAGTCTCATGCGGTCCGCCAGCGTAACAGTGAACACAATTGTTTTGACATCTAAAAGTAAGCGCTAAATCCACACGTAAAGGTGCTGAAAACTCTTGAGTGAAAGGTTCCACTCTCTTTATGTCAAGAAAAGATACGGGGCAGACTTCCTCAGTCTGCGCTAACGTGCTCACGGTGTAAATCAGCTTTTCATAGTCATCCTTTGCTCTTTTCTCCTTCACTCGATACATGCTCTTGATTTTTTTAACAGCTTCATCTGTCGTCATGCCTTGCATGAAAAAGAAAGCATGTGCTGTAGCGGTCTTGTTTAGATACAGAACCGTGTTAGCGTTGATAACTAACAATCCCTGACCGTTTGGTTCCACACGAAGTTGGAGGGCCAAACCCGTGAAATTGTCTTTTCCCCGATAGGTGTAGCGTCCATGAGGAATCTTAGACGCCAGAAACATCTTACGCACAAAACTCATAAGTTCTAATAGCCTCCTTCATCCCACTCCTCCACCTGCACAAGCGCAAGCACACGATACGCAAGCGCACACGCACGCACAGGCAGCACAAGCGCATACACAACTAGACTTATGATGAGCTGGTTTTGTGGAAGATTTTGCAGTTGGCATCGGCACAATTGCGTTAGCGAATTTTTCAAGGTTGGTAACAATGTTGTTTGAAGTGCTTTCTACAGCCGTTGCAATGTTGTTTGCAAAATCTGCGCCAGGAATTGTAGGCGGCTTTGCCCCTTTCGTCGGTGTCTTTATGTTTGGTTTGTATGTAGGTTTTGGGTGATAGTGACGATAACTGTACCAATACCAGAACCAGAGTGGACTCGGCTCGAAGGCTCTGTCACGGAACGCTGTTTGCGTGCGCGACTGATAGTTCGGGTCCAAGAACAGCCACAAAAGTTGTTCGTCGTATGCTTTCGAGGCTAACTTCGGCGTGCCCGCTTGTTCCACTTGTTCCCAAACCTTCGCTACAATCTTTCTGTAATAGTCAATTGTATCGCGTCTACAATATCCACGCAATTTTTCTTCAACAGTGTCTCTGAGAAACACCACTGTTTGCGCCAGTTTCTCTTCTCCAAGGGTTCCGTCTTCTTTAATTGCGGCGAGAAAGTCGATTTCATAGTATCGGAGAGGCGTTTCCGGCGTCCCATTTTTCTTTTGAAATGATTTCATGATTTTAAGTTTGAGCGACGGGGTTGTCGTCTCAACCCATATGGCTCTCTTCCGCAAGAGACTGTAAAGGATTTCCGTTACTAATTTTGTTGGCTTAACATCGAGGAGGTAAGAAGCCTCTACGGCTGTCAAACCGCGCCTTATTCCAAGAGTTTCCATGCTAATTGTAGGCTTCAGATATGGTCTCTTGCGAACCACATAAACTACAGCGCCTATTGCAGCAATCGAGACCCCAAAAATCACGAGGGCAGGTCCATATTGCTGCAAAAAGGCGACTACACCAGTTGGCCGTTTCTGGTAACCCTGCACGTACTCTTTTGGAAAAGAAACTCCAAACGTGTATTTCTGGTTTGGTGAAAGATTCTCTCTTTCCCAGTAAATCGCCAACCTACCATTTTCAGTCAACACATTGTCCCAATTCACTGACGTTTTTACATCATCTGAAGTGACTCCAGAAGGCAAAACTATCAACACACGGAGATCACGTATGGTTGCGTCGTACCAAGTTGGAATGAATTGCATGTCTACATTACCAGGGTTATCCTCGTCTTCCCATATCATGCGGGCAACGTTGGTGAGAAGAGAAAATCGTGCAGTTTGGCCGCTTGAAATGGACGTGTGTAGGTCAACGCGCACTCTTCCGTTGCCTGTGTCGGTGGCGGTCAACGTTTGACCAGCCTCATCTTCCGCCTTTCCGATTGTAAAGTCGCTGTTGGGTTGCCCCACGTTCACATAGCGGATGACTCCCGAATCGCATGTTACACTCATGTTGTATAGAAGATCAATTGTTCCGTCCTGATTGATCCATATCTCCGCCCATTCGTAATTAAGATGATATTGTATTTGTGCGGTTGCTGTGCCCACAAATGTCATTAAAATGAATAAGGCAGATAATATGACCAGCAAATGATGGTTTTTCACCATTTTGGTTCCTCAGCTATCTCAAATGTTTGTCCACAATAGGGGCAGGTTGCGTATGGCACTCCAGACACAATTTTGATCGCGCCAGCGTCTACAGAAGCCGAACAGTTAGGACACTTGAGCGCAACGGCCTTCATCTGCCCTGACAATTCCAACCTCTGCACTATCGTCTTTGGCTTTTTAGTTATATAATAGGCGATTCCGAAGCCGACAACAAACAACAAGACAGCAACGGTCAACCTTGTAGGCGCGTCACGTGCGCCTGCAGCTAAAGCAAATATAATACCGAAAAAGAAAAGAACGGCAATAGCAAATCCACCCAGCACCGTTTTGAGGTTCATGAATACATTTGATATAATTTCTAGTAATTTAACCTTGTCGCGTGCATGCATACACTACAAGAGCGTACATAGAGAAAAAAATGGGGGTTTTGCGGGGGAATCGGGAGATATCTCCACGCTAGGTATGGTTTACATACATCGGCATCATTTTCACTGAAAAGGCATAATGCGTGCGCGAGCACCAATTATGCAAGTTGAATTTTATCCTTTTAATAGTTTTAGGACTTTTAGGAGGGTTAGAGTTTTTGGATTTTTCCGATTCAGTTTGATCATTCTCAAGCGACTGTAGTATTGGATGTTCACGATGCCCTCATGTTCAAGAATCAGCAAATTACGATTAACTTGCCCGTAGGTACTGTTGATCCTGCGCACCAAATCTGTAATATGGGTTTGTCTAACCTCTGACAATGCTTCGAGGATTCTTTGTCTGCACGTAGAAGCTATGAGCCGCCCCAAATCCAAGATTTAGTCTCCGAAACTTCTTGCTAAACGTCAGTCTAATAAAAGAAACGATGAAACTGATTGAAAAGAATGGGAGAGAGGACACTGAAAGTAATTTTTCGGGAATACTTTCACGTATCTCTATTGTTACTAAACAGTTCATTAATTATTAATACAACTTTCGACATAAAATGACGGATGCGCCGAGGTGGGGCGCAATGACACAAATACCAATAAGTAAAAGGAGAGTGAAAGAAGCAATGAAGAAACATTCAATCAGAAAAACATTCATTATGTTATTCATTTTATGCATCCTACCCGGTTCAAGCGTCATGTTTATGAGTATGCGAGTAGTAGCAGCAGCTCCTGCGTCTATGAAACCTGACATGATTTCATTTACCTATCGGTTTGATGAATCCGAAATTCTAAATTGGCTGGACACAAAACAGTTTACGAAGAATCTTAGAGTTCTGTCACTGCCTAGCGAACCTTTAGCGTTGTATAGAGTAGCCAACATTCTGCTGCCACCATACAATGAAGTTGCTGACGTTTCTGTCGTAGGAAAAATCGGCAGTCAGCATATCGTCAAGGATATTCCTTGCGGTCAACCGCCCGCCATCATAGGTGAAGAACCAACGATTGTAGGAAAGAATGCTAACATTTACAACTCAGATGAGCTGTATCCCAATGAAATCTACCGAGTTGGGTCTGTGAAGTCCTTCCATGGCTACAACATTCTTAATGTTCGATTATACCCCGTACAGTATAAGCCTGCATCCAGACTGGCTCTATACTACAAAGAGATTACTGTCAAAGTGAAGCTTAAGGAAGGATCTACAATAGATACTCTTCGCAATTTGGTTAAGGGTCGTGAAGCCGTAGAAACCTTGGTTGACAATCCGTCGGTTCTGTCGACCTACGATTCTACTCTTGACACAGCTGATTCTACTCTAGTCACAACTGAAACACTTGGCACGACTTATGAATACATTATAGTCACGACACCTGACTTGGCAGATGAGTTCCAAGTTCTTGCAGACTGGAAAGACATGTTTGTGAATGGTGCCAAAGTAGTTACGGTGAACGTTGATGCTAATGAAACCGAAATCAAGAATGTCATAAACGATTACTACACCAACTACAACACGAGCTACGTGCTTCTAGGCGGCGATGTAGGTAAGATCACCTATCACACTAAAAGGGTTACCGCTGGAATGAGTACAGCCGATATTGCTGAAGATTACTGGTATGCCAACCTAGTTGGAGACGACGACATATCCTACTACGAGGTCTACATTGGCCGTGCACCAGT
>CP070759.1:310902-324591 GCA_020348945.1 Candidatus Bathyarchaeota archaeon
CCCCAAAAAACGGCGCACACTTAAAAACTTTGAGAATCCTCTATATAGACAATAGTTCCATGAATATGCACGCGTGCATAGTGAAAAGAAACTTGGCTTTGCCATCTTCTACGTCTCGTTGTTGTTTCATGGTATTATCTCACAACTGTTATACTTCATATGTTCGAAATCTGAAAGTTCAATTTTTCCACTACCGATTGATATTCTAACCCTTGGCAAAACCGTCTTCAACGATTCAACAAGGTTTCTAACAGCCATACACACTAAAGCGTATGCGGCTTCGCTCCATCTTTTCGTTATGTTCGCGTACAAGCATCTTCCTCCACACTCGCGTAAAATTTCACATCTAACACATGGAAGCCCAACATAAACTTTCCTTAACCGTAGCGGATGCACATTCAGAATATGACCCAGATAATAGTCTTTAATTCCACTCATGATGGGACACGGTATAATGTAACCGTCAGTCTGTATGCTAAAATTTATCCAGCCAGAACCACACCTCAACAAGCTTTTCTCACCCTTAAGAAGCGACTGCATCACCCCCAAAAACGGATAAAACCTCAAAACCTCACCCTCCCTCTCCATGAAATCAACCCAAAACTCCACAAGTCTTCTTATTCCGAAATTGTAGTTTTCTTCAACCCATTTTGCAAACGGCCTTTTTGAGAAATCGTTTTTCCAGAACCCCGCGTCAAGCTGCCAATGAATTGACGAGAAAGAGTAATCAGGATTGTTTAAAAGCCACATAACTTGCTCGTAAATATCCGTTTCCTCCATCACAGTCATTCGAGCAATTACTTCGCCTTTAAACCCGCTCCGTCTAACCAGCTTAACGTTCTCAATTACCTTTTGATAAACTCCCTTTCCCCTGTAATAATCAGTTAATTCTTCATCACCATCTACGGAAACAAAAATTGAATACAACCTATTCACGTATTCCGGCTCAAGTCTATTCAAATGCAAACCATTAGTCTGAACTACAAAATGTTTCGCCCGAACCTCATCCATAATTTGCTTCATTATCTCCATGCAGAGCATCGGTTCGCCACCATAAAAAATTAGAACTGGTTCAGAATCCTTTTCACAAAACTTTCTCAAGAGTTCTATGTCATAACTGATTTCACTTGGCAAAGAATAATCCACTTCAAAGTCCCCAAAATCAGCCTCCATATCTTCACATGACTTTCCATAGCAATACTTACACTGCAGGTCGCATTTAGTGGTTAGCAGTACATGAAAGAACATTCAAGCCACCACAAAGCTCACAACTTCACAAAGCATTAAGGAACATAAACCTTTTCTCCAAAAGAAAAAGCTTTGAAAGTTCTTTCATCAACTCCCTGTTAACTTTGTTCTTTACCGGAGTTCTTCGACAAAGCACTACAAGTTTATCTGATTCAACAGCTATTCCGAACTGTTTTGAGTTCGGTTTCACGTGAACATCTATCACTACGCCGCCACTGGTTTTCCGTAGTTTCATGTCTTCAACAATAGTTTCACAACCTCACGATCTGCTTATAAGAAGTTTCGACTACTAGAAACCAAGCTATATGGAGAGTTAAAAAGTGGATTTCTACGAGGTAATTCGAACGAGAAGAAGTGTTAGGTCCTTCAAGAAAAATCCTATACCCGAGGAAGTTTTGAACAGAGTTTTAGAAGCTGTCCGTGTTGCACCTTCTGGATCCAACCGTCAACCTTGGAAGTTCATCTTAGTTATGGATGATGCAGTAAAGCAAAAAATGATTTCAGCCTGCGACAACCAGAAATTTGTAGCTGAAGCACCATTAATCATTGTGGCTTGTGGACGCAAACTGCTTTTCAACAGAGGTGGATACATGGGAGAAATGAGTGTGCTGGTAGACGTGAGCATTGCGTTCACACATCTAATCTTAGCAGCAAGAGCTGAAGGTCTAGGAACCTGCTGGATTGGAGCTTTCAACAACGATAAAATCAAGAAACTATTGGAAGTTCCCAACGGCTACGAAGTTGTTGCTGCAACCCCTCTAGGTTATCCATCTAAGGATGTGTTCACTGAGCCTAGAAACAGAAAAAACTTGAATGAAATTGTATCTCAGGACAAGTTTTAACTGTATAGACATGTATGCATTTGAGAGTTTAGGCACCGTCTCATCTTGTGAGTGATTTAGGAATGTTAAATCTAGCAATAATTAGGTCGTCAAAAAGTTTGACAGCTTCTTCTTTTTCTTTGGTTCCTTCTATGATCATGATTCCGCTTTTGAGAATGCTCGTGGTAACTTTATGATCATGCTCAAAGGTTATGCCCAGATTAGCTTTAACTTTGATGTTGAATCCTTTTTTCCTTAAATAACCATGCAAGTCTGCTAGATTGATCTCAAGATTCTTCTTTGGAACAATAACAAACACTCTCTTTCCACTTCTTCCACAGGCTTCTTCAACAAATTCTCGCTTTAGAGGCATTGGAGAACCAGAAGGTTTTGAGCCACAGACCGGACATTTTTCAGCTTTTGAAACGTGAACTTCGTTGAATTCTACATTTTCTATGTCACAGTAGAGAAGCTTGTTAGCCAAACGAGGCTGTTTTCCTACAAGTATTCTAATAGCCTCACTAACTTCCACGCTCGCTATTATACTCAACAAAGACGGGTGAACACCTACCACAGCACATTTAGGCAAATTATCATCAACAAGATTGCCGTAAAAACATTCGAGGCATGGTGTTTCGCTTGGAACTATCGTGGACACGTTTCCGATGGTTGTTATAGCAGCTCCAAAAACGTAGGGTATGCCAAGTTTGACGCAAGCTCTGTTAACAGCGTAACGTGGCGTCATTCGGTCCAAGCCGTCGATCACAACATCTCTGCCCTTAACTATGTCTTCCGCGTTGTCTTCGTTGATGGAGAGAGGAACAGGCTCTATTTCTATGTAGGGATTTAAACTCTGCAGTCTCTTAACTGCAACTTCAACCTTTGGATATCCCACATCGTCTACGCTATAGAGATGTTGTCTTTGTAAATTAGACAATTCAACAACGTCTCGATCAACGAGGCGCAGGTGTCCTATTCCAATTGCAGCCAGTTGCATTGCAGTGGGAGAGCCTAGTCCTCCCAATCCTAGTAGGCAAACTTTAGCGTCTTTTAGTTGCAACTGTGCGTTGTATCCCATTTCTGCGAGGACTATTTGTCTTGAATAGTATTCCAATTCTTTTTCTGAAAGTTCTATCTGACTCATTTCAGGAACCAACGATGTCTTAATCTAAGTTCTACGATATGAATTTTTGTTTTTACATCATTGGCTGGAAGAAAAAAACAAAACGTGAATCTTTGATTTCTTGTGCGCGCCACGTTCATATGCTTGATAAAGCTTTAGGTTAAGCTTTTCCCGAATATGTTCGGTGGTTTCAATGTGACACGTGCGCGCGCGTGCTCCAAACTAGTCCTGCATATGTTTAGTTAGTGTTTCCTTCAGCTTAGAAACAAAACCTTCCTCATCATCTGTTATTCTCCTTTTTACTTCTCTCCAGGTGGCTGAACAATTCTTGTACTCAACACCAACAAGGTTGTGAATGACCCTGTCAATTTCTCGTTTGTTTTCCCTCGTAACTTCTATTCCAGCCTTCTTGAAAAAACGTTGAAGGTGCCTAAAATAGCAAGTCATAACAAACTACCACTATATATTTGAACTTTCTAAGTTTATAAATACTAAACCAAGGTTCTGTTAACTCTCTTCGGAACTCATAGCGTTCCAATTAACACTGTAGATCTTAACCACACTGACTTTCAATCAATACATTAGAAAATAAACAGAACCTTGCACGCGCGTAACCATCTAGTTTTTTCATATCTTGATGAATTCTCTTGGATAGTGGGTCAAGACTTCTGATTTTGTCTTTGTGACTAAAGCCATGTCTTCCAGTCGAACTCCACCGGCCTTCGGCTCAAAAACTGAGCTTTGAAAAAGCGAAACAACAGTGTTAGGTTTGAACTCGATGTCCGCGTTTTTAGGCATGATCATGGGTTCTTCCTCGATTTGTAAGCCTATAAAGTGGCCAATGAGGGATGGGAAGTATTTTGCATAGCCTCTTTTTTTGAATACCTCGCGAACAACTTCACTAATTGTTCTAATCGTCGTGCCCTCCTTGAGTACGTTGAAAGCTGTTGATTGAGCCTCCAGCACCGCATTAAACAAATCTTCTTGAATCCGATTGGAACTTCCCACTACACATGTTCGGCATATGTCAGAACAATAGCCTCCATATACGGCTCCAAGATCTATAACTACCAGATCATTTTTTTCTATTCTTTTTTCACTCGCATAGGGGTGAATCCACAACGTTCGTTTGCCCGATGCAACCAAAGTTGGATGTTTTAATTCCCACGACCCTTTTTTCTTCATCTCGTACTCTGCCTCAGCGGCAACCTCGAGTTCCGTTGCCCCAACTCTTAACGCCCTAACCGCCGCTTCCATTCCACAATCTGAGATTTCCGCGGCTTTCCGAAGAAACTTAGTTTCTTCGTTTGACTTGATAAGACGCAGCATGCTTAACATGTCTGACGCGTCTATGAACTTTGCATTTGGAGAAGTGCTTTGAAAGCTGGTTTTCAGCGTTTCGAATTCGGTGAAATCAAGGTAATCGACGCCAACTGTGACTCCTGGAGCACTGAACTCTCTCAAAACCTCCGCCACCTTGCGCTGTTTTGCGCTTTCAGTGCATCTAGCCCCCACAATATCCTGAATCTGAGATTCTTTCCTAGCTACTTCAATATCCTGCCAGAGTACAATTATTGTTGGTTTACCATCGATTGGGAGAACGATCGTTCCACAAGTGTGGAGAGTGGGGTCAGTAACTCCGCTCAGGTATTGAAGGTTTTCAGCCTCGTAGAGGACTAGAACGTCGATGCCGTTTTTCGCCATCAGTTTTCTAGCATTACTTAATCTTTCTTTCCAAACACTCATGATGAGCACAACATGTCTAACGTGCATTTAAGAATTACGTTGAATCCTCGCGGCTCGCTCTTCTGATTCAATGCACATAAATTGTCGTTCTGAATCAGAGCTTGTATTCTTTGTATTCCCATACACATGGATTTCCGTGGCAGATGCTTACGAGCGTTGAAGACCACTTTGCCCCAAGTTAAGCCTGTAACTTTCACGCGCATTTTCAGGTCTTCCATCATGCTTTCAGCTAAATCCTTGTAACGCTCTCCAAGTTTAACACTAATCTCATAATGTGATCTCGACGCCTCTACCATCCTGAGACCGCTTTTCTGGCTCGCTGAAAATCCTCCCTAATTCAGAGTTAATCCTTAAGAATTTCACATCAATTAATGTTTTTTTATGTCTTCTCACAAGCTTAAAGTCAATTTCTATATGCCTCATCCGTCGCTTGCTTTTAACAAACTTTTATACCTACGAACTACTCAACTTCTCTTGGCGGGTCTTAGGCGGGGGGCTAGGGGTCCCTTGAGAAGCGCAAGCTTCGACCGTAAACCCTCTACACGACGGGCTAACAGCCTAGGTGAGGCGTCAAAGATCGTTAAGTTCCTCTAGCTCTCTAACCATGACTATCCGTCCTCTGGGGCTGGCGGCCGTGGAGCGGCTTTCGTAGGGAAGTCGTTAACCGCGTTTGCCAAGCGAATCTGGCCAGGCCCGGGAGGGAGCAACCTAAGTTTGAACGTTCAGCGCTCAGAGGGGTGCGGATATGAGCAAAGAAGTTGGAGGGCTCGACGAAGACTAGGCGTCCAGCCTCGGTGATCCGCCGCCTAAAACCTTTCAACAAGACTTCACTCTCTTACTTTCCACTACTCCAGCACTCTCTTGATACCGTCCACCATAGCCTTTGCTTGCTGCACTTCCCAATTTGTGAAAAACTATCTGAACAATCGGCTCACTCTTTTCCACTTTAATGATGTTTTGTCCTAAATTGTGAAAATTAATTGTCAATTGTCCACTGAAACCTGGGTCCACAACTGCAAACCCTCCAACAACTCCTTCTCGAGTGAGAGAAGAACGAAGATAAAGATACGCCATCACGCCTAAGCCTAATTGAACTTTCTCTAAACTAGCCACCAGCCTAGATTGTCCCGGAATTAATGCTAATTCAATGACGGAACGCAAATCGTAACCAGCAGGATTAAGACATTTCCGCTCAAAGGGAGTAATCTTAATCTCACCGCGTTCTATATGTTGCAGTATCTCTTTGTCTGAAAGCACAGTCAACCGTAGTCTCCTCCACACTATTTTGAAAGAACCAGAAAAAGAATCTTGGGTAAATCTTTTGCCTTACGCAATAGACAGTTCTTCAAGCATTTGACAAGGCTTACAAAGCTCTCCAACAGTTGGTTCTCCACACTTCTTACACTCCTGCAATTTTACTTCCTCCACCATGGCTTCCAGCGCTGGTCTAATTCTCTCTATGGACCTGAAAACAGTGAACTTAGTTCCAGCATGTTTCTCTTCCAACCTGTTCAATACAGTCCGCACGTCGTTCCTCAACGCAGTTCCAGCATAGAGACAGGGAACACCTTGAAACTCATTTTTCTTTAAATACGCGTAAAATGCAATTTCCCTCTCCGGAACCTCGCAGAACGGCTTTACACGCTGTATCAGCTTAGGATGAACCACCGTTAAAACGGGCTTCACACGAGCTGTTCGCAAAACATCACCGTGAAGGATGTTCAACATCATGGTTTGAGTTTCATCGTCTAAATTGTGAGCTGTGGCAAGCTTGTCCACACCCGCTTCTCGAGCCGCAGTGTTCAGAACCCGTCTCCTCAACACTCCGCAGTAGGAGCAGGGCGTTAACTTCCCTTCACCTTTTTCTCGCATCATGCTTACAAGTTCGTCCAGTTCGTACCCGAACATCTCTTTAAATGAGGTTACAATGTGCTTCACGCCAAGTTTTCTACAGTTTTTCACAGCAAATTTCAACGCCTCATCTCGGTAACCTCTTATACCTTCGTCAACGGTGACAGCGCAAAGCGTTGCCTCTGGAAACCTTTTTTCAATTTTGCTTAGTATGTGGAGAAGGATTACACTGTCTTTTCCACCCGAAACCGCTACCATAATCTTGTCGTCTGGTTGAAGCATTTCATACCTAGCAATGGTTGCTTTAACCTTGCTTTCCATAGACTTGCAGAAACATCGTCCGCAGAGTTTCTCCCCTGAGTAAGGACGCATAAAAACGGCTTCGGTCCTCTCGCACAGCGTGCATGTCAACATTGTTCTCTGTTTTCCTTTGCGTTTCGGTAAGGAAATCAACTAATAATACCTTTGTGTAGTTTTGTGAAGGGGAATAAAGTGTCATCCTATCTAGAGTGGGTGAGTGCCTCCCTTTCACGGTGAGGGTGATGGCTAAGAAACCAGTGACCCACGCCGAACGCGTAGAAGTTGCTTACGACGAGAAACACTGGAAACTGTTGAAGGAACTGAGGTCTAGAGCGGTTCAGATAATGGAGATTCTGGATTGTTCCCATTTGCCATCCATTGTGCACGGAAGCATCGCCCGAGGCGACATCTCCGAAAAGAGTGACATCGACGTTTTTCTTCCGGACCCGCCCTCTTCCTTCACCATAGAAACGACCCTTGAACGTGCCCACATTCCTGTTAATCGGCGAGTCGTCGTGCAGGCTACGCCCTTCTATGCTGTTAAGGGGTACATCGAACTCGATGAGCCAAGGTGTATTTCCTTCCCCCTCGTGAAACTCCATCATGTGGAGAGAGACTTCCACAGTTTCAGTGGAGAAGCATCCCTGCCTACACTCAGGAAAGATCTGCGCGTATCAGGAGTAGACAAGAGGCTGATGTTGATCGAACCTACGTTAAGAGGTCACGTTGAAAGCAGCATTGTGGGTCGCGAGGAAACGGTTGCCCATATCCTAGGGGTTTCCCTTAACACTGTGTTAGACCGAGTTCACGCTCTGTTGCGCCGTAACGAAGTTGGCAGAACCGGAGTCTTCATCGAAAGAGAACTTTCACCTGACGAAACCTTTGAAATGGTTCTGAAAAAACTTGCGGATCAGAATCCCGCGGTTCGTAGACGCCTCAAACTCCACGGAAAATAATCGCTGTCCAGAAATCTAGCGTCCTGATCCAATGTTAAAGTTAGCCAAGTGGAAAACGGAGAAGCGCTGCAACGCCTCCAAGTGCAACCAGTTTCGCTCCAGCCTCATGCTCCGTGCTGACAATAACGACTTGTCCATTCCTTTTTTCAACTTCCCCCATGAGCTTTTCCAGCGCTATTCTCTTTTCATCAGATGTCTCCCTCAACGCAACGTCTGCCAAAAGAAGTTTTTCCACCGCACCGAACAAACTCGCCTTCTCCACATCGTCGAATCCGTAGGTTACATCTAGTTTTTCTTTTCCCAACCGTTCAAGAACTTCTTCCATAGCCTTAGTTTCTTCAGCTATCCGCACGTGTTTTAATGCCTTACTTAAAACTCCGGAACGCAATGCTTCCTTTATTCCAGCTAACCCGCTGCTGTTCACGCCTTTCATGTCAATCACGGAGCTTGCAACATCTGAAGCGTCTCTCTTCATATACTTCACGAACTCGTTTTTCATAAATCCCGGACCTATGACCACAATTGGGCTGCGGCGGTTCTTCAAAGTCTCTCTGAGAGCCTGTAAGGCATTTTTGAAGAATTCTTGCTTTGCTTTTGTTCTTTTTTCCGCTTCACGTTTTCCCGGAAGTTTTGTTCTTTCCTCCACTCTTACGTCGATGCCGTATTGTCTTAAGACGGCTACGCAGTATTCTTCGTTGTCCATGGATATTACGGTGATTGGGCTCACTGTGGTTTTGCTGGCTCTTTTAAGTCGGTCCACATGGTGTTTTAGCCATTTAGGTTTTACAATGGTTATTGGCTTGTTCAGTGTTACTTTGATGGTGTGGTGGGATCCTTTCACGTTTATTTCTTCAGGTGCTTCGCAAACGATTCCGTGTATTCTCAGTCGGTTTAAGGTTCTGTCCCAGAGCACTTTCTCCACTTTTATGCCTAGAGAAACTGTGACTCTTCTACCTTTTTTGGGGCGGGCGTAGCGCTCGTCTGCCTTTACTCCCCGAGTGGTCCGTGCATACACTCCATCATTAAACGCTATAATGTTATAGAGATGCCAAAGATCGTCTAACATTTCTGGAACTACCACAACTTTGCCGTGTTTGAAGTCCTTTCGCAAAATCTTCAACCGATATCCACCTTTCAAATGCTTCTTTTTTTGTCAATCAGCCCCAATCAACTCTCAGTGACCGCTGCATCTACTTTTTTCACTCAATGCCTATTAGAAAGGACTCTAAAATAAGATTTGTAGTTGCGCGCACATCGATGGACCACGTGGATCTGATAACTTCTTCCTCGTAGAAACAAAGTTTGCACTCAAGTTAAGAATAAAGAATTAAAAGTGTTGCTGGCATACTATAGAGACATGGAGGATATTCCTTGAGGTTTGTCATTGAAACCGCAGATCTTACAAAGAAATACGGGCCTTTAGTCGCTGTGGATAAGCTAGACCTCAAGGTTAAAACAGACACTATTCACGGCTTCTTGGGCCCCAACGGCGCTGGAAAAACCACGACAATCAAGATGCTGATCGGGTTGTTAAAACCTGACGGCGGATCAGTGAGTGTCCTAGGTCAAGAACTTGGTTGGGACAAGCCAGACGTAAGGTCGAGAATAGGCTACATGCCTGAACTTCCAAAGCTTCCTAAGCATTTGAAGGGAAGAGAGCTCATCGACATATACGGAAGAATGTACGGTGTGACCAAGGAAGAGCGCAAGAAACAGATACCTAAACTTCTCGACATGGTTGGTTTAAAAGAACGAGGAATAGATCTCATTATAACTTATAGCAAAGGTATGAAACAACGCTTAGGCATAGCACAGGCGTTGTTGAACGAGCCCGAATTGGTAATTCTAGATGAACCGAGCCTTGGTTTAGACCCTGTTGGAATGGTTGAGGTCCGAGAGATAATGCATGAAATTGCAAAGGAAGGTGTCACCGTCTTTCTTTCGTCGCACCTTCTGCACGAAGTTGAACAGGTTTGCACTCATGTTACAATAATTAACAAGGGAGTTGAGTTGGCTTCGGGCACGCTTAAGCAGATATCTGCCAAGGTCAAAGGACCTGTGACAATAGAAGCTGAGGTTGATAAACTCTCTAAAGCGGTCATTAAAAAAGTTGAAAAACTATCTTTCGTGACAGGTGTTTCCAAAGACGGAAAAAAGCTCTTAGTCGAAGTGAAAACTCGTGACGACGTTAGATCTCAAATTTCTCAGGCCATTACAGCTGGAGGAGGCATAGTCATATCCATGGACTCAAAAGGAAAAAGCCTAGAGGACGTATTTATGGATCTTCTTGTCAAACACAAACGCAAAAAAAGGAGCCAGTAAAATGAGTGTAAGCCACACGAGTTGGACAGCAAAGTTTCTTGCAGTGGTTAGATATGAGATACTCTGGAACATCCGAAAGAAAAAGTTCCTTGGAATGCTAATTCTCGCGTTTGCTCTCAGCACCTTATCGTTGGCTTTGGGCCACATCGTAAGCGCTTTGGGTGGTCCGTCCGTAGAACCGAACCCTGATTTTGTTATCGGCTCTAATGTAGGCTTGGGCGGGTTTGGTTTTTTCTTGTTTGCGATAGTGACTGTAATGAACACTGTTTCTGGAGAGTTTGAAAGTGGAACCATTGTTCCGTTATTAGCCAAACCCGTGTCAAGGACTACCGTGTTTTTTGGCAAACTGTTTGCAGCCTTCCTAACACTTTTGGTAACGTACTGTTTTCTGATGATTTACATGACTATAGGCGGCTTTGTCGTGTATGGGCCTCAAAATAACCTGCATCTTGTTCCGCTATCTCTTCTCGGAGCCCTTTTCAGCACTTTAATATGGATATCCATTGTTCTTTTTTTCGGCACGCTCTCTAGGAGTTCCCTAATTGCTGCTCTCGCACCCTTAGGCATCTGGTTAGGGACAACTATAATTGGTCAAATAGTTGGGGCACTTGCCGGTCAAGGATGGATTCTCACTTATATTCCTGGTACTGGCAACTCCGGGTTTGCTAATGGGGGTCCACCTTCGCAGTTTGCTCCGACGGGCACCGCGGTTTCAACAGGCACTGACAGCATAGGTCCAAATCTCATAAGTTACATTCTACACCCATCACGGGAAGTTACCTTCTACAAAATAAATATAGAAGAAATGGCTCATGGACAACCTTCATGGGTTGCGCTCTATTCAGAGCCTTTGTCCAACATCGTCTTAATGTCAATTGCTGTAGCACTAGTTTACTTCATCGTCTTTGTTGCAATCTCTTGGTACGCTTTCAGGCGCGCGCAAATAACAGAATAAACATGGAAGTAGACCGTTCGCGCGCGCATCCAACTGTCATGTTTAAATTTCAGCCTTTATCAGAAATTCCTCCGCATTTTTGAGGGCTATCTTATAGAACACGAAGGTTACGACAAGGGCTATAACTGCGCTTATGGAAATTGCGACGTAGAGGTCTAATTTTGGGAGGGACACGGGAAGGGGTATGTATTCCATTGCAACTGCGTGTAGAAGGAGAGGAGAGAATATTGCCAACGCTAAGACCAAGCATAAGAGACCGTAGACGAGAACCGTTAACGGCCTAACCATTCTAGGCCTTGGAACTTCGGTGAAGTCGGCCCCCTTTATTCCTGTTCCGAGGGAAACGGCGCCTAAAGCGAAGATTAGCAGCATGGATTCTATTAACAATACCACAGCAATGTCTGGTGAAGGACGGGCGATTAGAATCCCAATAGCACCACACACCAGCGTTACTATGCATGAAAAGATGATTACAAAGGCGTACTTACACTTGACTAGGCTGCGCGCAGTGATGGGCGAAGAAAAGAAAAGCCATACAGACCCACCTTCCTCACCAATAATTATCGTGCCCAACATTACAGCCATTATTGCTCCCGGCGCAAGAAGTATCCAAGCGGAAAGGAACCGAGAACTCCCTGGCGTAACAGGTGTACCATATATTCCTGAATACTGCATCAAGGGCATAAGTATGAAAACTAGGGGCATTATGAAAACGTACATGAGTTCCCGACGTCTCGTAAAGGCCTTAAAGTCCTTCCGTATCACAGCGGCCTCCAAGGAGGAAAAACCAAGTCTTCCCAAAAAGCCAACCTTTGGAACATAAGCCCCCCGAGAGACCGTGATAGCTGGCGGCTCATACAATCCAAATTTAGCGTTCAACTTAACAGCCACATAGAAGAGAACTAAGATAAACAGAAGGGAAGCCAGCGAAAAAATAATGGTTTGCGCCAGCAGTCCGTTCATAAAAGAGGCTAAGGCCATCCCCAACCAAACGTAGGGAACGAACCAACCTGCCTGCTGGGCACTAGCAACCATCTCAATGAGGGCGATAGAGCCACCGCCAGACGTGAGGGCAAACCAAGCCACGTAGAAAGCAATCAAAAAGAGTAGAGAACCGAGAAACCTCACCCAAACAGCCGCCCTTCCAGAAGACTTGTACACGGCTCCTATGAGCCTCGCCTGCAAAACTCTGAAAATCTCCGTGGTCGTGCTAGCTAGGAAGGCGCTAGCCACTAGAGCAAAAATCGTGAGGATGGCCAAGGGCACTGCCTCTAAGTAAATGGAGACTGTGGCTATGGCTGAACCGAATAAAATGATGGAAGCTAGAGGTACACCGATGAGGTGGGCTAGGGTGGACGCAAGAGTGTGTTCCTCCCAGGTGATGGGTAGCCAGTAAGGTAGCTGAATAGAAGACCTTACTCCCATCCTTTGGATTTGACTCATCATGGTGAAGATTAAACTGTAAATGAGAACCATGATGGGGAAGGATAGGAAAAGTAGACGAGCGCCTTCATAGAACAAGGTCCGCAGGTCAGGGTCGGGCACTGCAGTGTAGAGGGTTCCCGCACCTAAACCTATCACTATTCCTAGAACGCAGGCTCCTCCATACAACAAGTACTGAAAAAGCCTTCTCTCTCGATACCTTCTGAGTCTTTGACCTCTAATCAATCTCCCAGATTTGACATCAACGCTAACGAGTCGAAGAACGGTTTTCCAGTTCATTTCAGAAGCGCCTCAACCACCTCTCTAACGTCTTCTGTTCCCGTGAGTTTTAAGAAAATATCTTCCAAATCTGATCCGGGCAGCCTCGCCTTCTGCCTCAGTTCCTTCATGTTGCCCAAGGCTAGCAATCTTCCTTCGTACATGATGGCGATGCGGTCGCACATGGCTTGGGCGATCTCTAGAACATGGGTTGACATGATTGTTGTTATCCCCTGCGCAGTTAGTTTGCGGAGTAGGTCCTTTACGATTCTGGCTGACCTAGGGTCTAGACTGCTTAGGGGTTCGTCTAAGAGTAACAGTTTTGGCTTGTGCAGAAAAGCTGAGATGAGGGTGATTTTCTGTTTCATTCCTTGAGAATAACTGCTTATCATGTCGCCTTCCCTGCCTTCCAATTCCATAGCCTCTAGGTATTCCTCGATTCGAGCCTTCTTCTCTGATGCGTCTAAGCCGTAAATGTCACCCACGAAGTCGAGGTATTCCAACCCTGTCAAAAAATCGTATAATCGCGGCGACTCGGGAACGTAGCCCACCTGTCTCTTAACCGCAACGGGATCGTCTTCCGCCTTCGTGCACACAACGTTCACGGATCCGGAGTCCGGCTTGATCAAGCCAAGAATCATCTTTAAGGTAGTGGATTTACCTGAG
>CP070759.1:324691-333374 GCA_020348945.1 Candidatus Bathyarchaeota archaeon
AATAAGGTTTCCAGAGCCAATTGGCGAAGTTAAGGCTTACGTAGTGATTCACTCAGAACCTGCAACAATTCCCCATACCATAGGTAAAGGAATAAAAGACGCCATCTTCAGAATCATAATTTCTCCGGAGACTGTTTCAAAGCTTAAAGTGTTAGACGAAGTTGGTCTCACGAGTAACGAAGCGATAAACGCAAAAGGAGTGACAATTTCTCCCAGAAAGTTTTTGGAGAGATACTTCGGTTCTCTCCCCAAACCTAAGACCCAGAGGGGTGACGAGGTTCATGTGGTTAGAGTTGATGTGGTGGGTGAAAAAGATGGTGAGAAGGCACGGTGCACTTTCGATGTAGTTAATGATCCTAAGCCGGAGTGGAATGCGAGCTCTTCTGGCTTCGTGACTGGTGTGCCAGCCTCGATAGTGGCTCAAATGCTTGCACGAGGCGACATCCAGCTTAAAGGTGTGATGCCTTCAGAAGCATGCGTAAGACCAGAACTGTTCATAGCTGAATTAACAAAGAGAGGCATAGAAATACATGAAACGTTGAAGCCAACTCGTTTGCATACCAGTTAATGTACTATTCTTCAATGAAATGCGCTGGAAGAAAGCGTTTATCACATCTATTATAAGAGGAGTTGGTGGCTAAAACTCGCTCCTTCCAATATTGAAGACTAGCGTTTTTAGGTCTGTAAAGGCTTCAAAATTCCATTTGCCGGCGACACGGCCAAAGCCTGTCTTTCTGAATCCTCCCCAAGGATTGTTATAGTCCCAATAGTAGGCTGACTCGTTTATGCACACTTGACCCGCATGGAGTCTTCTGCTCGCCTCCAAAGCAGTTCTAAAGTTTTTGGTATGTATGGCCATGCTGAGACCGTACCTTGGGGCATTAGCTATTTCAATGGCTTCATCCAACGTTTTGAAAGTGATTATCGGCGCCACTGGACCAAACGTCTCCACTTTGTTGAATAAGGTATCCGTTGAGACGTCGTCGACTACGGTTGGAGGATAGTAGAGCTTTGTTGGGAATCCTTGGGTTCTAGCTCCTCCAGCCAGAACTTTGCCTCCTTTGTTGACTGCATCTTCAACATGTCTCTCCATCTTTTGAACAACTGATTCGTTGTTTAGAGGCCCCATATCCGTAGTATCCTTCAAAGGATCACCAAGCTTCATCTTCTTAACTTTCGGTGTCAGAGCCTGAACAAGCTTGTCATGGATACCTTCCTGAACGAGAATTCTTTCGTTGGCGCAGCAGCACTGGCCACCAGTTGTGTAGCACCCGAAGATTATGTCTTCCACAGCTTTTTCAACATTAGCGTCGTTCATAACAATGAGGGGTCCTAAGGCTCCGAGCTCCAGAATTATCTTTTTAAGCCCAGCTCTCTTGGTTATATCCTCGCCAGTTGTTGTTTCACCTGTAAAGCAGATGCCGTCAACCATCGGGTGTTCCACTAGAGCTCTTCCCACGATATTGCCTGGCCCTGTCACCATGTTGATGAAGCCCGGCGGAATTCCAGCCTTTTCAATGCATTGCATCATGTGAACGGCGCTGATGGGCGTGTAGCTGGCTGGTTTCCACACAACCGAATTTCCAGCGAGGAAAGCCTGTACTACGAATTCTGCTGGCAAAACCCATGGAAAGTTCCATGGAGTAATTACTCCTATTGTTCCTAGGGGATCGCGCACAACAATTTGCATCATGTTGGGTTTGCTGTAAGCGTTTAACACTGGGGTTTCAACTCTTTTGAGGTCTTCAGCGTTCCATAACATGTTGGGCGTAACGTCTTCAACCTCTATGATGGACTCTTTCAGTATTTTGCCATGTTCCATGGTGAGGTCTACTGCGTAGCGATCTATGTTTTGTCGAACAAGCTCGGTTACTTTGTAGGCCAGTTGAATTCTTTCTTTTATAGGCGTCCTCTGAACTTTCTCTTGGGCTTCCACCGCTATGTCTACAGCCTTTTTCACATCTTCTCTTCCACCCTTTGGCAATTGGGCTAGGGTTTCACCGGTTACAGGGCTTGTCACCGAAAAAGTGTCGCCACTCTCAGCTTCTACCCACTCTCCACCGATATACATTTTCAACTTATCAACCATCACAAGTTCACCGTTCAGTAACTTGACTTTTTGAGTAAAAAAATTTTCGGCTTCACGGGCTATCAAAACTTGTTCAAGCTGTTTTACCCACTGGACAAACGCGAATACAAACGCCGCATATCTGCTCCCAATCTTCGAGTTGTAATTGTTTGCCCACTTCAACGTGATGCGCGTCACACTTGGGTTTATCTACGATTCGCTCTCCCTTAAGGGCTCCCGCAGGACATGCTCGAATACACTTGTCACAGTCGTTGCAAAGGTCTAAGTCTAAGGGTTTGTCAGCCGTTAAAAGGGCATCTGTAATAACAGAAACCAGTCGAATTCTTGGACCAAACTTAGTAGAAAGCAAGAGACTGTTTTTTCCAAAAACCCCGAGACCCGCTAGATATCCTGCGTGCCTATGAGAGAGGTCCCCCATGTTACGAGAAACATCGTAGGGTGAAGAGACTGGAACCTGAAGTGCTCGGTAACCCTTGTCTTGGAGGAACTTGGCTACACGGAAGGCTATTCTATTCAATTCCCGATTTATCACACTGTAGGTAACGGAATACTCTCGGTTTGGCGCTGATTCAAGAGACGCATCAAGCAGGTGAATCGCCATCACAATAACACTTTGGGCCCCTCGTAGCAAGTCTTCTGGACGATGTTTTTCTGGTGCTTCCGCAAATGACTTTGCTTGAGCGACACCGATCAAGTCTGCGCCTAAGCTATGGGCTAATTCTTTTACGCTGCCGGTTATTTTCTCTTTCATATTAATCAACTAGGTAGATGTTGATTCTAGTTATATACGATAAGGGTTCACTTAACGGTAAAATAAGCAGTTTTGTTACTTTAATGTATTTTTCTGTTATGTTTCCGTTCGCGCGCGCAATGATTTGTCCGTTCTTTAATTTTCACTAGACGTTAGTGTGAAGCAAATGTTTCACAGTTGGATTTTTTCTAAATCTAGAATAAGAAAGATAGGTAGCGCAACACCGATGACTTTTCCAATTTAAAGCGCTTATAAAAGCGTTTCACCAGATTTATTCTCTACATTTGGTAGGTTTGTCGATTACATGAATCCAAGACTTGCATTTTTGGTATTTGGAAGTCTCTATGTATCTGTTTTAGTGGCTTCTTATTCGCTGGCCGCCATATACCCGTTTTTTACTCCGTATGGTTGGCTTCTCATACCTGTACTGGCTAACTTCTGTCTGGGTTTCTTCGTAGGAGATGTGGCTACGATAGTTAAGACAATTATTGTAGGTTTTTTTCTCCAAGCATGCATGATCATCGCATTACTCTACTCCTCTTCAATCTCTGTTGCTTTCATGGCTGTGACGGTTCTCTCTAGCTATTATACAGTACAAGTTCCGTTAGGTATTGTGGTATCACTTGCAGGGTTTGTTGTTAGGGAAGATCGCAGTGACATAATTGTTGTGTGCACGCATTTGGCAAAAAAGGTGAAACAAGTTTCTGAGTTGATTACAAGCAAAGTTAGAAGAGCGTTCTTTAAAATGTATTTTATGTTTGAAGGACAAGAAGAAACTTTGGAGCAGTCTAAGGCAAAAAAGAAGTAGAGATTTTGGCTAAGGGGAAAGATGTTTCAATTTATATTAAGTCTCAATATTTAAGATATATTTATAAACAACGCTGAGAAGTATATCATGGAAAACAAGTCTACTAGGAGAAAAAACCCCATGCAATCCCCCATGTACCCAGTTAGTCCAGCTCTCCTACATATATACGCTTTGACTGTTCAAAAGAATGCTAGAAGGTCAAGGCGACGCTTGACGCCACGGTGAAACCCTACTTATTGCACCTCCTCTAGCGCCAAACATCATCACACACTAACAGACCAGAAGCGAAAATCAAAAATCTGACAGAGCCATCTATGGAGAGGGCTCCTTAACTTTTTTTTAGCTACGTGCATGCATTCTTTCTGTGGATTACAATAAACTTTTAACCTATATCTCCTAATTGTGTTTCATGCGAAAAGAATTAGCTCAACAATTGTTACGGGAGCTCCTTAAAAATTCAAAACGAAGTGATAGAGACCTTGCCAAAATCCTCAAGGTTTCTCAGCCAACAATCACCAGAACTCGCCATAAACTTGAAAGGAACGGAATGATTCAGCACTATACAATCATTCCCGATTTTAGGAAGATGGGTTTTGAAATATTAGCTCTAAACTTTGTTAAAATTCGTCCTAAATTTCTTTCATCGGAAACAAACGAGAAAGCAAGAAAATTTGTTGCAAAGTTTCCCAATACAATATTTGCATCTAGCGGAGAAGGCATGGGCATGACTGGAGTCAGTATTTCTTTTTACAAAAACTATAGGGAATACCATAAAAGTTTAGATCAGATGAGATCTGAATGGAAAGACCTCGTTGAAGACGTTCAAAGTTTCATCATTAGCATTGGGGAAGGACAATTCAAGAGATTTTCTCTAACACCCTTGAAAGATGTATCTCTTTAACTCCATGGCTAATCTCTGCATTCTTCATGTTTTAGCACAGCCATGTTGGTGCGGCCGCCGGGATTCGAACCCGGGTCGTCAGCGTGGCAGGCTGATGTCCTAACCAAACTAGACGACGGCCGCCCGAGACAGTCTACTTTCACCGACACTCTTAAAATTAACCCCACAAAAATAAAGCAGAACATAATCAACACCCTCATAACACTAAAAAGCAATGGAAAATCGGATAACACAATCAAAACAATCAGCTACAAACTAAGGCAAATAGCGCAAAACTGTAACCTCGACAACCCAGACGAAGTTAAACAATACATCGCAAACGCAACTCACCACAGAACCAAAAAACCCTTGGACAACGCAACAAAACACAAGTTTACAGTAGCCTACGACCATTATTGTAAAATAATTGGCATACAATGGACCAAGCCAATCTACAGAGTAGTAGAGAAAACCCCATTAATCCCATCAACCGAGAACGTAGATGCAATAATAAACCACGCATCCAATAAATACATAACAATATTTTCAATAATGAAGGAAACGGGAATAGCACCCAAAGAACTATCAGACATCGCACAAAAAGACATAGACACAGAAAAAGGAATAATACGAGTAAAAGGAGTGAAAGGTCACGATTCAGGTTCATACAAGCTGAAACCACACACCGCAGAAATGCTTAGAATCTACATACACAAACACCCCCAAGAAAATCCATTTCCAAACCCCCACGCAATGAGTCAAATATGGGTAGATACAAGACGCAGAGCCATAAAAAAACTATGCAAACCCGAACTAGAAAAAATCGAACTACGAAACCTCAGAAACTACTCGGCGGCAACATACTACAAATCACTACCAATCCGAGACCCCATAGCAGTAATGCGACACCTCAGACACAAAAAACTCGAATCAACAATGCACTACATAAGAGCAATAGTGCTAGACTACGAAGAAGACGACCAATGGATAAGCAGAACATCAACAACACTAGAAGAAGACGCAAAACTAATCGAAAACGGATTCCAATACGTAACAGAAAGAGACGGAACAAAACTATTCAGAAAACGCAAATAACCCCTCTTTTTTTCTGCATCCGCCAATGCGCGCGCAAGACTTACCTTTTTCGGAGATATATTCTCAATACACGTTTTTGGATATCGCGCACGCATTCTGTGACTGTGCCACAACAGAAACATATGCTTAAATATCTGATAAGTTCAAGAGAATCAGACAACACTCTTGGTGGTTGATTAATGAAAGTCAACAGAATGAATGGAATGAAAGTAATCACTGCAAACGCTTACGTTCTCGGTGAAGCGGATGGAGCCGAGGTGGACACAAACAATTGGAAGATAACGCATCTCGACGTGAGTCTAACCAAAGAAGCCACAGAGGAACTCGGATTTAAGAAACCCTTCTTAGGCTCTCTAAAAATGTGTCTTCCTGTCACCATCATCAAAGAATTCGGCGATGTAATAACCCTCAAGAATTCTCTTCAAGAACTAAAAAACCTCAAAGAATGTAAAGGCAGCTAACAAATACAAGCGCTTGGCTATGCGCTGCACCTTCCCTCTTTTTTTATCTTAACGGTTGGCTATCCGCCAACCTCGCCAACCCAACCACCCACCCTCCCTCTTTTTTCTTCAACCTTCAACGATATCCGCTTCTGCTAGTTCCTTTATATAAGCAATATACTCTGGACACAATTCAGCTATTGCATACGAGTGCCCATTCTCAGAGTAACTAGCAATTTTCTTGTCGCATCCAACAACGCTTAGCATGGCACCACCCATTATCCAATCACAACATTCCACTTCCCCACTAACTTTGTTTAAGGTTCCCTTTCTGCTTACGAACTCCAAATGCTTTGTTAGTTGCCGTTTCTTTGCTTCTTTAAATCCATTGATTATGTTGGAGTAAGTCAGCAACTCCATTAACAATGCAAGGTCAACATGTGATGGTGACCAAGTCAACCATGCGCCTTTTGTTTCAACATCATTAAGAAAATCGTCTCCTCCCACAAATGTAAACAACGTTAAACGATTCTTTTCAGGTGTAGAATTAACCCTCAGGTTCGTTTTGCTAAAATCGTCATAAAAGTGAAAAATCACTAAAAATGTCTTGGTTTTCTCTTTCCACCGCCATTCGACAAACACAGGCACATTTTCATCTCCAACAGGATTGTTGTTCAACTACATTCTAAGCAAACGACTGCTATATATAGTGTTAACCAGAGCACACGAAAATGAATAAAGAGCGTGTCGTGAGGCTTTTCGCCTCACCGTGCCCACGTTCCGCACATGCCGATACGCAAAACCGCACTATTCAGAAAACGCAAATAACCCCTCTTTTTTTATCTTCTACGGTTGGCTTCTCGCCAACCTCGCCAACCCAACCACCCACCCCTAACCCCCTACTCCAGAATCAACGCAGACCTATCTAACGCTAAGCGCCACTTTCTCGGAAAATGACAACGCTTATGCTTCTCATTCAACGCCTTCAAATCCTTCATAGACAAACTTGGAACATAATAAGTACCACTACCCGTTTTCTTTATATTCAACCGCAAAACCGTTTTCTCTACACTTCCAACCATTCATGTTTCACACTCCGATTTAGACCCACAAATAGAACATGACTCAGCAGACATACTCCTAAAACGAACTCCTTTAACACATTCACGGACAGACCACTTATGCCCACAAGTCTTACAAACACAATCCATGTCAAGAAATTCAACACCACGTTTCCTAACAAGTTTAGAACCACGCTTCTCATAAAGGTCAGTAGCCTTGAAAGCACCATAAATATCCCATGAGCCACACTTAGGACACTTACCCTTATCGCTTGAATTCTCCATAGTTACCACTACCCATACTCCTTAGGCGCACGCTCAACGTAAACACGCACTCCATTCTCATCAGCATCCTCAAAAGAAACAAGCTTAAAATCAGGGTCATTCCTATCCGTGACAAGACGCTTAGAACCAAAATAATCATGCCAAGTCAATTCATGTTTGCAAATGCGACACAAGTCTTTATGCTTCTCAGCTGTAACCTTCAACTTGCGGTAACTAACAACCCCAAAATACGTAGCAACACGAAAACGCTTCTTAGTAACATCAATACTAGCATGGTCTAACTGGTATCTCGCCGTCCCCCAAACAGTTTTCCGTTTACCCTTAACCTTAAAATAAAGCCCATCCTTCTCATTCTCCCTAAAATTCCTATTAACAAAACCATCACAACCCCTGTTCTCAATTCCACACTTACCCTTCTCTTTCACTATTTTACAGCCACGACACTTGTAACCCCCAAAAATAAACCCTATGATGTGGAAATGGGGCGAATAGTACCAACATGGACGCAGATTATTATATCTGAATGCGTGAAAGATAAGGACACCTCCAATAACACCACGAACCCGACAACCCTCATAACACTTCTTCTTCAACTCTTTATAACTCAAATGCCAAAACTTAGACGGAATCCCAACAATAATGTGCTCCGCTAAACCGAAACGCTTAGACGCTTCAACCAAACGCCTTTCAATACTACCAGCCAACCGAGTTGCCCAACCATGCTTGTAACACACACTACAGGATGGTTTGTTGCAATAATGAAGAACAATCTTTCTATCCACTTTACCCGTAGTCCTAACAACACGCTCCTTTCCATCAATTGTCACCTTCGCATACTTTATGCGGTCATGCAACGGAACCCGAGAACAAGCCTTAGTACGAAAAAACGTTCCGCAATGCTCATTCGTAACGCCACCATTCCCAACCAATTGCCATTTTCCAAATTCACCCCAACGGTCTCCAACCTCAGGCTCATCAACAGAATCATTCTCTAAAGCAGGAAGCTCAAGAGACTCGGGAAGCTTAGCCATCTTCATTATCCTCATAATATAGGCAACATACAAATTACCAAAAAGTGACACGAAAAGCATGGTAAAAAGATATGTCCAAAAACGTACAATGGAAGCGCTAAACTAAACTATATAAAGGTTGTGGGGGGGGAGACTCCGCTAAAAAATGGTGAACACTAACAACAACATCAACAACTCCAGAAAGAAGCATAACGTTAGGGGGGCGTGTCATTCGCGACTCCCCCCGCAATTGCATTGTATACA
>CP070759.1:333474-339855 GCA_020348945.1 Candidatus Bathyarchaeota archaeon
ATGGCAATTGCCAGTGTTCCTAATCGATCTTCTCCTTCGCTCAGGAGAATTAAACCAGCGTTTTCCACTTCAAAGTATACCGCTGAGAAAAGCGTGTCTCTTTCTTCTATTTTTTCTTTAACAACTTTTGCGGGTGACATGGACAGTCCCGTCATGCTATTTATAGGCTTGCCTATTTACTATTTAGTGTTTTCAATGGAATCGGCGAAACAAACATGACAGAACATGGGGCAACTAAAATTCTTCATGTACTCCGAAACAATTTTTCCATTCCGCAGTGGGCTGATGCGCCTAAGGATGTTTTTCAAGTGTTGATCATGACTGTGCTGTCCCAAGCAACTGCGGACAGGAACATGGAGAGAGCGTTTAGAGGCCTCTCGAAAAGATTTCCAATTACCCCAAAGAGTTTGGCAGATGCGAGGGTTGAAGAGATAGAGGTAGCGATAAGGGTTGCGGGTTTGTACAGAAACAAATCCAAAGTAATTAAAGAGGTTTCTCGCTTGATCTTGGAAAAGTTTGGTGGTTCTCTCGACTTTATTTACTCGCTACCGTTTGAAGAATCTCGTAAAACGCTTATCAGCCTGCCTGGAGTGGGACCGAAAACCGCTGACGTTGTTCTCCTCTTCTGCGCTGGAAAACCAACTCTCCCTGTTGACACTCATGTGAACCGTGTTTCAAAGAGACTGCGACTAGTTTCACCTAACGCTGACTACGAAGGCGTTAGAGGGGCGCTTCAATCAGTTTATTCGCCTAAAGATTATCTTCCTGTCCACCTCTTACTTATCTCTCTTGGAAGGAGGTACTGCAAGGCTAGAAATCCCCTTTGCAAGCCCTGTCCCGTTAACACGCTATGTCCGTCTAGACAGGTGGAGAAATAGTAGCACTTGCACTATGAGAGAAGAGCGCGCGCATTTCCCTATTCAAGAAGTCTTACTCCATACGTGTGAACATTTCGTGCATTTGAAGTGTTCTACAGTTCTTTCTCTTCTAATACCTGCATGCTCACCTGAGACTCCAGAGAACCATCGGAATGCTTCAGCATTTCCACATTTTGGGCATTCTTGAGAGACTGTCACATATTCATCTTCTGAACTATCAGCTACGTAGATTGAACTAGAACGATCCACAGTCTTCATGTCCTTTGTTTGTATTCTGACCTGAACCAGATTTCCACACTTTCTGCATGAGAAACCATTCTTGGTCTTCTTCATATAGGAGCCACATTTACTGCAAAACTTCATGTCCAATCACATAGTGAGCAAACTTCTGAAAATTTCTTATATTAATTTAACAATTAAATAAGAAAAAATCGAAAGAAAAGGTCGAAAAACAGCAGTTACGTTCGTTAATGTTTTCCTCTTTTCTTAGCCTACTTTTCAATAGATTTTCTCTTTCTCACTTTCTTGCTCTCTCTGCAAGACATTTTCATCACCACTTCCACTTGTTCTTTCTCATTGTTGTTATAGGTTTTTAAGTTTACCACCTTCTAGAATTGTGCTTAATCAAACAATCCGTCTGTACTCGTTTGAAACTTCGACTTTCTTCTTGTGAACTCCCCTGTTTTCACATACCACCTGGGTCTTCTTTGGATCAAATCTCACCGCGTAGCCGCAACGACAAACATATCGATACTCATGTCTATCCATCATCCTGCCGCATAAAACACATTCAACATTTCCGAACAGTTTATCAAATCGTATGACGCGATGACATTCAGTACAACGGACAAAATAGATTCTTTTGTTCAATATCACAGCGTAAACAAGCACAATTCCGCATTCTAGAAGCACAAACGCCCCAATTAATGTCCATTCAATCGGGACTGCAAGTCTTAGATATTGGGGAAACGTGTCAGAATAGAACGACAAGAGTATAGAGATGCTACTCAAGACTAGGAAGACGTATAGTTGAAAAAAACTGTTCTTGACCGTAAAGATTTGTCGGGGCAACTTCGCAGCAACGCCTTGAGGTCTACTTCTCTCAATAGGCCTCAAAGCAAACTCAGGCACATACTCTTCTAGAATTCTATTTGCCAGTTCGTCACGTCTATGATATTCAGCAGACAGTTTGAGAGCAACAACAAGACCAAGAACAGATATAATGATATGGGCAACAAGAAGCGGATACAGTTCACTAGCAAACCCACTTTCGCCTAGAATTGTGTAAATTGCCGCTGTGATAGCAGCATAAATTGTCGTGAACCATAAGCGTTCGTTTTCATCATGTCTTCCATGCTCCCAATGTTGTTCGATTGCCAATTTTGCGAAACTTCTTCTCTCAACTTGACTCATTGGATTTCAACTCTTTTACATCTCTCGGTCAGTACATTACCCTTATTGCTTTTGTGGATCTAGCGATCTTTCACGTTTTCAGAGTTTGTACACGTACAAGTTAAAACCAGGAACCAAGCTTGGTCCAAACATCTACTCAGACTAGATCAACCAATTCAGAGAGATTATTGACCCTGAAATGTGTCTGAACTGACTCTTGATCTTTGTAATTTCTCCAAGTTGTGCTTTCTTCAATTGGGCGAACGACTAACGCGGTTTTCATCCCTACTTGCGATGCTGGGATAACATCCATTGAAGGATCATCGCCCACATACAACGTGTTTTGAGGTGCCAACCCGAATTTTGCGAGTCCTGCCTTGAAAAATCTCGTATCTGGTTTCTCAAAGCCATTTTCTTCAGAGCTTAGAACAAAGTTGAAGAGATCAAACAACCCCGCGAGTTGCAGTCCTATCCTCAGATAATCTCTTCGTTCATTGCTCAGGACACCAATTATCAAACCTTTGGATCTCAAAATGAGTAGTATTTCCTGCACGGTTTTGTTTCGCGGATCACTTCGAACAATCTTTCTGAAACCATCTCTATACATAATGAGCAGTTGTTCAGGGAGAGTCTGATTGAAATGGATTTCGAGTTTCTTTAGAGCTGTCTTTACAATCTCATGTTCTTGATAAAAATGAGAGATATAAGGATAGTTCGTTTCATTGTTTGCCTGCATCCAAGCCTTCATGAGTTTTGATTTTCGCAACTGTATCCTCTTTGCTCTAAACAATGATAGGAAACGCTGCATTTCAAGCTCTAAGATGGAACGAAATGGGTCCATCACAAGAGTGTTGCCATAGTCGAACAGTATATTTTCGATTTTGAACAAGATTGTTTCATCACCTAGACCATACAGACGGTGTGAAAATTATTTCTCTGAACTTTTGCCATACCAATCACCATTGAAAATTTCACCTTGTTTCTTATCTGGTCCCAAGAATTTGAATGTAAGTGTCTTCGAATATTTAGTAGTGGAATTTCTAATAGTGTGGAAAGAATTAGGGTCTCTATCAAAAACTACAAGATCCCCTTCTTTTAACACGGTTCTATGAGTTTTTTGTTTATTTTCTGTCAAAACCTCAACTTGACCATCTATCACCAGAACTGCTTCTTGGACTTTCTTATGAGTATGCCAAGGCTGTTCATAGTTAGGTGGTACAAGAGTTTTTATAACCTCAAGATTCACATCAGGTTTGTAGTATATTCTGATTTCTGCATCATGTGAGATTGCGTTTCTTATTCTGTTGCCATACGCATTGTCGCGGACCGGCTGTTTGAAGACAAACGGTTGCTTGTCCTTCTCAAAAATAATTACTTTTGTGGATTTTCTAGATATTAGTTCCATGGTGTTCTCACCTCACGTGCGCGCGCTTTCAAAAGATTGGAAAAATTGTATCCTACCTCATTTAATAATAAATTAAACGTTGACAGTTAAAGGTCTTTTCGGTTTCAACTGACAAACTCACTACAACGCAGCTTCTCGTTCTGAGTTAGATGGCTCGCGTCTTAGCGCGTTTATATTACATTTAAATAGGAAATCGAAAGAAACGTATCTCTCTAAATTTCGGAGGATGCTTCTTGAGTACAAAAAGAGAAAAAAAGACTGAAAGACAGACTGAAGAAGAAATGAAAGAAAAACAAAGAAAGAATCGCAAAGTCAAACTTGTTCCATCAATAGCCTTAAGCATGTTTGCTGGTATAGGGTTGGCTCTACTTTTAGTCGTCCATGGTCTGTTAGAGGAGAATATCGCAGCTGTATCAAAGTATCTTTCTTCTGGTTGGATTTTTCCAGTGATAACTGGTGTATGGGTATTTCTTGGTGTTTTCGCAAGTACGAGGCTCGTGGGGATGCAGTCTAGATCCAGAGTGATTGCAGAAGTTTTGAGTGCAAATTCCTTCCTTGCTGTTCTTGTGTGCGGCCTTTCCTGCATGTACACTGTCACACCTTCAATTAGTTGGTGGTGGTGGCTGATAACAATAATTACACTAGGTGGGCTATCTGGAGTTTTCCATGGATGGTTCCTTTACTTTCAACGAACTCGTCTACTAATAAGCTTAAAACTCAAGAAAATGAAGGATATTGACACTTTCGTGAAAAGCCTTGAACTAGAACATGACTTCTTTCGAGCATACTTTCAACAATTCGTCTCATCTGTAGCATTATTCTTAGTGGCTGGAGTTGTAGCCTATTACCTAGCTTCGGAAGATGTAAAAGCTACCAGCATTATCAGCGCATGCATAATAGTAGCTTGGTTTATTGCAGGACTCTTTTATGGCATTTTCATACCAATTCAGAATCATTTGGAATACATCAGACGTGAGATAATGGAAATTGCTTTAGGTAGACGTAAGAAGGAGAAACAAGGCAATGGTCACTAAGGCGTGTGCATTAGAAAAAAGAGGGGGTTCAGCCCAAAAACAGAATGTAATGTATCAATGAGAGAGTAGGTTTCGGCGAAAGTGTCTTCGATTTCAACATTATTGTATCGGAATGTATCCAATATTATGTAGACCTCCAAGTTTTCTTTGATCAGCTCATAGGTCATTTAACCTATCTGCATGTCGATGACATATTCAAAACCGCTTTCTATTAATGTTTCTGCTTCCTCCAGTGTGATTTCAACTCTGCTCAGGTATTCGCCTTGTTTTCCAGTTTTCAGCAATTTCACGCAAATTTGGGTTAAGGTTATATTTTTGTGTCCAAGTCGTGCCAAGACATGCATGCGCGCGCATTTATGGTGTTTGTGGAGACCAGTTCCGAGTGATTTCTTAACGTGCTTGCCAGTAAACATTTATGAGAAGCTATGTCTTTGTAACAAAAACGTTTACAACTATGATGGAGAGGAAGAAGATGAACTTCAAAGAACGAAGAATAGTGTACTTTCAAGCTCCTGGTTCACAGAACACCGAGTCGGTTTTGAGGTTGGCGAAAGAGTACGCTCAAACCGAAGGGATAAACGACATCGTGGTTGCGTCAACCACAGGCGAAACTGGAGCAAGAGCCTCAGAAGTTTTCAAAGGCTTTAACGTGGTGGTGGTTACCCATCACTCTGGCTTTGTGGAGCCTGGAACTCCGGAACTGAGGGAGAAGAACCGCAAGAAAATCTTGGAAAATGGAGCTAAGGTTTTAACTGCTACTCATGCATTGAGCGGTGTGGAGAGGGCTGTTCGAAAGAAATTCAAAACTATCTTACCTGTCGAGCTTATCGCTCACGCTCTTAGGCTGTTCGGTGAGGGAACTAAGGTTTGCATTGAAGTCACTGTGATGGCAGCTGATGCAGGTCTCATTCCCGTGGACAAAAGCGTCGTGGCTATAGGAGGAACTGATCGAGGAGCTGACACCGCTTTAGTCGTGAAACCCGCTAATGCATCTCATTTCTTCAGCCTTGAAGTGAGGGAAGTGATAGCGAAACCTCGAAGCAGAACAAAGAAGATTACAGGTTGAGCATTGCAGTGTTGAAGGATTCTTTAGGGTTTAAATGTTCGCTAGTTTTCATTGCTTGAGAAACGACAAATCTTATCTGTTCCGTTACGGTGTAGGCTTACGTCAATGTGTGGAACAGCAATTTGAGTGTTAAACGAACATCGCTTGAAAGGTTTCGCTTGAAAAGGGCACTGGACATGCTAGCTCGCAAGGAGGGGAGAGGAACCGAACTTATCTCGCTGTACGTGCCGCCGGGACGCCAAATCAGCGAGGTAATCGCAACGCTTAAACACGAGCACGGTACCGCCTCCAACATTAAATCGGACACCACTAAGAAAAACGTTCAAGACGCCATTGTGAAGGTCATGCAGCGTCTTAAACTCTTTAAAAAAGTGCCGGAAAAAGGCTTGGTCATATTTTGCGGAGCCATTCTCCAAAACGGTCCAGGAAGTGAAAGAATTGAAACTTACGTGATTACCCCGCTTGAGCCGATCCAAATTTATCTTTACCGCTGCGACTCCAAGTTTCACATCGAGCACCTACAGAATTTTCTGAGAGAGAGGGAAACCTATGGGGTTATAGTCATAGACTCCAGCGCAACGACTTTCGCCACTATCCGGGGAAGAC
>CP070759.1:339955-344512 GCA_020348945.1 Candidatus Bathyarchaeota archaeon
AAGGAGTACAGGCCTCAAATTGTGGGAATGTCAGGACTTCTTACAGCGTCTCTAGATGTTATGCAGGAAACCATTGATGCTATAGAAAAAGAGGGGCTGCGAAAGGAGTTGAAAATCATAGTTGGCGGGGGCGTTGTGGGGGACCAGTGGACGAGGGGTAAGGTTAACGCTGATGCAGCAGTAACCAGCGCAGTTGAAGGCGTAAAACTGGCAGAACAATACGTAGGAGCAAAATAGCCTTGAAAAATGTTTCACGTTATGAACGAATCGAAGCAGCAGTGAATTTGAAGGAAGCGGATAGAGTTCCAGCTGATCCTCTTAACATATACATCCTAGGCTATCAAGGTGGAATATCACTCAAAGATTTCATGCAAGACCCAGTAAAAGCTACAAAAGCAGCTGAAAAATCAAGAAAAGAGAAAATAGGAGAAGGAGACCAAGTCTATCCAAGCGTAGCTATATTGGATCACTGCACTTTTCCAATGAAAGGCACTTGGGACCCATACACGCTCCGCTGGGAAATTTTCGATGATTTTCCTCCAAAAGGCAACATTCCAAACTTCTACGAAAAAGAAACAATCGTGGACTACGACGATTTAATGGAAAGAGGTTTCTCAACAGTTCTACTGGATAAGGAAATAAGCAAGAAAACTCTGAAGAGACCAATTGAAGAAATCCTCTACTACGCATTCGAATTTCCGAAAATTCACGCTCGTGAATGGCGCAAGTTTTCTGAAAGAAATCAGGTGCCTTTTATGGTAGGGGGAAGGGCATGCATACCCTTGGACATACTGCAATATTATCGAGGATTCACCGGTCTAGTGAGAGACATACACGAACGGCCAGACAAAGTCAAAGAGACATGTGAGTGGCTACTTGAATACGAAATCATAAGTGCCCTAAGACAAGCAACAATGATGGGAGCAGGAGAAGTTCCCGGAGCAGAAAAAATTCTATGGTTCAACGGCGGACCACCAGGCATGACACCCCAAATATTCGAGGAATTTTTCTGGCCAACTGCGAAAAAGGGAATAGACATGATAGTTAAACGGGGATTCAAGGCTCATTGTCATTGGGACAACGACTTAACTCCCCACTTGGAACGTATGACTGACATAGCTAAGGGACTGCCTAAAGGCAGCGTCATCTTGGACCTTGAGAAAACGGATATGGCAAAGACAAAAGAAATCTTAGGAGACAAAGTTTGTCTTTACGGTAATGTTTCGTCCTCAGTGCTCGTCCACGGAACCGTTAATGACGTGAAAAAGTACTGCAAAAAATTAATAGAGGATTGCGCTGAAGGCGGAGGCTTCATTCTCGCAACAGAATGTGAAACGCCTTGGGACGCAAAACCAGAGAACGTAAGAGCGATTATAGACTCTGCCAAGGAATATGGCAAATACAAGTAAATATAGACATTATCGCAATGTAACTACTGTCTTGGCTAGTCATTCATGTACGTGCATGCATTGACACAATACTAGACTTTCCGGGAGAATCTATCCTACAACTTGCTTTCTAATAATCCTCTGGAACGTGCCCATTCCCATTTCGCTGAGTTTGCGCAGGAAGGGCTCAGGCTCTAAACATTCAGGGGCAATAACTCCCTTAATCTGTATTTCTCCTTTTGCAAGCATTTTTGCGGTTGTTGCTGCGGGAATGGGGACCCATCCGTTCGTGGTACCGTATCTTCGCAGCCATTCACGTACATCAGATTCTGATATTTTTGGGTAGGCGTATTCCTCCACTTTTTGACCGGCTTTTTCGCCTTTTACTTGAACTGCCAAGCATGAATGTAGCTCCGCTGCTTGATCTTCAAAGGCTTTCTTCCTTTCTTCAACTTCTTCTATTGCTGGTTTTGCCAATTTGAGCAGAACATCTAAAGGTTTCACTTTAGCTCCTTCAACTTCTATGGACTCTGTTCCTGCAAGTCCTATGTTTATTAGGATTCCAGCTATTATGTCAGGCGACATCTTGATATCAGCGTACTTTAAGCCTTTGCCTATGAAATGTGGGAGTGTCACGATTTCTTCATGTTCCAACCAACAAACTGTGGCTGGACCCATTGGCTCTGGAAATGTGTGGGTTTCGAATCCACTGAAGGGTGGGTACCTTTTGTATTCTCCATTCTCGTAAACTATTGGCTCTGCTGTCCACTCCAATAAAGCGGTTTCAACAGACCATCCTGGTGACCACGTTGGAACCATTTTTTCCTCTTCTGATGAGCCCCTCCAAGCAGTCCTTATGTGTATTTCTTCGACTTTGTCAAGCTGATCTGCAGCGTATCTGGCAAGCACGTTGGTAACTCCTGGGGTGATGCCTTGATGCTTGACAGCGGTTAGTCCCGCTTTCTTCCATTTATCGCTCGTTTCAAGTTGTTCTAGGAATTTCTCCCTTAGAGGCCAGTCTTCAGCAAAGTCTATGTAGTTTGCTCCACTCTTTAACGCCGAGTGGAATATAGTCAGGTTATAGTTTGGCAGAGTGGCGTTTACTGTAACGTCGGCTCCCTTCAGCACCCTGGCTAAATCATCTGGGTTCCCAGCGTCTACGCGTTCAGTCGTGAGCTTGCTACTGTCAATTTTCTTTGCTGCGCGTTGCAAAAGTTGCGTGTTTATATTTGCCAAGACAACTATATCAATTTCGGGATCTTCTGCGAGAATTCTAGCGATCACTGAACCTTGGGCTCCCGCTCCAATTACACATATCTTCATACGACTTCAACTCTTGAAGAAATCTTATCATAGAATGCCATCCTATATATGTGTGTTTGGTCCTATTCATCGCTTTTTTCAGCTGTCGCTACCGCTCGCGGAGCTGTTCTCCTCTCAAACCCCCGTGCGCGCGCGGAATAAAAACTCTTAACTTGGGCTTTGATTTAGAAACTAACAGGGCGGGTAGCCTAGCCAGGATAGGGCACGAGCCTCCTAAGCTCGGGGTCGCGGGTTCAAATCCCGTCCCGCCCGCCATATTTTGAGAAAATAAGCTTAAATTGCGGTTTTCGTTTCGTGCAACATTTCGTGTAACTTTTTGTGTAGAGTTTTGTGCGCGCGCTCGTCTTTTTCAAGTGAAAGCAAAGCGTCAAACAAATCAAAGGGGTATAGCCTTAACATGCATCCTTACACCTTGGACTATACTATGAAGCTAAACATATGCACGTGGGGTTCTAAATTTCCTGCTTTTGTGTGCATTCCCAAAACTCACTTGAAGAAAGACTGGCTTCTCTTGCTAATGTGACGTTGTATGGACACACTTTTATGCACGTCGAACAATCTATGCCGTTTTCACGCCAGTAAAGATAGCATCGCTCAACATCGACATACCACTTCAAAGCTCCCGGATTATTAGATCGACACACCACTTCAAAGCTTGGTTCGTCATCTATTGATATCGCATCAACCTCGCAATGTTTAGCACATAGTTTACATTTCTTGCAGAACTCATTTACGCCAAACTCTATGGGTTTGTCAGGTTCTAGCGGGACGTCTGTAAAAATCTTGCAGAGTCTAACTCTCGGACCGTATTGAGGTGTTATCAACAAGCCATTGCGACCTAATTCTCCAAGTCCAGCATCAATCGCAAGCGGAATGCTTAAAGCAGTGTCGTTTCCGCATTGAATTGCCTCGTATCCGAGATTCCGGATAAACTCCCCCATGCATGCAAGTATAAACGCCATCTTTGAGTATCCCACCCCTGTAGCAGCCGCAGCAGGAGCAGCTGGAGAAGTTGCAATCGCATCCGCATCCATTTCAATCGCCATAACGACAACGTTTTCGAATTTCTCCGGAATATCAACATCTGCATATAACCAGTATCTGTTAAGCTTGCAGATTCCAATAAGCGATGCACCGAAAAACCATGCTGCCCGCTTGACATAGGCGCTCATCTTATGCAGGTCATCAACTTCGTATTTCGTTCTTGTCCAATCAATTCCAATCGTGTCTACCGGAGTTCTATACGTTTTAATTTTTGTCGATGAAAAACCGCCTTCAAAAGCGTCATGCACTATCCATGAGGCGTAGGCTAAGGCGAAGTCAACTCTTGAATAGCCAGGTTTTCCCTCTGCAATTACTTTAAAAACTTTTTCATCATACATTCGCATGTAGCCTTCCCATGACGAGTCCCACATTACTCTTTCAAAGATTATGTTTTTACTATTGAAGCGGCGAAGCTTAGATCGGTCGACAACATAAGACGGTTTTTCAACTTTCTCTATTTTAATTTCTCTAGGAATCTTGCTCGTTCGATTTGAGCTCATGGCCTAACACTCGAAGATGCAAAGCAATATTATGTAAGTTAAATTTCTTTCCCATCGTGATTCTTTAAAACGCGTGCGCCTCTTATGTTGGCGACGGCGATATGCGAACATCTTAGCTATTGGATGACCTTGAAACAGCAAAGAGTACGATGTCGCTCTAGGTTTCGGGCGCAGGACAAGCAACTACTTCTCAGGCATATTTGGCATGCGTCTTCGTTTTTGCCCAATGACGATTATCCAAGGGAAAATGCCAAAATGCGCGCGTCTTGCAATGTTGGTTAGTGTGCTTATGAAAAGCTTTC
>CP070759.1:344612-356062 GCA_020348945.1 Candidatus Bathyarchaeota archaeon
ACCACCCCTAACAGTAAAACTTGGATACAGAACCGTGGGATCCGACTTTAGACTCCCCTATACGCCACGCTAAGCTTTTCTAATCATCTAACGCAATATGACTACGAGGAACCTAAGTTGTTAAAGGAGATCACTGTGGCTCTTGCACAAATAAGCTGTAGGATGGGTGACAAACAACACAACCTAGACGTCATGAAGAGGCACATCAGACAAGCGAAGGATAGGGACGCAAACCTCGTTGTCTTCCCCGAACTCGCGCTAACTGGCTACACATGCCGGGACCTCGTGTACGAACTTGCAGAACCTGTTCCACAAGGACCGTCTATTCGTCGCTTAGAGGAAGTGACAAAGAAGGAAGACTTACATGTCGTTTTCGGAATGCCGGAGCGAAGCGAGAAAGCACGCGGCGCACTTTACAACACAGCTGTTCTGTTAGGTCCAAGCGGGTTCATTGGAAAGTATCGAAAGACCCACCTGCCAACTCACAGCGCCTTTGAGGAAAAACGATATTTTCGACTTGGATACCAAGCACCACTCTTTGAAACCGACATAGGAAGATTAGGATTGATTATCTGTTATGACGTGTTCTTCCCAGAAATAACCCGCTTACTAAGGCTGAAAAGCGCACAGTTGATAGTCTGCATATCAGCCTCACCAGCGGTGCGACGTGGATTTTTTGAAGTGCTCACCGTTGCCAGAGCCATTGAAAATACAGCTTATCTGGCCTACGTGAACCTCGTTGGAGTGGAAGACGGGCTACAGTTCTGGGGAGGAAGTAGAATAGTCGCTCCAAACGGCAAAATCATATCACAAGCCAAGTATGACGAAGAAGATCTGGTAATAGGGAGAATAGACTACGCACACTTGGAAAAAACCGAAACCTTCGTTCCCACCCTCCGCGATTTAAGACCAGAACTTTTCAGTCTTCTAAAGGAACAAGCAGAAAACCTGTGAGGCATAATCGTGGACAAAAACCAAGTAATTCGAAACGAAGACGTAAGTCGAGTGCTTATAGGAGTGCCTGAGGGTCACAAACACCTGAGAATTTATCTAGAACTGAAAAACACATGCACCTTGATTTTTCAAGAAGCCACTGTAGCAAAAATCCTACGAGCATACACCACAATAAAAACTCACCCAAACGTTCAAGCCAGAGAACTCAAAATGAAAACCATAACTGCGGAGCAACCGAAGAAAGACTATGCAACACACCAACTTCTTGAAACCCCTAAAAAAGACGAAGAAATTGAGAAGGAAATAAGTGAATTTCTGAGAAAAGCAGAGGCTTACCGAAACCGTGATCGCTCGCCCTCATCACATGTGACCTCACTGTAAACAGTTAAATCACAACTAAATCATGTTCCACCGCAACTTTAACGGCTAACATGTCACAACAGGATCTCACATGTGATTTTCCTGTGATCACGTGTGATCAAGCATCGTAACTTTAAAGATCACATTCTCACAGATCTTAGCTAACTGCCACTGAGACATGGGTGGTGAGATACAAGACGTAGTAAAAAGGGCTGAATGACACTGGGGAGTAATGTCCGCAGTTTTAGGTCTTTCAACAACTTAATAGCATGTTTCTGATTCGAAAAACTTTCCGTTTGTATACTAATTCTTATAGAAAAGAAACCGTAAGGCTTTTCTGCTCGTATACAAAAATGTATTCTTTAACAATGACTTCTGGGTGAACAGATTGCGCTTGAAAAATAACGTCCAAAAATGGTTAACACACTCTCTAAACGATCCAATTGTAAAAATATTAACAAAAAATAGCCATTTAACTAAAACACAGCTTGAAACGTTACTAATCGACGTTCTAGCAGAAAATCTGGCTGGAAAAACCATAAGATACGAAGAAAAAGCCAAATTAAGGCTATTAAGGGCAGGAATAAGTCGTGGCGCTTTCAACAGAACCTTGAAGCAAGCCAGAAGAAACATCATAGAATCCGTGTACACCATCCTCCTCCTTGGATACTTAGGGATCTTTGAGGACACCAGTTTAGACCCATACTTAGAAGCCTCGAACAAACTGCAAGCATACATGAGCGCCTACAGAGAAATCCCCAATGATGCAAAAGAAAGGAATGAACATATTAGAATCGTGAGCATGTTTCGTGAAGAATTGGAGGCTAGCCTAGAGCAATTGTCTAAACCCAAATCCTTATCAAAGCTGTGACATCACAGATCACAATAACACCGCGAAAACACCAAAGACTTCTGGAAAAGATTGTTTAAAACTACATTGAAAGGAATGATTTTTCATGATGTCTGATGTTTCTGGGTTATAACGGATGGTTCTATGTTGGCAGAGACAAGGCTTTTCCTTCTGTTGTGATGTGTGATGTCACATTATTTCCTGGTTAAATTGTCTAATCGTGAGTGTTATTTGGTCATAAGTAGTCGAAGTTACCATTAAATCGCCTAAACAATGTTGCCGTTTCACAGATATTGTGCTTTAGAGGGTCTTTCTGATGATTGTTTCGTTTAGTAACTGTGATTTTTCCACATATCACATGTGATCACATTTAAATCACACTTCGTAAACTATGTAATATTGACGAAACAAACGGGGGAGTATTGGCTATGCTTGACGTCTTCTCAATCGTTACAATCCTTCTGTTACTTGTAATGATCGTTTTCGCTGCAATGTATTATCGGCGAATAAAAAAGGCTCGTGAGATGTATGAGGAAGCAAAAGGTGCTGTAGGCGACGTTGTGATAAGTTTCAACAGACAACTGCAGAGACAGGAGAACAGACTTGGCGCTATTGCCTACGAAACCGAAGTGCTCTCTTCAAAAAGTGAAGATGCCGCAAAGAAGTTGAAGGTGCACGCCAAACAAGTGTCAAGTCTCGCCACTAAAGTTGAAAGCTTTTCTGGAATTGAAAAGAAGGTTTCAGTGCAATTTGAAGAGGTGAGCAAAAAAGTGGACCGTGTGATCGCGAAGCAGAAAAGCCTGGTGAAAAAGGTAGCTGAAGTTCCAAAGGTGTCTGAGGTGAAGATAAAGGCAGCTATCCCGATAAAGAGGGAGCGGGCGCTGGCTCTTTTAACTGAAACCGAGCTCAGTGTGCTTGAGATTCTTGCTTCCGAGGGCAAGAAAACTGCTCCTGAAATCAAGAATAGAATAACACTCACTAGAGAACACACGGCTCGTTTGATGAAGAAGCTGTATGAAAAAGGTTACTTAGAACGGGAGACTGGAAAAATGCCGTATGCTTACAGCATTAAGGAAGAGATGCGAAAAATTTTAAGGAAAACAGAAGCCAAGACTTAGCTAAGAGTCCAATTATGTTGCTTTGCGAGTAAGATCCTCTCCTACTTTGCGAAGTCGCTTGAGCTTCTGATCCATTTCAGAAAGCGGTTTTGATGGTGAAAGACCATAATCTACTTTTTCCCTCCCCTCCAAATACTTGGGATAGTGAATAACTTTTATCGGAACCGCAAAACGAATTTTAGGTTCAGATATGAGCAACGCTTCCCCCACATCAAGCATTTTTATCTCAGTGTCACTGTACTCAAGATAAGGCGTGTTGTCTGTAAGATAAGTTCTGTCACGACGTAGCTCTGTCTTCATAATAACCTTGGTCCAAAGCTCAGCGAAGACGTTAGTGTTTATTCTTGAAGGCCTAGGCGTCACAGCATTCAGCCCAACACGGTACTTTCGGTATGTTAGGGCGATATCAGAGAATATGGTTTTACGTAATTCGGGGTCGAGGAATTCATGAGCTTCTTCAAGGGTTATCAGAAGAGTTGGAAGCTTCTTCCACTCGTCAAAATTATTTTCCCACATCCGCTTATAGTAATAAGCAACATTGGATGCTGTGAGGCATGTGATGTTGTGTTGCTCTTCAGAACTTATGCCCGATATGTCAATGAGACATGTGATTCCTTTGCTAACGTTTTGAATCACATCATCAATGAAATTATAGTTAGAAGGCGGAAAAAGGCGCGGTGAAAGGTCAGAAAGCTTGCTCATCAGAGCCTCAATCACATTTTTTGCTCTGTAGTTGATAATTGTGCCAACGCCTACATATCCTTCTGCCCCATAAGCTTCAAGCGATTCCTCTATCCAGTTATTGCCCAGTTTCTCATACAATCTTCTGGCGACTCTCACTTGAGGCTTACCTATTTCAGGAAAAATTGTTCGCAATTTCCCAGGATGAATGGTTTGCAATCCTATACATAACTTGCCTTCTCCAGCTGAGTAGTAGCGAATCTTAGTGTGAAAAAGCGGGTGGTCTCGTAGACCTTTCTGAGGCTCTATGCCCTTTCCTGTCAGCAACTGGCCAGCAAAGTCAAAAATGACGCCGACAGTTTTGGGGCTGTAATCAATAATGCGAGCGTTTAGCATAAGTTCTGTGTTGGTCTTTCCTGATCCCGTCATTCCAAACATACCCATCATGAGAGGTATAGCTTCAAAACTTATGCCCACAGAACCCAACAGATGCTCACCGGAACGTAGGCGCCCTACCTCCAAGTCTCCAGTAAGCTTTAGAGCAGAAGAATCCTCTTTTCCCGTTGTGTACACTTTGTCTCTATAATCAGGATTGAAAGTTGGAGAACGTGACTTTTCGCCTCTCCTTTCTAGAAAGAGAATCGCCTCGACGCTTCGGAAGCTAGAATAAGGACCAAAAGCCTCCTTACCCTCCGCCTCACGCAGTTGTTCAATTGTCCTCAGAGTGGAGTTGCTTTGAGCATTAAAGACTCTTGCATAAAAACTTCTTCCACCTGAATCTATTCGAACAATCTGCCCAAAAGAAAGACCAATTTCGCGATTCAGAAAGAAAGAGACCTTGTCGCCCTCGGTTCCACACACAAACCCTATAGATTCAGACAAGCTTGTATTCCTCCAATTCCCATGGATATCTAAGTCCATATAATTCACTTCTAAAATTACTAAGAGCCTCCTCCATTTTGAGGGAATCCAACAACCCCTCATTAGCCAAAGCTTTCTCTAACAGGTCTCGGCAATACAACAGTTTCGCATCAGAACTCACCTTGGCAAAATCATGAGCCAAATAAAGAGCCACGGGATATCCTAAGCATCTAGGGTCACCAGAAATAGATGTTAAAGGTGAAAGTAACTGCACTATATTTCCTTCTGCCAGATAATCCATGATGTCGCAACGAAAAACACGAAAGGACTCTGAATTAAGTTTCACAAGAGAACCGTCACCGAAACGGTTTTTGTGAGGGTCAGCCTTCAATTCCTTAATTGGATGGTAAACACAAGCTGTAGCAGTGGGCATGCCCACTGCAATCTGGGATATTAAATCCCTTCCTTTCTCATCAACTAAACTTGGAGAGTTTTTTGAAATTGTTAGAAAATTGAGGTTTCTTTTCCGAGCTTTTTCGTAGAGGGCTAAAGCAAATCTTCTATCTTCTGGTCTCCCAAAGTAGCTTGCACCATCTAGAAGCAAATAATCTGAAAGGTCCAATTGTAAAAGAAGAGTTTCGGCTAATTCACTCTCATATTCAAACCTAAGACGTTCTAACTGATGTTTTCTTGAAATTTCGTCTCCTATTGCAGCGTAGCTTCTCTCTTGCAGTGGGCTTGTTCCCCACATCACTGGGTTCTCCTTTTCGCTGGGGTCAACCGACGCATATGCAACTCGGAGCAAATAGACCCCGAAACGATTACCTCTCATTAATGGTTTAGTAGAACAGTCAACAGCGACAAATTTCCCCTTGAAGGACTTGAAAAAGTTTAAAGGTTTTCGAAATTTAGGAAAATAAGAAAAATGTTCAGGTTCCTCCATGCCCACTGCAGAACCATCCAAAGCCCCTTTATCCACGTAACCTTTAAGTGTCCTAACAATGGAACGCAAATTATCATTTAGATCACTCAAATCTTCATACCTCTCCTTCAAGAGCCGGGGATACGATTTGTAACCTAAGCATCTCCTTATCTTTAAAGTTGGCTGCTATTTATTACCTTTCATAAAACTCGATACTTCAGTCACGGTCCTGTAACGTCGGCGGTTGGAGGTCCCGTTTTTAGCTAGGATTCTGCGATCAGCCATTCGAGACAAATAGGTTGAGATTGTGCTTAGGTTGATTGGTTGTTTAAACTCTTGCTCGTACGCAGATTGTACATCTTTAGAGGTAAACCACATGATAGGAAAATGCTTCTCAACAATTCGTCGAACTCTGTCGACTTTAGAATTTTTGTGGGTTGTATTCGCCCATTCAGGATTTTCCTCTTCAGGTATGCCTCCAAGCAACTCAACAATATCCAGCAAGCGAATGGCTTTTTCCCTTGTCACGCGTCCTTCAAAGGTTATAGTGTAACGGTTCCCGTTTCCATCGAAAACGTCCACTCGCATTTTCCTAGCTGGCATCCAAGACCCCTTTTTCATCAAACCGTTAACAGTTAACGTTCACAAGTTATAGAGATTTTGGCAGTGAGAAGTAAAGGGAAGTAGTGAAAATTTGCCTTTAAAGCGTGAAAGAGGATAAATCTCCACTTCTTTAAGTTCACAAGCTTCACAACGAGTTACATTAGGCAAACGCGGATAGAAGACACTGTACTCTCTGTTTTCCAGTAGAAGACGAGGGGCCACCTCTTTACTCAAAATAAGACATGAAGAAGTCAATTTTTAAAAAACAAGAGGTGAGACAAACCATTTAGGAGTTAACTTCACATGTATTCACAATAAAGTTAAAACCTTCAACAAAAAGAAAGTTCACTTCAGAAATTGGTTTCAGCTATTTTTCTAGCAACTAGAAAGACGGACTATGGATTTAGGGCGTCAACTTTCAACGGAACAGCAGAGATATAATTGCCTCCAACCCCTCAGTTTCCACTGGAGCCTTAAACAACCTAGAAAATCGAAAAATTGCGATTCTCATCAAAATTTTTACTCAATACTCAAAAGTGTTCGATAAGAGTATTTAAGTAAGTATTAATGCACTAACCCCCGAAGGACTGTTCCATAAAAGGAACCAAAACAAAAACGACCTCTTTTCCTAACTGTTCCAAAGGAAACATAGGGGTCCGAGGCTCTTAACAAATTTCACTTTATATATCTATACTCCAATCTAATCTTTGTTTTAAAACACACACTCACCTTTTCAACAATTTTCCTTCATTTTGCTTTAGGGTTTTTATGCACTACGTTTACTTTTTTGTAGGATATTCCTTATCTGTCCAGTTGAAATTGAGGCGTTACATGTGCATTTTGCACTCTGGAGATTACTCTTATGAAAGAGCCTACTCTGTTGGACAATGTCTTCGAGCGCTTTTTGAGAAGTACCCAAGTTTTCAGAAACAGAGAGGTATTGAGGCACGATTACATTCCTGGTAATCTTCCCCATCGTGAAGAGCAGATTCGCTGTCTCGGCGAGATTGTTGCCCCTGTTTTGAAGGGTTCCCGTTGTTCTAACGTCTTCGTCTACGGAAAGACGGGCACCGGGAAAACAGCTGTCATAAAATACGTGTTGAATAGACTTGCAGATAAAGCCCGTGAGTTCGGAGCACCTGTTAAGATTTGTTACGTGAACTGCAGGTTGGCTGGCACGGAGTACAGAATCTACTCAAGTCTCTGTAACGCTATAGGTGTGAAGGTTCCCTTCACAGGTTTGGCTTTAGGAGAAGTTTTTGATAGACTTAAAGCTGGATTAGATTCGCGAAAACTTCTCTTAATTGTTATTCTCGACGAGATTGACGCGCTCATAAAGATGCGGGGTGATATGCTGCTTTATGAGTTAACAAGAATAAACGAAGCTCTCCATTACAGCAGAGCCGCGATTGTGGGAATCTCCAACGACCTTCGGTTCAAGGAGTTCTTAGACCCCCGCGTGTTGAGTTCTCTAAGCGAAGAGGAAATACTTTTTAGGCCATATGACGCTACGGAACTTCGAGATATATTGTGGGATCGGGCTCGGGTAGCCTTTTGTGATGGTGTGTTGGTTGACGGCACTGTAGATTTGTGTGCAGCCTTGGCAGCCGCTGAACATGGTGACGCTAGACGAGTCCTGGACCTTCTTCGTGTTGCGGGGGAGCTGGCGGAACGCGAGGGCTCTAATTTTGTTTCGGAGGAACACATACGGAAAGCTGAGAAAAGAATTGAGCATGACCGAATTGTGGAAACTTTAAGAAATCTCACTCTTCACTCAAAATTTGTTTTGTGTAGCGTTTACCTTCTCAGAAAAGCGAAAGTTAACTACGCTATTACTGGCGACATCTACAACATTTACTCTGAACTTTGCGACCAGTTGGAACTCGTTCCCCTAACTCAGAGGCGGGTGAGCAGTTTGGTCAACGAATTAGACGTGATCGGTTTGCTGAACACTCGGGTCGTGAGCATGGGGCGATATGGACGCACAAAAAAGATTCGGTTAAGTATAGCACGTAGTCTTATTAAGAAAACATTTGCTACTGATGATAGGCTTGGGCGTCTGATAAGCTATGCGCCTAGATGTTTGGCGGAAATTTCAAGTGGTCGGAGTTGAAGACGAAGAATTCCCCAAAGAACCCACAAAATATACTGGCCAGACCTTACTTGTTTGCATTTTGCTACGAGGAACATGGTGAAGATTTTCCAAGCAGACACTATAACCGTGGACGGTTTAGACGCCTCTAACAAGCTCATTATAATGCTCGTCGCTGGTTCTTTGACGCAGTTATGCTGGCAGAGTCTCTTTTGCAGGCTTCAACTTGGTGAACCCCCAATGGTTTTTGAAGAGTTTGGTAAACCTGTTGTTGTGATCTCAAGGACAAAGCCAGATAACGTGCAGTGAAAAAACCTATTCCCATGCTTTAAAGATCGGAGAATTCGCTGGAATATATCCAAGAAACTAGGCCCTGTGCACAAGGATGTTTCGATGATCGGGAAGCCGCCTCTCTACGTGGATGTCGTGGACGCCACAACAACTTGGGCGACAACAATGATTCGTGCTTCTGCCACATGTTATAGTTTTCCGAACCAGTATGAATAGCCAGACTCGTCGCGAGGGGACTCACGTGTAAGATGTTACAAAGGGGATCGTTGTAACCCTTAATGTTTGAAGGTTCACAATGGGAACTATTCCTGGGGTGGGCTCTAGTCCCATCTTCCTTTGGTATTCAGTTCGACTTTGCCAAGCACCTGAGTTCACCATGAGGATTCCTCGATATGTATCGTGTCTCATCACATGCACATGTCCAGTGTGAAAGATGTCTGGCACCCTTTCTATAACCATGAAGTCTCGTTTTTCCGGGGCTATGGGAGTTTTCTGTCCGTATATGGGTGCCAAATGTCTGCTCTTCAGAAGAATTTTCATAGCTTTGTCTGGTGTGTAAAAGCTCACATTTGGGGTAGCCCCAACGATGTCGTCTAGGCTGCGTCCATGATATACAAGCAGTCCTACATCATGGAGACTGACCATTGCAGGGTCTCCTAAGGAGAACACTTTTCTGGCTTCGCACAGTGGTTCAGCGTAGACTCGGGGTATGGCAGGTTGAGGCAAGGCTTTTCTGGATGCATCATGGTTTCCAGGTATAACTATTAACTCGATGTAGTCGGGAATCTGTTCTATGAACTTCGCCACTGCCCGATATTGCTCGTAAACGTCTTTTATTGTCAGTTCCTTCATCTGCCCTGGATACACGCCTACTCCATCGACAAGGTCGCCGGCAATAACCACGTATTTAACATGGCTCGCTGTTTCTCTCATTTTTTTGTTTCCAAACTTCCCGTTCAACCAGAGCATAAACCGTTGAAGTGCCTCCCGCATAAACATCCCGCTCCCAACATGCAGATCCGAGAGAAGCGCCGCGTGAACTGGTATAGAAGCCTTATGCGGAGTTTTTTGAGGCACATCAGGTAAGAAAAAATCTTTAGCAATGAGAAGATCATTTTTTCCTTTGATGACACTTATGCAGACAACCTGATCCAGCAATAGCACCCGCGCTTTTTCCATTACCTGTGAAGGCACAAGCACAGTGGCACTGGCTTCCAAATCGTCAACTTTCAGGAAAAGTCTTTGTTTGCGTTCTCTTTTCTCAGTAATCATCCCGATGATCTTAAACTTCGAGTTGACCCGAGCCTTAAGCGCCCCTGATATGGTCGTTGCATCCTTTGTATCCACCCTTTTCCTCAGAAACCTCCGTATTCTTTTGAAACGGTCTTGAAAATACTCTAGGTACTCCTCCATGGACCCTGTTGTGCATATTTTGTCCGTAGGATCCTCTATCACTTTTATGTCTGCATCTACATCTTTTGCGTAGGCGCGAAAAACGGCTTTTCTCGCTTCCATGATTGGTTGAAGTGGAGGCGGCTTCGCTTCTTCTTTTTCAGGGAAAACCTGTTTCATAGTTTCTTCCAGAATACCTCGGTTGATGAACAATGGTTTTTCTGGGAGGGTTTCAACTTTTTTAATGGTTTCTTCCATCAACTGAACTGGGTCTCCGGTCTGAGACACTGTTTCTAGGAAATCGAAGGCACCTTTTTCAAGCTGGTATCCAGACGCTATCGCAAAGGAGATGGCCTTTTGAAGTTTCTCGCTCATAGATGCAGTTTCCTCCAGTCGCTCTCTGTTGGAACGACAATATACCCTTCTTCTTCGTCTCCCATTAATTCTGTTTTTCCTTGTAGATGAAGGTGTGCTGTTAACGCTGCCGTCACGGCGTCAATTTCGTGATCTGTCAAGGCACGTGTCTTCAGGTTCCCTTCTAAACCTATGCGTGTGAAAATTTGGTGAATTTTTTTCCAGTCTTTTGTGGGCATTTTTAACGCCTTGCGGGTGGATGTTGGGTGAACCTCAATCACGTTGAGTCCTCTTCTTTGGATTTCTTGAACCATCCTTACTGCTCTTAGGGTTAATTTTTCCATGGCTGGGAAGCACGGTGGGAAAACAGGATACCCTCGTTTGTGCATTTCTCTGTCCGCTTTTCTCATGGTGCTTTTTTTGGGCAAGCTTAAGGGAGCGTCTACTGCAATGATGTTGGGCCTGCAATCCGTGGAGCGTTTTAAAATCTCTTCATCATGGTATAGGTGGCTGGTGAAGATTGCTTTGTTTTTCAACAGGGCCCATCCAGTTGGATTTTTCGCTACTCCTGCTAAATCTATACCTACGATGATGTTTTTCTGCATTTCTTGGTTGCCTGCTATTTTTAATGACGTATATTCTTATTTAGGTAACGACTTAGGCTGAAGTTCTCTGCAAACACCTCTTTTCTAAATGTTCTTTCAATAAAATATGTGTACCCGCGAAGCCTTATATTTGCAAGTGTTCATGGAGTTCAAGGCAAGCGTGGGGCTCATGGGGTTGGTAGATGTTCTTAGGCGAGAGTTCTCGGTCATTACAGGGAACTATCGATTACTTGTGGTGAGTTGGATATTAATAGATCTAGCTATGGAAATGCCTACTCCAAACTTTCAGTATTACGTTCAAGCTCTAGGCGGAACTGGCGTGGCCTTAGGAATCATAGGTTTTGTTAATTTCCTTGCAATGGCGGTC
>CP070759.1:356162-372806 GCA_020348945.1 Candidatus Bathyarchaeota archaeon
TATCAGCCATTTTTGGACGTTATTTTTCAAGCGCAATCTGCTCACCAGAAAGTCATCGTCAAAGAATACAATTTTGTATACATGTAGAAAAACCTTACGGTTTTCTTTTCTATAAGAATTTCTATACAAACGTAAAATTTTTTACACTAGGAAACATTCAATTGAGTTTTTGAAAGACCTGAAACTGCGAAGCGCTCCCTGCGTCATCCGGTCTTTTCAATTTCGTCTTGTCCCTCACCGCTCACGCCTCAGTGGCAGTTAGCCAAGATCTGTAAGGAGGTGATCTTCAAGGTTGTGGTGCCTGATCACGCGTGATCACAAGCAGATCACGTGTGAGGTCATAGAATGACATGTGATTGTTGAGTTCGCGGTGGAGTGTGATTTCGTTGTGATTCGACGGTTTACGGGAGAATCACGTGTGATGACGTCGAGATCGCTGGTTAGGTAAGAATTTGCTTTAGGAATTCGCTTAGATCCTTCTCAATTTTCTCGTCTTTTTTAGGAATTTCAAGAAGTTGATGCGTTGCGTAACCTTCTTTCAGTTGGTCCGCTGTTAAGGTTTCCATTTTGAGTTCTATGGCTCGAAAGCTTGGGTGTGTTTTTATTGTAGTGTATGCTCGTAGGATGTTTGCAACGGTGGCTTCTTGAAAAACGAGGGTGCATGCGTTTTTAAGTTCTAGGCAGATTCTCAGGTGTTTGTGGCCCTCGGGCACTCCCATCAGCACTCGACTTACGTCCTCGTTTCGAATTACTCTGATTTTTTTCACGGGGGATGCCTCACAGGTTTTCTGCTTGTTCCTTTAGAAGATCGAAAAGTTCCGGTCTCAAATCGCGGAGAGTAGGAACGAAGGTTTCTGTTCTTTCTAAGTCTGTGTAGTCTATTTTCTCTATCACCAAGTCTTCTTCGTCATGCTTGGCTTGTGATATGAGTTTGCCGTTTGGAGCAACTATTCTGCTTCCTCCCCAGAACTGTAATCCGTCTTCCACTCCGACGAGGTTTACGTAGACCAGATAGGCTGTGTTTTCAATGGCTCTAGCAACGGTGAGCGTCTCAAAGAATTCACGTCGCACCGCTGGTGAAGCTGATATGCAGATTATCAGTTGTGAGCCTTTCAGCCTTAGTAGGCGGGTTATTTCTGGGAAGAACACGTCGTAACAGATGATTAATCCTAATGTTCCAATGTTGGTTTCAAAGACTGGTGCTTGGTATCCGGGTCTGAAATACCGTTTTTCCTCAAAGACGCTGTGGGTTGGCAGATGTGTCTTTCGATACTTTCCAATGAACCCGTTTGGGCCCACTAGAACAGCTGTGTTGTAGAGTGCGGCGCGTGCTTTCTCGCTTTGCTCCAGCATTCCGAAAATCACATGTATGTCTTCCTTCTTTGTCACTTCCTCCAAGCGACGAATAGACGGTCCTTCTGGAACAGGTTCTGCCAATTCATAAACGAGGTCTCGACACATGTAACCAGTTAACGCGAGTTCTGGGAAGATAATGAGATTTGCATTTTCCTGTTTTGCTTGTCTGCTGTTTCTCTCCATCACAGTTAGGTTGTGCTCTTTGTCTCCAACCTTACAGTCTATCTGGGCGAGAGCCACGTTAATTTCCTTCAACAACTGAAATCCCTCGTATTCATATTTTGCTGGATGATTAGAAAAGCTTAGCGTAGCGAGTAGGGAAGCCTAAAGTCGAATCCCACGGTTCTGTATCCGAGTTTCACCGTTAAGGGTAGTCGTCGTTTGTGTTCGTTGGCTAGCCACCGCTTTTTCACTTCTGCAACAAGTTTTACTGGTAGATTCAACTGCTCAGCGATGTCTTCAGGGGTCATGAAATGTTCTAGACCGAATAGAATTAAATCAAGGGTCTCGTATTTGATGCCTAGTTCCTCCTCGGCTACGTGTCCTGGCCAGAGGGCGGGGGTTGAAGGTTTTGTAACTATTTCTTTGGGAACGCCTATATGATGGGCCAGTTGTCTAATTTGAGTTTTGTAGAGATCCATGAGGGGTGAGATGTCTGCAGCAACATCTCCCCACTTTGTAAAGTAGCCTATCATGGTTTCCGACTTGTCTGAGCTACCGCAAACCAGTTTATTGAGCCGGTTAGCGTAATAGTAAAGGCAGGTCATGCGGGTTCTCGCCTTCAAGTTGCCCTTACTGAGCTTATCAGTTGCATCATAAACTGGAAGGGATTGGAAGTACAATCTTAAGATTGGTGATATGTCTATGTTTTCCAGTTTAAAACCAAACTTTCTAACAACCCGTTTCGCGTGTTGCACATCCGTGACATTGTACATCTCCTCTTCGGGCAACGCGATACCCAACACAGCGTCACCGCCTAAGGCTAGAGCAGCTACAGCGGCGATTGTGCTACTGTCCACTCCACCCGACATTCCTAAAACAACCCCGTTGGCCCCACATTTTTTTACATAATCTCTGATGAACCGTTTAATTCTAGCTTCGACTGATGACAAATTCAGTTTTAAAACATCACTTGTTAACCTCAACTTGACCACCTTGCACTACTTAGGACGTTCTCTTTTATAACTCATATTTTGTGAGGGTCAGAATAAAAAGTGTAAAGGTCTAATTGACAGACATACTCCAATCTGATTGTGAAAAAGAACGCAAAGTAAAGTTGATTGTGCTCTTTCTTTGCCTTGCTGTTCCAGCATTAAGTCAAATATTTAAGCGATGATAATATACTTGAACATTGACAGAACTGCTCGTGTAAAAAATTAGTGACAGAGGATTAGATATGGGTAGAAGGCGAAGAAAAACTGTTCGGATTCCTAAGAAACGATTGCCTAAAGTTTTCCTGTGTCCAAAATGCGGAAAAGAAGCCATCAGAGTTGAGATGTTGAAAGATGAAGGACGGGCCACGGTTAGGTGCGGAGGTTGCGGTTTGACAGAGGAGCTAACCATCAGACCAGTTCTTCAAGAGATTGACATCTACTGTCAATTCACCGACAAATTTTATTCTAGAGAAACCGTTACCTAGCGAGGCCTGCACATGATAGGTAAAGTGGAGAAGTACCTTCTAGATAAGATTCAAGAAGGCGGGACTATTCACATTACCCTCCTTGACCCTGAGAAAGTAACTCCTCAATCTGCGTCCAAAACAGCTCGTGAAGTTGAAACTTGCAACACTGCAGCCATCATGGTTGGCGGATCCACTCTCACTTCGACTTCCCACTTGGATGACGTAGTGAAAGCGATAAAGAAAGCAGTAAAGATCCCTGTGATTCTCTTTCCCAACAATATCACTGGCATATGCAGACACGCCGACGCCATATGGTTCATGTCTCTCCTCAACTCCTCAGATCCCTACTTCATTGCTGGGGCCCAGGTTTGGGGGGCTCCCTTAATCAAAAAGTTTGACCTAGAAGTCATCCCCCTCGGCTACATAATCGTTGGAGAAAGTAGCGCGGTTAGCGTCGTGGGACGGGCCTGTCCAATTCCGTACAACAAACCTGAACTTGCTGCTGCCCACGCGTTGGCAGCTCAGTACTTTGGCATGCGTTTCGTGTACTTAGAAGCTGGATCAGGAGCTAAACAACCTCCAACAAACGACATGATAAAAACAGTGAAGGAGTTTGTCAACGTTCCCCTCATTGTGGGAGGAGGAATAAGAACCAGCCATCAGGTGAGGGAGGCGGTGGACGCTGGAGCGGACATAATTGTCACTGGAACTGTTGTAGAGGAAAGTGGAAGAGTGAGAGATTTGATTGGGGAACTGGTGGACTGTGCAAAACTTGGAGGAGCACGTGATGACAGCGTTTGAGCACTATTTTGACGCTTTTAAAAAAACTCTTGGGCGCCCCGACCTCTATGATGTTTGGCCGGATTTTGAGCCGCAGTACGATGAGCGAGAGTATGCGTGGACGACCCTTAGAGGTTTGGGTGAGGTTTTGCTTCTGAATTGCGCTCAATGTGACGGTCCTTCTGATCGGAGACATAGCAGATGCAAGAGCTGTGTCGAAAAGCGGGGGCAAACGGCTGGGGGCGCTTATCAGAAAGCTACTGGGCGACCTAGAGAGAAGTGGTCTATTGTCTTTTTGTGTCGGATTCATAGAGAGTAGCTCCGTTGTTTATCCATTTGTGTTAAAAAGATTCAATATTCGCCTTATGAGACTGTACTGAAGGAGATGCTTTTGGGCGTCAAGATGAACAGAGAATATCAGCAATATACATCGGCTTTAGAAAAACAGCTTGAAAGCGTATACGAGGTTGCGAGAAAGGCTAGAGAAAAAGGATTGGATCCTGCTTTGAAACCTGAACCCGAGGTGGCCAAGGGTCTAGCCGAGCTTGTTGAGAGTATGGTTGGTCCCCCAAGCGTAGCTGAGAGCATACGAGACTTGAGCGAGAAACTACCGCGAGAGGAACTTGCTTTCAAGATAGCTGAAGAAATCGTTTACGGAAAGTTTGGACACATGGATGCACGGGAGGCAGCTGAGCAGGCGGTAAGAACTGCTCTAGCCATATTAACTGAAGGCATCACTGCTGCTCCTTTGCAGGGAGTGTCTCAAGTAACCATCAAGTATAACCCTGATCGTACCCGTTATCTTGCCATTTACTTTGCTGGTCCAGTGCGTTCTGCTGGAGGCACAGAACAAGCCCTAACCTTGGTGGTTGGAGACTTTATTCGTCGTTTGCTTGGGTTGGACCGTTACAAACCCACTGAGGATGAGATCAACCGTTTCATTGAGGAGATTCGGTTGTTTGAGAGAGCCGTCGCTAGGTTTCAATATCACATCTCCGATGAAGAGTTAAGGAATTCTCTCCAGTTTATTCCCGTAGAGGTTACTGGTACACAATCTGATCCAGTCGAGGTTTCATCCTACCGCAACCTACCCCGCATTGAAACTAATAGGATACGGGGCGGGGCTCTTCGCGTTGTGAACGATGGAGTTGTAGGGCGTTCCGCAAAAGTATGGACGATTGTGGAAAAGCTGGGAATTGAAGGTTGGGATTGGCTGAAGAGAATCAGGGAAATCAAGAAGAAAAAGACAGCTGGATTCATGGAAGACATCATTGCAGGCCGCCCCATATTTTCATTTCCGTCCAGACGCGGAGGATTCAGGCTTCGCTACGGAAGAGCCAGAAACACGGGTTTAGCAGCAGTGGGCATCCACCCAGCAACCATGATGGTTCTTAATAACTTCCTAGCCGCTGGCACTCAATTGCGCATCGAAGGACCAGGAAAGTCGGGGGTTGTTCTTCCCGTGGACTCCATAGAGCCTCCAATTGTGCGATTGAAAGATGGTTCAGTGGTTCGCGTTTCAATGGAAAATTTTGGGCGGATAAAAAACTTAATTGCTAAAATTCTGTTTCTCGGAGACATCCTTGTGGGGTTTGGCGACTTTTTGTATACCAACAAGCCTCTTCTTCCGTCTGGTCTGACTGAAGAGTGGTGGCGTGAGGAATTTCGCAGGGTCATTCAACGAGATTTTAATGGGAGTGTAGAGAAAGCTGCGACGGCCGCAAAAGTTTCCGTTTCTCGCCTTGAAGCAGTTTTAACCGACCCGTTTAAAAACAGGCCTACTGTCAAAGAAGCGATAGCTTTGGCTTCAGCGCTTCAAGTGCCTCTTCATCCTTTCTTCACGTATTTCTGGTCCAGCATCTCTGCTGAGGAGTTTCATAAATTACGGTCGTGGCTCTTCAAGTCTCAGGTCCGAGTTGAGGATAATTTTGTTAAGGAAATTACTGGAGCAATGGACAAATCGGTAAAGGAATTGCTGGAAAGGATTTGCATATCGCATAGGGTTGTTGAAAGAAAAGTTAGGATAGAGGGTGATGAGGCACATGTCTTCGCTTTCTGTCTTGGGTTGCATGTTCCGAAAGCTAGAATATCACGTGCAAAGCCTGTTCTAAAGATTGTTGAAGGGTTGACAGGCATCAATGTCAGAGCAAAAGCTCCAACGTTCATCGGTGCTAGGATGGGGCGCCCAGAAAAGGCGAAGAGGAGAGAGATGAGACCCATCGTTCACGTCCTCTTTCCAGTTGGGCTAGACGGTGGCTCTAAACGAAACCTTGTGGAAGCTTCCAAAAAAGCTGTGATCAAGGTGGATATTATTAAACGTCGCTGTCCTAACTGCAAAGCGTTAACCGCTAAAATAAAGTGTCCAGAGTGTGCTGCAGAAACCGTTGTTGAGAAGTCGTGTCCCCAATGTAGGAGGATTTTGAATGGAGGGCTCTGTCCAGTGTGCAAAGTTCCTGCGGTGGGTTATGAGGAGCAATCTGTTAATCTGAAAAAGTTGATGACTGCGGCTTGTGAAAGGCTCAGCCTTCCTTTTCCCACCCTTGTGAAAGGTGTGAAGGGCTTGACGAATGAAACAAAAACAGCTGAGATTGTTGAGAAAGGTCTGTTGCGTGCGAGACATGACCTGTCTGTTTTCAAGGATGGAACAATACGGTTTGACGCTACGAACGCTCCGCTTACACATTTCAAGGCTAGAGAGGTCGGTGTTTCTGTGGAAAGGCTTCGAGAGCTGGGATATCCTCATGACTACGCTGGAAACCCGTTGACCAGTCCTGATCAAATGTGTGAGTTGAAGGTACAGGATGTGGTTGTTCCAAGAAAATGCGCGACATATTTCGTTCATGTGGCTAACTTCTTGGATGATCTCTTAGAGAAGGTGTATGGGCTTCCCCCCTACTATAATGTCAAGCGTGTTGAAGACTTGGTTGGGCAAATCATCGTGGGTTTGGCACCTCACACCTCGGTTGGCATTCTTGGCAGAATCATCGGCTTCACCAGTCTGAACGTATGCTATGCTCACCCCTTGTGGCACTCAGCTAAACGCCGGGACTGTGATGGAGATGAGGACACGTTGATGCTGGCTTTAGACACTCTTCTGAACTTTTCGAAGGCTTACTTGCCCGCACAGATAGGTGGGATAATGGATGCACCTCTTCTAATCATTCCTGTGGTGAACCCTAAGGAGGTTCAGCGTCAAGCTCACGATGTGGATGTTGCAACGGTGTACCCTTGGGCCTTTTATGAAAAGACTTGGCAGAAAACGGAGCCTCAAAGGGTCTGTGAACTCATTGACATTATTGGGCATCGACTAAACACTGAGGCGCAGTTTCAAGGCTTCGGCTACACTGTTCCCGTTTTCGACATGAACATGGGCAATCGCGAGAGCATGTACAAGAAACTGACGCGGATGATCGATAAGTTGAACAGTCAACTCGAGTTGGCAGAGAAGATTACGGCGGTGGACGTCGAGAAGGTGGCGAAGAAAGTTCTGACGACCCATTTCATCCGTGACATAATGGGAAATCTACGGGCATTTACGACACAACACTTTCGATGCAAAACCTGTAACAGGAAGTTCAGGCGACTTCCTCTTCTGGGCAAGTGTCCAGAATGCGGAGGCACTTTAACCCTTACAGTGTATCGGGGTGGAATCGAAAAATATTTGGATGCAGCTCACCAGCTTGTGCGGAAGTACGGGCTTTCAGAGTATTATAATCAACGGCTTTTGCTGGTGAAGGAGGAAATAACCTCTCTGTTTGAGGGTAAAAAGCCTAGGCAGATCAGTCTCACAGATTTTGTGGATGCCTAGAAACAGTGATTAACTTTTTCAGTGGGAACGTAGAATTTGTTCTGAAGAGAAATGGTAAAGGAAACGTATCATCCAAAGGCTTTCTTGTCTCTAAAGAGGAATGTTCGACCCGGGTTGATGGTCAGGACACGAATAGTTTTGCTCCTTGAGAAAAGAGCGTCAAACGCCAAATCCGTCGCGCAAAAAACTGGACTAAGCTACGGAGTGGTTCTTCATCATCTCCATCTTCTAGAGGCTGAGAACATACTCTTGCGGAAGGGCAATAGGCCATATTTGTGGATGTTAACTGGCGCCGGACAGCAAAGATTAACGAATATCCGTTCTTGAAGGGCAAATTATGGAATTATTTTTAAGGCGCTGAAGAAGCATTTCTAGGGGTGAAAGAATGCCTTACTGCTGGAAGTGTGGAACTGAATTAAAAGAGGATGCAAACTTCTGCCAAAAGTGCGGTGCTTCTGTTAGCAGGCGTGTCAAAAGGGAGAAAGGACCCGAGTGGTGGGAATGAGTAGGGTTCTTCTCAAGAACAGTGATTAGCTCGATATGTCTGAAGTGATGCGATGTTTCTTGACTTTCGTTCTACCAAAAGTCTTATGAAGACATTTCGCTGAGTAGAAAGTAATCGAATGTAGGAGGGAGAATGAATGGTTTATTGCACTAAATGTGGCACCAAAAATGAAGAAGATGTTCAATACTGCAGTAAGTGTGGGGCATCCTTAGGGGCTCCACAGGAGAAAAAGGTGGAAAGACGTGCGAAGGAATGGGGTGAAGAGTTTGGAAGACGTGCAGAGGAATGGGGAGAACAATTTGGAAGGCGCGCGGAAGATGAATGTTTTGGACTTCCCCACGGCGGCGCAATCATAGGGCTGATTATCGGCATGATAATAATACTTGCAGGATTCTCTTGGCTTGCTGGAATAGATATTGGAAGATATGTGTGGCCCCTCGTATTAATCGTCTTTGGGATACTGATAGTTGCTGGAGCCCTTTACGGCTACAGCCGTAGATAATAACCGCACCCTCTCTTTTTTTGCGTGCACATACGAAAAACCCTAATCTATTCTCTTTTTCCTATCTGCAATTTCACAGGCGGCAACTTTGCAAGTGTAGCAAATTCTTTCATGATCCCACTGCGAAAGCTGTATTCGCGTAAAAAGCCAAAAAAGAATTAAAGCAACCAAAAACAGGTCCACCGTCACGCTGTGAACCAGTTTATCAGCTCCAACCAAGATGAAAAAGGTTCCCAAAACGAAAAAAGTGTTCGAAAACAAACGGACAAGATTTCTGAATTTAAACTGGAACAAACCAATACCAACTCCTAATACTCCCACCCAAGCCAGCAAGAAACTGTTCTGCTCAACACGCCAGTTACTGAAAAAATACAGAAGGGTTCCAAAAAGAGCTAAAATCCCTCCCAAAAGCAATCCTGTGCATGCGGCACAAAACGTTTTGTCACCTACTCGGAACACGTGGGCAGCGAAGTTTTCGCAATCAGGGTGATGCCCTTGCAGGATGGAGGAAGTTCCGTGAGAAACAAACTTGCTAGAGTATGGGCGACTGGGTTTCTTTTTTCTGAAATCAAAAATTCTCGAGCACTTTGTTGGGGAAAAAACTGCTAGAATTCCAAAGGTACAGATTAATCCGAAGATTGAACCAATTAGTGGTTTTCGCCAAAGAAGATTCTCGTGTACTTTGGGCGGGTAAACTGTGAGCATTCCTGCAAGAAACAATCCGAGAAGTGACACGGTGACTAAATATGTTATGTTGGAAACGCGAGACAGTTTCTCGGGCATGATTAATCGTGGCTCAAAACAGATTTTTAAGTTGTTTTATTATGCCCTGCGTAGCCATGTATCTGTAGGTCCTTCTTTTTAGTTCGTTTGTAGAGAAAATTCCTTGAAATCTTCTTCTCCATGAGCCGAAGAAGCTTCGGTAACATTTGTAAAGTTCTCTTTGAACCTCTTCTCTTGACAGAGTCTCTGTGGGCATGACAGCGTGAACCATATCATAATGCGCCCAATTGAAATCTTCGATCCATCCATTTCGTTTAGCCTCCTCGAAAACTTCAGTTCCTGGAAACGGGGTGAGAATGGCAAAAATTGCTAAATCTGGGTCCAATTCGTTTACAAACTCTCTTAACCTCGCTATTGATTCAGCGGTGTCTTTGCGTTCTCCAATAATTAACATTGCTTGAGCGAATATGTCGTTCTCATGCAGCAACTTCATCGCTCCTTTGGCGTCCTCGGGTTTTGTTTTTTTGTTGAATTTTTGAAGAGTGGATTGGCTGTGGCTTTCCACACCTAAAAGCACCCAGCGGAGACCAGCTTTTCGCATCTTAGGCAAAACGTCGCGATGTTTACTAACGTTATCGCATCTAACCTGCATAAACCACATAATGTCGTCTGAAATTCCTCTTTTAATGATTTCTTCACTCAACTTTTCAGCACATCTGCCTAAGCCGAAATTGTCGTCCGTTAACCAGAGAAATCTACTACCATAATTTTCGTAACAAAACTCAAATTCGTCTGCGATTCGCTTCGGTGATTTACTCCTCCATTTACCTTCCCAATGCCTCCATTGGCTGCAAAATGTACAGCGATGTAAGCAGCCCCTTGACCCTTCGACTAAGGCATACCTAGTTTTGGGGCCTGCCATTGCGGTGAAATGGTATTTATGAAGAATATCCTTGATAAAATGGTATCCAGGGAAAGGCAGATCATCTAAGTTTTCAATTAGAGGCTGTGGAGAATTGTGTATGATTTTTCCGTTATGTCTGGTAGAGATGCCTTTTATTCGCGAAAAAGATGATTTTTTACTTGCCGCTTTGACTAATTCCACAAATGTTTGTTCCCCTTCCCCACGAATAATCACGTCGACTTCTGGATACGTTTCCAAACTTTCTTTAGCTGTGGCAGTAAAGTGCTGTCCCCCAGCAATTGTTAAAACATCTGGATTAACTTTTTTCGCCGTTTCCAGAGTTCTAACAGCAACATAAGTATTGCAGGTGGCGAGGGCGCTAGAAGCCACAACATCAGGGTCAAAGGATTCAACGCATTTTTCTAATGCTTTCCAGTCTAGATCCTGAGCTTGACAGTCTAAAACCATTATCTCTACATCTTTGTTTTTGCTTTCAAGGAATGCTGCAAGTTGAAGAATTCCATATGGAGGCGGAAGATATTCTCCCATGACAAACCAGTAATCTTTGGGCGGCTCTACGAACAGAACTTTCATACACGCCATCTCGCTCAGTCGTTTACCATATTCGCCAATTTTGCTGATTACCTTTTCGTTTGAACTCCCCAGAGACCAGCGAGCATTTTAAAAAAGAGAAAAAACAACTATGTGCTTACAGGTCTCTCCTTCAATCGTGGTGTGGTTGATGAGCTTGAATGAAAGGCGCTTAAAAGAGTTGGATATTCTTGGCTTCGCTTCCTTCGGATCTTTCCTTATCATCATAGGCATGATTTTCATAATTACCCCAAACCTTGGCAGTGAGATTGCTGCTTTTTTCAATGATTTTGAGCTTGTGGATGTGTATCCTAACGTGTTTCTCCCAACTCCCACATCAAATCATCCAGTGTTTTACACAGCGGTTGCACAGTTCTGCATTGCGTATGGACTGTTCCAAATCCCAATTCTGATTTTAAGGATTTATCTTGGAGATTCCTTGAAGAGAAAAGCTGGAACACTTTCAGGAACAGTCTTTTGGCTAGGTGCCAGTTACTTTTTGACCATTTTGTCAGCTGGAAACATCGAGTGGTTCCCCTTTCTCGGCGGACTCGTCGTTTTCATAGGCTTGTCGCTTGTTGTTAGAAGTCTTGTGATATTGTTATTTGAGACAGTTCTACGGGGATACTAAAGAAAATGCTCTAAAAGGAACAATTACATGGCATTTTACGGCATTTGGGACACTTATTATCGTACTTCTTCATTGCTGCATCTTCTAAGTCTATGTTAACAACGTTTGCCAGAGAAGCCAACCAAGCGAGAACATCGGCAAACTCCTCTTCTAAGGCTTTTCTATCCCCCTCCTTTATAGCCACCTCCAACTCTTCAATCTCTTCCACGAGCCAGTTAAACGTTCCAGTTGCTCCCCTCTTGGAATCCCGGTGAAAATAAATCCGCCGCATCAAATCCTGAAACTCACGGATAAGCATTGTTCCCACATGCTACCTTTCACATATGGGTTCTAATAAAGGTGAAATGTTGAAAACAATATTTTCTCTGAAGAACTGCTTGCGTCAAAAAGAAAGGAAAAAGAGGTATGGGGAGAGTCTAGAAAGAGACAAACAACGCAACATTAATTAAAGAAACCCTCCTCCTATAAAGTCCCGGAGAAGTCACCATGAGTAAAAGCAAGAGTAGACGACAAAAAAAACGCGAAGGAGGCTCTCCAATGCCCGCAGCAAGCGCAGGTTTACTCCGCTTTTTCGAAGAGGAAACTCAAGGCGTAAGGATAAGACCTGAACTCGTCATAGTCTTTGCAGTAGGATTAATACTTGCTTGTGTCCTCGCACAACTGTATTCCCTAGGTAAACTACCGATTCTATAAGCTTTAACATAGAAGTTATCCTATAAGAGACCGTTTTTGAAATCGCCGACGTTTTATTCACTCTTATGTAAAACTTCAATGCGCTGAACCGAATTCAAATGAATAAACACTTCGCTTCTATCTTCCTTACCCACAACATGAGGTATCGGCTGCGCTATCGTAGCCCGCAGTATTATTGCATCAGCATCGGAGAGCCACATTCCAGGTGGGTTATGTGTAACAGCAACCAACGTACCTTCAAACCCATAAGAAGGATCTAAAATCGCTATTATTTTTCGTCCTACGTTTCGTTCAAGCATTTGAAAAACAGTTGGCGGCAAGCGGTTTTCGGACACAGTTTATCCACAAAAATCTCTACAACAATCAAAGATAAAACTTTATCTTACTCCTCACTGTTCGCCTTCCGCACATTTGAGTTCCCTTTTCTCCTTTTATACGAAATAATCGCACCTTTTCCCTTCAAATCTCCCAAAAATGAGGTAAACGTCGTCTTCTCGCCTCTCGTGTCTTGTAATTCTCTGACAAAATTTCCACATCTCTCCCTTCATGTATATTTTCCACAGCTCCAGTAACATTTTTGCCATGTTTTTGACTTTTTAGTCCACATGACCATCCTTCGCAACCTCAACCTTTTTGAACTGTAGCATTGAAGAAATCTTACTAGGAAGTGAGCGCCCAAGTTGATTTCCAACGATTCGCTAGACGGGCACATTAGCGGGATGGTTGAACGTTATTCATCCCTCTTTACGCTTCCCTCCCACAAGAAAATTATAATTTGGCTCTGCATTTTATGCGTATTCTGCGGAATGCTGACAATTTTTCCGTTACAACCTACATCTTCTGGATTGGCTTTAGGATTGATTTTCGGAACAGCCTTCTTTTCTGTCACTTCGCTAGCAGACCTGATAATCTACCATGGCTTCATGAAAAGCGACCCAGTTTTCAACTTGAGACGTTGCTCTGCTCTATCCCTCTTCTCCTGTCTGATGTGGTTTGGTTTAATCCTTCTCGGAAGCCTCATCAGCATCTTCCTCGGAAACACCATTGTCTGGATTAAACTCTTTCTCTTGGGCTTTTCTGTTGTCCTCATTCTTCGTTTGCTGGTTTTCTCCACAACATCATTTGCGGACCGCAAAGGAGTTTTCATCTCATCTATCCTGCAACCCGCGGTGTGCACTATTTCCCTATTCTTCATGGGCTCTGTCATAGACGGTCTGAGTGCAGATTTCTTTCTCCTATCCGCTATTTTCATCCTCATTCCTGTGCTGGCGATTTCCCTTTTCACGTTTCTTGTGAACCGCGTTGGCAAAAGAAATCTTGGAATAGATTCTCTTTCCCTCTTTAAGGCGTTTATGGCCAACTGGACAGAGAACTTAAACGCGCCTCTTGAAGTTTTCCTTGACAGGCTCGGATGCGAACGAGACGTAAAGCTTTCTATGCTGGCTTTCAGAACAACGGGTGAAAAGATTAAAGCGGTGATGGTTGTTCCAGCACTTCACTCAGGCCCTTTCAGAAATGTTGGAAGTAGCCTCCTTCCCTACACGATTCAAGACGCGTTGGAAAACAAACTGCAGTGTGTGATTTCTGTCCCCCACGGGTTGGCTGGACACGAGCTTGATCTCTCGTCTCAACTTCAAAGTGAAAGAGTTGTGAAAAAAACTCTCGACTCTGTTGACTTCTCTCCTTTCTCTTCTGAGGCTACCCCTCTAGTGCGAACTAGCGAAAACGGGGCGAGTGCAAGCTGCCAAGTTTTTGGAGACTGCGCGCTCTTCACGTTAACCCTCTCACCTGAAACCATGGAAGACCTGCCCCAAGAGTTAGCGTTCACCATTGACAGCGAAGCTAAGAAGAGAGGCTTGTCCTCTGCAATTGTAATTGACGCCCACAACAGCGTAGATGGCTCCTTTAATCTCAAAGAAGCGCTGGAGCCTCTAAGAAAAACTGCGTTTAGCAGCCTAGGAGAGGCGTTGAGCTGTGAGCGTGTTCCCTTTAAAATAGGAACCTCAAAGATCGTTCCTGAAGAGTTTGGTCTTAAAGAGGGCATGGGGCTCGGAGGCATAACCATACTTACAATTAAGGTTGGCGGCCAGACAACAGCTTACGTAACCATTGATGGAAACAACATGATTTCTGGCCTGCGAGAGGAAATCTTGTCTGCCCTTCGAGAGGTCGGCATCGCTGATGGTGAGGTTCTAACCACGGACACCCATTCGGTGAACGGCATTGTGCTAACGGAGCGCGGTTATCATCCAGTTGGAGCGGCTATGGACAACGCAAAACTGATTAGCTATGTTCGGCAAGCTGCGATGAATGCGTTGGGCAATTTGGAGTTTGCGGAGGTTTCGTGGCGCACAGAGACCATTTCTGATGTAAAAGTTATTGGAGAGAAACAGATAGGAACGTTAAGTCTTCTAGCTGAAAAAACAGCCAGGGAAGCCAAGAAGCTAGCTTTTTCATTGTTCTCAGCAACTGGTGTTCTTTTAGTAGCTCTGCTTGTGCTTCTTTAGAATCTACGCCATACCGCACTTCTTGAGTAGCAGACTCCAGCGCTTGTTGATCATATGCTCAATCTCTTTGATAACGTGCTCGAACTCGGGTTTAAACAAGTGTCGAAAGCGACCCTGAACTTTCAAATATTCCTCAACAGGCTTCTTGCGCTCAGGATTTAAAGCGATAACCTTACTGGGAGCCGACAAAGAATATTCACCGTCAACAACCTCCCACAACGGAAAAACACAAGTTTTTACTGCTAAGCGTGCAATCTCAACTGTTTTACTTGTGTCATAACGCCAGCCACGTGGACAAGGCGCAAGTGCATGTAAGAAAGCAGGACCCTCAACCTCCAAGCCCTTCCGAGCCTTTGTAATTAAATCTCGCCAGTAAGCGAGCGAGGCTGTAGCCACGTACGGAATGCCATGAGCCACCATGATGTCTGCAATAGGCTTCTTGTATTCAAGCTTACCTGGGATCACACGACCAGCAGGAGAAGTAGTGGTCCAAGCACCGTGAGGTGTGCCACCGCTCCTTTGTATGCCTGTGTTCATGTATGCCTCGTTGTCGTAAAGGACGAAAAGGAAGTCGTGTCCCCTTTCAGCTGCCCCTGACAAGGCTTGTAGACCAATGTCGTAGGTGCCTCCGTCTCCCGCGAAGGCTATTACATCAGTGTGATCTTGTTCGATCCGCCCCTTCCTCTTCATAACCTTTAGAGCCGTTTCGATTCCAGATGCGTTGGCAGCCACGTTTTCGAAAGCCGTGTGAATGTAGGGAATTTTCCATGCAGTGTAGGGGTAGATTGTTGTGATAACCTCCATACACCCTGTTGCGTTTGTTGCTATTATTGGTCCTCGGGCAGCCTTCAGTATCTGCCGATACGCAACGGCTGGTCCGCATCCTGCGCACGCTCGGTGTCCAGGCATTAGAAGCTCGGGCTTTTTTGCGAGGTCCTTTGTTGTGAATTTCCATGCTGATTTCATTATTCTCTCACTCCTATGAACTGCACGGGTTTTTCAACCCGTTTTGTCTTGACAATTTTTTGTAAGTCTCTGTAAATTTCGTGTATGAGGGTTTGCGGCATGTCTCTTCCTCCTAATCCGTAAATATAGTTGACTACTTGTGGATGTGTTTGGGCGTCGTAGAGGGTATGGCGGATTTCGTGGAATATTGGTCCTCCGTGGGCTCCGAAGCTGTGGCTTCTGTCCATAACCGCTAGGGCTTTCACGTTTTCCAGCGCTTTTGTTATGTCTTGTAACGGGAACGGTCTGTAGGTGCGTAGGCGGAGTAACCCAGCCTTCACTCCTTTGGCGCGAAGTTGATCTACAACTACTTTAGTTGTTCCAGCTGTTGATCCCACGCATATAGTCGCTATCTCAGCGTCTTCCAGTTGATAGGGATCGGTGAGTCCGTTTCCATATGTGCGTCCACTTATCTCCCCGTATTCATCATGTACCTGTTTAATTTTTTGTAGGGCTCTTTGCATCGCTGCTTCCTGTTGTCTTTTGTGTTCAAAATAGTAATCGTATAGGGCCAACGGACCCATGGTTACGGGGTTTTCCGGGTTCAGCATAAACGGCACCAGTTTGCCTTCGTGCCCTCTTACGAGGGGTATTTTTCGTGTTCCAACGAATTTACGAACGTTTTCATCTGGTAACACATTGATCCTTTCCAGCGTGTGGCTAAGAAAGAACGCGTCTAGCATTACCATGACGGGTAAGAGTATGTCTGGGTCCTCGGCTATTTTGAACGCTTGTATAACAGAGTCGTATGTTTCTTGTGAATTTTCAACGTAGATTTGTATCCAACTTGCGTCTCGTTCTACCATGCTGTCTGCGTGGTCACAGTGTATGTTGATGGGGGCAGATAAAGCTCGGTTCGCTATTGCCATTACAACTGGCGCTCGGCAACCTGACGTTACGTACAGAATTTCATGCATCAACGCTAGGCCAGCAGACGCTGACGCAGTGAAAGTTCTCGCTCCAGTGGCTGAAGCGGCTACACATGCAGTTAGAGCGCTGTGCTCTGACTCTACACATA
>CP070759.1:372906-376360 GCA_020348945.1 Candidatus Bathyarchaeota archaeon
AAAACCCAACACCAAGGGGAAGGGTCCCCGTTCCTCCACTGCCAAACCCAACACCAACAGGAAGGTCCACTGTTCCTCCACTGCCCACGACTGTTGGATAGATAATTGACGTGAAAGTCACAAGGGCAGGAATTAAGCTTACTACGAGTGCAACTGCCACCAACATCATGACTAGACTCCTTTTCCTTTCGAGGCGCGGAAAAGCTACGCTACGTAAGCTTATGGTAAGCCTACTGACAACTTTTAAGAAGCTCTTACGAATGGAACTACACACTTGAGCTACCAATTCTTTTTCCCTACACAAAATTACATTTCTTTCTTTTTGAACCTTCTTAATAAGTTTAAGTATACAGAAACGAATACGACGCAACTATGAGACGTTATCTTGTGTAACCCAAATTTAAAAAATAAAAGATAATCCGGTTGTTTGACATGAGAAAATTGTAATCACCAATACAATTTTGACCCCTTTTATATTTGCGCGCGCTCACATTTAATATCGTCTGGTAATTCTGCTGGTTTACAAAAAAGGTTCCAGCGACTGGCGATACCTAGTGTTTAGAATAATACGTGATATCGAGAGTTTATCCTCATAATCGATCTGTTGACTGCAGAATTGCAAACCGACTGTTTGATGACTGATAAGAAAACGCAGTTTTGTACTTGTGTGACTGTGTTTCCAGAAAATTGCTAGAAGATATGTTGACGATATATGAAATGTTTAAGGTCTATGAAAATGGGAAGTGCGAGGAGAATGAGCAGGATGAGGTGGGGGATAATGAGTATTGGGCGTACTGGAAGGGGAAATCGCAGGAAAACAGGGAGCAAAGCCGTTGAGATTGGTATTGCAAGCAGCAGGTTGGATGAATGGTGTTTAATCAGTGTCATTATGTCTCTTGTCGTCAGCATCAACGTCAAGAATGCGATGAAAAGAGCTAGTTCTAAATAAGCGTATGTAAGGAGTGCTGCTTCGGAGCCTCCTGAGAACCAGGTTGAGCTTAATGGAAAGAAGAGTTGTAGGCCTTCAGCTGCACTTGCTGTCAAGTAGTCCCCTAAAAACGGGTGTGAAGCAAAAGCTGCTAAGTACGGGATGGCTTGTTTTTTCCACACAAGAATAGAGGGAAAAGCTATTGCTAAGAACAAAATGATGGAATGGGTTGGTCCTCGATGTTCAAGGAGACTTGGCATCAACAGGTCAATGTCAGCGATGATAGAGGCTACGAACAATAGAGGGATGTTGGCGTTAACATTTAGAAGTTTAGATGTTGCTTTCCCAGTTATGTATCCTAAAGCTAAGTGGCCAACAGCAAACGTTTGTTTTCCCTCTTATTGGTTGTGCGTCGGGTCATCTCTCTCGAGACTGAAATTAAATGTTTTTATTAGAATTTATCTGGGCATTCTACGCGCGCATGGATTTTTACTCTTTATTTGTGGTTCAGAACGCTTTTAAATTTAGAGTTACTTTTTTGGAAAGGCATCGTGATCCGAAATGATGAAAAATAAAGTTTTGCAGGTGTTTATTCTTGTTGCTTGTCTATTGACCACACTTTCTGTGACTCCTGCCTCAGCAGATGATTTGCTGAAGACAGATTTTCAAGAGGAAAGTTTTGCAAAAACCGTTGACTACTTTGAATATGCAAGAGCATGGGCTCTGCTTAATGGGTTGCCGAAACCGCAGAATTATTGGCACGCTAATGTTTACATGACCTACGTTAACAAAATGGGCTTACAAATGTTATATGCAGGATTGCGTAACATAAGTTTGGCAAATCAAGTTTACCTAACAATTCCTATGCAGACCATTCTATTGCATTATAAGACTGATAACAACAGCAGAGACGCGTTAGTTGCATCCTCATTCTTAATGTTGATGGGATTCAACGATACTGCAAAATCAATTTATCCAGATTCACCTGACAGAAACGACACTCTTTGGGCCTCTTTCAGCTTTGGTGTTAATCTACAACAAATATTTCCAAACGCCAGTTTTCCTGCGTTCAACAGCAAATCTGAGGTTTTTCCATTGACGTCTTCTGAAGATGGACTAACTTGGAAGTGGGGCATGAAATACACCAACTTGACAGCTCTTTGGGTAACGACACACATTACAGAAGAAAATGAAACGGATACAAGCAGACCGTGGGGGTTGGCAACCTATGACGAGTTAACCTTCAACTACACCCTTTCGATAGACCCAGACACACATAAGGCAACCATAACCCAAAACCATGTTACTACGCTATAAAACCGCGACCAACAGCAGAGACGCGGTAGTCGCATCCTCATTCTTAATGCTGATGGCGTTTAACGACAGTGTAAATTCAGTTTATCCAGACTCGCCTGACAGAAACGACACTCTTTGGGCTTCCTTCAGTCTTGGCCTTAACCTCCAGCAGATATTTCCAAACGCCAGTCTACCTGCCTTCAACAGTAACTCTCAGGTCTTCCCGCTGACTTCTTCTGAGGATGGATTAACTTGGAAGTGGGGCATGAAATACACTAATTTGACAGCTCTTTGGATAACAGCGCATATTGCAGGAGAAACTGAAACTGACACAAACAGACCGTGGGGACTGGCAACCTACGACGAGTTAACCTTCAACTACACCCTATCGATAGACCCAGACACCCATGAAGCAACCATAACCCAAGACTATGTTATAGGTCGGATACGCGATTTATGGGCTTTCTACGGGTGGTTCATAGTTCCTTTGTACAATCACTTCAACAGCACTGGATGTTATCGGTATGGTGCTAAAATATCTGACGAAACAGTTTATGACCATCTTGACACACATGACGTGAAAATGAGCATTGTTAGCTTTCAAACCTCAATTATGCTTGACCGCAATACTTACTGCATTTCATCCGGTGGACAGAACGTTACAGACAATGAAGTTTTAGTCAGTAATTCTTCAATCTCGACCTACGCAGACGACGGTGAAAAGATATTCAATGCTTCCTTTGGCGTTAAAGAAACTTACAATCTCTTCAACTACACAGAAGACCTTACTGAAAGTACGCCGGACACTTACGACGCTGTCACCCGAACAGCTAAGATTGGTGGTTACGCAAGAAACCGTGATCTCTTCGACTTTCACAGGAAATTTGCGCAATACGTGCCTTTAATTCTGGTGCACATGTATCCTCAGCTTTTCCAGAGGGCAAAAGAGAGCATAACCAACATGACGCGAGCAGACTACTTATTCATGATTTCATATTCAAACTACAGTGGTTACAGAATAGAACATGACCCTGTGTACACCGTCTACTTTGCTCCAACCTCTGCAACCATTCCTTGAACTGAGATCGGCTGTTTAATAGTGTTAGCTATCATAGGAGCTGTTGTTGTCGCTACAGTTGAAGTTGTTATCTCAAGAAGGAAAGGACAGAAGCAGCCACCTCAATCACCAACAGCTGAAGAAACACCGTCTCCTCCACCAATTTAACACCT
>CP070759.1:376460-380153 GCA_020348945.1 Candidatus Bathyarchaeota archaeon
CGTTGAAGAAAGAGGAACAGACACCGCTCTCAAAAAGTCTGGCGGCGAACTCGACATAGCAATGTGCATAGGCAACTCAACCGCTGTTCTTCTCGCTGCAGCCACATCTCTGCCAAAAGGCGTTGACGAACTAGGAATGGCCAATGCACTAGAAAAAACAGAACTGGTGAAGTGCAAAACCATCGACGTTGAGGTTCCGAGAAACTGCGAAATTGTATTAGAGGGAAAGATAACAAAAGAAAAAGCACCAGAAGGACCCTTCTTAGACCTAACAGGAATCGTTGACAGAGTAAGACAGCAACCAGTAATAGAAATCAACTGCATAACCCACAGAGAAAAACCAATCTACCAAACCATACTTGCTGGAAGAAACGAACACAAGTTCCTGATGGGAATGCCCAAAGAACCAACAATCTTTACCGAAGTGAACAAAGTCTGCGAATGCAAAGACGTTTACATAACACCCGGTGGCTGCAGTTGGCTCCACGCTGTAGTGCAAATAAAGAAACAGAATCCAGATGATGGAAAGAAAGCGATTAAAGCAGCCTTTGAAGGCCACAGATCACTGAAACACTGCGTTATCGTGGATGACGACATAAACATCTATGACCAAAATGATGTTGAATGGGCCATTGCAACGAGATTTCAAGCAGACAAAGATGCTGTTATCCTGCCAAACCAAAGAGGATCTTCTCTTGATCCATCTGGAGATTTAACTGAAGGAAAAAAAGCGAGAACATGCAAGATGGGATTAGACGCAACGATTCCATTGAAAGGAACAGGTAAAGGCTTTAAAAAAGAGCAATACAGAAAAGTTGACGTAAACAAATACTTGTGATCACATGTACCTCACAAAAGAAGAACAAAGAATGCTGAATGGAGAAGAAGGCTACACGGCAAAAAAATCCATGGAAATACTCGCTGCCTTAGGAAACATTTACGGCGCTGAAAAACTCATAAAAGTAGGCTCTGTTCAAGTGGCAGGCGTATCATACCATAACCTCGGAGACGCCGGCCTAGAATTTCTAAACAACCTAGCAAAAGATGGAAAAGTCAAAGTACTTACAACTTTGAACCCCGCAGGAATGGATTTGGAAGATTGGAGAAAACTTGGAATCTCCGAAGAATTCGCAAAAAAACAAAACCTAGTCATAGACGCCTTCAGGAAAATGGGCATAATCATCTCTTGCACATGCACACCTTACCTGATAGGTAACCTGCCAAGATATGGAGAACACATCGCTTGGTCCGAATCCTCCGCAGTTACCTTCGCCAACTCAGTTATCGGAGCAAAAACAAACAGGGAAGGAGGCCCATCAGCTCTTGCAGCAGCCTTCGTTGGCAAAACACCATACTACGGACTTCATCTGGAAGAGAACAGAGGGCCAGACACGCATGTAGACGTGAAAGCTAAACTGAAAAAATTCTCAGACTGGGGAGCCCTAGGTTATAGCATTGGCAAAAAAGCGCAAAATAAAATTCCATACATAACAGGCATAGAAGCCGCGGACTTGGACGAGTTGAAATCGTTCTGTGCCTCAGTGGTGACTTACGGTTCAAAACCAATATTTTACATGAAAGGCATAACTCCTGGATCTGAAAAACATCAACCTCCAAAAGAGAAAGTCACCGTTGAAGATAGGGACATAAAAGAAGCGTACGAAAGCATTAACGATGATGTTGAAGTCATCGATTTCGTCTGCATAGGTTGTCCTCACTCGTCCATTAAAGAAATCGCTAAAATAGCAAAACTGTTGAAAGACAAGAGAATATCTCCAAACACTGAATTCTGGGTTGCAACTTCAAGACCGATGAAACAACTTGCTGACAAAAGAAGTTACACGGCAACAATTGAAAAAGCTGGAGGAAAATTCGCTTGCGACACTTGCATGGCAGTGGCTCCGCTGAAAGGAAGATTCAGATCGGTTGCAACAACCTCTGCAAAAGGATGCTATTACTCAAGACATAACGATATGAAGACGAAACTGGCAAGTTTAGAAGAATGCATAGAAGCTGCGGTGAAAGGAAAATGGAGTTAAAAGGAAGAATCATCTCAAAAGGAGTTGCAGAAGGAGAAGCCTTAATCACCACACAGCCAATTTCATTTTACGGTGGAGTAGACCCGAACACCAGCGAGATAATAGAGAAAGGACATGAACTGCAAGGAAAGAAAGTGAAAGAAAAAATACTAGTTTTCCCAAACGGCAAAGGATCAACAGTTGGGTCTTACACTCTTTATAGAATGAAAAAGAAGGGTACAGCTCCTGCTGGAATTATAAACAGCGATTGTGAAACTGTAGTCGCTGTTGGCGCCATAATCTCAGAAATACCCTGTGTTGATAAAATTGATATTTCGAAAATAAAAACAGGAGACCTGGTTCGCTTAGAAAATGATGTTGTTAAAATAAAGAAGTAGGGAGTTCCGATAATCTGTTCCAGACTTTTATTACAAGAAAAACCAGCGATGGTGTGAAAGTTGAGCGTTAAGCCAACTGTTCTGAAGCTCGGAGGTTCCGTGATAACAAACAAGGAAAAACCATTGACTCCCAACTTGCCAGCAATAGAGCGGTTAGCAAGCGAAATTTCGAGAGCTAACGTTTCACCTCTTGTTCTCGTTCACGGGGGCGGCTCGTTCGGTCACCCCCTCGCAAAAAAATACGCAATAGGAGGGGGCTACAGAGATCAGTCGCAGATAATGGGTTTTTCAGAAACCCGTCAAGCAATGACCACGTTGAACAAGTTAGTTGTGGACGCTCTAATACAGCATAATATTCCAGCGGTGACAATTCAACCGTCCTCCTGCACCATCACGAAGCAAGGTCGAATCAATGTAATGGAGGAAAAACCAATAAGAAAACTACTCGAACTAAGGTTTGTGCCAGTTCTATACGGAGACGCTGTCCTCGACTCGGACACGGGATTCGCCATATTGTCCGGCGACCAGCTAGTTTCCTCACTCGCAACACGGCTCGAAGCAGAACGCATCATAATTGGCATAGATGTTGAAGGACTGTACACCTCTGACCCAAAACCAGATTCCAAAGCGCAACTTATTCAACACATCACCCTGCAAGAGTTGAGGAAAATGCAACACAAGATTGGGGAGGCCAGAGTAACCGACGTGACTGGAGGTATGCTTGGAAAGGTGCTCGAGTTAATGCCTGCTGTTGAAAAGGAAATTCAAGTAATTCTTGTAAACGCCGCGAAACCCAGTAACGTTTACAAAGCTCTTAAAAGTGAAACGGTTGTTGGAACGGTGATTGAAAGAGGTGAAACAGTTGCCTGATCAAACTGAGGAGAGAAAATTAAGCCACATTAAAATCTGCCTTGAACAGGATGTTCAAGCCAAGCGAAAAACCACGGGATTTGAGGACGTTTCCTTCGTGCATCGGGCGTTACCAGAGATTAAAAGAGACAAGATTAGTCTGTCAACTTCTGTTTTGAACCACAAGCTTTCTGCACCCCTCATTGTAGGAGCCATGACCGGAGGCGCCACACAAACCACGAAAATCAACGCCGCCATCGCTCAGGCAGTGGAGGAACTAGGACTGGGAATGGGGGTGGGAAGTCAACGAGCGGCCATAGATAATCCTAAGTTGGAACGCACCTTTAAGGTGGCTAGACAGAAGGCTCCAACGGCCTTCCTCATAGCCAACATTGGAGCCCCCCAGCTTGTCCAAGGATACGGAGTCA
>CP070759.1:380253-382996 GCA_020348945.1 Candidatus Bathyarchaeota archaeon
CAAGAGTTTTCGTAGTCAAGAAAGCAACGATGGGCGTGAAGACTCCCCACAGAACTGGCACGAGAGACAAATGAATCCAAAGAAGGTCTATGCTGAACATTCGAGCAAGAACCACGCTTAACACAGCTTGAAGATTTATTCCCCTAAACCCTTGATAGATACGGTACACAATAGACTCTATAGGATATGGAGGCCACCCGTGAAGAACAGCGTTGTCATAAACAAGTCTGATTCTGCCCAAATCCATTTGTTGTCCGCTAAGATCACCTGCTGGAAAGATAATGGAGAAAAGGGAATGGATAAGAATAGAGTGAACAATTGTGAACAGTAATTTGTATGCTACTTTCTCAGAAGCCAAAAGGATTGAGAGTAAAAGAGAAGTGGCAACAAATACCGTAGGAATGAAGGCGGGATGCAAAACTTCCCACACGGTGCGGGCTTCTCCAGTGCGAGATAAAAGGAGCAAGTAGAACGAGAGGACAACTAGAAATAAGTAAAGAATCTCACTAACGCGTAGAAGTTTGATGAATCCTTGTTTGCTAGGTTCCATACTTGTTTTTCACCCTTTTGTTTAACAGAGAAGAAAGTGTGGCTGTGATTAAGAGAACCAAAGTGGATCTTATGACATCAAGGTTGTAAATGATTACGGCGAGCCAGCCAACGAATCCTAAGAGCATAATAAGCAGCAGAGTCCCAAACATTAACCGGAAGAAAGCGGCTTCTTTCCCAAAAAAGGCGTGTCCCAAAAAAATTCCGTTTATCAAGAAGTAAATTACAGATGCTAGCAGACCTAGTGCTGGAGATTGAAAACCACTGAGATTTATGAAGATTGTGAGAATGACAACGTAAGAGATCATTGTGAAAAGCAGTTTTTCATCGCTAGCTATCCGCTGTTCTATTTTGTTGAATCTAGATCTGGTTTTCATCGTTACATCACTAAACTATCCCATATTGTACTAGTAACATCGGGAAAAAGCTATTTTAAGTTTCGTCTCTTGTATACCTTGCGTTATGTCGTAAAGTGCGCAGTCAAAGAAACCTTACCTGCGGAGAAATAAGATTGAGAAAAAGGTTGATAGAGAAAATAAAGACCAAAAGTGCGCGCGCGCGAAAGAATCTCAGAGAACACTTCTTAGTAACGCTCCGGGTAAATCTGATTTTTCTCTTAATATTATGTGTAACTCTTATCGAAGTGTTTTTGAATATTGGGCGCATGATTTATGGCGATTCATATCAATATCTCAATTTTGCTCTCTTCTTCCTTGGAAAAGGAGGATACATCGGCCCTCATGTTGTTATGAGGCCAATGGTGCCCTTTCTCGCCTCAGCATTAACTTTAGTTTTCAACAACATATATCTAAGTTTTGGGCTGATCAGCGGTTTTTTTTGGATAAGCGGAACCATAATTGCCTACAAAATTGGTCAACTAGTTTTAGAAGAAAAAAACCTCGCCACCGCAGTAGCCCTGTCGTACACCACTGCCCCAGTTCTCTTGCTGACTGGAGCAGCAGTTTTAACTGACTCAGCGGGTTTCTTCTTCATCGGACTGACAGTTTACCTCACTCTCAAAAGAGAACGCACACAAGTAGTTTCATCCAAAACATATTTCTTAGACGCGCTTATTTGCAGTGTCGGAATTTTATTTAGAGAATCTATTCTCTTTGCATTGTTGTTCATGTTTTCGAGGCGATTAATAAAGAGAAAAGGGTTTATTGAGTTTTTGTTGGCAGCACTCCTAGTTGGCGCTACGGAGGTTCTGTATTTGCATCTGCTTGGTTTTGACATCAGCATTTTCGCGTATAAATACTCCGTATCCCAACAAATAGCTCCACCAGGGAGGTGGGGCCTCGTGGCTTATGCAACTAGTTTTACATTAGCCTATGTCACTAGGGTTCCAGCACCAAAATCCTATTTTATGGCCATTAATTTCTGGATGTGGACATTGCCCACTTTAATTTACGTAGCGTTCACTCTGCTTGGGTTCATTTTTAGTAAAAGAAAAAAAGATTTGTGGCCAATTATGTTGTTTCTTTTTCCAAGTTCACTCATCTGGCCAGCAATGTCATTAAGATTTTCTTTCCTCATGTGGCCTGCTGTCATTCCCGCAATGATAGATGGAATGAACACCTTCCTGTCGAGACTGCCCTTCATAAATCAGAGGGCACAATACAGAAACTTCATATTATCTCTCTACATAATTGCATTCGCCATTGTTAATACCATAAGTATTGTGACTATTCATAGCTCGCTCACAATAGCCCCTAAATAAACTAGTAGCAAATTTTTGAAGAAAGTAAGCTTTGACTTTCTGGACTTCGATCCATAGATCGGTGTTGTTGGAACAAAGAGATATTCTAAACCTTTCCATACAGGCAAAAAATACAGAACCCTTCTAGGTCTCTGAGATGTTAATCGCAATTCAAAGAGTTGGAGTTTCACCTTTTAAGTAACGTTTCATATATAGCTTGCATTTTCGAAACGCAATGTTTCCATGTTGCGCGTTTTTTCACTATGTCAACGCACCTTCTACCGAAGACATCTCTCAATTTTTGGTTTTCAGCGAGATAGATTATTTTTTCAGCTAAAACTGCTTTGTTTCGTGGAGGGAACAGCAAACCGTTTACACCGTCTATTACCCATTCTCGGTTCCCCGGAATATCCGTGACTACAGGCGCTAGTTTACAGGCCATTGCCTCGAGCAAAGAAACTGCGGTAGAATCAACGAAGCATGTAGAGACGTAGA
>CP070759.1:383096-386143 GCA_020348945.1 Candidatus Bathyarchaeota archaeon
GAAAATGTAACAACTAAGCGGAAGAAACAAAAATCAATAATGTATAGAACAACCCAAAAGGGAATGGACCTCTTACATTCTGTCAAGTCAGTAAACAAACTTCTGGAATAGATGAAACTATCTCATCCTATTGCCCACGCTTAGTGTTTTCCTAAGAAATTCTATTCCAGTTGTTACTTCTCGTATTTGGGCTTCCACTCTTGCAAACCCATGTCCTTCTTATTCTTCTACCTTGAACTCGTGAGGATGGTGTATCTCTTCAAGTTTTTTCACAAACTTTTCTACTGGTTGAATCGGGCATCGAGAGTCATGTCGACCGCATGTTATTAAGACGGACGCTCTGATTTTGGAGATATGAGTGACTGGAGATCTATCACGATAAAGTTGTTCTTTCTTTTCTGGAGGACCTTCAAAAAGCTCATAATCCCAACTGCGCGCTGAGGCATCAGATTTAACAGTATCCCTTTTGTAAAAGGGATAAATGGATGGACTGACATGATTCAATCAGTTCCTTTAAGGATAGGCGACGAAACCGCAACAGGCTTGAAAGTGGACTTACCTGACTCTCCTCCCCTTGTGATGATTATAGGAAGAACAGGGTTCTTGATGTGCGGCTTCCTTAACATGGAAACGGCTGAAAAACTGAACGTGACTGCTGCCATGGTGAGTGGGGTTAGAAACTTTGACGATGTCCTCGAGGCTGAGGTCAAGGCGGCTACGTCTGGAGCTAAAGACAAGGGAATAAAAGTTGGAATGAAAGGAAAAGACGCCGTCAAACTGCTACTCTAAGTCTCAATAAGCTATTGCAGCCCTCACCACATGTTCCGCCTTTCGCTCACAAACTACGCATTTTCCCTTCACCTTCTCTTCGATGTCTACGGGAACTCCTAGCACGCGGGCTTCCACCGCTTCTTCCAACTTGTGGCCACACTCTGTGCGGTTGCACCACAAAACCTCAACGATTCCCGCCCTCTTCTTCACCAGTTGTCTCGCTTCCTCCAAACTGTCAACTCTGTGGGTCCGAACTTTCATCCACTGCCAAGCTTTCTGCTGCATGTCTTGCGTCATTTTCTCTATGAGATTCTGAACAGCTGCTCCCAGCTCGTTCAATTTGCAAGTTTGTTTCTCCAAAGTGTCCCGTCGAACAACAGTTGCCTCCTTGTTTTCCACGTCTTTTGGCCCCACTTCAATGCGTATTGGGATGCCTCGCAACTCCCAATAATAAAATTTGGGCCCTGGTCTCATATCAGTTCGCTGGTCTAACTCAACTCTAAGACCTGCTTTCTTCAGTGTTGCAACAATGCCTTCGCAGGTCTTGTTGATTTGTTTCTCCTTCTTCTTGTATGGAATGGGAATAACCACAACTTGGATAGGTGCGACGTTTGGTGGCAGCACAACTCCATGGTCGTCGCCGTGGATGCTCAAGACGGCGGCTATGGCTCTTCCCGATATTCCGTAGCATGTCTGCCAAATCTGCTCTTGTGTTCCCTTTTCAGTTTCATAGGTGATGTCGAAGGCCTTGGAGAAGTTTTGACCCAAATTGTGCACAGTTCCGATTTGAAGAGTTCTGCCGTCTGGACATATCATGTCGAAGGATAACGTGTAAACAGCTCCTGCAAACTTGTCCCAGTCTGGTCTCCGCGAAATGCAATAAGGAACACCTACCTCGTTAAAGAATTTCTTGTAGATTTTCACTGCCTCCTTCACCTGTGCCTCAGCGTCTTCTGGTGTGGCGTGGGATGTGTGAGCTTCTTTGAAGGAGGCTACCTCTCGCATTCTTATAAGAGGACGGGTGGCTTTTGTTTCGTATCGAAACATGCTTACAATCTGATAGAGTTTTATCGGCAAATCTGCATGAGACCGTATCCAAAGTTTCAGCATAGGAGCTATAACGGTTTCGCTTGTTGGTCTCAAAGCGTACTTTACCTTAAGAGGGGTCAAGCCGCCTCTGGTAACCCAGAAACATTCTTCCTCGAAGCTTCCCACATGGGCAGCCTCTTTAGCTAACGATGTTTCCGGAATCAGAAGAGGGAACAACGTTTCGTCGTGTCCAGTAGAGTCAAGCAAGTCGCGTAAAATTTCGAAAACGTTTTTTCGAACCTTGAACCCGTAGGGCATCCAAACCCCGCAACCCTTAATGGGATATCGGTAGTCCATTATGCCTGCGTCTATCAGAACGCTGCGGAACCAGTCGCCGTATTGTCTGCTCCATTTGTCCCTCTTTAAAGTTGACATGACACACCAACCGTTGCAACGTGTAACAGCATCTATTTGACGTTGTTTATGTATTAGTGTTTTGCGCGCACGTATAGGTAAGCCGAAAGGTCGATAACGTGAGGTTTATGGAACTAGTTGTGCGCAAGATATATGTTGGAAAATGCTAAAATGCTACGAGGTGTCTGGATGAGGAACGAGGACGAGGAACTAGAAAAGATTAAACGGGCAAAATTGCAAGAAATGATGAAGCGTGTAGATGGGAAAAAACAGGAGAAATCGGCTTTGAGTAAACCAGTCGAGGTAACTGATGAGACGTTTAAAGAAACAATTCATAATCATCCTCTGGTGGTGGTTGATTGTTGGGCACCATGGTGTGGTCCCTGCCGCATGGTTGCTCCTGTCATAGAAGAACTGGCACAAGACTACGCTGGAAAAATCTTATTCGGAAAATTGAACGTGGACGAGAACCCGAAAGTCGCCATGCAATACCAGACAATGAGCATCCCCACGCTGTTAGTGTTCAAAAATGGGAAACTCGTGGACAGAATCGTCGGCGCCATGCCTAGACAAATGTTAGAGCCGAAGATAACACACCATCTTTAGCAGAGAAACTGTTAAAGGAAAGAAAGGAATGGATAAAGAATTAATCAAGAAATTTCTGAATAAGGGAAACATATTTGCTGTAGTGGGAGCTAGCAGAGATTCCGAGAAATACGGCTACCAAGTGTACAAAGACCTACGGGAAGCAGGATACAGAGTGTATCCAGTGAACCCAAAGGCTGACAAAATTTTAGGTGATAAATGTTATCTCAATCTCCGAGACTTACCCA
>CP070759.1:386243-392357 GCA_020348945.1 Candidatus Bathyarchaeota archaeon
GAACCTTGAACTCCTGCACCAATAACTGAAATCTTCAAATCATACACCTCAATTCCATCAATAACCATCCTTTCTTTCTAGTATTTCAGAGTTTTTGACTCACACACGCAAAGATACTCTGCGCTCATGCGCGGATGGCTATTTAATGCTCCTTAAGAGAAAGGCCGAGGTAGCAGTGTATACAATATGTTGCGGGGCGCGGTGGACGTGTGCGCCTGAAATCCAGTAGGTTGGTGCGCACATTGATTTATTGCTGGTGTATTCTTGGTTTTGGAAAAAATGTTTAAGTGGGGCGTATCTCTTTTGTGATACTTTCTTGGAAGATCATTCCCCATTCAGCTAGTTTGGCTATGAAGGGTTTGGGTTCTAGGCCTTCTGGGGGTATCACGCCTTTTCTCTTCACTTCCCCTCTTGCGAGCATTGTAGCTGTGATCACGGCTGGAACAGCAACACCTGCCCAAAAAGTCCCATGCCTTTTTTGTGTCTCCTGAGAACTATACGTTCTGTAAACCGTGTGAACAAGTTTCTGACCTGCCCTTTCACCCTTAACCTCCACCAGATAACATCCATACACATCCTCCTCAGATTGAAGCCTTTGACGGCTGTAATCCGCGTCTGACGGAGGAGGAGTGAGAGCGAGGAGCACATCTCTAGGAGCTACCTTAACGCCTCTAACCTCAACGGGCTCATCACTCGCGAAGCCAATCTTGATGAGGGCTCCAGCCATTATGTCTGGAGATAACTTGCAGTCCACATATTTTATTCCCTTGCCTATGAAACGGGGTAAAGTCCAAACAGGCTCGTAGTCTATGAAACAGAGTGTTTGAGAACCTACGGGACCTGGGAAAGGATACTCTTCAACTCCCGAGAAAGTAGGCACCCTCTTAAACTTTCCATTCTCGTATATGGCTGGCTGGCTTGCCCACTCCAGCAACGCAATTTCAGGACACCATACCGGAGACCATGTTGGAACAAACTCCTCGTTTGGAGGTTCTTTCCATCCAAATCTTAAGCGTATTTCATCCACGCGGTCAAGCTGGTCAGCGACGTACCGCGCGAACACGTTCATGACGAAGGGGCCTGCCTGATTTATCACAGCGGTTAATCCAGCCTTCTCCCACTCATTGCTAAGAGCCAATTCCTTAGGTAACGCGTTTTCCGGAAAGTCCGTGGCTAGTTCAACGTAATATGCACCACTTTTCAACGCTGCATTCATTACGTTTAAGTTGAATCTGGGGAGAGTTGCGTTTATCACGGCATCCGAGCCCTTTATGACCTTAAGCAGGTCGTTCACGTTGCTTGCGTCAACTCGTTGAGCAGACACCTTATCGCTTTTAATGTTCTCTACAACTCGCTTGGTTCTGTTCAAGTTTATGTCAGCACAGACAATTTCAGATACATCTGGCGTCTTTGCAAGAATTGAAACAATCGCCGACCCTTGAACTCCTACTCCAATAACTGATATTTTCATGTCCTTACACTGCTCCTTTCAGAGCCGTACCCATTGACTTCGCTGTATATTAGGTTGTCGATGAGTTAAAAATCAACTGTTCAAAGGATACTTCACATTCCGTCACCTTTCTAGGATAAGAAGGAGAGTAGTTTTGGGACCCAATAGAAAAAAAGCTTAACCCAATCCCCGCGACTGACGTAGCATAGCTGGATCATATAGTGAAAAGGTATGTTGAAAACAGTATTTTTTTCAGAAAAACTGCTTGCACTAAGAGAAGAGATCTAAGGGAGAGAATAACGCAAAGAACTTCACCATACACAATATTTGCGACGTACAAAACCACAGCAACAATACAGCCAAAAGTCGGGATCTGTTGCTTTAATAAGTCTTAAGTTGCATTCTGAGGCTTGCAGAGTATCTGTTAATAGTTAGACGGCACAAAACTTTAATTCTGACTTTTGACCAGATAAGTGTCGTTGCCCAAGGGCTTGGGATGATCTCCCTTGGCCAGAATTGCGTATGCACACATTATACGAGGTTGAGTTGTGTTCATTGCCGATCTTCCAGTAGTATTTACTACTAGTAGCACATAATAATACCAGTATTTAAGCTTTACTACCTAAAAGACGAAAGTAAAGACTTAAATACTACCATACTTACTACTAAGTTTGGTGGTAGTATGGCAAAAATGGTCACGAGCATAAAAGTGGACGATGACCTTTGGCGAGAAGCTAAAATCTATTGCATTCAAAGAGGCTTAACACTTGGAGAACTTCTCGAACAATTACTTAGAGAAAAACTGAGTCAAACTATAGAAAAGGAGGCAATTGCCTAAGATGGAGATGAAAACTGTCTCCCTAGAGGACATAGAGCTAAGAGCCGATAATCCGAGACTGACGTTTGCAGACGAATCGCTGGATGAACTTAGTGCAAGTTTGAAGCAAGACGGAATAATTGAGCCAATCATTGTAAAACCTAAAGGCGTGAAGTATGAGCTTGTTGTTGGAGAAAGAAGAGTGAGAGCTGCGATTCGTGCAAATATTTCGAAACTGCCCGCAATTATCCGCGAGGACATAACTGATGAAGAGGCGTCAAGGTTACGACTTGTTGAGAATATCAACCGTAAAGACCTGAATGTTTTTGAAAAAGTTAGTGGAATTAAGGCTCATACGAAAAATTTCGGACGAACTATTGAAGAAGCTGCTGAGGAACTAGGCAAAAAAGTAGAAACTGTGAAAAGTTGGATACGTCTAGCTGAAACGACATCACCTAAGATCAAAATTGTCGACAATTTTGTTCGTGCGCTTGGCACACAGAAACTGATGGAAATTTCCAAATATGCCTTTGAGACTCAAGAGAAACTAGCTGAGAAAATAGTCTCGGAGAAACTAACAGTGGATCAAGTCAGACGGTTTGTGACACTTTTTGAGAGCAATCCGGAAGCAGATCTTGGACTTCTTGTGAGAAAAGTGAAAGAACAAGTTAAAACCATCGAGGTTACATTGCCTGTCGAAGAAGCTTACAAAGTGCTGAAAAGAGCCAAAGAAGTGAGGAAGAGAGAGAAGAAAGCGGAAAAGAAACTTAAGAAACATCTGAGGAAAAAGACTAAACCGCAGGCCATAGTCCCAATTGAAACTAATGCATTAGAACCCCCTCAACTAGAGACATCGGTTGAAGTTCCTTTGGAGTTGCCCTCGATAAAAAGGTTGAAAGATACAGAGTTGGCGAAGCTTACGGAAAAGGAGAAGTTTTCTGCGAATGAGGTGGAACGCTTAACGGTGTTGGATAGTACAAATCCTGAGCTTTCACCTAAAGAACTTGTAGAGATGGTTAAGAAACAGATGAGGTCACAGATAGTGGTGTTAGAATTTCCACCAAAGTTGTATAGTGCTCTCGAAGCCTATGCAAACTCTCAGAGAGTTTTCCTTAAGGAAGCAGTCTTGATGATTCTTGAGGAAGGTTTGGAGAGTCACGGATATTGGAAGAGAGGGAGGTGATAATGGTTATAAAAATAGAAGAGGATTGGGTCGATGTAGAAGCCATAAAGGGTAAGACTAGAATACTGTGTCCATGGGGTGTCCAAAAAGTATGGGTTGGTCTATCAACCCACAAGCTTAATGGTCTGGTTCAGTCATGTCTCTTTTCACCGCCTAGCCACATGTTCCAGATGGAGGCTTACGGCTCCAAGGGAAAACATGTTTCTCTTACGGATCATTGGGGTCCCAAAGTAGGATATATTAACGGACAACGTGAAACAAGAAACCACTATTGGAAGAAATACTCGATATTGGATGAACCAGTATTCAGTATCAGACAATTGAGAGCGCAGTTTAGGATGCGCTCCGTAAAACGACCAGTTGCCCACTTCATATATATAAAGCGTGGCAAGCCCCCATTATACATGCTCTGGTGCTACAGCCATTCTTTTAAACGACACTTCGCCATCTCTGATGAAAATCGCAAAGCATTGAAAGATCTTGCAAAAGATCACTTTGAAGAACAATTCACCTTCGACATATACGCCGCTAGCGAAATTAAGTTAGGTGATGAAGATCCCGAAATTGCAGTTATGAATGCTCATAGTTGGAATTTCATCTACAATTATGTGCAACCAGTCTTAATGACAGCACATGGCCAACCGTCTACACATGCCAGATTGGAGTTCCCAGAAGCGCCAAAAGTTGTCACAAAGGTTGTGCCTGTTGTTCAGTGGACGAGAAATACGTTCTAAGCCGTAACCCCTTTTTTCCTTTTGTCTCTAAATTCTTCTTCAGCAAACCAACTAGTCGATCTATTTCCTTTAGAATTTCCTGCTCACCGCTTCCTTTTCTAACGGACTTACATAGTTGCTCAAAGAGATTGGCGAGTGCTTCAGTATTGCTATCTGCAAGCCTTACAAAGTCCATAATAGGAAGTCTTTCAAGTTCTCTAGGCTCAATCTTGAGTAGTCCCCCGCCATAAACGCGTCCAACTCTTCTAAGAAGATTTAGAGCTTCATTCGAGTTCAAGTAGGCTAACAGCGCTTTCAGTTCCACTCTATTCCTTATTGCTTTCCCTTCTGGATAAACAAAGTGAAATGTATTAAGAACAAGCATTCCTGCTTCGTTGAAAATAAATCTCGGTTTTTTTCTACTCATATAAGTTAAGATTATTGGAGATGGACTTCTTTTTTCAGATGAATACCAAATTCGTCTGCATCTAGTTAGATGTCTGAGGTGTAACTCCTCCATCTCCCCTTGTTTAATATACGTCAAGAGATTTGTGCCACGAAGTTTGTCTTTTGCCAAGTCAGAAGATACGAGCCAGACTTTCTTACCATTCTCTCTTAAATTCTGAAAGTCCTTACTAGTGAAATCCAGAAGTGGGGCGTTCCTTGCCCTTGCCAAAACAGGTTTCAAAAATCTTTGCTCGATTCCAAGCTTTTGCACCTCCTCATCAGACAGCGTAAAAAAGTCGTTGGCACCTGTTGCAATTCCACGCTTCACTTTTGCAACAACCTTGAGTGGAACTAGTCCTCTAACGTCTTCAATGTCTGGATAAAAATAATGATTCCACTTCTTCATTGGGTCGAGTGAAACTTGACGAATTTTGTTCACAGTTGCCCAATTTTTCTGGATCAACAAGCTTGGATTCTCAATTGCACTCAATAGATTTTGATTATCTGCCATCGAGTTAAGCTTTAAAAACTTCACAACGTTCTTCTTATTCTTCTTTTTTTCCAAGAAGACAATACACGTCGTTGTAATGGCGTTGGGAAATAGCAATCTCTTTTCTGGGAACAATATGATTGCAATAATCCTGAATTTATCAACCAAAAATTTCTTTACAGCAACACCATAATTCACATTGAGAAAATTTGATGGCAAGATAAACGCCATTCGACCTTTCTCTTTCAAAAACCGAGAAGCATGTATCAAAAAGTAGACGTAAATACTTGACTGTCTTGAGAGCTCGATTCCAGTCTTTTGTTCTATGCTTTTGGCTATTTCTTTTTTGTAGTCCTGATCCAGGTGTTGATGTCTTGTATACGGAGGATTGCAAATGACAACGTCGACTAAGGGAAGTTCCTTGTTTGGGATCGTCCTCAAAAAATCCATGTGAATAACATTGGAGTTTACACTTAGATCTGGCCCTATTTTTTTTCCTACATTTTCAACTGCGACTGAATCTATGTCTACACCGTAAACGTTTTTTAAAGCGTCACCCGAGGTATGGAATTGTTTCAGCTGTTGAATAGCCTCGAAAAAAAGAATGCCTGATCCAACACATGGCTCAAGTACCAGATCATCACGTTTTCTAATCGCCCATTTCACAATAAATTTAGCTATGTGTTTTGGAGTCTCGAATTTGCCAAGTTTCCTCTGTTCTTCAATTGCTACATTTGTCGTATTCTTCACCTTTGACATTGGTCTATTACCCTATTGAGAAAATAAAAGATTAATCGTTAAGCCTCGTTTTGCGACAGTCGAAAGATCGCTGAGCCTCAGTTTGCAACATGAGACTTATTAACTTAACAGTATCCAAAAGTCGAAACATTCTTAAGAGCGGGACTTGAATAAAACTCCACACAAAATAAGGGATGAGGCTCATGTCCAAACCATTCTATATAAAATTCGACATCCCAAAAGAAGTAATAGACGCAGCCTATGAAGCCCTACAAA
>CP070759.1:392457-396183 GCA_020348945.1 Candidatus Bathyarchaeota archaeon
AAATTTTTATTGACAGTCATAGGGTGGGGGATGTGAGCGGGGTTTTATTCGGAATGTGTATGAGATATTTTGGGATAGATGTTAAGAACAGTGTTTTTCTTAGAGAGCAGTGGTGAGACTGAGAGAAGGAGAGTAGTTTTGGGACCCAATAGAAAAAACGCTTAGGGACCCAATTCCCGTGGTGAACATGACGGTGTGGCTTTATTTTGGTAGCGCGGGAGCGGAAGCAGAGGGATCGTCTTTCTCTGGTGGGTTCATGCTCGCTTCTGTTCTCTGGGCGTTAGTGTGCATTGTTGCTGTGTTGGTTGCGAAAAAAAGTTAGAAGGTAGAACACCAACAGAAGCATGCGCGCATGTTATTCAACACGCATTTGGGTCATATTTGCAAAATAGTGAAGGAATTGACCAACGAGTATTGGGGGAACACTTTGATTTTCCTTAAATGCGTTTAACGTATTTATGAACCATTCGGATTGTTCTCCGATTATTCTCCATACTTCCTCTATCTTTTCAATTCTCAGCCTAGAAGTGTCAAAGAACACTCCTCGTCCTATTGAAATTCGCCTAATACCACCATAAGGCGCTTTTCTCGTCATAACGCAGTATTCTGGAAGTGATTCCAAGTATTCTTTATTGTCAGGTTCAAACCGTATGTGATAATAGGGATTTTTATCATCTTCGGTTGTTGGTACTCCGCTTCCTTTCATATGAACGAGAAAGCAATACCATTTTAGTTGGGTGGTCAAAGGATAAATCTTGAATCTGACAATATCGTATAGGACACTCAAGTTTATTATTCTGCCTTGGGGAGTCGTCTGAGAAGGTATCTTAATGAATGTTTCCCAAATCCTATCCAAGTTTGGAGACTTCAATACTTATCACAAACTAAATTAAAATTCATAGATAAAAAACTTACATGCATGCATGCAAAGAAGTGAAGATCTGATGCTGTAAGATTTCTGACTTGCGTCTGCAGCCTATCTATTTCACTTAGGGAGTCATTCTTTTGGCTTCCATCTTCTCATCTGCCTTACTTGGTTTCCGTTAACGAAAATTAACAGAAAAAAGAGTGGTTAAAGGAAGAAAACTTCCTTCTTCTCAGCCTTCGCTTTCCTGTAGATTCGGTACATGCCTATGATGAATGCCCCTGTGAAGAGGAAGCCTCCCACCCTCTGAACTATGGGAATCTTTGTATAGACTAGAGGAACGCCGCCTACCATTGTTCCTAGAATAGCTATGTCCGCCTTAGTGATTTTCACTCTCATCTCTCACCGCTCTACGTATACTGCGGCTGTGCATGGAATAGCGAAAAACCAGAAGGCTCCAACGTAATTCCAAGACACCCTAGCATACGCCCACGTATAAGAATTGCCGTAGCCCAAGAACGTTGTGGTTCCGTACCATTTACCTGTTTCTGTTTCTCCATCACTGTAGCCTTTATCGTCCCAGACACTCACTCCAACACCGAAAAGCCCCCCAGGGAACCCCCACTTCACGGAGACAGCATGACCTTCCCACCTCACGGTGATTTTGTTCCAGCGTGTATCTACAGTGATCCACACCCTGAACACCTGACCGATATCGTCCGTTGTCTCTCCGTAGCCGTAGTAGATGCCACCTGGAGGTGGTGGACGAGCTGAAACCGCTGGATATAAACCTAAAAGTGCAACGAAAGCGATCAAAGCGGTGGCGAATAGTGTAGTTTTCCTCATTCTTTTCCTTCGCATTAAACTTAGTGAATCTAACATTTAACATCACTCCTTTTTTTCTTGTTTGTTCTCTTTCTGCCTTTCTCTTAAGGCTAAGACGGTGACACGCCTCCAAAGGAATACCTTTGGCTTCCACCTTCTTATCTGGTTTATTTATTTTTAGGGTTTGCCGTTAAGTGTCACTAACGGAGTCCCCGAAAAGGTAATTGGCCATTGTGACTTTCAGGCATGCATGCGCGAAAAATCTTTTGCAAAAATATGGTTGTTAGATCGTGGTTTTAATGGACGTGACAGATAGCGGTTATTTGTTTGGCGAAGAGTAAACGCCACACTCTGAAACGAGAGCGTTGTATCTTTCTTATGGGTAGAATCAACAAGAATCCAATCCATATGAAACCTCTCTTTTTTGGGTTTTGTAAAAGGTTTTGTAATATAATTTTTTACGAAACAACATGCCTCTTAACATTGTCTAATTTGCTTGCGCTAAAAAAGAGATGGGGGCTGGCTACAGGGAGGGGTCTACGGGAGAGAATGACATAAACCTCAAAGAAACCGAAAACTTCATCATACGATTTCAGCTTCCAGATACGTTGGAAACACCTCTACCACTCGAACAGCTAAAAACTTTCCAAGCAAAAACTCTCCAGTCTTAACCACCACCGGCTTGTAAGCAAAGTTCCTTCCCATCCAAGAAGAAGGTTTCTTCCCCACTTCATCAACAAGTATTCTTCCTTCCCAGCCCATCCAAGCTCTGTTTCTCTCAAGCGACACCATCTTAGAAAGTTCAGCCAGCCTTCTACTTCTCTCCTTTACCTCACGAGGATGAACCAACGGCTTCATTTTTCCCGCTGGTGTGTGTGGTCTCGGGAAAAACTTTGAAATATTAACAACATCGGGTTGAACCTCCTTAATGAGTTCTACAGTCTGTTCGAAGGCTTCTCTGCTTTCACCTGGAAAACCACAGATGACATCCGTGGCTAAAGTTATTTCAGGAATTTCCTCTCTAAAAGCGTTGACAATCCTTCGAAAATCTTCCACAGAATAGAAACGATTCATAAGCTTCAAAACTTCGTCGTCTCCACTTTGAACTGGCAAATGCAAAAACTTGAAAACTTTATCGTCTTTGTAAGCTTGAATTAGATCATTCAAAATCTCTAGTGCATAGGTAGGAGTCATCATTCCAACGCGGACAAAAAATTCTCCTTCAATCCTGCAAACTTTCTTCAGCAAATCCGCGAGACTAGTCGCGATGTCCTTTCCGTAACAAGCCGTGTCCTGAGAGGTAAGCCAAACCTCCTTAACGCCTGAAGCTAAATCTCGTTTAACTCTTTCAACCAACTCCTCAATTCGATAACTTCTCAAACGCCCTCTAGCAAAGAGGACACAGCAATAGGAACACGAACCCAAACAACCGTAATTGATCGGAACAATTCCTACAACCCTGTTTACAGAGATTTTGGGAAGGCCAAGACTCGGCTTAGAATTCTTTTCCAGCTCAACAACCTTTTCTCCACAGCCCACCTTGTGCACCATCTCAACAATCTTAGAACCGGGAGCTGGTCCCAACACCCCGTCAAACTTAACCTCGTCTTTTATCCTCTCAACGTTTATCAAAGGCAAGCAACCGGTTACAATGAGCCTCTTACCCCTCGGGACTCTTCGCAAAATATTCATCACCCGATTTTCAGTAGGCGTCTTCACCCCGCAAGTGTTGTAGATGACCACATCCGCATCCTCAACTCTGTCAACAACTTCATAGCCAGCTTCTGACAGACAACCAGCCATAAATTCTCCATCAGCCAAGTTTGTGGGACAACCGAAGCTCCTAACGTACACTCGCTTAGGCTTCTCTGTCATCGGTTCCGTCCGCCTATTATAAAACAAATGTACGACAGATTAATCGCCACGTGAAGGTGCTACGGTTTTAATCGTATTAGGAAAACATAAAGATTGTGAAGTTTTTCTCTTTACATAAAATGGTAACGTCCTAAAAGAAAGCATAGAAAATTTTATAAGGA
>CP070759.1:396283-408422 GCA_020348945.1 Candidatus Bathyarchaeota archaeon
AGTCTAATCATAAACACATTGAATCAAGACAACTATCGAAAACTTGAAGAAACATTGATGCCCTTTGCCCAATCAATTGCAACACACTGGGAACCATTGAAGAGTCAATCTTTAGTTTCTTTTGGAGTTCCGATGCTACAGTCTATGCTCGTGTTAGCAATAGCTTTCGGAACATTTACGGGAGCAACCAAATACACCTTAGAACGGAGAAGAAAATACAGCAACCTCAGAATCTTCGAAAGCCATGCGTCACCAAAAGAGAAAATTGTATTACAAATCATCAAAAACTCAACCAAAGCCACATTCGAAACAATAATCTCTGCTCTAAAAGAAGACATTGGGAAAGCAATTAGACCAAACGAACTAACTGAAATCCTGAAGCGTCTAGAAAATTATGGCATAGTTAAGAAAGACGTAATAAACGTGGACGATCAGCCTACATTAATTTGGAAGACCTAAAATACAAGATAAACAACAAGGAACTGTTGAACAATTCATGTCATCCAAAAAATCTGAAGAAAAGCCAACAAGCAGAAAAACAAGCGAAGACTCCAAATATACTAACATCAAGCATCTCTTCGAGATGCTTCAGCGAGTGCAAAGTGAAAACGAACTTTTAAAACAGGAGCTACTGAAATCCAGACAAATACCTTCGGGCAAAATTGGATTTGCACTTATCATTGCTGGAGCACTATCTCTTGTAGGGTCGTTAGTAGCCTCTTCATCCACCCTAGCATTCATAGGCCTCGGCCTAACCTTCTGGGGAGCCCTGTTCCTATTTACCCGACCTATAAGATTCGTAAGAGGTAGCTTGTTGGACTGGACAGCAATCTCATCATATGAGACCATCGACAGGATGCTGGAAGACCTCAACTACAAAGGAAAAGGCATCTACGTTCCTCCATACCCAAAAGACGTTTACCTTCCAGAACATCTCAAAGGACTGAAAGAAATGATTATCTTCATCTCAGCCACAAGCACTTCCAAGATGCCTACCATAGAAGAAATGGCCAGAAAAGAATTCTTGGTGAAAAATCCAAAAGGAATATGCATTTCCCCTCCAGGCTACGGACTAATGAGCCTCTTAGAAAAAGAAATGCGAACTGATTTCTCACACATCGACATTGAAACCCTATACAACATCCTTCCCAAAGTTACCGAATTGGGACTAGCTGGAGAAATAGAAATTGAAGCAGAAAACAACTCTGCCCACATTACGATAATTGATTCAATCTACAAGGATCTGTACTCCAGAGATCGCGCATTGAAAAGCGTTCACCTCATAGGATGCCCACTGATCAGTGCCATTGCTTGCGCCCTTGCAAAAACCACTGGAAAAAACATCGCTATCGTGAAAAATGAAACTTCTCCAGATCTCAAAAAAAGTGAAGTTTGGTATCAAATAATCGAAGGTTAGCAAATGCAATTCCCCCTCTCTGTGTCCGACATAAGCCTTTGGATAGCCGTCACAGCCATCATCCTACTCGTAACTTCAGAACTTATATCATCATACTCAGAGCGCCTTGGAAACTTTGCAATTGAAAAGTCACGTCTACGACTAGTAGCTCTCCTGCTAGGAATGGCATTCATGGTCACAGTGTTATCACGAGCAATTAACCCAACTTAGAATGCACGCATCCCTGTACATTCGTTTTCGCGTAACATAGAAATGTGAACACATTTTTCTATAGGCATCTACCATACCCATTTTTAAGTCGCCACAACAAAAAACTAGTAGTGATTGAGATGAAACGAAGGCTTGCGTTAGTGTTGATGTTAACAATCATGTGTCTTTTTGTTTCAGTTACTGTTGTCCACGCTCCATGGTCAACCCTGGGAACAGGTTACGCTATAACTTCCAATTATCATGGAATCATTGTTCCCCCAGGCACACCTGTAACAGTAACAGCAGGAACGCTCGATCCCAACGTAGTAAACATAACGTTCAGGTGGCACATGCCAAATGAAACCGTACGTTGGGAAGTAACAGTGCCAGTTTACACCAATGGCACTACTGGACAATGGAACAACGGCACTACTGCCCTCATACGCTATGCAAACAGCACTAAAACGCCAGATGTGATTGGCGATTGGGGAGTTCAAGCATTCTTTCAAGATTCCACAGGAAGGGATAAAGCCGGCTTAGAAGATGTCATAAACATCAAGGCAACATCCTTCAACTCGGTACCAGAAGTCCCATTCGGCACAATAGCAGTCTTTCTCGCCATGGCTGGAGCCCTATGCATCTTTGCAATAAAGAAGAAACCTCAACTTCGTCTTTCCAGCTAACCCACCGTCATGACCAATGCAAGTAATTCTATAGACACTATGTGAAAGACTGTTCACAAAAAACAATGTAACTTTACGTTAGAAGTTTCAAGATTTTTCTTTCAAGGTTTTTCCACAGTACGCACAGAATTTCATATCTTCCATCAACGTTTCACCACAGTAGGAACATTTCTTAACCACCAAAACATTCTGAGAGGATAATTCAGAAGGAATCTGAGTAAAAAGCGCCACCGAAGCAATGATACAAGCCACCCCTAAAATCATAAGCAAATAAGCAGTGTCTCTGAAATGAGCGTGGTAAAGATTCCTTGTTTCCTCCCACTGTTGCAAGTAATACCAGTAAGCCGAAACAGCCACTCCCAACAATATCAAACCAAACATGAAAAGAAAAACTAGAACACGCTTCTGAGACAACATTTTCGCTGTAATCCTCTCGCCCTATACAACACTTCTCACGTCATATGTGCACGCATATTCATTAATACCGCAAAATTACACTGCACGAGGAGAAACAAACAACGTACTCAATCGGACACTTAGCTCTAGGATATCTCTCTGGAAAAGCCACATCAAAACTCATCAACACAAACATAAACCTCCCCCTCCTATTTCTTTTCTCCGTAATTCCCGACATCGACCTACTAATCCCAAACCTAATAGAACACCGAGGACCAACCCACTCCTTCATAATCTTCGCCCTCCTATTCCTTCCACTTTTCAAATTATATGGAACCAAAGCACTACCATACCTCATTTCTTTAACTTCTCACACCATAGGAGACATCTACTTAACCTCCCCAGCCATAGGTACATGGGCGCATGAACTAACCGGAGGCGCTCAAGTCTTCTGGCCCATAACCACAAATTGGTACAGCTCCGGAATTATTGTTACAAACCTAACATTGATCTACGTAGAATGGACCATTTTCCTAGCATCACTAACCATACTATTAGCAACAAAAGAACTTTGGAAACTATTCAAACCACACCCATCCAACCTGCTCCTAGCCATCCCCATCATATCAATATTCGAATCCACATTCCTCGGCTTCCCCATACCAGTACCTCCACTACTCATAGCCCCCCACCTAATAATCCTATCAATCTTTGCCCTATCAATCCTCACAGATCTTAAACACATCTTCAAGACAACTTGGCCTTCTACCCCAAATTAAGAGTATCGACCGGCTATTCTGCCATCAAAAACAGAAATCGGCGACCGGCGATACCTATTGTTAAGAAGCGTGTGTGCACTGGGTTTCTGCCACAATTTTTATCGTAGATTATGTAGGTGCATTTTTCACTAAGCACCTTCAAAAAAGTGCATGCCAATAACGAGCTGGTCTAACCCAGATACCTTGCCATTTTCATTCAAATCTGCGTTAGGGTTCCACAGTGAATCTCCAGGCTGGGTAAACATAGCCATCCCCACCAGAATCTGCTTCGATGCTGTCTACCCAGCTTCTTCTCCGAAGTTGTCCACCAAGATGAAGAAGTCGTTGGACGACACTCTGTCGCTGTTGTCGAAGTCGCAGTTGGGGTTCCAGTTGGAGTCTTCAGGCCTGCTTCCGAAGGCGTCTACCAGCAGGAAGAAGTCGTCGGCAACAACCCTGCCGCTACCGTCGGCGTCGCCTGGCAAACGTTGGCTTCCAGTTATCGTGATGTCGAAATCAAAATTCGATATTCCTTCTATGTTGCGTGATACAGACAAAGTCAGTGTTATTTGCACGGTCTGGTTAGGATTCATCCGCTGCCCAGTGTAGTTCCATCTAAGAATCATGTAGTTAGATGCTTCCGGCGGGTTCCAACTTTTCGTTGACAAAATGAGATACAACTGTTCCACCTCTTCGTTTCGAACATAAACCCCGATGTTCTTACGCGAGCCGGGACTAAGAGTGCCCCAGTCAATAGAAGACACGTCATCGCTGCAATTGCTGTCCCAATAAACCCCAACTCCTTTCGCTTCCACAGCTGATACGCGATTTATGGTTCTAGTGGCTGTCAAGAACATGAAAACACAAAAGAGCAATATCACGACAACAAATGGGATCAGGACTTTCTCTCTAGTTAAGTAGTTGCGTCTTTCCCCACTACCCGCTAGCGACAATGTTTCTACGCGCACGTACTCCCTTCCCTTTTCAGCTGATTTACCATATACAACACCATTAGGAACCCCGCGAATTTAACGTTTAAGGTCCAACAAATACATTATTCTGTACTCGTGCGCGCAAAACAACCCAACCTTCTGTCACAGATTGAAAGAGTGTCGACCGGTTATTCTGTCGGGAAAATCTGCCGACGACCGGCGATACCTAGCCTACGTCTTGAACATTCAAAAAAGTTGCAATGTCGAACTGTAATCTATTAACTATTCTTTTGGAAAAATAGATGCTGAGGCTAATCGACTCTAGCCTTTGCTTTCAGCCAGTTGCTGATATGGTGATGTCAAAACTGAAGCTTGTTATGTTCTGGACACTACTCAACACTGACAAGGTTAACGCCACTTGAACCGCCTCGTTGGGGTTGATGGATTGTCCACCGTAATCCCAAATCAAGCTCATGTAGTCCGTGGCGTTAGAAGGGTTCCAATTCGAAGTTTGCAACGATAAGGTTGAAGCGGAGTTACCCTCGTTCCGAATATAACATGTTTCGTTCACAGTATAGCCCGGTTCAATCGTGCCCCAGTTAATAGAATTAATGGCGTTCGTGCAGGCTTGGTCCCAGTAGATTCCAACTCCAATTGCTTTTACAGCTCCAGCGTTCGATATTGTTCTGTTTGTCTGAATTGTTGACATGACTGTTCCTATGAGACTTAGGGTTAGGATGTAAACAACCAGTGCTAAGGCGGCTGTTGCGACTATGCGTTCGCCTTTTCTCTCAAGTATGTTCACTGCACACGTCCACCATGGAGTTATAATATGTATTAAGACTTAATAAACGTTATTGTTTGAACGTTCTACACAAATACACAAATCTAAATGGCCTAGAGCGACAACGTTACACAACGGCATCTATAATTATATCAAAACTGAAGTCAACAATTCCCTCTATACCAGAAGACGTTGACAAAGTAAGCAGTATCTGAACAACTTCCTGCGCATCAACAGTTTGACCGGCAAAATCACAGCTGAGAGTCATGTAGTTTGACGCATTAGAGGGACTCCAATTACTTGCAAACAAACGAAGACTCACAGCGTCGTTTCCTTTATTCTCTAGGTAGATTGTGTGATTCTTCATCGATCCAGGTTCAACCGTTCCCCAATCAACAGAAACAACTGGGCTGCTGCAATTGATGTCCCAGTAAACTCCAATCTCAGGGGGGGTCTCAATAGTTCCTTGACTACCAATAGAAACTGTTTGGTTGATTTGTCCCAAGATCGAGTGAAAAGAAAGGAAAGCCAAAGAAAGAGTTATTAATGCTGTGACCACGATCAGCAACCTTTCAATCGATCTTTTCTTCTCTCTTACCACAAGAAGTAAAGAAACTGCAAAACGAATGCACTTAGAGACTTTATTCAGTACCTTAGCAAAGCTCTCATGAAGTGCAGAAGGAGCACTGTGAATCTCTCTTCACCAAATAGAAAATTCAACTCCATGTTCTATTTCAATATTGTTAACATTCAGATATATTCTACAGCAATATCACAAGAACCAATCCAGAAATACGAGAGTTTTTCAAGTTACGAGGACATTTTGCATTATTTGCAAAAGCAATCTGTCATTCTAGGACATCTAAAACATTCATCCGGAATCGATATCTCTTTAGTAAGTTTTTTCAGATATCCAAAATGGTGAGGACATTCTTGGGAGCCTGTTTGAGGGCGTTTTGGTAGCGACTTTTTTCTTCGGCTGACTTTTGAGTTTCAACGGCTTCTGGCAGCTTTTCTGCATCTTCTTCCTTTGGAACAGGCAACTCAGGTTCAGCTACAGATCTCGTCGATTGTTTTGTTATGTAAAGAATTAGAAGGACGCCAATTGCTAAACCAAGAACAATGTCAATAATCGATATCTCAAACGAAAGCATCAGGATATTCACTACTAGAAATCAAAATGAACTACCAGCATATAGAATTAACGAATTTACCATATGTAGCGCGGGTACACATAGCACGCAGATAACAGATTAAATAATCTGAACGTGTGTGTCTGACCGGTAATTCTGTCAGTAATAGAAAAAGATAGGTTCTGACTACTGGTGGAGACCTATCGAGCATGATGCAATTTCTTTAGGCGCGTACGTTGAAAATCTTAAATAGTGCTCTCTCACCATAATATGAATGAGTATCATGGCGGAAATTTGTTCCATATGCGGACTACCCTTCGACATATGTGTATGCAAAGAAATCGACAAGGAACAACAAAGAATTCGAGTGAGAATAGAAACACGCAAATGGGGAAAAGCAGTAACTGTTATTGACGGTATCGATGACAAAAACACTGACCTTGGAAGATTGGCCCAGAAACTTAAAACCTTCTGCGCTTGTGGAGGAACAGCAAAAAACAACCAAATTATACTCCAAGGAGACCACAGGCAGAAAGTGCAATCTTACCTCGTTGGACTGGGATACTCGAAGGAAAATGTTGAAGTTCAGTAACAAGAGATTGGGCAAAACAATATGGGCTTATTGAAAAATTTTCGTGACGTATTTAAGGGCATGAAACGAAGAAAGCCAACTTTGAAACTTTGTCCCAGATGTGGAAGCCCAAAGCTCCGACTATCCAGCGGTTTTGACGTTTGGCTAACGCCTGAGCAATACGTTTGTGAAAACTGTGGTTACAAGGGTCCAATTGTGATGGAACTAGAAGAAGAGAAAGAAAGCACTAGTCCGGTAACTTGATGCCCAAATTTCTTTTAAGACTTTTATAACGATTTCTAACAGTGACTTCAGTCACACCAGCAGCTTCAGCGATGTCTTTTTGTGTCTTCTTCTCATTACGCTGCAAACAAGCAATGTAAAGAGCCGCAGCAGCGAGACCCATGGGGTCTTTGCCTGAGGCAGCTCGTTTTCGTTTTGCCTCTCCGAGAATTTTGATGGCAATTCCTTGAGTTTGGCCGCTGATGCCTGTTCTTTCAGCGATTTTGGAGATGTAAGTGAGGGGGTCTGCGATGGGCATGCGAATATTCAGTTCACGGAGCAAAAGTCGATAACATCGGGCAACATCTTTTTTATCGACAAGACTAGCGTCAGCTATCTCTCGGAGGGTTCTCGGGGTTTCACTTCTTCGACAAGCAGCATAGAGGGCAGCAGCTGCAATTGCTGCAATTGATCTTCCTCGCACCAAACCTTTGTCTAAAGCTTTGCGATAGATCACTGCTGCTTTTTCTTTAACTGGTCCTGGAGCGTAAACTTTGTCGGCAAGGCGGTCGAGTTCTGCCATGGCTTGAGCGAGATTTCTGTCAACGGAAGAGTGAACTCGGGATCGTATCTGCCATTTCCGCAATCGCCACATTTGGAGTCGTGTGGAGAGGGGAAGTTTGCGTCCAAATGCGTCTCGGTCCACGCGTCCTATGGCGGTGGATAAGCCTTTGTCGTGTACGGAGTAAGAGGTGGGGATGCCTACACGGCTTCTGGATGCTTTTTCTTCTTGTGTAAAAGCTCGCCATTCTGGGCCCTTGTCCATCATTTGTTCACGGAGTACGAGGCCGCAGCCACTGCAAATGGTTTCGCCAGTGTCATAATCGTGAACAAGATTTGTGCTGCTGCACTCAGGACATTTGTCTGTGGATCGCTGTTGTGTTTTGCTTTTTGTCATGTGTTTTCTCCTTGATGGAGTGGTGTAGGCTAGAGAACCGTCATAAGAGCTAGTTGCTCGTTAGAACCTTCAGTATTAGAAGGTGTCCGTCTGGCCCCGCCGTGCTAATTCAGTGGCGATGTGTTAATATATAAATCTTGTGGTTTTCCGAGACATATTTTGTATCAAGTTTAGAAGACATCTTTAGCATCGTTCGATAGTTTAAACCGTTTTATTCGTGGGCATTATCAGCCTATTTATAACTTAGTAACGTTAAATTGGATGGTGGTTTTGCGACGAGTGGACGGTGTGGATTTGGCTCGTCTGCCTGATAGGCTTCGTCTTGTCTTGGAGAGAGTTGTTCAGAGCCTGAGTAGGCGAGAAACGGTTTCAGGTGTCAGCTTATTTGGAAGTTGGAGCCGAGGCGATGCGGCCATGGGCAGTGACGTGGATTTGTTGGTTGTGGATGGGCGAGATTTCAAATGCGAGTATGTGGATCGTTTTGAGGTTGAGGGTTTTCTTGTTGATTTGAACTATATCCCTCAGGAATGGGTCACGGGTTTGGTTCCACCTGAGATTGATCAGAAGCTCTATGAGATGGTTGTTTTACACGATAATGGGTGGTTGCTGGCGAAGATAAAGGATTGGATTTTTCAAACCTATGGAAGGTCTGGGCGTGTGGGCCTTCGAACTAAAGTGTATTTGGTGGAGTCGGATATATACTTGAGTAGAGCTGCTTCGGCTTATGGTAGGGGAGATTTTCAAAGTGCTTGTGTATTTGCGGGTATGGGATTGGAGTCCATGTTAAAGATTCTGGTGGACGTTAATTTGCTTCCCATCTCGAATACTCATTTTGTTGGAGCTCTTGAAATGTCCGCCAATAGGTTGGAGTGTCCGAAGTTTTTTGCTTCCTATCTTGTTGTGTCTCGTTTGTATAGTTTGAGTCGTCGTGACGCTGAAAGAAAGGTTGGTTTGTTCAGAGTCGTTTGGGATGATGTTTCGTCTTTTGTGAAGACTAACGCTTCTGCTTTGGATTCTCTGCATTTTAAGGTTAGGTCTAAGCTGAAGTATTATGGGAAGCCTGGGTTTTTGCGGGGTGTAAGCATTCGGTCGCAGGAGATTATTCGTGCTGGCATGTATGCTGAGGCTTCTCGCTATGTGCTTCGTGTCTTAATTGATTTGCTGGAAAACTATGCTTGGCTGGCTTCTGTTGTGGAAGGAGTTAAGCTTAACTATACCACTTTGTTTCGTTCTTTGAAAGGTTTGAAAGCGTCTACGCGGATGTATGAGACGGCTGTGGAAGCCTTTGGGGTTGGAGATGTTTCTCAGAGGGGGGCGGAAGAGGTTTTGAATCTCGCCAGAGAAACAGCTCTTGATGTGCGTTGGCAGAGAAAGAATTTGATTCACAGATTCGTTGAACCTTTAGCTTAACGCGCGCATTGAAGGAAAATGTTTTATACAAAAACCAACTAGACATGAAAAGAGCAGATCTATTTAGGAGAATATGAACTTGGCAAAAAAAGCCATAGTCATAACTCTAGTATTCTTCTCATTAGTCGGATCTATTGCACTAGCAACAGCACAGGATTCAGCAACTCCTTTGATTACATTATCTACTACCGAGCTTAACTTCTATGGCCAAGAAGGCACTCTCCCATCGTCCAGAAATCTAATTGTAGTTGGACTTGCAGACGAGGTCGAAGTAAAACTAGTAGCTTCAGACCTCTACAGTAACCGCTCAGGCGAGAGCGTGGCTGTCAAATTAAATATTACCCAAAACCCTTTTCCTGTTCCGAAAAATACGCCAATAACAGTAAATATCGCCCTTAGTTCGGGGGTTAAAGCAGGGACTTACAAAGGAGTGATCATAGTCACAGCAACTGCAAACGGGAACATTACGACAACCAATCTCGCGGTTATAGCAACAATAGGAGCCATAGATCCTTGGTACTTCTCAGGAGTCCAGTGGGGTCTCATACTTGCTATTGGGGTTCTGATTTTTGTTGCTCTCATTTTTCCAGAGGATAAGGAGTTTTACTTTAAAGGACGCAAAATTCTCTCAAAGAAAATTTGGGTAGTCGGATTAGGAATTATCGTCGCAATTATCTGGCTTGTATCGCTTACCTCTTTTCCTTTTGGTGACCCTAGTACTGTTATCACGACTAGCTTGATCACACCCTTCCTCGCTTACGCGATAGGTATTGTTAAAGACAAGAGAACTGAGAGACTTGAAAAAGAAAAGGTTTCTAGGACGATTCGGGACGAGGGAATCAAAAAGGATATCGACTTGATTAGAAATCTGATTGGGGAAATGGCTACTCACTGTGCCAGCTTCAACCCTAACTTCTATGAGGAAAAGCTGAATAAGCCTTTTGATTCCACTGATTACCTCCTTTACAATAAAACTGGTTTGTTAGCTAAAAAAGTCTGGGATGAATCTTGCAAGCAAGGGTTTGTAGCTGATATTCATACCTTGCATCTTGAAAAATATTATGACTTTATCCCCTTTTATAATCAATGCTACACCCATGCCATGACTCTAGTTAATGATAATGAAAAAGATGCTGAAAAGAAGAATTCTAAAAAGAAATTCTTAGGTCTGTTTGAAAAATTCAGAAAGACGTATGGTGAACTACAAAAAGTCCTCTTTGTTTATTTATCATACACTCTGGAACTATATTCGAAAACAGCATTGTCACCAATGAAATTGGAACACCCCAGAATAACTAGAACTTTGCTATACAAGCTAATTGATTATGAAATTTTGAAACCTTTCGAATTCATTGATAAATTGAGTGAGTTTAAAACGGAAGAGATAGTCAAAGAACTTGTAGTCGAAGAATTGGACAGAGAACTTGGCAACCTCAAAAATCGCTTGAAACAAGCATCACCAGAAAAAGAGGTGGAATTAAGGAAACAAGTGAATCTAATAAATAAGTTGAAACCTAAATTATCAAATAACAAAGGAAGAAAAAAGGAGTTAATAGAGAAATCCAAAAAGCACTTCATACAGAAAATCCATTTGAAAGAAGATTTCAAGAAAGATCGTCCAGATCTAAAAGATAAAGACAAACAGGAATTCAATAAGGAGTTCAAAAAATACGTTGAGGAAAAAATTGTTGAAGAAGGCGAGTTCGAAGTTTTGGAGGCTGTAGAAGCGTGGGTAACAATGAAATTCAAAGAAAAAATCGAGTGGTGGGAGTTAAGCGCAGATGATTTTGAAACAATTGTCAACTATATCTACGCGGCAGATGAAGTACCTCACTTCTTTAGACACATGCAAGATGATTTCCAAAAAACCTATCTAAAATTGAAGGAATTCATTAGAGAATTATCCAAGGAAGATATACCTGCTTTACCCAAAGATTCAGAAGTAAAAGAGTACAAAATTAGCATAGACAATGTATACAAGGATGAAGACCAAGGCACGCTCAAACTTGAATTAGATGCCAAAAAAAAGTCTGATTAACACGATTTAGTGATGTAACTCAAAAATGCCTAATAATATCCCATTCGGCATAATTCTCGCGCGCGCATAAAAACCTGAACGAGAAGATGTTAGTCTTTTTTCTCTGATTTCGGTATTCCTATCCATTTTGGAGTTCTATCCATATATTCTCTATACGCATCTCCATACTTCTCAAGGCACCAGCGTTCCTCGGGAATTACCAAAGTGTTCATCAGAATTATGAATACTATTGCTAATAGCAGAAAAATCCAGGAAATGCAGGCTATGCCCATGCCTATGAGCGTCAAGAAGCCACTAAAGCTCAAGGGATGTCTTGAAATGTGGTAAGCCCCTTTAGTGACTGGTTTATCCAACGGAGTAGTAGCAAAATTTAGCGTTGCCATGGTGAGAAAAATCATACCCAGCAAATAAATAGACAATCCAATATAGAACCAGGCTGTCCATAGTTTCAGTGGCAAGAAAACACCATAAATAACTGAAGCAAAAAAAATCACCGTTACAATGTTCCCGAGTTTTTTCTCCTTTTTATTATAACTCCTCATCTCCTCATTCACACCTCTCGCTTTCCAATATTTGTTAAGAAACAAATGGGGAATAATAAAAACGAGAAGGATGAAAATCCAGGCGTTCCATAAGCCTAACTCAAAC
>CP070759.1:408522-412557 GCA_020348945.1 Candidatus Bathyarchaeota archaeon
AACCACAATGTTGCCTACGTAGCTTTCGTCAAAGTATATTGCGCCGTTGACCGTGGGTATTCCCATGTTGTTTCCGTAATGACCTATGCCCGCGACAACTCCTTTGAAAAGGTATTTTGGATGTTTTGTTCCTGGGGGAAGCTTGTCATAGTCGTAGTTTAGGGGTCCGAAGCCGAGAACGTCTGTGCAGGCTATAGGGTTCGCCCAAACCGCCAGTATATCTCTTATAACACCGCCTGTGCCTGTAGCGGCTCCTCCAAAAGGTTCTATGGCTGATGGATGGTTGTGGGTTTCCACTTTCACAGCGATTGCGTAGCCATTTTCGAAATCCACTATGCCTGCGTTGTCTTCAAACACGGAGAGGCACCAAGGCAAGTTAAGTTCTCTCGTAGTCTTTGCTATGTACTCCTTTAACATGTTGGCTACGATCAGTTTTCCCTTGGGCGTGACGATGTCACCCTTGAAGGTTTTGTGGTAACAATGTTCTGACCATGTTTGGCCAATGGTTTGAAGTTCAACGTCGGTTGGATTTCTGTTCTTGTTTGAGAAGTATTCTTTGACACTTTTCATTTCCTCGAGACTTAGGCCGATTCCCAGTTCATTGCTGATTTGTAGCAACTCTTTGTCTTGTGCGTCTAACAGGTTTATGTTGGAAAGTTCGAAGGATAAGTCTCTCTTGATGTAGAACCGAGGGGTCATTTCGCTTCCTCTATGTCGAAACGATAGTTGTCCTTTGTTGGATTCGCCAGCAGTCTCCTACACATTTCATCCGCGTGTTTCTCAGCCTCTTTCAGAGAGTTTGCCTGAAGATATACTTCGTAAACTTTGCTAACGTTAACCGTTTCCACAGGGTACCTTAACTCTTTTAGGGACTTCGCTGTCGTTTCTCCCTCAGGATCGGAATGTCCCGGTTTGAGCGAAACCTCAATTCTAACCCGGTATCTCATGAGATATCATTAAACAATTAAAAATTTAAGTCTTGCTTACATGAATTTAAACAAAAATCTTAAAATTTCATTAGTTCCATTTTTCTTTCTTTTCAAAACTGTCGATGATACTGTCCCCATCGCTCTTGTCCATGACAACTGCAAATGCGCGCGCAGCGCTCATTTTTTCCAAAGCTATTTTAAAACCTCTAAAACAACCTGTGCAAGTGTTGGAACAACCCAATTTGCATTTCTTTTGAGCCATTTCCATAATTTTCGGGTTCTGCTTGTATCGGGTTTTTTACTTCTAAGTTCTTTCTCCAATAGAGTTACTTTTTCATTAATAGCTTCCTTTAAAGTCGGTGATATGCCGTCCTTTGTCTCAATCATATTACGAGCTCGTCGGAAGGCAGCAGTTACTTGTTGATTGAAACTAACCTTAGAGTCAACTGCTTGAACGACATTTCCATGAACATCACCATGAATTTCTTGAATTGTAGTTTTTATGAAGGGGAATTGTTCCCCGAACTTATGTTTATTTTCGATGACATCCACGCCAAACGCTGTTATTCGGGCGTGAAACCAAATCCCGATTCCTTTGAAGAGTTTGACAAAACCTTTCTGTTCAAGATAATACATATTAAAATCCATCTTTTCTTCAGGAAGCTGTAAAAGCTCCTTCATTCTCTCTCTGCCAAAACCTCCTGTGGACCTTGGATTCTTCTGTTCAAAATCGAATAGAGTTTTCAATATAAGCTGTCGGATTTCATTGTCTACAATTGAAGGCATAAGTAAAAGTCTATCCATACAACTATTTAAAATATAGTGCAATCGTTCTTTGAAGAGTCTTTCGTTACAGCCTTCGTGGGGCAGTCTTGATTTTCCTTTTTATGCACCCAAAGAGGTTTAATTTATTTAAGTCGATATATATCATAAAAGAATATCATCGCGGCTTAATTTCGCTTAAGTGAAAAGGAAATGCACAATAAAACCCCAAAAATTTCAGTCATAATTCCTACCTTGAACGAACAAGACACTATACAGCAAGTATTGATGAGCATACCGATGAGTAAAATGCCCCCAACGGAAATAATTGTTGTTGATTCAGGGTCGGCTGACCGCACTGTAGAATTTGCAGAAGTTTTAGGCGTAAAAGTTATTGCAGAGCACAAACGAAGCTACGGTAACGCTATTTTGCAAGGAATAAGAAACGCAAAAGCTGACATAGTTGTCGTTATGGATGCCGGTTACCAATACAATCCACATGAGATTCCTCGTCTGATTTACCCCGTGATGAGGGGAGAATGCGAAATGGTCTTAGGAAAGAGGTTGGCAAAAGCCACGTATCCGCCTTTAGCGCCGTGGCGCAAGGTAGCTTTGGCTCTAATGAGTTTGCTTTTCAACTTTTTGTTTGAAAGTACGATAGGCGATTTTACTTCTGGATTTCGGGTCATGACAAAGTCTATCGCTATGGATATATTGCCCAGAGATATGGGAAAGGACCCAATTTCATTTCAAGTTCAGAGTTTAGCTGCAGCTAGCATTAGAAATTTCAGAATAAAAGAAGTGCCAGTAACCTACGTTCAGAGACCCGTACGAGATAAGATAAGAACGTTGACTTCGATATTTCGCTTGTTCACCTTATTGATAAAGGGAAGGCTTTACCTATGGAAATAATTTTCTTCTTGATAGGACTTATTGTAGGGAGTCTAACTACTTTCTTGTGTTGCTACCGCAGATATCTCTCGCAGAAATCGTTAGCCAAAGTGAAGATCGCAAAAGACGCAGTAAGACCCTTTTCTCGCAATCTTGAACAAATGGTTAATGACCTAACCATCGCCCTCAAAGTCTCCGCTGACACTCGTAGCGACCAACATGACTTCGAATCCTTTCTTGACAAAGCCATTGAGGACTTGTACCAGTTCAAGGCAGTATACGATAACTTCCATGAATATCGAACTGAGGTAAAGTCGACCGCCAAGCGTTTGGCAGCTTCCTTAGATGGATTACATGGTTTCTCAATGAAGCTTCACAGAGCTACGGACAGAAGGCAATGCTTACTTACCTATCTTGAGGAAGCACTCCGCTCAGCAAGAATTTGTTCGTTCCAATTAGAAGCTTTCATGGGAAGTTAAGCTTGCACACACGTAACCAATAAGAGAACAGATTTTTTCATGAAAAACGGCTTGCGTCAAAAGAACGAGGCTATGGGGGGCTATAGAGAGGCGAAAGAAAGAGACTATTAATCACAACACCTTTATTTCGCGCGCATTAAACTGATTATCTTAATCTCAGCTTTTTACCCTTATACAAAGCAACGATTTTTCCGGAACTGGTTACTTTTCCGATTCGCTCGGCTCTAACCTCGCTTTTTTCGAAACTGTCAGTTACGCTGTCTGCGTTGTTTTTGTCCGTGACAACTGCAAATCCCCATCCCATGTTAAAAGTCTTCAGCATCTCTTCATCTGAGATGGCTGCTCTGACTTCTGAAGCTGTTTCTTGGATCAGCTCGAATATGGGCTGCGGTTTGAAGTTGTCGAACTCGAATCCTATTCCTTTTGAAAACTTCATTAGTCTGTCGAACTTCAAATAGGCGTCACCAGTGATGTGGACTAGCCCCTTTATCTCATGGGCTTCAGCAGCCTTCAAGACTGATTTTACATAGATTCTCATCGGTTCCAGAACCTCGTAGACAACTTCTCTATCAAGTCCCTCTGGAATATCATAAGGCTCATATTTACCGCCCCATCGTTTGAACAAAACTTTTCTTGCCAAGGAAATACCATTGCTGTGAATGCCAGAACTTCGTAAACCAATCACAAAGTCCCCAGCCTTGATATTGTTTCCGAAAACGATTTCTTCCTTAGACAGCTCCCCTATGCAGGCGATGACCATGTCGAAGCTTCTTCCATCAGCCACACCCTTGACTATTTCTGCTACATCCCCTATTTCGCCTCCTGGCACCACACACTCAGCCTCAGTTGCACTTTTCACTATACCCTTCATCCACTCATCTACCAGCTGAGGATCAGAAACTTGTGCATGAATGTTGTCAACTATGGCTAATGGTCGTGCACCCGATCGGATCACATCATTTACAACCAATGCA
>CP070759.1:412657-422541 GCA_020348945.1 Candidatus Bathyarchaeota archaeon
GCAAAAGCGAGAAAAAAATTTGACGAAGCGGTCAACGCTATCTTTGGTGAAATAACATCCTAACCCGGTGGAATCATGGAACCAGAAATGCTGGAAATTGTTAATCAAATTCTCCGTGATTCGAGAAAGAAGGCGAGACATATTATTAAGGAGACGCGCAAGTCGGCTGAGATGATGTTAGAAAAACAGAAAGAGTCAGCTCGTCGAAAAGCAGGGGAAAAAGTCTCCTCTATGTTGAAGAAAACTGAAAGTGAGGTGGCTACTATTAGGGGAACAGTATTTACGGATGTGAGGAGAAAGGCAAGTTGGAGTGTTTTATCTGAGAAGGAACGTTTAGCTACCATCGTCTTAGACGAAGTGAAAACTAGACTTAGAGCTTTATCACAGTCGAAGAAGTATATTTCTATTCTTGAAACGTTCATCGTGGATGCTGGCACTGTTTTGGGTGGCGGAGCGTTAGAAATTTTGTTGAACAAGCGCGACTCAACTTTACCATTGAAGCTTAATGTGTTGGCCAAAATAATTGCAGAGAAAACAGCGAAAAAAACGCAACTGAAACTCTCTAAACAGAAAATTGAAACCTTTGGTGGTGCAGTGGTTAAAACAATTGATGGCAAAATTGTTATGGACAACACCTTTGAAGCCATACTTAAGCGACGTGAAAAAGAACTACGGTTCAAAATAGCAAAAATTCTGTTCAGAAACTAGCGACAAAACCTCTAGAAAGGCATCACATATTCTTTCAGTCAGTTTCTCTCATTTGGACACCGAGAACTCAGTTTAGGTTACGCGCGAGCATGTGCGTGCGCCGGAAGCATATATTCTGCATTTCTCAAATCTTGTGGTGTATTAATATTGAAAAACGTCATTAATTTTGGATCTATTTGTTTGAGAACCAAAGTTGACACGTAACATACTTTCTTCAAAGAGGCGATCATAGAGTGCATATTCAGTTTCTGCGCGCGCTTGTGTTTCAATGCCTTTTTTGCCGCATTTAGAGCTGATTTCGTGCAATAGACCGCTTGAAGAGGCTCTATATGGCCATTCGGCCATCGAGGAATGACTGCGTCCTTACCAATGCATAACTCCAAAAGAAGCAATACGATTTCACTTGAAACAAAAGGAGTATCACATGGAAGTAATAACGAATATTCACCATCTGCATTTTCAAATCCAGTTAGTGCACCAACAAGCGGATTTTGCGTCTCATATTTGTCGATAACTATTTTCGCCTTTGGCTTCAAAAAATGTTTGCAAGCCTTTTCTTGGCTCTTTGAACTGACTACAACTAAGATCTCGTCAACAACAGGTGATACCTTATCGAGAACTCGAAGAATGAGGGGTTTACCAGCCAGTTTTAGCAAACCCTTGTCCTGTCCAAACCTCTTAGAAAATCCGCCTGCAAGAACTACCACAGATGTCTCCATGAAATGACACCTCAACCTCAGTAAGTGATTCGTTTCGGATACGTATAGACATTCATACGTTTTCCTCTGACAAAGCCGACCAAAGTTATTCCGGTTCGTTGAGCTACGTCTATACCAGAATTAATAGCAGCAGCCAGAGAAGCAACTATAGGAATCCGCATTCTAGCACACTTTAACACGATGTCACCCGTAAGTCGCCCACTCGACGCCAAAAAACACCCTCCAAATTCTATTCCCTTTGAAATTCCAGAACCAATAACTTTGTCCACCGCATTGTGACGCCCCACATCCTCCGCGAACACCACTAAATCACCAGCTACAGAGTATAACGCCGCTATGTGGACCCCACCAGTATTTCTGAAGATTCCTGCAAGCCTGTTGAGTTCCTTAACTGATTCCAAAACCACTTTTGCCTTTACACTCAAGTTGGGTACTATTGGGAGATCAAGTCTGTCCATCAGCTTTGTAATGGGCCAAGAATCTGGAGAACCACATGCAGAGACAATTAGTCGGGCGAAAGGTCGAGACATTGGAATACGTTTTTCAGCGTCAATGTCAGACTTCAATCTTACTTGACATTTTCCGCTGGTTTCCAAGCGTATCTCACGTATCTCATCAACTGTTTTTAGTATGCCTTCTGATATAAGATGGCCAATAGCTAGTTCCTTCAATTGACTTGGCGTACAGAGAATGGTTGCATAATGTGTTTTGTCTAGGAATATGTGAAGAGGAGCTTCCTCTGCAATGTGGTCTTTTTTCTGTTCAAGCGTTCCTTTGAAAACATCAATTCGTGAGATAGGAACTTCCTTCATAGAGTAATCCTCTAAGCCTCAGGTTCAGGAAAAATGTGTCAGTCGACTTCATATGTATATCGATTCCGATGGCTATTGTGCAAACATTATCTACCCATCTAACAGTTGTTTTGATCCTTGCCATTCATTATCCCAAGAGTTGTTTGCAAACGTAACCGCAGGTTTCAGGAAGTGAAATAGTCAAGGTTATCCTCTATGCTGTCAACTGATAATCCTTGTTAGACTGCGCTAGTTGTCCCTTTATTTTTGAACGAGTCTCCTCCGAGACTGGACCTAATTTCATGATTCTTTCGTTAAGAGTTCCAAATATGTTCAGTATTTTATTGTACTCTGGAAGGGTTGTCGCGATTGAAATCAAGCGGAGAGATTTAACACGGTACTTGCCTAACTCCTTTTTCAGCTGAATAACGTGCTCTCTCACCTTGCCGTCCTCGAAAACGCTGTCAGCACTCTCAACGAAAATGACGCCGTCGGCTCCAGAGGCAAAGGCTTGAAGAACATGTTGGAGACCAACTCTTCCGACACTTGGCACTCCAATTATCTTGATGTTTGAAGAGTATGACTCCCTCGTTTGCCCAGCCAAGTCTGCAGATCCATAAGCCGTGTCTCCTCCTATGAAAGCGATAATTTTTGGCGAAGTTTCAATCTCACACACTCCGCGAATTTGCGCCATCAACTGGGTTTCAGTGCAGTGGTTTAGTTCAATTGCCTGCAAGGGACACCTCGGCACGCATATTCCGCATCCCACGCACGAAATGGGGTTAACTATTACACCTTTTGAAGACTTTTCTATCGCCGCCACGGGACAAATCTCTATGCACTCTCCGCAAGCGTTGCATTTGTCGTGGATTATGTAAGCCACTTCCGGTGAAATAGAAATCTCGCCCTTGCCCACGAAAGTTACAACTCTGGAGGCTGTCGCCATGGACTCTAAGGTTGTTTCTCTAACGTCTTTTGGGCTTACGGCACACCCAGAGATAAACACTCCCTCGCGTTGGCTGTCCACTGGCCTAAGCTTATAGTGTCTTTCTAAAAGAAAGCCGTCTGAGCCAATTTGAATACCGAGTTTTCGAGCTAACTCCTGGCTTGTGGAGTGTGGGATGATGGCTGTGCTGAGTACTACTAGATCAAAGTTTCCTTCAAAGTTCGTTCCAAGCAGGGTGTCTTCAGCTCGAACTAACAGTTTTTCTCCGTTTGGAATGACTTCTGCCATTCTGCCTCTAACGAATCGTACGCCGTGATCTTGAGCCGTAGCGTAAAACTCTTCATATCCCTTTCCGTCAGCTCTTATGTCGGTGTAAAAAATCCAAGGTTCAGCATCTGGAACAGATTTTTGAAGCAACATAGCCTGCTTAATTGCAGCCATACAACCTATTTTGCAGCAGTGTTCCACTCCCCTGTCAGTGTTCATCATTCTGCTGCCCACACAGAGAATATAAGCCACTTTCTTTGGCACCTTTCCGTTAGATGGTTTGTGTATCCCTTGTAGCATAAGCCGCTCGAACTGGAGATTGGTAACAATGTCGGGATGCAAAGCATAACTGAACTCCTCAAGCCTTTTTGGATCAAGTTGGTCAAACCCGGTGCAAGCAACAATCGCACCTACATCCAACTCTGTGGTTTCCTCTTTCTGATTGAAGTCCACGGCGTGCGCTGGGCAGATCTTTTCACAGATCTTGCATACTCCTTTGGTGAAGTATAGGCAGTGTTTCGTGTCTATGATATATGCTCTTGGAACCGCTTGCCTGAACGGAGAGTATATGGCCTTTCGCTCCGCCAACTCGGCTTCGAACTCGCTTGGAACCTTGATTGGGCACTTCTCTGCGCACTCTCCGCAAGCCGTACATTTGGATTCATCCACAAACCTCGGATGCACTTTAATCAAGACCCGATAGTTGCCTGGCGTCCCTTCAACTGCTGTTGGCTCAGCCATGCTGATTATCTTAATCTTTGGATGCTGCCCAGTGTACACCATTTTTGGTGTGAGAATACACTGCGAACAGTCGAAAGTGGGAAAGGTTTTGCTGAGCTGAGCCATGTGACCGCCTATACTCGGGCTTCTCTCAACCAAATACACTTGATAGCCTTTATCCGCCAACTCGATGGAGGAGATGATGCCTGCGACACCTCCACCGATCACGAGAACATCCTGTTTCACTGGCATACTCTTCAGCTCTAAAGGCTCAAGGTAACGAGCTCGCTCCACCGCCCCGCTAACAAGACCAATGGCCTTGGCTGTCGCAGCCTCCTTATCACCATGAACCCAGCTACACTGCTCCCGAATGTTCGCCATATCCAAGAAATACGGATTTAAACCCGACGATTTTATGGTTTGCCTAAAGGTGTCAAGGTGCATTCGAGGTGAACAAGACGCCACTACAATTCTGTTAAGTCCACGTTCCTTTATTCCTTTGATTATCATTTCTTGCCCTGGGTCGCTACACACGTATTCATAGGTTTCCGCAACGCTTACACCTTTTAGTTTGGCAGTGGCTTCCTTCACCTTTTCCACATTTACCGTGTCGCTGATGTTTCCTCCACAGTGGCAAATGTACACGCCCACTCTAGCTTCTTCTTGCGCCATTTTGTTTCCCTTAAGCAATCACTCGTTTTTGTAACTTTTAGGAATTTCACTAGAAGATTACAGAAGTATTAATATATTTCCAATTCTGAAAACTTTTGCTCCAACGATTTCAAAATGCTTATAAATGAAACATTAGTCTGTTAAACTTCTCAAAACAAAAATGCTAATCTATTTCCGCTCCCATAGGAGAAAAACATGGAGGCCCAATCATGGTTGAACCAAAAAATAATGTCATACGATTAGACGAATTGGACATGGGTTTTGCCGAAGATGTGGCTAAAGTTGGCGCTGAAAAAATAAACCTTTGCATTCAATGTGGCACATGCACTGCCAGCTGTCCATCCGGACGAAGAACTGCCTTTCGGACACGCCAACTAATACGGAGGGCGCTGTTGGGCCTTCGAGACAAGGTTCTCTCCGCCAAAGACCTTTGGCTGTGCACAACCTGCTACACATGCTTAGAAAGATGTCCTAGAGGAGTTGATCCAACAGACGTTATTTTAGCTTTGAGGACTATGGCAGCCAAGGCTGGACACATGCTTGATCGACACAAAATGGTTTCTGGATTCGTCATAAAATATGGACACGCTGTTCCCGTTAACGAGGAAAACCGAAAATTGCGGGCGAGTCTAGGTCTCAGCGAAGCACCACCGACCACGCACACGTTTAAAGAGGCTCTAAAAGAGGTTCAAGAGATCACTAAGAAAACAGGCTTCGACAAACTAGTGTGCTTTGAATGGAAATAAGTTGGTGAACAAACATGCAATATGCGTTTTTTCTTGGTTGCGTAATTCCCAACCGCTATCCAGGAATTGAACTAGCCATGCGAAAGGTTGCGCCAACGCTTGAAATCGAGCTTAAAGACATGGAAGGAGCGTCTTGTTGTCCTGCTCCAGGTGTGTTTAAATCTTTTCACCAATCTACGTGGCTAGCTTTGGCAGCGCGAAACCTTGTTATAGCAGAAACATTGGGCACCGACATTATAACGCTCTGCAATGGTTGCTATGGCTCCTTGAAGGAAGCGAACGAAATTTTAAAGACGAATTCCTCAAAACGAGATGAAGTGAACAAGATTCTGCACGACTTCAACAAGGAGTTTAGAGGCACCATTGACGTGAAGCACTTTGTAGAAGTTGTCTATCAGAATATAGAAACCGAGAAATTGAAAGGACTGGTAAAGAAGCCGCTACACTTTAATGTTGCGGTTCAATATGGTTGTCACCTGTTAAAACCAACGAAATATCGAAAGGTTGAAAGTACTGAACGCCCCAAGTTTCTAGACGAGCTAGTTGAGGCGTTAGGCTCGAAGAGTGTTCCTTACCGCGACAAAATGATGTGTTGCGGAGCAGGAGGAGGAGTAAAGGCCAGTAATCCCGACGTTTCGTTGGATATGGCTAGAGAAAAATTGGAGAACATGAGAAATGCAGGTGCAGAATGCATAGTCACTCCTTGTGCTTTCTGTCATCTCCAATTTGACCGGGGACAGGTAGATATTCGAAATCAATCAGGCGTCGATTTCAACATTCCTGTATTGCACTACGTGCAGTTCCTAGGACTCGCATTGGGGCTGGAATCAAGGAAACTCGGCCTCCACAGCAACGCCATACCCATTGATCCGGTTTTAAAGAAGTTGTAACTGCTCTCTCATTAACAAGTTCCAAACTTTTCAAATGCGCACGCACAAAGTGGTGACCAGCAATAAGTTGTTGTCATCCTCTTCTCAATCGTGGTATTAACATTGGCGCCTTTTCCTTGTAATCTTCATATTCTTTCTCGAATTCTCTAATCAGCTCTTCTTCCTCTTTCCTTGAGATGAGATAAATAAGTACAACCATTAAGGGAGTAAATAGTAAAGAATACCCTGAGGAAAATAGAAAAGAAATTCCCACATGTGCCAATAATGCGCCAAGATATTGCGGATGTCTAACAATAGAATAAGCCCCAGTAGTAACAATTTTGTCGGCTCTATGGGTTTCTGCCACTCTCAGGGTTGCCTCTTTTACACCTTTGATTGCAATCCAAGTACCCGGTAGAAGGAAGGAGGCACAAATAACAAAATGAAGCAAGGGAATCGAGAAATCCACAATAGGAACCAAGACAGATAGATTTTCGAGAAGTGGAACAGCAAATCTGGGCTGAGGTGAAACCCAGATTCCAATCCAAAAGAAGAAGAACCCCCATCCTGAGACAAGGCCAAGAATCTCACCAATTTTAGTTCCCTTCTCCTTTCCATATTTTTCTTGAAGTTTTAGGTGTTCAACTGACAAAAAATGAGGGGGTACTGTTGCAATCACAGCTAACACGCAAATGAAAAACCAAATGTACATTTTGCCACCATTGAAGTTCTATAGCTCACCTATTCAAATCATTTACTGCCCTGACAGTAATGGATTTATCTTAGGCATCTGCCTTATAGATGATACAAATGTGTCTTGCAGTTCCAGCCAAAGTCCTTGGGGTTAATGGAAACATTGCTAGAGTCGACTTCGGTCAGGGAAATGTCCGAGAGGTAAATGTCATTCTGGTGGAGACTCAGGTGGGAGAATACGTTTTAGTTCACGCTGGACACGCTATCCAAGCGATTGATAAGGAGACAGCTGAGGAAAACCCGCGACTCTGGGATGAAACTCTCAGTTTGAACAGTTAACTCCGTAGCGGTGGAACAGATGAAAGAAGTAGTTAAAGCTGAAGAAGGAGAAGTTTTCGACATAGAACTCGAAGCAGACATACTTGAGGCAAACGAAAAACTTGCAACGGAAAACAAAGAACTCCTGCGGAAACACGGCGTACAAGCAATCGACATCATGGGCTCCATCGGATCGGGAAAAACCTCCCTCATCGAGAAACTTGTTCAGGAGTTGAAGGGAAAATATCGAATGGCAGCTTTCAAGGGCGACTTGACGACCACAATAGACGCGGAGTTAATTGCGAGACATGGTGTGGAGGTTGTTCCAATAAACACGGGAAAAGAATGTCACTTGGACGCCAACCTAGTGAGGAAAGCGCTTCAGAGACTCGACTTAAACAGTCTTGATCTCCTTTTCATCGAAAATGTTGGAAACCTTATCTGTCCAGCTGAATTTTCTCTAGGCTCTGAAAAACGCGTAGTGGTTATCAGCGTTACAGAAGGACCCTACATGGCGGTGAAGCATCCCTTCATCTTCATGGACGCGGATGTGGTAGTCATTAACAAGGTGGACCTCGCAAGGGCGATGGAAGTGGACGTGAGGAAGCTGGAGACAGATGTTAAGAAGATAAACCCAAACGCTAAGGTTACAGTGATGAACTGCAGAAGCGGAGAGGGCGTAAGAGAAGTAGTCAAAGCGTTAGGTCTCTAAATATTGCATGTGGAGCAGTTGGAAAGTGCACGAGTTTTCTATGACCAGCCAAATCGTGAAAAGCGTTCTTGAAGAGGCAAAGAAACACAACGCAAAGAGAGTTGACGGGGTTCACCTAGTCATAGGGAAGCTTACCTTTCTGGGCCTTGAACAAGTTAGATTCGCATATGAAGTGCTGGTGAAAGACTCCATAATGGAGGGCTCAAAACTCTACATTGAAGAGAAGGACGGCGTAGTTAGGTGCAGCAACTGCGGCTACGAAGGATGCCTCAAATACGAGGACAACCCGATGTACCACGTTCCAACCCCGACACTCAACTGCCCAAAATGCAGAGGAGTAGTGAAAATCGTAGGGGGCAAAGAGTGCACAATAAAAAGCGTAAAATTAGCTATTTAGAAGGTCAACGTTAATGAAGAAACAATTACTGCGCGCGCAAGTGCATACAAATTATTTCACCGGCAGAAACGTCGAATCAACGCGATCGTGTGGGTCTTAGTAGAGACAAACATAAATACGAGTGTGCATCGCCTAATACTCTCCAAAATAGTCGCAGGCATTCAACGCATGGAGGAAAATAGAATGCCCATAAAACTGCAGAAAACTGAGACGGAGAACAAACTCGTCGTTGAAAGACTCATGCACGTAAAGCGCTACTCTCTGAACCTAGATAAAACTCTATGTACTGGATGTGAAATGTGTGCACTGATTTGTCCAAGAGAAGCCATTGAAATCAAAACACTTCCTAAAGTAGAGGGAGAGAAGAGGAAGCCTCCCACTATAGATGTGAGTGAGGAGAAGTGTCAATACTGTGGCATCTGCGAGTCCATATGTCCCTTTGGAGCATTAAAAGTGAGAGTTAACGGAGAACACGTGATCCCCGTGCTCAAGACTGAAAGCTTCCCTCAACTCCTCAGGGAAATTGAAATTGACACAACTAAGTGCGATGTGGGTTGCGTAGACTGCGAGGAAGCTTGCCCATTAAACCTCATCAAGGTTACGATTCGAACTCTAGACGGCGAAGAGGTTAAGGACGTAGAGTCCAGACCAGACAAAGAAAAACTCAAAGTGGATGTGGAAATAAAGAAGGACCTATGTCCATGTTGTCGCCTATGTGAAGTGAAATGTCCAAAGGGTGCCATTTGCGTTCGAAAAATATTTCACGGGATTATGCGGATAAATCGTGAAAAGTGTCCGGAGGGTTGTCAGGACTGTTTAGACGTTTGTCCGATTCCGGGAGCCCTCTACCTTTCAGAAGAGGATGGGAAGGTGCACGTCAACGAGTTGTTCTGCGTTTACTGCGGCGCCTGCAAGATCGTTTGCCCGGTGGAGGAAGCTTTAGAGCTTCAGAGGACGCACATACGCCACACTCCGGTTCGCTCGGGAGCTTGGAACAAGGCTCTCGAAAAGCTGACATCCACCAAAGAGATGACTAAGGAGTTAAGGGCCAAGGGCCTGGCTAAGACTTGGGAGAGCGTGGAAAAAAGAGTTGCTTGGAGGGGTAGTTAAATGTCAGAAGAACCGCGGATAGGGGTTTTCATCTGCCACTGCGGTCTCAACATCGCTGGTGTTATTGATATAGGTGAGCTAGTTGAGTACGCTCGCAAGCTACCAAACGTGTTTTACGTCAAAGAAAACCGCTATACGTGTGCTGATCCGGGTCAAGACGAGATCAGGAAAGGAATAAAAGAGTACAATCTCAACAGAGTCATCGTCGCGGCTTGC
>CP070759.1:422641-426454 GCA_020348945.1 Candidatus Bathyarchaeota archaeon
TCCGGACGTTACGGGGGCTGGCGGAAACATGAAGAAGAAGAACGCACCTACCGTTATTTTGCCATTGGTGTTGTCGATAATTACAGGCATAAACGTAGCAAGGGGATCGACATCTGGGGTGATGAGGTCTCCGTTGGTAGCTGAGACAGCTTGTAGGACACTAGGGTTGTAGTATAGGACGAAATCGTAAGCCGTAATGTCGCTTCCGTTGTAGTCTGTTTTTACTGAGACGGTGAAAGTGTCGGGAGACATTACACCTTCGACTAACGGTGGGTCCACGTATAGCGAGGGATAATCAGCAGCGGAAACAAATGACGTGTTTAAGTTAAGTGCAACGAGGATGTTAAATGTAAGTAACAGAAGGATCGATAGAGACAATAATCTTTTTCTTACCACTTTATACACCTTATTCCATCTTCTCAAATGCTTTATAGGGTCAAACGTATTCTTAAATGTTGTTCCGATGTTTTCTATAAAAATTTTCTATATGTCTTTGCCCAAACTTTCTATCCACATGCAGAAATCTTACATTTCAACAACCTATTCAAATCTGTGTCGTCAACATCTAAATCTTGCTCCTTAAGTCTTTCCATGTTAACGAGAAAAAGTTTCACCACTTAACGAAACGAACAGATAGCCTCCTTCCAAAACAGCCACTGAAGAATGTCAGCCATTAACCATTTCGCGAGTTTCAACTTCTCTTTATCTATCTTACGCTTCTTGCTAAACATCAGCATAATCTTTCATCTAAAGAGAAAACTTAACTCGCAAAACCTAACTTTCCAAGTTTACTTTTGTGTGGCGGGCCCGCGGGGAGTTGAACCCCGGACCTTCGGGTTAAGAGCCTCAGCCCCGTACATATGGTCCGCCGCTCTACCTTGCTGAGCTACGGGCCCAAATCGCCACAAAAGCGTATTTCGAAACCTCTAATAACCTTTCCTCCTCTTCGAAATTCTCACAATATCTGACACAGCTATCCTAATATCTTCGTTTGTTAAAAGACAAGTGCAAATTATCAGTTGGGGTTTAGCGCTTGGGCGAACTAGTTTTCGTGGGTTTAGGCTTATACAGCGAAAGAGACATATCGCTTCGAGGATTAGAAGAGATAAAACAAGCAGACAAAATTTTTGCAGAGCTTTACACAAGTCTGATGCCTGAACTATCCATTCAGAAACTGGAAGAACTTGTTGGAAAGAAGATTTCTGTTGTTTCGAGACGAACGCTAGAGGAGGAGGGGGGACAACTGATTATAAAAGAGGCTGCAAAGAGGAAGGTGGCTTTGCTGGTTCCGGGAGACCCTCTGATCGCGACGACCCATGTTGACTTGAGGATTCGCGCTGAAAAGCGGGGAATAAAAACCCGCATTGTTCATGGAGCTTCCATTATTTCTGCAGTGATGGGACTGTCTGGTTTACAAAATTATAAGTATGGGAAAAGTGTGACCATTCCGTTCCCTGAGGATAAATTCACTTCCGAAACCCCATACAGGGTGATTATGGAAAACAGGAAAAGAGGACTGCACACTCTTTGTTTTTTGGACATTAAGGCGGAGGAGAAGAAGTACATGACTGTCAAAGATGGTTTAGAATTGCTTTTGGCTACAGAAAAGCGGAGGAAAAAAAAGGTGATTACTCCAGACACGCTTGTCATAGGCATTGCAAGAGCTGGCTCTGGGAACATTGCAGTTAAAGCAAATTATGTGAGAAACATGATGAAATACAACTTTGGCGCTCCTCCCCACACCCTAGTTTTCCCGGGCAAGCTTCATTTCATGGAGGTTGAGGCGCTCATCACTTTGGTAAAGGCGCCGGAACAGGTAAGGGAGAGAAACTGATGGTGATTAGAGAACTGGTGTCTAAATATATTCGGAATACACAGCGAGTTTTGGCGGAGATGAAGGTAGTTCAGGACTTAACGTGCGTGGATGACGAGAAAGTTAAACGCGTTGTAGATCATGCTAAACGTTATTTGGAAGACGCTGAATACTACAGGGAGAAAAGAGAGTTTGAAACGAGCTTGGCGTCAGTTGCCTACTGTGAAGGGCTGCTGGACGCTCTGCGACTGTTGGGAGCCGTGGAGTTCTCATGGTAAGCGGGAAAAGAAAAATCGTGTTAGCCTCAGGTAATTTCGATCTGCTGCATCTAGGGCACGTTAAATATCTTGAAGAGGCTAAGAGAGCTGGAGGGGAAAACGCGAAATTGATAGTTATTGTGGCCAGAGACAGCACTGTTAAGAAAAGGAAAGGGAAGAAGCCGGTGATGTCCGCGGGCCAGCGAAGGTCACTTGTTGAAGCGTTGAAAGTGGTGGATAAAGCCATTTTAGGCTATGAGGAACTGGACATAAACAAGGTTTTGGAAAAAATTAGACCTGACATAATCGCTGTGGGACACGATCAAGACGAGATGGAGAGGGCAGTGGAGAAAGCAATAGCTGAAAAGGGGCTTAACGTTCAAATTGTGAAAATCGGGAAATTTGGAAAAGAGAGATTAAACAGTTCCTCAAAAATAAAGAAAAAGGTGGTTGAGTTATTCAAGAGATAGGTTGAATGCGGCTTCACCTGTTTGTTCTTTACGGTAAAATGAGAACTTCAACTTTTACCTTGTTTCCATCCTTCAGTTTCAATCGGCTGCGCAGGAAAGTAGGAGCTATAACTTCCAGCACAGAGGAGTTGTAGTGGCTTCGTATAGCGCATAAAATCGCTCCCTTTACCTTGTTGTTTATTATGGCGGAGTAACATTTCACGGAGCCGAAAGTTCTGGATTCGTCTTTAAATTCTTCTAGTATTATACTGGGATAAGTTTCAAGTTCTGATCGGGTTTTCATGTCGTATTCGGTTGTAAGTTTTAGGTTAAGGGTTCCGGGGTAGGGGTCAAAACCGAGTTTTTCGATGAACTGTCTGCGGTAGCCATCTCTCGTTACGTAGTAGGCGCCCTCACCCAGCCCGGAGAACAGCGTTCCCTCCAGCGTGACTGATGGAGGATATTCTGCTTCCATGACCAAGCGAAGGCTGGAGTACAGTTTCTTCAACTCCGCCATCCCAGAATCAGTGATTTTAACTAAGCAACCTTCGGGTGTGATATTTCTTTTAATCCATCCTGTTTTCTCCAGCTGTATGAAGTATCGGGAAGCGGTTTGCTGAGAAGTTCCCATTTTTTCAGCTAGGTACTCGGTGGAAACCTTCACGGTTCGACTGCTGGCTCCCATCTCTGCTAGCTTGTAGAGTGCAAAAACACGTTTCCATAACTGTGCATCAACGTTTAAAGAGTTCATTTGAACCGCCTTAGTGAGGAAAAAGGCGTTTAGTGTATATAAACAACTCGAAGAAACTTATTCGTTGAATGTCTTACGGATGAGTTTAAACGAGTTAAACTTTAAAGTTAGAATCATAGACATGACTGAAGACAGCGAATGTGAGAGATAAAGTTACAAATGCCTTGTAACAATGTCCTTTGAAAAATATAGGAAGAGACGCGAATCCATCAACATGGGATAAAACAAAATTTTTGCCTCGCTCATCTGCTCTATTGCTTAAAGAAAACGAGAATACAAGAAATCTTTGAAAGATGCTGGTTTCTAGAGTCTTAGAATGAGTTTAGAGGTGCGGGGGGTGGGATTTGAACCCACGAACCCCTACGGGACAGCCGCCTCAGGGCTGCACCTCTAGCCGACTACAATCTTTGACCTGGCTTGGCAACCCCCGCCCATAGTTAGGTTAGTTTACCCACAAGCCATCAATTAAATGTTACCTGCCACCAGCAACCAGAAGAAAAACACCATCACATAAAACTAATTCACCTAAAACAACCCTGCAAA
>CP070759.1:426554-430644 GCA_020348945.1 Candidatus Bathyarchaeota archaeon
GATGGTTTGTACTTTTGTGGTATATAAAGCTAATAGCATGGAGCCTCGGGCGGGATTTGAACCCGCGACCTCCGCCTCTTTGGATGTTTACCAAGGCGATGCCCTAGCCAGCTGGGCCACCGAGGCTTTTCTTTTAGCCAGGTCTATTATCAAGGGTGTTGGATTTTAAAGGGTTTCTTCTTGGAGTAATATTTAATTTTGGCGTGTCTTTTATGACTGTGTGGCGGGGGTGTCCGAGTTAGGTCAAAGGAGACAGGCTTAGGACCTGTTGGCGTAGGCCTGCGTGGGTTCAAGTCCCACCCCCCGCACCAATCGACGACAACCTACGGTTTCTCGCTATTCTTCCCTTCTGCTAGCTTGGTTTTCTAAGTATTTGAGAATCTGCGCGAGCCGTGAAAGGGTGAAAGAAGAAGGCAGAGTGTTCTGGGTTACTGCTTTGTCCTGCCGTGTTTGCGGACGAGGTTCATGTACTCTATGAGGCGTTCAAGAGAGGTCTCGGGAGTTATGGGGCTTCCAACATCCATTATGAATCTGCCACCGTACTCTTCCCGGCCGATTTCTACTTGCCGCTTAACCTCGCTCTCCAGCTCTTCGCTTGTGCCTTCCTGCACGATGTTTATGGAGTCTACATTGCCAAAAAGGGTAATCTCGTCTTGGAGGCCTCGGGTCTTCAAAGTGTTAGCCTGCCAAGATATATCGGAGTTGAAGCCTTTCTTGCTCTCCTCAAGGTGAATTCCATCAGGTTTCATGTCAAGTATAGTCTCGAAGCCAGCTTGCCATTCTTTTCCCACCCCAGTCGGGTAGAAGATATATTTCAATCCCAGCTGTTGAGCGGCACGAATGCACCTTTGAATAGCGGGCTTACCGATTGCCTCAAATTGAGCGGGAGATATCACCTCGCCCGTGTACCATTCCCAAGCCCATACGCCGTCAACTCCCATCTTAGCGTATGCTTTGATTTCCTCTATGATTGCGTCCGCTGTTCTATCGACAAGTTGTTTGAGTAACGTGGGGTTCTTGATGAAAAGTTTAATTGATGGCATAGGACCCATGAAGTCACATGCCATTTGAAGGGGACTGTCGATTTCTGACAGGATGAACTTTTCGTTGCCAAACTTTTTAACTGCCGCTTCAACCCAATCAGTTCTTCCTTCCTCAATGAGCGTCTCAGCCTTCCGCACGTAAACGTACTTCTCCACATCTTCCTTGGTCTTGATAATTCCTGACAAGTCCACGTTCGGGTATGTGGTGTGGGTGCCTTCAGGCGGCGGCTCCTCTATTATGTACTGCCACACAGTGGCGCCGGGAGTGATGTCTCTCATATAAACAGCCCTCGAAGTGGAGATAACCATGTGATTTTTTCTCCATTCTCTACTTGGACATTTGTAAACACCCCAAACCCAATCCAAGTTGAGCTTCCTCTGCATAGTTTCCTCAACCTCCAGCAGCTTAGGAATATCCCAAACATCCTGGATCCACCAAGGTTTACCTTCAGCGAAATCATTCCAGAAGTGGGGTCCACGCCATAAGGCGAGGTGTGCATAGCATAACACGCTTGGAATGTCCTCTGGACTGCCTTCCCCAAAAGTAGCTAGAATTCTCTCTTTTCCAGTCGTCATTTCAAACCACCTACTTTCGCGTCCGTTCCGTAAGCTGTTTCGCCAGACTTACAGCGTCCTGCAGGTTTTTGGCGTAGCCGTCAGCAACCACTTTTTCAGCCCAAGCCGCGTCAACCACTGCGCCTCCGATCATGATCTTTGCCTTCAATCCTCTTTCTCTGAATGCTTTCACGAGTTTTTCTTGCTCCAGTCTCGTTGTTGTTGTTAAAGCTGAAGCTCCAACGATGTCCGCATCTACCTCTCTAGCTTTAGAGACAAAGGCTTCTACTGGTTGGTCTTCTCCGATGTCGTAGACTTCGAAGCCGTTAGCTTCCAGCATCATCGCTACAAGCCGTTTGCCTATGAAATGTATGTCTCCATACACGGTGCCTAGAACCACTTTCCCCATGGACTTAGTTTCCTTCGCTGCTTTGACTTGAGGCTTCAATATATCCGTTCCAACCAAGCATGCTTCTGCTGCAACCATCAGCTCTGACAGGAAAATTTCTTTCGCGCCGAATTTCTCGCCAACTTCGTTTATGCCCTTAACTAAACCCTCTTGAATTGCTTTTAGCGGGTCTATGTCCTTTTCTATTATCTCGTTCGCCAACCTTTTGACGCTTTCTTCATCGTAATTCACAACAGCGTTTCTCAGCTCATCAATAATCTTTTCCTCAGACATATCTATCTCCTTTTTTTCCAGAAGTGTAGTCTTTAACATTAATGTCCCCTTTTAATGTTTTTCTTTACTTCACAACAATTTGGAGATCAGACGCGCGCTTAAAGTTCTAAACACACACCAGTCATCGTGCCAAACGCAAAAAATGAAACTGCATAAAAGTTGTAAAATATTTGTTTTACGATAAAAATCGCTTTTTTTCCTTCGTTTCTTCATCATCTTTTCGTCTACCTTCAGACATTTTCTGCCCAAAAACAGAAGCCGGCCACATATACTTTATCTTCATATAAGGTTCTTTCCATAAGTGTAAACATTCGTAAAGTTCCCAGAAATAGGCCGCTGGACAGAAGTAATCAAAAATTGAATGCCAAGAATCTAGTGTATTGTATGGACAACGGTTACAAAAGAGAGAATCTATGGTTTTATGCAACGCTACAATGAATCTCATACGTGCATTTTTCTCCTTTGTGACTTCATTGGCTAACCAATATTTCATTTCAAGCCGCATTAAAGACTTGAGGAAGAAATGTTCCATTCATCTTCATCTAGATAGCTTCTCAAAATTGAAAAATAACACTTCTTCATGGAGACCCATTGAAGTAATGGTAAAGCACTACGTTTTCAACAATTCTTCCAAGACATTATCTAGAGCTAAGCTCGCTTTTTTTCCTGCTACTTTCTGTACAGTCCAATGTAACAGCTCGTGGCTCAGAATATCTTCGATTCTTCCTTCGTGTTCACCGAAAATGTATATCACACCGTCACCAGTGTCGTAGATGCCATAAATAGAAGGCGGAAAGCAGAATTGAAATTGCACTTTTCTTTTCTGCATCTTCGGGGTCCTCTTCAATTAACACGTCCAAAAGATAAGATATATCCATATTTGCGAATCATGAAATATTCCGAATATAGATGCAATTTTTTGGGGATTGTTGTAACCTTTTACTGAAGGAAAAAAATAGAAGGGGTGATTGGAGATATAGTTAAGATGCTAGATCTTCCTTTTGTTCAAGACAACTCTAAAGCTCTTTCCGCAATGATCATAGAGTCCTATGGTAAGCTCGTTTCTCTTACCACTCTTGTCTGGTCGGCCAGCCATTTTCCAAGTCTTTCTAGGATTAGCTACTTCTCCTCCACAGTTAGGACATTTAGCCATAGCTTTCACCTACATGACAACTCGTCATTCTGTTACTATGATAAATAAAAGATTATCGTTTGTTTCTGAACAAGTTAGATAAATTGCAAAGAAAAGTAAGGTTTTTAATGTTTACTCCATCTTGCTTGACATTCTTTTTCTTCTGTAGACTATGACTGCTTGTCGTCTGTAGATTCAAGTTTCCTTTTCAGGATTTCTTGGGTTTCAGCAACCTTACACCAGAGGTGGCTATCAAACCGATTCCTACTATCCCTATAACAATTGCCCAACCAGTATTGTTCTCTTCCAAAATATTTCCTTCAAACATCAAAAAGGCACCAATCAAGCACAATGAGATTCCTAATACAAACGAAACATATTGCCAACGCATTATGATACTCCTCCTTCTGTCTAACTAACATCTTGTTACTTGGCTTCAGTTTTTTATAACTTGTGGAAGAAATTAAGGTAACTCTATGGTTGCCTAAATCTTAGAAAGGTAATAGATAGTATATTAGACATCCTATCAATATCAAGAATGTTATTGTCACCACAAATCCCATTTTCCTGTTTTTGTCGAAGGAAACACCTATCATACTGAACATAGCAGCATAGAAGACTATAATGTAGGGGACATGAATTGCCAGTATTTCTCTGAATGGAATTTTAAGGATGTAA
>CP070759.1:430744-433359 GCA_020348945.1 Candidatus Bathyarchaeota archaeon
AAGAAGAAAATTCCACCATTAAGACTTTCACTTTTCGCGATAAACACTGTGCAGAAGCTAAGCCAGGACAATTCGTTATGGTTTGGGTTCCGGGAGTTGATGAAGTTCCTATGAGCCTTTCATCCATTAGTGTAGACGGAGTTTCTTCCATAACAGTAGCTGACGTAGGTGAAGCCACAAAGATGCTTCATCAGAAAAAGGTTGGCGAAGTTGTTGGAGTACGTGGACCCTATGGTAACGGCTTTGCTTTGACTGGTGGAAACGTGATGATTGTGGGAGGAGGAACTGGATTGACGCCTCTTGTGCCCTTAGCTGAGAATCTTGTAAAGCTTTCTTCTAAAATCGTTTTTATGGTTGGAGCAAAAACGCGGGATGACATCTTCTTTCTCGATAGGATAGGAACGGTTGTTCCAGAGGTTGTTGTTACCACTGAGGACGGAAGCTACGGGTTAAAAGGAATTGTCACAGAGCTGGCGGAACAAATTTTGGAAAAGCAGAAATTTGACATGATATATGCATGTGGTCCTGAGCAGATGATGTTCAAAATGTTTCTTTTAGCTAAGCGACTTAACACGCCGTTTCAGGCGAGTTTGGAACGATACATTCGATGTGGCATTGGAATTTGTGGGAGCTGTTGCATGGGTGAGTATCGGATTTGTAGGGATGGTCCTGTTTTCTCTGGGGAACAATTAGGGAAGGTTAGAAACGAGTTTGGACTTTTCAAGAGAGAAGTTGATGGAAGCAAAGTTAACTTTTAGCTTCACAGGCAAACGTCTGGATTAAAGCTTGTATTCTTTGTATTTTCCTACGCATGGATTTCCATGGCATATTAGAGCTTTCAGATGGGTAACATCAATTATTATGGAAAAGATGGTTTTTTCTTGTTCTAAGAGTGGAGCAGACTCGTCGATATGTCGACAAATGGAGTTTGGATAATTAACGTGGTCTGAAAGGATGTTCGCTAGAGAAGCAACAGTAACCTTTCCAAGCTCTCTCTTTAACAGTCTAAGAGCCCTGTTGTAGCGAATTATAGAATCTATTCCTGCTCCGGGTGACTTAATGTTTGCTTTTTCAAAGGCAGCTTCATATTTAGCCATTCTAGGAGAAAGATAATGGTTCGTGTGAACAGCATAACCTTCATGACCGTACAAGGCGCAAAAATCAGTCGCAGAACCTTCTAGACTGTAGATTTCGCCGTTGGAATCGCAGAGATTGTAGTTGTAGCTTGAACCTCTTTTCTCTGGAAGCGCTGCACACATAGCATCGCCAATCGTCTTGGAAGCGAGAATCTTGCGATAAACAAAATCCTTGGGAACACCTACCCTAACGTCAGTTTGATATAACGAGTTCGGTGTGACACTTATCCCAGCAGAATTCAAGCCACAAATGATTTCTAGCCCACCCAAAGTCATCGCCAAGAAAGCTGACTCCCCCGTGGGCTTGCCGCGAACTAAAACCAGATGTTTCTCATCTATTGAGTACCAATCCTCTGTATGCGCAGACAACACGGACCCGTCAGAAGTCACTTCGTTGTTTACGACTATGTTAGTGCACAAACCTCCATCTGTTTCTTGACAAAAATAAACAAAGAGATCCTCAAACCTGAATCCTGAACCTTCAGCGTACCCGCGAATCCATTCAATGTATGCGGGGTCAAATTTCTCTGCGAATGGCAGATGTTTACGCGCGTTGGAAACTGCTCTGTTCCAAGTTAAGCTTGCGGCTTTCACCCTTATTTTCATGTCTTCCATCATGCTTTTAGTTAAATCTTTGCAACGTTCTCCAAGTTTGAAACCCATCTCATAATGTGACCCTGACGCCTCTACGATTCTGAAACCGCTTTTCTGACTCACTGAAAAACCCCATAAACTAAGAATCAACTTTAAGGATTCCACAGCAATTAACGTTTTTCCACATTTTCACACAAGTTTGAATATTGAACACATGTTAGATGCAACATTTATGCACACGCAAGACTCAGTTGAAAAATATGGATTTACACGAGAGTTTAGGAGATGTCTTCTGTTTAACACCTAAAAGGTTATATTTATCCCATGAATATTTCGATGCTAAGCGGGTGTCACAGGATGAGAGGTGGCCGTCAAATTCAAGGCTAATTCTAGACGTTGGCTAATGCAAAGCTACAACCCGCGCGAACTTGAAAAAGAAATCCGCGAATTCTGGGAAACCAACCAGATTCCTCAAAAACTCATACAACTCAGAGAAAAAACTAACGTAGACATATTAGGCTATGTCGAAGGACCTCCAACCCTAAACGGTGTTCAACACATCGGACACGCTCGAGGTCGCGTGATGAAAGACCTCCGTTACCGCATGAAAGCAATGCAGGGATTCTACGTCACATTCCGAGCAGGCTGGGACTGCCAAGGCCTACCAGTTGAATTGGAAGTGGAGAAAGCTCTCGGCGTCAAGAACAAAAAAGAACTGCTGGAAAGAGTAGGTGAAGAACGGTTTGTTGAAGAATGCAAGAAAACCGTGATGAAGTATTATCGTGAATGGCGCAGTGCTGACAGGAAACTGGGCATGTTCATGGACTACGATAAAGCTTACTGGACATACCTTGACAAGTATATCGAGAGGGAGTGGCAGTATCT
>CP070759.1:433459-436570 GCA_020348945.1 Candidatus Bathyarchaeota archaeon
CTGCTCAGAGCTATTCTAGCAGCGTCCGTGGTGCCACCTAAAGTCGATTCCAGCTGGTATGAAATCTTGTTCTCTTCGGCTGCGGCGATGAACCACTTCAACACTTTTGGGTGGGTGATCAGACCATAATCAGTCACGGTTATGGAAGGACCCTTCCTCATCTTTATGGGAGCCTCCACTTCTTGCACCCCAGGCACGTCTCCAGCCACCGTTACGTCCAGTGCCAAGCCCACGTCTGGGCGTAACTGAAAAGCCGCCACGGTGGCTCCTCGCAGTCCCACCTCTTCCTGTATGGTTCCAACAGCGTAGACCTTGCAGTTCACTTTGCGAAGCTTTCTCAGAGTTTCGATCATGGCGGCGCACCCCACACGGTCGTCGAAAGCCTTTCCCACAACCGCGTCCTTTCCCACCCGAGTGAATTTGATGTCGAAACTTATGGGGTCTCCGATGCGGAGTCCAATTTTTTGGGCGTCTTTTTTGTTGGTTGCCCCAACATCGATGAAGAGTTTGTCCGCTTCGATGACCTTCTTCTTCTCCTCTTCTTTGAGTATGTGGGGTGGTTTAGACCCGATGACTCCTATGATGGGTCCTTTATCTGTGTGAACCAAAACTTTTTGTGAGGTGAGAATGCGGTCGTTAATTCCTCCAATTTTCGTGAATTGTACGAAGCCTTCTTTTGTGACGTTTTTGACCATGAGTCCAATTTCGTCCATGTGGGCCGCAAGCATGACCTTCGGCGAGTCTTCTTTTCCCCTCTTAATTCCGATTATGTTTCCAAGCTTATCCTCTTTAACCTCATCTACATGGGGCTTTAACCACTTCTTCATTAAGGCTTGAATCTCTTCTTCTCTGCCCGCTACTCCGCAAGCGTTAGAAAGCTTTTCAAGAATGCCCACCAGTTTCATAAAATTTCCTCCACAAGTAGATTTCACAGGAAATATATCAAACTAACTGTTTCGCGTCATTCGGTTGGATTAGAGGTGATGAAAACTGGCGCGCATGTGGCTATGAAAGTGTTTCGAGTTGGAGTTACAAAATTATTTGCTGGCATCATATACTGGGGGAGAACAAAAAAAGAGGAGTTAGTAAGGTAGAGTTTCAAGCCATGGATACAGCGCTTTCAACTTCTTCATGGCCTTCTGCACTTCCTTCTCTGGGTACGAATAGGGTGGCAGTTTGCCTTGGATATAGTCATCGTAGGCTTGCATGTCAAAATGGCCATGGCCACACAACAGGAAAACTATGGTCTTCTCTTCCCCTGTCTCTTTGCATTTTAACGCTTCGTCAATGGCGCCTTTAACAGCGTGAGATGGCTCTGGAGCCGGTATCTTACCTTCTGTTTTAGCGAAGAGCCTAGCAGCCTCAAAGACCTCCACTTGATCGTAAGCTCGTGTTTCCACTTCCTTCGCCTCATTTAAAATGCTGAGGGTTGGCGCTATACCGTGGTAACGAAGACCTCCAGCATGAATTGGTGGCGGTATGAAATCGTGGCCTAAAGTATGCATTTTGACTAGAGGTGTTATTCTCGCCGTGTCGCCGTGGTCGTACATGTATGCTCCTTTGGTGATAGAAGGACAAGCCGTGGCTTCAGTGGCTACGAACTTGACATCCTTAGGGGCTTTCCCTGAAACTTTATCATAGTAGAAAGGCCAAGAGAGACCTGAGAAACTGCTGCCTCCGCCTATGCACCCAACTATAACGTCGGGATAGTCGTCTAATGTTGCAAACTGCTTTTGAGTCTCCAATCCTATCACGGTTTGATGCAGGAGAACATGGTTGAAAACGCTGCCTATGCCATAGTTGGCTTCTTTGTGGGTAAGGGCGTCCTCTACAGCTTCACTGATGGCAATTCCCAAGCTTCCACTGGTTTCAGGGTTCTCTTTCCGAATCTTTCTACCAGCCTCTGTTTTAGTGCTTGGACTGGGATGTACCTTGGCGCCCCAAAGCTCCATCATAACTCTTCTGTAAGGCTTCTGTTCGTAGCTTACTTTCACCATATAAACGGTGCATTCAAGCCCAAAAGCCATGCAGCCGAAGGATAATGCAGAGCCCCATTGACCAGCTCCTGTCTCTGTAGTCATGCGTTCTGTGCCTTCCTTCATGTTGTAGTAAGCCTGTGCAACAGCAGTGTTTGGCTTGTGACTCCCTGGGGGACTGACGCCCTCGTACTTGTAATAGATCTTGGCTGGCGTCTTCAAAGCCTTTTCCAGTCTAACAGCCCTGAAAAGCGGGGTGGGTCTCCAAAGCCTGTAGACATCCCTCACTTCTTCAGGGATGTTTATCCATCTGTCCTTACTGAACTCTTGGCCGAGGATTTCCTTGGGAAATATGAGGGGAACGATTCCAGGGCCAGGCTTTTTCGTCTCAGTCTCTATTATTGGCGGCAGTGGTTTAGGCAGGTCGGACAATATGTGATACCATTGTTTCGGTATTTCCTCTTCGTCTAACAATACTACTCGAGATGACATGTTGTTTCACCATTTTTTGAAGATTTTTACTCATGTAGATGCATTAGTAATGACCGCGTTAAAATTTAAACCTTATGTGCACAATATCCTACAGTGGAGGGATCAAATCTTGTGGAGAAAGGTGTCTGAATACTTGAAGAATTATTCTGAGCGCCTCTCAGTAGCCAAGGTTCTCGTAGAGAACGGATTAAACATAAAGAACGGAAAGATATACTGCAACGATATTGAAATTCCAATCGTGAAAGTGGCTAGGGTCGCGAAGGTTGACAGGAGAACGGTTATGGAAACCGTGAAAATTATCCGTAAAAACGATGAGCTCAGACTTATTTTCACCCACATAAGGTCTGCTGGAATTTCTCTTAGGGAGATTGCGAAACCCCTCAACTTGGGGGTGGTGGAGATCACGCCTGAAGATCCAAAGATTGTTGGGATATTGGCTAATGCTGCTTCTATCATAGCTGAGGAGGAGATAAGCATCCGTCAAGCTCTCACTGACGACCCAGAGCTCAGTCCTGAACCTAAACTAACGTTGATAGTGAACAGAAAGATTCCGGGGAAACTGATTCCAAAATTCCTGAAGATAAAGGGCGTAGCAAAAGTCTCAGTATATTGACACTAGATAAAACTATAAACGATAAAACGC
>CP070759.1:436670-442352 GCA_020348945.1 Candidatus Bathyarchaeota archaeon
TAGCCTTTGGATTTGCATTTCAATGCGTTTGACAGCGAAGTCGAGGCGCGGTTTCAATGGACCTGGAGGTCGAACGGCTTCCTTGATTCTTGTGGTGATAGGTTCTTCCCCGTAATCTTTTTCCCATTTTTTAGCGAATTTCGCGGACATTTTTATTCCTCTAAAGAGATGAAGGCGTTTTTTAATGTATTATTACATTTTTAATATGGTTTAATCATTTTAGGATATATATGGCAGTATATCTTGGTTTCATCCGTGTTTTGAGCTTTAAACTCCACATGCAAAGAGAGGCTGCCCTCATTTGCTCTAATAAACAAAACGGTGTCAGTTAAACTCAAAAGGGCGAAATTCAGAATGCTAGAAACAAGGTGACCACGATGAGTGAAAGAATAAAAGTATTGGGAATGTTTGCGGTACTGGGATTCGTAGCTGGAGTGGTAGCTAACTTCACTTATCACTACGTGTTGCCAGTGATCTTCGCAATCTTTCCAGAAATATTCCGTGTTGAATGGATTCTATCAGGGTTCGCGGGCGCCATCCTAACACTTTCCATAATGTTGGTTTGGGCGTACGCAAGCAAATCCTCTGAGAGATAGAGATTACCAGTCGTCAGCCAAATTGTCCTCTTTTTTATAGTGTTAAGTCTCTCAAACATTTCTTCGTAGAACCAAAACACATACTGTAAGAGATTACCTGTAGGATGCGTGACCGTTCCCTTCACTTTTCAACAAGCTTCTATAAACCTAAATTGGTTTCTTTTTAAGGAATCTCTTTAGCAATCAACTGGTCTACAAGACAGACAGGGTGAGAGTCATAATTTTTTCTCAGACGGTCTCACTAAATCATTCGTTTTATAAGGTCGTTGATGGTTTCTCCTCTGTATCCGGTGACACCGCCAGCGGTGTAGCTTTTTTTCACTTTCCCTTTAAAGCCTTTTTTTGGCGGGTGAAGGCGAAACAGGGGTTTTATGTTGGGAAGACTAGTGTATTCGACTTCTGTTTTGTATATGTTTTCAGCCAAGTCGTCTAAAGATTTGTAGCCCGCCTCTTGGATATATTCGTCAGTTATTTTCTTGTTACCGACAATTCTGCCTCTTTCCTTGAGAAGGAGCATGGCAGTTTCTTTTGAAACTTCACCCCAAGTTACGTAATGTTTCGCCTTATGTAGCATGCCGAGGTATGATGGGCGGTCGTCAATTAAAGTGGCGTGGCAGTTGCGGGTTAGGTGGAGCAATCGGAGTGTTTCCTTTATTTCTCGGAAAACGTCGCTGATGCCGCGAACTCGGATGACTGCTAAACATTTTCGTTTTTCCGTCATCTACTTCACCCACTCTTCTGGCGTGATAAGATTGTACGTTTTTCGAAGAGCGTCAAAGACGGCGTAGGCGAAAGACGGAACAGTTCTTGTGGCACCATAGCTTCTTGTCCAACAATCTTTGACTCCGGCGAGTCCTAGGATGACTTTAGCTGTTTCACTTGCGACTATGCCTAAGCCGCGGGGGCCTGGGATGAGGGTGATTTCTACTCCGCCGCACTTGCCTCGAACTTCAAAGGGGAGGGAGTGTGGCTTTCCACAGGTGCATTGCCAGCTTCCACATCCTCGGCGGACAAGTGTTATGTTTAGGCGGGCGTCTATGGCGCCTTTTTCGATGGCGTTGCGTACTTGTCGTGCTTTTCCTGCGCCTAAGCCTATGTGTCCGTCGCGGTTTCCAACAGCTACGATGGCTTTGAATCGGGATTTTTCGCCTGCGTCTGTTTGTTTTTGCACTAGGTTTATGTTGATAACTTCTTCTTGGATGTCTGGGAGGAGAACGTCTACGATTTGGGGTTCACGTATCTTCATTCCTTCTGTGAAAACTTCTTCGATAGAGGAAATTTTGCCTTCAATGATCATTTTTCCTAGCTTTGTGCGGGGTTTCCATTCTTCTTCAGAGCGTTTCATGTTTTCTTCTCCTTGAATGAAGATGTTATCTTCTCCTTTACTAGGGCGAAATGTTCTGAGATTTGTTCAGGACGTAAACCTTTGGACAGATATTGCGCGAACATTTTTTTGTAGGCTTCTGGGTCTGGTGACAGCTGGTTTGCGTATTCGGCAATGTGTTGTCCGCGGATTCTTGTTTCATCAGGTAACACATTTTCCTTGTGTGGAACTGTAATGCCTGCATCGAGGACGCCTTTGAGAGTGGCAAAGATTTTTGCGCCTCGTGAGGGTGCTTGCAGACCTATGTCTAGGACTGCTTTTTTCACTTTGTGGGCGGTTGCTTTGTAGCCGCATAGAAGCCCGGTTAGGTAGGCGGCTGGGATGTTTCCGCTTCCTCCTTGCCAGCCGTAGGTTTTTTTTAGTTGGTTTGAGTGGGCTGAGGCTATGGTTTGGTCTCCGGTTGTTTTGGCTTTTATGATTTGGGCTGTTGTGTGTTTTTGGGTGGTTCGCACTGTTAATCTAGGCAGTCTGGATAAGATGAGGGCTTTTCTTGTTCGGTAGTTGGTTTTTCCTTGTTTTCGTCTACGGAAGGGGACGCGGTATCTGGGGCCTGTTGCCATCATTTGTTTCCTTCTTTAAGTGTGTAGGGTTTGTTTCTTTTTCACTTGTGTGGATGCAGTTGACCTTATAAAGTTTCTTTTCCCATTACAGACTCCCTTTCAGCGCAAGCAATTTTTCCAATGGAACACTAGGCTACTTCTGGGGTTCTTCTGGAATCTACACTGCTACGGATGCAGCTTGAGCTTTCCCAAGCTGGAGACTATTCCTTGATTTCCGGAAACTTCAAAAAGCCATCGAAAAAAGTTAGAGCGCGCGCGATGATTCAACGACGGCGAAGAGTGTATATGCGTGCGATTAGTCACCTGAGGTGTTTGGAAAAGTATAAGGAAATGCATCTTTCAATTCATCCTTGGTTACCTTTGAACTCCTAATTCTGGCTGTCGTTATGGCAACGTATTCAGCAAAAATCCATTGCTTAGATTGAACTCGTTCAACCGTAGGCTTTACAGAGCCGACAACCTTATTAATTTTAAGGTTGAAATCTTTAAAAAAGATGTGTGAAGAATGCGCGTAAAAAGAGGTAAGACAATTAAGAACGCTTTTCTTGACACTAATGTTCTCTGGGTAATAGTATCTTTCGTTCTTGGGGTTGGAGCGCTGGTGTTTCATTTTACAGCTGAGCTGACAGGTTGGTATGATGTCACGAATGTCGACGTATACACCCATTTCTTCAGTGCCACCGCCCTTATCGCCTTACTGCTAAACCTCAACCTTAGTAGAATAAGGCTTGTCTACTGGGTTACACCAATTGTCCTAGCCTTCTCGATCGGTCTGATTTGGGAGGTTGCTGAAGAGGCGGCCGAACTAGCTGGCTTCTTCCCATGGATTCAGAATGAGTTCCTTAACGCCATCCAAGACTTATTCATGGACACTTTGGGGGGCATAGTAGCTATATTTCTCAACGAAAGAGTAGTCAGACGATGGGAGGAATACGTATCCGTTCCAAAACAGATCTATGGGCTCCTGAAAGCGAAGGCCCAACAGAAAGGCGTGGACTTCGAGGACTTTGTTGCAGAGCTTCTAAACGCTCAACTTAAGGAAGGCGAAAGCAAAAAAGAGGAGTGAACTTAAAGGGTGCTCTTAACTTCCCCCTTTTTCAATCTATTGCGACACCGAAAGTTATCATCCGACGATTTTTTACAAGTATCCTAATCCGACGAGGACTTGACAGAACCCGCGCGCGCATGACAGCGAGCGTTTTTTTTGCCCGCTGGTCCTTGAACATCTTCACATACGAAACAGAATACTATGTTTCAGTCTGGGACTACTACTAGCCACATGTATGAGTTTTTAAATGTGAGAAATGCGGAAAATCATAAGAACCGAAGAAACTAATTAACTCAGAAAGCGATAAACGGCATGGGAAGAAAAGAAAAAACTGTTTTCAACATATACCTTTTCTATACATGTTATGTACGTTCTGACTGAGACTTCGCTCGTACATCCTATCTTTTGACTGTCAACAAAAAATTTCTTTTGACGGTCAATAAACCACCTTTCCACTGCAACGCTGATTTCTAAAAATTGCTTTCAACATTCTACCTTTTCACTATATGATCCAAATGCACACAGCAGGAGAGTGTTGTTTACTTCATCTTGTTTGATATTCGTACAGAATCTACAAGGGATTCGATAAAAAGAGGGTTATCAAATTGTCAGAAGTACTCGGGGTAGTTGTAGATGGTGATGGTTGTTTTCCCTTTCTTGTGATCCCGTAAATACCTCCTATGACCACAACTATGACTGCTAGACCAATTATTAAGAGAATGGATGGATCTATGGTCAACGGTTGTGAAGATGTTGGATATTCAACTATGAGTCTAGGCGAAACATTAGTCCGTGAACTTTCTTTCGAGTTGAAACCTACCCAGTCCATCAAAGCAGTTGGTTCCAATGTCTTTAGAACAAGAGTCACAAGGTTCTTTCCTTGTACTGCTGAGGTAACATTAAAGTCATAGTTTGTATCCGACGAGTTTACGTAAACAGTGGCTATGGGTTGCCCTTCTACTAGTGGACAATTGTTCCAAGTTATTGTCATTTCTTGCCAAGTTGTGTTGGAACATAGAAATACACCTACTTTGTTTGTGACATCTGAGTAAGCTACACTTGTATGCATTCGGAGAATTATTGAGTTAACTGTAGCTTCTGACGGAATTTCAGATAGATCAAATTTTAGCCATATGTGTTTTTCATCATTGTAGGTTGTGTTGAAAACGTCATCTGTATAATTATAGCTGTAAATGGTGTTCGAGTCACCATGATTGACGTCAGGGTGATACATCCACGTATAGCTATCAGCAATTGGATATATGGAAAGTTCAGCTCCTAGAACACTGGGAGTAACTACTGAAATAACTAGGAGACATAGATACATTGTGACACATATACAAGAGGTGATAATAATTTGTCCTGTCATACGCTTTGCCAAGATGCATCACCACTTTTACCTATTTAGAACGTCTTATAAGATTTCATGGCATGATTAATTATATCATTTCAAGTTGCCTTAAAAATTTGAGGAGCAATGCTCTATGCATGCAGTCTAAGTATTCTTTTTCACTTGTCTTATTCTCTTGTACTTTTTCTTCTTTTTCTTTCCAAAGAATTCTGGATATCGCCTGACATCTTCATGGATCGGTCTTGGAATGTTGGCTCTGGAATAGATATCCATTCTTCCTTCTGGAGGCACTAGTGGATACTTTGGTTCCACTTTTTTGTAAACCCAACGATAGAGACCATAACAGTAAAAAAGGAAACCTCCAAACTCCAAAATGGCAGCCAAAGGAAATTGAATCATTATGGAAAAAACGAAAAGGAAGCTAGACTAAAAAAAGGAAAAAGAAAGGGGGTTACTAAGTTAAAGCAGTTACTTGGCTTCTTCTGGAAAGAGTTTCTTTCCTTTTTCCGTATATTCGATAACACCTAGTTGTTTGTAGTAATCCAAGTCGTTACCGAATCCTTCTCTCCCTACCATCTTGCCATCAACTATTCGAAAGATCCAAATGGACGGGTAGGTAATCTTCTTTCCAGTTGGAGCAATACCTCGATATTCGCCTGTGTGTGTCATCGTCTCTGTATAATGAACCCACACTTTGTCCCCTTCAGCGATGATTTCTTCAATAGTCAAATGGAAATCTGGAA
>CP070759.1:442452-460408 GCA_020348945.1 Candidatus Bathyarchaeota archaeon
AGCCATTGTTTGAGCTTCAAGGCGGTTTAGTCTATGAAGTTTTCTTCCAGTTTCAACTACTTTGTCTATCTCGGGTGGAAGCAACTTTATGACGTGATATTTCAAAACCAGTTTCTTTATTTCTTCAGCAAGTTGTTCTCGTCTATCTGGGGAGAGACGTTTTGAATCTCTAACTCCTAGCTCTCTGAGCCTAGGTAAGTTTTTTTCATCAATCAAAACACCAGCGATTACTAAAGGGCCAATTACTGCTCCGCGGCCAGCATCATCCACTCCGACTATTCGCATGTTAACAACTCTTAAGACAGTTTTTGTAGGAATTGAACTGCTCTGGCAATAATAATTTTACTACTCTAATAACCTTATTAGACGCGCGCAATTTTTTTCGGTGACGAGATAGTTGCCATATTTTCTCTCTTAAATCCAGTTTTCCGCTTTCTATTGAAACTTTTATGTTGAACAAGCAAAGAAAAGGAGATGTAAGGCATGCATGCATTCCGCAAGAAATAATAGAATGTTAATTGTAACTCCAATTGTTCAAGGCTTGAGGATTTGGAGATGAGCAAGGCAAAAGAGCCGAAAGTCTTGAAGATGAAAGACTGGAAATCTGGCCCAGACGATCTAGTGCCAGGCTGCGATATCGCGCTCATAGCCAGAGCGGAAGAAGCTGGCGGAGTTGGGCTATACTTCATGCCTCCTGGAAAGCAGACAACTGTTTTCTCTCTGGAAGAGGAAGATGACGGCACAGCAGATGAATACTATGGTTCATGTCACGAGTTTTATTACATTCTGGTTGGAGAATTTACGATGTACTGGGGCAAAGACACATCTAAGTTAAGAGCGGGCACTGCAAATAAATTGGTTCTGAAAGCTGGAGACCTGGGCTATTGGACTCCAGGCTGGAAATACTCGGTGAAAAACACTGGAAACGTGCCAGGAACATACTTCTGGGGCTTAACTAACCCGCCAAAGGGAACTAAAGGTAGACAAAGCTCAGAGATGATAGATGTACTGGATCACCTAACCCGCTAAAAGGAACTAAAAGTAGACAAATACGCGCTAACACTTCCGCTACTGCTTCCGTGAGACCTTTCTCAACGTCACCAGACATGATTTGTGATTATTCTCCCAATAATTCTCGACTTGGCAAAAATAAAACACGTGTGTGTGCCTTAAATTATTAAGGATAGGAAAAATCCTATATTAATAAACCTCATGAAGCTTCAATGCATTTCATTTTGGATTTACGTTATTCCAGATCGAACCCATGAGCTTCCATTGACCGTCTATCTTCTTGTATAATGTAACGAAGTATCCTTCCTCTTTAATGGGACCCTCAGGCCCCTGATTCACAATGCCGAACTGTCCTATGTCGTATGCAAGGTCCCCTGACTTGCCAATCTCTAATCTGTAGTCCCCACCGCTCATGGAGATGACTTTTGTCTTTATCATCTCCTTGACTGCTTCTCGTATAGCCTTAGCACCGTCGATTATAGGGCTGTTGGGAGGAATCAATACAGCTTCTTCTGCAACATATTTCATTACATCATCTATGTTTGACGTATGATCCACTGTTATCTTGCTCCCTAGGCGGGTAAGCATCTTCTTCTCAGCTTCAATATCAACTTCTTTCATTTCTAATATCTCATCATTTATTTCATGTTCCACTTCAAGTATGTCCTAATCAAAACCATAAATAGTTTTACCTATAATTACTTATACCCAGATCCGTCTAATTTTTTACGATGTGAATTGGATTGGTAGATGTGCTAACTATAGAAATGGTCTCGATAGTGGTAGCGGCTATAAGCGTAGTGATTGGAGTAATAAATTCTATCTTAATGAGTAGGAGAGCAGCAAAAACAGCTCAGACAACTCTCGAAACGAGGCAGGCACAATTCTTCATGCAGATATTTGACGATTTTCATGAACCAGAATTCTACAACAAGCTTGCGGATTTTCTCACATGGAACTGGAAGGACTATGAAGACTATATGAAGAAATATGGTCCGAAGACAAATCCTAAAGCATGGCACTCATCAGGTTCGGTTGCAGCATTCTTCGAAGGCATTGGAGTCCTAGTCTATCAAAACCTCATAGATGTTGACCTAGTTAGCGAATTGATGTCTAGACATGTCATCAAGTTTTGGGAAAAAATGGAACCCATATCTAAGGAGATGAGAAGGCGATTAAACCTTCCAAAAATGGACGAAAAGATAGAGTATCTCTACGATGAAATGAAGAAAAGACAGTAAAGACTTCAACCTTAACAGCTCGATGACACAACAACAGTCTTCATTGAATACACATATCAAGCAAGATGAAGTAGACACTACTCAACTATTCTTTTTCTAAAGTGTAAAGTATCTCAGACTTGGGTCATCTAGGATTCAATGTAAGATTCTTCCACAAGTCATAAAAACTTAAACAACAGAACATGTTAAACAATGTGGTATTCATACGTGTTTAGTAACGAATCGGAGGAATGGTTTAGTTGAATCAGAATGTTTACAAAAAACTGGCTCGGAAGCTCGATATCATCCCTTATGGTTTTCCCGAAACTGAAAGTGGCATTGAGTTGAAGCTTCTGGCGAAAATCTTTACACCTGAAGAGGCCGCGCTTGCTTCTGAGATGCGGTTAACTCCGGAGAGTGCAGAGCAAATTGCCCGTAGAACTGGTCGGGATTCAACCAAGACTAGTGCACTTTTAGAGGTCATGGTGCAGAAGGGACAAATTGAAGCCGTTGGTGAAGGAGAACAACGAAAATTTTGTCTTATGCCTTATTTGCCGGGTTTTTACGAGGAGCAACTGGGCAGGATGGACGAAGAATTGGCCCGCTTATATGAAGAATATTACCCAGCCTTCGCGAAAGAGTTGCTAGGCAAGTCACCGCCATATTATAAAGTTATTCCGGTGGAGAAGAGTATTCCCGTTGAGGTGCAGGTTTTTCCTTACGAGCAGGCCTCCGCGTTACTGAAAAAGGCTAAATCTTTTGCGGTGGTGAAATGTATCTGCAAAGTCGGGAAGGCATTAGTGGGCGAGCCTTGTGAGTATCCAGTAGAGGTCTGTTTATGGTTCTCGCCAACAGAAGGGTTTTTTGAGGATGATCCGGTCACAAGAGTTCTCACGAGGGAGGAAGCTCTACAAATCCTGCGAGAGTCGGAAGAGATTGGTTTGATCCACTCCTCAATCAACGTTCGTGAAGGACATGATTTTATCTGTAACTGCTGCACATGTTGCTGCGGGATTATGCGCGGCATCTCCCAATTGGGCATGGAAAACTCCGTAGCCAAATCCGATTTCTATGTCGTGGTAGATCCCGAAATGTGCATAGGATGTGGGACCTGCGTGGAGCGTTGCCAATTCGGTGCACCATCAATTGTAGATAACACATCTCGTGTAGATCGAAAACGCTGCGTTGGATGCGGTCTCTGCGTGACGACTTGCTCTTCCGGAGCAAGAACTCTGGCTAGAAAACCTGAAGACCAAATATTGCCAACTCCCCGTGACACGGAAGAATGGATGAGAGAAAGGGCTGAGAATCGAGGCGTTTCTTTAGAAGAAATCCTTTGAAATCACGTGCAAAGAAACTCCTCACAGCCTAAAATTGCATGCATGCATCGTGAGCTAGTTTATTAATTATGAGGTTTTTCTCATCCTTAAATTACTAAGGATAGGAAAAATCCGATCCTTAAATTATTAATGCAACTTGAAAAGAAATAGATTACCAACTGTTCTAAAGCATGGTATTATAAACAGCCAATTGTAATCTTGAATTGAACAGATATGCTGATTTTAGCATTCACGGTGTCTATTTGGCTAGAGGACATGTAAAATGAAAGTAGAAAATATTTTGGTCATCGCAATTGTCTTGACTTTAGTTTCTGGGCTTTACATCTCATATAGTTGGGGGACTCTAGACGCAGAGTATTTTTACCTCGGATTTCCTTTCCATTGGTTAGTGACAGGTAGAAGTACTTGGCTTCCAAACACACCTTGGCGTTTCACCTTTCGGGGAGATTCGTTCTTTGCTGACTTTTTGATATATGGACTAGTTGCTACAATAGCTATGAGCATTTACGAGAAGAAGCTAAGACATATGGAAGAACCCAAGATGTACAGAATCTTCTTCTCGTTATCTGCTGTGGTTCTAGTAATTTGCTCTTGGGTCTTCATCTTCTGGAATTCAAACTTATTACCATTTTTATTTAAGAACTTCACAAGACAATTTGGAAGCTATTTTCACTTTGAACTGGAAAGCTTTTTACGCTTTCTTCTTGGAGTCACGACAATAATCTTTACATGGTTTCTGATAAAATATCTTAAACAGGCCTCTACACCACTAGCTACTAGTTCTGATTGAATGAATATCAAGCAAGAAGAAGTAAACAGTACTTCTCCTGCTGTGTGCATTTCCACCGCATAAGCCACGTCGTCATAATGTGTCTTAAATTATTAATGCAGATTGGAAGGAAGTAATGATTAGCTAATGAAAGCTGTGAAAGAGAAAGTGCACGTATGAGATTCACCGTAGCGTTGTATAGAACAATAGATTTTCTCTTTTGTGACCTTTGTCCATATTTCTTCTGCGCGCACATAATTTCCGCCAAGGGCGCACTTATACTATCTTGCCACAGTTTTCGCACTTAGGTATTCGCCATGTGGCTTATCTCACGTTATTTTTTTGAGGTCTATTTCAAAGGCGCTAGCTGGGTTTTTCAGCTTGAAATTATTCAACACTTGCGGGTGGACTTCGCCTAGAATGCCGACTTCTCTGTTTCTACTAGATATTTTTGCTGTTCTGCCTGATATAAAACTTGGATGTGTAGTTTCTCGTATATTCCACTGTTTTAAGCCCATGTTGAGAAGCAATGCTTCTAAACACGATTTCATTTCCGTGAAATTAGCGTTGGGATGCGTCGTAACACAAGCAAGTTTAGTTACGTCTCTTGTTTTAGTCTCCGCCTCCCCATCAAAGACGACAACGTAGCCAACTTCAAAAATTTTCTGCGGATACTCAACATGAGTATTGTGGCTGAGAAACTCCATAAGACTAGGCAAAAGCCAATTTCGCAAGCAAGTGAAAGTCACCATTTTAGGGTTGCTAATTTCCACAACTTTCTCGCGTTTCCTATTCATTTTTGTTTGCAAAATTTCTGGATGAGTCATTGTGAACGTTAAGATTTCTTGAAATCCTAAGCCTACCATAATTTCCCTAACGATGTCACAGAATTGAGCATGAGAAGATATGCCACCCGTAGTGGGTAAGCGTTGCCACCTTGGCTTAATTTTGTTGTAACCGTAAGCTATAGCGATGTCTTCTGCGATGTCAACTGGATGCATAACGTCAATTCGATGACATGGAATTCTCACGATAACTCCTTTTTTCTGTGTCTTGGCTATTCCGTATCTGGCTTTCCCAAGTAGTTCAGCTACCTCTTTCAGTGTAAGTTTGAAGCCAAAAAGCTGATTCATTTCAGCCAAGTCTATACGCATTGTTTTAGTTTCAAGTTGCGGAGTGACAGCGTTTTTTCGTTCTTTGTAGGGATAATTAACCTGTGTAGTGAAGATTTTTCCACCACGGTCTGCTAAAGAAGTCACCATCATGTTCAGCGTGTTCAAAACAGTTTCGTGGGAAGTCCCAGTTACCTCAATTAAAACGTTGTGCGCGTTCTCCGTTATTCTTCCAAGGTCATCTGAGTTTATAATAGGTGGAAAAGAAAGCACGTTATCTTTGGAATCGGTAAGCAAGGGCCAAACAGCATGTGGGTGAACGATGTGTCCGTATTCTATGCCTTTCGGATGTTTCTCCAGAATCTCTTCTAACGTCATTTTTACACTGAAACCTAAAGGCACAAAACTGACTTGCTTGGGTTTTGCTACACTATAATGAAGGGGAGGAGAAATCAAATCAAAATCATAAAGTCCAATAGAGGTTCTTCGCCTATTCCTTCCGTAAGTTTGGTCCAGTTTGTCTTGTAAACGCATGGCTCCACGAATCATCACATCCGTAAATTCAATGTCCTTTATTATGGCGCAACCAATGTAAGGTCGTATGTTCTCTAGCCTCGAATCCACATGAATCTCTACGCCAGAACTGCCAGCAACGGAATAGTTTTTCAGTCCTTTCTCTAGGTTTAAAAATCCTCGAAGCGCTCTAGCGAGTCCTTCCACGCTCCACAAGTCGGCGCGATTGCTGTCTTTCACTTCAATGTGAACCTCTTGTTCGTCGAAGAGTTTGACCTCGCCTTTCACGTAAGCCAGCATGTCGTCAAGTTCTTCTACGCTCCTAGGCAAATCTAAACCAAGCAGGGCTTCAAAATCTTCGCGTTCAACTTCTATGGTTGGCATTTAAGTCAACTCCTTGCGCCTTATCCAGTCTAAGTCTTGCGAAAACAAGTGACGGATGTCATCGATTCCAGCTTTCATCATGAACAAACGGTCGACGCCTAAACCCCAAGCTAAGACAGGTACTTTTACGCCCAAGGGCAACGTAACTTCTGGACGAAAGATACCTGAGCCACCAAATTCCAGCCATCCGTAATCCTTTTTGTAGGCTACCAACTCAACGCTTGGCTCTGTGAAGGGGAAATAGTCGGGTCTAAACTTCACCTTGTCTACGCCTGCAATATCTATGGCGAACCTTTCTAACACACCTAACAAGTCTCGCAGTGTCAAGTCTTCACCAGCTATTATGCCTTCAACCTGATTGAACTCGCTTAGATGGGTTTTGTCAACCATATCTGGACGATAACAGCGGGCTACGGCGAAGTATTTCCCTGGAATTTCTAAATCTTTGCTGAGCAAAGTTCGGACGCTTAAGGCGGTTCCATGTGCACGTAACAGCAAGCGCTGTGTGTCACGAAGAGAAAAGTGATATCCCCACCCTGTAGAACCAGTTTTCCAGCCCGTTTCATGAGTTTTCTTCACATTTTCCACGGCTGGCTTGTAAGTATCAACTTTTCCATATTTTGGCGACTTCACATAGTAGACGCCGAAGATTTCTCGCGCTGGATGGTCTTGCGGTGTATAGAGGCTGTCGAAGTTGAAGAAGGACAACTCTATAAGTGGACCCCTCATTTCTTTGAAGCCTAAAGCAACAAGTTTTTCTTTCAATTCATCCAGAAATCGAGCGTAAGGATGCTTCTTTCCAGACCATGTTACGGCGACTGGCGCTTCAATATTGTATTTTCGAAGCCTAACTTGACGCCATTTTCCAGAAACAATGAGTTCAGGCTTAAGCTGACTAACTTCCTCCACGATTAACAGTTGCTTCTTAACAAGTTTTTGACCAACACTTGTGAGTTCTATTTCCCGCAACATTTTATCGCGGATTTCCACAAGTTTTCTTCCCCTCAAGACGGCAACTGCACTTTGTAAGTTCTTGCTTAATTTTTCCACAATGAAAGAGCTTTTTTCATTCAAAAATGAAATCAGTTTTTCATCTGTTCCCTCGGCAGGTTTACGTTTTAAAGCTTTCAGCACCCGCTCTTTATCCTCGATAGTTGCCCAGCCTTTGCGTTGAAGCCAACCTAACGCTATAGGAATAAACTTCTTCGCTAAATGTGCGTTTTCAGCCACCTTCTCAATTGGCGCTTTTCCGCCCAGTTTGACTAAAGAATCAATTAAATGGCGTTCTGGAAGTTTCTTCTTTGCGTATTGTTTTCCTTCTTCGTTTAGCTTGATCACGGTCTGCTTTCGCTCATGAGTCTGTGCCAGTTTTTTTGCTGTGAGAGATAGAGCGGCTCGCATGACTGCCGCGTGGGCCAAACCGCTGGCTTTAACTACCTCATCGACGGGTGCTTTTCCTCCGAGCTTTTGCAGCGCGAGCAAGGTTTTCTGTTCGTGTTCCCGAAGTTCAACCATCGCGTTTCCCTCTAAAGTCTGCTGGCTCTAACTTTACTGTTATAGGGTAAAGTAGTTTATTGCTACGATAAAAACTCTTTACTGGTTCCAACAGGAAACCGCCTTGACTGGTTAAGAGTAAAACGAGGATTGTAGCGGTGGAAATTGGCGGGACATCCCTTCACCGCACTGTGAATAGGAAAAAGGTTCATTTATGCCTATCTATGCAACTTGCAAGATTTTTCTCGCCTTGTCTACGTTCTGTTGCCTCTTTCTTCGATGCTCCTTCACAAAGTTTAACACGATTTTGATGAGTCGCTGCTTGTCTTCTCCACATAGAATTTTTCCGCTTTTACAATCATGATACAGTTGAACAACATCTTTGTCCTCTTCGAAGAAATGAAACATGCACATTTCATAAATGGGACAAATTTCTGGAGTTCCACCGAGTTTACGTTGCTCTTGCGCAGTAGGTCTCCCACCAGTAAAAGCATTAGAAATTTTTTTTGCAATGTTCTTTGGCGTTTCTTGGAAAGTGAAGTAGCTCATAGGATTCCGTTTACTCATTTTAGGGGAACCATCTAAACCTTTCATAAGTTTGTGATAGGTAGAAGACGGCAAAACGAAGCTGTATTTTCTGTGAAACTTGGCGGCTAGGTCTCTGGTTAAGCGTAAGTGAGGGTCTTGGTCTACGCCAACTGGCACTACAGTTGGTTTTGGCCCGTTGAAATCTTCAAGTTGAGGCATGAGTATGTCTCCCGCCTGTATTAAGGCGGATATGTAGAGTCCCATGTTGCGTTCTCCATAGATTGCTTTCATGGTAGCTAAGGTTACTTTTCTGCCAAAAATTATAGCTAGGTCCTTGACTCTCTGGTCTTTGGATTGCCGATATATGTAACCTCGTTTCGGGTCGAATCCTAAAGCGAGGAGGTCAGCAACATTGCCCACTGCGTATTTTTCGCTTCTTTCGAATGAAATGTTGTTATCTTCGTAGGCTTCAACGTCAGCTATACAGTAGAATGCAGCAGCCCCTTGCTGCTGGAAGTATATGACCTCTCGAGCTGTCATGAGTGTTCCAAGATGAAATTCTCCCGTCGGCTTAATGCCACTCATTACAGCAAATTTTTCACGCTTTTTCATAGCGTTTAAAACGCGATCAAAGTCTCTGTGTCCGAAGATTACGCCTCTTCGCATAGACAGGTACGGTTTAGATATTTGTGGCAGCAAAGATTTGAAGGGTTGGATTCCGAACTCTTCGTATAGGCGTTCGTAGTCTTCCACCACTGTCATTCCAAACGGGTCAAGCGCAGTCTTACCAGCAGAGGAGTCTGTCAATTTCTAATGCCCCCATAAACCTGATGCTTGGATATCATTGAAAAGTTTATTTGTCAAGAAAATGACGGCAACTAGAAAAATATTGTTGAATATTCTTTTCGGGCTTAACACCAGTCCAAGGCGTTCACCTTGCACGCGCGGAGCAGAAACCAGAATTTAAGGAACTTTGACGAAAAAAACCGAGTTTAGAAAGTTAAAGCTGATAGGCTTCGCCGGGTTTTAACACAACAACTTTTACCTTTGGAAGCGTTTCTCTAACGATTTTAGTGAAGCTCTTGGCTGAGGAGGCTAAAACTGGAAACGTTTGGTAGTGCATGGGAATAACCACGGCGGGTTTGACGAGTTTCACTGCCTCAGCCGCCTCCCTATCGCCCATCGTGTAGTAGCCTCCAATCGGAATCAAAGCTACGTCTGGACAGTAGATTTCACCGATGAGCTGCATGTCTCCGAATAGCCCTGTGTCTCCAGCATGGTAAATGGTCGTTCCTTCTTCCTTTAGAATGAAGCCTGCAGATGTTCCTCGAGTGCACGAGTGATGGGCACGAACCATTGATATCTCTATTCCCTTCACATTGACTGTTCCTCCGATGTTGATTCCCACAGTTTCTTCCAAGCCCTTTTCCTGTGCATAAACGCTCAATTCATGCACGCCGACAAAGGTCGCTCCAGTTCGTTTACAGATGTCGAAAGCGTCACCCAGATGATCAGAGTGATCGTGGGTAACACAAACGATGTCGGCTTTCTTGATGTCAGAGGCTCTCACAGGAGCCTTCGGATTCCCATCTAACCACGGGTCTATCAGGACAGTTTTGTTCATCAACTGGATTTCAAAGGCGGAGTGCCCCAGCCACTTTATTCTTCCCACGTTGAATTCCACCTCTTTGTCTAAAACCTTTTTAACGCTATGCTCATTTAAAGGAAAACGTGCAATAGAATGACAATTCCTGAAGATATTCTCCAAAAACATCAGCGAGCAGGAAAAATTGCCGCTGAAGTTCGAGAGGAGGTCAAGAGAACCCTTCGCGAAGGCATACCCATCATTGATGTATGCGAACAAGTTGAGTTGATGATTCGGAGGAAAGGTGGAAAGCCAGCGTTTCCTTGCAACGTGTCTGTAAACGAGGTAGCAGCACATTATACTTCGCCTCCAGGAGATAAGCGAAGGATTCCAGAGAAATCTCTTGTTAAAGTGGACATTGGCGTTCACGTGGATGGATATATTGCGGACACCGCTGTGACCGTTGGCTTCAATTCTGAGTATGAGAATCTTGTGCGCACAGCTGAAGAGGCCCTTGAAAAGGCCGTTGAAATATTTCGTCACGGATTGTCTATGTCGCGGTTCGGTTCGATGATTCAGAAGACGATTAAGATACGGGGTGTTAAACCTGTCTCTAACCTCACTGGACACAAGATTGGGCGATATTTGATTCACGCGGGAAAGTCTTTGCCCAATGTATCTCACTTTTCTACTGCTAGAATAATTGAGGGGGAGATTTACGGGGTGGAACCTTTCACAACTCTTCCTAAGGCAGCTGGCAAAGTCAAGAACGGCTCCGAAGCCCACATTTTTCGACTTTTGAAGCACAAGTCCTTAAAGAACCCCTACGCCAAGCAACTGTTAAATTACATCAGAGAAAACTTTCGAACACTTCCTTTCACTGAGCGTTGGCTTCACGGATGCGTGCCACATGACCAGCATAAAGACGCATTTTCAGAGCTCCTCTCTTCAAAAAGTTTAGTGTCTTACCCCGTGTTTATAGAGGCAAGCGGAAACCCAGTGGCGCAAGCGGAGCACACCATTTTGGCGGTGAAAGATGGGTGTATCGTGTTAACTTAGTTCTTTCTTGCCTTTCTTCTTCTTGACTTCTCGATAGATGGAAGCAATCATCATCTTTTCGTTGCACTTCGGGCAGCCCTCAGCTTCTTTAAAGATGAAGTCTCCTCGCTGAAAGTCTCGGAGGTTTTTAAACCCGCATTTTTGGCACAGAATTGTTGTGGCAACCTTTTGCGCTTGAATGGACAGACTCAGCGTCCTTTTTCTTGTTTGAATCAGCATGTATGTAAGGAGAGTGAGTCCCATGATGCCTATCAACGCAAAGTAGCTTCCTTGGATGACATCTTGAGTTACAATAAGCGCATTAGCTGCAAAGAAAAACGCGGCAATTGACAGACCAAGGGCCACAATAACTATTATAATCATGATAGAGGAAAATCCTTTGCTCGGAGAATCTGCTTTGCTCATTTTTTCCACCTACTGACCAATTCCTATAGTGTTACCTATACCAGCTATTATGATTGAGTCACCTTTTTTCGTTCTTTCCAAGATCAAACGTTTAATTCGGTCAATCACGCCATCCGCAGCATCGAATATTTCTTTTCGCATTGTCGAAACCGCGTCCCCTATGTCTTCTTTTATAAGAACCACGTTCACTGGAACCTTGTACTTGAGCACAGTTTCCTCCACCTTGTACTTTTCAATTTGGGGTCCACCGATCGCCACACCCACTCCTTCAGCTACTTCTCCAGGGTTCTCTCCCTCAAGCTTTAGAGCAGCGTCAACAACTATAGCGGTGGCAATTTTTCCTTTGTTTTTCTCTAGGATCTGTTTTATTGCTTCACCAGGCTTGCCCACATTTCCGCCTGGTCCCTTTGCCTTTAAAACGTAGGCTGTTCGCCCTTCTATGGACAACTTAGCCATAACAGTGTCCTTGGCTATTTTCTTCGCTCTGTGTCCGTGCATAAGTTTGGCGGCGACGAGGGCGCCAGCTCCGTCTCCTATGGGCTGACCGTGCGTGAAGGCTTGTAGGGCGTTAGAGAAGGCTTCTGCTTCTCGCAGGATTATGGGTAAAAGCATCTGGAGTTGCATGATGATGTAGAGGCTTTTGGTTTTTTTGCCGAGCACGTAAAAGTGTCTTATAACTTTATAAATGATGTTTAGGGCGAGAGCGGCTTCAAGCATGTTTTCCATGTTGTTCGTTTGGACTTCATCCACTCCCGGAACCATAAGCTTCACTTCATCCTTAAAACGGACATCTCGAACGTTTAGAATGTGCTCTAGCCTCCATATTACGCCTGAGGGGTCCAGATTCACGGGCTGTATAGCTACGTATTCCAAAAATCGATCGACTCTGTCTGTTGGATCTGTCTCTGATCCTCCCAGTTCCTTCAAAGTGGATATAGCTGTTTTCCGTCCCTTATCCCTCATGAACTTAAGGCGGAAAAGGGATCCTTCCACTTCTCTCAGCATTAAAGTCATTTGAATGCGTTGACCGTAAATGAAGGTCGCTACGATTAAGGCAATCCATGCCACTTGGAAAATCCATCCGAGAACATCACCTTGTCCAGTGGGAAGTTGAGAGACTTGTGGAATCAATGAGCACTCACGTTTCAAAAACTATGCGGGGATAGTTATAAACTTTGAGGATTTCCCCTCCATAACTCTGATGCAAAACAAATTAGTGGGGCTGCCAGCTTTCCCGGCTTCACGTGGCCGAAGACCACACTAACACCGGAAACGGAATGCAGTTTAACTTCCGAGTTCGGAACGGGATCGGGTGGGTCCCGCACCCTATGGCCGGCAACCCCGATTACTCTGCAATTTTATTGTTCATTAAGCTTTCGCTTAGGGCTCATACGAGAAACCTATATATTTTAAGCCATTGAAGTCTTGAATGGTGGGGCCGTAGTCTAGCCACGGCTCGCCTAAACGACGAGTCGCTAGAAAGGGATGACGACGGGCTCCAGAATACGCATAGACGGGTTTGCGGACCAGAAAGCTGGGATGAAGAGCTTCTGGAGCGATGAGAGAAACCCGTAGGAGCGGAAGATGAACCGTTCCGGGTAAAGGTCGTCGGTTCAACTCCGGCCGGCCCCACCACGTAATGCTGGCTCTTAGAAAGCAGACAGGCTTAGCTAGTATTTTCCTAAGGTGCCTCTTTTTCGTATGTAGACATCCGTAGCATAGAATATCATGACACCGAAAATTATCCAAGCTAGATCCAGTGCCAAAAGATGCAGGAACACGTTTCCCATCACCTCAGGAGTATAGTTTTCAATTAGAAAACTGCGCATTCCAATAAGGGCTGGAGCCGTTGGAAACACTTTGCTCATTTGCTGCGCTATACTAGGAAGCACCGTTAATGGGTAGGCTACAGGAGATAAGATCATCAAAACACTGTACAAGCCTTCTGAAATTATCCAGCCCTCTTTCAGAACTAATGCAAGTGACGAGACGAATAGTCCGAATCCGCAAAGCGCGAGCATCATGAGGGCTAATATGCCTAGCGCGGGCAGTATGCCTTCAATTCTCAACGCCAAACCAAAGATCGCGTATATAACTAAAAACTCAAAAAACACCGAAATACCTTGATGTACCACACTGTGCAAAGCCATTCCGAGAACAAGACTGATCCGGCTGGTTGGAGTAACATATATGGACTCGAATGTTCCATACCACTGCTCTTTTCGAATGCCGAACCCCATGGCCCAAACGGATGTCCCTATGAAACCCATGATTATGTATCCAGTGAAAATGTAAGTAACAATGTCACCGGTTCCTACAAGACTCATCAAGCTGTCGCTGTATCTTCCTCCGATCAAAACTAGCCCATAAACAATGAAAGGCAACAAGAAAATTAATGGCTCAACGCTTTGTCTGATGAAGCTTAGGGGATACGTGAATTCTATCTTCCACTCCTTTACATTGTTTTCCCAAATAGCCCTCATTTCAGCTTTCAAGTTAGCCAGAGTAAAACCATAAGGACACAAAAATTTCTTCGGCTCACGAAATTCTTTACCCTTCCTCTTCAATTCACGACACCTTCAATAGTGACTTATGCTTCCAGAAGATTTCGTTTTCTTTTCCATCCAATCAAACAGATAGAATCCTAGAAAGATTGCTACTACGTCTACTACAAGAAGCAAAAAGATTTCCTGATAGACTGCTAGAACATTTTGTTTCAGAAGCATAAGACTCCTCACAGCAATTAACGCATAGGTTAAAGGAAGAAAACTGCCTAAAACTTGTGCCCAGAACGGCAAACTTTGAAGCGGATAACGTACAGGTGTGAAAACATAGAAAACATACTCTAACGTGTGTGCAAGATCATGAGCCTGTTTGAATTGAAGAGAAACCGCTGCCAACATTAACGCTATTCCATACAACCCCAATATCAGAAGAAAGATTATCAGAACTATCGGCATAATTATTTCTATCGTCACATATATCCCAAACACGAGGATGCCGACGACAAATTGTATTGCTGCATACATTGTACTTTTAATGCTTTCACTCAAGGCTTTCCCGATAAGTATGAAAGCTTTGTTACTTGGTGACGAGAGCAGATAATCTAACGTTCCTCGGTATGCTTCTCTTCTCATACTCTCTCCAACGCCATAAAGTGAAGTAAGCACATACCCGTTAAGGATCGCACCAATGACTATGAAAGGAATGTAATCCGAAGTTCCAGTAAACTGCTCAAAGTTTGCACTATGTAAGCCTCCAACGAAAGCTTGACATTGAAATATGAAAGGAAGAAACCAAAAAAACGGAAAAATTGTCCAGAAAACAAAAATCACAGGGTATGCCATCATAAATTTAATGTTCTTAACAACCTCGCTCCAAATGATAAAGAGATTTGCCTTGAAAGAATATGTTTCTGAAGAACCCATTTTCACTGACCTGCCCCCATACTTCCTTCTGTAAGCTTCGCTCCAGTCAACTTGATGAATACATCTTCAAGGGTAGGCATGCTGATGTTTAAACTAGTTATTTGTGTATTCTTCTTGCGAAGTGCATCAATTACTGTGCTAATGCGTTTTTCTGCGTTTCCTCCGATGAGTTTGATTCTTGATGGAGTGCCTTTTGCTTCTTCTCCCCGAATTAGAGTTATGATCTCCACATCTGGACAAAGAGCTTTCAGGTATTCTTCAACATTTTGCGGCGGATTATAGCAAATTACCTCTACTAATTCAGTTTCTTTCACCATTGCCTTCAACTGATCTGAAGTGTCCACTGCAACAATTTTTCCTTCATTGATGATGGCTATCCGATCGCACAATTCGTCAGCTTCTTTCATATAGTGCGTAGCCAAAAGCACTGTTTTTCCCTCTTTTCTACTTAGCTCTCGAATTTGGTTGCGGATCTGCCTAGAGAACGTTGGATCTAAGCCAAGTGTGGGCTCGTCTAACAAGAGAACAGGAGGATCATGCAACAACGCACGTGCTATAGCGACTTTCTGTCTCATTCCAGTGCTGTAGTCTTCCAACCTTTCGTCAGCACGATCCAGCAGATTCATTGTTCCAAGTAGTTCGTCAACTCTTTCCTTTATTCTCTTTCTAGGCATTTTGTACAAAGACGCAAAGTACATTAAATTGTCTCTGGCTGTGAGTTTCCAATAGAGAGTACGTTCTCCACCAATGACCATGCCTAAGCTAGCTCTGACCAAAGTTGTTTGTCTTCTGATGTCGAAACCGTTTATTATTGCAGTGCCATCGTCTGGAATCAGTATGGTGGACAGACACTTGACTAAAGTGGTTTTTCCTGCGCCGTTGGGACCAAGCAACCCAAAAAGTTCTCCAGTGCGAACTCCTAAGTTAACATTATCTAACGCTACTGTGACATCTGTAGTCTCCGATTTTTCTTTCTCATTTCCCCTCTTCAGAAAACCGAAGACGCCTTTGTGCCTCTTTTTCCTAAATGATTTAGCAAGATTGATGGTTTTTATGCTGTAGTCGTCACTGCGTTCATCGTAGACCAATAGTTAATCCTCATTTGCCTAAGGGCATCCGTCTATTAATGTATGTTTCTTTGGATACCTTCTCCAACATTTACAATTGTTAACGCTGCTCACAGACTTCGTGCAACATATAAATAAAGAAGCAATATCTTCTGTAAGAGTTCTTCAAGGGTGTAGATTATATGAAAATCTGTGTAATTGGAGCTGGAGCCCAAGGTTCAGTCATAGCCAAAATTCTCGTTGAAGACTCTGAAATTGAAAAGGTTATCCTAGCAGATATAAACACACAACTTTTGCAACGCATAGCGAAAAAGATCAATAGCAGCAAACTCTCAACTGAACGTGTAGATGCAGGCAATTCAGATGATTTAGCAAAAATATTGAAGGGTGCTGATGTTGTGGTTAATGCCACTCTAACTTATTTTAACGCACCCATATTTAATTCGGCGTTAAAACATGGGGCAAATTACGTGGACTTTGCTGAAGACTGGCCGCTCAAAGAGAAGTTCTTTGAAAACCTTAAAACCAGCGATAAATGGAAAAAAGCAGGATTAACTGCCGTTAAGTCTCAAGGCATCACCCCAGGGGTCACGAATGTACTCGCTAGATACGGTGCAGACCGTTTAGACAAAGTTGAAGAAATACACATCAAGTCAGGGTGGACGAGTCCATCAGAAGAAAAAATGGTTCCCACTTGGTCGCCTGGGTGGTCTGTTGAAACAGCTTTATTGGAGTGGACTGCGGACTCGATAGTGTACGAGAATGGAGAATATAAGAGGCACCCACCGTTCAGCGGATTTGAAACCCACAATTTTCCAGAGCCGATGGGTCCACAGACACTTTGTTGGGTGGAACATGATGAGGTTGTGACGCTGCCATACTTCATAGGTAAAGGTGTAAAATACGTTGATATTAAAATGTCGCCTGACATAATAGCGGGAATTTTAGTGAACATAGGACTTGCAAGTTCAGACCCTATAGAAGTTAAAGGAGTGAAAGTGAAACCTTTAGATGTCGTGGTTAAATTGACAAAACCAGCAATAGAAGAATTTGAAGAGTTAGAAAAAACTCCTGAATTTCACAAACTCAGCGGGGAAAAAGTGTATTCATGCAATGCTGTCCAAGTGATAGGCGAAAAAGCTGGCAAAAAAGTGGAGCAATACGTCTACCTCAATACCTTAATATCCGATATGCGTGAATGGCTGCGAAGATACGACACCACGAATGGATGGGTTCCCATTCCCGGAGCAGCAACTGCAATAATGCTTGCCACCGGAGAAATACAGGCTAAGGGAGTTATTGCTCCAGAATGCTTAGAGCCTGAACCTTTCCTGCGCAAACTCACCGAAATGGGAATGGGCACGTTCCAAACGATAACTAAAAAGCAAGTTGCATGATAGCTCCAGAAAGTCTGGTAGTAACTGAATGGGTACGCGCCTAGCATGCAATAAAGGAGCACTCTGAACTATTCTGTTTCATGTCGCTGATGAACTATTTGGCAGATGGGTGTCTAAGCTTTTGGCGAAAAGATTACCTGATGCACGCGCGTGAATGTTTTTATATTTCTGATCTGCTAATGGAGAAAGGTGGTGCAGGTTCATGCAAGCAAACTTTTCATTGCCTCAGAAAATAGAGACATTTCAGTCGTGGTTTGAAGTTTACAGAGTGTCAGAGAGAACCTTTGCGATTTGCGAGCCTGGACATTGGGAGGGAGTTATATCCTATTTGATCGCAGGCCAGAACAAAGCTGTTCTATTGGACACGGGGATGGGCATTGGAGACATCAAAAAAGTTGTCAATCATCTTACTCGGCTAGAGGTTTCCGTGGTGAACTCGCATACCCATTTCGATCACATAGGAGGCAATCATCAATTCGACAAAATCGCTGTTTTCGACGATGGTTTTGCGATTGAAAAATTGGAGCGTGGACGAACTGTTGAAGAATTGAAGGGTGAAATGAGTCAAGAGTTTCTTTTTAAACCTCTACCAGAAAGGTTCGATCCGAAGGCATATAGGATTCTTCCGAGCAAGCCAACCCACC
>CP070759.1:460508-478920 GCA_020348945.1 Candidatus Bathyarchaeota archaeon
AGCAAAAGTTTAGTGAGAAAACTTGGCCTTGCGAAGTTTGTTTAGAATCCGCCAAAACTGAAACAATAAAACTTATAGACATTTTAACGAGAGACTTCGGTTTTTCCTCCAAAGAGATGAGCGTGTCCTTTTCATGGCATCTCGGATACCACCTTCACGTGGAAAGCAGAGAAGTCCAAGCACGCGTTTCAATGGCGCGCAAAGAGATAGTTGACTACATCATGGGAATAGGATTAGAAACCAGTTTTCACGGGTTGGATGAAAGAAGGGAAATGAAATCACGTGTACTAGTTGGACCCAGCTTAGACGATTCAGGATGGAAGGGAAGAATCGCCCAGGGAACCTACGAATTTCTCCTCACCGCCACCCAAGAAGAACTGGAAAAAATCAGACTCAAGAAGAAGGTTATCGACACGTTAACCCAGCATAAAGAAACGATTTTAGAAAGCTGGAAAGAAAAGGGACCGTGGGGAGTCATAAAAGGCGTGGATGCCGCAAGCTGGAGAAAAATAGCTCAACGGGGCGTAGATATGCAGTCAGCAAAAATCGACACGGTGGTCACCACGGACACTCACCGTTTAATAAGACTCACCAACACATTGCACGGAAAAACTGGCCTAAAGAAAATGGAGGTCCCCATCACCGACATCGAACGGTTCGATCCCTTCAAGAGTGCCATAGCCTTTAAAGAGGGTACAGTAACGGTTTTAGTGTCTGATGCCCCTGAATTTAGACTGGGAGACCAAACCTATAAACCACGCAAAAACCAGCAGGTTGAATTGCCAACAGCAGCTGCGCTATTACTTGTGTGCAAAGGAAGGGCAGAAGTGAAGGAGTAGAAGTGAGTTGTACGAGAAACTCTACGAGGCTTGGAGAAAAGAAAGAGAAACCGTAGAAATCCAAGCGCTACCCAAGGACTTCTATGCCAGGCTGGCTGATTACATGAAAAAAATGCGCGAAGAAAGTCGAATGATAGACAAGAAAACACTGAGGGCAAGGCTCATGGAACGAGAGTTCAAAAACGCGAAAAAACTCGTTAAAAAACTCCATCAACTTCGCAGTGAGAAAATCTTGAATGACACTCAAGAAGGAAAGGCAATATCCAAAGACCGCTTAACTAAGGAAGAAGAAAAAGTATACGCTGGAATCGCACCCTCAGCAGAATCGTATCAAGCTCTGTTAAAAGAAGTCACTAGAGGACGTTCCCCACATGTGAAACCGGAAAAAAAGACAAAAAAGAGAATTGTAGTGCGGTTCGTCCAAGAGATTCCAGCTATAGTTGGGTCCGACATGAAAACTTATGGACCCTTCAAACCAGAAGACATAGCAACCCTGCCTATTGAAAACGCGAAAGCCCTTATAAAGCAAGAAGCAGCCGAAGAAGTAGAAGCAAAATCATAGGCTCTTGTACAAGATGCGAAAAAGTATATAATTGAGCGGACGGTTCTATACCGAAACAGCAGTGAAAAGGATGATAATACCCAAAGAAATCGCCACGTACTGCCCAAAGTGCAAGTCGCATCAACCTCACACAGTTTCCCTATATAAGGCTGGGAAAAGAAGAGTTATGGCTAAGGGTGAGCGACACCATAAACGAGAAAAAAGCGGGTACGGCGGACAAAAATTCGCGCTTCAACGAAAGTTCGCCAAAACAACGAAAAAACAAACGTTGAAACTAAAGTGTAAAAGTTGTGGTTATACACTCCAGAAAAAAGGAATACGCCTTAAAAAACTAACGCTTGAGTAGAGGGAAAAAAATGAGTGAATGGGAAGACCTTATTCCTAAGCCTAAAAGCAAGTTTCTCCGAGTAAAGTGTCCAGATTGTGGAAATGAACAAATCATTTTCAGCCATGCTACAAACGTTGTCCACTGCAACGTTTGTGGAGCGATACTCGCCGAGTCTTCGGGAGGAAAAGCTTCAATAAAGGGAGAGATCGTCGCCTCATTGAGTTAGAAAACGGATGTGGAGGGGAGAAGGATGGCGCTCAAAAAGCCAGAGTGGCCGGAGAGAGGCGACCTCGTGATCGCCACGATCAAAAGTATAACAAGCTATGGCACATACGTCACATTAGACGAGTATGATAAAGAAGGTTTACTGCACATCTCCGAGGTTTCCTCGGGGTGGGTTAGAAACATTCGCAGTTTTGTGCGTGAAGGACAAAAAGTTGTGTTGAAAGTTTTAAGGGTTGACGCAGAAAAGCGGCACGTGAATCTTTCGCTCAGAAGAGTTACAAAGCGCGAGAGAAGAGAAAAAATTCTCTACTGGAAGAGAGACAGAAAGGCAGAGAGTCTGCTGCGGAGCGCCTCTGAGAAATCAAAGATACCCATTGAAGAAATTTACGAAAAAGCTGGCTTCAAGATTGAGGAAACCTTTGGAAGACTCTATGAAGGTTTAGAAAAGACCGCGATAGATGGAGTGGAAGCTCTGTTAGAGATAGGCGTTCCAGAGGACATCGCAGCCGCAGTCGCGGAAGTTGCAAAGGAAAAAATCAAGATATCTCTGGTAAAGATAAAAGGAACTTTAGAGCTCCGCTGCACAAAGCCGAACGGAGTAATTCTCATCCGAGAAAGCTTGCTAAGCGCCCAGAAAATCGAAAAGCCCAGAGGAACAAAAGTTCAAGTCTCCGTCGTGGCACCGCCGAGATATCGCATCGAAGTTTCAGCTGAGAACTACAAAGACGCAGAGAAAATCTTGGAGAAGGCCACAAATACAGCTCTAAAACACCTGACAAAAGCTGGAGGACAAGGTGTTTTCAAGAGGGAAAAATAGTGTGGTTGCTTAGAAAATGCGAAAAATGTGAGGAATACACGTTAAACTTGAAAAAGTGTCCACACTGCGGTGGAAAGGTGCACATACCTCACCCAGCTAAATTTTCGCCTGACGACAAATATGCAAAATACAAGTTGGCGATAAGGAGTTCAGGTTGAGATGGAGAAGACAATCATAAAAGAAAAGATAAAACCAGAATTGAAGAACCCAGTTTTAATAGAGGGGCTCCCAGGGTTGGGAATGGTTGGAAGAATAGCCATCAGATATTTGATAAAACAGCTGAAAGCAAAAAAAATTGCAGAGTTGTATTCTCCTCACTTCCCCTACTATGTTCTTGTCAACAAAAAAGGAAACGTTAGACTCCTACGCGGAGATTTCTACTTCTGGAAAAACGATACTGGAGAAAATGATCTCATATTTCTAACCGGAGACCACCAAGCGCAAACGATTGAGGGACAATATGATGTGGCCGGTTGCATACTTGACTTCGCCGAAAAATGCGGCGTGAAGATGGCGATTACGATTGGAGGATACCGCAAAGAAGCAGAGGAAACTCCAAAAGTGGTAGCGGTTTCCACCAATCCTAAGCTTTTAGACAGAGCGTTGCAAGCAGAGGCGGTAGCCAGTCCCGCGGGAAACCCTATTGTTGGAACAGCTGGCTTGCTTCTGGGCTTGGCTAGATTCAGAAACATAGATGCCCTTTGTCTATTAGGGGAGACTTGTGGCTATCTGCGGGACCCGAAAGCGGCGAAAAGCGTTCTCCGTGTCCTGCAAAAAATACTGAATCTTAAGATGAATTTGAGTGGGCTGGAAGGAGCGATTAAAAAGTCCGATGAAATAGTGGAAAAAATGCGGGAGATCGAGGAGCGAAGAGAAACGTATGCGCAGAAAATACGCCAAATGGAAGAGGAACGAATCACATATATTTCATGATTGCTCGTTCTAAATTACTTAACTGATTTAATTTCAATTTTTTTCGGGGCAAACGACAGTTTTTTGCCACACTTCGGGCATTTACCGTCGTATTCTTGAATGAGTTCTTCAGGAGGCCTCAAATCTACACCATCATAAAGAATTCTTCCACATTCTTCGCAAACCACCTGTTGAGGCAGAGTCCACATCTCCCTTAAACGCAAAGATAAAACGTTACAAACTATAAATAAGTTCCGTGTACGTCGCGAAGGAAAAAAGGAAGAGTTTTCTAATATGGAAAAATCCATCCTTATAGTCACTGAAAAGCCGAGTGCAGCCCAAAGAATAGCAAAAGCACTGGATTATCAGGGAAAACCTGAAAAGGTTAAAGACGATGGAGTGCCTTACTTCCTTGCCCACCGAGACCAAAAACTAGTTGTGGTTCCAGCTCTCGGACACTTGTACACAATTGTGCACGAAAGGGGAAGAAGAAACTATTATCCCGTTTTCAACTTTAAATGGGCACCGCGATACTCAGCGGAAAGGAGAGCAAAACAAACCCGTAAGTGGATCGAAGTCATTTCAAGGCTGGCAAACGATGTTGATGGGTTTATCGCTGCCTGCGACTATGATTTAGAGGGGAGTCTCATCAGCTACTGCCTGTTAAAATACGCCTGCGGCGGCAAGGAAGTCGTAGCAAAAAGAATGAAGTTTTCCACGCTGACAAAACGTGAATTGGAAAAAGCTTACGAAGAGCCCTTGCCCCACCTTGACTTTGCCTTGATAGAAGCTGGAAGAACGAGACATGAGGTAGACTGGTTGTACGGAGTGAACCTTTCACGCGCTTTAACCCTAGCGGCTAAACGATGGAGCGGAAGATATGCAACGTTAAGCACTGGAAGAGTGCAAGGGCCAACCTTGAAGTTTTTAGTGGGAAGAGAAAGGGAAATTCGAAGCTTTGTTCCAACTCCTTATTGGGCTTTAAAAGTCAAAGTGGAAATCAAGGGTTCCACGTATGAGGTGGAATACGAAACAAAAACCTTTGAGAAGAAAATGGACGCAGACGCAGTGGTGAAAGCGTGCAAGGGAAAAATCGGTGAAGTAGAAACCATTGAAGTGAGAAAACTTCAACAGAAGCCTCCGATACCCTTTGATTTAGGCAAGTTGCAAACTGAGGCATACAGCTTGTTTGGATACACTCCGAGACGAACCTCATATGTCGCTCAGCGCCTTTATATTGAAGCGTTAATCTCATATCCGAGAACCAGCAGTCAAAAACTTCCGCCGACAATCAATTACACGGCGATACTTAAAGCGTTGAGTAAGGAAGCCTCTTACAAAAAACTAGCCTCAGAACTTCTGGGAAAAGATGAGTTAAAGCCCGTAGAGGGAAAGAAAGAGGACCCTGCACACCCAGCAATTTATCCAACAGGCAACTTGCCGGAAAGAGAGCTTAGGCAACCCGAGAAACGGATTTGGGACTTAGTTGTTCGACGTTTCATGGCGGTTTTTGGCGACCCAGCGATTAGGCAAAGCATGAAAGTTTGCATAGGAGTAAACGGTCACCGTTTTTACCTGCGGGGGAGACGATTCTTGAAGGAAGGGTGGACGCGTTTTTACAGGCCCTACGTGAGAGCTGAAGAGGCGTTGCTTCCTGCCTTAAAAGAAGGAGAAAAAGTTCAAATGAAACGAGTGGTGCGGGAAGACAAATTCACTAGGCCTCCTCCACGCTATAACCCGAGTAGTTTACTCCAGAAAATGGAGGAAGAGGGAATAGGAACCAAGGCGACAAGGGCGGATATCATTGAAACGCTTCATAGCAGAGGTTACGTTGCTGAGGAAAGAATCGTGGTCACTGATTTGGGATTTGACGTTGCTGATGTTCTCGGCAGATATTGTCCAAGAGTGACTTCTGTGAAGTTCACGCGGGAACTTGAGGAAAAAATGGAACGGATTCAAACTAACAGTGAAAAAAGGGAGAACGTGCTCGTAGAAACGGTTAGCCAGTTGAAGCCGGTTCTTGAAGAGCTTAAGGGAAGAGAACAAATCATAGGTCAAGTGTTGACTAAAGCCATCAAAAGAGCGAGAATGCAGGAACGAATAATTGGCAACTGTCCAGACTGTGAAACTGGTAAACTAATGATCTTATATTCGAGAAAGACTAGGAAGCGTTTCATCGGTTGCACCAATTACTTTAAAGGCATCTGCACAACTTCTTTTCCGCTTCCCCAACGTGGAACTGTGAAGCCTGCGCAGAAGAACTGTAAAAGATGTGGATGGCCCTTAGTGTTTGTGCGGCTTAAGAGAAGACCGTGGATGCTGTGTTTTAATCCAGACTGTTCTTTAAAGGAAGAGAGGAGGAAACGCGTTGAAATGCAAAGTTTGCGAGAGGGAAGCTGAAAACGAGTACTGCGAGCTGCATGAAAAAGCTCACAGAAATATTTTGAGGGAATATGGTGTTTGGAAAAAGGCTTCAGATGTTTCGTGGAAGCAATATTTAATTGAAGTAGCGAAGAATCCGCATACTGGTGTATGGGCAAAGGAAGTAGCGGAATCATTAATTTCAGAAACGAAATAAGGACCTGACTTATTTGAGTCTGGTCTGCAGCAACCGCAAACACGTTTAAACGGCAACTCCGCTACTTGCTTGACAACGCATATGTTAAGAGAAATGCTAGAGGTATCTATCAAATCACACCAAAGGGGCGAGACTATCTGGTGCTTTTGTCCTGATCGTTGTGCGCGCGTTTGTTACAAGGTTCCTACATAGACGTAGATTCGATGAACATTCATAACTCTCAATGCGGTGTAGCGGCAGTAACCGTCAGCAAGCATAAAGTCCTCTTTCCTTACTATGACAGGCCAAATGACTAAACAATACTCTTTGATAGAACTCAAAAGTTCATTGCTACGTTCAGCAAGTTCTTCTGAAAAAATGTAGCCTCGTGCATCATCAACATAGTTCACAATGTTAGGATTCAGCTTAATACGATCGATCTCTGCGATTTCTAAACGCCATTTACGTTTCGACAGAGTTTTTAGCCACGAGTCGTCTCTTACGTCTCGACTTTCAAATTTGGCGTCTGCTTCCCATTCCTTCTGCACTTCCGTATTGATGAAATCGTAAATTCCTTCGGGGTCTTCAATCACCCAATAAGTTATCCCTTCAAGTCTACGAATGGGTGTCATCAAAAACCGTTTCACCACAACAGGTTCCACCCTGCAATCAGAAAGTTCTCTAAATTCTTAATACGTTTACGTATGCATGCGTTCGAAAAAGTACCATAGTTAACAGCCTATGCTTCAAACTTCAAAAGTCTCGAAGAGTTAACAGAATCCAGAAGGGTAAACTATATTTAAGTGAGACGAAGAAGAAACCATAACTAGGTATGAACAGAAGAAGTGGCGAAGCACCTAAAGAAAAACGAGGAGAAATAACGTGGCAAGTCGAATCAAAAGAAGGTTTTCATCTCTAGCTTACTTTACACGAAAAACCTACTGGAAAATAGTGACCGCCCAGCCTTCACTCTTCGTTATAGCCTTGGCAGTAGTTGGTGCCTCCATTTTCCTACTCGGAGGCGGAGTGTACGACCTCATAGTACCCTACATACCGATCGGATTTCCTTCAGGTACAAAAGTGCTTTTCTTCTATCCTCGCAGAGTGCATGAGCAAGTGTTTCTTGAAAGCTTAACCGTCATGACCGTCTACGGCATCGGAGTTGCAGGTTTCCTTACGACGTATCAGAGCACAAAGTACGCATACAGACCTCGTCAAGCGTTCATGCTACTGTTGGTTGGTTGCATCCTACTTATTATCGCGTATCTGTACATAGAGAACATTATATGGCTGAAGATGGGCTGACCCGTTTAAGCTGCTTGAGAAAGTAGGAGTACGCATCCACCCTAATTATGGACCATAAAACTGTAGAACACAATGTTTTACCAAGGCGAGCTTTTTACACCCAGAAGAAACGCCAAGAAATTTGTTACAAGATGTATTGGAGGCGTTATGATTAACACGATCAAGATTATCTGCAGAGGAGGCAACGGTGAAACCATCAAGGAAAAAAGAAAGGCTCCCACAATAAAATCAAGTTGGTCCGCTATTGGAAACAAGGACCCCGGAGGGAAACCTAATCGTCGCTTGATAAAGGAATCAAACAAATCGCCCATCAGCGCTCCCAGCGAAAGCACAAATCCGAGGGACGCGTCGTATTGAAACAGAACACTTTGAAGCGGAGACACAATCTGAAGAATGAAACCCACTAACGTTCCAACAATCAAACCGGCAAAAAATCCTCGAACCGTTTTGTGAGGACCCAGTATCGGTTTTCCGTCTATGAAAGTTCTACCTGCATCAATGGGACGATTTCCACCAAAAATTACTGGTACTGCGTTGGCGCAGTAAGCTGGCAAAATGAAGTACAAGGCATAGGCAACATCAAAGAGGGTTATTGACATGGTGATTCGCCTTATTATTGGATTATTGAGAAAATAAAGGCTAGCATTACTTCAGTCAGGATTTACCTTTGGATATGAGAAATAAGAAAGCTTAGAGTCTTTATTCTCTGTAGCTTCGACGGCCATAGTCACAGATGCCGTTACTTTCGATAAGAAAATAGCAACTCGCTGGGCTTTTGCGATCAGGATGTTTTTCGAGGAGAGCCTTTATCACACGAGACTGTCCAGTGTGTTTCAAGCTGAGCACAATGTCTGACCAGAATTTCAGGACTCGTGTGGCTACGGGCTCTATACTGACGTGTGTTTCAGCGAAAACGCTTCTAACTTGACTAAGGATGAGAACTGCCATCCTATGGGTTTTAGCGCTTTGGGCCAAGCATGCAACCTGTCTGTGCAGTTCTCGATTTAACGCAAACGTTTTCTTTGAACCTCCCAGCTCAGCGCGGTACAGCGACGTAATAGTGTCAACCACTACCAACCCAACTTTTTCGGTTATGTACGCGTCAAGGTTGTCTATTGTCGTGGCTTGCTCTTCGAAGGTTATTGGTTTCACAAGGGTAATCAAAGGAGAAACTTTCTCTAAATCGTCGTAAGCTATCTGAGACAACCGCCTCGGAGAAAAAGCGCCCTCTGAATCTATAAACAGGGTTTTACAGTTCATCCTAGCTGTGTTCACGGCACACTGAACAGCCAGCGAGCTTTTACCCGTCTCTGCTTCCCCGTAAACAAGGGAGACGCCGTCAATAGGAAGTCCACCGTTTAATAATTCATCCAGTGAACCACAATCCGTTGGAATCACACGCTGCAAGGGCTCCACATCAAAAGCGAATATAAATTAAAGGTTAATAATCTTATCATAGTTCATGCGTGAAAAAGGGCAACACTATGAAAGCTAAAATCACGGTTGCAACCGTTTCAGGAAAAGCCTACTATAAACTGGTGAAGGAACTCAAAGAGAGAAACATACTTTTCTTAAGCCTAACGCCCAGAGAACCCGTTCCCTTAAGCGTAAAAGTCGTTATCACAACCAAAAAAGAGCGTCACTTGATCACACACCCAAACGTCCTCATTTACAATGAAGAAAAGGACCCTGCAACGGTCGTCGACAAAGCCCTTCGATTAGCTGAGGGAAAGAAAAGTTACGACAGAGTTGTCATCGGGGTGGACCCAGGTAAAACCTTTGGATTGGCAGTTTTGGGTGACGGAAACGTTTTGGAAACCGTCACTTGTTCAAGCTCGGAAGAAACCGTGAACACCGTCACAAAAGTTTTAAACAAGGCACCTGCTGCAATTAACGTGGTGAAAATAGGAAACGGCGCCCCTGCTTACACTAAACAGCTGTTGAGTCTGTTGGACGAGACTTTACCGGAGGAGACGATGATGGAAGTTGTCAGCGAGGCTGGAACTAGCCGTTTCGGAAGAGAAGCCACACATAAAAGAGAGGGAAAAGACGTTAGATCTGCCATAAAAATTGCGGAGAGAAGAGGAAACGTTTTTCACAGGAAAAGAAAACAATGAGGCACACCGTTAAAAAAGGTAAGACTCTGCTGGTAAACGGACCGGCTTCCGTGAACATTCTTTCAGGGGAAACCACGATTTTAGGCGCAAAGTTTAGGAAAGGGGAGAGGGCTGTGATACGAGATGGAAAACGTTTGCCTTTTGAAACAAACAAAAGAGTTGTCTTTGACCTGATGTTGGGTGAGAACGCTTCTTTTGAGGAAGTTGACGGAACCACCATTCCTTTTTCTTGGAAAAACGCGTTCAAAAAGGTGGTGTCTCATGGTAGACCTGTAACAGTTATGGTGATGGGGGGAACTGACTCTGGAAAAACAAGTTTTTGCGTTTACCTCGCAAACAGAGCGTTAAAGGAGGGATTGAAGCCAGCTGTTATCGACGGTGATTTGGGACAATCAGACATAGGTCCGCCTTCAACCATAGGGTTCAGTCGTGTCACCAAGCAGATAAAAGATTTAGTTGAGATGACGGCGGAAAGCGTGTGTTTTGTGGGGATGACAAGTCCGAGTTCGGCTGTGAACAAAGTCGGGGAGGAATTGGCGATGATGAAAAGTGGGGTATTGCAAACAGATGTGGATTTTTTGATCGTTAACACGGATGGGTGGGTTGAAGGTGAAGAAGCCGTGGGGTACAAGGTTCAGTTGGCGGAGAGAGTTGTCCCTGACGCAGTGGTTGGGATACAGCAGACAAATGAGTTGACGTCCATACTAACGTTGCTGAAGGAAAAAAGAAGGGTTATTGCCATAGAGTCTCCGCAGGTGGTATGGAAGAGAAACAAGGAGAAAAGGAAAAGCCTGCGCGAGTTTGGTTACAAGAAGTATTTGAAGGAAGCCAAGGTGCGGTTGTTTCCTTTGAGCCAGATTAAGGTTGAGGATGCCCTCTCAGAAACTGGAGGTCACTTAACTGTGGAGCATATGGAAAGAATGGAAGAAGGCTTGCTTGTGGCACTGCAAAACGCTGACAGAAGCTTTCTGGGAATAGGTGTTTTTTGCGGAGTTGATTCCAGAAGAGAAACTATAAGAATTTACACAACGGTCGGTGAGAACGTGTCCACTGTCTGTATTGGTCAGGTGAAACTGAACAGAGAAGGCAAAGAAATAGTCTAGGCTCAGAAAGATTTTCACAAAACAACCTGACAAACAATTCTCAGAGCGATTCCGCGAATTCGCCTAAACCCCGCTGTTTCCTTTTCGCCCTTTCAACCTGAATCTTCGCCCCCATGCTAATACGCATTCCATCTGACGCTGCTAAAGTAGGGACTCCTGTTTTCTCTTCAATTATTTTGGCCTCGCGGGCTGATCCTCTAAAGATCATTTTCATTCCAAAATGAGTTGCCACCACCATCTCTGGACCTGCCTCCTCCACGATTTTAACAGCGTCTTCAGTGGTCATGTGTCCTTTCCAAGGTTCTCCTGAAGGCCTCATAACACAGAGCAGAAGAAGCCTAACCCCCTTGTACGATTTTCCAACTCCCTCAAAATATTCAGTGTCAGAACTGTAGCCAATGGCTCCCACATCTCGTGTTTCCAAGCGGTATCCCACTGTGTCCGGGTCTGAATGCTGAGCCTCAGTGGCGAGAATCTTTATGTCGTCGACGGTGAAGGTGACGCCTGGCCTTGTCTCTATGATTTTTTCAGGCGTCTGCTGGTGATACTTGGAGATGACTGGTCCGCAGACTTCGTTGCCAAATAGGACGCTTCGGGGTGCAGCTAGAATTCCTCGTCTACTTGTCATTCCGTGGGTCATGGCTTCAACGAGAATCTCTGCGTCATTGCAGTGGTCTGGGTGGCAGTGGGACATGAGCACTGCTTTGAGTTTTTGGGGGTTCAGCTTCATGTTCAGGGAGTAGATGAGGGCTCCTGGTCCCGGGTCCAAGTGCATATGCAAGCTATCAGAGATTATGCGGATTCCTCCGGTTCTTCTTGTCTGAGTTAGAGTGGCAAATCTTCCTCCCCCTGTTCCCAAGAAGACTAGTTCTAATCTCGTCATGCTTGTCGCCTAAGAAACGTGTTTGAAAGATTATTGTTTGTTTCTCGGGTATATAGCGATTGGGAGAAACAGTGGTGAACTTTATTATTCTCAAGCGTGAAACAAATACTGGAGGGCTGTTTCGTTGAGAGTGGTGGTTCGCATCGGAGGTTCTGTTGTGGCTTCGCCGCCCAACCCAGAGATCATGAGCAAGTACGCTAGTTTGCTTAAAGAGTTGAAGGAGCAGGGTCATGAGCTTGTGGTTGTAGTTGGAGGCGGCTCTGTGGCTAGAGACTTCATAACGGTTGCTAGAGACATGGGTTTGAGCGAATTCGACCAAGACGAAGTTGCTATAAGGGTTTCGAGGCTTTTCGCTCAGTTGTTGGCTATGAAGCTGGGAGACCTTGGACCGGGGAGTGTTCCCACGTCCGTGGATGAGGCTGTTCAGGAGCTAAAGAGGGGGAAGATCGTGGTTATGGGTGGGATAAAGCCTGGAATGACCACGGACACTGTGGCTGCCATGGTTGCTGAGAGAGTGGAGGCTGAGTTGCTGGTGAAGGCTACAGATCAAAACGGCATATACACTAAGGATCCGAGGAGATATGCCGACGCAGAAAAGATTGGCATTTTGAGTTTTGACGATTTGGTTCAGCTTTTTGAGGAGAATAAGCATAGAGCGGGGATACACCAAGTTGTGGATCCTGAGGCTGTTCGAATCCTTCAGAAGGAGAGAACGAAAACAGTTGTGGTGAACGGGTTCAAGCCTGAGAACATTTTGTTGGCTGTGAAGGGCGAAAAAGTTGGAACCCTAATAGAATAGTTCACTGAATTTTGAATATGGATTTTAGGTTCGCAACATTTTTTTCATATTGTATCCTATTTTAGATTTCTAGGAGACTTTGAAATGTCGGAAACCCACATCATACCCGTGGATTCTCTGGATGAAAAGTTGAAAGAACTGGTTCCGTTTGGCGAAAAGATCGTCTACACGTCTAGAGTGAAAGCCTCCAAACTTGGATGGGGATCAACCTCGAAACAGGGCTATCTAGCTCTCACCTCCAGCGGAGTTGTCTTCAGAGCTGGGAAACTAGAATCTGAAAAAGACAGCTTCCAAGACTACGTGCCCTACACACACATGACTGAAGTTAAAAGCAAGAAAGGAACAGTGGAGTTCAAAATCAAAAATCCCGATAGCCCAGACAAAAACCGTGGATGGAAACTAACAGTGGAAAAATGCGATGGAGAAGACAAGAAATCATTCAAGAAGAGGGAAGAACTGTTCGCGCAGACCTTCGAGGATTTAATGAAAAGATGGCTTGCAATCTACTTCTAAACATTTTGCGCGCTTCTCGTTCGTAACTATTACTTCTTAACCAGTCATCAGCTGAGAAGCTGAACCACGCCTAAAAAGAGAGCCATAGAGGTCCTCATATTTGGAGCATATAGGGAAAAGATATGTTAAAAACAGTGTTTTTCTACATTAGATGTTCTCATAGACATGAAGAGACCTCGGTTACTGGAAGGAGAATTTGCGTGTCCACATTTTTTGGACTTGTGACAGAAGGCATTAAAGGGTATTAGCAAATCGTAATATTTAATACATCCTGTGCGTATAACCTATAGGATGACTATGAAAAGCCAAAAGCTTTTAATTGGAAGTATAATTGCAGTTAGTCTGCTTTTAGTTGGTACTTTTGTGGTCTTTCTAATGGCTATCAATTTAGGAGAAGTGGAGAGAAGAAATGTTCTCTTGAGTAAATCTTTGACGGTGCAAGGAAACGACTTTGAATACATACCCGTAAATGTAACCATAAATGGTTATTCTGACGAGTTTTTAGCTTCATTCACCGTTTCTGAAGGGCAAATCATCAAGTGCTCTCATTTTTATAATATCATGCATTTTTCAATGTGGCAGGAAGGAACGTCTAACACTAGTTGGAGCGAGGGAAACCATCTAGATTATGGAATGAGTGTCAGTTCAGGCACACCAGACACAAGTATTTCTCCTGTTTTCGGGTTTGCCAATGAAGACCCTTACGCCAAGGAAGTGCATTTTCAATTTTTCAGAGTTTGGCATGAAAGAAATTATCTAGCCATGATAGCGGGAATCGGGCTGATGGCAATAGGAACTGGGATAGGAACTGGGTTGAAACCAAACAAATTACATGTTGGCTATTTGATTTGTGCATACATCATGGGTCTTTTCATGATGCCTCTCTTGCTGACTCTTATCTCAGATTTGGGATACTTAATTGGGCAACATTGGGGGATTCTTATAATCGCTCCGCAGATACAAGGTACCATATTACTGGAGGCTTTACCATTGGCTGTCCTTCTATACCTATGGATCGAGAAAGGTGGAGGGTCAGCCTACTTGGAAAGGTGGAATATGGGAAAAAAGTTACGTGCCATTGGTTTATTACTGCTCTTTGGTTCCATGATAAATGTAGCACTCTTAACAATAGACGAGCTTACGCTATGGAATTTTAGTAGCACCAGCATAGAAATTGAATATGGAGTGACCAGTGTCCCTAATCCTCTATACTTTAGTGTATTTGGAATTGCATGTGCAATGATACTTAGTGGAATATTTGCTTTCACTGGTCTATGTTTGAGAAAATCTGAACTACTAGCATGAGGTAGAAGAATGGCCTCAATTCTCTCTTTTGATGAGATTTTCAGTTCAGAATTCTTAAGTTATGAAGTGTCCGTAACTATAATACAACTATGCTAGAAGAATAGGCTGCCTATGTTTCAGCTTATCAAGAGAGGAGACTATAGAGTGCTTAAGCTAATTGAAGTTATGTAGTCAAGTATTCTGGAGTTCTTAATGTAAACGTAATCGCTCACCTTAGACACGGAACTGGATTACTCAAAGCGTGAATATGAGAAAAAAGAGGGAAGAATCTACATAAAAAAGACCTATATTTAATTCCCAAAAAAAGCGACACATACACATGCTTTTGGAGAGTGTATGATTCGTTATTCAATGTTGGTTATGTTGGCTTAGGTAGTAGTAGTTGGTTAAGGTGTTAGTTATCAGATTGAAAAAAGGAGACAGTTCAGAGAGGGACCTAAAGATAGAAAGACAAAAAACAAACCCAAAAAATAAATTATCCCACACTATCACCCTAACACAAATCAACACACCAACAAAAGGATTCAACAAAATGAAAATCCTCCCCAAACAATGCAACATCCTTCAAATCGAAGAAAAATGGCAGAAGAAATGGGAAGACATGGGCATCTACCATTTCAATTGGAAAGACAAAAAACGCCCAGTCTACAGCATAGACACTCCGCCACCTTACCCATCAGGTGACTTTCACATGGGAAATGTCCTCAACTGGACTTACTTCGACATCGTAGCTAGATACAAACGCTTGCGCGGCTACAACGTCTATTTCCCTCAAGGATGGGATTGCCATGGACTCCCAACAGAAGTAGAAACTGAACGCCGACACGGAATCAAAAAAACAGAAGTTCCACCAGAAGAATTCAGAAAACTCTGTGAGGGACTAGTCAACAAGTACATCACTGTCATGAAGAACGCCATCACCCGCCTCGGATGCTCCATAGACTGGACAACTGAATACAAAACCATGAACCCCGACTACTGGCGCAGAACCCAGCTTTCCTTCATCCTTCTCCACGATAAAGGCTTCATCTACCAAGGAACCCACCCCATCAACTGGTGTCCCCGCTGTGAAACAGCAATAGCCGACGCAGAAGTAGAACACATAACAAGAGAAGGCATACTACATAACATAAGATTTGAGCTAGAAGACAAAAAATCATCACTAACAATAGCCACCACCCGCCCCGAGCTCTTACCCGCATGCGTAACAGTTGCAGTGCACCCAACCGATGAACGCTACAAACAATACGCAGGAAAAAACATCCATGTACCCGTTGCAGAAAGAAAAGTCAAAATCATAACAGAAGACATGGTGGACCCCGCCTTTGGAACAGGCGTAGTAATGATCTGCACCTACGGCGACAAGGCTGACGTAAAATGCGTCACAAAAAACCATCTACCAGTCATCATGTGCATCAACGAAACAGGAAAAATGACTGAAAACGCTGGGAAATACGCTGGAATGCCAGTGGAGAAAGCCAAAGAAGCCGTAGTTAAAGACCTAAAGAAAAAAAAACTCATCGGAAAAACACAAAAAATCCAGCAGGAAGTTGGGGTTTGCTGGAGATGCCACACTCCAATTGAAATTCTAGAGCGAAAACAATGGTTTATGAAAACCCGCACACTAACCGATGACGTGGAAAAAAACGCCCGGGAAATCACATGGTACCCGGACTACATGAAAACGCGTTTAATCGACTGGACGAGATCACTGGATTGGGATTGGGTAATTTCACGCCAAAGAGTTTTCGCTACGCCCATCCCAGTTTGGTATTGTGAAAAATGTGGTGAAGTCATTGTTGCACAAGCTAGTTGGGTTCCTATAGACCCTAAGTTGGAAGCACCAAAAACGAATAAGTGTCCAAAATGCGGTTCCAGCGCGTTTGCTCCGGAAAGAGACGTGCTGGACACATGGTTTGATTCTTCCATCACCTGTGCTGTTCACGCTGGTTGGCCAGATCGAAAAGACTGGAACAGACTTTTCCCAGCAGATTTACATCCATCAGGCATCGACATTATTCGCACTTGGGCATACTACCTCATGGTTCGACACCTCGCGCTGTTTAACCAAAAACCGTACAAAAGCTGCCTGATCAACGGCATGGTCCTAGGAAGCGACGGGAGAATGATGCACAAGTCCCTAGGCAATTACGTGGCCGCTCCCGACGTGTTCAAGAAATATGGCGCCGACGCCACACGACAGTGGGCAGCCAGCGGAGGAGCAACGGGTTCAAACATACCCTTCCGCCAACCAGACGTGGAATACGGATGGAGGTTCCTCATCAAACTCTGGAATGCCACCCGCTTCACCAGTCAACATCTGCAAGACTACGTTCCACGAGAAAAAGTGAAGCTGGAACTCTTAGACAGATGGCTGCTTGGCAAGCTGGAAAGAGCTACTAAAACAGTGACTGATGCCTTTGAAAGCTGTCAGTTTAACATGGCGACAGAGGAAACTCGAAACTTCGTGTGGCACACGCTTTGCGACCACTACATTGAGGCCGTGAAGCATCGGCTGTACAAACCCGACAAATATGGAAAAGATAAAAGATGGGCTGCTCAGCACACCCTCTACACAGCCATTTATCGCGCTCTACAGCTTCTCGCACCCGTCTCCCCCCACATAACTGAAGAAATATACCAAACCATGTATGCAAAGGACAAGAAACACAAGAGTCTTCACGTTTCCCCTTGGCCCATCTCTGAAGAGGAGAAAATCGATGTGGAGACGGAGAAATATGGCACATTAATTATGGCGGTAATAAGCGCGGTTCGAAGGGAAAAAGCAGAAAGAAGGATACCGTTAAACACAACAATCAAGAAACTCACGATCTATACAGGAAACAAAGAAAACGCGCACATTTTGAATCAGGCTAAAGAAGATATTGAAGGAACCTGCAAGACAGAAAAAATCAACATACTGCCAGAGGAAGGCAAGGGCAAAGAAGTGCAAGAATATCCGAACATTCGATTCGCCACCGAATATTAACGGGAACCCTTAAAACGCAGAATAGCTGCAATGCCGCCAAAAGATTTCTTTAACATCTGTCCCTCTTCAGTCTCGATGGAAATCATCTCCACATCTGTTCCAGTCTGCTCAGCAAGCTCAGCTAAATCATCAACGACCGCTTTAACCTCTCCTAATTGAAGAGTTGCCGTTTTACAATTTGGACACGGTTGTCCACTGAGGCTTTGTTCGAACCCAAGAACTTCATGATCCTTTATGGTTTCTTGTTTAACATAGTTGCAAGTGCGCGTACACTTGACGGTGACTCGAACTATACTGAGAGCTTCAGACAGCAACAGAGTTTTCACTGCACCACCCTTCAAACACTGTTTCACTTCACTTTCTCCGTACGTCGCCAAGCCAGTGTCATGCCCAATCTCGTACAGAAAATCCTGCATAACCCTTTTTTCTTCCACGAAACGAACATGCCGCAAAATTTTTGGAACCCGTTCCGTCACCTCCTCCACTCCCTGCGCGCCAACGTACGCCGTATCCACGATGGCAACGACCTTGTCTCTCAGCGTGTAATGGAGATGCTCTCCTTTCTCGAAGTCATTTTTTGTAGGTCCTGGTCCCCCAATTATTAAGCCTTTCAAGTCAGATATGGGCAAGAAAATTTCATCAGCATGTTTTCCAATACGGTTGAAGTAATCTAAAAGTCTAGCTTCTCTCAGTCGCTCAAACCTTCTTGCCGACTGACCCCCAGCCCGATGTTTTCCAGGCACGCCCGACGTCATTTCCCTAGCGATTTTTAGGCGTCTTCCCCGGATAGTGGCGAAAGTCGTTGCGCTGGAGTCTATGACTATAACCCCATAGGTTTCCCTCTCTCTCAGAAAATTCTGTAGGTGCTCGATGTGAAACTTGGAGTCGCAGCGGTAAAGATAAATTTGAATCGGCTCAAGCGGGGTAATCACGTAAGTTTCAATTCTTTCACTTCCTGGACCGTTTTGGAGAATGGCTCCGCAAAAAATGACCAAGCCTTTTTCCGGCACTTTCTTAAAGAGTTTAAGACGCTGCATGACCTTCACAATGGCGTCTTGAACGTTTTTCTTGGTGGTGTCCGATTTAATGTTGGAGGCGGTACCGTGCTCGTGTTTAAGCATTGCGATTACCTCGCTGATTTGGCGTCCCGGCGGCACG
>CP070759.1:479020-491721 GCA_020348945.1 Candidatus Bathyarchaeota archaeon
GTGGCTGAACTCGCTGGCTCCGCGAAACTTCCCTCAAGCCTCGCGATTTCCTGTTCAGCGGCAAAGATTTCCGAGTCCGACACTGCGACGGCGACGCCTCTGGATTCTGCCATTGCCTTAAGCGCCCATCTTCCATTCAGAGGGTTACTTACAAGGATTCCAAGGGCGTGGGTGGACGGTTTTGTAATGGCGATGGGTTCAGGTTCGTTTCTCAGATGAGCGTTGACGATGGGTGCACATCCGTCTGCTTGTACGCCTACCAGCTTTGGCAGCGTATTAATGGTTCCTAGAGTCTGTAGTTCCTTGAAGCCCTTCCAAATTGAATGTATGGTTCCGCCGCTTCCTATTGAAGCTACGAACCAGTCGGGCACTCCGAACTGCTCCACAACCTCGTAGGCGATGGTTTTCTGAGCCTCAATCGCGAGGGGGTTGAGTTCAGCCGTAGCTTGATACCACTCTGTTTCTTTTGCCAAGGATTCTGCCTGCTCAACGGATTCGTCTACAATCTCTCCGTGTTCCTCAATGACGGCGTCGTAAATCAGCATCTGAGCCAACTTGCCCATGTCAACGTTTTTGGGGACAATAATATGGCAAGTGAGCCCAGACTTAGCAGAGTAAGCGGCTAAAGAGGCTCCTAGATTCCCGTTTGAAGCGCAAACCACAGAGTCACAGTTCAAGTCTTGAGCGTTGGAAACCATCAGCGTTGCACATCTATCCCTGAAAGAGTTAGTTGGATTTCGAGTTTCATCCTTCAGAAACACCTTGCTCAAGCCGATTTCTTTTGCGAAACGCTCAGCCTTATGCAGTGGCGTGCCACCTTCTCCCATAGTTACCACGTTTTTGACCTCTGGGAGAAATTGTCTATATCTCCAGAAGGTGAAAGAACCTGCGAGTTTAATTCTGCTTAACTGTTCAAGATCGTAAGCATATTCCAGAAGCCCGTTGCATTTCTTGCACGTGTAGAAGGGTGGGTACGGCTCAAAAGTTGCTGAACAACGACTACAACGCAGAACTGTCATGCCAAGTGAACCTCGTAACATAGAATAGTTGCTTTCTAACTTTTCTTTATCGGTCGTTTAGTAAATGTTTATGAGAAACCGAGGTGAGATGTAAAAGAGGATGAGCTTTTGAACATAAGCGATTTGAAGCCTGGAATGGACCATGTGAACCTTAAGGTGGAAGTGTTGAACATTTCAGAGCCTAAACACATAATCACAGGTACGGGCGTTGAACATGATATACTTGAAGCGGAGGTAGGCGACGGAACTGGCTCGATAGCCCTAGTTTTGTGGAACAAAAGAATTTTCTCTCTAAAGGTTGGAGACACCTTGCAGATCGAAAACGGCTTTGTGAGTTCCTTTAAGGGAAAGTGGAGAATAAACATTGGAAAGTACGGTGACGCAAAGAAAATCTAACGCGTAAGAGGAGCCTCCTACTGCTTGTCTTCCATCAGAACGTTTATCCCAACCCACTGCACCGCTGCGTAGCCTGCAATAAGTTTGAACCACATGGTTGCAACTCTTGTCAGCACGGTTGCGGTTGCGCTGACAACAATGGGAACGCCGAGCAACGTGTAGATGGTGGTCATAACAATCTCCATAAACCCCACTTCACCGGGAATGCCGAGGGGAATCGATTGAAGGGAAACGCTGATGGAATACACCACTATTATTGCGCTTAAAGAAATTTGAAACTCGAGAGAGATGAAGACTAGAAAGAATACGAGCACATGGAAGAACCAGGCTGCCATAGAAGAAATCATTGGTCCTGCTAGGGCTCTTGGATTTCTGGTTAGAATGTTGATTCCTTGATGAAAAGCTTTCAACATTTTCTGTGCTTTAGATCTTAGGCTGGTTAATTCCCAGCGACCTCTAGAAATCCGTGCAGCTAATCTTATTATCCAATTAACGATTTTCTTTGTTGTTTGTTCTCTGACGCTTAGGTATCCCAAGAGAATTATTGCTAGGGCGGTGCAGCTCGCTGTGATTATTACAAAGTCAAGGATGAGTTCTGGAGGCCTGTATTTTAAGGCGAAATACACCGAGCTGATGATCAGGCTGCCTAAAGTTATAGTCATGGAAAGGATTCTGTGGCTTACGATGGACGCTACAACTTTTCCACTATTCACTTTTGAGTTTTTGGACATAAGATAAGCTTTAGAGGCCTCTCCGCTGACTGCCTCCGCTGGAACCAGAAGGTCAACGAAATTTCCTATCCAAACGTATAGAAACGTTTTTCGAAAGGTTGCCTCTATCGAGAGAAGATGCATTAAACGATGCCATGCTAAGGAATAGAAGAACACGCTGAAAACGACGGAGACGAACGTGAGTGAGTAATAGACAAGATTGGCGGTTTGAAGCTTCTCGATAATGTCGCCTATACTCGCAGTGCCACCGAAGAAATATATGTAAAAAATGAAAACCAATAGCCCGATCAAGAGGAGGGGAATACCTTTTTTCATTAGCTGTCGTTTTTCCGCGGTCATTTGCAGCTACACCTGAATCAAATAAAGGGCAAATAGCGGATTACCTTGTATTATAGTTTTAGATGTTCTCCGAAAGGAAAGTTTCTGGATGAGACTAAGCGATGAGTTTAGAACTTTGGTTTTGTTTTTCCGAGTTTTCTATCTAGGCACGCCTTGATGAAACCGTAATATTCCGGGTCGGGGTTGCCAGGTCGGCTCTTGAATTCGCCGTGGAATTGAGAGGCAAAGAAAAAGAACTTGCTGGGTAGCTCTAGAATTTCCATTCTTCGTCCGTCAGGACTCTTGCCTGAAAACACGAGCCCATGCTTTTTTAACGTATCCCAATAGTCTGAGTTGACCTCCCATCGGTGGCGGTGACGCTCCTGAATCTCGTCAGCGCCGTACAGTTTGTGCGCTAACGTTCCCTTCTTGACCCTAATTTTGTGTGCGCCCAGACGCATTGTCGCTCCTTTGTACGCGATGTTTCGTTGTTCAGGCATCAAATCGATCACGGGGTGAGGTGTGTCTGGGTTAATTTCGGTGCTGTTGGCTCCTTTCAGCTCACAAACGTTGCGGGCGAACTCTATGACCGCCATTTGGAAACCGTAGCAGATTCCTAGAAAAGGCACGTTGTTTTCGCGGGCAAAACGGACGGCTTCGATTTTTCCTTCAGTGCCTCTGGGGCCAAAACCGTAGGGAATGAATATTCCATCGTGATTTTTGAGAATTTCTAACTTGCTCGAGTCTCTTTCAAACGTTTCTGCCTCAATGTGATCAATTGAAACTTGGGATTGGCAGGCTGCTCCGCCGTGTCTTAACGCCTCGTTCATGCTCACGTAGCTATCAACCAAACCTGCATACTTGCCGATCAACGCTATTTTTACTTCAAAACGGGGGTTCACAAAGGAATCCGCAAATTTTTTCCACTCGCTCCATTCTGGTTTTCTTTCCAACAAGCCTAACCGTTTGCAAACGTATTTGCCCATACCCTGCTCGTCCAAGATCAATGGAACCTGATAGATAGAGGAAACGTTGTAGGAGCAGAACACAGCGTCTTCTGGAATTGTTCCAAACAACGCTATCTTTCGAAGAACTTCGGAGTCAATCATTTTTCTACATCGAGCGATTATGGTGTCTGGCTGAATGCCGATGCGGCGGAGTTCGTTCACGCTGTGCTGAAGAGGTTTTGTTTTCATTTCTCCGGTGACGTCCAATATTGGAACGAGGGCAATGTGAACGTACAGTGTGTTCTGAAATCCCGCTTCTAAGCGCATCTGACGGATGGCTTCGAGGAAGGGCAATCCTTCTATGTCTCCAACGGTTCCTCCGCACTCGGTTAGGACAACGTCAACTTTTGATCGTCTAGCAACTAAGCGAATTCGACGCTTGATCTCGTCGGTGACGTGGGGAACTATCTGAACGCATCGTCCTAAGAAGTCGCCTCGCCGTTCCTTGTCAATGACGGTTTGGTATATTTGTCCGGTTGTGATGTTGTTGTCTTTGGGCAGGTTGAGGTTTAGAAACCTTTCATATCCACCGAGGTCTAGATCGGTTTCGCCTCCGTCGTCTGTCACGTACACTTCTCCGTGAATGTAAGGGTTCATTGTTCCCGCGTCCACGTTCACGTAGGGGTCAATTTTTATCACTGTTACCTTGAAGCCTCTAGCTTGAAGCATCTTTCCAATAGAAGATGTGACTATGCCCTTACCAACAGAGGAAAGCACGCCGCCAGTTACGAAAACAAACTTAACATGTCGATTTTGAAATATAAGTAACCCTCCTTCGTGGACTTGCGGATAATGCGGCTTTCTATCGTAACCGCCCAATGAAATTTCTTTTTGAGGCATAAAAAAGCTTTCCCATTGAAAGATCTTTCACATAATGCTCGCGCATATAAACGAAAAATATTTATTTTTAATCAAAGAACAAAATCTAAACTTTAAAACCCGGGACAGAAGATGAAAAAGGCACTCATCTCTGATTTCTTTGGGACTTTAGTTAGCACTCCGGACTCTTTATTCGTTGGTGAAGGCAGACGGACCTGGCAACTCCTTAAAGAATACGGTTATGACATTGAATTTGAGGTTTTCAAGAGAAATTGGGAAGACTGTTTGATTCGAATGGAGGAAGTATCAAATGTTAATTGTGTGGAGTTCCATTTTTTCAATTTTGTCAGAACCTTTTTGAATGAAAATTTCCCGTCTAAATCCTCCACGTTTCGCCTTGTGAAGTTGCTAGCAGAGACGTTTTTATGGGATTGGAATCGAGGTGTCAAGTTGTTTGATGAGAGCACGCAAGTTATTCACCAGCTGACGACAGACTATCGGCTGGGCCTCATAAGCAATACTCATTATCCTGACCTTATCTATCGGAATTTAGCCAAAGCGCGCCTTAACAGCACCTTTGATGTTATAGTTACTTCTGTGGAGTTTGGCATAAAGAAGCCGGACCCCAGGATCTTTGAACACGCTGCTTCTCTTTTGGGTGTTAAAACGAGAGACTGTATTTATATCGGGGATGATCCACGAGAGGATTACGAGGGAGCCATTGGGGCTGGAATGGAGGCGCTGCTCATAGACCGAGATGGAAGATACTATGATTTCACCGGAAACCGCATCAGCAGACTGACGGAACTTATCTCGTGGTTGGCTAAATATCGGCCATGAAGCGCGCTCATGGTAATACACTATCGCTATGCGGCATCTCTTGCTAAAGAAATCCTTTCTCCTTACATCTTTCCACTAATTTAATAAGATGTGCGCGCGTTGAGTTTGGTTTCGTATTTCGCGTTCTTAAGTTTAAAGTTGATGCGCTCGCATTTGGTATGTTCAAATAGATTTTTATGCACTTGAGGTCATAACCGTAAGCCATTGTCTATGTCGTTGTAGTTGCAAGGAAAAACATGCGGACCTATTGATCGCTTCAGCAGGGGGGCGGTTGAATGATTAGAAAAATCGGATTTGACGCAAAAGAATACTTGAATGCTCAGATAAAAAAGATACTTGACCGTGTTTCGTTGTTCGACAAACTGTATCTAGAATTCGGCGGTAAGTTGTGTTATGACTATCATGCTTCGCGTGTGCTTCCGGGCTTTGATGTTGACACAAAGGTTCAGATGCTTCGGCGACTGGGAAACAAGATTGAAATAATACATTGTGTCAGTGCGAAGGATATCGAAGGAAGAAAAATTAGACGAGACTTTGGATTAGCGTATGATGACCAAGCACTCAAAGACATAAACGATCTCCGCGAGATGGGTCTAGATGTCTCTGCCGTTGTGATAAATAGGTTCAACAACGAATTGATAGCGAAAAAATTCAAACAAAAACTTCATAATAGGAGAATACGTGTTTTCATACATCATGAGATACCGAACTACCTTAAAGATTTGGATTTTGTTATAAGTGGTAAAGGATACGGTAAACAGGAGTATGTGGATACTGAGAAAAAGATTGTAGTTGTCACTGCACCTGGACCTGGTAGCGGTAAATTCTCATTCTGTATGGCGCAAATTTATAACGACAGAAAACGAGGTGTTAAGTCCGGTTTTGCAAAATTTGAGACGTTTCCAGTATGGAATCTTAGCCTTAACCATCCTGTGAATATCGCGTACGAAGCAGCAACCGCGGACATAGGAGATTATAATATGGTGGACCCTTTCCACAAAAAAGCATATGAAATAACGGCGATCAATTACAGTAGAGATGTGGAAAATTTTGCAATAATGAAAAGAATAATCGATAAGATAGTCGGTAGAGACGATCCAATGGCGAAATATAGATCGCCAACTGACATGGGTGTCAACATGGTTAAAGAGGGAATAATCGATGATGATGTAGTGCGTGAAGCAAGTAAGGAAGAAATCGTAAGACGCTATTTCAGGTATCACAGAGAATTTGTGGAGGGTGATACTCTCTACGATACGTTTGAGAGAATGGAAAAAATTATGGAAAAGGCGGGCGTTAAGCCCGAAGACCGTTCTGTTGTCTTGCTAGCAAGAGAAGCAGCAGAAGACGCTAGACGGAGAAAAGACGAGGGAAAGGGATATAAAGGTGTGTTCTGTGGCGCGGCAATCGAAATCTTTTTGGATTCAGGCAAAGCCATAATTGTAACAGGCAAGAATTCGCCATTACTCTACGCCGAATCAGCGGCGCTTCTAAATGCAATAAAGATCATTGCAAAAATACTGGATGAAGTCGACGTGATATCTCCAAACGTAATCCAAAGCATTATACGATTAAAGAGTACAATTGGGTTAAGCAGCACATCGTTAGATGTAAAAGAAGTACTCAATGCACTGGCTGCAAGCGCAGTATCGGACGAGAATGCACGCAGATGCTTAGATGCGCTGGATAAGTTGAAGGGTTGTGAGATGCACGCTACCCATCTTATGAACGAAGGTAACGAAAAGACGCTGAGTCAGATAGGCCTAAATTTAACAACAGATGCAAAATTGCCGTTTCCTGATGAGGCCTTTGTCCCTAACTATTCTACGTGAAAACAGCAGAACCCAGATCTGTTAGCGCGCGCGTCATGGTTATCTATCTATCTCATTGCATAAGGACGATAGTATAAACAATCCTTCAAAGTTCTCCTTCAATCTCTTCTCGTGTAAAAGACTCTTTACATCAAATGTTAGACTTACTGGATTTACTGGCAAGCCAGGAATGTTCGAAATAACTATTTTGGCAACCGTAGATTTAATATCTGGTTCAATATAAGATATCATTTCTCATAAGGAATTTTGCAGAAAGTCAGCAACGTCGCGCGCGTCGGTTTTCGGGTCTAATTCTTTCCTGAGTCTGTCATCTAGAGAAGCTCTACTTCGTTAATCTCTTCTAGGTTCTCTAGGCTGTTCATCTTTACCTTCTTGTCTGAAATGGTGTAGAGCATGTTGTCTATATAGAGAGACCTTTTCACAGAGTAAGGAGAGGAGAAGTAGTAGCCGCTTTTCATTAAGCCATTATCATCCTCTAAGTGGGTGACTCCGCCTTTCAGAACAAGCCCTTCGTCTAAGGATATGTCAAACACGTAGGCGCCCTGCCAGACGTAGTCTCCGTGGGTATAAGGAGGAATCTCGCCGAGATATTTCTCTTCGTCTATTTCGGCAACCAAAACAGGTATCACAAGAAGATTCTTTGATTTATCGAACAGAAGCGCTTTGTGGTCGCTCAAAACTGGAGAGCTTGTTCCTCTGTCGCCTATTTCGTACTTATCTATCTCTTTTGGATTTTCAACGTCGCTGACGTCAAAAAGCGATATTTTCACTCCTTGATACCATGCGAAGTTTCCTTCCTCTGCTGCCACGGTTTCCTTGCCTATACCTATAACGTGGTTTTCGTCGTATGGATGCAGGTAGTTTGAGTAGCCCGTTATCTTCAGCTGACCTAGAACTCTCGGGTTCCTAGGGTCTTCCAAATCTATCACAAACAGAGGATCAACCTTTTTGAAAGTTACGAGATAGCATCTGCCGCCCATGAACCTAGCGGAGTAAATCGTTTCTCCAGAAGCAAGATCTTCTAACCTTCCAACAATGGTTAAGTTCATGTCAAGAACGTATACGTGATTCTTGGACGACATTTCACCCCAACCTCTCCAAACGTGACCAGTCGTAGTTGCTATTCTAAAGTAACCCTCATGCTCATCCATGGAGAACTGGTTCAGCACGCGTCCTGGAACTTCGCCACTTGCCGCGGAATCTATTTGATTGCCTTTTATGTGAATCCTATAGACGAGAGTTTTATCATTTTCTGGAAGAGTTATGTAAATATTGTTCAGAGAAACGTACATGTTGCTTGTTGCTCCAAGCAAGAATGATTCGACCGTTGGTTCTTCGTCGTCGTTTTGCACGTTTACAGCAACTATAGTAGTGAACGTGTAAGAGTAGTCAGGGATGTCGGAATAGTAGATGTCGGTAGCGGATATTTCTTTAACTCCGTCGTTAGAATAGATTTTTGGAAGTGCCACTTCATCCTCTTGTAAATATGCTGGCTGGCTTATCACGACGTAAACGTAGTCGCCTATCATCCTTGAGTTGAAGTATCGACCATCCAGCGAATCGTTTCTCGCTTGGATGGGATCCGTCCTATCCGAGATATCATACACTTTGATGAAGACCCTGTGTCCTTCATCCTCAAAGACTGCCAGCCGGTCCCCATTTATGAATATTCCTCTCAGAGCTCCGTCTAAATCTATCTTGGAGATGACTTCAGCCTCCTCAGCGGGATACGCCTTCACAATTACAACACTCTTGTTAGAGACAACATAGATGTATTCTCCATCCGTCTTTACAACATCCGCCTCGTCCACCCCCGCAACCTGAATGTTCGTAGTCGAGTAATCAGGAACACTGTGGCCTTTGGCGGAGCGCCCCGCGGTTGTCGCAGATAGCGCACGCATCTCAAAGAATTCTGAGCGGGTTCCCTCGAAATAGTAAAGATGAGCTTGTGAACTTGCATTCACAAAACTCTTCAACTCTTCATAGGAAGAAAATTTCTTCAATGGTGACAGTGACGAATAATAATGGAGCTCCCCTTCAAGATATAATGGAGCAAGCGCTCCGACTATCACTGTAACCGAGACGATGAAAAAGACGACTTTTTTCATGCCTTTCATCACCTTGCAATTTTCAAATTTCAGTTTTTTTCTCCTTTGATTTTATCGCTTATCACTTCCAGCAACGTTGCTGTTTTGTAAACCACGTAGGCCAGTAAAATAATCACAATGAAGGTTCCGAAATCTTGTAGTACTCGCATAAGTTCGGTTAAGGTCAATTTCACAAACACCTCCCATCATTAATGCTTAGCTTTCTACGTATAAACAAGGACGCTGAAGGATTTAATACCATGTTTTAGAACAAACTGTACTAAAAACAGAACAGTAGAGACGCTAAAGAACCCGTTTCTTGAGATATAAGGAGACACCGAATGCGAGAAGGAAGCTGGGTATAAGAATCAATCCAGCGGATAGAATGTTTGGGGGGGACACTGCTCTTCCCAAACCCTCTCCTCTATCCAACGCTTTTGTTTCGGGGATGACGAAATGCTTGGCTGATCTACCAACCAAAACCATCTGATCATAACGGTCGGACTTGAGCAACATCACTGGAGCAAGCATTGTCACTGTGCCCAGCAATATGGCAGTCGCAACGTATAGCAGAACCTTTTTCATCGCTGGTCTCCACCATTACTGAAGTTGCAACACGCTTTTAAGTCCACGTTTTAGAACACCCCTACTCATCCTTTTAGAACGGCTTTTCCCTCCAAAGCCTAATTGTTTCAAACCACAAGATGAAACTGGCTACGAAGCCGAAAAGGATGGCAGCTACATTATGAATGGAACCAGTGGGCCAATACAAGATTAAGTAGATGACGAGCATGGTTGAGAGCCAGATGGAATAAAAAAGGTATCGGGGAACAAGGAAACGACCCAGCCTAGTGAAGAACCTTAGTATGCCTACTTTAACTTCTTGAACCAAAAAATATTCACCTGTCATGCTTTTTTCAATCAGTCCCAGCGAAAGAAGCTTCTCCAGATGGTGGGCAGATACGCTTGGACTGGAGAAACCTAAGTAACGCTGAATCGCGCGAACACCCACTCTTGAACTCGGAGACCTTAACAAATACCAATACACGAGGAGGGTTTTTCCCTTCAATTGAGATTCAATCACCGCTAAATCAGATGAAGAAACGTCAAACATAGGACTCGCCAAAACCACATTACAGAGTATCTCCATAATAAATCCTCGCAGAAAACTCTCAACCAAACAATGCATAGTCTAGAAACGAGAAACTCTCAGGGCTTCGCAGAGCTGTGCTAGTTTCTGTTCTATGGAAGTACGGCAATTTTCAGGTCGCTTTTAGACGTAGTAAGTATTCCAAACGCGTCCTTTATTTCATCCAACTTCATTTTCCGAGTTGTCAGCGGCTTTACCTTTATTGTTCCAGAAGCTATGAGACTTAATGCTTTCTTAAAGTGAGCGGGAGTTGTGTGAAACGTTCCCAAAACTGTTACTTCCCCGTAGTGTAGCAACTCAGTTCTAACCTTTATCTCTGTTTCAGGTGGACACCCGCCGAACTCAAGAACTGTCCCTCCCTTCCTAACCATTCTTAACGCTTGCTCCCATGTTGCAGGTAGACCTATCGCTTCAATGACCACATCTGCCCCGTATCCTCCAGTGAGTTGCCTAACTTTCTCCACGGGTTCTTCCTGCTTGGCATTGACAATTTCTTCGGCTCCAAGTTGCTGAGCTATCTGCAACCGTTCATCAACTAAATCGCTAACTATCACTTTTTCTACACCCATTTTTTCAGCTGTTAACAGGTGGAGAAGTCCTACTGGTCCAGCACCTATGATGGCCACGGTGTCTCCCAACTTGACTTGAGCCTCTTCTACACCGTGAAGGACACAAGCTAAAGGTTCAGTTATAGCCGCCTCTTCATAACTTAAGTGAGCAGGGATTTCCTGCATGTTAAGTCTGACCATGCGCGCTGGAACTTTAATGTATTCAGCGTAAGCTCCCCAAAGCCACATCATGTCCTCGCAAAGGTTGTAGTTTCCTTTCTCACACATTTTACATCGGAGGCAAGGTGAACTATTTCCAGCTCTAACCCGCATTCCTCTTTTGAGCCATGACACACCCTCGCCGACTTCTACCACATCTCCAGCCCATTCGTGTCCAAAAACTGTAGGATACTGGATGACCCCGCCTACATAGCCTCGCTGAAAAATTTTTACGTCGGTTCCACAGGTAGTTGCGGCTTTAACCTTCACCAAAGCTTCGCCGGGTCCCACTTCTGGTTTGTCAATGCTTTCCACCCTGAGGTCTTTTACTCCGTATAAGAGGGCAGCATTCATTTTTTCTCTACTCATTCAGCACCACCACTTTCAGGCACTCGCCTTTTTCCGCCGTTTTGAAAGCTTCACTGATGTGGCTTAAAGGGAAACGATGCGTAATTAGCTCTTTTGCCTTGATTTTTCCAGTGCTTATTAACTGCAAAGCTGTTCTGGTCTCTATATGTGATGTGGAATAAGATGGAACTATTTGGATTTCTGAAAAGAATAGTCTCCAAGGGCTCACATTTACATATTTGCCTGGCGCTGTGGGCGCGAACAAACATAAAGTTCCGCCCTTGCGGCAAGCGTTAAGTCCCTCTGTTGCGGCTTCAGCTTTGGGGGCAGTGACAATGACAAAATCTGCTCCTCTTCCATCCGTGGATTCCCTTATTTTTTCGATCAAGCTTTCACTTTTCGGATTAACGGTTAGGTCTGCTCCGAATCGTTTAGCCGCTTTTAGCCGGTAGTCAATTGGATCACTTACAATGATCTTAGCTGCTCCAAAGCTTTTTGAGAGAATCGTGTGGATGATTCCAGATGGTCCTGCGCCTATGATGGCCACGGTATCTTCTAGTCTGATGATGAATTTCGTATGAGCTCTCAGACAGCACGCGACTGGTTCAATCAATGTTGCTTCCTCAAAGGAAAGGATGTCTGGAATCTTCAATGTGTCGTTTTGGACGTTTGGAGCGGGCACCCTCAAGTATTCAGCGAGTCCTCCTGGGTGAATGTTGGTTTTTGCAAACTGTTCGCAGAGAGTGTAGTCTCCGTGGGCGCAGTAATGGCATTCGAAACAGGCTACGTGATGGTGTACAAAGACGCGCTCTCCTTTTTTGAATTTTTTCACTTTTTTTCCGGTTTTGGCAACGATTCCGGTGGGTTCATGTCCAAGGACTAGGGGCGCTCGGTTTTTCAGGTACCAATGCATGAGGTCAGATCCACATATTCCGCAGGCTTTCATTTCTACAAGAATTTCGTCTGGTTTAATTCTCGGTTTTGGGATTTCTTTGATTTGTATGTTGTCGGGGCTGTAGTATGTGGCGGCTTTCATTTTGTTTCATTGGTGTTTTTGGGTTGTGGGCACTTAAGATTTTCTTGTTGTTGTTTGTTGCATGTTTCCGGTTGTGTTCTCATTGGCGAGCTTACGTCTCAAAAGTTATTTTTGTACGCTTATTCTGCCGTTATGCGTTGTTTTATGCCATCTATTGGGGTTTTTTCTGGCTATTTTGGTAACTAAAAGGTCCAGAATCGCCTTCGAACAGATGAAAACGTTAACGATGTAGGCTACAATCAGAATAGGACTAAACAAGATAAGTCGTTTTCGATTTAACATGTATGAGGCTGCAATAACCTCTAAAAGAGGCGCAATAGTTCCACTCAAGGTAAAAAATATGCTGGTAAC
>CP070759.1:491821-495632 GCA_020348945.1 Candidatus Bathyarchaeota archaeon
AAAATCTGGGATTGCAGTGTACTGCAGTATTGCTCCTTTTTCCAGAACTTTCCTCAAACGGGTTACTGAAGGCTGAGAAAAATCCAAGGACTTCGCCAATTCTCTGTCGCTTCGCCTTGAATTCTTAATAATCTCGCAAAGTAGTTCCATAAGTTTTTCCTGTCGCATAAGAAATACCTACGTTAAAACCCTTTATGAAGGTTATGTGCACTAAAGTACGCGTTCACGCATTTGCTTCTTGAAGCAATCTGGACACACAGGAAGCGGTATTGTCTGCCATGAACCATCTTCGATCTTAATTTTTATCACATCTTCATCGGTCAAGCTGACACCGCATTCTACACATTTTCTTTTTTTCAGCGTAAACTCACGCCTCCTGTGCACGCCATTTTCGAACACTAAATTCTAAGTTCCTGTCTTCAGGAATAACTAGTCGCCCTCTGTGATTCTTCTGCAAGCCTCTACTTCTGCGAGCGTTTTTCCTTGCGCTTTTTTCTTTTCTCCGCTCTTTCTTTCTTGGTCATTGGTTTCTTCTTCACGCCTTTTCCCATACCCAATTCAATCACCCTAGTGAAGTAGTCGAAGTACAGAATGAAGTTTTCGGTTGCGTACGCATATATAGACTAAACGTGATAGAAAGCCTTAGCACATCAGAATTGAAAGGAGGTGAAAAAAGAATTTGAGAAGTCTGCTGAAGCTTCTTTCCAAGGAAGACATGGATAAGATTCATCGTGCCACGGTAAAAGTGCTGGAGAAGACAGGTGTCAAGTTCCTTCACGATGAGGCTTTGAGCATCCTTGAAAAGAACGGGGTCTTAGTGGATTGGAAAACGAAGATAGCGAAGATACCGGAATCCGTGTTTGACGAATTTAGAGGAAAGGCTCCAAACGAATTCCCTACATTCAATCGGAACGGTAAGAGAATTCCAATAGCGAAAGACGATTTCCACATCGCTACTTTCGGCGATGGCACATATTTCACGGATCGAGATGGAACTCAACGTCCATCCACGCTAAAAGACATTGAAAAGATAATGATTGTTGGTGACGCACTGGAAAACGTCGACACGGCATGGGTGGGAAGTATGCCAACAGATTTGCATCCGAACGTACAAATGATTCATTCAATGGAAGTAGAAATAAACAACAGTCCCACCAAAACGGTCTATCTGGAAGGAGAGAATGGGGACCAAATGAGGTACGCAATGAGAATCGGTGCGGCATTATTGGGAGGAATGGAAGAGCTCAGGAAGACACCTGTCTTAGTTGGTGGCGGGTGGGCTACTAGCCCTTTGGTGCATGCGAATGAAATTCTCGACTCCCAGATCATGGCTGCCAAGGAAGGGTTACCGACTTGCTGTGGAAGCATGGCCACTGCTATAACCACAGCTCCAGCAACTTTGGCAGGAACATTGGTGGTTTGGAACGCTGAAGTCATGAGCAGTCTAGTGTTGTCGCAGATGATAGCGCCTGGAGTTCCGTTTGATATCCAATGCTCTGGTTCAGCTGCGGACCCGCGTAAGGGATATTATCCTGTTGGAAACCCTGAGATGGCTTTGGTGAACGCTGGCTGCATGGAATTGTCTAACTACTATGATCTACCATGTCTAATTGCTGGTTGCTAGGCAGACGCCAAGATAGTTGACTCTCAAGCCGCCCATGAGAAAACAATTACGACGCTGATACCTGCAATGGTGACGAAGGGAAAAAGCATATACGGGATGGGCATGTTGGATTCCGGCATGTCCATGAGTCTAGAGCAGTATGTGATTGACGATGAGATCGTCGCGGCTATAAGGCATAGCTTGAAGGGCATAGAAGTGACGGATGAAACAATCGACCTGAACACTATTGTGAAAGTTGGGCCTGGCGGTCACTTCATGAGTCAAGAAAGCACCCGTAAAAGGATTAGAACTGCTGTGTGGATACCTGAACTCTTCACAAGAGACTATAGAACAGACTGGGAAAAGAAAGGGTGGAAAGATCTCTTCAAGATGGCTTGCGAAAAGGTTGACAATATCTTGGCGCACCATAAACCTGAGCCGCTGGACAAAGACATCGCGAAGGACATTCGCAATATCGTGAAAGAAGCCGACAAAGAACTCACTTAAACATCCAGCTAATAGCTGGTGTCCCTCAGGAAAGGAGATAACCTGGTTTGATGAAACGCCCAAAAAGCTGGGAAGCCCGGCCTATGGGGGTTGAAAACCACTCCAACCTGAGTAAAATTTTTGCGTCGAATTCTAGTTTTGGGAAAGTCTCACAAAAAGTTACGTTGCGCGTTAGATCGAGCAAAGTCGTATACGTGTGTGTTCTAGAATTTGTTGTAATGCACAATTGTTTCAAGGTTTTTTTTCTTGGGCGGTTTTGGTCTTACTGCTGGATAACCAAACGAAACCAAGGCGATAACCTTGAGGTTTTCAGGTATGTTTAGCAGTTCTTTAACTTTTTCTTCTTCGAAATCTCCTATCCAACATGATCCTATTCCTTGAGTTTCAGCTGCTATGACCATGTTTTCCAATGCTATTGTCACATCTATGGTTGACCATTCATTATCTTTATATCCGCAGCCAACGATTGTAGCTGCTGAGTTCTTTATGAAACGGTTCCATCTACCTGTTGAAAGTCTTTCTTTTATTTTTCGTTCGATTACTACTACAAAGTGCCAAGGCTGCGCGTTATCTGCGGATGGAGCTAACCTTCCAGCTTCTAAGATATTTCCTAATGCCTCATCAGGAATTAGTTCACTCCTGTAACGTCTAATACTTCTTCTTTCAAAAATCACCTGTAACAAAGACATATCATTTCGATCCTCCCAATATATTCTTCACCATACTGCAAAATACGTGTGCAAGAGCTTAATATTTTTCATGTGTCGAAACATGAAAAGCATTCCTAGTTAAAGAAGTGCATGCTAATCATCTGAGTTTTCGCATAATCTGTTCAGCGAAGAGTTTGGCATCTTCTAGGTTGGCAAATCCCAAGGTAAAGAGGTTTACATTTTTTTCGATATATTTGCTCATCACTTGAATGCACTGTTCGGGAGTGCCCATGACTGGTCCCAGTCTTTTTTGCCATTCATCTAGAGTTGTTCCTCGTTGTTGAGCCCATTTTCTTATCTTGGTTTCGATTTCCTTTTTTGTGTAGCCGATGATTGGATAAACACTTATTCCATTTTTAATGCTATCATAGTCTCTTTTTACAGTTTTACAGTGTTTCTTGAGGGCAGTTAGTTTTTGGTTTAAAACTTTTTCCGATGGGTTGAAGGCGAAGTGGCTTATGTCTGCGTGTTTAGCAGCAATATGAAGGGTTTTCTTTACGCCTCCACCTCCAACCATTATTGGTGGTTCCTTTTTGTGTGATGTGGAGGGAGAGGATTGGTTGTGTTGTTTGGGTGGCTAGGAACGTGGTTATGGATGTTGCTGTGATGAGGTAGAGTTCTTTTGGGAGTTTTGTTGTAGTAGTGATTGTTTATGTCTCCTTTTGATTGATAATTTGGTCTTGGGTTTTGCTTTTTAGTGTTTATCAGTTAACGCATGATTGGTGTATGGGTACGCGGTGTTGAGACCGTGAGTCTAATATAGTTCTTTTGATCATCCATGTGTTTGGTGACGGAAGTGGCTAAGCTGGACAACGAAATTGTTTCGTTGTTGAAGGAGTCTGGTGTTCCTATGACGTTGAAGGAGATTGCAGCTGAAGTTGGGAAGCCGGAGAAGGCTGTTTTTAAAGCCTTACGGAGGCTTTTTGAGAAGGAGAAGATTTCCTCTGTTAATCGGCAGTATAGTCTTGTGGAGAGTTAAGCACAGTTGAGT
>CP070759.1:495732-520342 GCA_020348945.1 Candidatus Bathyarchaeota archaeon
AAGCAGTTCAGACAGCTAGACATCCTGTTTAACAACGCGGGAATCTGGATCGAGGGAACTGCAGAAACGGCATCTGAGGCGGATTGGGACAGCGTTATCGACGTGAATCTTAAAGGAACTTTCCTATGCTCCAAATACGCCTTACCTTATCTAAAGAAAACCAAGGGAGCTATTGTAAACACTGCTTCCTGCGACGGATTAGTAGCCGAACCAGAAAGCGTCGCGTACTGCGCATCCAAAGGAGGCGTTGTCCTGTTGACCAAGGCGATAGCCCTTGACCACGCAAAAGAGGGAATTCGAGTGAACTGCGTCTGCCCGGGAGCTATCATGACACCCATGCTCGAAGAGGGCCTACCTCCAAGCGGGCCAGAAAGAGAGAAGTATTTCAAAGAAACCGCGGAGGCACATCCCATAGGAAGAATAGGAGACCCAGAAGAGGTTGCAAAAGCCGTGCTCTTCCTTGCATCTGAAGATTCTTCATTTATGACCGGAACGGCACTCTCCGTTGACGGTGGATACGTCGCCCAGTGATCTTTTATGCGCGCGCATAGTTTACCATACATTGGTTGGTGTTAAGTTTGATGACGCCTCAAAACGAGTTTTCAAAACGACTCAAAAACGTCAGGGCGAAAATGAAAGACAGAGGAATCGATGTTCTAGTAATTTACTCAGCGCCAGGCAACATACGCTTTGGTCAAAGAGGACATGTAATGTACATTTCAGGTTATGAGCCATATTTTGGCAACACTATGGTAGTTCTATCTCGCGACGAGAATCTGAGTCCTCTTCTGGAGATAGATGCAGCCAACTATTTTCCATCCGAATGCACTTGGATAAAAAACGTGAAGCCAGCTGGAGACCACGTTCAAACCCTGAAGAAGTACCTACGCGAAACGAAACTGGAAAAATCCAGAGTCGGAGTGGTAGGAGAATACTCAATGAGTCCTTCATTATACGCCCGTATGCGACGGGAGATTGGACAGTCTCAGATCGAGGTGGCATCAGACATTTTTGAGAGTGAAAGAGCCGTAAAATCAGAATATGAAATCCAATGCATCCGGGAGGCATCTAAAATCGCCAAGGAAGGTATAGAAGCGGCAGCCAAATTCGCTCGTGCTGGAGTTTCAGAAGCAGAAATCGTAGGAGAGATTGAACGTGTGTGTCGAATCGCGGGGTCACAAGGCTTTCCACACCACACCATGGTCACTTCTGGAAAAGACTCAAAACACCTCGATTGGTGGTGGTACTGTGGAAAAAGAAAATTAGAACACGGAGACCCGTGGCTTTTGGACTTTGGAACAATGTACAACGGCTATTGCTGCGATATTTCGAGACCATTCACATTAGGTGCACCTTCTAAAAAACAGAAAGACGTGTTTCAAGTGCTTCTACAAGCACAAGAAGCTGCACAAAAAACTGCACGGGAAGGAGTGCTTGCCTCTGAAGTTGATAAAGCAGTAAGCAATGTTTTAAAAGAAACGTGGGACGGCGACTGGTGGGGAATAGGCCACGGAGTAGGTCTTGAAGTGCACGAGTGGCCTTTCATTGGATACCAGAATATTCTTGACGATGAAGCTTACAGGGATAGAAGGTTGAAGACAAACATGGTTATCTCAATCGAACCCACAATATACCTTCCAGAAGTGGGCGACATGCAAATTGAAGACCAGTTTCAAGTAACTAAAACAGGCTGCAAAAGATTAAATGATGTTCCAACCGAGATTATGGAAAGTTAATAGCATGGAGAAATTTGATTTAAGAAAAGACTCCACACTTTTCAGTGCCAAAAAAATCGGTGCAATGATGGTGAAGAACCGGTTAGTTCGATCAGCCACCTACGAAGGAATGGCAGATGATAATGGTTTGGTAGACAACCGGTATGTTGCTCTATATGAAAATCTCGCTAGAGGCGGAGTTGGAATGATTATTGCAGGTTTCGCTTTCGTGCAGGAAAACGGAATTGCCGCAAAAAATCAAACGGGCATCCACACAGACGAATGTATTCCTATGCTCAAAAAAGCGGTAGATGTCGTTCACCGCGTTAATGAAAACGTGAATTTTGTCTTACAGATTGCTCACGGCGGTAGACAGGTAGATTCTGACCTAGTGGAGAAGATGAAAAATGAACCTCTAGCTCCATCTTCCATAGCCGATAAATCTATTGGAATTATTCCAAAAGAAATGACGATTGAAGACATTGAAGATGTGACTCAATCTTTTGTAACGTCAGCTGAAAGAGCGAAAAGAGCTGGTTTCGACGGCGTTCAACTGCATGGAGCTCACGGCTACTTGTTGTCTGAGTTCCTCTCTCCACATATGAATAAGCGAACCGACGATCATGGAGGATCCACCGAGAATCGACTTCGAATAGTCACTGAAATCTTCGAGAACATAAAAGAAACGTGTGGAAAAGACTGGCCGGTTCTCATCAAACTGCAAATCGACGACTTTGTAAAGGAAGAACCCTCCTTAAAGCCGCCTGAATCAACAGAAATTGCCCGAAGAATAGCTGAGGCTGGCTTTGATGCCATTGAAATCTCAGGAGGCATCTACGAATCCGACGAGAAATTGGATCCTTGGAATTTGAAGGTAAAAAACGCTGACGAGGAAGCCTACTTCCTTCCATACGCTAAAAAAATCAAGAAGATTATAGGTGAGACACCGTTAATCTTGGTTGGAGGAATACGTTCCTTTATGGTCGCTGAAAATATTGTGAAAGACGGATACGCTGACTTCACATCTATGTCAAGACCACTCATAATGGAGCCAGATCTCCCAAAGAAATGGTTCAACAAACTCTCTGACAAGTCAACCTGTACTTCATGTAATCGCTGTGAAACAGAGATGAATAAAAAAGGTCTTAGCTGTTTGCTTCTTGAAAGCAAAGGCTAGTTAGAAAGTGTCTCCTATTCAATAATGAGCGTGTCAACCAGGTTAGACGGAGCCTTTTCCAAATGGTCTACAATGTGTTCTGGACTTCTGACAGGAATTAACTCGATAGCATTAGTGGGACATTTTGATGCACACAGGCCGCATCCAAAGCATTTTTCTTTGTCTACTACAGCCTTGGAATCAACTATGTTCATTGCTCCAAAATTACATCGCGATGCACAAATACTGCAACCTTCATCACAGAGATTGCTGTCTACGGACGATACATAACGGCTCTTAGCTGCAATTCCCTTTTTACCTAAAACGATCATGCCTTTCAAAAATGTGCAACAACAACTGCAACAGTTACAGAGGAACTCATAGCCTTCAGGCTCGGAGTTGTTCAACTGATGGACGAGTCCAAGGTCTTCACAACGTTTCACGATTGAAAAAGCTTCTTCTTTAGATATTCTTTTCGCGATACCTCTTTCAATAATAATATCTGCGAATTCATTGAAAACGAGACAAACATCAGTAGGATTGTCACATTGCCTAGTCAGTGTTCTGCATGAGCACTCTGTAACCGCAATTGTCTTAGTGTTTTCGAAGATTCCCGAAATCTGTTCATATGGCAAAATCTCGCCCCACTTCATCGGAATAACTTTTTCAACGGGTATAACCCGAACATAAAGTGCATCATAATTAGGCACCACTTCCTCATCATGATAGTGCTCCCAAAGGTCAAGCAATTCCTCACCGAACTTTTCGAAATCTCTTGTGTCAGGAAGAATAGACTCCCATAAAGAACTATTCAAACCATATCTAAGCTTGCCATCTACCTGTTTGTAAAGGACAAAACCCTTATTGAACAGTTCCCGGAGATTTTCAGCGACCTTTGCAGCCTCAACAGTTAACTTTACAGCAACCTCTTCTGGAGTCGCTGGTAGAGAAAGAAGAACCGAAACCTCCTCTTTAGTGAGACACATTTCAAAGATTTTCGGCAAATATTTGGACTCAGGGCTGCCATAGGCTTTAGACAACTGACGGTAAATTTCTTCAGCCAATTTACTAACCTTCCGAGACCATAGGTTAAAACAACGCAATTAATGTTTCGCCTAACAGAATAGTAACCTTTTATGCAATTTATTGACGTGAACATTATAAAGGGCAAAGAGGGTCTTCAGCCCACACATCATTATATTGGAAATAAGCTCTTATTCTACAGCCTCCACCGCACAAATGCTTGTATGTGCATTTACTGCATTTTCCCTTCAGATTCCTTGCTTTGTTTCGAAACGCTGAAAGAATTGGATTAGCACCATCTTTCCATATTTCACTGAAACTCTGCTGTTTAACGTTTCCAACTTTTAATTCAGCTAACTGGGCAAATTGACATACGTAAACATTTCCACTGGCATCTACATTTGCAATACGATCTCCAGCACTGCATGAGTCGCCTGTAAACTGCAGAAGCTTTAAAGCATCGTCATATTCAGGTGAGTTTTCTTCTTTCAACCTGTTTAATATGTAAATGCCATCTTGTGGAGCATCCACAGTTAATATCTCTGTTTTTTCTAGGTCGAGTTCTTTGGCTTTCATATAGAGTATATCCAGAATCCGCGTAATTTGGTGTATGTTCAAATTTTTGTCAGCAAAGAGCCCTTTACCTCTTCCACTTGGAACCAACCAGTATAAACAAAACCTCGGAACGTCGAGATGAGCTAAAAGATTAAGGATGTCTGAGATTTCATGATAGTTGTCCTTTGTTGCTGTCACTCTTATGCCGCATTTGAGTCCTATGTCTACACAGTTTTTTAAAGCTGTAACAGACTTGCTGAAACTGCCTGATTGCCCCCTTATTGCGTCATGAGTTTCTTTCGTTGCACCATCTAATGATATTCCAACGTATTCAAATTCAGCTTTCTTGATTTTCTTGGCAACAGTTTTTGTTATTAATGTTCCGTTGCTGCTTAAGGCCAGTTTTAATCCCATGGACCTTGCGTGGGCAGCAAGTTTCCAGAAGTCTCTTCGAACTAGAGGCTCGCCGCCACTGAACATCAGTAGAGGAATTCTCATTTCTCCCAGATTATCTATGAAAGCTTTGGCCTCATTTAACGACAACTCGTCTTTCTTTTGTCTGTCTGGTCCTGCGTTAATGTAGCAGTGAGCACAAGATAGGTTACACTGATTGGTGGTGTTCCAAAAAACTAATGGTCTACGAGTTTGAGTAAACGCCAATAATTTACTTGGAACTTCATGCGGCGAAGATTTTCTGTACTTAATTGCATCACTAACTGTTCCCGTTCCATGAACAAGTTGGGTGATACGAATCAAATTTTTTCACTCCATTCTAAAAAATAACTACGGTTTGAGCGTTGCGACGCTTGTTCTTTTAAGTTGCTTAACGCTAAACAATACCATATATTCTTTGAGCCCGACGGCTTTTGAGAGTTTTTTAGCGAATTGTTTGCCCGATTCATGGTCGTACTCATGGATTACGGTGAATAAATTGTACTTCCATTTTCCCGGAATGGTTTGCCGCTCATAGCAATGGGTGATTTCTCTATAGCTAGACATTGTTTTCCCGACCTCTTCCACGCGATTTTGAGGCACTTTCCATACCACTAACGCGTTTGCGGTAATGCCTATTTTTCGCTGGTTAACAGAGACTCCGAATCTCCTCATAACACCTTCACTTATCAGTCTCTTTAACCGATCTATCACCTCGTCTTGGCTTATTCCCGTTTTCTTTGCAACTTCCGCGAAAGGTTCCTTTAGCATTAGGATTCCATCTTGCATTGCGTGTAGAATGGCTTTGTCAATTTTATCCATAATGGCATTTCTCCTGCAGTTCAGCTACTTGAATTGGAAACGAACGTTAATCTTAAATCTTCGACTAGTTGGAAGATCTAAAACATCGTTTTCCGGGATTCTTGTTCTTCGTTTTATTTCTTCTATGGTTCTTCTCAACTCTTCTTTACTGGATGTCGTAATGGTGAACCAAAGATTGTATGCATGTTCACGCAGATAGTTATGGGATACACTCTTATATTCATTAATGATATCGACGACATGTTCCATTTTCTCTTCAGGCACTTTCATAGCGATTAAAGTAGAAGTACTCAAATCAAGTTTTCTGGCATCAAGAATCGGGCCAATTTTACGGATAATTCCTTTTCTATGAAGCTTTTTGAGGCGTAATATCACTTCTTCTTCTGTGATTTCAAGCTTGTCACCTAACGTTGCCCAAGGTCTTTTAGTTAGAGGGAACTCATCTTGAGTTAATTGTAACAGTTTTTTGTCGATTTCATCCAACTTAGAAGCAGTCAAACTTTCTCGCCACCTAAAACTTTTGGTTGATATGTACACCAAGGTTCTTCAACTAAATAGTCGCCTTTTAATTCTGTAGGTTCATGTAGACAGCCGCACACATCTAAAAAGTCACTTGTTAGACCATAGGCTCGGGCACGACACCCTCCACAAACATCACGATATTCGCAGATTCCACACTTACCTTTTAGGTTGTTAAAGTCACGCAGAGTTCTAAAAATTTCAGAGTTAAACCATATGCTCCTGAACCGTTTTTCTCGAATGTCACCGAGTTTTATGGGCAAATATGGACAAGGAGTAACCTCGCCTGTTGGGTAAATGCGACAATAACTGAGCCCCGCTATGCATCCTCGCATCCAATGTTTAACATCCAATTTCATCAGTTTTGCAATTCGCATAAATTGAGGTGCACATGTTGGTCTAACGTTAAGCTTGTACTTAGAACTTTTTTCAAGAACTCCTTTTATCATCTTTTCGTACATGACAGGAGATACATCTTCTACTTTTTTCCCTCGACCAGTCGGCACTAGAAAGAATAAGTGAAAATTGCTTGCTTCAAGTTTTTCAGCTAGAGCCATTATGTCGTCGATTTCATCATAGTTTTGCTGGGTTACGGTGGTGTTGATTTGCACATCTATATCATTTCGCCTGCAGGCTTTGATTCCTTCTACAGTGCGTTTCCATGAGCCTTTCACACCTCGAAATTCATCATGCCTTTCAGGTATGCTCGAGTCTAAGCTGACAGCAATTCTGGGAACGCCACTCAGTTTGAGTTGCCTTGCAACATCATCTGTTATAAGGGTTCCATTGGTTCCTATAGTCATCCGTAAGCCTTTTTCAGTGCCATACTTAACGAGTTCAAAAATGTCCTTTCTAAGGAGAGGTTCGCCACCACTTAAGATAAGAATGGGTTTACTTACTTCTGCGATCTGGTCAATGAGCATCTTTCCTTCATCTGTGTTTAGCTCTCCTTTGCCTTCTCTTTCAAGGGCATTCAGGTAACAATGGGCGCATCTTAAATTACATTTGAAGGTTAGGTTCCAAGAGATAAGCCGAGGGACAAAGTTCTCCGAAGCCATTTCGCTAGATGCAGCAGGGTGTTTTTTACTTATGTCCTTTCTAAACGATTTTGCTTGATTTTTCATTTTGTTCACCTACTGTTGCGGTCATGGCATACGTGACGTACAACGGCATCCATCATTGCCTCAATGGTATATTCTTTAGGCACCACATCAACTTTAACTCCTAATTCTTCTAGAGTTCGCTGAGTCGTTGAGCCAATTGCGGCAATGATTGGTTTTGCTAAGCTTTCTCTAAACTCATCAATCATGGCGTATTCGCTGGCTATTTCAAACAAATTGCGAGCTGTAAATGAACTAGTGAAGGTGAGAACGTCAATTTTCCCCTTGAGTAAATCATTAATGAAAGCCAAAACTTTGGAACGGTCTGTTGGAAGAGTGCACTCGTAAATTGGAACCTCTAGCACGTTGGCGCCTAGCTTTTCAAGCTCTTGTGTTAAATATTTGCTAGATTTGCTTGACCGTGGAATGGCCACAGTTTTTCCTTTTATATTTAATTTCTTAAGGCTCTCAGCTATCCCTTCAGAACTGTATCTGAGAGGAACAATGTCCACTTTAACTCCATGTTTCTCGAATTCTTTTCTTGTTTTAGGTCCCACAGCGACAATTGTAGCTCTATCCAATTTTTCGAGAAAATTAGCTTTCAACTCTAAGTTTTCTGAGGATTCGATTAAACCTGCAACCCCGTTTATGCTCATGAAAATCACGAAATCTATCTGTTCATCAAGAATTTTGTTAATTAATCGTGTTATTGAGCGTCTATTTCGTGGTGGCTTAATTTCCACGGTTGGAACCACATAGGGTTTTCCACCCAGTTTCGATACTAACTTGACTAGTTCAGGTGCTTGTCTTTCAGGTCGAGTAATTGCGATAACTTTGCCCTCAAGAGACAACCATTTCACCTCCTAAACCAAGACAGTTCCTTTTGCAATTTTACAACATCTCCGATGACTATTACAGCTGGTGCCTTCACCTTTCTCTCCTTGGCCATTAGAGCGATGTTGCTAAGGGTTCCAATGGTTGTCCTCTGGTTGGTTGTTGTTCCCCATTCTATAATAGCAATGCTGGTCTGGGGTTCGCGACCTCCCTTTAGCAAACGTTCAACGATTCTTTCCAAGTTCTTTATACCCATCAACACTACTATAGTATCAACTGATGTCGCAAGTTTCTCCCATTTAACTCGGTTCTCAAATTTAGTTGGGTCTTCATGTCCAGTGACAATTGTCAATGATGATGCAAACTTGCGATGGGTTAAGGGGATGCCAGCATAAGCAGGGGCCGCTAGAGCTGAGGTTACTCCAGGCACAACTTCAAACTGGATTCCAGCTTTGCGCAGTTCTTGGGCTTCTTCTCCACCGCGTCCAAACAGGAAAGGGTCTCCACCCTTTAATCTGACAACAACCTTTCCTTTTCTGGCTTCCCCTATTGTAATTTCATTGATTTTATCTTGGCTTATATGATGTTTGCCCGACCGTTTACCGGCGTAAATTTTTTCAGCTTGTTTGGGAACTAGCTGCAATATAGCTCTTGTAACGAGACGATCGTAAATAACTACGTTAGCTTTTTCTAAAATCTTCAAAGCTTTGATGCTAAGAAGCTCTGGGTCTCCTGGTCCTGCACCCACAAGATACACTTTACCCATTTTCATATAGGTTTCTCCAAAGCTGAATGAGGTCCGCAGCTCCAATCTTCAAGATCTCTTGGGCTGCTTCAAATCCAAGCTTCTCAGCAGACGCTGGGTCTCCAACTTTTGCTGTTTGAATCTTGGTTTTTCCATCAGGTGAAAGAACGGATGCATGAAGCGTTAATACAGTATTCTGCACCTGGGCAATGGCGCCTAATGGAACTTTACATCCTCCTCCGATTTTTCTAATGAATGCTCTTTCAGCAAGCACCGACGCCATTGACGGTTGATGATTTACCCATTTTAAAATTTCTATAACTTTTTTGTTGCCTTCTCTTGCGACAACAGCTAACGCTCCTTGACCCGAAGCAGGTGTAAAATCTTCAAGCGACAACCGTTCAGTTATGCAATCTTGCAGCTTTAGCCGTTGCAATCCTGCCTCTGCAAGAATTATTGCATCGTATAGTCCTTGCTTAACTTTTCTTACCCGAGTGTCAACGTTACCTCGAATAGACTCAACTTTCAAATCGGGTCTCAAGCGGTGAAGTTGTGCTATTCTTCGCGGGCTTCCTGTTCCGACAAGGGTTTTGTCAGGCAAGTCTTTAAGTTTTAGTCCATCTCTTGAAACAAGGGCATCGTAGGGGGCTTCTCTTTCTGGTACGGCTGCAATTATGGTTTTAAGTGGCTGTATGATTGGCAAGTCTTTCATGCTGTGAACCGCGAAATCAACGTCCCCTCGAAAAACGGCTTGATCTATTTCTTTCTCGAAAATTCCTTTTTCTTTAATCGAAATTAATGGTTCGTGAGTTAGTTGATCGCCAGTCGTCTTAATTATCTTAATTTCGATTTCTAATTGTGGATTCTTTTCCTTTAGCTTTTGAATTATGATGTCTGTTTGTGTAAGAGATAGTCTGCTTCCACGTGTTCCGACGGTTAGCTTCATGCAAACCCCAGTTTACAACGCTTTAATCGCTGCGTCCATTGCCTCCCAAGTTTTGGTCACATCGTCGTCTGTATGAGCTGTAGAGACAAAACAAGTTTCAAATTGCGACGGCGGAATAAATACACCCTTCTTCATTAGCGCCCGTTGATAGCGCATAAATTTGGCTGTATCTGAGCTTTTGGCAGTCACGTAGTCTATTACCTGTTGATCTGTGAAGAAAATTTGAAACATGGAGGCGACACCGTTTACTTCTGCAGGTATTTTTGCGTCTTTGGCGATATCAAGTAGACCTTTTCTTATTTTATTTCCCATTTGTTCAAGATGCTTATACAAGATGTTTTGGTTTTTAACGAGAACGTTTAAGGTTGCTAGACCCGCGGTCACTGAAATAGGATTTCCGCCAAAGGTGCTGGCTTGATAAATTTTTCCAAGGGGAGATATAAGCTCCATTATTTCTTGTCTACCACCAAAGGCAGCTATTGGAAAGCCTCCACCCATAATCTTTCCCAGAGTTGTCATGTCTGGAACAATGTCGAAATATTCTTGTGCTCCACCTAAAGCAAGCCTGAAACCTGTGATTACCTCATCAAAAATTAAGACAATCCCTTCTTCTTCAGTTATCTTTCGAATTGTTTGCAGATAGCCATCCTTTGGAAGAATTACACCTGCGTTTCCAACAACGGGCTCAACTATAACAGCAGCAATTTCATCTCGATTCTGGTCTATGGCTTTCTCCAAAGCTTCAATGTTATTAAACGGCAACACTATGGTGTTTTTTGTAGTGTCTTCTGGAACTCCAAGTGATGTAGGAGCCCCAAACGTCGTCGCGCCGGAACCCGCTTTCACCAACACATAGTCGTGGGCTCCATGATAGCAACCTTCAAACTTCACGATCTTATTTCTGCCAGTGTATCCCCTTGCTGCCCTTATTGCATGCATAGTCGCTTCTGTTCCAGTGTTTACGAGCCTAACCATTTCTATGCAAGGAATTCTACTCGTGACAAGTTCCGCTAACCTCACTTCAGCGTCTGTAGGTGTTCCATATAGGGTTCCTTTTTCTAACTGTTCTTTAACCGCTTCAATGATTTTTGAGTTGGCATGGCCTAATAGGAGAGGTCCGTATGCCAGACAGTAGTCAATGTAAACGTTTCCATCAGCATCATAGAGTTTGGAGCCTTTGGCATGTGATGTGAAAAACGGGTAGGGCTTGAAAGCTCTAACTGGGCTGGTGACTCCTCCGGGCATGAGCTTCTTAGCTTTTTCATATAGAATTTTAGAGTTAGATTCACTCATTTCTCAGCCAACCACCTTGCAGCTTCTTTAGCAAAGTATGTAAGAATCATATCCGCTCCAGCCCGTTTAATCGCTGTCAAAACTTCAAGGGTAATTGCTTTTTCGTCAATCCAGCCTTTTTCAGCTACTGCTTTAATCATAGAATATTCCCCGCTCACGTTGTAGGCTGCTGTTGGAAAACCAAACTTTGTTTTTATTCTATAGACTAAATCGAGATAAGCTAAAGCAGGTTTAACCATAATTATGTCCGCTCCTTCCTTTATATCCAACTCAACTTCTTGGAGAGCCTCATTTGAGTTGGCATAATCCATTTGGTAACTTCTTCGATCACCAAAAGATGGAGCAGAATACGCAACCTCCCTGAATGGTCCATAAAAGTAAGAGGCATGTTTAGCCGAGTAAGCCATGACAGCAACGTTCGTAAAACCAGCATGATCTAATCCCTTCCTTATTGCCTGAACCTGCCCGTCTATCATACAGGAAGGAGCTACGATATCAGCACCCGCTTCTGCATGGCTCACGGACACCTTTTGCAAGATTTCAAGGGTTGGATCGTTCAAGATTTCATTGCCCTTTAAGACTCCGCAATGTCCGTGGCTTGTATATTGGCAGAGGCAAACATCAGTCATGATTACTATTTTATTCTCTAGCTGCTTTTTTATGGCTTTTACTGCTTGCTGGACGACACCGTCTTTATCATAAGCAGACGATCCTGTTTCATCTTTTCTCACTGGAATCCCGAACAGAATTACTGCGGGTATTCCTAGCGAAGTAACGTTCTTCGCCTCTTTAACAACTTTGTTCAAGGGTAATCGAAACTGGCCGGGCATAGCATGTATGGGTTCAGGGTCACTAGTGCCTTCTTTAATAAAGATTGGGAAAATTAAGTCGTTGGGAGTCAAGATTGTTTCTCTTACGAGGTCTCTGATCTTAGGTGTTCTTCGAAGCCTTCTCATTCTGAGTGCAGGAAATGTCACTTCACTTTGTCTCCCCGAGATGAAATGAGATTAAACAACTTCTTGGCAACCAACATTGTTTCAACATCGCCATTCACAGCGGCTTTTCTTAAATTCTTGACGGGGTGATACAAAACTCGTTCAATTAGGACAAGTGTTAAATCGTCAATAACTTTCTGCTGGCCATCATTTAATTTTCCAAGCAGCCTCAAAGCTTTTTTCATTTCTTTGCGTCTGATTTCCTCAGCTTTGTTGCATAAGACTGAGATAAGGGGTTTTGCCTGTTCCTGTTTTAAAATTGATTCTAAGTTCTTAAGTTCACGCTTAACCAATGCTTCGGCTTTTTCAATTTCGCTATGACGCATTTTTAGATTTGTCTTAGCAATTCCGCGTAAATCATCAATGCTACGAAGCTCCACGTTTGGCAAGATTGATACGCTTTCTTCTACATTTCTGGGTTGAGATAGGTCCATGATAAATAACTTCTTCCCCTCTCGCTTGAGTAAGACTTTTTGAACCAACTTTTTCGTCAATACGTAATGCGGGGCCGCAGTTGCAACGATAGCCACATCGACTTCAGCTAAAAGATCTTTAACTTTGTTGAACCGAACTGTCCGTCCACTCAACATCCTTGCAAGTTTAACACCTCTTTCGTAGGTTCGATTAGCCACAAAAATTACAGCATGCTTTCTGGAAGCCAGAGCTTTACCTACAAGACCACCAGTTTCACCCGCTCCAATTATAATTATTTTCTTATCTTTTAAATCGCCAAAAGTTTCTTCCAGTAATTCAATGGCTGCGGACCCTATTGAAACGGCACCCTTGTTAATTTTCGTTTTGATGCGAACTCTCCTTCCAGTTTTAATAGCCTTCTCAAAAGAGGTCTTTAGAAGCAGTCCTATTGTACTGCACTTTTTTGCTTCTTCCAAAGCTTCTTGAACTTGACCAAGAATTTGATCTTCACCAACTATCATAGACTCTAAACCTGATGTTAGCCTCATGAGGTGAGTTAGCGCCTGTGAATCGAAAGATTCTTTAAGTGCATGGTAAAACTTTTCTTTGCCAAAACCTGTTTTTTGCCACCAGTATTCAGCAATTTCTGACTTCGCCTTTGCTAAATCCTGCTCAGAAAAGGTAGCGTAAATTTCAACTCGATTGCAAGTTTGTAGTATCACACATTCCTTAACAAAATCGAGTGCGTGGATTTCCTTTAGTATCTTGCGTGGTTCCTTGAAGGTCACTCCTTCCAAGAGTGTTACTGGAGCTTCCTTGTGCGTGAAGCGAAGATTAACGATGTTCTCTATTTTGCCTTCAGCTTCCACGGCTTCAATACTGCTCAAGAATTTGCTTTGCAAGAGCCTTCGCCTCCTCAACGTTTCCCTCTTTTAATAGATGTTTAATGTCTGAATTATGAATTATTTTATAGAGAAAGCTCCGGCGAGTATCTTTATCTAAGATAAGAGTCTTCGCAAGTTTTCGAGCGTAATGTTGGAGCTCTACTTGAAGAATTTCCTCACCAGTGATAACTTCTTCTAATTTTTTCCGCAGAATTCTTGCCATAGCCGGGCTTCTCCCTCCAGTAGATATTGCAATTCGAATTTTCCCAAAATGTGTAGTGGCTGGTAGATAAAAGTCACTAATTAAAGGCGTATCTACAACGCATACGAGAATCTTTCTTTTCCTCGCCTCTACAGAGATTTCCTCATTTAATTTTGGATCATTGGTGGCGACGATGACCACATCAGATTTTGAAATTAATGAACCAATAAAGGATGAAGACTCAGCACTGATGTCGACATCTATCACATTAATCTTTCCTTGCTGATTTAACTGTTCAAGGCCATCTGTGAAGCCTTTACTAACGACCGTAACCTTTGATTTTGTCTCTAAGAATTTTCTAGCTTTTCTTTCACCTACGTTCCCGCCACCAAATATTAGAACCGTCTTGCCTGCAAGCTTTAAGTCAATCAGCAAACCACACAATCTTCCTAGCACTAAGACTTGAGCAATAAGCCATTTTTGTAATAAAAATCTTTCGGAGTACGTTACAAATAAAGAAAAAATATTACGAATTCCGTAACAAAAATGCCCCCTCAACAGATGGTTACATGTGCACGCGCTAAAGATAGAAAAACTAACCGAAAATTAACCGTGTTCTTAGTATGACTTCTACGGTTATAGTGCTAATCCAAGGAAAGAATGATGTTACCAGAAATCTCGTGGTAATCCTAAAGTCAAGGGGCCTCACTGCCATTTTGCCTTCTTTAAGTCCAGGACATGCGCAAAGGTTTAAATGTAAAAAAGTTCGTCTGATGGTTGAGAGAAGAATGGGGAGTTAAGAATGAAAAGTGAGCCGAAAGTAGTTAAGATGAGTGATTGGCAGACAATACCGTACCCAGACGGCATAATGACGACAATGCTTAATGTAGAAGGAGTTGGTGCGATAGGATTGTATTTCATGGAACCTGAACAAGAGACAATTGTTTTCTCCACAGAACCAGAAGACGATGGCACGGCTGATGAATGGTACGGTCCATGTCATGAATTCTATTACATCCTTCTAGGAGAATTCACTGTTTGGTGGGGGAAAGACGCGTCCAAACTTAGAGACAAAAATGCTGAAAAATTGATAATTAAAGAGGGAGAATGCACCCACTATCCTCCGGGATGGAAATATTTGGTGAAAAATACTGGAAAAGTGCCTGGAACCTTTTTCTGGGGGATAAGCGCTGCACCGAAAGGCACGAAGTCCAGAGAGATCGAAGCATTAGAGAAATGAAATAGCAAAGGTTTACGCTGGCATTTTAACTACTCGAACTGTTTTTACAAGGCAAGCCATGGCAGCCATTATACTGGTAAGTCACAATCTTTTTCGTAAAATGTCTCATTAGGCTAAAAGCTGTCAAAGTTTAACCTAAGTCATGATTTGTGTGCGGCTTGAAACTTTTGTGCGCGTATTATATTTTTTATGTTCTGTTACTTTGGCTTTTGTGGGTACGCCACGTTTTCATCCACGTTTCCTCAACTTCGATTTGCTCCAGACTCTCCAGAAGCTTTGCTACTCTAGCTTCGACCTCTTCAATCTTCTTTTCAGTCTTGGTTTCGTGCGCGCGTTTTTCTTGTTTATCGTTCTGATTTAACATTGCGTGTTAACGCTGATTCGTAAGATTAATAAGAGTTATGACTTGTAAATCCAAATTTAAAATGCGCGTGCCAGAGAAGTTTTAGTCGTCAAAGAGATGTAAAAGATGGATGAGAAAAAAGTTTTAAAATGGTTAGAGGAAGCACGAACACAACCTCCTGACTGGGAAATGTTCACTAAAGTTCAAACATATGTTGTGGATAAAGCTAAAGCTCTCGGAGTGAAAATGCAGTCAACATCTGTCAGCATGGAGGAGTTAAAGCCCAAAGCTGAACAGGAAGTCTACGAAGTTATGTTGAATAGTCTGGAATGGCTGTGGGATTGCGTGTGGGAGAAAATTAGAGAAGAACAAAAACTGCACCCAAAAACCGTACAGACGCACGCCTGAGCTATTTCCTGTCTGCAGAATGTTCATTTTGCTGCATAAAGCTAATAGTTTGCGCGCTGAATGACTCAGTTATTGTATACAGAAAAAAGGGAAAGCTCTCTGGAGGATAACGTTTGACTCCTTTAAAGCTTAGAGATCGAGACGCTATAATCACGAAAAACAACATCATTTTCCGCGTCTACGGCTATTTCCATCCTCCAAGCGCGTACGTTTGTGATGTGGAATACGCCCCATCTGCAATCTACAAGTCCACGGATCCCAGAGCCTTTCGAGCAAAGGGAAAACAGGTTTACTACAAGTTTTATACAGATGAAGGCTTGCGATTCGTGCAACAGAACTATCCGCAACATACGTTTTTTCATGCGCCTTTACAGCAACGTCTCGTAGGAGTTCGGCAAAAACTGATCAGGAGGACACGGAAGCCGAAGAACTGTTTTAAGCGGCTTATGGAAAAACCGCCTAAGGATGCTCTTCTCAATGTGTTGCATGGAATGTTCAGTTTGCTAACGACCAGATCGATGTTGCAGAGAAAGGATTTCGGAGTGTTTGGCTCTCTCCTCCACAGCTTTTATCACCCCAATTTTTCAGACATAGATCTGATTGTGTATGGTAGAGAAAAACTGGGCAAACTATGTGACGTTTTGAAAGAATTCTATCAAGAAGAGTCTTCTCTGCGAAACGAGTTTGAAACCGAAGAGGCAATCAAGAGAAAACATTGGAGGTTTATGAACTATAGTCCAAAAGAGTATCTCTGGCACCAGCGAAGAAAGATGATTTACACAGTATTTGAGGACGAGAAAAGTGGAAGAGTTGTTAAGACGGAATTCGAGCCTGTGAAAAAATGGAAGGAAATCCGCAACGAGTACAACTCAAAAACACGAGTGATAAAGAAGGGATGGATTAAAGCCGTTGCCCGAATAATCGACGACCGTGATGCGCCCTTCATCCCATCCATCTATCAAATCGACCCCATCAAAGTTTTGGAAGGAGTGAAAGTTGAGAACCTTCAGCGAGTTATCTCTTACGTTGAGGAGTTTAGAATGCAAACTGGCAGAGACGAGGAGGTTTACGTGGAGGGAAACCTTGAGCAAGTGGTCAGTTCAACGAGAACTTTTCACCAGATCACCTTAACGTATGGACCACGTTATTATGAGCAAGTGTTGAAGGTTTTGAAAAAATGCGATGCGTAAAAGACTGTTAGCTATGTAAACGGCCTAAAGCTACGTAAGTGCCTAACTATTTTTTCTTGCTGAGCCACCACTTGAGGTATTCTTTTCGTTGTTTCTGGTGTTCTTCGTCTTTGGATTCAAGTTTTGGTCTCAGCTTCCGACGAAGTTCGAATAGTTCTTGAGGGGTAACGGCAAGCCCACAGCTTTTGCACACGTAGCGTTTTGTAGCCGATATGTGTTTCATTTCACCGCCACACTCAGGGCAATACAGCATATTTAAACTCGCCTTTCCTCTAGACATTATTGGGGAAGCGTGAAAAAATAGCTTTTGGTCTCGATGTCATTAAGTGATGAAATTAGTTAGCCCTGCTTCCTGTGCGAGATGGACAGCTCGTTCTCTTTCACTCCTCGTAAGCCTCCTTCGCAACTCAGAGATTTCATGAGCCTTCCACTCGGGTCGATACTGAAACATCACGTTGGTTCTCACCGATGTCCCTAAGTTTTGGGCAATCCAATTTAAAATGGTCTTTGTACAACAGCCGAGGTGTTCGGGCAAAACCAAAACTCGAATGAGTAACTCACCGTATTTCTTCCCATAAACGTGGTTTCGAGTGCACGCCTCCCAATATTGAGGAGCGTCAGATATTTTCTCGGCACAGTTGTTCGAGCCGTACTTGAAGTCAAGGAGGTATACGTCCACAAACCCTGCTAAGAGCTTTGCCGTCTCCTCACTGTAGTAGGAGTTAGAGTTCCAAACAACCGGAACGTTGACGTTAACGTGGTTAAATGTCGCCAGCCACTGTTCCAGCCAAGGCGTTGGATCCCCACCAACCAGATTGACGTTTCGACAGCCATCTCTCCGCAGACGTTCCACTTCCTTCGCCAGTCGCTTAGGCGAGTAGATTTCGCCTTTTTCATGCCACTGGGATATTGACCAGTTTTGGCAGTGGAGGCACCGTAGAGTGCAGCCCAGAGTGAATATGGTTCCGGATGGAACAAGCTCGGGCTCCTCGCCCATGTGCTCGAACATTGTGGAAACTGTAATTTGGGTTCCGCACTTGCATTCTCCAAGTTCTTCAGCGAGTCGGTTGAAGCCGCATCTGCGGGTGCAGAGGTGACAGCCCTCGAGAATACGGTTTGCTATCTCAATTTTCAGGTCGAGATACGACTTTTCCGGTGTATCCAGTTCTTCTAGGCTTTTTTGATGAGAGTCAACCTCCCTTTCGAGGCGAGAAAACTTCTCGGTGAGTCTGTCGTGAAGTTTCCACAGTTTTAGGGGAGAATCGTTTTCAATGAAGTTTGCGGACAGTTTTTTGGCGATTACAAACTTGGCTGGCTTGTCGTCTTGCATCACGTCAAAGTATCGAGCTAAGCTTGTGCGAGCCCTCTTATCCCTCAGCACGGTTAGGGAGTCGGGCCTCAAAACCGCCCACATATACACTCATCTACAAGATAGATAATGTCAAAACGCTATTTATATCCAATTTATTGTGTAGAACGATCCGCCTCCTTCGATTGCTTCATGCAAACTTTAAGGAGAGAGAAGCCTCGTGGGCGATCAGCCGTTGATCTTCAGCTATCTGATTAACTATGCTCCTCACGAGTTCCTCATTATGTGCCACTCTTCCAACCACATGTAGCCTGCCCTTTGTAATTGAGGCAATAAGTTCGGTTACGGCGAACCCATAAGTTTCTCGTCCAATGAAGCGAGGATTTGTGTTCACAACAATGGTGTAAACTCCCTCTTTTCTGATCATTTTGGAAACAGACCACACATCTCTCACGGCCAAATCTTCGTATTGTCTGGTAGCAATACTAACCTCGTCAAACTTGCGGATTTCACTTGTTTCTAGGCTCCTTGAAAGCGGCACGTTGGCGCTCCCGTCGGTGATAATCACCATGACCGGTATAGTTGATGAGTCCCTTCGCTGGGCATCCTTCAGAACCTCTAATGCTTTTAGCATTCCTGTTGCCAAGGGAGTGCCGCCGCTGATCCGCAGTTCTAAGAGCCTCTTTGCTACAACCAGGAGATTTGTTATCGGATGCTGAACAACAACTGCTCCAGTTTCTTTGAGCGCCACGATTCCCACCCGGTCTCTGTATCTGTAGGCGTCTCTGTGGAGTTTCAACAGAGCTTTCTTAACAGCCTCAATGCTGAGCACCATTGATCCGCTTAGGTCTATGACTAGAACGATGGTCATGGGAGCCTTGTAGAGTCGCACCTTCTCGCGCACATCTTCTAAGCATATCTTTAGCGCCGTTTCGAAGGGTTTCTCCCTGTTTCTCTGTCTCCTCGCCGCAACTCTTATTGTGGCTGGCAGGTGGATATCGCTGGGTTTGTCGTGGGGGAGTCTCCATCCGAAGGGTCTACCGCGGTGAAGGGTGGTCACCGTTTCCGCCCTTTTCCCGGCGTAGCTGCTACGTTTCCTAGTAAGGGTTTTCTCCACGCTGAAAAAGAGCTTGAAGGGTGCGAGAACGCTTCCCTTAATCTTAGTGAGCACGGAAAAGCCTTTATCCACTTCTGGTGATTCTGACGCGCGATCAACCGAGGGAATCCCCTCATCTCGGCCTAGACTGACTCCTTCTTTCTCCGGTGACTCACCTGAGGTAATGGTTGCGCCTCTGAGAACGCCCTTTACGGATGGAGCACGCTTTATAGCCTTCTTTAGTTTCTTTGCAGCACGATGCACACGCCCGAAGGTCATTATGCCTAGCACCCTGTTGAGAGTGGCAAAAACTTGGGAAATCTTTGACATGAGACCGTGAAGCCTTTCATGTCCCCAAGGGATTTTTTCCTTCTTTGAGTCCTTCTTTTCTTTGTACCAGAGTATTGCTCGTCCTTTGGCTTCTTTATCGTTTTTAGCCTCTTCATCTTTTTCTGTGGCCTTTGTTTTCTCTTTGTAGCCAGTCTCTTTGATCGATGTGTTCAGGATTTTCTTGATCTCTTTGGGTGGAGCTGGATCTAAGAAGCCTCCTTGTCTGGTTCTGTGACTTAAAGCGAGTTCGGAGGCTACTATAATGTCGTCTGGGGTGACTTCTGTTCTTCTTTCAAACGCCGCGAGGGTGCATGCGGCCTTGCTTATCACGATGTCAGGTCTTACGCCGTCGACTTTCAGGTCTAAGCAGGTTTTACACACTGCTTCAAGGAGCTTTTCAGGCATCTGCACCTTAGGTAGGATGTTTCTCGCTTGAATGATCCTGTTTTTTAGTTCTTCTTGTGTGGTCAGATATTTTTCGCGAAACTTTTCAGGATCACTTTCAAACTCTACGTTTCTTCGGACAATTTTCATTCTATCCTTTACTGAAGAGATTTTCTCAACGCCGATGGATAGGGGGAAACGGTCGAGGAGTTGAGGTCGGAGTTCGCCTTCTTCAGGATTCATGGTTCCTATGAAGATGAAGTGGGAGGGGTGATTTATGGATATTCCCTCCCTCTCGACGACGTTCCATCCAGTTGCTGCGGCGTCTAAGAGGTCGTCTGCTATGTGGTCTGGCAACAAGTTGATTTCGTCAACGTAAAGGATGTTTTGATTAGCCTCAGCTAGGATGCCGGGTTGTAGGGCTTCCACTCCCAGCTTGATGGCTTTTTCCACGTTTAGGCTTCCCACAACTCTGTCTTCGGTGGCTCCGAGGGGAAGGTTAACAATTGTCATCTCCCTTTCTTTAACCGGGAGTTTCTCATCTTTCAGATAGTGCTCACTGCACTTGGGGCACATGTTAGATGGGTCATTAGGACTGCAGCTAAATGGACAGCCTTCCACAACATCGATTCTTGGCAGAACATCGATTAAACCGCGCACCACAGTAGTTTTCCCCGAGCCTTTCGGTCCTCGAATGAGCAAACCGCCAATCTTCGGGTTGATGGCATTGATGAGGATGGCTAATTTCAGTTTATCCAGCGCGACTATGGCCGAAAAAGGAAAGACTACCCTCCGTTGCATGCACCGCAACACCGATTATGTTAGGGCAAATGGGTCATATAAGTAAATCTAAAGTCATATGATCCAAAACTGGTTTAGAGGATTTCTCAGAAAATGGAAATGAAACCATTAGAATTGAGTTAAATTCAACATAGAGTGGAGATATCTCCCGAAGTCCTCAATCTGATTTGGGATATCTCTTTCTTCCATGCTATACAATGTACTTCGCAGTTCATAAGATCCTATGGAAGTATCTTCTAGCTTAGCAACCACAATGAAAGTATGTTACTAGGGCTAACTTTCCTGTTTGGGCCACTTCCATGCATGCCAAACAATTAGTACAATAAACACAGCTTCAAAGATCATATAAAGCGCATAATGAGCCCAAGTCTCCCCTGGTACAAGAAATGTAGTGGCCAAAACAACAGCATGGAATATACCTACGATGATGTTTACCCAGCGATTCACTTTAGCCGGCAACACCAAGGACAAGAAAATCATAAAAATCGGAATCGCCATTAGTATTGCCACTCCAAACAAGAATGTTTGAGTAATTTGAATACTACCCATTTCTCCTGTTAATACTTCCTCTATTATATCTTGCCGAAAAAACGAGATAACATCGTTATATAAATAAAAAAACACCAAAGCTACCCATGATAATGAAAGCTTTATCTTCACATTTATCTTCACATCTTCCAGCATTCAATCACCTCTTTCATGTTATGTGTGCTATCTGTTTTTATCACTTGTGGAAGAAACTTTGATTAGTGAATTAGACTGGACACTTCCAGAAACCTAAAAGCTTTCTCCATTACCGACAAGACTGTCTGTTTAGACCACGCCCTGTTTTCCCTATTGGAAACTTAGAAAAGTGGAAGGCTGTGTATGTGGATTAAAATTTAACCTCTCTTTACGTTTGTGAAGCCACACTACAGACCTAGACTACAGACAAAGCCCCATTAATAGGGGGACTACTCCCGCAGTCCCCCACAACATCCCCCTTTTCTCTGTTTTCAGATGTATTCTGTTTTTGGGTTAGCTAGCTTTACAAAGAATAAAAGCACTTGAGACTGATGTTATTCTGAGGTTCTTGATAAAAGTATAAAGCAGATAAGTCATCGGTGTTATCTTACATATGTTTCCAGAATTCAAATAGAAGACAGCGACATCTTTTGTGAAAGCTAAGTTTTAATACTACGTGGATATTCAGGAGCTAAGATAAAATAGAAAGAGGGAGCAAACATGAAAAGCTCTAAGAGAGTTTTGGGGATTGTTGCCAGTCCTCGCAGTTCAGGAAACACAGCAACATTAGTTAAAGAAGTTCTGAAAGGTGCAGAAGAGAATGGAAATAAAACAGACCTAAAATGCCTAGGAGACCTAAATATAAATCCGTTGATTGCATCCACCTCAGACAACGAATCAGTATGGAGTACATATTCAAACAAACCATACGGAGTAACTTGTCCCAAAGACGACATGGATTTAGTTTATTCTTCCCTTGAGAAAATGGATGTACTTGTTTTTGGAACTCCTATCTACTTTGACCATGTTAGCGCTCGTGCAAAAATCTTCGTAGACCGTTTAATCTACTACGATAAAGAAAGTACAAAGGATCGTTTTCCAAGAAACGTACGTGTGGTAATCATAATAACCTATGAGGATGACAATCTTGAGGCTTATAGCAGCGTAGTGGAGTGGATAAAACACACACTGGAAGAATATTTCAAAATGAAAGTCGTAGCAACGCTGGTGGCTGAAGATACGGTGAAGAATCCTGTAGCCAACAGAGAGGATCTACTAGAGAAAGCTCGCCAAATAGGTAAAAAACTATAGTAGGATAATAACCAAGTGATATCTTATTAACATTCAATAAATGTATAGAAGATAGTTTCACAAAGAGGAAATGATCAGAGCATCTAAGATTCAGTTGATAACGTTTGAGATTGAGTTAAATTCAACGCAGAGTGGAGACATCTCCCGCGGTTCCCCGCAAAAACCCCCATTTTTTCTCGGACTCCGCTTGCATCTAGCCTTGTCTCACAAAGTGGTCTTCGGCAGTTCCTTTTCCGCTCTTTTGATTATTTCTGAGATTTCTTTCTGAACGTCTTTATCCAGCGGTTTTGGCCAGTGTTCTTTCAAAATTTCTTCAGCCTTCTCCCTAGCCCGTTTAACCATGCTTTTTCCTCCTGTCTTCTTCCAAGTATCGTAGCTGTGTCTATCTGTGAGTTCAGAGAAGAGGAGACTCTCTTTGAAGTGATTTAAAGTGTGTTTTTCAGCCAGAAAGTGCCCGCCTGGACCCACTTTGTCGATTACGTCTACGGCCAACGTTTCATCGTTTACTTCTATTCCCTGAACTGCCTTCAACACAGCCTTACAAATTTCGTCGTCCATTACTAGCTCTTCAAAGGAAGCCGCCATTCCCCCCTCTAAACTGCCCGCTCCATAGACCCCATCTGCCCCTGCTAACACAGGTAGAAGGGTGCTCATCGTCTTTTCATAGCTTGCCTGAGCTCCAGACATTTTGGATGCGGTGTTAAACCCGTTGACAGTCACATAGAATCCGTAGTATCTGGCGACTTCAACTGCGGCAGCACATAGAAGCCCTTCTTCTGGGCCTTGTCCCCACAAACCAGTCTTCATGTCTAAGTTTCCCATAATATAACAAACGCCTGTATGGGTACCCGGAGCTGCAAGTTGGATAGTTCATACCCCGCTCAAAATCTCAGCGTTTGTCGTGACAAGGCAACCAGCGAATGTTACGGGTGCAGTGGCTCTGCCAAGGGGCATACTTTCAACGTCGCAGGGATAACCAAGCTTAGCAAGCTTTAAGGCAACTTCGACGTATCTTCCCTCAAACTTAAGTGGCGATTCTGTGCAAAAGCCGCCGCCTCTTAAGGGTCTTTTCCTCAATTTTTTTCTGCTTTCGGCAGCCGCAGTGGCTATCTCAAGTTGGTAGTCAGTCAGTTGCATCGCTAGTTCAGGCGGGTAAACAGACCACCCAACAGGCTTCTCTGTATTATTTAAAGCAGCAGCGTAATCGTACAAGCAACGGACATTGTTCGGCTTGTCTAAAGCCGTAGTGAGATGACCGCCCGAAGCATACGAGTCCAGAGCATCTGTAACTCTCGTTAACTTTTCCAAGTCATCCATAGTTGAAGGCCTCCACTCTCCAGTCTTGAGATCAACCGTGCTTGTTGTCTCAGTGTCAGTGATGAAGTAAACGTGTCTTCCGTCCAGTTTATAGTCATACTTCGGATTTCTTCCATACTCGGAAAATGTTTTCGGAGTTTTCTTCACCGCCTCCTCAACAACGTAGGATGGAAATTTGACTACACCTTTTTCGAAATCAACTGTACAACCATTATCCAACATTTTCAGAATACTTTCGCCATGATGAATTTTGACACCAGTTTTTTCTAAAACTTCAAGGGAAGCCAAATGAATCGCGTCAAGCGCGTCTTCAGAGAAAACGCGAAACAACGGCATTAAACTGCGTTTTTCAAACCCTACCATCTTTCATCACTTGAATTTACCGTATTCTTTGGCAGAATCTATAATTGCCTTTACGTTTTCTGGTTTAGCATCCCAAGGAGTTTCACATTCTGTCGAGAGAATGAAACCTCCACCCTCAGCACAATCCGCTATTAGTTTCTTACAATATTTCTTAACGTCATTAACTGTTCCGTGAACAAGTACTGAGGAAGAAACATTGCCGTAAAGGCAAATTTTATCTCCAAGAATTTCTTTAGCCTTAGCCATATCCGTCTGCCCCATATCTAAAATGATCTTACCTTTCGGCAGACCCTTTGACATCTCCCGTAGCGTCTCCAAGTTCAAGGTAATATCGTTGTCCCAGTGGCAATGAGCAGTGAAGCCCGCCTTCACCATCATG
>CP070759.1:520442-533196 GCA_020348945.1 Candidatus Bathyarchaeota archaeon
GCAAAGAAAGCTGGTCACGATGTAACCGTTCCCTTCGCGCCGGGACGCACGGATGCATCGCAGGAGCAAACCGATGTGGAGTCATTCGCCGTACTCGAACCAGCTGCAGACGGGTTCCGTAACTACCTCAAAACCAAATACGCCGTATCAGCAGAGGAACTGCTGGTTGATCGTGCGCAACTGTTAACGCTGACCGCTCCTGAGATGACGGTTCTCGTTGGCGGTATGCGCGTCTTGAATGCCAACTTCGGACAGTCCAAGCATGGTGTCTTCACCAAGCGGCCAGAGACACTCACCAATGACTTCTTCGTGAATCTACTCGACATGAGCACGACATGGAAAGCAACCTCGGAAGACAAAGACATTTTCGAGGGTCGTGATCGCAAAACAGGCAAACTCAAATGGACCAGTACCCGTGTCGACCTCATCTTCGGTTCGAACTCCCAACTCCGGGCCTTGGCGGAAGTCTACGCATGTGAGGACTCCCAGAAGAAGTTCCTACATGACTTCGTAGCGGCATGGAACAAGGTAATGAACCTTGACCGCTTCGACCTCGCCTGGTCATAGCAAGAGGTAGCTAGCGATGACAATATTGTAAGACACCAGACTCAAATCGGTTCGAGCCCGGATTTGAACCCTCCCCACACAACGGAGATATCACCCAATCATCCGTGTTTTCTAAGTTTTCATGAAACATGCACAGTGCAATTTTCCGAGTGTGGATCTAGGCTAGGGCGCCAGCAATTTTGTTCATAAAGGATATTGAAGGGGTTAACAATTGGATCGCTAACCAGATTTAGTGTATATGCCATAAAGTTCCGTGTGCGTATATGAATGGCAACGGAAATCAAACAGAATTTCAAAGTATATGTTGCGCGCACAGCAAAACTAAAAAGAAGACAGGATAATGTAGTTAAAACTTGTAAAGGATGTAGAAAACGTTGAATGTAAGAAGATTTATTGAAAAGTCATTAAAAGAAATAAAAGAAATAGTCTATGAAAACAAAGTAATTTCCGCTTGTTCTGGAGGTGTTGATAGCACAACTGCAACCTTTCTCGTGCACAAGGCCATAGGAGAAAACTTGATTGCTGTGTTTATAGACGATGGACTGCGGAGAGAAGGAGAACCCGAGTTTGTAGTAAAGACACTCAAGGATTTAGGCATAAAAGCCAGATTTGTTGATGCAAAGGAAGAGTTCTTAGAAGCTCTGAAAGGAAAGATAGATGCTGAAGAAAAACGAAAAGCCTTCAGAGACAAATTCTACAAAATCCTTGGCAAAGTGGCAAAGGAGGAAAAAGTCAAATTCATTGCGCAGGGTACGATAAAAGCTGACATTGTGGAAACCGTTAAGGGAATAAAAACACAACATAATGTTCTTGAACAGATTGGAATCAACCCAGAGACTTACGGCTACTCTATCCTGGAGCCATTGAAGGAGTTGTACAAGCCAGAAGTGAGAATGGTTGCTCGGGAATTGGGTCTATCCGCAGATATCTCAGAGAGAATGCCTTTTCCTGGTCCAGCACTATCAATAAGGATTCTAGGCGAGGTAACCTCTGACAAGGTCGCAATAGTAAGAAAAGCTACCGAAATAGTGGAAGAAGAAACTAAGAATTTGGGAACGTTTCAGAACTTTGCTGTCTTACATAATGACAAGGCTACAGGTATTAAAAACGGGAAAAGGGTCTACGGGAACATCATCACTGTTAGAGTTGTAGTTTCAGAAGATGCTGTGACAGCAAAAGCCAAACAAGTTCCATATGAAATATTAGAGAAGGTCTCTGAGAGAATAACAAATGAAATGTCTAGTGTTGTTAGATGCTTGTACGATATCACTCATAAACCACCCGCAACAATAGAGTTTGAGTGAAAAATTACCTTCATTTTTTGGGCGCGCAATGTGTCAAAAAAAGAGCATATTTTACACAAAAAAGCAGAGGGCACAAGATTTTTCACTGCAGACAAGTAGATAATGTAACTCACAAAAATGGAGGTGATATTCTTTGGTAAAATGTAAGTTTTGTGGCGAAGAGGTATCTGAACAAGCAAAAATTACAGAAGATGGTAAATGCTCCATTTGTGGTGAAAAGGTAAAAACGGGCTGCTGCTAGAGAATGTCCGCATATAATTCAGGAAACAAAAAATAGAAAAATGGACGCAAGCTTTTAAGCTTGCTTTCTGGCTATTTGTTCAATAAGTTCTTCGTATTTTTGAGCGCACACTTATTGTTTGACGCGGGATTGTTTCAGCATCAAGAATAGTTGAGACGTTACCATCAATAGACTTGCAAATGCTCCTAGTAAGTAAGGGTGTGAACCACCGACTTGATAAAGGACTCCTCCAACCAGCGGACCTGCGAAGAATCCGACACCCAATATGCCTTCAAACATTCCAGCAGCCTTGCCTCTTCTGGAGCTACTTCTTTTCAAAACCAGCAATATTGCGGTTGAGTATGCCATTCCCTGACCAAAGCCTAAGATTAAGAAGCCAACCATGAAAATTGGTATCGCGAGGGTAAAGCTGATAATAGTTAGGGAGATACACAAAAAAAGTGCGCTCAATAATAACAACTTCTCTGTTCCAAGTTTGGATAGCAACCTGCTGGATAAGAGAATTGTTATGGTTTGAGCTAGACCTGATAGGAGAAACATTAAGCCTATTAGGTCGGCTGAGATGTTTAGTTGGGTGGCATAAGCGGGGAATAGTGCATTTAAGAGTGCACCAGTGAACGCGTAGAGAAACGCGTAGATCAACGGAGAGATTTTGGGGTTGTTTAAAACGCGTTCTTCATTTTGATTCAAGTGATGTGTAGAGTGAGATCTGGCACTTTTCACCGCAGTTTTTGGAAGGAATAGCATCCCGGCAAAGACGAAAAGAATGAGAGCTACTAGAAGAGGTGTCCTCGTTAAGAACCACGTTATGAGCAGTCCTCCTATCTGGGGACCAACTATCGTTGCTAGACTCCACGACACGTTGTAGCCTGTCAAAGCTTGGTTTAGTTGACCTGCTCCAGCAAGGTCTCCTGTGTACGCTTCTGCGAGTGGCCAGTAGAGAGCTGCCCCTATAGCGAAAACAAAGCGTGCTAAAATGAGTTGATATGGATTTTGGGAGATGAAACAGAGGATCATCGCGAAAGCTTGAACTAATGTTGCAGTCGTGAGCAGTCTCTTTCTCGAGAATCTATCTGATGCAGATCCGAAGAAAAAGGTCATAATAGCGTATGGTCCCCCGGTTGAGGCTCCAATTAACCCGATGAGAAAAGGAGATGCTTTCATTTCAAGGGCCAAGATGGGTGTTGCTAAGAAAGCGATAGACAGAGAAACCTGAGTCAAGAAGACAGAAATGTATAATCTCGTAAGACGAAACGGAACGTTCGCGAGCTTCATATAGAATCTTCCGTGATTTTTGAAACAATGCACTGTACCTGCTCTTAATAGTTGTCCACAGACTGCATGCATCGCAACTTATGCGCGCACACGCATGCGTGCCTGATTCGAGGTTGAAAAGCTTGAAAGCGTTGGTAATTATCCCAGATCTTTGTCGAGGTTGCCAGAGATGCGTGTGCATTGTTTAAATGTCAAGGTCTTCTAGCCCAACTTTTATTTTTCAATTTTGTACGATATCTATCTGTGTGGTTGATGGGAAAGTTAGACGTTGGTTAGCTTTATAAAAATAGAAGGGCGAAACATTAAAGGCGTTTTTCAGGAGAGACCAAACCGTTTCTTAGCCCTCGTGAAAGTTGAAAATAGAATTTTGCCGAGTTTTTTGCCCAACCCTGGAAGAATGTATGAACTTTTAACTCCTGGAACCGAGGTTATTCTTAGAGAGGTATTGAGAGAGAACAGAAAAACCGATTTCGACCTAATCGGAGTTTTCTATAACGGTCAGATAGTGTCCGTTGATTCTCGGGTACCCAATAAACTGGTCTTGGAAGCCTTAAAAAACAGGGACATAGAAGAACTTTCAGAATACAACATAATAAAGCCAGAATATGGTTATGGACACAGTAGATTTGACTTCCTTTTGGCCAATGAACACGAGAGATGTTTGTTGGAAGCAAAGTCGTGCACGCTGGTGAAAGACGGCGTAGCCATGTTTCCTGACGCTGAGACTGAAAGGGGAAGAAGACATGTGAGAGAATTAGTGAAAGCCAGAAAAGAAGGCTATAGAGCATGTGTAATGTTTATTGTTCAGAGAACAGATGCTCACGTGTTTGTTCCCAACGACGAAACTGATCCAGAGTTTGGAAAAGTCCTTCGAGGCGCTGCTGTGGAGGGAGTTGAAGTGTACGCTTATTGCTCTGAGTTCTTTGAAAACAAGATTACTTTAAAGGGAAAAATCAAGGTGGAACTGGAGCCACATCAAGACAGCTAATGCGCGCTCAATCTCTAAGGTTTGTGTATATGATCGTTATCAGAGAATAACAAATATTTTATGGAAAACGCATAGATGCTTTTTGCACAATAAGATATTGAATACTATGACGTGAGTTAGATGATACTCCATCAGGCTGTTAAAAAGTTACAAGAAAACAGTCAAGAACTTGAAAAACAACATAGGCTAAGAACCTTACGAAGAATTCTAAAACTATTGCTGATTGGTTTCTTCATAGGTAAAGATGCAGAAAAAAGAATTTCAGAATTTACCACTAGGCAAGATCAAATTATAAATAGCATAAATAAACTTCTGCGCGAGGAATTAGAAACTATAGGTAGGCAAGTTAGGGAAATTGAAAACAGTGGCACCTATCTGACTCACGTTGATGAAGAGCGATGTGTTGCGATATTAAGGTCATTTGAAGCAGATCTTACATATTTGGGAGCAAGTAAAGCCTTCGAAGAAGAATTCATGTCTCCAAAATTAGAAGAACTAAAAAAATATCGCCAAATCATTTCGAATTACAATAAGGAATTTATCAAACAACGAAAAAGGGACTACAGCTACCTTTTCAACAAAGAAAACCTTTCTCTCGATGAGGAACAAAAAGATGCAATAATCACAGATGACAAATACAATCTTGTAGTCGCAGGGGCAGGCTCTGGTAAAACCGAAGTTCTCATAACTCGAATTGCATATCTGATAAAAAGAAAGCCAGATAGTGTTCAGCCAAATCGAATTTTGGCAATTGCTTATCAAAGGAAAGCTAGAGAGGAGATCGAACAACGGCTGCGTGACCGCTACAACATAAATGATGTTAATGCGAAGACTTTCCATAAGCTAGGCAAAGACATTCTGGAAAAAGCCGGTATCAGCACAGTCACCATAAACGAGAACGAACGCCCGCGCATGATAAAAAGAATATATAGAAATAAACTAAAAGATGACCCAGACTATTATCAAGTCTTCTTGCGATATGTGAAAAACCTTCATGACATCGAGCAAGAAGAAGATTACAAAAGAAAAGAGGATACTCTCGCATACAAGAGGATTTTGCCTTATACCTCCATAGACAACACCCGTGTTAAGAGCAGAGCTGAGAAGGAGATCTTAGATTTCTTTCTTACGAACAAGCTTAACGGAGAGCCTGTTAAAATAGAATACGAACCTATTATAACCAGTTTCTCAGACCAGCGCCCGCGCAGACCAGACTTTCGATTAGCTAAATATGATCTTTTCATTGAGCATTGGGCGCTTGACGAGAAAGGAGAAGTGCCATGGTGGTTCAACCAAACAACCGCGGATTATAAGAAAAACATGAAAGAAAAGAAGGAATGGTTCGCTAAGAATGCCAGATTATTTGTTGAGACATTCTCCTATGAGTATAACGAAGATAACCCAGAAAAGTTTATTGAGCTACTTAAAAAGCGAGTGATAGAGAAACTTCGAACAAGACATGAAGGTAATTTTGACTTCACTCCTATGACTTATGAAGAAGTGGTTGAAGTTGCTTGGGGACCTTATAAAGATCCTATCGCTAATGAAATTTTCAATTTTATCGTGAACGCCAAGATTTATGACATAACGCCAGCAAGAATTGTAAAAAAGCTACACATTGGAGAATGGTCTCACAAACAAATGGCGTTCGGGAACCTTGCAGTGAAGGTGTATTATGATTATGAAAAGGAGTTGCAGAAAAAGAAAAAGATTGATTTTGAGGACATGATTAACAAGGCAATCAAGGAATTGCATAATGATGAAGACCTCTATGCAAATGTTTATGACCACATTCTAATCGACGAGTACCAAGACATGAGCGCACAACGATATAAATTAATCAAAGTGTTGCTTGAACGCAATACAAAATGTAAATTGTTCTGTGTTGGTGACGATTGGCAAAGTATAATGGGGTTCGCGGGCTCCAACCTTGATTTGTTCGTTAACTTCCAAAAGTATTTCGAAGATCCTGCAATAACCAAGATCTCTACTAACTATCGTAGTATAAAATCTATTGTTGATGCTGGAGCAGACATAATAAAGAACAATTGTAATAATCAAATACCAAAAGTTACGCGATCACATCGAAAAGAAGTTAGAATAATCAAGGTTTTTAGATCGCCTCATACAAAACAGTACGAGGACCGATACCCTAAACAGATCGCCGAAGATTGCGCAAGTCGCATCGCCGAGTATATTCAAAAAGGGTACGCACCCATAGATATACTTATACTCAGCAGATACAATTTTCTTCGAACTATAGAAATCTTCGTAGAGAAAGCTCGAGAAAGGGAGATAGATATAGCCTATGGTAATGAATTTGCAAGAGGAGATCAAGTTAGGCTGATGACCGTTCATAAAAGTAAGGGAGTGGAAGCCAAAGTAGTCTTCATTCTGGATTTTGTCAAGGGTCCTTACGGCTTTCCATGCGAGATTGAGGACTCCTCTATTTATGCGCCTGCAAGAGAAGATTACCATCGACGAGACCACACGGAGGAAGAGCGGAGACTCTTTTACGTGGCGTTGACCCGTGCTAAGGAAGACGTGATTATTTACACTTGGGAGCAATCAAAAAGCGAGTTTCTTGAAGAGGTTAGAGAACATATTGTTGAAGAGCGCTTAAACTACTAGCGCGCAAAGACACTACGATGCGCGCGATTTACATGTTTACGCCGTCAATTTTTGCGCCACAATTGGAACACGCGGAGTTTTTGATCTTGTTTTCCAGAATTTGGTAGCCGTACCGGCGAATCAGCAGTTTCCCACATTTATAACAGTAGGTGTTTTCTCCAGCTTCGCCTGGCACATTTCCTTCATAAACATATCTTAACCCCACTTCTAAACCAATTTCCCTAGCCCTACGGAGAGTTGCAATGGGTGTGCGAGGCAAGTCTAGGAGTTTATACGTTGGATGGAACCGGCTGATGTGCCAAGGTATTTCCTCACCCACCTCTTTAATGAACTCTGCAATTTTCCGCAGTTCCTCTTCTGAATCGTTCAGAGTTGGAATAATCAAAGTTGTTATTTCAATCCAGATTCCCAAACTCTTGTGAAGCCTTATAGAATCTAGTACACGATTCAAGCGGGCGCCACAGTTCTTGCGGTAAAATTCTTCGCTAAAACTCTTTAAATCAATGTTAGCTGCGTCTAGGTACGGCTTCATCTCAACCAACGCCTCTTCAGTGATGTACCCATTTGTCACGAAAACGTTCTTTATTCCCTCTTTACTCGCTAGTTTAGCCGTGTCATAAGCGTATTCGAAGAAAACAGTGGGTTCAGTATACGTGTAGGCTATGCTTTCACAATTATATCGCTTAGCCGCCATAACAATTTCTTCAGGAGACACAGTTTGTCCAAGTATCAGATCACTGTCTTTAGCCATCTGAGAAATCTCAAAGTTCTGACAGTTTCTACACTTGAAGTTGCATCCCACCGTAGCGATGGAATAAGCCTGCGAACCAGGAAGAAAATGGAAGAGAGGTTTTTTCTCTATGGGGTCCACATGACAGGCTACAACTTTTCCGTAGACTAAGCTGTAAAGCGTTCCGTTCTTGTTCTCCCGAACCGTGCATATTCCTCTTTTAGAATCGGTTATTCTACATCTGTGGCTGCACAAATTGCATTTAACAACGTTATCGCCTAACTTTTCGTAGAACATTGCTTCTTTCAATTCGAAGTCTTCCTTCTCCTAAAATGGGCATAATCTCACTTAAATATTCGAAAAGTTTGGTGCGCGCGTAATGCATTTTCGTGTTGTTGAGAAATATTTTACAAAAAAATTGGATGGAGAAGATGATTCACCGTCGACGTCGAAGATGATCCCACACACTGTGGCCGTTCCATGCTGCTTCGGCTATGGCTTCTTTCTGTTTCATTTCTATTCCACGAGTGCAGTAGTAGGTGTTCATGAACTTCATTTGGCCGTAGATGGGACAGATGCCACAAGTGCAACCTTTTTCTTCAGTTATGTTTTTGCTTGCTCCTCTAGTTGGGAAGCAATAGGAAATGTAATCATCCTCTCTTTCCAGATTCTTGTATGTGGGACAGCCTTTACAAATGCACGCTGATTCAACCATTTTCAGTCTTTCTGCTATCTGCTTGGGTGTCATTTCCATTTCCGCAAGATCACCTCCTCAACATAATTTTTTGTCAAGTCAAAGCATGCGTTCTAATCTGAAAGTGAAGACTTTTAAGTGTGTGTGACTGTGACACAACAGCAACATACCCTTAAATATCTGATGCCTTAATACAAAATTATTGGTGATGGGGGCATCGGAAAACTCCTTTCTCTCTCAGCAACTAACAGGTTTTTCTAAAATTTAGTTGCACGCATCCCCTGTCACCAAGATGCTGGCGAATCTCTCTAAAGGCTCTATGGAACTAAATTCTATTCCAAGCTATGAACGCTTGCTGCGTCGGGCGTGTGTATGCGCATGTTATATTTTTCTGATTTCCATTCTTCCCAGTTGCGCGTCTAAGCCCGTGAACAGGACTGTGCCATGAGCTCTGGATAATTCGCTGTATAGGTTTATTGGGTCTTTGCTTCTGTTTAGCATGTTGGCGTTATAAGCGCAGATGGCAATCATTGGGATGTCCAAGGTCCTGTGGAGTGCTTTTTCATATTCTATTAGTTCTCGGATTAGGTTGTGTTTGAAGAAGCATGCCATTTCTCCAGTGGCTCTTAATCCCTCAAAGCCCCGCTTCAAAGCCTCATTGTAAAGTTTGTTCCACATATTCATCGTGGTGGTCATAGCGAATTTTCCATCTATAATGTAAATGTCTTCAGATCCAAGGATGTGTAAAGCATTTGTTTTCTCGTATTTTTCCACGTTGACGCCAAACCGTTTCATAGCTTCTCTTATTTGGCTTGGGTTCTCATCAGTAGCCACATACACTCCAGCTTCGCCTTTTTCCAATCCAACTTTAAGGTAGTTGAAAAGAACGTTGTATTTGGCTTCCGGATTATCGTACACGAATATCACGTGGTTTGTAGGTCTCAATTGTTCCATAAAACCAATGATCTTTTCAGGAACGGCATTCGTTTCAATAGTCTTCCAGCTGATGGAATTGTGCCAAAGGTTTTCAAAATCTCCTTGAAAGACTCCCACAAGGCTGTCGCTGTTTGTCCAAAGAGAAGAAATTTCTGTCATGTTTCTTTCTGCGGTGGGTGAAATCAAAGCTTCTGCGAAATCAACGATCATGTAATGACTTGAGGGCAGATACGTATACCTCAAATCGACAGAGTCGCCAGATGATACGCGCTCTTCCATAATTCTTGGCAGGGAGTCTTCATACTCGGGCACTTCTGTTATTATTCGAATCCTTACTCCTTTCTTTACAATTTTCTCAAGTTGGTCAGCGAAAGTGTGTATGAATTGCGTGATCTGACTCCTGGAGAATACAATGTCAAATTCTTTCTCAGCCTTTTTCATCATAGTCAGCATCTTAGTCATTATGCTTTCTCGCTTTGAGAGCAGAGCGAAATGGGTTTTTTCTTCCAATTCTAATCTCGGAGCGCGCTCGAAATGCTTTAAAAACGTTTTTGTTTTAGCCTTCAACACGGACACTCTTTCGCGAGCTGTGTCTTCTTCATGTTTGACCAGAACTGAAAGCGCCTCTTCCACGGGTGTAGCTCTCATTCTGGTTGGTGTCCCTAATAATCTTTCAACTAATCCCATTTTTTCGAGTTTGGGCAAGATTCTGTAGACATCTTCTCTACGTACCTTCGACGCCTTTGATATTTGGCCGACTGGAGCCAATCTTAGTCTAGCTATGGCTATGTAAACCTTTGCTTGGGTACGAGTGAGCCCAAAGTCTAACAATATATCGATATTCTTTTCTGAAGATAACGAGATAAATCTCTCCCCCCAGGATTAACTGTTGCTGTTATATAACAGCCACACACACTTAAAAGTCTTCACTTTGAATAAAACATTGGATGTACCAAGGCGAGGAACCATGCAAAAAAAGAAGCGGGCTTGTATACGCATTCCAAGATATTTTCTAATTTTGAGGACTCCTTTCTCTTCTCAGCCAGTTATGGGATGCGTCAAGAAACCCCACAATAAATGGAGGCCACCTGTAAGATGGAAATAATGGCGCGCACATTGAAAAAAAATGTTGACGTGAATGGAGAAAAACTGCTGTTTCAACTGTTCTTCTTGAAAGACGACGAAGATCAGAGTGTTGAGATTGAAGAGGTTGAGAAGGTCGATTTTGAAAAGGTGACTCAGCGGGTGAAGAGAGGAGATTCAGTTTTCATCACGTCTAAGCGCAAAGAGAAAATGGAAACGAGTCTGGTTGCCAGGGGAGATACAGAAGAATCCTGGTACTTTGATCACATCCAAGGAAGGTGAGGCTTCTTCTTCATGTAGGCCCACAGAGGTGCAGAAAAGAGCTTAAGAATTAATGAGAGGAAATCGAAATGAACATTAAAAGTAAAGATAAAACAAAAGTGCTCATTGTCTTTTATAGCATGTATGGAAACACGGCTAAACTCGCGAAAGCAGTCGCGGAAGGAGCGAGACAAGTCGAAAATGTAAAAGTTTCTCTCAGACAAGTTGAGGAACTGGTGCCTAAAGAAATTATCGAAGCCAATGAGAGGATGAAACAAGTTAAAAAGGGGTTGACGGATATTCCTATTGCGACAAATGAAGACTTGGTGGAAGCAGACGGCATTGTATTTGGTACGCCAACGAGATATGGAAACATGTGCGCCCAAATGAAACAGTTCATTGACAAAACTGGAGGGCTGTGGGCTGAAGGAAAACTCATCAATAAGGTTGCAGGCGTCTTCACCAGTACAAGCACCCTTCACGGCGGACAGGAAACCACCATAATAACTTCGATGATCCCCTTGCTTCATCACGGCATGATAATTGTGGGAGTACCCTACTCCGAACAGCGACTCTTTTCAATGGAGACTGGAGGAGGAAGCCCTTATGGAGCCTCCTCTGTTTCTGGACCCAACGCAGACAAGTCTCCCACCGTGAACGATTTGGAGATAGCAAAAACCTTAGGGCGAAGAGTTGCTGAGATAGCAAAAAAAATAGCTGAAAAACAAGGACAGAAAGAATAGCTATTTTGAAGAGTGAGTGAAATGAAAAGTGAATCCCATTTAAAAAAGATACTTGTGCCAGTTGACGGCTCGCATCCATGTCTCCATGCAGAAGAACTAGTTGCTGCCATTGCCAAGAACTTCGAATCGAAGGTTACGGTAATTCACGTGGTCTCTCACGAGCTTATGCAAGCAGCAAGGAAGTTAGATTATCATGTGCCTACTCCAGTGCTCACCGAAATCACAAATTGGTTCTCGCAAGCGGGAAGGAAAATCCTTTGGGGTGCTGAAGCATTGTTCAAAGAAGAAGGCATAGAGGTCGACGCTAGAATTGTTGAATATGGAGATCCCGCTGAAACAATTCTGCGTTTAGCTAAAGATGAGGAATATGACTTAGTGGTAATGGGTAATCGTGGAGAAACCGAAGCCGAAGTCTTCTCCTTGGGAAGCGTTGCCGAGAAGGTCTCTCGCCACGCTGAATGCCCAGTTCTCATAGTTAAACAAAAGACCAAACTGTCGAAAATCCTTGTAGCCATAGACGGTTCTGAAAGTGCAGATAAAGCCCTTGAACACGCTGTTCAACTGGCTAAGAAGAATAAAGCGAAGATGACATTGTTGAATGTTCAAGAATCCAGAATATTTGGTCTGAAGCCTGAGGTGACAAAGGAAATCGGAGAACGCATTTTGTCTAGTGCAAGGGCTAAGGTTAGAGGAGTGGAGTTCAACACACAGTTGGAATCGGGTAACCTCGCAGAAACTATAATTGAAATTGCAGAAAAGGGAAACTATGACCTTATAGTTGTTGGAAGCAGAGGACTAAGTGGCGTAAAACGATTCTTTCTCGGCAGCATAAGCGACGACGTTAGCCACCATGCAAAATGTTCTGTGTTGATAGTAAGATGAAAATGAAGCGTACGTGTATGCTACGAAAATGAGGGGCGAATCATATGGGTAAGTTCAAAGTTGAATTAGACAAAAACACTTGTCAAGAGTTCGGAGCATGCGTTGAATTATGTCCACAATTCTTCCAGTTCTCAGATGTCGACGGAAAATCTAGCATTGAAGGAGCTAAGAAAATTATGAAAGAAAATGAAGTCGTCGCAGAAAAATTGGAACTTGACAAACTAGAATGCGTCAGAGAAGCAGCTGAAGCCTGTCCCTATAACGCCATACACATTATGAACGTGGAGACAGGAGAGAAACTCATCTAGGCTAGCCTTTATGTGGTTAACATGATTGTAAACAAGATCTCTGTGATGATCGGGGGCGAGGCTGGAGCTGGAATAACTCGTTCTGGCTTCCTCTTTGCCAAAAGCTGCTTA
>CP070759.1:533296-536510 GCA_020348945.1 Candidatus Bathyarchaeota archaeon
AGGCGTTCTCCCTCAGGCGTAAGAGAAGGCAGAGAAGGAATCACTCCAAGCTTCGACACAGCATCTGGTACCAACTTGACAATTTCTGCCGAATGAATACCGACAACTCGATGTACCCGTTGAGGCTGCGACCGCCGGAAATACTCTCGAATAATCTCTATCCATGGCTTGTAAGACACAGCACCCTCTCTGTAACAATTCCCAACAAGAAACAAAGCACCCCTAAGCTTAGCATAAGCCTTCAACTCCATGAGCAACCTAGTTTTCCCAATACCTGCTTCACCCGTCACAAAGACAAGACTCCCCTCACCTCTGAGAACATCATTCAAGCGACTCTTCAAGGTCCCCAGCTCATCCTCCCTATCAACTAATGGTCGAGCCCAAATCGGCTCAGGAGACGGCAAGCCAACAGTAGGCTGAACTGTTACGCCTAGCTTAGCAACCCTCAGTTTTTCATCAACCGCCCCAATGGACTGCAACGCTTCCTTCAGCTCCTCGGCAGATTGATAGCGCTCGTCAGGATCCTTTTTGAGTAACTTGAGAATGATACGCTCTAATTCAGCGTCTGTATCAGGGTTAATCCGACTCGGTTTCATTGGTATGTCATTGATGTGGCTGAAAATTACCTTGACAGGATTGTCTCCTGGAAATGGCGGTCTACCCGTAGCCATGTGATAGAGAGTAGCGCCCAAAGAGTAGAGGTCAGATCGTTGGTCTGAATCTTTTCCCAAAGCCTGTTCAGGCGGAAGATACGCAGGTGTACCCACTATCATTCCTCTCTTCGTGATCCTCGTCCCGCCGAGAGCTTTGGCTAAACCAAAATCCATTAGTTTAGCAGTGCCCTCTTCTGTAATCAGGATATTTTCCGGTTTAATATCCCGATGCAAAACATCCTGCGAATGCGCGTACTGGAGAGCACTGCAAACATCTATACCGATCCTTAGAATTGTCTGTAGGTCGCATTTGCCTTCGCGATACGTTCCCATGAGCCCGTGTAGATTCATTCCATCAACGAATGCGAGGACAAAAAACTGTTTTTCATCTTCTTTACCAATGTCGTAAATTGAAACAATATTTGAATGGTCAAGCTTCGCCACAACTCGTGCTTCACGCATAACACGAGAATACGCCTCCTCACTCAAAACCTCACTCTTAAGCACTTTAATTGCAACAACACGGTCCAAAACAGTGTCTCTAGCCTTGTACACGACACCCTTTCCGCCCTCACCAAGCTTCTTTAAAACAGCATACCTGCCATTCTGCAAATGCTTAAGAGACGACAAGACCCTCTCCACATTAACCTCTAATCACATTTTGTAGTTCACTGTGCAATCTTAAAAGCATATCTAAATCAAGCTACAGCAGTTTAACATCAAAATGCGCGCGCAGTTCTCTCCTCTCTTTTAGCGCAAACAGTTTTTCTGAAAAAATACTGTTTTTAACATACCTTTTCACTCTATGATCCAGCTACGCTGCGTCAATCACGAGAATTGAACCCCAAAACATTTTTTCCTACGGGCCCCAAAACTACACTCCTTCACAGCCTCACCGCTACCTTCAGAGAAAAACATTGCTTCCAACATTCCACCTTCAATAGGCTCCAAATAGGATGATCCTTGATAGCCCCTTTCTAGTGGAAGGGGAGCAAAGTTTAAGAATTGGCTTGCGTCAACATACGAATCTTCAGGAGCGTTGAGAAACTTGAACTTCGAAGCCGCAGAGAGCTTTGACAAAAAACTTGACGATTGCACTACTCTAGCAGAAATCTTTGAACTAGTGAAACAATCCGTCAAAAAATTCATGAACAGACATAGAAGCGGACTTATGCTTGGTTTAGCGAATTTAGGAATGAAACGAGGCTATTTTGTGGGAGCCTTCCACATGGTAGGTTCTAACATCATAGTTATGAACAGGGTTCCTTTAGAGACCGCCCTCCGAACTACTGACAAGAAAATCTACAATGCTTACTGCTTTCACCTTCTTCTTCACGAGTATCTCCACTCATTAGGACACATAGACGAAGAAGAGGTGAAAGAACTAACCCAAGAAATCTGTGAACTAGCCTTGGGAAACGCTCATCCAGCCACTGTAATGGGAGAACGAGGAATCGACTTTTACTTCCCCAAAGTAACATACTTCACACAGCAGTTTTCGCTTCCAAGAGACATTCAAATTGAACTCATAAAAGATTTTGACAGTTCAAGTGCCTGGTACATCCATTAAAAAACACAAACTCAATTTTGCTATGTCAAGATAGTGTGGACACAGATTCTTCTAGTTTTTACTGCTTAACAGAATAAAAAAGAAAATGGGAAAACTTAGGTTTCCTTGGCGGGAACCGCTGTCATAGTTTCCACTGAATAGTCTGTTGCGAAGCCAATTTCCATGACAAAGTTCATAGCTGTCTTTGTGTCAGGGGCTTCAAAGATGATTATGCTGTCGTATCGCCCCAACGTGAAGTACACATCGCGAACGGTGATGCCCTTTGGAGCTTCAAGCTTTTTGAGGTATCTAACGGCTGCTTCACCCTTACCCTTCGGCGCCAAAAGCGTCACAAACAACAATTGAATTTCCTCCTGCGGATAGAGTGCGCCTTTGTTAACTTAAGGTTTTAACTCTTTTGTCTCACTCTCTAATGTATGGTAGCAACATTTAAAACGGAAGGATGCGTAAACAGATGAAGGCGAAATTGGGGGATAAACAATGACTGAACATCCCAACTGCTGTGAAATATAACTGACAAAAGAAGGGTTTGTTAATGGAATGTAAGTGCGCTACCTGTTTTGATCGAACGAAGCTTAGGCTCAATTTTTTCAAGCCGAAGGACTGGATAAAATACAAGGCACCAGACCGCAACATAGTTTACTTCTGCAGTGAAGAGTGTCTAAAGAAATTCACCTTTCCTGCCGAGCCAAAGAAAAAAAGTCGATGGAAATTTTTTAAAAGAGCATAAAGGTTAGTGCAGTTGTTATTGGCTAAGACTTACATTCAACTATTAAGCTGATGAATGAACTCTCATAACATGGCAACGTGCACTTTCTTACCATCCAGCGTGGGTTCACACCATACGTTTTCAATCTCCAGCGGTATCAGCTTTTTGTTTACGAACCAGTCCAAGCTTTAGTGATTCGCCGTCAATCTTGTAATCTGCTACATGTGCCTCTGCAGGTGACTCAGCCTTTTGTATGGATGTTGACAAAGTCTCTGAGGCTAT
>CP070759.1:536610-543597 GCA_020348945.1 Candidatus Bathyarchaeota archaeon
GAAGGTCAGTCTTTACTCTTCATCCTTGCTCCACTGATGGTCACACTAGTTATCGGCTAGGCAGTCTTAGTTTTGAAACGACCAGTCACGTTGCGAACATTGTTTGGCGGAATAGGAGTTTTTGCAGGTCTCCTATACTTGGGCAGCGGATTCATGATGTTAACTCAAATGATCCTGGCCTTAACAACCGCTGCTGCAGACTTAGGTGTGGTGTTGACTGCAATCTTCATTCTGATACCGATTCTATTGGCTCTAGCGATTTTTCGACTTACGATTCACCGGAAGAAAATAACTGTTAGAACAAGGGTTTTCATGGCGATTCTAGGAGTTCTGGGTCTTTTCGCTTGGGCAGGTCTGCTGATAGGCCCTGCCTTGGCATTGATCGCAAGTTTTCTTCCCTCCAAGCGTTTTTAGCGAAACAGTAAATATTCATTTAAAACACAGATTAGAGTGGTGGGTTGCTTGACGATAGTCAAATTGCCAAAGATGGAAAAACATGAAATAAATCAACTTATTCGAGAACAAATGCTTTGTCGGATTGCTTTCAAAGGAGACGAGTATCCATATATGGCTCCGTTTCAGTACGTTCTGATGAATGAATCTATCTATTTTCACTTCACAGATTATGGTAAGAAGATGAGGCTGCTTGAGAGGGATAAGCGTGTTTGTGTTGAGATAGAAAAGTACAGGCAAGATCTTAGCGAATATAGCTTTGTTGTCTTAAGAGGGACCTTAGAGGTTGTTACCGACCCTCATGAGAGAGCTACAATCATAAGAAGAATGGCTGAAGAAGGGAAACAAAAACTTTCACCAAACTTCCTCGCTGCTCACGGTTTCAAAAAAGAGGAAGGGTGGTCTTCATTTACCCCCGAAAAACCTTTGGTTATAGTTAAGCTTGAGAATGTAACTCAAGAAATAGGCTTGAAATCTCCTTGATTCAATTCTAAGCTTTTTGACCAAGATTTTTGATCGTAAGAATAATTCTTTCTCAAGTTATTTACCCTTAGTAGAAATGCGTTCATATCCTTCTCTACATCTTGAGCAACGATTGATAAGTTGCTCAAGATTCTTCTCTCTGTTTACGGAACCCATTATGTTGGTTTGCTTCCATTTCTTGCTTATTGCGGAGTAATGCCTGTAATTCCTTCGTTTCATCTCCTTAACTAGCTCATCGTGACGGTTATACAGGCTATGAACTTCAAGTAGACCCTTATCCAAATAGCCTTTAACAGAATTCCCACGACTGATAGTTTCGATAAGCATGTGAATTTCTGCGTGTTCTCCCAGCAAATGCTGTCTACACATGATTCTGGGATCAACCATCCACATTCTCATAGTTTGGCGACCAGCAGATCTTCCATTTCAAGTTGTTGTCTGCAATAAAACTGTCTTCCATAGGTTCTTATAAGTTGCGAAGTACATTGCATAGGATGGAAGAAAACAGACCTTAGATGTCTCACATCGGGAGATATCTCCAGCGAAACTCTCAATGGCTTCTCCAAGACTAAAATCCACATTTTTTTCTCAAAAGAACGCGAACTAGGTTAAGCCCAGCCTTATTCTATTTAGTAAGAGATTCTCTAGCCTCTCTCAAAGTAGCCTGTATTCTATTCCAATGGGCGCCTTGCCAGTATATTTTTTCACAGCCAGGGCACTCCCAAAACTCGTCGTAATAGGAAGCTGTTGCCTCGGGAATCCTGTCCGTGACTCTTTGTTTGGAGATTGACTTGATTCTGGTGTTACACTTGGGGCAACGTGAAACCTTGACATCAAATTCAAGCTTAAGGTTAAAGCGTCTCGCGAGGTTGGCGAGTTTTTTTGCTTCCGTTGCACGTTCAACGAAAAAGGTGTTTATTTTCTGCACCGTAGCTTGTCGGTAAAGTTCGAGGTCGCGAGTGAGCAAGATGCGGTGTTCATTTTTCGCGATTTCAATTATTTGTCCATCGTTGAGAGAACGCGCGTATTTGACATCGTGACCGAGCATGCGAAGCCATCTGGTGAGCTTCCCAAGCATGCCATCTGCTATGAATTTCAACCTTCTCACCGTAGGATATGGCTTGTGCCTGAGTTTGCAATTATCTCTCCATCGTCCATAACCAACTGTCCGTTTACAAAGGTTTTAATTGGTTTGCCTCTGACTTTCCACCCGTCAAATGGAGAGTACTTAGCCTTTGAATAAAAATTCGACGAATCAATTCTATATTTTCGCTTCAGGTCCACCACCACGAGGTCCGCCCAACACCCCTCAGCTAAGCTTCCTCTGTCTCTCAGGTGAAATATCTCCGCTGGCCTTTTCGAAGCTACTCGAATCAAGTCAGACATTGCTAGTCGGCCCTCGTTTACCTGTGTAAGCAACAGCGGGAGCGTAGTTTCAAGTCCAGGTATCCCAGGCTTTAGTTCCCAAACGGACTCAGCATTCTTCTCTTCAATCGTGTGCGGGGCATGATCCGAGGCTACAGCATCAATTAGCCCCTGCCTAAGAGCTTTCCAAAGCGTTTCAACATCTTTTTCCGTTCTCAGTGGAGGATCCATGACCGCAATCGTTCTGTAGTGTTTCAGATGTTTAGAGGACAAGAGAAGATGATGTGGTGTGGCTTCACAGCTGACTGGGAGACCCATGTTTTTTGTTGCCAAGATGGCATTCAACCCTTCAGCTGAACTAACATGGCAGAAGTGAATGTGGACATTGGTCTTCTGTGCGAGTTGGGTGATGTGTTGTACCGCTTTAAGCTCGGCGTCTGGCGAGTGAACCTTAAGATAGGCGTCCACGTCTCTGCGTCCTGCTTGTTGCACTTCCTTCTTAATGATTTCAAGCGTTTTCTTGTCCTCTGGGTGAACAGAGACTGGAACTTTCATTTTGCCAGCTTTGCTGAACGCACGCAGCAGTGCATCATCATCTTCGATGTCTAATCCCCCAATTTTCTGTGACAGGTAGAGTTTGAAAGCCACAGCTCCCTGCTTAACTATCCGAGGAATTTCTTCCAAACTCTCTGGAAAGGCTGAGTGAAAAGCAACGTTAACAACTGCTTGGGTTTCAGCCAGTTTCATGCGCTCCTTTAGAGATGTAGCACTCATTGTCACTGGTTTGTTGTTGGGCATGTCGATGACCAACGTTACGCCGCCAGCGGCTGCCGCTGATGTTCCGCTGAAGAAATCTTCTTTGTAGGCTAATTGCTGGTCTCGCAGGTGCACATGAGGATCTATCAGACCGGGAAGCACAATCTTTCCTTTCATGTCCAGTTTTTCCGAAGCATGTGGGAGGTTTGTCTCCTTAGCTATCTTGAGTATTCTTCCCTTGTCTATGGCTAAACCAGCTTCGACAATCCCCTTGGGCGTGTAGATTCTAGCATTGTGAAGAACAAGGTCAACCGACAAATGCTACTCCCAGCTTCCTAGAATATGTCACGGTGCAAAACTTGTAATATGTGTTTTGCTCACATATAGGAGTATAAAAGATAGAGTAAATCAGATTGTGAACAACTAAACATTCACTAGTCAATCAGCTTGAAAAAGTCTCGTTCAGTGATTATACCAACCAACCTCTCGTTTTGCACCACGGGCAAAGCTCCAACCTTTCTCTCCTGCATAAGCTTAGCCGCCTGTCCAACATCAGCCTCAGGCTCAATCGTCACAACGTCCTTCACAGCGATTTCAAGAATTGAAGTTTGCAAGACCTGAATGATGGTTCCAGATTGTAGGTGTTTGAAAACTCTTCCAGAACCGAAAAAACGCAATATGTCCATGACCGTGACTATGCCACTCAGCTTACCGTTTCGAACAATGGGTAATCGCCTGAAACCGTGCTGAATCATTGTCTTTTCAGCTTCAAAAATGTGAGTTTCCGGTTTCGCGGTTACAACTTTTTTGGACATTACATCCGCAACCTTGGCTCCGCCTATTCTTCTGGTAAAGAGGAAAGCTATGTCTCGCTCAGTCACGATGGCCCATGCCCGATTTTCTTTATCCACCACGGGTATGCCACCAATTCTACGCGTCTTCATACGCTTTATTGCGTCGCCGATCTTGGCAGTGGTTAGAATTGAAGCCACCTCTCGAGTCATGACGGATCTCACTGGCTCGTTTATGGCTTTAAAGAAGTTGCCGCCATACTTCCGTTGAATTATCTGAAATTTTTCTCCTCCACCAAGATAGTTGACAATGTCGGTGGCCGTGATTATGCCGCGAAGTCTCTTAGTTCCTGGGTCTACAACAGGTATACGGCGAAATCCTTTTTCCGTCATGATACGTATGGCGTCGTACACCGGAGTGGTTGGTGCCATCGTAACCACTGGGCTCCTTGCGAGGGTCATGATCTCGCCTTTGCGTTTCTTAGCGGAGTGAGCCTTCAAGGCGAGGGGGCTTTTTTCTCTTAATCCGCGTCTAAAAGTTTCTCGTTTTCCACCACGACGTGTTGCCATAATCAAACCTCTATTGGTTAGAGGAGCGCCGCGCGTGCTTGTGCCTTGGTGGCAAGCTCGTCGGCGTGTAGGGAAGGGTAGTTTCGATCCATCGCTTCTTGCACAAGCAAGCGATTGACCTCAGTATTCCGTCTTCAGTTCTGTTCGACAATCCTCGCAGAGGAAACGGCCCTCGATTTCTTGAAGGTCGTCGATCCACTGTCCACATTGATCGCAATATCCTGCTAAAGGCGGATGCCATGGAGTCTCTTCTACCGCGTTTCCTCCTTCGATGCGGGCTTTTTCTTGTATGATCTCCATGAGTTCAGGTGTGATTGCTAGGATGTCTTTACTGGAGATTATTCCAACGAGATTTCCTTTGTACATGACTCCTAACCTTCGAACGCCAAGGTGGCTCATCCTTCTAGCGGTCTCGCTCAAGTTTTCATCGGGATCCACAGTGATGAGGGGGGAAGTCATTATTTCTTTGACGGCTAGCTTGCTTGGTTTAGCGTTTTTGGCTAAGACTCGGGTGACAAGGTCTCTCTCAGTGATTATGCCTAGAGGTTTCCCTTTTTTGCTGGCTACGATGATGCAACCCACCTTGTTTTTGTCCATGATTTGTGCCGCCTCGTTCACGAGTGCGTCCTCGTCGATTGTAATGACGGGGCTGGTCATGATGTCTTTTACTAGCATTCGTGTTCTGATGCCTATTTCAGCCATGGTGTTTTGCCCTCCAATACGACATTTAATCAAAGGGGTATTAAACCGTTATGTATCGGTGATATCCCCCGCAAGCTCCCCTTTTTTCTGTTTATGCACCCAATCCTTGTTGCCCTCATTTGCATCTATCCAACTTACATCGTGCTTTATACAGTTGAGCTATCGACCAATCTTTTCTCTTCATTCTGGCCTGCAGGTCAATCCCTTTCGAGGCAAACCGTTTTTCTGAGAAAAATACTGTTTTCAACATACCTTTTCAATATATGAACCAAATAGACCGAGTCAGTTCAGCATCGGTCGCGGGGATTGGGTCCCAAAGCGTCTTTTCTATTGGGTCCCAAAACTACTCTCCTTCTCTGTCTCAGCGCTGTTTTCTGAAAAAACGTCGTTTTCAACATTCGTCTGCTTCCTTCAAGTCTCTTCTTCTAGTTTTCACGTTCTCATATATGCTTTTGGCTATTGAATCACGTTTTCTCCTAGCAAAAACACTTGTTGAACCTTTGACAAATGTAAGTTTATCTAACTGTAGTGGACATTTTTATTGCATTCGTCAAATCCTTTAGCAAAGACATAAACCAATCTGTCGCGTATCCAGCCAAGAAACATATCACGTAACCCAGATATCCGGTAAAGCTTCCTCCGCCAAAATACATAACTCCACATTGTGCAAGAGCATAGATTATAAATCCGAAAACATCGGCAATGAAAGGTAAAGTCAGATACGTAAGGTTTCTGTGCGTCGCAACATATCCTAGATCACGCACATCACCCACTACTTCGACAAGTATCTGTACAGATGCTCCTATTCCAGCAAATAGACCAGCCCATACGGGAACACCATACAACTCTGTCCCAATAAACAGATCGGATATTGGTTGCCAAAGGAGTGTGACTGCAAAGATAGTTAAGCATAAAACTCCCCAACCCACAGCGGTTAATCAATAGACGTCGCCGAGGAAACGTAATTTAGCTATTCGCCCTAACTTACCAACTTCCTTGTCCAACATCATTTTTGCTTGAAGAAGAAGATTCATGGCTTCTCGAATATTTGTTGCTTGAGTGACCTCTTCTAACTTCTCTCTCACATCTTGCACTTCTGCCCCAAATCCATTAGCGGCCGTAACACAGTACATTATCTTTTCAAAGTCTTTTCTTAGTCTCTTCAAGTCTTCGTTCGACCAGATTTGTATAGTTTGAGACATCGCGGAGGAAACATCCAAGGACAAACATTCTCTTACATAAATAATATCCTCTCATGTTATAACTATAGCGGTTTGCATGCGCGCTAGGCTGTTTAAAAATTGCTTTTGAAGTTGTGGTTGCTGTATTTTTTTGATTTTGTCTGTTTATTCTTCTCTGTTTGATAGTTGCTTCAACAGCAGGGAGAACACCTTCTCGTATCCGTCTCTGCCAAGCCTATGTCTAAACTGAGTGAACAAACCATGACTAGGTGTCTTCCGTTTGAATCCGCATGCTTTAGCTGCTTTTCTGTTTCTTTTCAGCAACAACGCCAGCCGTCGATCACTTGGAACGCGAAGCAGATGCTTCAGCAACTGAGCCTTCAACATAGAAACCGGATCGTAAGGTTTTCTGCCAGCTCCAGTCTTATGATAAAGAGACGTCAAGAACCCACGAATACAACCCAAGTTCAACGAACAAAGCACTCGCTTAATACTCAAAGTTTCTTCCTAACATAAAATAGACCAAGCAACAAATTAATTTCTAAACAGCCTAGCGCACCGTATGCGCATGTGGTAGTAAACATTCAGATTTCAAATTCAGAAACATCAAATATTGGAAGAGCTTATAACTGGAAAACGGTGGCAAGATGCCTAAACTATCTATTATAAACTCTTTAAGAAGGAGA
>CP070759.1:543697-553320 GCA_020348945.1 Candidatus Bathyarchaeota archaeon
ATCAGTTGCTTCTCCTACTATCTCGGCGTCTTTCCCTTCCTTTGTCTGCTTCAGCATCGCCAGTACGTCCTGAGCCCTTTTCGGCACGACCCCTATCACCAACTTTCCTTCATTTCCTACTTCCAAGGGGTCAATGCCCAGCATTTCGCAAGCCGCCTCAACGTCTCCGCGTATCGGTATTTTCTCCTCATACGTCAATATTCCAACACGCGACTTCTCACTCCACTCGTTCAATGCGTTAGACAAACCTCCTCGGGTCGGGTCTTTCATCGCCACGATTCCCCCCACATTCAACAGCCGCAGGACAAGCTTGTTTAACGGAGTGACATCAGACATGATCTGGCTTCCGAAGTCGTACCCTTCTTGAACCGATAACACTGCTAGTCCGTGATCTCCCACGGTACCGGAAACGATGACTTTGTCTCCACTCCTCAGGTTGGAGTCAAGTACCCAGCGGGAATCAAAAGAACGATGCTTCTTCACCGCTCTGATGTTTCTTTCCAGTGCCTCGTTTCGCTTGCCTATCCCGGAAGTGTTAACGACGCATCCTCCTAAGGTTCCTTTCTCCACGACTTTGGTGTCGCCGGTGATTATGTGGACGCCAGCTTCTCTGCAGGTTTTGCTCATGCTCTCCAGAATCCTCTCTAAATCGGCTATTGGAAGCCCTTCTTCTAAGACGAAGCCACAGGTTAAAGCAACGGGTTCAGCTCCCATTACCGCTATATCGTTAATTGTGCCTGCCACAGCGAGTATTCCAATGTCTCCGCCTGGGAAGAAGATCGGCTTCACTGCGTGCGAGTCTGACTTTAAAACTATGTCGTCGATTACAGCGGAGTCGTCCAGCGCTTCTAGCGGAACTTCGGCTCGGCTTCCTCCGAGATGTTTTATCACATGCTTCTTGATTAGTTCGCTCATCACTGTTCCGCCAGCTCCGTGGGCCATGGTGATGCGTTCCATAAACACTTCTCCTTAACAAACGGTGAAGGATTTGGCTCTCTTAAACCCTACTGAATCCTAGCGCGGGTTTTCAATTAAATATAAATAATAGATTTACATCGCTTAATTAATCCAAAAGGTCTTGTAGACGCCTCTCAGCTGGGTGGACAGAAAATGCCTATGAAACTTCTGAAAACGGAGACGGAAAACCAGCTCGTTGTTGAGAGGATTCTACATGCGAGACGTTATTCTCTTACTTTAGATAGAACCTTGTGCACGGGCTGCGGAATCTGCAAGGAGATATGCCCTAGAGAAGCTATCGAAGTCAAAACGGTTCCAAAGGTAGAAGGAGACAAGGCTAGGCCTCCAACCATCGATGTGAGTGAGGAGAAATGCCATTACTGTGGCATCTGCGAATCGATCTGCCCCTTCGGAGCTCTGAAAGTGACAGTTGACGGAGAACACGTAATCCCAGTGATCAAATCTGAGAGCTTCCCCCAGCTCATTCGCGAAATCGAAGTTGACATAACAAAATGCGATGTGGATTGCGTAGACTGCGAGGAAGCCTGTCCCTTAAACCTCATCACGGTTACGGTTCAAACCCCGGACGGCAAAGAGGTTAAGGACGTAAAGTCCAGACCAGACAAAGAAAAGCTCAAGGTGAATGTTGAAATAAAGAAGGATCTATGTCCATGCTGTCGCTTATGCGAAGTCAAGTGCCCAGAGGGCGCCATTCGCGTTCGAAAAATATTTCACGGGATCATACGGATAGACCGTGAAAAGTGTCCAGAGGACTGCCAAGACTGCTTAGACGTTTGTCCGATCCCGGGAGCTCTCTACCTTTCAGAAGAGGATGGAAAGGTGCACGTTAATGAGTTGTTCTGTGTGTATTGCGGCGTCTGCAAGGTCGTTTGTCCTGTGGAGGAAGCGTTGGAACTTCAGAGGACGCACATACGTCACACTCCGGTTCGTTCTGGAGCGTGGAATAAGGCGCTTGAAAAGTTGACATCCACTGAAGAGATGGCTAAGGAGTTGCGGACTAAGGGCTCAGCTAAGAAATTGGAGAGCGTGAAGAAAAGAGTTGCTTGGAGTGAGTAGTTAAATGTCGAAAGAACTGCGGATAGGAGTTTTCATCTGCCACTGCGGGCTCAACATCGCTGGTGTTATTGACATGGGCGAGTTAGTTGAGTACGCTCGCACGTTACCAGATGTGGTTTACGTAAAAGACAACCGCTACACCTGTGCTGATCCGGGGCAAGACGAGATTAGGAAGGGAATAAAAGAATACAATCTTAATAGGATCATCGTTGCGGCTTGCTCGCCACGCATGCACGAGCCAACCTTCCGGCGATGCGTTTCAGAGGCTGGACTTAACCCTTACATCTTCGAGATGGCTAACATCCGAGAGTTTTCTTCATGGTGTCACCCGAGCACGCCTAAAGAGGCCACTGAAAAGGCGAAGGAAATCATAAAAATGGCGGTGGCAAAGGCAAGGCTGCTTCAAAGCCTCGACATCCTAGAGGTTCCCGTGACGAATAAGGCTATGGTTTTGGGTGGAGGAATCGCTGGAATTAATACTGCTTTAGATCTCGCCGGTATGGGTTTCAAGGTTTACCTTATTGAGAGAGGCGAAAGCATTGGTGGTCACATGGCTCAGCTGGACAAGACCTTTCCCACGCTGGATTGTTCTATCTGCATCGAAGGGCCAAAGATGGTGGACGTTTCTCGTCACCCTAATATCGAAATAATATCGTACGCTGACCTCCTGAGCGTTGAAGGCTATGTGGGCAACTTCAAGGTGAAAGTTCGAAAGAATTCAAGATACGTGATAGCTGAGAACTGCACTGGTTGCGGTGAATGCCGAGATGTTTGTCCCATAGAATATCCGAACGAGTGGGACGAGAACATGGGGGTGAGGAAAGCCATTTCGGTTCCCTTCGATCAAGCTGTTCCCCTTGTTTACACAGTCAACATGGACCACTGTATTGAGTGTTACAAATGCATTGATGCTTGTGGTGCCCGCCAAGCCATCAACTTTGACCAGAAACCGGAAGAAATCGAACTTGAAGTTGGAACTATTGTTGTGTCGACTGGATTCGACATTTACAGACCTTACGACAACAGTTTGTACGGTTATGGTCGATACGACAACGTCATCACGGCTCTAGAGTTCGAGAGACTCATCTTGGCGGCTGGTCCAACAGGTGGAAAAGTTATACGAGCTTCAGACGGTCAGAAACCCCACACTGTAGCTTTTATTCAATGTGTGGGCTCAAGGGACGTGAACAAGTATCCCTACTGCACTGGTTTTTGTTGCATGTACGCTCTGAAAAATGCGATTCTGTTAAAGGAGAAATACAAAGACGACGTAGAAGTTTACATAATCTACATGGACATGCGCGCCCACTTCAAAGGCTACGAAGAATTCTATCAGAGAGCCCGCGAATTGGGAATCAACTTCATTCGAGGAAGAGCAATGCACATCTTAGAAGACCCAAAGACTAAGAACCTGACCATACGGACAGAGGACATGACACTGGGAGAACCCATTGAAGTAGGAGCAGAGCTAGTAGTTCTCTCCACTGCCGCCATTCCCAGCAAAGGCACTGATGAGATGGCGAGAATTCTAAGCCTTACCAGGGGAGCCGACGGCTTCTTCATGGAAAGCCATCCGAAACTGAAACCTTTAGACACACCTGTGGACGGAATTTACTTGGCTGGATGCTGTCAGGGAGCGAAAGACATACCTTACAGTGTTTCTCAGGGGAGCGGAGCCGCGGCACGAGCCGCAACAGTTCTCTCCCAGAAGAAATGGAAGATCGAACCCATCATAGCGGTGGTGGACCCGGATAAGTGTAAAAACACGAGGGTGAAGTGCGGCATCTGCGAGAAACGTTGTCCTTACGGAGCCATAAAAGCCCCTGAAGGGGAACCTGCTCGAGTCACGATAGCTATGTGTCATGGCTGCGGCACCTGCGTCGCTGATTGCCCATCAGACGCTATAACCCAGCTGCATTTTACTGACGCCCAAATCTTGTCGCAGATTCGATCTGCCTTGGAGGAAAATCCTGAGGAAAAAATATTGGCTTTTCTCTGCAACTGGTGTAGCTATGCGGGCGCTGACCTTGCTGGCACCAGTCGCTTCGAGTATCCTCCCACCATACGAGCGATACGGGTTATGTGTTCGGGACGTGTGGACAAAGATTTCGTTCTAGAAGCTTTTAGACTGGGCGCTGGCATGGTGCTGGTAGCCGCTTGCCACCTTCCCTACGACTGCCACTACATTTCAGGAAACGTGTGGATGAAAAAGAGAACGGACGCCTTGACAATGGTGTTAGGAAAACTGGGGCTTAGCCCTGAGAGGTTCAGAGTTGAATACATATCCGCAGCGGAAGGAGTAAAGTTCGCTGGACTCGTCGAAGAAATGACGGAACAGATGAAAACCTTGGGAAAAGAAAAAATTCAAGCGGAAAACGAAAAACTGCAACCAACATTAGAAAGAATGCTGTCACGAAAAAAGAAATAGAATGCACGCATGATTGAAATTGATACAATAGAGAGACTAAAGGAAACAAAGAGGCTGAAGAGAGCTCTAAAATACGACTGCACGAATAAGAGTTATAGAAGATTGACAAAATTGAGGTTTACAAGTTGGATGATTGCATTTTCTGCCGCATCGTTAAAGGTTTTGAATCTGCAAGCATAGTTTACAGTGACGAAAGAATTATGGCCTTTATGGACATTCAACCGGTCAACCCAGGACATGTTTTGGTTATTCCGAAAACCCATGCTGCACAACTATCTGAACTTGATCCGGAGTTAGGAGCATACATGTTCAAAGTTGCAATGCGTGTAGCTGGAGCTCTCCGGCAGTCAGGCGTAAAATGTGAAGGAATAAATTTGCTCTTGGCTGATGGGAAAGCTGCTTCCCAAGACATATTTCACGTTCATTTACACTTGATTCCAAGATTCAGAGGCGACGGTTTCGGAATGAGACTTGGTTCTAACTACGGCGTTAAACCGAATGGAAAAGAATTGGATGAAGTTGCTGAAAGAATTCGAGCGAGCATGTTAAAGCATATCTGAAATTCGTGTGTTCGATTAATTTTATGAACTCGAAACTAAAATTAACGAGTTAGCCACCTAAGTCAAGTGGATTGAAATGAGCACTTGGAGACTGCTGAAACTTGAAGTTGAAGATGCTTTCACAAACATGGCTATCGACGAGGCTATTTTAAGAGCTAGAATAGAAGAGATTGTGCCGAACACCATACGCTTTTACAAGTGGAAGCCCTCCGCCGTTTCTATCGGCCGCTTTCAAGACATTTTCAAAGAGGTTCACGTGGAAAACTGCAAAAAACATGGAGTTGACGTGGTGAGGAGAATTTCAGGTGGAGGAGCCGTGTACCATGACTGTGACGGTGAAGTAACCTACAGCGTAGTAGTGAACGAGAAGGATTTAGGGTCAAAGGATGTTGTAACCGCTTACCATCTAATATGTAACGGTCTCGTTGAAGCAGCCCAAACCTTGGGCGTCAGAGCGGATTTCAACCTTGGAGACCCGAAACGGTGTCCAAACATCACAATAAGCGAGAGAAAAATCTCTGGAAGCTCCCAATCTCGTAAAAGAGGCGTGTTGCTTCAACACGGATCGTTCTTGTTGGATATAGATTTGGAGAAAATGTTCACGTTTCTCAGGGTTCCGTGGGCCCAGACTCTCACGGATGTTTTACACATAGCTCGGAAAAGGTTGACTTCCATTAAACACGAACTCAGGTCATCCATACCAACAGATGAGGCAGATCAAGCATTAATTACGGGCTTTCAAAAGGCACTGAACATCAAACTCACAGAAGGAGAGTTGACGAGTTACGAGCGAAACCTCACTGAAAAACTTCGCAGAGAAAAATTTACTACAGACAACTGGAACATTAACAGAAAAGTTTGACTCAACTTTTTATTCGTATCGCAATGCTTCTACAGGGTTCAATTTTGCTGCTTTTCTCGCTGGATACAAAGCGAAGAGAAGGCTAACTACGAGTCCAAACACGAAAGCACCCGCAACCCATGATAGCGAAAGAATTGGCGTTATGTTTAAAGCCACCTCGCCACCTTGCATAAAACCATTGCTTGATTGCGATCTAAAGGTTGACAATGCATAGCTAAGAAAATGTGCAAGTCCATATCCGGATGGAATGCCTAATAATCCACCTGTGAGTCCTATTAATGCGGCTTCAGCTAAAAACATTGACAAGATATTCCTGTTTTTGGCTCCAATGGCTTTTAGTATCCCGATTTCACGGGTTCTCTCCATCACAGAAACTGTCATAATGTTCATTATTCCAACTCCTGCAACAAGAAGAGCAATACCGGCTATGCCTACGAGGAAAAGTTCAACCATGTCCAGTATGTTTCCCGTTCGCTGTAACATAACGCTTGGAGCAAGAGCGGTTAATGGCTTTTGAAGCAGGTCCTTGATTTCGTCCGCTACGCTCTCAGAATATTTTTGATCAACAAGTTTTACCAACATCATGTCATAATCTGTCTGGTAAATTTCCTCTGCTGTACTCAACGGTATCAAAACCATATTGTCAATGCTTATCAACGTACCTGCACCACCTTCCTTTAAGACTCCAACAACCGTGAAATTATAGTTACGAATCGGCAGCGACCCTCCTACGTACATCGCTACAGTTACTTCGTCACCCACTCCAGCGAAAACTTCACCGGTTTCAGAATGGGCGACGCTGTAGCCCAAAACAATAGTGTCATTTTCAATCGGCTGCGGCAGACTTCCCTCACCGAAAACTAATCGCTCAGGATAGACGATCTTAAACTCAGTGAAGTTGACTCCTAAGAGAAATGTTGTAGCATTTTTTTCTCCACGATATAACCCTGTAGGCATCATTTTCTGCATAACCGGAGTTGCTGTGGCAACTTCGTTAATCGTCTGACTGATATTCTCTGCATCTTCACGTGTGAAGTACGTTTGTCGGCCTACCGGCATAATCATTACAACATCTAATTCAAAGTATTCTATTTGCTCGGTCACCATTGCACGGAAGCCTTCTCCAAGCGAAGTCACGGCTAAAATAGCTGTGATTCCAATGATCACGCCTAACGTGGTTAGAGTTGTTCTTAACCTCCGTTGCCTCAGGTTTGCCCAAGCCATAGAGAAAACCGTTTTCCGCCTCATAGCCGTCCACTCCCTTTCTTTATGCCCTCAATCAAACCGTCTTTCAAGTAAATAATGCGATCCGCCGTCTCTGCCATAGCCGGGTCATGAGTAACCACAACGAAAGTCTGTCCCTTCTCCTCATTCAGACGTTTCATTAACTGGACAATCTCAAACCCAGTTTTAGTGTCTAAGTTTCCCGTGGGTTCATCCGCCAAGATGATGCTGGGGTCATTAACTAAAGACCGAGCTATGGCAACCCTTTGCTGCTCTCCACCACTAAGCTCGGTGGGTCGATGATTCATTCTGCCTTCAAGTCCAACGAGCTTTAGAACTTCGCTTGCCTTTTCACGGCATTCCTTGTCGGAAACGTCGGCTAATGTTAAAGGTAGTTCAACATTTCTTAATGCTGTTAATCTAGGGAGTAAATTGAAAAATTGGAAGACAAAACCAACCTTACGTAAACGAAGATCAGCTAATTCACTATCGTTTAGCGTGGAAAGATCTATGCCGCCAACAAAAACTTTGCCTTCATCAGTTCTATCCAGTGCGCCGAGAATATGAAGAAGAGTGGATTTGCCACTGCCTGAAGAACCAAAAACAGTTAGGATTTCGCCTTTTTCAACTTTGAACGTTACTCCTTTCAAAGCTGGAACTAGGACATCACCCATTTTATACGTCTTTTTAATGTCTTTCGCTTCAAGTATAACTGTCACACTGGTTCCTCACTTTGAGTTGAAAAGCTAGAATATATGTAGCAACATATATAAATTTCGAGTCAATGTTGCAGCCATGGCGCTTCTTTGGCGTTGGCATAAATGTCGCCGCGAGTTGGGAGTAAGCCCAGTTGAGCTCATGGTTCTCCTACTCCTAACTGAGAGACCGAAATATGGATATGAAATTACACAGGAACTAAAGCAATGGTTCAGCGGCTTGTGGATGCCCTATGTTGGCACTATATATCATTGTTTACGCCGCTTAGAGAAGAAAGGGTTCGTTAAATCTTCCTTAGAATCCAGAGAAGGAGGATTAGACAGAAAAAATTATACAATAACAGAGATAGGCACCGAAGCAGTCAAAAGAGGAATCAAATATTTTCGAAAACAAATAGGACTCATTCAACATTTCATCCATCTTGTCGATGAATACTCGGGAACATATGAAGACGAGTGAAAAAACAGAAAATCATTGCTAAATTGCAAGGAAGCCCCTTATGAATATGTAGATAAGATACGCGGTTATAGAGACGCCAGCGGCCTTTTTCCACGCAAACTCACGCAAGAAACGTATCGCAATTGCAGAGAGCGCTATTGCCCATGCATAGAACCCAAACGCGAGGGGGAGGATTAGGTTGTATGCTAAAGTGGAGCCCCAATTGGTTTGGTAAATGTCATCTAATAACCTGTTTGCAAGTCTTTCCTCCCCGGGAATTGGGTTCAACGCTTTTAGCGGAAAAACTAGCGGAGGAAATGTAGAAGCTAGAATCGCTTCAACTAGAATTTGAACCATATTTATGGAAAAAGTGTATCCGATAACGATAAACAACACGCCCCATGGGCCGGCTTCACTGCCGGTCAGTTTGATGGCAAAGAACAGAAGAACAGAATAGAGGCTCCATCCTAAGAAGAAACTGAATGCAGAGGTTGCCAAAGATTCGACAAACCTTTCAGTGAAACGTGGCGTTCCAAGGAAAATAACATTCCTTCCAAAATATAAATCGTCAATTTTCATTGTTAGATTTGCGGCGTCGGAGGCTAACCAACCCAATTCAAATTCCAATCCCGTTATGTTTTTCCATTCTGGAGAATTAACTGGATCCCAACTTTGTTCTGAAGAGCCTAGATTGACCGTTAGGTTAGCCCACGTATCGCTTGCATTTATCAAATTGACCAAGTCCAAGGCGAAGTAACGACTTTCGCCGCCAGAAAATAGTCTAACTGTTGCATTAGAACTTGGAAACGTTTTGTTTTGATGTACCCATTTGATTCGAAAAGATAGGGTCTTTTGACCTTGGTCTGCTGAACTGTTGAAAGGTCCTATACCGCTTATTCTCATCCGAACACTTGTATCATTGGGGACGGAAGACGCAACGCTGTAGTTACCCCTAAACTTGTCTACCTCGTCGATTGATATCCCCGTGGGAGTCCAGAGTGACGTTGACTCAGTCCACTCATCTTCTTCAGGCGTCCCTATTTCAAAAACCCACTTTGAGGCGATGATATACTGAGCAACTCCTGAAGCGAGTAAGACGACCAAAAAAATCAGGAGAGGCCCTTTAATTGTAGGTTTCTTGACGATTTCTTTAAATGCCTTAATTGGGGAATATATGACCTCCAACATGTCACGGACGAACAACTTTTGCTAAGTCTCCCCTACATTTTTAGAATACTCACTAGGGAACTCCCTAATAACTGTTCTATTGTATCAACTCTTTCTCCATTCAATTAGCCTCCGAACTAGCAGAAGGCAGACGTTCTAGAAAAGTTGCTGTAATTAAGAAAGCTCATCAAAA
>CP070759.1:553420-572935 GCA_020348945.1 Candidatus Bathyarchaeota archaeon
AACCCCAACCTCACAACAGGCTCAACCTACACAGTTTCAGTAGTAACGGATTACAACGGAAGCGACATTACGGGTTACGAGTTCACCCTATACTACAATCCTAGTGTCCTGCACGCTGTCTCAGCTACCAACGGAGACCTCATTACCACGGATGTCCATCCCGCTGCTATGTTTCTGCCTGTAATTATCGACAACACCCATGGCGAAATATGGGCATCTGCATTCTTCTTCTTCGTGCCTCCGGAATGGGCTCCTTTAACGTCTGGGCCAGGAACCTTGGCCAACGTAACCTTTGAAGTAGTTGGCGAAGGAGAATCTCCTATAACCCTTAGTATGGACGTAGGTTGGCGTAGTCGACTTATAGGATATACTGAAGGCGGGGCTCCAAATGGAACCGATTATATCATCATAAACGCATTTGTGAATGGCCGACAAGTAGCACACGGTTACTTCCGCAACACAGTAGCAAAGGTGGTCCATGACGTAGCAGTTGTCAATGTTAAACTCAACTCCACTAATTTGGAGATAGGCGAACACGCAAAAATTACGGTTGAAATTAAAAACAATGGAACAGTATCCGAAGACGTTACTATTAATGTTGAACGTCTCGATGAAAAAGGAGGCGCACCTTGGCCTATCGGACAGAAGTCCACGCGAAATCTAGCAGCCGGCGCAAACACATCCCTAACCTTCATCTTTGACACAACAGGCATAACGTCCGGAACCTACATCATAAGAGCTGAAGCCGAACCTGTATCCGGCGAAACGGATACGGAAGACAATACGCTTCAGAGTGACGAAACAGTCACGGTGTTCCCAGCGCTCGTGAATCTTTTCCCCGTAACCGTAGACGGATTGGAATTCAATGTTGTTGTAGAGAGCAATTCAACCATTTCCGGTTTCGACTTCAGGAAAGATCAGAAACAGATTGGCTTCAGCGTTACTGGTCCAAACGGCACTATTGGCTTCTGCAACGTCACCATTCCCATAGACCTGATGAAAAGTGAGCCATCATGGGTCATCCTCATAGACAACATTTATGAACCTGCAACCCCCAGCATATCAGGCAACGAAACCCACACTTTCCTCTACTTCATGTACGTACACACAACCCACAACATCATAATAAGGGGAACATGGGTTATACCAGAGTTCCCAATAGAGATACTTTTACTGTTCGTGTTGGCCATTCTCGCAGTTTTCATAATCGTCCTGAAGCGAAGAACATAGAAACACTCTTTTGACACCCAGACTCGAGTGGACTGGTTGAATTGGACGATTTCGACATATGGCTAGACAATTACGGAAAAAAACCTAACAAGTGCCCTCCTGACGTGTATCCAGACTTTAACAACGATGGGCTCGTGGATATGCTTGACTTCTTTGTTTGGAAAGAAAACTTCGGAGCAACAGTTCCCCCACAACCATAAAACGAAAACATTTCCTCTTTGCGCATGCGCATAAACAGAAAAATGGGGTTTTTGCGGGGGACATCTCCACTCCTTGTATTAGTCGGTGTTTCCCGTCTACGTTTCCTATTCTGGACCCATAGAAGATTGTTTCACAAAAAGAGAAATATCAGTTTGCTATAATGGTTATTCTGAGAGGAGAGGGAAATGAAGCTAAAAACACAATTGTTTTCAACATCCACATCGCCTTTAGAGATTCCAAATGGGTGATTTGGCAAGCATAAACGCATCGAATTTTCCCGAAAGGCGGGGAAGTCGGATACCCAAAATAATGTTAAAATCGAACAGAAAATTGGATGTTCTACACAACATCAAACTTCTCGAACATGTTCAAAAGTGCAAAACAATTCATGTTCTTTTTCAATACGGTTTTTCCATAACACAAAATAGACATTTGCCCATTCAAAAATCGCAAATAAGTTCGCAAGTCCTTGCGTGAAAAAAAGGAGGGGCTGTTTGCTTTTGTTACATCTTCATTGAGGGGTCAGGATATAGGTTGCGTTAAAAATCTTGCTCTTTTGTTGAGGATAAATAGAAACACCGTCACGACTGCGAAAACTGTAGTAGTGGCTCCAAATAGATACATCATATTCGTGATGTTCTTGTTAGTCGTGAGTTGTTCCTCTAATTGTTGCTGATAGTCCTCTGATTGTTGTTTATATGGTGATTCTATGTAGAGTGTCGGTTCGTAGGTTGGATGGTCTGACCCGAACCACCTTTCTGCTTCCTCGTTCCATAGCTCAGTTGTGGCTTTTACATGAATGTTCGTGTAGCCTGAAGCGATGTTTGTCGGTAGGCTGAACGGAATGTAGAAGTTGCTTGAATTTCCTTGCTGAATCTCTGCGGGCAAAGTGGAATCGGTGTAGAATTTCTGTATGTAAATGTTTTCGTTGTCATAGTAGTAGTTAATGGTGGCGGTTAGCTCAGTAACTCTGATTTTGGTCTCTTTATCGTTGTATATGGTGACTGTGACGTAGCCTGTTTCGCCTTGATTGTATGCATCCCTATCAAAGGTGCATACAGTTATTGTTGTAGCTTGCACAAAAGGAATAATCAATAGGGATAGAAACGGAAGCAATACGATTAGTAGTCGTTTCATACGCATTTTCATCTCTCCGCATACAGACCTTAACCATTCTCGTTCAGTTGCGAGGCTAAAAGAGTTATGAATCAACAATTCAGATTGAGGGTGCATCGAAGAAAAAGTTCAGCGAGCTGAAGTGCTTTTCCTCGTCAGCCAGTCTGCCAATGTAATCTTATTTGTATTGTAATATTTCTCAGCTGACACAATTCCTCTCTGGGCTAACCTAAAAAGTATCCTATGCGTCTTCACTCGTGAGAGACCAGTCTTCCAGCGAATATCCTTTTGCATCATCGTTCCGCCCCCAGCGACCAAAGTCTCAATTACATTCCTCTCATCTTCATTCAAAACTCGTAAAACTGCATCAAGGGCTGACTCTTCTTTCTCAACTGTTGGCATCGAAGAAGGCTTTGGCTTGGGCTTCTCATCGGTGAGCTCTGGAAAAACCAGAGCATACCCTAACACAACTACCACAACAACAAGGGGCACGACAAACAAAACAAGCCAGAAAGACTGAGGAACTTCTGCACCCATTCCGTGACCTCTTCCACCAAGACCACCTTCAAATCCAAAAAACAGTAAGCCTAGGAAACTGACTGCAACGGCAACGACCAGAATGAAAAACAAAGTTCTGGAACGCATGTTTCACTCAAAAAATCTAGAGACTGGACGCTACTTATAAGCTGTTTCAAAATTTGAAACGTTTCGTTACACCAACCATCTAAACCACACGAAAACCATGATTTCTTCTGAGCAAAAGAACGGGGGTGAGAAGTTATGAACGGAAAAACGAAAATGATTGTGGGAATAGCATTAGCCCTAGGCATATTATCTATAGCTTTCTTAGCTACACCCATACAAGCTTACGTCAATAGAAATGGTAATGGCGACTTACTTCAAACACAGGACCGAGACAGACTTAGAACTCAAGACTGCGACTGCAATGGTGACAATTTTCAGACACAAGAACAGGAAAGAACACAGAATCGTGACTGCGATTGTGATTGCACACAAACACAATACCGTAGCAGACAAAGAACCAACGAATGTGCAACAAACAGAATCTGCAACTGCACAATGAACTTAGAACGGTATAGATACCAATACAGAGAACGGATAAGAATTCTAGGATAATGATGTCTTTGAGCTAAAACAAGTTTCAATTCCCTTCTTTTTTTTGGGTCTGAAAGCTAAATCATCAAAATTGAGTGACTTTATATTGCGACTAAAGTGTTGGATTACCTTTATTTGGAGAACAAATACTGTTCTTACATTCCTCTCTAGGTTACGAGTTGAATAAAGTCCGCTATGGAAGAATTTTAGATAATCTTCGATTTTGTCTCTAGGCATGCTTGTCTTTTTGTTCTCTGTAGCCTCTGTTTTATCTTGTTTATGAAGTTGAAATCCAACTTTTTGTTAGATGTTTTCAACATTCTACCTTTAATAGGCTTCAAATAGGATCACTACTCACTATAAACATCTAGAAAGAGAGACAATAACTCTCCTCTATTCTCTTGTGAGTCTGTCTTTGTAGAAGGTTATTAAGAGGCAGAGGAGACCGATGGATGTTAGAGCGACTTCTCCAACTAGGATAAATTTGTTGGTTTCGCCGACTAAAATGTACCCATAAAAGAAGAAGATGATTAAATGTAGTAGAACCCAGCTCATGCACGCTAAGGCTATGCCTATTCCCATGGCTTCTCTGAATACTCTGAAAATGAATTCTTTGTCGAGCTTGCCCATACTTTATGGTTGAGCGTAACGGTTCTTTTAGGGCTTATGAAACCTATATACGTACTTAAAAAATGTAGTTGCCATTGAGATTCTGTCTAAATCCTTTCTGCATAAAAGTTCTAACGACTTATGCGTTATGTTAGCCTCTCTTTCTAAACTCCCTAAGCACCTCCCTCTTCCAGAGCAAACTGTTCTTCAACATACCTTCTCACCACATGATCCAGCTACGCTACATCAGCCACAACGGATCGAGCCCCAAAACATTTTTTCTAACGGGCCCCAAAACTACACAGTCTCAACCCTACTTTCAAAGAAAAACTGAAGAAGCAACGAGAAGATAAGAAGATAACAGAAGAAAAAGTGACAGACTGGATCAAAACACGCGCACGCAAATTAGAAGACGCTGTCCAGAAATAGACTGGACACCAGTATCTTTTGACAAGCATATTCTCGTTTATCCCAAAATGGGTAACCTTTTCTGTGCATGGGAAGCTTAAAGTCTTTAATGACAAATGAATTAAAGGTTTGAGCCAACTATTTAAAAAATGACTTGAATCTAGGAGACAGAGACCTTGCATTTTCAACTTGTGAATGACCTGCTTCTCTGTTTAGAACAGTTGAAGCCAAGAGAGTTCAGCGTGGTTGTAATGCCCGACTTTTTCCTAGACCGGTTGGTAACATATGAAGGAAATGTTGAACAGCTTTCCAAAGTTCTCGCCGAGGTTGCTAGACGCAAAGGAGGAAGCATCCACGGGATTAAGCAGACCGAGTTGAGGGGTGGAAACGCGGCAAACACCGCCGCCGCTCTAGCTGCTTTAGGCGCCAAGGTTCATCCCATAATTAACACAAGTCCCTTAGGACTTCATTTGCTCAAGTTTTATTTTCAACCATTCGAAGTAAATCTCTCCCACGTGAAAACAAGCGGCACCATGGCCCTCACCACAGCCCTAGAGCTCATCCACCGAGGAGAAAAAGTGAACGTGATGATGAGCGACCTCGGTTCTCTACCTGAATTCGGTTTAAACGATCTCACCTCTGAAGATTTTCAGCTATTGCGGGAAGCCGACTACATTTGCGTGTTCAACTGGTCAGGAACCAGACATTGGGGAACCGAGTTAGCTGAAGAGGTTTTCCACCACGTTAAGGAGAAGGGAAAGGGAAAAACGTATTACGACACATCGGACCCTGGTCCCAAGAAAGAAGATGTTCCGAAACTTATGAAAAAAATACTTCTACAAGACGTGATAGACATTTTCAGCGTCAACGAAAACGAAGCATTTTGGTACGCCTCCCAACTGAGCAAAGAAACAAGACGTCTACAGAAAACCTTGGAGCCCAACGAGTTGGCAAAAGAATGCGCCAAAATCCTAGCAGAAAACCTTTCCGCCCGCATTGACCTCCACACCACCACTTTCGCTGGTTCTTTCACCTCCAAAACCGAAATTATTGTGCCAGCCTTTAAAGTCCCAGTTTTGAGAGTTACAGGCGCTGGAGACGCTTGGAACGCCAGCAACATCTTTGGCGATGCTCTTGGTCTTCCAGACTCTTGCAGGCTAACCTTGGCGAACCTAGCTGCAGCCTACTACATTTCAAGCCCAATTGCAGAACATCCGACGCTGCCCAAGCTTAAGGAGTTCTGCTCCGGATCCGTCTTCGTATGAAAATCTCAGTTTTTCTTAACGTTTCTAGGCGCTCCGTCCCCAAAAGACATAGGGCGAACCTATAAATGGAGAGAATAACTCAAACAATAAAAAAGCCTTTTAACAACCATAACAAAATAAGCGAAGGGTGAAAACTTGTCAGTAGCTCAAAGAAAATTTTTCGGAGAAATAGCAGCCTTACTTGACAAAATAGTCACGGTAACAACAGTAAACGGGAAAGAATACACAGGAACTCTCAAAGGAATAAACCCGGAAACACTAAGCCTTTGCCTAGCAGAAGCTAAAGACAAAAAAGGAAGAACCATAGACAGAGCATTCTTAAACGGCTCAGTCATCGCTCAAATCTTTGCTGTAGAAAAACCTTTCGACCTCAAAGCACTAGCAGAACGACTCGAAAAAGTTTTCCCAAGACTAATCAGACTCTATGAAGACCAAGGCTTCATCTGGGTCATGGACAAAATCAAAATTACCGAAAACGGCGTAGTAGAAGGTAAAGGACCAACCGCTGAAAGAGTTCAAAAAGTGTATAACCAGTTCATCAGTGAAATGGCGAAATAAATCTCATTTCCTAACTTGTCATAGAGTATCGTTCCTCTATTTCAGCTAGGCTCATGTTTTGTCCTGTTCTTTAAGTTCGATTTAATTGCGAGAGCAGCTTTCAATATTTGTTTAAAAGATTTAAAAGAGCCCATTATTTTATAAGCGTAAAGTTTAAGACTCTCTACAAATGATTCTCACTAACACTACCTATTCCACACACGAGGTTTAACGACTTGAACACTGAGCAAATAATAGAGGAGAAGAAAGCTCATATCCTCATGAAACTTCGGAAATACCGACTGATAAAGAGGGAAGAACAGAAAAACATCATCAGTTTTATAATCAGGATGCCCCGAGAGAAGAAGAAAGCGCTCATGTGGGCTATACCCGCTCAACAAACGGTTGGAGTGGCGTATATTAACCAACTAGAGAAAGCCATGAAAGCGGCGGAAGTTGAAAGGGGAATCATCATCACCAGCGGAAAGTACACTCCAGCAGCCAAAACCAAATCTAGGAAGAAAGGAATCGAACTAATCCCGAGAATCTTTCTATCCTTCAACATCTTCAAACACGAGCTCGTTCCAAAACACGAGTTACTCAAACCCGAAGAAAGGGAAAAAATAATAGCAGAATATCGTGTCCAACCCTACAAACTGCCTCAAATCAGAGCTTCAGACCCCGCAGCCAAGGCCATCGGCGCCATACCAGGAGACATTGTTAGAATCATCAGGAACAGCCCAACAGCTGGAAAGTATATTTCGTACAGATACGTCATCGAAGGATAACTGAATTTAGGAATCAAAGCGAATAGCGGAAAGCAGTTTTGAAGAAAAACCTTACACGGTTTCTCTTGCAACCGTTAAGATTCTCACGTAGTCGGCTGTGTCGTCGCAGCTGTCAGCCACATGTTCCATCTCCTCGATCAAATCTTTAACCAGTAAAACTGTGGCTGCGTTCATATTATCCGAGCGTTCAAGAAGCAACTCTTTAGATTTCAAATATTTTTCGTCAACTTTCCCTTCTATATTGTCGATTTTCCTTGCAAGTTCCATAGCTTCTGCAGGGTTTGTTCCCAGTTTCTCGATGGCCTCACGGAGGGTGGTTGCACAGCACACTAGATCCTTAGCGGTTTCAGCAAATTGTTCCCACATCTCTCCCTCAACCTTTGCATCTAGAAGGAGAACGACAGCTCTCGCTGCATCCTTAACATGGTCCGCCATTTGGTCCAGCCTCTTTACTAGATGCATGATGTCTTCTCGATCCTTTGAGGGTAGGCTGCCTCTCGTTAACTCCTCGAAAACTGTTCTTCTAAGTTCGTCGATTTCATGTTCTATTGAAGATAGTTTTTCGAAGGATGCTTTTGCCTCTTCTTTCCTGCCATTTAGAGCGGCGTTGATCGATTTTTCCAGTTCAATTACCGTGTCTATCGCTAAGGTCATTTGTCTGTCAGCCATCTCTAAGACCTTAGACTTTCGCCTTTTAGTAAACCATTTTTCCATTGTGTCCACCTTTAATTATTAGAAGTCATGTTATGTTTACACTTATACTCTGCAACGTATATTTTAAAGATTTTTTCCCTCCGTTTTCATTCGAGAGCTAACTCCCTTTTCAGACCTCTTTCAGGGTATGTGAAAACAAAGCTTTTCTCAGCCGGGAAGCTAACAGTAACTTTTTCCCCGATGTTAAACCATTCCGTCATTAACGCTGGGCGAACAACCACCACTGAGTCTCCGTTTTCAAGTTCTATTTGGCATCTCACATTCGTTCCTTCAAATCGAAATCCTTCAACATGGCCGAGAATCGAGTTTTCCCTTCTTTTCTTGCCCTTTTCAACGGTTAAAACCTCTGGTCTTATGGCTATGACTACTTTATCTCCCTCTTCATGGGTCTTATCTAATGTATGAACGAATAATCTTCCGCGAAGCTCGATGATTGATTCTTTTTTGGTTATTTTTGAGACATAGCCTTCTAAGAAGTCCGATTCTCCAATGAAATGGGCTACGAATATGTGTTGTGGGTGCATGTACAATTCTTGCGGGGTTCCAACTTGCAATATTTTCCCTTTTCTCATCACAGCTATTCTGTCGGAAATTGCCATAGCTTCTGCTTGGTCATGGGTCACATGTATACCGGTCAATTCAAGGTCTTTCACGAATTTTCTCAATTCGTATCTTAGGTCATTTCTGATTTTAGCGTCTAAAGCGCCTAAAGGCTCGTCTAACAGAAGTAGTTTGGAGCCTGCGGCTAACGCCCTAGCTAGAGCAACCCTCTGCATCATTCCTCCACTTAATTCCGACGGGAAAGCATCGAAACGTTCAAAAAGTCTCACCATTTCCAACATTTCGCGTCCAAGTTTTTCGCTTTTCTTTTTTCCCATTGCCTTTACTCGTGGACCGTAGGTTACGTTGTCCCAAACATTCATGTGTGGAAATAGTGCATACTCTTGGAAAACAAATCCGATGCCTCTATCTTCGGGAGGAACAGAAGTAACAAGGCGGTTTTCAATGTAGATTTCGCCCTTGTCTGGTTCAACCAAACCAGCAATTAGCCTGAGCAGAGTGGTTTTGCCACATCCGCTTGGACCTAAGAGGCAAAAGTATTCGTTGGCGTGAATTTGGAGGCTAACATTGTCGACTGCGATGATCTTGCCGTATTTTTTTGTGGCATTCTTCACTCGGACTTCTGGCATTCGAAAGCCTCCATCAGTTTACTATATGTATGGGAACTCGGTAAATATTTTAACCATATTAATATCTTCCCTTTCTTCTGGCAAGTAATCTTGAAACCAGTAGAATAATGAAGGAAAACACGATTAGGATGCCGCAGCCGAGACCAACATCCAACGAAGTGATTGGAATTGGTGATTCTATATTACCTCGAAGTATGTTAACCCATTTAACCAGTAAAACTGGAGCAGTTTCTAGTTCGGTTACTGCCAAGGTGGCGCCAGTTTCGCTGATGCTCCTTGTGAAAACCATGATAGCTCCAGAAAACAATGAATATTTAGTTAAAGGCAAGATGATTGTTCTGAATACGGTGAATGGTCGTCCCCCTAAGGTTCTTGACGCCTCTTCAAAGCTTACATTCAGTCTTTCGATGGCAGCAGCCATTGACCTAACTAAGTAGGGGTAAGTGATTGCAAGATGGGCTAGGATTAGTAATCCCATTTCAGGTATTGTTGTAAAGTTTTTCCAGAAGATGCTTAGAGAAACTCCTAAGGCAATTGATGGAACTATCAAAGGAATATTGACTAGCACGTCCAAAATTGATGAAAATACTGTTCCTAGTCTCTTTCTTGCAATGAGAATCGCCATTGGCAAGCCAATTATTGTATTTATTAGGGTAGCGATTGCTCCAACGGAATATGATAAGATGAGGCTTTGCCAGTATCCTTGCCAATTTCCCACGCCCGCTACCGCCTCGTTTAGCGTTCCGTTTATGATGGCATAGACTGCTGGGAGGGCAACGAAAAGCGAAGGAATGAGAATTAAAAGGAAGAACACTAGAAGCGATAAGCCGTTTCTCAAGTTTGTTACTTTCGAACCGCTTAGTTTTCTTTCAGTTGATAGCCAAACTTTCTTAATGGGCATTTTCAGTCTTGGACCCAATAGCCTAATTGTTACAAAAATCAGGCAAGAAATGGCTATCAATATGAAGCTGACAAACACTAAGGCGCCTTCGTAGCCAAGTTCTTGAGCTGTTTTAAGATTATGAATGAAAATTGGCCCGTTTTCGAAAGCTCCCGCAACCATCATGGTTGCTCCGGTTTCAGAAATTGACCGTGCAAACGCCAGCGTAAAAGATGCTATTAATGATCTTTTCAAAATGGGAAGCGTAATGGTTCTGTCTGCGGTGAAGGGTGGAGCACCCAAGGTTCTCGCTGCTTCTTCATATTCTCGTTTGTAGTCGAGGATCGCCCCAACCATTACTCTAACCACGACAGGATAGGAAAATGCAAAATGGAGCAAAATAACAAGAAGCCAACCTGGCGACACAAAGCTGTCTCCGAAAAGGGAAGAGATGCCTTCAGGGCTACTCCAGAATAGAAGCAACGAATAACCAAGAGTTGCGGTGGGTATTATGAACGGTATGTCAACAAAAGTGTCGAGGACGTTTAGCCATCTGTATCTCTCTCTTGAAATGAGCCAGGCGGCGGGTAACCCAGCAACCACGTCGATGATTGAAACAAAGATGGCGATGGCGAAGGATGCATAGATTGCCGCTGTTGCTCTGGACATCAAGCTGGGATGCTGAAAGGTCTCTGCCATGGTGTTCCATTTGAGAAATATTCCCAGAATTGGCGGGATCAGAATTAACGCAAAGAAGAAAGTGATCGCGCTTAAATAGAGTGCATATCTAACGCTGGACTTGGAGGACGCTGAATCGAGAAACCTCGTGATACTGAAGTGCGCCAAACTGGTTGCTCCGCCTTAATTTTCTTTTGATCGTCCTGCATTCTATGGTTTTTATCTTTTCCTTTTTACTCTGCTTCCCTTAAGATTTATTGTACTTTGAAAGTCAAAAATCGGAATATTTCTTCAAGGGCGTAGGCTACTCTCTCCAGAACAAATTGAAAGTCTTCGAAATCAACGTTGAGACTCTTTTGCAACCATAACTTCGGTTGCCTTGATCACAGCCTCCGCTCTGTCTCCAGGCTTAATATCCAGTTCCTCAACAGCCTCTCTGGATATGAGCGCCGTCACCACAACTGGTGCTTCGATTTCAATCTTAACTTTCGCGGCGACGGCTCCCTTATTCACTTCTTTGACGATGCCCCTCAACCGATTTCTTGCGCTAATTTTCAATCCAACCGCCTCCCAGTGTTCTTCGTCACCTAAAATATCACCCACGTAGCCCTCAACCCTCCTGTACTCCTTTAACAGGCTTTCCCCGAGCTTGGTTAGTTTCGCCCCTCCTCCACCAGCCCTTCCACCCTTGTGCGTCTGAACAACGGGTTCTCGCAATGCTTTCTCCATCTTTGCTAGGTAGTTCCACACGTATCGGTACGACATCCCTGTTTTCCTAGCGGCTTCGGATATGGACTTTTCCTTTCTTATGGCCTCTAGAATCTCGGCTCCACCTTTCCCGAGGATGGGTTTCCCTTCATATTCAATCCAGACTTTGCATGAAGGTTTATGTTTTTCATGGGCGAGCATTTCAAATCAATGTTTATGTCGCTATGCATATAAAAACAGAGCGTGAAGATATTCCCCACAAAACCTTCTTTTTTCATGTTTTTGCAACTTTCATTCTTGTGCACATTCATTTTTTAATCTTAAAGCGCATGCTGAACGTTCTTATTTTCCTAAGAAAAAAATACTCTACAATATCTTTCATATAAAGGGAAAACGCACTTCTTTCACTTTCAAGAAATCTCCTATGAGAAGTAAATGCCAGAATGTTATCATTAAAAACAGCCTTACCTATTTTTTTAATCCTTAAAGAAATGTCATGATCTTCTGAAGTGAGCAACTTTTCGTCGAATCCCTCAATCTTCCAGAAAGCATTGGTTCTGAATGCGCAGGAAGCGCCCCAGAACACAGGATAATGGATTTTCACTAGAATTTTTTGAAGGGTATTTGCCAAGTTGTAAAGATACAGTCTTTTGATTTTTTCTAGGGGAAGCAAAGGGCCTGTCACGCCGGTGATACTTTGATCTTGGAAAGTCTTTACGATGCCTTTCAGCCAAAATTTTGATGCAACTGTGTCAGCATCGATGAATGCCAATATGTCGCCCATTGCTATTTTTGCTCCTAAGTTTCTTTGAATGCTCGGGCTTTTTTCTTGAGAAATTATAATCTTATTTGCGTATTTTTTCGCGATTTTCACTGTATCGTCTGAACTTCCGCCATCAACGACTATTATCTCAAAATTATCGTAGCCTTCTTGGTTTTTCAGTGAAATTAAGCATCTTTCTAAGTAATCCTCTTCATTCAATGTAGGGATTATCGCTGAAACTAAAGGATTCAGCCAAAGTCACTCTCCCAAGCTAGTATATGTTATGTGCATGCACATAAAACATTTAACGTTAACCCTGAAATTATTAAGGAAGAATTATGCTCATGCACATACAAGTTTTGGCAAGATTAACGAGAATAAAGGCGTACTTGCTAACCCTATTTTCTATTATTGCCCTGATATTTCTGATCTCCCCGCAAAATCTTTTCTCTTCTAGAACGGTTATAGTTTTCTTGGCTAATCTCTTTCTCACAGCCTTCGTGTACGCGTTTAATGATGTAGAAGATGCCGTTGATGACTACCATATTTTAGAAAAAAGAAAAAGAAATCCTATTGCTAACGGCGATTTAACAAAAACACAAGGATACTTGATCAGTTTCTTGCTTCTACTAATTGGACTGTTTTTACTATTAATTATAGGTCCCTTAGTTTTTTTCTTCGGTTTAGCCTTGGCTTTGATAGGATTTTTTTATTCATGGAAACCTGTGCGATTCAAATCTATGCCTTTTGTAGATTTGATTGCGCATGTAATTTGTTTGGGTGTCCTTCAATTTTTCATAACATACTTGACATTCCGCTCTTTTGACTTGTTCCTTATTCCTTTCTTAATGATAATTATCCCCTTTTCATTAATGATAGAAATCTTTTTTGAACTTAGAGACTTCAATGTTGACAAAAAAACAAACATAAGAAACACAATTCAGAGATTTGGACGATCTAATATAAAGAAGTTGTTGATTACTTCAGGTGCAATAACAATCGCTGGATTAACCATCATTTTTTTCACCATTCCATCAGAATACAAAGTAGTTCTCTTTTTGGGCTCAATATTTTTAGCTATTTTAACTGTCTCTAAAGTGAACAAACTTTTAGAGTCTTATTGTCCACAAACTTAACAGACAAAACTATTGAATCGATATGAACGCTCTTGTGGCTGCAGCGGATGCACGTACTAAGGCTTCGGCTATGTTCATCGGTTCCTGCACTGCCCCTGCTAAAAATATTCCTTGGATGGGCGTCTCGTTCGCTGCAAGTTGAGGGTGAACTTCTTTGAAAAAACCGTCATCGTTGAGAGGTATCTTGAGTTTTTCTTGGAGGTCGACTTCAGGCTCCAGTTCAGCTTCTAAAACAATTAAATCCGTTGTTATGGAAAGTAGTTTTGAAGTTGCTTGGTCATAAACGTCGATGGTTAACGATCCGTCTGGAAGCTCTCTGATTTCAGAGGGTTCGCCGTGAATGAAGTTAACTCCTGATTCTCTGATGTTTCGATAGAATTTTTCTGCTTTTTTACCAATTGTTCGCATGTCAATATAGCAAATGTAGGCTTCCACTTCACTTCCATATTGTTTCTTTAAGAGATAAGCGTGTTTTAAAGCGTTTATACATCCGACTCTGCAACAATAGCCGTGGTTTTGCTCATCCCTCGAACCGACACATAATATGTACCCTACGCTGCTCGGCTTTTCCTTGTTATCAATTCTCACAATTTTTCCACCAGTAGGTCCATTAGGATTGCACAATCTTTCGTACTCGATTCCCGTTATCACATTTCTGTAAGCGCCGTGCTTGTACTGGCTTTCTTTTGTGACATCGTAGGGTTTGAAGCCAGTTGCGACAATAATAACGTCTACATCAAGTATTTCTTCTTCCGTTTTTTGCTCAAAGACAACTGCGTTTTCTGGGCAAACGTCTCTGCAAGCATGACATGAGCCATCCTTGAAGTAGAGGCAATGCTGTGGATCGATCAGGTGTTTAGGTGGAACAGGGTGTGGAGAAGGAAGGTATGCAGCTTTCCTAAAGCCGATTCCCATTTCATAATCCTTGGGAACCGTAACTGGACAGACTTTTTCGCATTCACCGCAAGCCGTGCATTTCTCCTCATCCACATATCTCGCTTTCTTTAACACTTTGACTTTGAAGTCCCCTATGGAGCCTTCAACTTTTTCAATTTCAGAATATGGGAGAATCTTGGCATTCGAGTGTTTAATAACGTTTTGGAATAGTTTTTTCGTCAATTCTTCGCCGTTTTCTAGTGTTGGAAATGTTCTGTGGAGTAATGAAGCATGACCTCCTATGCGAGGTTTCACTTCGACCAAATAAACGTTAAAGCCAACTCTCGCTAGGTCTAAGGTGGCTTGAAGCCCAGCGACTCCTCCGCCTATTATCAGTACTGAATGTTTATTTGTCATCCATTATCCGTCTCCCATAGTAGACGGTTAGATTAAGAAATCTTTTCGTGCCCTTTATAACGATACCTATAAGTCCTAGTTCCCACACGTTTCAAAGATATGACCATAACTGATTTAATGACAACAAAGAAACCTGATTCGAAGCTTCGTTTAAAAGTGTTAGAAAAAATTGGTGAGCATAAACCTTACAATTGTTTTCAGTGTATTCGCTGCACAAGTGGATGTCCAGCGATGAAAATGTTGGAACTTAAGCCTCACGAAATCGTAAATCTAGCTAAACTTGGTTTCATTGAGGATGTGGTTAACTCCGGCATTATATGGACTTGTGCTATGTGTTTAAAATGTAAAGAAAGGTGTCCCCAAGAAGTAGCGCCTGTTGACTTAATTCTTGCGTTAAGGAACCTAGCCGTGGAAATGGAGGCTAAAATCCCAGAGGGACATCTTAAAAACGTAAGCATGATCCTTGAAACTGGTTTCATTTTGACACCGCGGGAAGCCATAACGCGCAAACTGGAAAAATATAGTCGCGACAAACTGGGGTTGCCTAAGCTTCCTAAGCCAAGCGAGAAATTTAAAGCCACGTTCTTGAAGGCGTTGGGAACTTCTTAGAGGTGTTATTGGTTGAGGACGGCAGTTTTCTGGGGTTGCGTTATTCCGAATGCACAATATGCTTATGAGTTGTCTGTTAGGGAAGTTTTGCCGAGGCTTGGAGTGGAGCTTGTTGATTTAGAAGATGTTTCATGCTGTGGGACTCCCATTATGAGCGTGAACATGAATGCTTTTCTTTATCTGGCGGCGAGAAACCTCGCTATTGCAGAGAAAACGGGGCTGAAGACTCTACTTGTTCCATGTAGTGGCTGTCGTCTTTCCTTTTCCGAAGCCATGCATTATCTAAGGCGAGATGAAAAGTTACAGGAGAAAATAAACTCTCTTTTGAAAGATGAAGGACTCGAATATACGGGGACTATTCGTATGCGGTTCATCACCGATCTGCTATGCAATGTTGTAAAGAAGGAGTACATACAAAAGTTGACGAAAAAGACGCTTAACGAGTTAAAATTAGCTTCTCACTATGGCTGTCACGCCATCAGGCCAAGCAGTATCGAAAGGACTGACGATCCTGAGAACCCTAGGAACCTTGATGATTTGATCGGGTGGTTAGGGGCAAGAAGTGAGGCATACCCTGAGAAGTTGGACTGCTGTGGGTCTTTACTCCTTTGGTCGCATCACGACGCTGCTTTCACTTTTGCTGGGTTAAAATTAAAGGCGATTCAAGACCGTGGCTTTGATGGAGTAGTTGTTACTTGTCCAGCATGTCATATGATGTTTGATGAAAGACAGAAAGCCGTGGCGTCCACTGTTGGGAGCAAACTTGACCTTCCAGTTCTATATTACACTCAACTGTTGGGACTCGCCATGGGAATCGAGGAGGAAAAATTGGGTTTACATCTTAATCGAAGTCCTGTAGACAAACTCTTAGAAAAAATAGGCTAACAACAATTTTAAATGAATCTTAGATCATTGTCATAGGGATTTTATTTTATGTTTTAACCACTTAATGCCTTTGTTTAAATCGTTCAAGTCTTCTTTCTCTAGCGATCTCCAACCTCTTGAGGTACATATGTCTTTCAGTCTTTTGTTGGGATTTATGGCTATGGGGAGACTGACCATGCTCAATAAAGCCTCATCTTGATCGGTATCTCCAAAAGCTACAGTTCTCGAAAAGTCTACATCTAATTCTTCACAGATTTTCCTAGCAAACTCGGCTTTTTCTTCTCCTAAAATGAGATTTGCTATAACCCTCCCTGTATAGATACCATTTTTCTCCTCAAAAAGGCTTCCAATTACACTATCAAATCCCAACTCTCTAATTTCTTTCACAGCCTCGAGAGGAGAACCAGAAATTGCAATCGTAACATCTACCAGATTACGTACATGGTGAATCAGTTGTTTAGAATAGGGAAATATCTGTTTAGGAAGGTAAGCCTTCATGAATTTTCTAGCCCAAGTTTTAACATCATTCATCTGTCTACCTTTCAATGCTGAAGCATAGAAACTAGGTACAGCCTCTGCAACTTCCCGATAAGCAGCTTCTCCAGAATGGTAATCAGAGATTATCTTATCTATCTTATTCGGATAAGCAGCTTCTATGAAACCTTTATCAGCCAGAAAACGAGGAAAACTTTGGATGATGAATCCTTCAAGCAGAGTTCCATCTACGTCGAAAAAAGCACATCTACGTTGAACAGGTTTCACACGTTTCATGGGATAAGCGCGCCTCACATAATAAAGTACTTGAGCCTTAAAATAAAATATTCGAACAACAATCCAAGTTAAGGCTTTAATTGAATGATCAAACTTTATATTGCGTGATTCTATAACATATGAAACTGGACTTTCAAAGGGGTGGAAAAAAAATTGGTGAATTTTGGCTTTACTGAAGAGCAGGAACTGATTAAGAAATCTGTGAGGGAGTGGTGTGCGAAAAACTTGCCCATAGAAAAGGTCAGGGAAATGGACACCAAACAACAGGTTCCCCGCGAGACCGTTAAGGGAATGGCAGATCTAGGCATTCTTCTTCCAACCGTTCCGGAAGAGCATGGGGGAGCCGGACTGGACTGGGTAAGTGCCTGTATTATAGCTGAGGAAATGGGGTACGCAGACGTCACCATAGCAATTCCAGCAGGTTTTCAAGTTGTTGAGGGAGGATGGGGCCATGACATTGACAAATATTGTTCAGAGAAGGTTAGAAAAGAGTATATTCAGCCTGCGATAAGAGGCGAAAAATTTGTGGGCATTGCGACGACTGAGCCTGGAGGCGGCTCCGACGTTGCCGCGTTCAAATGTACAGCCAAGAAAGAAGGAGACGAATGGATACTTAATGGAGAAAAGGCGTATATTAGCGGTACCGAAGAATGCAAAGAGTGGGGTGGCGGTTTCTGGATACTAGCCAGATCAGGGCCAGCTCCTCCTGGGAAACCCCATAGAAACATGACTGGTTTCTTCTTACCATTTGAAGCACCAGGAGTTGAAATATCTAAACGATACGATGACATGGGTAGGATGGCGCTTTCGTGTGGGGCCTTTACAATGAAGGATGTTAGGTTGTCAGACGAATATGTGGTGGGCGAGGTGGATAAGGGATTTTACCCTACAATGGAAGGATTTGATAATGCCCGAATTCTAATTTCATGTAGTGCAGTGGGAGTTGCTCAACGCGTGCTTGAAATTGGCATGGAATACATTAAAGAACGCAAAGCTTTCGGTCGCCCCATAGGTAAATTCGAAGGAATTCAGTTTGAGCTGGCTGACCTTTACGCGAAGAACGAGGCAATACGGACGTTATGTTACAAGGTAGCGTGGATGGTTGATCAGCGTGAAAAGGGGAAGATGAAGTCCCTTGAACTTGCTAAGTGGATTTCTTACTGTAAGCTATTGGCTCCTTGGCATGCGCTTAAGTGCGCTGAAACTGCTATGATATGGCTTGGGGCTTGGGGGTACACTAAGGAGTGCCCTCTTGAAATGGCGTATAGGGGATTAATGTCTTACTGTGTTGGAGCTGAAGGCGCCATAAACATCCAGAGAATAGTCATTGGAAGAGAACTGCTTGGAAGAGAGTTCGTACCCTATAAATAATCTCTTCCCCTTTCTTTTTCTCGTGTGTTGATGTTAGATGATAAACGCTTTTTTACACGTTTTCACGTCATAAATAGAAATGTTCAGAGGTTATGTTAGTTTTTTAAAGGCAGCTGACAAAGCAGGCACCACCTCATAGATGTCGCCCACAATCATGTAGTCAGCAATTTCAAAGATAGGTGCTTCTGGGTCCTTATTGATAGCTACAATAATTTTAGAGTCACGTATTCCAGCTATGTGTTGAATCACTCCTGAAATGCCGCAAGCAAAGTAGAGGGCTGGCTTAACATAATGACCGGAGAGTCCAATCCATTCTGTAAACCATCTTCGATCTTCACATAACGGTCTCGTGTACCCAACTAGTCCGCCTAAAGTCTCTGCCAACTCTTCAAAAATTTTAATGTCTTCCTTTTTTTCAACCCCACGCCCACAAGCAACAATCACTTTTGCCTCTTCCAACTTAACCTTCACTGCCTCTATTTCCTTCGTCTCAAGAATTTCCGTTCTCGGCTCCTCAACTTCAACATCCACTTTAACAACTTCGCCCTTTACGTCCTTGCGCTCCAGTTTATCAAAGGTTCTCGGAGGCACAGTTGCTATCTGAGGTTTCGTATTGCAGGTCTCTGTGGCTATAGCGTTTCATCCATAGACTACACGATTCATCAACAGCCCACCCTTCGCGTCAATCCATAACTCTGTGCAATCAGATACACACCCAGTTTCCAGCCTAGTGGCAAGCCTTGAAGCCAATTCTTTTCCCCTTTTCGTTGAACCTATCAAAAAAATCTCAGGCTTGTACTGGTTGACTAAACTGGTTAATGCACTCGTGTAAGAGTCAACATGAAGGCTCTTGAAGTCAGGCTGATCCACCACATAAACTTTATTCGCTCCATGTGCCATAAGCTCGTTTGCTTGATCACCTACTTCGTGCCCCAATAGCACTGCTACCAGTTCCGTTTGCAGCTTGTCCGCCAGTTCGCTTCCTTTTCCAAGAAGCTCAAGCATTAAATCCTTGTTTTCAGAGAACACCCAAACACCATGATATTCACTCATCAAGCTCACCTCTCCAACACACCTTCTTTAATCAGAGCCTTAACCAGATTTTCCGCTATCTCCTCAACAGTTTCAGCCTCTATCACAATCCTTTTCCTCTCCATCTTCGGCGCAAGAACATCCATTACCTGAACCGCTGAACCAGCCTTTCCCACCTTCTCCTCGGAGATTTCGAGGTCTTCCGCATTCCACAT
>CP070759.1:573035-576660 GCA_020348945.1 Candidatus Bathyarchaeota archaeon
ACATCACGAAATTCATTGTCGGTGCTACAGAGCGCTACAACAGGGATACCCATAATAGAAGCTTCCCTCACCACCTGCGCATCAGCCTTAGGGTCAGAAACGATCACAACCCCCGGCTCAATGCGTTTCGGATAAATCGGATTAGAAAGCATCCCTGGAATAAAACGTCCAATAACCGGAATCGCCCCAGTTACTTCACAAAACTTCCTAACAGGATCACGCCCATACAATCTAGCCGCCACCGCCACAACTTTAGATGGATCAAAGCGGGCGAGGAATTTAGCGACAGCCCGTATGCGATCATCAGTTTTTTTCACGTCCAAAACGAACAATCCGTCGGGTCTAATGCGGTAGATGAACGGAAGCATATCGGTAGTTTTTGTTCTAGTGCCAATGTGGATTCCCGCTGACAGCAAAGTGTCTTGGGGCAACAGAAGTTCTTCTTCACTCAAAATCGTTTCCTCCCTTTTTTCTCTTCCAACATGAACTTTCCTCCTACAACGGTAAGACAGACATTTTTGCCCTATCTCCAAGCGCCTCTTCCACTCGTATGAGCTCGTTGATTTTCGCAGCCCTATCTCCAGGTATCACACCAGCCTTAATGACGGGACATTGAAACGCCACGGCTAAGTGGGCAATATGCACGTCCGTCGTTTCCCCAGACCGATGAGACATAACAGGAACGTACTGTGCTTTCCTAGCTATTCTCGTAGCCTCCCAAGAATCTGAGAGGGTTCCCACCTGATTAGTCTTTATGATAACAGCGTTTGCAGCGCCAACTCTAACACCCTGAGCTAATAGCTGTTTATTCGTCACGAACAAATCGTCCCCACAGATAAGACACTTCTTAACCCTTTTCGTTAGCTCTGAAAAACTCTCAAAGTCTTCCTCATGAAAGGGGTCTTCAACGTAAACCAAATTATAATCCTTAATCAGCCGCAACACGAAATCCACCTGCTCCCCAACATTCCTTTCAATCCCGTCCCGAGCATACACATAACATTTCTCTTTAGAATTCCACAAAGTAGAGGCAGCCATGTCCACACCCACCCCACACTTCACCCCAAATCCCTCAGAAACCTCTTCGCAAGCCTTCACCATAATCTCAAAAGCATCCTCATTTTTCATACTAGGCGCCCAAGCTCCCTCATCTCCCCTCCCACCAGTAAAGGCTCCACCCGACTTCTTAAGAAGCGAACCCACCTTCCTATGAACCAGAACGTTGGCTTTCGCTGCTTCTGAAAAAGATGTTGCCTTGAGGGGAAGAACCAAAAACTCCTGTATGTCCGGTGTTTTTCCATGCGCATGGCTTCCCCCGCCTAAAACATTTCCCAGCGGATAGGGAAGCTCGCTCGCGAGGTATCCAGCTAGCTGTTGAAAAAGTGGTATGCCGTAAGAGGAAGAAGCAGCGTCTGCAGTGGCTAATGAAACAGAGTAAGCCGTGTTTCCGCCTATGTTCCTAAAGTCTTTAGTTCCATCGATTTCGTGAAGGAGAAAGTCAATTTGCTCCTGCTCTTCCGCGTTCACACCGATTAACTCTGGGGCAATGAGTTCCTCAACTTTTCTAATCGCCTGACTCACCCCATCCTCTGGATAGGGCACCACCTCAGCTTTTCCTCTGCTGGCACCGGATGGGGCAGCAGCTCTTCCAAATCCAGCTGTGGTTGTTACATCAACTTCTAATGTTTCCTCTCCGCGACTGTTGAAAATTTTTCGGGCGGTGATGTCTTCGATAACGGTGGACAAGGCGTTACCATACCTCATTCTAGCTGCTTACCTAGTTTCCTCTTTTCTGCTTCCTCGTAAAATTTGAGAATCTCGTCGATGATTTCTACGTGGGACAGGAGCATACGGCGGCAGCAGTACCGCTTCACTCCCAACCTGTCTAAAACCATCCCTGAATCTTCTCCTCCCTTCACTCTTCTAGCAAAGTCTTCCCACTTGTCGCCTATCAAACCACCGCAGGTGAAACAACGAACAGGAATGATTATTGAATTTACCTCCATAGTGCCCAAAGATTTACATGGCTTTTAGCCCTTACGCCCAGCGTTAATTAAACTTTATGCTATGTAATATTCAATGACTTTCTTCATTCGCTTTGGAGCAACCTCTTTAGCAGAAAGCTTTTTGATTATGCTGATCATCTGAGGCTGAACACGAACAAGATCTGTCAAAGTCATAAGCCCCACGAGCCTTCCATCATCCACTACGGGAAGCTTCTTAATTTTCATTTTGAACATCAGCCTTGCAGCGTCTTCCACATCCATGTTAGGCTTTCCCACCACAAGGGGTTTTGTCATGACCTCCAAGACCTTAATTTCTTTCGGGTTCTTAGACTCGGCTAGAACTCGTTTGAGGAGGTCTCTTTCAGTTAATATTCCAGAGGGTTTTCCTTTTCTCATCGCGATTAAGCACCCGATTTCCCGCTTGTTCATGAGTTCCACGGCTTCCTTCACCGTTACCTTCTCGTCTATGGTCACCACTTCCTCGACCATGACATCCTCAACTTCCAAAGACATAAACACACCAAAGCAATTTTTATGCAATTGCACTTATAAACTAATCCGCCACTATTTTTGGATTTTTCTATACGTCAGTGCTTCCGTATTGAGTTAACTACCTTATCTATAGCTTCCATCGTGTACTCTATGTCTTCTCTTTCTATCCCCCTGTGAGTTACCATTCTTATAGTCGTTTCTTCTCTGGGCAGAGATTTTACACCGTGCTCACTTAATTTCTGTACAAACTCAGCGGATGTCACTCCCAGATCACTCACATCAAATATAACTATGTTAGTTTGAACAGTTTCCAAGTTTACTGAAATCCCCTCCGTTTTCGCCAGCTTCTCAGCCAAAACCCTAGCATTTCTATGGTCGTCTCTTAACCTATCAACCATCTTTTCTAGAGCTATTATTCCCGGCGCCGCGACAATTCCCGCCTGTCTCATCCCGCCTCCAAGCATTTTCCTCCACTTTCTCGCCTTCTCTATGAATTCTTGGCTTCCAGCCACGATGGACCCTATGGGGCAGCTTAATCCTTTGGAGAGGCAGAACATGACGGAGTCAACGTGTCTCGTCAAGTCCTTGGCATCGACATTCAGGGCTATTGCAGCGTTGAATATTCTAGCCCCATCCATGTGCACCATTAGGCCGTGTTTCTTGGCTACTTTCCAGATTGCTTCTATCTGGTGAGGAGAGACCACGATACCTCCAGCTAAATTATGAGTGTTCTCTATGCAAACAAGCGTTGTTTCAGCATAGTGGATGCCCTTTGGGCTGATCGCCTTTTCCACATCCCTTGGGTCAAGCACACCCATCCTTCCCCTTGTGGGTTTGGCTAAGATCCCTCCGATGGCGGATAAGCCTCCAGTCTCGAAATTGTATGTGTGTGAGTCAGCTTCGAGAATTACTTCGTCTCCCCTTTTTGTGTGTGTCAAAATGGACACTAGGTTGCCTTGGGTGCCGCTGGTAACCAGTAAAGCGCTTTCCTTCCCCATTTTCTGGGCGGCCATCTTCTCCAGCCTATTAACAGTGGGGTCTTCTCGGAACACATCGTCTCCAAGTTTGGCATTTCTTATAGCCTCGAGCATCTCTTCAGTGGGGAGAGTAACGGTGTCGCTTTTTAA
>CP070759.1:576760-590881 GCA_020348945.1 Candidatus Bathyarchaeota archaeon
AGAAACCAAGCTGAATGGCTAAGAAGAAAAGGATACCTAAAAACTTAAGGCGAAATTTTTTAGCGTTTGTGACCCTTTGATTTTTCTCCTAGACACTTTTAAACAATCTCGCACGTAGCCTTTTTTCACCTCGTTAAATTCGAACGTCAGTTGACGATCAATGGAAGTGGACAATTCGGCGTCTTCGACAGAAGGCGTTTTATGTTTTAGAGATACCTTTTGAAAAGATCGAAAAGCTATAGAACCATTAACCATAATAAGCAGAAAGCTTACCTATATGCGTTCATAATTATGTAGGGTGAAGGATGAGATAATGCCTAGAGACACTGTGTGCGGCATAGTTCTGGACGAAAACACAGCTAGATTCAAGATCAAGTTTCAAGGAGAAACATATTATTTCTGCAGTGTAACGTGCAAGAAAAGGTTCAAAAGGAATCCGAGGAAATTCGCAAAGTAAATCAGATTTCCACCTCACTAGTTCAGGATAAAAAGATTAGTTTAAAACGAAGTTAAACATGTTAATATGTTTATGAGTAAAAAACCGTCTTTGCATATGTTGTCAGCGAGTGCATATCAGTTCTGGTTTACAGAAATTTGTTGTCTAGGTAACTGGGATTTCAGCGAGGATATATTTTGAGTAAAAATATTGAGAACTTTTAATATGTTCTTCTTCGCTGGTAGTCTCTTCTTCCACCATATCTAGGTCGGTAGCGTCTTTCCTGCTCGTATCGTTTGTCAGACAAATTGTTCTCCGTGTTGACTTTCGCTATGGGAGATTCTTCTAGGATTTCGAAACTGCCGTATCTTCCAATGTTTAAACGCATGTTTCCTCTGAACAGGTTTACGTAGCCGTTAGTGATGCGTATGGTGGCTTCTTCGTTTATTTTGTCTATGTTGTCTTCCCAGAGTGTCATGTACACGCATCCTGTTTCGTCTCCGACCAAGGCGTCTGTAACTTTGCGTACACTGTAATCCCTTCCTGTGACGTTCCTAACTTCACTTTTGGAAACCACTTTTACGATGATGTTCACTTCTCTTGACCTTGGAGCTAATTTTTCTACTTTTATGAGTTCTGCACTTTCAGTTGGTTCTTCATTTGACATGTTTTCACCCTCTAATCGGTTAACTGTTCATAAAGAGGGTAGTTCTTAAGGATTGTGGTATAAAGCGTGCATCAAACAAGATGAAGTTAAACACTGATTTCTACCATATTTTTGGAATCAGTTTCCATCGTACTTTTTTCATGTATTCTCTATATGCGTCGCCATATTGTTTGGCAAGATGTTCCTCTTCTTTGATAACCTTTGCTGTTAGAAATGTTAGCAAAGCTGAAAACAAAAGAGCCACTACGGATCTGAAGAATAACGAGGCGCCAAAGAAAAGCAAAATGAAGCAGACGAAAATAAGCTCACTTTTCAAAGGGCATACTAGAGTCTTCTTTTCCCTCCAACTCCTTCAACACCATGTCTCGCATCTTTTGAGCATCTATATCCAAGATTGGACTCTCACTAATTATCACAGTTTTCAAATCGAGCTCTACTATGAGGGTTGCGAGGTGATGGAAGTCAGGTCCATACTCAATCTCATCCAGAATATGGTGACGCCTTTCTCCCTTTTCCGTGAATTCCACCCGCGCAAAGTGACAGTGCAAGTTTCTCACAGCGTTACTCCCAAGTCGTTTTTCAATCTCGTCTATCACTCCTCTAAAATCGCTTGCTGTTTTCATCTTGCCTCCTTCTCTAGCGTGAATATGAGCCCAATCGATTACCGGCTTCGTTGAATCAAGTCTTTCGCAAAGCGTTAACACTTCGTCCAAACTTCCGAGTTGCGAGAGTTTCCCAGCTGTCTCAAGTCCAAGATTTACGTCGGCTATTCCAAGTGACCTCATTGACTCTACGACATCGCCGATCGCTTTCACACACAGCTCAAGAGCTTCCCTTGGAAGTTTCTTACCATAATATCCTGGGTGAAACACCACTAGACGTGCACCCATCCAGTCAGCAGCTGTCACACAAGCGATTAAACGGTTCTTGCTTGCTTCTATTATCTCCATTTTTCCGCAAAAGTTGAGGAAGTAGGACCCGTGAACCGTCAGCCACACATCATTTTCTCTGGCGTTAACTCCAAGTTTTTCCGCCACCTCCCGTTTCATTTGAGGTTTAGCTCCCCACCGAACCGCTTGATATTCAAAGGCGTCCAGCTCCTCGTTCCGGAGGAATTTAGGAAACTCGTCCACTGGAAGCTTGAGTTCTTTAAACGGAGGAGGAAACCCAGCTGGACCAAACCTCGGACGATCCGCCATTCCGTGGCCACCACCATTTCACGCTATTAAGGTTAGTTAAGAAAAAGAGTTTACCGCGATTTTCGGCGGTACAAACGCGTGTACCATCCATATGTCAAAGCGGTGGTAGCGGAGATCCACGCTGCAAGGTTTTGACAAAGGACGTATCTCCCCACGAGGTCGAGTTTAGTTATTGGTCCAGTTGTTGAAGCCCCGAAGTTCTCGAGGGCGCTTCTGAAGCCGGGCGCTACTGCGCGCAACCCGTTGTTAATAGCAGAGGCTATCCATCCTATTGGAGATAAAGCCTGAGCTATTCCTTGAGCCACCTCAGCTGTCTTTAACACGAACCCGTAGAAGGGAGGACTCGATTCATAGAGCTTAACAATCGCATCGTAGGTTGACTTCGGATATCCAAGAATGTACAGTGCAAGAAAGGACGCTAGAAAGAGGATGACAATGCTTACGGCGCTCTTAACAGCGGCTCTAGCGAAAAAACGCCGCTTCAACACGTATGAGATGCCGGGAACTCGAAGAACCGCGGTGCTCAACCGTCGATAAAAAGACTTAAGACCACGGTTGATCTTCCGAAATTTTCTGCCAATTCTCTTGGAAAGCCTTTTCTTTCGAATTTTTAGCGGTTTCTTAACGGGCTTGGCTCTGCGTGGCGCCACAGCCATGTGCTTCGTGAGGTATGTCCAGCTTGAAACTAGAGCAACGATTACTCCGAATGGTGTGAGGTGAAGAAGTGGGCTGATGGTTATGGTGAAAAGTGATTGAGTTAGGGGAAACTGAAAGGTTGTTGTAAGCGGAGTTTTGTCTGTTAACCCGAAAGACATGAAGAAACTGACCAAAACGTATTCAATAAGTAGAGCCAGCGCTGAGAACAACACTATGGCAGTGAACCCCTTCGGAACTTTCCACCTGAAGATTAAACGTTTCCAACTTTTCTTTGTAGACATGGTGACTCACCGACTCGACTCACGTTCTGCGTTTAACTATTACACACTGCTTTACTAAGACAACATTGAAATATCAATCTTCTTATTAGGCATTTCCTCACGAAATCTCTATCTTGCCTGTTCACGGAATTATAGTCATTATCAGCCCGGAAACTATGGGTACAGCTAGGTTGTCGCTGACGGGTATGGGTAAAAATTCCACAAGCATCCCTACAGCAGCGCCTACCAACGCTTTAACCGGACTTACGAAGAGTCGAGCGCCCAAGAAGGCAAACAGGAAACCAAAAAGTGAACCCTCCACTCGTTTTCCTTTGTTAAAGGGAAACACGGTTCTTCCAAATTTCTTTCCGAAGAGGGTAGCAAGGCCATCGCCCAACGCAAGTATCATGATGGACGCGTAGTTGATGGGGACAGGAAAAAAAATCAGCGGAACCATTATGCCTAGGGCGAAAAGAATGGGGGCGGTGACGAACTCATGAAGCTCCGGTTTGAGCGCTGCTCTGCGGATTACTGTGGAAAACAAGGGAGCGCGGGCTCCTTTTATTCTGGCGAGTTCAGACGCGGTGTAGAGTAGAGTTACAAGGAGTATAAGCAGGAAAACTAGGTAGCGGTCTAGGTTAATGCTAATGAACGGAATTAAAGCTCCACTTATGTGGATTGTTTCGCGTATGAAGTCGGTTTTTGAAAGAACAGAGTGGGGAGTTTCTAAAGTTTCTCCCGTCAAGTGAGGTAGGCTCTCAGACAGTGCGTCTCTAAACACATGGTCAGCTTTGATGCTTACAAGAAAGTCAGGGTTGTAGCCAATCCTCAAAGCGCAGAGCGGGAACATGGGCAAATTATTTCGATCATCAGCAACCACAACGCAGTCTTGAGGCGACAGTTCTTCGCTCTCAAGAATCTTTTTTAGAACAAGTGCTTTTCCGTTGGACTTTATTACATCGCCGCTGATTTCTCCTGTCAAACGTTTGTTGACTACTTCTGGCTGTAAACCGAACGCGTAGTCTGCGTTAAGTCTAGCCGCCAAATGTTCAACAGAGGATATGGGGAGACCTGAACTTATGAGGGCTGTTCGATATCCAGTGTCTTTCAGTTTTTTAAACACCTCTTCGACACCGGGGATTAAGGGAATTCGTCTGTAAAGCTGGAAGAGATCGTCAACCGTGAGGCCTTGGAAAAGCCTGAAGATTCTCTTGAGGGCGGATTTCAACGACAGCGCCCCAACCTCGTAGAGAAAGCCTACTACCATTACTTTCAAGGTCTTCCAGTAACTTAGTCTTCTTGTCGCTTCAAAGAGCAGATAGCGCCTTTTCGGTATTATCACACCCTCAACGTCGAAGACGACTAGGCGGTTAGGCTTGCTCCCTTTTCTGTTTTTGTTAACCAAGAGTTTTGCCCTCGTTGTCTCAACAATATGGCTTCTCAGGCTTGAATAACTTTTGTTAAAGAGAAACTTCTCTAATGTTTACCTTTTAAACTTCAACTTGTTTTTTTGGAGGCTTGAGTAAACATCACCGTGTTGACTTTGCAAAGGAAATTTGTGTCCACACTTTGGACACTTTGCCTTGTCGCATTGGACGAGAGAGGGACACCCTGAACAAGCAAAGCTTCTGCCGTAGGTTATGTCGAAGGTGAAGTCCCATTGAGGACAGTGAATGATTCGCTTTGTCTGAGGCACAATTGTCACGTCATTTTTAATCTTTAGAAAAACTTTTATTGTGTTTTTAAAATTTTTCTTGGAAAGATTTAGCTAAAGGTTTAAACAGAAAAGGCAATAAATTAATTGTTCACCAAAGTGATTATAGTTAGGCTTCACCGTATTGCTGGTTGGAAGGAAGAGAAAATGTCTAAGGCTTCAAAGGAACAGCGGGCTGAGCTCTACAGGGACCCTCGCGTCCAGCAGCTTCTCAGCAAGTTTATGAGCGGGGAGCTTAGCAAACTGGAACCTGTTTACAACCCTAAGTTTGGGTACACGTATCCCGCTGTTGAAAAGATCGTGGGTGACACCCCGAGTGTTAATAAATTTTTGCTGCAACTCTTTGAGATTGGTATTCTGAAAAGAGAGCTCTTTGACAAGTTTGTCCGTTGTCTGCACTGCGATTCAGCCAACGTTTCCATTCACTACTGCTGCCCCTACTGCAAGTCGTTTAAAATTGAAAAAAGCTCGTTGATTGAGCACGTTTCGTGCGGGTACATTGATGCTGAAGAACGCTTCCATGAACAGAGTAAGCTTGTTTGCCCGAAATGTCACAAAACGTTGACTAAGCTTGATGAAGATTACGTAAAGGCTGGAGCATGGTGTGTCTGCGGCGAGTGTGACAAGAGTTTTGACATCCCTGTGGTGTCCCACTTCTGTCGTGATTGCCATCGAGAATTCACGTTTGAAGAAGCCCTATACAAAGACGTATATTCCTACAAATTGAGCGAGGATGTGATGCAGGAAGCAGCGTTGAGCTGGACCTTGGTCGCTCCAATAAGAGAGTTTCTGGAAGACAGTGGATTCAAAGTGAAAAGCCCTGGCTTTTTGAAGGGAAAATCCGGCACGAGCCACATGTTCGATGTGACGGCTACCCGCGGCGGAAAAAATCGAAACATTACTGTAATTGACCTTGCGGCGTCAACTGGCGATGTTGTTCCTGAACAAATTGTCATAGCCATGTTTGCGAAGGTGTACGACAGTGCTCCAGACAGGTCTTGCTTGGTTGCAATTCCCAAAATGAGTAAAGACGGGAAGAGACTGGCAAAACTCTACAAGATCAAGCTGATTGAAGCAAAGAATTACAAAGAGGCAATAGACGGCCTGAAGGCTTCCATAAAATAACAGTTTTACGAGGCACCCTTTTTGGCAAGCCTAATCAACACAGTGGCGAACCATTCACTGATGCCTTCGCAATGTTTTGTGTTTCGAAAGCTGGCGGTTTAAGCCGCTTCTGCCGCGAATGGAAGCTGTTGTCCAGCGTCGGTGACGACTTTAAAGTAGTATGTTTCTCCAGATGTCCAGTTGCTGAGGATGGTTCCTCCTGAAACTCCCCATTTGACGGTGATTGTAATGCTAGATTCCGCATTCAATATGGTATTTGTGACGTTGTGCTCGTTATTGGTTAGTCTTTCGAGGTCCAACAACGATGAATCCGACCAGTACACGGCCGCAATCTTTGCGCTCGTTGTTCCCGTGTTCATTATAGTTATGTCCGTCCTGTTTTTGGTCAAGCCTACTTGGTAAAATCTTGTGTTTTCGAGGGCGAGAACCGCTCCGCTTTGTTGCGATTGAGAACTAATGAAAGTAGTAATCCAGGCGTATGTTATGACAGCTGCGGCAACGGCGATGGCTATTAATAGAAGCGTTGCGAGGATTGGCGACACTGCCTTTTTGGAGGTTAGTTTTTTGACCAAGGCATTTTCTTCCTTTAATAAGAGGCTGCAAGGCTTTCGTATTTAACTTGTATGAACCTAGAATACAGATTTTCGAAGAAGATTAACTTCCCGAGTAAACTGCAGTGTTTCCCCGCTCGGTCACAATCTTAACCGTGTATTGTCCACTAGGCAGACTGAAATCAGTGCGTGTGTAATTCAGAGTCCGTCCCGAGTTTACAAAGATGTTTGTGTCGTAACGTTGATGGTTAGTTGAGTTGACGATCCACATGGAAACCAGATGAGAAGTTAGAGCTCCCTCATTTCTAAAGGTGAATCGAACCCCGCTGGCTACGACCCTCACACCCAAAAAATCGATGTCAACAGTCGTCTCAACACCGTCGTTTCCCTCGTCATGAACTTTCACGCGCATCGTACCGTCGTCCTGCACATAACTACGCCACTGACCCGTGAGATTCACAGTATAGTTGTCCCACTCCGTTGTAGGCGTGTGACCCGTGGTGGAGTTGAAACCGCTGTCACTGAACGCGTTCGATGTCCAGTTGTAGGCCTTCAAGTACCAGTTTTCAACAGCATCGCTGGTTCTGTACCTCAATTGTATTTCAACGGTTGAAACAGACCATAGTAAATATGGTGATACATCGATGATGAAGGTGCCGTTGGCATCCAACCTGTACGTTGGAGGGTTCTCCTCCTCTTGGAATGTTTCCCACCCTCCATCATCGGCAACTCTTGTATCTTCATAGGTGCCGTTTACGCGACTGCCATTGTTCACCGTATATTCGCTCTGAACAACGAACCAAGGAGAGCGTGCGCTTATACGGGTAGAATTAGAAATTTTCACGTCTTCCCGTATTTTCTCCCAGTCTAACTGGTTCATCTGGTAGCTCCACAGAACCACATTTGACGTGACAGCGATGATGATTACTAGGCTGAGGACGACAACGATTATGTTGCTGACGCCTCGGCGGTCTCGCTTAAGCTGGAGACTTGTAATAATCCGCAACTTGAGTCCCCCTAGTGGTCACAACTTTGACGTGGTACACAGAGTCAGAATCCCATCTGTAAGTGACATTCAACCAGCCATGACTGTCTATATCCAATTCAAGCGGCATGGACGGCTGCACTGTAGAGTTCATGTATAACGCGGCTACTCTGATCGACGTTTTACCCGTATTACGAAGATACATCGCAATTTCATCACCCGTCTTGAACCACACATCTTCTACGATGAAACGTTCACCCATGTTTTCGCGAAGGTTGTTAGTGATAACATAGGTCGCAGTTATGGCGATTGACATACCTGCCACTGCGATGGCCATCAACAAGACATTGCTCAAAACTGGTGTGATTCCTCTCCTATCCCACAACACTTTTCTCACATCTCATGCCTCCTTACATCAGAAACTTGAGGGCTAGATATCCAGAAGCCAAGAGAATAACGCTGTGCTTCAAACCGGCGCTCACGGTTCCCTCACCCATTTTTCCAGCCACCAAACCGCCGAAGAAAGCTTGGAACATGCTCATGTGAAAGAAAAATCTTCTAGCCTCTTCCGGGGTCAGAACAGTAGATCCGAGAGTAGAAACTTCAGCCGCCTGAACGAACAAAGTATCAAAGAGCAGAATAATGGTGAAAAGGAAAACAAAGAACGCGACATAAATAATTGCAACGTAAGGCCGTGTTTGGGTTCGGCGCTCCTTCTCCATCGTTAAGGTTGACTGTATGAACTTCCCTGTCGGAGCGAAGACCTTCTCAACTTGTCCCCCAGACCGACTAGCTTCAACCACAAGCGGTACAGCGCTTCCCACTAACGCGGTGCCAACGCGCTCACCAAAAGATTGCAAAGCCTTTTCAAAGGACATCCCCCAGGACATCTGGGTCACCATTTTCTTCAACTCCTCAGTTAAGGGTCCATAACGTCTTTTGGAAGCTTCTTCTAAGGCTTGAGGGAGAGGCATTCCCGTCTGTTGAGCTTGAACAAGGCTTCGAAAAAGATCGGGTAGGTATTCATCTACAGATCTTTTCCAGCGATAATCCACGTAATCCAGCACTGCAGAAGGAAAAACTGTGATTAAAACCGCGAGCAACAGGTATTCATCAAAAAGAGGCTTGTTCCAAAGCGTTAAGCAAGCGGTTACGAGTATGGCAGCGCCTACGATGATGGACACAATCCAGGCGACTTTTTTCTCCCATTTATCAATCTTATGCATGTCTACCTCCTCGGTGAAATGATATCTAAGATTATGAGAAACACTACTGATCCAATAGGTATGCCGATATAGGCCAGTAGATACAAGAGTAGGCGAGGATCAAACAATCCCGTCCCTCCTCCCAGTATCGCCATCACCGCGAGCATAACTACTAGAATCAGGGATCCTGCAACCAACATGGTAACATAGAACTCTGCTAGGATCGCAAGGGCGTCTGAGAATCGCTGCAGAGCAATGCGCTTTAGTTTCATGTATTGACCAGATCGATCCCTTAGATACTTTGTTAAGCCTCCTCCAGAGTGAACCGTAGCGATGAAGCCCTCAAGCAATTCTTTAAACCTTTCAGAGGGAACACGATCAGAAGAAGACTCTAGAGCTGAAAAAATGTCGGCTCCAAAGAGCTCCACATCCCGCACTATGTTTTTTGCTTCATCCGCAACCGCTGGTGGAGCATTGAGTTCAGCTAAGGAGCGAAATATTCTGTCAGGCGGGACACCGGCTCCAGCCAGTATTGCCATATAACCAGTTGTGAAGGAAAGGTCACTTTCCAAGTTTCTCTTCAAATTGTCTGCGCGATAAATTGGATAAGCATAAAAAATGGTCATGGTAATGCCTCCTGCGAACAAGCTTCCTCCCAGCCCGAAGATAAAGGAGGAAAGAAAGGGGAGACCAAGGGTAACAATGAGGATGGTGGGAATTAAAATCATAATTGAGACGGAAACGAGCATGGACATAAAGATTGTAAAGCTAACGTACGCTTTGAAGCTAATCTTTATTCCAGATTTTCGAAGGTTCACACTTAAGTCTTTGAAAAAGGGCAAAAACCTAGTGATTCTTTCTCCGATTATATGATAAGCAAATACGTAAGGCTTTTTCCTACCCAGCTGAATTTCTTCAGCCCAGTGGTGAAATCGTCTAAGAATCGGAGAAAGGATTGGACGAGACGCCTTCTTAGGGTGTGTTGACGCTCTTTTGACGTTCTTCTTCTTGGCCAAACCTATAACACTCCCACCCTTGCACGTCGGTAAACGCGGTCTGGATCAGCGTAGTATTCCCGAATGACGGAGACTACGTCAGTATACTTTCGAACGTTGCTTTTCACCATCCATTCCAACACAACTTTTCTTCGTTGAAGTTCCGCTTTAGCCGCGTCCTCAGTGAGACCCATTTTTTTCATGTTTCTCTCCAAGACGTAGCTGCGGCCAGAGTACGAATAGGTGTCACTTTTCGGGTCCCATCGGTACACGTTGTTAGTTAAGAGCTCTTTTGTCCTAGGGTCCATGGCCACAATCTCGGTTACTGTGAGGGTTCTTCTGGCTGGTTTTCCCTCAATCTCGGTTCGTAGCTGAATCGTAACAACGTCGATCATGGTGAGGAGGGCTCTTGGGATGTTTATAGGTTCAGATTCTAGGCGGTGAACAACGGCGTTCACGGATTCAGCGTGCACCGTGCTCATACCTAAGTGTCCAGTAGCCATTGCTTGAAATAGGGTGTACGCTTCTTTGCCGCGCACTTCGCCCACAATAATGTAGTCGGGTCTCTGTCTAACCGCTGTCTTCAAGAGATCAAACAGCGTGATGGCTCCCGTCTTTCCCTCTTCAGATCCAAACCCCGATCGTACAACTGAGGGAATCCAGTTCTCATGGGGCAGGTTAAGCTCAGCCGTGTCCTCTACACTCACTACCTTTGACTCAGGCTTTATAAACATAGATAGGCAGTTGAGCATGGTTGTCTTTCCCGATGCCACCCCTCCAGCTACGAGGGGGGATGCTCGGTTCTCGATGGCATACCATAAGTACGCAGCCATGTCTGAAGAAAGGGTTTTAAAGGAAATCAAATCTGAGATGGTGAGTGGATCGACACGAAAACGACGGATCGTGAATGTTGAACCTCTTCGAGTAATTTCGCTTCCGTAGGTAAGTTGAGCACGGCTTCCATCAGGGAGAGCCGCGTCAAGAATCGGCCTAGCAATGGAGATGTGTTTTCTAGCAAGATAAGCTAGCCTTATGACGAAGGAGTTTAGTTCGTCCTCTTGTTCGAAAACAATGTTGGTGGGTATGGACTCGTACTCTCGATGCCAAACGTAGAGAGGAATGTTCACTCCATCCGCAGAAACATCTTCAATCATGTGGTCCTTCATGAGAGGGTCGATTTTTCCATAGCCGATGAAGTCTCGTACGATGTAGTACATGAGCTTGTCGACGGCTTCTTCAGTAACTTTCATGCGATAGTTTTGGATGACCTCTCGAACCTTGTTTTTCAGGTACTCCTTGGCCTTCTCCTTTGTTTCAAGGTCTTTAAGGCTAATGTTTATTTCTTCAACCAGAATGTTTTTGATCTCTCGAAGCTGATTCTTCTCCCTTTCGCGTAAGGTGGGTTCAATCACCTCATATCGTATCTTTTGTGTGGCTGGGTCTCTTACAACTGCGGCGTAAACGTAGGGCTCGTCTATGGGGTAGACTTCTCGGAACATGGACATTTTCTTCTTATTTACCGTCTTCGACTCCGTTTTCATCCGTTTTCACTCAGTTGCAAACTATTATGACCTCTAACAAACTCTCATGGTCGCAACGACACGATATATTGTGTAACGATACTTAATAAATACTATGAACCTAAAATCACTTGCGAAATCACAAGTTTCACGGCAACGAAAAAACCCAATGGCAAAGGTTTATCCCTAAAGCGGCAAACATGTTTACTCTAGGCTTCAGTTCTGGAAAGTTGAAGGAAACCTTTAATCATAATCATTTAGATTGCCCAGAGGGGAAGCTGACGTCTCATAATGTCAACGAGCTCGTTCAAAGCGTCTAACTCATCCGATGACAAACGGTCCTGAAACTTTGTTAGTAGAGCTTTCACGTGTTTCTCAGGCACCTTAACGAGGAGTATGTCGCCTTCGTTGATGTGTCTTCCCACAATTGGTTTATCTAATGAAACGGCCGCCTGCATTCCAGTAGTTGCCTCGGATACAGCTTGCCCGCGGTCTTGAATTTGCTTGATTTCACCGATTTCCTTTCCCTCTTTTCCAACAAGCGCGTATTTCGGTTTGATCTGTCCCGCTAAAACCTCGATTCCCACGATGGCGGGTTTTGCTTTTCTAAAAACGTATCCGGGAAGAATCTTTATTTTGCCTGGTCTAACCAGCCTGTCGAGTTCTTTTTGAAGACGTTCTTCCTGTGTGCTCTTCATCCATTGCAAGTACTCGTCGATAAGGTGATAGATAATGTTGTTTCTGAAGATTAAAACGTCTCGGTCTGCTGCTTCTTTCTCCACATCCTGTAACGTTTTCACGTTAAAGGCTAGGATGACCCCGTAGAGCGGTTCGTGTTCTTTAACTACATCTGCTTCTGTAACATCTCGTTTAGAAATGTCTCCTACATCCGCCAGTCTTATTGGAACGTTGTTTCTCTTCAAACTTTCAGCGATAGCCTCAAGAGAACCCAACGCATCAGTTTTTAACACAACTCCTTCAATGTCAGTGGCAACTCTGAGTTTCTCCACTTCTTCAGAAACTAGCTTAATAAACGTCTCAGGTTGACCGTCAACTGGAACTACATATAACGGTGCACCAGCCAAAACACCATCAAGGTTAGGTGCCGCAATCTTTATTCCAGCAGCGGCTGAAACAGAGTCTACAGAAGAGAATCGGTCTCTTGGGTCCCTGATTTCGTCAAGAGGCTTAGGCAAGAGAACTGCACGAACATTTGTCCTGATGGGCTGCTCTTTTCCACCTACGACAATCATGTCGCCTTTTTGAAGTGTTCCATCATAAATGATGGCGTTAACGGTGGTTCCGAGTCCAGGCTCCTCCTTAACTTCCAACACCGTGCCTTTGGCTGGTCCTTTAGTTACTTTTAAACGGTCTCGCAGATGTTGTTGAGTCAAACCAACGAGAACCGCTAAGAGTTCAGGTATGCCTTCACCCGTCTTAGCACTCACCGGGACAATTGCTGCGGTTCGAGTGAAATTAGATATTTTGTCGAAACGATCAGTTCGAAAACCATTTTTTGAAAACTCTCCTATAATAGTGTACAAATGTTCATCCATGTCTTGGCGAACGTAGCGGTCTTGGCTCTGGTATGATGTTAAAAAGGGCTCCTCTGGCTTAGACACCCAGCCGGGCACTCGGTCAATTTTGTTCGCCGCGACGAGAAAAGGAGTTTTCCTTGCCTTCAATATGTCGATTGACTCGTAGGTTTGCTCCTCAAAACCCCTCAGAACGTCGATAACAAGAATTGCAATATCTGCGACTGCACCACCCCTTTTTCTAAGATTGGCAAAAGCCTCATGCCCCGGTGTGTCAATAACGAGCAGTCCGGGAATGCGTAGTCTGCGCCTGAACTTCTTCAGGAAGGGACCACATATTTCCTTGATGGTTTTAACTGGAAAGAAGCTGGCTCCAATGTGCTGAGTTATGCCTCCGGCTTCCCTTGCTTGGACACTGCTTTTCCTAATCTTATCTAGCAGAAGGGTTTTTCCTGTGTCGATGTGGCCGAGCACACAGACTATTGGTTGGCGGACTGGCAATTAAAGACTCCTCCTTGGCTAAAATGTGACGTCATCTTTTTAACTTTGCTCTTGCCTTCTGACGTCCGCTGGAAACAATGATTTAAACTATAAGAGCTCGTCGTGGTGCAAGGGTGAGGTTTGAACCCTACCGAGCGTGAAGAATATCTCCCACAATCTCTTTCTTTTTCTCTTATGGTTAGGTTATTATGACTTCTTTTTTCGCTAAGCCTTGAACCATTAATGGAACGATTTTGCTTGCTTTCAATATTTCCATGAAGAGCGGTTTTCCGTTCTCGTCGAAGTGCACTATTATGTCGCCTACTTCTTCTGCGTATGAAAGCTTTCCTTTCTCAGCAACCACTACCGTGAGAACGTCTGCTTCATCGTCATATTTGATTTTATAGGCCATACCGCTCTCGCCTCACTGGATAGAAGGTGATAACAACTAAATAGTCTTTTTCTTTTTTCGTAAACCACTCTTAAAGCGTATTTTGCATTTATGGCTTTGATGGCGAAGTATTGAGCGTTCTTTTGATCTACGCGTGTAGGATTTTGAATTGCTTCAATGACTTTCTTCTCATCTATCTCAAAGCCATAATGCTTTACAAATTCGAACTTTTCGCGAGCATGCTTTGTGAATCTGATTCTAGATTGCCGAACCAAGGGCATCTACTCAATTACCTCTTCAGCCTCTTTCGCATTTAAATTTCCCCATGAGTTGAGCTTGGAGAGATTTGAACCTTCCCTGCAGTGGAGATGTCTCTCGCAAACTCTCTTTTTTCCTGTTTC
>CP070759.1:590981-601524 GCA_020348945.1 Candidatus Bathyarchaeota archaeon
CAGTTTCGTATTTCTAGCCATGTTCTCTATTTGATCTAATATCTTAAAGCGTGGAGTGAGTGGTCCAACGAAACTTGGAAACTTAAACGCGTAACAATAGATGCATCCGTGAGCGCACCTTCCTAAATAAGTATTAATGTTGTATTTTGGGGAGCATGTGCAACGTGTTGTTTTAAGAATGTTGAAGACAGGTAATTTCATGATTATGAGTCTCTCGGTTTTTGGATTTTGAACTTACTGGTATAGAAAGGTTACTCCCGCTTATAGTTCCCTCTAAAGCCTCCTTTACTTCTTTTAGTGCAAACATTTTTCTATATTAATCCTCAAACATGGATAGAACTCTTCAACATGGATCTAAGTGAGCGACTCGGAACTGAGGTACACATGCGCAACTGAGTCTAACCATAGACTGTTTAAGTGAAGGACAAAGAAGTCTCTCCTAGCTAACAAACACGGAAAGCAACATCAACCAGTAGCCATCTGACCGTATAGACAAGACAGAACACACTCAAAAAAGATGAATAGAGCTGGCTTTAGTCCAAGAATCCATAAGCTATCTATTTTTCCTTCTCACTCTATTCTTCCATATAAGTACACCTTGATCAGATGCTCTGAATGTGGAAAACTCTATTCTCCGAAAGAGATGACTAAAGAAACTGAACAGCTACTCCTAGGATAAACTGACTTGAAGATAAGTATTGCGCGCATGTTTTGCGGTTTCTCGCCTTAAGAGTTTTGTATGCGCAATCTAACCTCTTTCTGGTTTTTTCGTTTGTATAGCAAGGACAGTTGCCATAATGGTAGCCGCTACACCCAAAAGAAAAGCGAAATAGTAACTGCCAGTCACGTCAAATATGTATCCTGCGATAAATGGCCCCAAGACCCCGCCAATAGTTGGTCCAAACACCATAAATCCAATAATGGCTCCCAAATTCTTTGTTCCAAAAAATTCCCCAGTTATTGCTGGGACAAGAGGCACAATTCCTCCATAGGAGAAGCCGAAAACTGGAGCAAAAAGATAAAGTGTCCAAACACTCCCCGACATTGTAAGCCAAAACATTATCACCATCTGACAAACAAGACAAAGCAACCATGCCCGTTTTGTTCCAACCCTATCTGAAGCCCCACCGATCACTAATCTACCCAAAACGCTGAATCCGCCAATAAGAGCGAGGACACCTGCCGCAATCATCGAAGGAGCACCAATATCTATTGCATAATAATAAATGTGAACCATGACCATTTGCAAACACAAAACCCATAAAAGATTAGAGAAAAAGAATAGCCAAAAACTTCTGGTTTTCACCGCTTCCGAGGTATCCCACTCATCACTTACATTTCCACCTTCTTCCCTATTTTTAGAATAGGACAAAGCATTGTTCTCCACTGGACCAGCTTTTATCATAAGTGCAGTAGGAATCAGAACGATCCAAGCTATGAAGCCAACGATAATGTAAGCCATTTGCCATCCATAAGCAGAAATTAAGTAGTTCGCCACTGGCGACATGATGAGCGTTCCGAACCCTATGCCGGATGCAACAATGCCTAGTGCTAAACCCCTTTTCTTAACAAACCATTTTGCTGTGGTAGACATGGGAGGAGAAAAAGCGGCGCCTGTCCCTACACCTATCAGAAGACCGAAAAAAGCGTAAAATTGCCAAAGATCAACAATCTGGCTGCATAAAACCATCCCCAAACCACCCAAAAATCCGCTAACGCCAAACGTTATTCTTGGCTCGTATCGGTCAGACAACGCGCCCATAAGAATGGCAGAAAGTCCATGTACAATCATGTAAAGTGAGAAGGCGCCTGAAGTTAACGCTCTAGTCCAGCCAAACTCGTCGAGTAAGGGCCTAGAAAAAACGCCGAAGTTATACTGAATGCTATAGAACATAAATGTCATTAAGAACGATGCAATTACCACCACCCAACCGTAATAAAACCTTGATCCCTTACTCTTCTCCAGAAAGATCGTCTCCTTCATTTCTCCTTCTTAACGTTATGCACGTGGTCTCTCCATAATAAGAATTACTATACGTAGCTTCTCTGCGCGCGCAGAGACTTTTCACAATTTTCACAGAGAGGGTATTAATTAATCTAGAATAGAAATGAGGGCAGAATGGTCTCTATTTTTCTATCGAATACATTTAGTGAACGATATAACTATAAGGTTCACTTAACGAGTGTTTGCGCGCAGAAAACTTATTAATGCCATCTTTGAAAACTTATGCATGACTTGGAAGACTAAGGTTTGTCGTTTCTGCGGGGAAAAGGCGAATAAGAGTAAGACTGGGTTCTGTCGTGCTTGTCGTATATTCTTTTTCAATGTTAAACGTTGGCATAAAGTGGATTTTCTTGCCTTTTAACTACAAGCTATCGACTTGCAATAACACTGGGATGCGTGCGCATAAGAAAGAAGAAACGATAAGAATGTAAATGTAAGGAAATCTCCACTCCAACATACTGGTTTATACCACAGATAAAACCTGCCTTCAACATCTTTCCACTATAAGACCCAGCTACGCTACATCAGCCGCAACGGATTAGACCCCAAAACATTTTTTCTAACGGGCCCCAAAACTACACAGTCTCACCACTACTTTCAAAGAAAAACATTGCCTTCAACATACCACTCTAAATAGACTCCAAACACAATGCATGTTAAACTGTTTAAAAACCAAATTTGCACCGCACAATTCTTCTTATTCCGGCGGTGCTTCCTCTACTTTGCCCACTTCATTTGATGCAACATAAAATCGAGAAAACTCTTGTGCTGCAAACTTGAATCCTAGACAAGAGAAAAGAATCAGCAAGAAACCTCCGATTTCCAACAGAATAAGGCTTGCACTCCAGAAGACCGTTGTGCCGACAACCCAGTTTGGTGTTCCGTGGAGAGGACCCACCCACGGTGCTTTCCACACAATATCTAAGAAGCTGAACGAAAGAATTAATGATCCGATGAACACGCCAATCCCATAGACCATTCCCACTATGGAAAGCATGACATATGCCACTGGTTTTTCATTGCGCCCTTCAAAGGTGGAATAACTGGCAACTGCTATGGAGCCCAAGATCATTGCAATTCCTTCCATAACTGCCATCGACATGAACGGGCCTGGAAATGGAAGACTCCAACCTACGGCAACTCCAAAGGTTTGGAAGTTGAATATTGCGATGGATAAGAGGAACCCGCCAACTATTCCTAGAACGTGGCCGACGAGTCTAGAAGCAAGAGAAGGCACCATGTAGATAGCGGCGCTTATCATAATGAATATTGGACCTACAATCAGCAGCCCCACGTATAGATTTATCTCTGAAAGCAATAGCGCAGATCCGACTCCGAGACATAACAAGTAAAACGAGGCAAACAGAACACTGAGGAATATTGTTTCTTTTGGAACAGACGATCTCTTGTAATACCGCATTCCTCCAACTATTAGAGCAGTTCCAATAATCATCATCACAATTGAAGCCATTAAAAAGAGAATTATTCCGCTAATTTGAGTTATCATATAAAGTGAAGAAATAGTTATTTGTGAAAGAACGTAGCTTAAAATAATAATCGCTGCTATGTTGGGCAGAATATAACCTATACCCATAACGGTTGTCGTTAATGGAACAAATCTACGTATGATCCATTTAATGTCCCTTCCTCCAGTTCCTAATAATGGAACACTTTTTTCTAATTCAAAAACAGCAGATTTTTTCAAGAAAACAGCGTCCTTACTTGCCTCGAGTTTGGGAGCAACGGGTTTTTTGATAGAAGCTTTCTTATCTGTCTTCTTGGAAATCTTCGCCTTCTTGGTTTTCGGCTTCATCGTCCTCTTTGTGTTCTTGGTATTTGTCTTACTCGTTCTCTTTGTATTCTTAGTTTTTGTCTTACCCAACCTTCGGACCTCCGAATGTGTTTTGGTACCAATTCGTTTATATTAACACTTGCGAATTACAAATATTTATTTCAAATAATACTACGGTCGTGCGCGCAAAATACCGATTAATCTTCCTCATACAGATTTGGAGCGTTAAGATTGCACAAAATTAATATCGGAAAAGGCTATGGAAAAGAAGATTAGTGATCTAGACATGACAGAAATATCTTTTAACGATTTCATGAAGCTGGACATGAGGGTGGGACAGGTTGTTGAAGCAAAGCAGATAGCTGGCTCTAAAAACCTGATCCGCATGATAGTTGACTTTGGAACAGAAAAGAGACAAGGCGTCGCTGGACTACTGCAATGGTACAAGCCTGAAGAACTGGTGGGCAACAAATACGCTTTCATCCTCAACCTGCAGAGAAGGAAATTTATGGGTATTGAATCCCAATGCATGATTTTTGCAGCAGAAGACGACAAAGGCAACGTAGTTTTGATAAAGCCGGAAAAAGAAGTGGAAGTAGGAAGCAAAATCCACTAGCACATTTCTTTCTAACAAGCAAAAGGTGACAACACAATTGACTTTACTAGATTTGATGAGAAACCGGAGAAGCATCCGCAAATATAAGAAGCAAACATTTTCCACAAAAGAAATCCTTCAGGTGCTGGAAGCAGGGAAACTGGCACCTTCTGGGGCCAATCAACAACCTTGGACGTACATTCTGGTCACCGACAAGAGGTTAAAGCAAAAGATTAGAAAGGAAGCTGAAACGGTGGAAGAAAGTTTTCATCGTGAAGCTCCAAAACCGCTGAAAAACTGGTTTAAAGAACAGGGAATAACTCCTCAAAAGAACTTCCTCACCGAAGCCCCAGCCCTAATTGTTGTAGCTGGCTACACTAAGGTTCCATACTGGCTTGAGTCCACATGGATATCAATCGCTTACATTTTGCTTCAAGCGGCAAGCCAAGGCTTCGGAACCCTCACCTACACACCAAGCGACACAAGTTTTCTCAACCAACTGCTCAAAATCCCCAAAGACTATCAACCCGTCGCCATCATACCTATCGGCTACCCAGCTGAAAAACCGTCTCCGGAAACGCGTCCCAGAAAACCACTGGAAACATTTGTCCACAGAGACAAGTACGGCTCAATGCATGTTTCAGAAACTACTGGAACAACTTTAACTGCTTAGGTTTTTAACAATAGCTTTAGTTCGTCCCTCGGTTCCAGCGAGATACTTGATCATGTCTTCGTCTAGGTCTAGCCACTTCGCTATTCCCGCCGCCATCTCAGCGTTGTCCTCAAAGATCACCCGCATGTAGGGAAGAATCTCCTTTCTAGCTTGAACAGAAGAAACGTGCATTCTTCTACGAATTTTCATACCAACCAACTTCTGCATCTGCCTCTCCCGCTTAGTACGTGCTAACCATCGTATGCGCTCTGGAAACCTGTAAGGAACCCACCCAGAAGGCTTTGTTCGTTGCCGAGACATCGCCACACCCGCTGTCATGAGGTCAAACACGTAGCGAAGAAGCTTCCAGTTCTGTGTCGCGCGGATTCTTCCTCGATACACGTCTGCCCTAGCCAGCGCCTCCATAGCCATCGCCAAATCCCTAGCATCCGTCAATTGATAAGGAGCGTTCTCGTAAATCCACTGAAAAAGCATATCTGGGTCCACATCTGTCGTGTCAACCGCACGTTTCGCCTCCACACAGGTTCTTGCATAAAAAATGTCTCTCATAACTTTGAAGATCACTTCCTTTCGATCTCTTTCAGCCAGCCAAGCCACATCTTCATATGTAAGTTGTCTCCGCCCCTGCGCCAGTGCCTGCAAATCGTTTATCGCTGAGCGAACGTCTTTTCCCGACCGTTCACCAATCAGTTTCAGCGCTCTCTCGTCTGCCATAATCCCTTCGCCTGCACAAACTTTCTTCAAGCGTTTCATCACTTGAAGGATTGTGGGCTTCTTGAACTCTATGAGCAGACAATATCTGCGAAGGGTGGAAAACTTGGGGTTATATGCGTTGTTGGCTATGAGCACGACTGGATAGCGTGCAGTTTTGATCGTTTCAATCACTGCTCGAACTCCACCGCGATCCGATGTTCCCGTGATTCCGTCTAACTCATCTAACAAGATCACTCGTTTGCCACCAAACAAAGTTGCGTACTGAGAAGCTAAACCAGCAAACCGCTGAACTGCCTCCGCAGTTCTGTAATCGCTTGCGTTCTTCTCCACCAGTTCCATCTTCAAATCATGCGCTAAAGCCTCAACCGCCACTGTTTTTCCAACACCTGGAGGTCCGTGCAAGAATGCAGCTCGTTTCTTTGGAATCCCTTTGTTCCATGAGGTTATCCAACTGGTTAGTTTTCGAATTGCCTCTTCGTTTCCCACAACTTCTGAAAGGGTTTGAGGCTTGTGTTTCACCGTCCAAGCGGCGTACACGCCTGCTAAGCTCCCCTTTGCATCTCATAACCAGCCTCGGTGAGGCGAGCCAACAAGGCGCTGAGCTGAACCTCCTCGTCGGATCCTTGGACCAAACGAAAGTCGATTTCTCCAATAGTGTCTGCTAACTTTATCTTCCACCTCTCTGGAATCTCGGAGCGGAAGATATCGATGTGGATTTGGCGGATGATGTCGCTTCCCGCCAACCCATACTTCAAAATCATCTCCCTCAACTTGTCTCTAGCGCCTGCAAAATCGCCTTTCATGGCTAACACAACCATATTTCGAACGTCAGTTGGATTCGCTCTACCCACCACCGAGTACACGGTTTCACCGTTAATTGGCTTGCCCGCTGAGGCAGCTGCCTGTAATGCGTTAACTGCTCTTCGCAGGTCTCCGCTGCTAACTTCGAATATGGCGTTAAGTCCGTCATCAAGGACCTGCGCGTTTTCTTTTTGGATGATGTGTTGCAGGTAAGCGTGCTGATCTTCTTTTGACAGGTAGGTGAAACGGAAGGGCGCGCATCTGGACTGGATTGGCTCAATGATTTTGCCTGAATAGTTACATATGAGAATGAATCGGCAGGTTTCGGTGAAGCGTTCCATTGTGCGTCTCAACGCTTGCTGAGCGTCACGGGTCATGTTGTCCGCTTCGTCAAGAATCAAGATTTTAAACGGTATCTCCCCGATGGATCTGGTTCGAGCAAAAGTTTTCACCGTTTCCCTCACCACATTTATTCCACGCTCGTCACTGGCGTTCAACTCCATAAGGTGCTCTCTGTAACCATCACCGTAAAGATCATGCGCTAAGCAGAGTGCTCCAGTTGTCTTGCCGGTTCCCGGTGGACCTGCGAAGATGCAGTGGGGAATGTTCCTTGCTTTGACGAAGCTCTTTAAACGCTCCACTATTTCTTTCTGGTTCACCATTTCATCGAGGAATTTTGGGCGGTACTTCTCAGTCCACATCTCATAACTCAACAGTAAGCCTCCGTGAACGTTAGTTAGAAGAGAAGACTAAATAAATTAGTGTTTGCATGTTCAACGATAGCTTGGAACATCTGATTTATAAGGATATTAAACGCTATTCAACAGAATTGCTGAAGGTTTGCAGCGATGATGGGAAGCGTATCTAAACAAGAAAGCGCTGGCGAACTTAGGCTTGAAAGAAAGATACTGGACAGACGTGACCTACTTATCTTGAAGCATGACTTGTGCAACGGCTGCGGCATCTGCGCTGAAATCTGTCCAAAGGATTCAGTGAACATGAAACCTGCGGTAATAAAAAACGGTCGACTACCCCACCTCCCCAGCGTCGATATAGATGCGAAAACCTGTATTCTCTGCGGTGTGTGCGCGGTTTTCTGTCCCCTAGGCGCCTTGGAGGCGTGGGTCAACGATGAAAAAACAGCTATGTTTGTTAAGAATGAGGCTCTTCCACAAATGATCAAAACTATTGAGGTTGTCCATGAGATGTGCAAGCCTGATTGTGGAGTTGAATGTGAGAAGAGCTGCCCCAGAGAAGCGATAAAGGTGGAAGTTCAAAGAAAGAACAAACGAGTTCAAAAAATCCTCAGCGTTCAGGTTGACAAAAACCTTTGCTTTTATTGCAAAGTCTGTGAATACGCCTGTCCATATGAGGCGATCAACGTTAACAAATTCTTGGAGGGCTCAGTTACCATCGACATAAAGAAATGCCCCAAAATCTGTCAAGTGTGTATAGACATATGCCCCAGCAAAACAATAGTAACTTCAGGAAAGGGAAAGGTTGAGTTGTCTCAGGAATTCTGCGTTTACTGCAAAGCCTGCCAAAACGTGTGCCCAGAAGAGGCGATTCATGTTACTATCGACAGAGTTTCTCATACACCCATAACGTCTGCGTTTTGGATTACGCTTCTAGAAAAGTTTGCTTCATATCAGGCGGCAGCGAAAGAATTGGCCGCCAAATCCAAGACAAAACAAGAGTCAATTATTAAAAGCTGGATGTACTAAGTCTATGGAGAGAGGTGTCTAAGATGCAGCGGAAGTTTATTGTCGCAGACTCAGAAGAGTGCACTGGATGCAGAATATGCGAGTACGTTTGTTCAGCAGTGAAAGAAAACGGATTTAATCCATTACTTTCCCGTATTCGCACCATGCGGATAGAGCCAACCCTCAACCTGTCCATCGCCTGCCGCCTATGCGAAGACCCAACATGCGTTAAAGCTTGTCCGAAAAAGGCTCTTTCAAAGAACGAAGAAACAGGCGTAATCAAGTTGGATCAAGAAAAATGCAACGGTTGCGCATGGTGCATTGAAGCATGCGAATTCGGCGTGATCGCGTTGCATCCCACTAAGAAAACCATGCTTGTCTGCGATCTCTGCGACGGAGACCCCAAATGTGTTCTATACTGTCCAAAAGATGCTTTATCATTAAAGACGCCTGAGGAGATATCGCAAAAAACTAGGAAGAAAGCAATCAGAACACTAGTGCCCCAAGTCACTGGATAACTATCACTGCTTTTTCTATGTACTACGCGCCTCTACTTGTTAAGTAATTATCGATAGCAAAGGCTGCTTTCCTCCCAGCAACAATCGCTTCCATTACAGTTGCTGGTCCAGACACCACGTCTCCGCCAGCAAATATCTCAGGCAGACTCGTTTCTAAGGTTATTGGATCCACTGTTATGGTCTTCTGTCTAGTAACCTCGATTCCCTTGGGCAAGAAGGATGGGTCAGGTGACTCGCCTATAGCCAGTATCAAAGTGTCTAGCTGGATGGTGAACTCTGAGTTCTCGATGGGTATTGGTCGCCTTCTACCGCTCTCATCGGGTTCTCCTAACTCCATTCGTACACATTCTACGGCAACAAGCCGACCATTCTTACCCAAGATTTTCTTCGGCGCTACTAAGAACTGAATCTTCACACCTTCCTTTTCCCCATGTTTTACTTCCCAAGAGTTCGCTGGCATCTCTTCTCTCGATCTTCGATACATGATGGTGACTTCCTTGGCTCCCAACCGCAGAACGGCTCTGGCGGCGTCTATGGCAACGTTGCCGCCACCGATCACTGCTATCCGATTTCCCAGTTTAACTTTCTTTTCCATGTTTACTTCTCTTAATAAGTCAATGGCGTGCATAATGCCCTTCAGCTTCTCACCCTTAATACGGAGTTTACGGCTTTTTGGAGCTCCAGTTGCGATAAATACTGCTTTGTAGTCGTCTTTCAAGAGTCCGTTGATTGTTAAGTTCTTGCCCACCGTTACGTTGGTTCTGATTTCCACCCCTAGGCTTTTTATGCGCTCAATTTCGGTGTTAAGCACTTTTCTGGGCAACCGAAATTCTGGAATGCCCGCTCTTAACATTCCACCAGGCTCAGGTAAAGATTCAAAAACCGTGACTGGGTATCCCTTCTTCGCCAACTCGTAGGCAGCCATGAGTCCAGCTGGACCAGAACCAATTACAGCTATTTTTTCCCGACGCTTTTTAGATATGGGAATAGTTTTTTCTTTCTTCTTTAATTCATAGTCAGCGACGTATCGCTCAATGGCTTTAATAGCTGTTGGGTCGTTGACTCTGTTGAAACAGATTAGGCTGCAAACTCCAGCGAACGGAATTTCTCGTCCAATTATTTCTAGGGCTTCGCTAAACTTGTTTACATAGCCTCGTTCGGCAGCAATGTTCCTTGTCAACAAGAAAATTTGTGGAAGATTCAAACCTTGAGGGCATCTCTTATAACATCTGTCGCACCATGCACACAGCCAAGGTTGAGCCTCAGTTATGGCTGTCTCTAAATCTTTTGAGACGGTTTGGAGGAGCATTCTTGGATTGTAGTGTTTGAAGATTAGCTTCGCGACAGGGCAGCTTGCAGTGCAGATACCGCACTCGAAACAATGTTCTAACTTCTCAGGAACTAACAACTTCTCCAAGGTTTCATCCGAATTCTTTGTTGATTCATGTTTCAATTATCTTCCTCCCACGAGTAGAGGCTATAGATACGCCACTTCAGATAAAAAAATATATCTAATTCGATTCTATTCAATTGTTCTCCAAACAGTGATCATCGAAGTGATTATGATGGTTAAGACGGAAGCACAACCTGACAACATTCGAATAGGCGTATACGTGTGTCACTGTGGTTTAAACATAGCGGGCACTGTGGACTGCGAAGCGGTGGCAAAATTCGCGGCTACTCTTCCCCATGTTGTGCTTTCAAAAGATAATCGGTATACTTGCTCGGACCCAGGTCAGGAA
>CP070759.1:601624-606501 GCA_020348945.1 Candidatus Bathyarchaeota archaeon
ACGATAGTCGATGTCGTTGCCACTGCGACGGGGTGGGATTTCACCATGGATGAGTTGATGAAGACTGGAGAGTGGGTTTTCAACCTTTGCAGAGCCTTCAACGTTCGAGAGGGAATAACCCGAAAGGATGACAAGCTGCCAAAGAGATTCACAGAGCCTTTACCCGAGGGCCCCTACAAGGGTGAAGCGTTTCCCGAAGATGTGTTTGAAAAGATGTTAGATCACTTTTACAGACTTCGAGAATGGAATAAAAAAACAGGCATACCCACAAGGAAGAAACTTGAGAAACTGGAACTGGGATACGTGGCGGATAACCTAGAAACCCACGGAATAATACCGCCAATTTCAAAGCGTAAAAAATAACGTTTTATAACGTCAACTAGGGTTTAACAAGTTTTTTATATCATTGCAGCAACATACCTCTCTAGGTAAGCTACAGAAAGATGTGGGTGAACCGAATTGAAGTTGGAAATTTTTCCTGAAAAATGCACGGAATGCTGGCTGTGCGCAGCCATCTGTTCAGCAAGGCTTGTAGGAAAGTTTAACCCATCGAGATCTGCTGTTTATGCAGAGTCCCTCCTACCCGAGAAGTTGATTATGCGCCCATACGTATGCATACAATGCGACGAACATCCTTGCGTTGAGTCATGTCCCGTTGAAGCCATAGCTGAGGACGAAAAACTTGGGATTTACGTGGTTGACAAGGAGCTTTGCGATGGCTGTGGAGCTTGCATCGAAGCCTGCCCTTATAATGGCTTGAGACTTGATCCGGTTGAGAACTACGCGATAAAATGTGATGTGTGCAGAGGAAAACCCCGATGCGTTGAAATATGTCCAGAAGAAGTTCTTAAAATGGTTGAGTAGAGGTGAAAATAAAATGCCTGGAGGATATGTTGGTAAGATACTGCGTGTAGATCTGAGCAGCGGAAAAACTTCCTCAGAAGACCTGAACTTAAAATGGGCAAGATTGTTCATTGGCGGTAAAGGCTTGGGCGCAAAATACCTGTATGAGGAAGCGAAACCAAGAGCAGATCCGCTTTCCCCTGATAACGTTTTGATCTTAATGACAGGCCCATTAACGGGCACCACAGCGCCGTGTGCTCCCAAGTACGCCATTTACACGAAGTCGCCCCTAACAGGCACTTTCCTAGACAGCTACATGGGCGGCTACCTTGGCGCAGAACTGAAGTTCGCTGGTTTCGATGGCGTAATAATAAAAGGAAAAGCTGAGAAACCCGTGTACCTCTGGATCAGCGACGGCAAAGCTGAAATCAGAGACGCGAAAGACCTTTGGGGTCTAGATATTCATGAGACAGATAAGCGAATTAGAGAAAAGCTTGGCGACAAGGAAGTTAAAGTTGCCGCTATTGGTCCTGCTGGCGAGAATCTTGTGAAGATAGCTTGCATCACAGTTGATCTCTACAGACAAGCTGGCAGAGGGGGAGGAGGAGCCGTCATGGGCTCCAAGAATCTAAAAGCAATCGCTGTTCGGGGACACCAAGGAGTAAGTGTTCCAAACATCGAAGAATTCATCGAGCTCTGCAAAGATATCACAAAAAATGACGTAGTAACCGAAACCAACCTATGGGCTAAGACCGACGGCACGCCAGGCTTCCTTCAAATGAATCAGGAAGGAGGCGTCCTGCCCACTAAAAACTTTCAAATGGGCGTGTTTGAGCATGCAAATGAAATAGACGGGGATGCTGTGAAGAAAATACTTGTCCGAAAAAGAGCATGTTATGGTTGCCCCCTTGGCTGTGGCAATATAACTCAAGTTAAGGGAGGCCCATTCGCTGGCACAGTGATTGAAGGCCCAGACTACGAGACTCTAGCCTTGGGAGGTTCAAATTGTTACATAAGTGATCTAGAAGCTATTGCCAAGTACAACCTGCTGTGCGACAAACTTGGTTTGGACACAATATCCACTGGTGACGCCATAGCCTTTGCCATGGAATGCTACGAAAAGGGACTTATCACCAAGGAGGATACGAATGGACTTGAACTAACTTTCGGCAACGTGGAAGCCTACGTCAAAATGCCGAATTTGATTGCCTATAGAAAAGCTATAGGAGACGTTTTGGCTGAAGGAGTAAGAAGAGCAGCGGAGAAAATAGGAAAGGGATCCGACCGCTTCGCGGTTCATGTTAAGGGACTGGAATACCCAGGATATGAGCCAAGAGGGGCAATAGGCATGGCGTTAGCCTACGCCACTTCAGATAGAGGGGCATGTCACATGAGAGCTTGGCCCGTGGATAGCGAAGTGTTTGGAGATATGGATCCCTTCACCACCGAAGGAAAGGCGCAATTAGTGATAGAGGGCGGTATAGGTCAAAATCTGTACTGTGCGAAATGGAGTCTCGTCATTTGTGACTTCTATGCCATAGGATATGAAAACATAGCTAGACTCGCCTCTGCAGCAACAGGTTGGAAGCTAAGCGAAGACGACATGAAGATCATTGGAGAAAGGATTTCGAACCTAGTCAGAATGTTCAACGTGAGAGAAGGATTCACGAGAAAGGATGATACATTGCCTTACAGGATAGCAAACGATCCGCTGAAGGGAGGTAAGGCTGACGGTCACGTGGTGAAGCCTGAGGACTTTAACAAGATGCTTGACGAATACTACAAGCTGAGAGGGTGGGACAAGGAAGGTCGTCCAACAAAGGAGAAACTGAAAGAACTCAACCTTATCTAGCATGTTTGACGGGAACCCGGTCTTCTAGTAGAGACAATGCGCATTGTTATCATCGTTGACTTAATGGAAACAAGCGGCTTCAGCGGGCTATTTGTGTTGTTTGACGTTAAAAGTTAATATCGAGAGAGAGCGCTATTAGAGAGTTGGTGTAGCCCGGGAACTGTTTAGCCCGGTGGAGGAGGAAACTCCGCCGAGTGTAGTGGACAAGCAAGGATCGGCCTGGTCAACAGGTTTCCCTTGAATAGCGGGCTTTGGACCCGCAGACGGGAGTTCGAATCTCCCCCGGGCTACCAATTATGTATTTTTCACCGTTATTTCCTGTGTAAACGTTCTCGAATTGATTAATCAATTGTTTTAAGTGGTTTTCAAACGTTTTAGAAAGATTGAAGCCTAATTCACGTGTTTTTCTGACTAATTCAGCATCCAAATATAGTACGATGTTTCGTTTCTTGCTCATTTGCATTCGCAACCCCTTGCGCGCGAGGGGATTCAGGTTCTTTGTTATAAGTTTGGTGCTTGTGTCACTGCGCGCGCGTAGTTACTGATTGAGATTGATATAATAGAGAGACTGAAGGGACTAGAAAGAGTTTAAGCATAAAAAGCGGATGCCAACTTCTATTATTTGTTAGTTCTAGTTGATGATATTGCTATCTAGTGGTGCGCGCACAGTATTCATGTGTGTTTCCGGCAAATATAACGTTTCTTGTTATTTTTGTTCTTTGGACAATTTTCTTTCAACCATCCATTCCAAGCCGAATTTCCCCCATTTTCAAAGTAAAAATTGAAGAATCCCATGCACTCATCGAAACGATGACACGGAGTGTATTCAGAAAAATCAACGTAAATGCCATATTCCTTTTTAAGTTCCTTAGGGTTTTCGAATGGATCATAGTACATTAGTTGATAATGGCCACCAAGACCCACTTCGAGATCACGTACATATTTGGCGATTCTACGATGTAGCCGATGCAAGTCACTCAACGCTGAATGAAGTTCGTCATCTCTTACGCCTAGGAACTTTTGACTACTTGGAAGGTAATCATAATCGAATACGTCAAAAAGTGCTTCAAGACCGCCAAGCCAATCAAGTAAATTGCCTGTACAAAGGACATAAAAAGTGTACGTTCTTATGCCCACCTTTGCTTTTTCGACTGCTCTTTCAAACAAGTTTTCAACTGACGATGAACTCTTGAAACCAAATATATCTCTGATTCTTCTGGTTTCATATCCTTCCCCTCTTAGCATTAGTGTCTGGGCTTCCCTCAAAGAAAGTTTACCTTTTCGCCATGCTAACCATTCTGTATTTTTCACTAACTTTCCTATTTCATCATACAATAAATCTCTGTATAACCTGCTTAGGACAGGTGCCAGCTCTGGAACAGAAAAAATTGCCAGGTCTTTTATGTTAACCATGTGGTCACGATTATATTTTATATAATCCAAGTCTTCTACATCAATAAGAAGATTATATGCAATTCTGGTTTCCTCCGATGAGTCAAGAATAGGTACCGGAAGACTTTCTTTTTTCGCTCGAATAATAGCTTTTGATACCTTTGACAAAATGCTATTTTTGTTGGGCTTTGTCATTCTTTCACCACGCACAGTTTAGCAAGTCAATATACAGATCTTGTATATCTAAACATATTTATTTATTGAAGGGAGAGTAGAAAAATTGCGCATGTTTGAAAAAATGACTCTACTCACCATCTATACTTTGGCTTTTGGATTAGTTTTTGGAGTTCTTTTCCTAGCCATTGGCACTTTTACATTACCTACTGAGCGCCTTAGTATGTTATCCTTTTGGGAAAGGTTCATCTTGACTGTCATGGGCTTTATTGGTGGATATTTGCTGGGAATTCTGTCTTCACGTGTGCACACGCGCTAGCCAACCTCTTTCTAGCCTCTTAGTTCCCTCAGGTCTCTCTATTTGTAATGCTATTATCCAACACTATTCCTATTTGCACGCGCAAGATCGCTCTGTCAGTCTTTTCTTGAGTCGCTTCTTTTACTAACAAAATAGAATACAACAATTACTATTATGACAGCCACTCCGATCATTATGGAAGCCCCAACCACGATGGCCCAGAGAGGTATTTCAGTCAATTCTGTTGGTTTTGTTTCCGGAGTATAGGTTATTTCCAGTTTTGCATCAGGATAGAAAGTGATGTGTCCTGTTTGATCA
>CP070759.1:606601-610357 GCA_020348945.1 Candidatus Bathyarchaeota archaeon
CACGCATCAACTCTTATATATCAGCGACCAATTATCTGCTGGTCTCGGAGAGGTTTTACGTGGAAAAGATGATTGGAGTCTGCGGGATAACCTGCACTGACTGCGACGCCTTCATAGCGACACAAAAGAACGACGATACAAAGAGGAGAGAAGTCGCTGAAGCTTGGTCGAAAGCGTTCGACCACGAATTCAAGCCTGAAGATATCAACTGCGATGGATGCTTGACAGCAGATGGACAGCACATTAACCATTGGAGCGTCTGCGAAATAAGAAAATGCGGAACAGAGAAAGAAGCTGAAAACTGCGCCCATTGCATCGACTACAAATGTGAAAAAATCGAGAAGTTTCATGAACAAGTCCCTGAAGCAAAGAAAACACTTGATGAAATCAAGAGGAAATCAAGCAAGTAGGGTGCGTTCGTACCCGCGCAGGCCAGAATTCTAGCTGATCGGTCTACCCCTTTCTTATACCCCCACGCGCCCGCATCTTGTGCTGTCACGTTCTGGTTTCCGTAGGCGGGTATAGGCGCTGCTGAAACCCTTTTAGGAGGTAGAGAGGGAAGACCGTTCTTTCAACATCATTTTCGCACTCTGCATCGACAATACAGAATCCTGGGTCCCAGAGCTCTGGAGAGGCGCAGAACGCTAAAAACGTGCCAGAACGTCATTTCGATGTTCAGAACGTCAGGAAAAACGTGGAAAGAACGTGCGAGAACGTCGCAGAACGTCATTGAATGTTCAGAAGTGTGTATGTATGCACAAGAACAGAACGCGCGGGGCATTTTTCGGAAGATTGCTGAAGAAGATCTGGCTCTAAATGTTAATTTCGATAGATGAGCGTGCCCGTTTTTCCTTCGAGTGCTTCGACGGTTTTGTCAGGTGAAGTTATTATCGCCTTTTCCCCACCTGATTCGAGGAATTGTATACATGCTTTAATCTTTGGTTCCATGCTTCCTAGAATAAAATGTTCCTCTTCCAGGTACTTTTTCGCTTCTGTATCCGTCATCTTGTCCACATCCTGCTCGTTGGGCTTTCCGAAGTTCAGCTTCACTTTCTCCATGTCTGTTAGAATTAGGAACACATTTGCGTTGCAGACTTCAGCGAGTCTTTCGCCAGCCAAATCTTTGTCTACTACTGCCTCGACACCCTTGTAACGTCCATGCTCGTCCTGTATTACGGGTATGCCTCCGCCTCCGGAAGCGATGACTATGAAACCAGCGTCAACTAGTTTTCTGATAGCTGCTCCCTCAACGTTAGCCATTGGATATGGCGAAGGAACGGTTCTTCTCCATGCTTTTTCTCCTACTGGTTTGACTTTTTTGAAAATGTATTCTGGATGTTCCTTTTTGACCGCCATAGCTTCTTCTTCTGTGAAGAAATTGCCCACTGGTTTTGAGGCTGCTTTGCCAAGTAATTCTGGATCATTCTTGTCTATCTGTACTTGATTTACTATTACGCAGACTGGTGTTTCTATTCCTTCATCTTTTAGGCAGTTCAGTAAGGCTTGTTGTAGCATGTATCCGATCTGTCCTTGTGTCATGGCTCCAACTATATCCATGGTTTGAGCAGGCACAATCTGTCTAGCTTCCTCTTGTTGCACCATGAGGTTGCCGATTTGTGGGCCGTTACCATGGGTTATTATCATTCCGTCGTTCTTTTCCATACTCTTAACTATCTCTGCTAAAAGTTTGCAAGTTATCATGCAGTTTCTGAACTGTTCCTCTGGACTTCCTTTCTCGTCTGCTTGTTTGATGGCATTGCCACCAAGAGCAACTAGAATTCTTTTGACCATTTTTTCTAGTGCTTCCGTTTAGTTAAGGAATAAACATACGCACAATGGTAGGATAAATGCCTTATTGTTCTTGAATGCTGTTAACTCATTCCTGATGGATGTGTTTAGCATGAATAATGCACACCCGTGTAAGTAATGTTCTGCTGAAGTGAGAAAAAACCTGATGTGTGCATAACTGTTTCGTAATTGCACAAGTTCAGGTCTCCATACGTCTAAGGAGGGGAAAGTTCTTAAGTGTTGAATGTTAGAGTGTAGCGTTCTCTGTGTAGGAAAGGGGAAGTAGAAAGTGGTTAAAGAAGAAACTGTTAAAGAATATACTTCTAGAACGCCGAAATCAAAGAAGCTGTGGGAAGTAGCTAGAGAAATTATCCCTGGTGGAGTTGGAAGTAGTGTACGTTGTTTCGAGCCGTATCCTTTTTTCATTAACAAGGCAAAGGGCAGTAAAGTTTGGGATGTTGACGGGAACGAGTACGTAGATTTCCTCATGGGTTACGGCATTAACATAACTGGACACGCTCACCCAACGATAGTGGATGCTGTAAAAGAACAGATGGAAAAAGGCAGCGCATATGCAATACCCCATGAAAAAACTGCTTTGTACGTGAAAGAACTGCTAAGGCGCTTTCCTGCCATGGACATATTCCAGCTGGCTAACTCGGGCACCGAAGCCACTATGCACGCTACAAGAGTTGCGAGAGCCTACACTGGGAAAGACAAGATTGTGAAGATAGAAGGCACCTATCATGGACAGCATGACTACGTCTACGTCAGCATACATCCACCTCTTGCTAAGACAGGGCCAAAATGGGCTCCCACACCCGTAATCGAATCTGAGGGAATCCCCGCAGACACCGCGAAGAACACTCTGATAGCTCCGTACAACGACGTAGAGGCTATGGAGAACCTGTTTAAAAAGCATGAAGGAGAAATTGCAGCAGTGATGATGGAGCCTGTGATGTTGAATTGTGGGGTAATTCTCCCAAAACCTGGCTACTTAAAAGATATTCGGAAGCTCACTGAGAAATATAATATCATTCTCATTTTCGATGAAGTTAAAACGGGTTGCCGAATTGCTCCTGGCGGAGCCAGCGAACTCTACAAAATTAAACCTGACATGGTAACTCTTGCCAAGGCTATTGGGGGAGGACTTCCTTTGGCAGCGTTTGGGGGAAAACGAGACATTATGGAGTCACTTGTTCCTCTTGGACGAACTTCACATGGAGGCACGTACTGTGCAAATCCTCTCTCCATATCTGCAGGGTTAGCTTGTTTGACAAAGGTGATGACTGACAAAATGTACAAGTACATAACTGATCTAGGTGGAAAATTGAACAAAGGGGTAAGTGATATGATAGAGGATGCTGGCGTCACAGCGTGCGTAAACAGTATAGGACCTTTAGGATACGTATTCTTCTTAGAGGCGAAACCAGTAGACTTTAGAACCGCAACAGTTAATGATCTCGATAAGACATGGGAATACTGGTTCCACATGGTTAACAATGGTGTTCTCCCGTGGGGACCACTTCAATTCGAACAATGGTATACGTCCATTGCACACACAAAAGAGGATGTTGCAAAAACCATAGAAACCTCAGGCGACGCCTTCCGTAAACAGGCCAAAGGATAGTTGAAAAGAAAGTCAACACATAAATGAACTTTATGCGTGCGCAATGTATTACTTTATGAAGGTGAGGAACCATGGGAAATCTAGCTGAAGCCATGGCTAAACTAGACGAGCGCGCGGCAACATCTAGCGCGGTTGAAGGTGTGAACTTGGCAGAAACATACGTGAGAGTGAAGTGATTTGGAAGAGATTTCACGTTTTGAAAGAATTGAAGCAACTGTGAATTTTAAGGAAGCGGATAGAGTTCCAGTTGATCCCCTTAACATATACATTCACGCCTACCAAGGTGGCATAAACCTTCGCGAGTTCATCCACGATCCAGTGAAGATGGTTCAGGCAAC
>CP070759.1:610457-620238 GCA_020348945.1 Candidatus Bathyarchaeota archaeon
AGCAGCCCATGAACTACTCAACGACTATGTTTCGTTGATTTGCAATCGTCCCTTCCTCTCCTTAGCAGCGAGAATGTCTGCAAGAATAGAACCTCAAACACCAGTTCCGATTTATCTATCACGCTCACTAGCAGGCTCTTTCGTGCCTCTTGAAATAGGCGCCACCTTGATTGCAACCAGAGACAAACTTGAAACAATTGATCGAGACGCCATGCGAGAAATAATCAGCCTATGCGAAGCCGCAATGCTCAGCAGATTTAGACGACCAGATGTTGGTCTGCGTAGATAGTTCTTTCTGGGTTTAGAACCTACCGCGGAAAACTGGGTTTTTTAGAATATATTCCATGGGAATAACACGTAGTGAAAGCATCTCAAACTGATTAAGAACCACGGGTTCGGAAAAACTTATTATCTCTCTCATGGTGTCCCGATCAACTCTTGTAAGCTCATCTCTACTCGAAATTATAGCAGCCCCAATTTCAAGAGACACTAAAGAACCAACCAGAAGCTCTGACAAATACATTGGAACGTATCTAGGGCCTAGTTCAAGACACGTAGCTGCTAAAGACAGGAAAGGACGCTTGAACATCAGCGAAACGTAATCACTAAAAAGATCACGGGCGCCATCGTCAAGTTCTAAGTTTGGAGGCCCTTCAGGAGTTTTGATCTTAGTTTCCCTTCTGTCTTGTAATTGGCTATCGGTTGAAATAATTGTGGTCTCTTGACCACGGATTTTTATATAGTAAGCTCTGCAAGATTCAAACCTAGTTGCGATGTACCCTCTTGCAACGTTGAATACAAGTTTTGACCACGGAGGGGGTTCACTGTGTTCTCTTTTCAATTTCGGAATTTCTAGATAATCGTCAACTGCCCCGAAAACTAGATCTTTAATCTCTGACACAAACGGGAAGCTTTTTTTCCGATTAAAGAAGGTTCCCACCTTGTCTGACAGATCAACCCAAAAACGGTCAGCTTCCTTCCACAATTCATTGGTTTTAGCTTCTTTGTACAGTATGTCCATTTCGACAATTGCACGCAGTATATATGGGTCACTCAATGCTCTTACCAGAACTCTGGGGTCAATTTCAACGTTGGAATTTGTTGCAGGGCAACCAAGCATCATTGAAGTAACAATTGTCCCTTCTTCAATTCCGAAAATGGTAGGAAATACTCTGCACCCAAAGCGCCGCACAAGGTGTTTTTTGCATCTCTTTTTTTCAGGATTATAACGACCACAGATGAGTTTAGGAAAAACTTCAAGGAATCCGTTTGGAACTTTTTCCGGTCGTTGCACGATACAACATAAACCACACGTGCCAGGTCCACATTTGAAGCCTTTCGCCCATGCTGGAGCGTGAAATCTGATTGGAAACGTGGTGTGTTTGGTCTTTATTTCGCAAGTTTTTTCTATGAAACTGGCTTTCATAGTTAAAAGAGCGTTCAGCCAAACTTAAAAAGTTATATGTTGAGGAACGATCTATCATACGCGCTTACACAACAGCCAACATAGTTCCATTCTCATCTTTATCTAAAAGCTTATATCAAAAATAACACGATTTTTCATTAATAGAACATTGCCTAAAGGACGGTGTATGAATATGGCTTCCGTTGAGGAAAGTGAAGAACTATTACCCCTTGAAGTTGACGGAGTGCAAGTTCATGTGATTCCAATTCTTAAAGTCTTCTGCTGGAAAAAACCACTTCGAGGCTTAAGACGAGTTCAAGCCTCAAGACCTTGGGGGCCAGTTAGCGATTTGCACATGGCTACAAAATATAGCGATGGGCGTAAAGTAGAGGGAACAGACTGTGAATGGGTGGGTTGGGACGCTATAAGTCGAAAATTGTCGACGAGGGCAGGTAACCAAACGTGTAAAGTTAGCGCTGAAGAACTGATGGATGTAGCTAGAGAAGCGATTAGAAGGGGTTACTGTGTGCAAAAGGGAGAGAAAGTTTTTGAGGTGCGTTACTGTCTTGAATCTGATTTAGAACGTAAGAGATTTGCTTTTCCACGTGAAACACAAACGAAATGGACTGCTTTTTCAAAAGTAAAGTTACATGGGTTAAAGAAGAAAAACGCAAGGCGTAGATAGAAGTCCAGATACGTGTTAAACAGCACATCTGTAAAGAACAGATGGCTATTGACAAAATCTGTTTCGCCGGCGACTATGTCGCGATGCTGGTGCAGCGAGGGTCATAATGAGCGCGAGAGACGCAGTGTAGTTGGATCATATAGTGAAAAGGTATGTTAAAAACAATATTTTTTCAGAAAAACTGTTTGCGCTAAAAGAGAGGAGAGAGCTGCACGCATGCATGATACATTGAAATCTCTTTTTTATCGGTCTTTCGTATCAAGTTTGTGATTATATTCTAGAAAATTATTTAGGAAAAAATTTAAATATTAGTAGTTATCAACGTATGAAAACGTCATATTTTGACTAAAAGTTGAGAAAAAGGAGGAAAAAACCATTACCAAACAGAAAATAAATCGAAGGGACTTCTTGAAGACTGCTGGAGCGGGCGCAGCAGCTGCTGGAATGGCTGGCATGGCAGGCAAAGATTTGCTTGGGCAAATTTTTCCGCCTGGGGTGCAGGCGGCAAAGAAACCACCACCGGAACCTGGGATTCCCATTGACAGTGCTATTATAATTGGAGCAGGGCCTGCAGGTCTTACTGCGGCTTCGCTGATCGCAGACCATGGTGACACTGTGACGGTGATAGAGTCTTGCCACCGACCGGGCGGCAGGATACAAGTTGGGGAATTCCCGAATGGACAACACTTTTCCGTGGCAGGTTCAGAATGGTTTGCGTGTGACGACGACTTCGAATGGCTTGTTAAGGACTATCTTGGATTTGCTAGTAACCAGATTGGGACTTGGAACGCAAACACCTACTTCTGGTGGAAAGACCAATATTGCTACTGCAGTGGAGGCTGGACGTCATGCGTTAACGGTTGCCTGCCATTATCCGACCCGGGAAAGTTCTGGGACTACGAAACCGAAAGTAAGAAATTCTATGACTGTATCCTTACGGAACCGATGGACGACCCAGAATCATGCTGGCTGGGCACCAAAAAGGACCCATGGGACACCGGAAATTACTGGGACTGGATGGTGAACAAGTACGATGCCAGTATGGCAGACTTATGTGGAAACATCTTTTTCGGATCAGAACTGGCAGTACCACCAAGTATGGCCTCTGAGGCACTAGGCAACTACTGCATGGCTTACTGGTACTGGGACAACTGCTACTCGCTCTATGACGGCAACTACCAAATCATCGAAGCCCTCATGTCAAGAATACCCTCAGGCAGCGTGAAACTGAACGAAACAGTGTCCAGCGTGACAAACACAGCAACAGGCGTTGAAGTAGTATCTAACAAAGGCACATACACGGCTGACATTGCAATCGTCTCTGTTCCACACATCAATGTAGCCGGCATAGTTCCGGAGCTTCCAAGCGCCAGAGTAAATGCCCTAGACGATATGCATGACACCCACGCCATACTTGCAGCACTACAATTCACCGAAAGGTTCTGGGACACACAATTCGGCATGGGCGGCTGGGGCGGAGTCGCCGATTGGCTCACCACTACCGACGCGACAATGTTCCAGACAGGCGCAGAAGGAATACTGGAATGCTACATTACTGAATCTCAAGGTAAATCCCTTGAGCTATGGCAGAGCCACAATGGAATACACGTTACGGGAGGCAAAGCCACCATAGTTGACGCCATCCTAGCCAAGCTGGACGAATTCTGGCCAGCAACCCAATACTACAACGGAAACGCGAAAGTGTACGAGTGGATACCCTACGTACCCAACTACCCACCAGGATTCGTACGAGACGGCCGCTACACAACACTCCGAGACCCAATCGACAAAATCTACTTCGCCGGCGAATACTGCTACGGACCCGGCTTAAGCTCAGCGGTACACATCGGAAAGGACACAGCAGACAAATTCGAGTAGAAGTTCCCAAAAACAGGACAGAGAAGAGCAACCCTCTGATCTGCCCAAACTCCTCTTTTATTTTTCAATCTTTATCTAAAATTTTATAGCGTAGGTTTACACGAAAACTATCATTAGTTATACGGCTCCAGTAGTACAGTCAGGTCAAATATGGATATTACGATATTATACGTGCATCAACACGGTGATCAGAAGGTATGGAAGAATAGTATTAACCGTCCGTGAAGCCCATATACCCTCTTTTTGGCATGCATGCATGATTAGCTTGCGCGCGCGTACGATACGTTGAAATCTCTGATTTATTGGTCATTTATACGCTGGTAACATTCTTATAGAACAATTTTTTGTGAAAGTTTTATATATTAGTAGTGTGGAGAAAGCAATTCTGTAGAATCTCACCGATTTTCTACATATATAAAAAAAGAAGGAGAGAAAAACAATACCAAGAAAAGAAGGAATTAGTAGAAGGGACTTCTTGAAGACTGCTGGAGCGGGCGCAGCTGCTGCTGGAATGGCTGGCATGGCAGGCAAAAATTTGCTTGGTCAAATGTTTCCGCCTGGGGTGCAGGCGGCAAAGAAACCACCGCCTGAACCTGGGATTCCCATTAACAATGCTATTATAATAGGAGGTGGAATTGCGGGTCTCACCGCGGCTTCGCTGCTCACGGACCTAGGTAAACCAGTGACGGTGATAGAGAGCTGCCACAGACCGGGCGGCAGACTACAAACAACCTATTTCCCAAATGGACAACACGCTGTTGCAGCGGGAATGGAATGGTATACCTGTGACTACGATTTTGAATGGCTTGTCAAGACCTATCTTGGATTTCCGTCAAAAGACATCTTTACTCTCGGCGATAATACCTTCTTCTGGTGGAAAGGCCAATATTGCTTCTGCAGTGGCGGCTGGGGATCAGGATGCGTGACCGATTGCCTACCACTGGCCGACCCAGAAAAATACTGGGACTACGAAACCGAAAGTAAGAAATTCTATGATTGCATAGTCACAGAAGAACCTTTAGACCTACCAGAAGTTTGCTGGTTAGGCAGCAAAAAGGAACCATGGGACATCACAAATTACTACGACTATATGACAGCAAAGTACGATGAGACAATGGCAGACCACTTTGGAAACGTCTGCTTCCCATCAGAACTGGGAGTAGCCCCCAATCTGGCCTCTGAGTCACTAGGCCAATACTGCATGGCTTACTGGTACTGGGACAACGCCTACTGCCTCAAGCAGGGCAACTACGCAATCGTCGAAGCCCTCATGTCAAGAATACCAGCAGGCAGCGTGAAACTGAACGAACAAGCAACCAGCGTGACAACCACACCAACAGGCGTTCAAGTAGTATCTAACAAAGGCACATACACAGCTGACATCGCAATAGTAGCTGTCCCCCACACTGTGGTAGCCGATATAGTTCCGGAGCTTCCAAGCGAAAGAGCAGGTATCAACGATATGATGATGAACCCCAAAGCCCTAGTTGCAGATCTACAATTCACCGAAAGATTCTGGCTGGATTTGGGCATGAACGGCTGGGGCGGATATATCGATTATCCTGAGGGTGGGTCCTGCTGCGTTTCCGACGAGACAGCGATGCAGACTGGCACAGAAGGAATACTGAGCATCTACATTAATGAACCTCAAAGCCTTCCCCTATGGCCGTCGAACCTCAAGGGAATACACGTGACGGGATCCGACAAGACCAACGTAGTCGATCACTGTCTAGCCAAGCTGGATGAAATCTGGCCAGCAACCCAATACTACAACGGAAACGCGAAAGTGTACGCGTGGCAACCCTACGTACCCGTTTACCCACCAAGATTCGTGCGAGACGGCCACTACACAAAGCTCCGACAACCAATCCCAGACGTAAACCTAGGCCCCATCTGGTTCGCCGCCGACTACCCCTACGGACCCGGCTTAACTTCAGCGGTACACCTTGCAATGGACGTAGTAGACAAATTCGAGTAGAAGTTCCAAAAAACAGGACAGAGAAGAGCAACGCTCCGATCTGCTCCTTACCTACCTTTTTTTTTCCTTTGTCGCTGTAATCAACTGGTTATAGCCTAAACACGGGTTCAACCCTCATTATGCGCGTAGCAACAGACACAAACACATCCCTCACTCCAGGAATCATCTGCACCCTTTTCCTAATATCACTAAGATGAACCATATCCCTACCGTGAACCACAGCAACAATGTCATATTCCCCAGTTCTCTGAAACACATGGTGCGCTTCATCAAACGATGCCAACTGCTCCGAAGCCTTATCGAGCAGCGTCGGCTCAACCTTAACCACAATCGTGGCTATTATGGGCAGCCCAAGCTTCCTCGGGTTAAGCATAGTCCTAAACCCAGTGATCACACCCTTCTCCACCAATTTCTTAACCCGAAACCTCACAGTTCCCTCACTAACTCCAAACTCACGAGCAATCCTAGCGAACGAGGCTCGCGCATCCCTCTGCAACACGTTCAAAAGCTTCCTATCCATCTCATCCAACTTAACAGACAAGCAACCCCACCACAAGGGTATTAAAACAAAGTTTCCATATGAAACTTTCCCCAAACTCAACTACACGTTAAGTTCACTCGGAAAGGCATAAACCTAATTTCGAAATTAGTAATCGCTTTCCATTAATTAAATACGAGTCCGCAAATTTTTTATACAGGGTCTTAAAATAAACGAGGGACACCTAAGAAGAGACAGGAGTTTACTACTATATACGGCGGTGAATGAAATTATGAAAAAAGTGAGAGTTAAAGGAAAACAAATTGAAGTCATCGAATCAGACGGAATAAAAAAATTCGAGATAAACGATCTTCCCAAAGACTTTACAGAATGGCAAGTGGAATCAAGGAAAGAACTCTTCAACCGAATAGAAAAAGGCGAATTCATAGCCATGTTTGGCGTCCACCTTCCCGTACTAGTTACCCTAGATCAGAAAGGCACTTTTCCTTTTAACACAGGCAACAGAGGCGCCGGCCTCGTTCCAAAAGCTGAGCATCTAGAATCCTACCTACATAGCCTTCGTGAATCCTTGACCCGCACAAAGGAAAAACCATGGAAGGAAAGTCTTAGAGACAGATTGTCCACTATAAAAGAAATCTATTCTAGCCCAGAAAACTTTGACAAAAGAATGCTGGGCGGACTAGAAATCTTCGAGGGAAAAGCATACAAAAACATGCTGGAAAGCCCCCTAGTTTCATTACACTACACTGGCCCCGGCCCAACATATCGAAGCTATCAAGTTAACTGCATAACCGAGATTCTTCCAGTTGAAGATTCACGTTACCAGTTTCTTCATTTGACTAGACGCCTCTTCGAACACGAAAGCTTCCACATCCCTCAGCCTGAATTCCCCTTCGGATACATCTTTTGGGTGTGCGAAGTCCACGACAAAACGCCTCAGTCAAAAATCAAAAAACCAAGCACCTAATACGCTATGCTTTCATGTAACTTCATAAAATACAGCAGAAATCACACGAGCTCCGTTTCACTTCTCCTCTTTTTCTAAACCGAGACTAACAACCTTTGAGGCGAGAGTTGCAAAGTCGTCTCCCCCCACGTGATAAATCAGTTTCACCTTCTCCAAGTCGAATTTGCTGTTTGGAAAAAACCCCTCGTTCACGTAGGCTTTTAGGACTTCGCCAACGAAAACCGTGTGGTCTCCCATAAGAATTTGCTGATACAGTTTACATTCAAGATGCGCTACACATTCCTCAATAATTGGGGGACGAATCATCTTGGCTGGCATAGGAGTCAACCCTGTTTCTTTGAACTTATCATGTATCCTTCCAGTTCTTCTACCACAAAATAGGGTTTCCTTAACTATGTCCATCGTCGGAATATTGACCACAAATTCCTTGGGTCCCGCAATCAGCTCATGGGAATAACTTTTTCGAGCCATACTTAAGAGAAGCAGAGGAGGATGGCGAGATATAGGCATAATCCAAGCTAAAGTTATTATGTTCGTTGTGTCTTTCAGAGGATTTATGCAAGTCACCAAAACAACAAGCTTCGGATGTAACAGCCGATGGAACGAAGATAAGTCAACCTCAACTTTCTTGGTCTCCAACAAGTTTTCCTCCTAAGGTTTCCTAAGTGAAATCTATGCGTATTAAAGATTATCTGAATAAAGAATCTCTCTACAATGACACTCTCAGACACTTAACATATAGCCAAAATTAACCAAAAAATGTAAAAGCTGACCTAAGGACTTCAACGAGGATTTGTATCTACGCGACCCCACCAAACGTACCTCCCTCTACAGTGAATTTCAACATCGTTTCTTCAAAACGAGTCTGAAAAACCACATAACATGGTCGAGCTAGAACGGTAGTCGAAAGGCTAAATGCTACGTTGATATTCTGTAGCAAATGTGATTAAAACCTCTTCCTCTGATAGTACTATCGAGATTGAAAGAGTACCTAATAAGGTTTAGAACATGGATATATGGTGATGAAAATGAAAAGAATGACAAAAGAGAAAGCGTATAAGGTTGCGCTTGAATGGCGAACAAAAAGCTTGAAGAAAATCTTTGATGAATACTTTAAAGATTGTGATAATTTCGTTTCAGTAGACCCGAACAAACTGGGCATAGACGGTAAGAAAGCATGTGAAGGAAATACTGAGGAATATCAGAAACTTGCGAATTATCTAAGAGAACGTTTCGGTCTTAAGCAGGGGGATTTTATTCTATTTATTGAACATGGAAAATATGAGGCTAATAACATCTTAGTAGGTATTAAGAAACGACTTTCATTGGGATTTAACCATTAAAGTTGTCTAAGCCTTCCGAATAACAATATCTCCGTTCTCAGACCACTTTTTTACTTTCACTCTTCTTTGTTCCAGAAGACTTGAAAACAAACCTATATCCTTTAGCTCCAAGCAACGCTAGACCTATACCGTACACAAAAAGCAATACACTAAATAAACTAAACAAACCCAACCACGCTTCAGGCTCAAGTTCTGGATAATACGTTTCTATCGCCTTTATGAGAAAAGATGCCCAAAGATTTCCGATAACACCAAGAATCGTTCCTAGTGCAACACCGAGAAAGAATCTGTTCCATTCTCTTTTTTCTCTAACTTTTCCATTTTTATCTAAAGACATAGGAATTTCCTCTAAACTGTTAGTAATGTCAAATTAAAAAACTTGTTATTTAAGTTATGAAGCATAACTACAAAATTGAGAGCAAACTTTTATGTAGACTTCGAGGTTATCAAATCTAATAATTAGAAAAGTTATAATGGAAATAAAAGAATGAATTTAGAAAAACTTGGAGAGCTAGCTCTTCTAGTTCAAAAAAACTTGTACATACGCAAAGCAGAGGGTTATAGCAGTTACGCTGTCAGTACCTTTCCCGAATTGGAAGCAAGAGTTAAGAATTTGATGAAGGTAGCTCAATCAAGCCTTCCAGAACACAAAGAGTTGTTTAGTATCACCTATAACAAGATTAATGCGCAATATAGTCGTCTTCAAGTGCGTGATGCAATTTCTACTGTGGAGCACCTTCTTGAAATTTTGAAAATCGAGAGATCAAGTGAAGCGAAGATTGAAGGAATGAAGATTTTTGAAAGTGCAAAAGAGAAAATGAAACAGGTTAATCTTGCTTTTCGTAAGGGAGATTATGCTTCTTGCTTCAACAATCTTAATACATCTTTAGAGTTGGTCTTGAAGGATAAGCTAAGAATACCCTTAACCATAACGAAAGTAAACACTGCAAAAATTGTGGACATTCTTGTCAAGCACAAAGTTGAGCCTTATCTGTATCTGGATGAAACTAAGAAACATATTACTCA
>CP070759.1:620338-633713 GCA_020348945.1 Candidatus Bathyarchaeota archaeon
AATGTTAAGGAAATATACGAAAAGAAGGGAAAAAAGGGGTTGTTAGAACTTCGAGGCATTGGTAAGAAAATGTCTGATGAAATCATTAATGTGTTAGAGGCTCGTGCCTCCGACTCTCAATGCAGACTATCATGAAGAATAGGGGAAACTTGGAACTTTAGGAACTTCCGTAGTTTCAGCGGTTAGCGTTCTTTCGCTTTATAATTTAATTCCGATTTTGGCTCAGTACGGTCGCAGTACTTCTTGAAACATTCACGAGCACTTTTGAGATTGAGACCCAAATCCAAAAGCCGGCTTTCGAATTCTTGGGATATAGTGGTTCGATTGAGAAGACATGCCAGCAAGCTACAAAGTCGCTCATCGGGCTCATCTTTGCTACTCGGTGCCGGTTCATCTCCTCCTTGCCATACCGATCCGGTGAGGATCTGTTCCCTATTGAACGGGCGAGCTCGTAGCGTCGTGCCACTTGCAGATACTCTAAAATGATAGATTCCTGACATTATTGCTTTGGTTTCCGTCTGAAACACGCCAGGCTCAACTTCGGATAACATTAGCGTTGTGGACGTATCATCAGGTCGTCTGAGCTCAGCAGTAACCTTAGCGCGACCATTGATTGGCAAACCATATTCTGTCAATTGAACTCTTAGGGTCAGCGTGGCCCCCGGCTCAAAGCTGTCCTGCAACAGATTCGCTCTCATACGTATGTTGGAATACGCATGTATGCTCAAGCTGTAGCGCATTCCATGAACTTTGGACATCTGATATATTTCAGGATGTTTGTCTTCAAGAATATCAAGGTACTTATCGTAAAGATCTTTATTAATCGAGAGCAACGCATGCCATAGCCCAGAACCGGCGCCAGAGGCTCCAACTGGAACTGGCAACGATATCCTGTAGTAACAAACATTATCGCCTCGAACAAACATTGCTCCCTTAGTAGCGGCAGCGAAGCTGGGATCAATGATATCCCCAAAAGGCGTTTCAAGTAAGAATTTAAACACATGCGGAGCTGGGCTCAACAAAATTATATCTGTACTGATGTCGGTTTCGTTAATGTTAAACGAGATACGATGCGTTTGCCCTGGTGTGACATAACCCTCAGGATCCAGTATGATATCCTCATTAGTGACTCCTGCGAGGATCTGTAGGTAATATTTAGCTAGCCTAAAAGAGGTGTCAGTATCCAATGCGCCAGTCATGAGCAGGTAGCCTCCCGTGCTGTTGGTCAACGTATTAAGAGCATCTGGTCTGATTTGCTCCGCTGTCCCCAACCCAATCGCATAAACGCGCTCATTGATCAGGCTGGCAACATCGGAAATATACTTCGCCCTATTCTCATGTCCATCCGTAAGAACTAGCATTGCTTTCACGTCATATCCTGTCACTGGGGTGAGTTTATTGTGAGATAATTCCACAGCATCACCGATAGACGTCCAGCCCTGAGGATTTGGTGTATGTGACGAAATCTTCTCTTGCGCTGTTGATCGACCCACATCAGGTGTATCGGGGGGGCCTAGGGGACCTGTTACTGGCATTTCATCATACGCATCATGATCAAAACTGACGATGCCAATTCCGTTTCCCTCTTGGAGAAGGGTAGCAAAAGGTGGTGCCGAAAAATGAAGAACATCAATCCTTTTGAGTCCAGGGATGCCAGAGTCGAAATTCATACTATTTGATTTATCAAGTGCCAGAACGACCGCTACCGAGGGGCGAGCAATCGTATTTGCAGTTATTGGGATATCCCACTCTTGACCAGTTTCATTGCAGCGAATCCTCACAGAATCCGAGGCCGTGTCACCGTCATTCGTACCGGTGTAGGAAAACCAGATACGAGCATAACGCTCAGTAGTGTTGAAAAGATCCGTTTCACCCAACGTGGCAGACGTGCCAAGTGGTGTGCCAAAACTGCCACCCGCCGGACCTTGAATAACCTGAAAAGTAACCGAACGGCTAGATTTTACCGAAAAAACCGCTGCCCTATTCGTTGTTTCACCTTCAGGTACATCGTTGAATGTTATGTTGGGAGTTCGCCGTTCAATAAGCATTGCCGCTTCACGAATGGCAATATTGTTATCCCAGCGCATCTCAAAAGGGTAGACCAATGGATCAGGATTTGAAGAATCTTTGGGATCATCATTGAAATAGGCTAGAGCCATCAGACACAGGTGGGCGGGAACAGAACCGGGACTCCACTCCACATATGGGGCCTCAACGCTCGAATGGGCACCAATATCGAATGGTCCTGCGGGATTAGGATGCCCTGGGGTTCCTGGAATAAGGTGCCAGCTCGAAGGGGCTGGTCCAGAGGCAACATTAGCCCAGTAGTAGCGAACGTACACTCCAGAGACCGGCTGGTCACCTCGATTTCTAACAAATGCCCACACACGATTTGTCTGGCCAAAAGCAACATTTGGGTCAGGAACACCATCATATGTGGGTGTATCAACAAAAATATCAGGGCTGTTCCAGTAAGGAGTTTCCGTGAACTGTTCACCAGTTTCTGTTGGAGAATCCTTCAACCAAAGATCCGCAATACCCAATAAAGGGGCTTTTTGACGAAAATAGGCTAAGTCGGTACCATAGCCAGTTGGTACGGGTTGGGGACTACCACCAAGAGGAGGATGTATGTACTCTGCCCACCCACCCCATTTACTCCTAATTAGTTCTGCATGACCAGCACCATCCGTTTTCCAGACTCGGCCTGTGTGCTGGGTAACCATACGGCCTTGTTGAGAAACGAATTTCCGATAGCGAATAATGTCGCCGACTCGTACCGACCCATCAGAAACAGGATCACAATTATCTCTTAAGATGTTGTCTACGTCTGTAGCGCTGTTGATCCAATAACGTCTAGGAAGAAAAGTAAATCCCCAGCAATTATATCTCTGTGTTCGTCCCAATTGCTCTTGAGTAAGATCAAAATGGGTATAGTCACATGTTCTTGGATCGGAATCAGGAGCAACAGAGCCATCCCGATCTTCTACATGCTCCAACCGAACTCCTGCAGCAGTATATATGTCAGGCATTTTTTTTCCTCTCCCTACCTTTCATAGTCTTGGGTTTACCCGGTTTTAGAGACTCTAACAACTCGGTCCTAGTGTAAGTCATCCCCAAAGGCTTTGTCTGAAGTTTGGTGGCTTGACGTAACGCATGTGCCGCAAAATGGACGAAAAAAGGTCCCGGCTTTTCAACAGCTCTAACGAAAAGAGGCTTCAGAGTCTTTGCTGCAGAAGTCAAATTTAATTTTTGCAAGATATACGCGAAACACGCGAGGGTAATCTCAGGCAATTCTAGACCAGTTTTTTCAAGTTCTTCAGTAATTAGCGGAACAACCTCTTGACCGGCGTTGATTAGACGCTGGACAATCAAGTCATTCTCAAAAGCTATCATGAGTCCACATGGACTGCTTGCATATACCGCTTCGCGGATGTTTTCCGGGTTTTTAATCATTTCGATATCTTTCTTATAGTCGTACATTTTTATCCTCCAATGAGTACTTATTCATAATATCAGGAAGTATCCCTAAACATTATGATTGCACACGCGTACAGTTATGAGTTGAATTCCTTATAAAATTTTGGATAAAATAAAGAATCCTAATCGTTAGATGCGGCGTAGGTGATCAAAGAATTTCTTTGGGCAAATGGTAATCTCGCGCGCGCATAGATAAAAAAAGGGGAAAGTTAAGCGCGGGATAAAGGACATTTACTTTTATTTACTTACGACTTTCCCCCATCCCTATGAGGAAAAATGAAAAAGCGTAAGCTTTTCAGGTTTTTCTCGAACTAAATTCAACATTGACAAGTGAGTTGTAACTTAAGGATAGCGTGCTTCGAATACGTCACCGACATGGACAGCGCCAAAATCTTTCGCAAACGAAAATGACGCCAATATACCCTTAACCTAAAAAGTATATTCTTATTATGACGAGTACATATTTCTATTGTGGGCTTCATATGGACCTACGTAAAGTTCAGAGAACAAGTAGCGGAACTTTCTTTGTTTGTTTGCCAAAAGAATGGGCTGAACGAAACAGACTTGACCGCGGATCTGTCGTCGCCATCTCAGAAACGGCTAATGGACGCCTCACGCTTGACACAAAACATGGGACGGAGCCTATCCCGCAAGTGGGGATAGTCAAACCCACTCCTCATCTTGATCGTGAGATTATTGAAAAATATCTCTTGGGCTACGACATCATTCAGGTGGAGGCTAAGGAGAGGATAAGCTTGAATGATCGTGAGCGTGTTAAACAAACGTCGAGTCGACTGGTTGGATTGGAGATTATTGAAGAGAACTACTCTAGGATTGTTATGCAGTGTCTCTTGGAGCCCTCTGCTTTTCCACCTGAGAAGATTCTTCGACGTGAATACTCTATTGCTTCGGGCATGCATCGAGATGCTATAACCGCCCTTGTTGAGGGCGACGTACATTTAGCTAAGAATGTGGTTGCTAGAGACAACGAGGTTGACCGCCTTTATTTTCTCTTGGTGAGGATTCTTCGAACAGTGATTCAAAATCCGGGTTTAACTGAAAAGTTAGCGATTCTTCCCATTGACTGCTTGGACTACCGGTTGGTTGCGAGTTTGGTTGAGTCAATTGGTGACCAGTCTACAGGGATTGCTGAGAAGGCTGTTGAGTTGAAGGGCACAAAAATTGCAGAGGAGCTTTCTCAACTTGTTCTGAGTTTTCATAAGGGTGTTTATGACTCTCACGAGACTGCTTTGAGGGCGATGTTTTCTCGTGACGTTTCGTTGGCCGAGTCTGTGAGGGCTGAGAGAGAAAAGATTGCGGAAGCTCTTCGCGAAATTGAAACGGTTGCTCAAACTCAGCCCGTTGAGGTTGCTTCTCAGGTTCTTGCTGCTGTTTCTTCGATGGGCAGAATTTACGATCACAGCGTGGACATTTCTGATTTGGTTATGCCGAGACTTGTTTGAGATGATTTCGACTCCTCCCTTTAAGCGCAAACAGTTTTTCATGAAAAATACTGTTTTTAACATACCTTTTCACTATATGATCCAAATCCAAATCCAAACCCAAACATAGAGACGCAACTTTTTATTGAATAACTACCTAGAACATAGTGGAGTAGAGGGTGTGAGTGATATGGTTGAAGTTGAGAATAGGGGAATTGAGAAATTGAAAGCTGGCTTGTTATTGGCTGTGGTCTTAGTTGTTGTCCTTGCTGTTTCAAGCGTATGGCTGTATGTAACGGTTGAGAACTTACAGGATGAGGTAGAATACTGGCAGGACGAAGCGGATTACTGGGAGAACAATGCAGATTATTTGTACTATGTTACGGAAGATTTGAACGACGAAATAGATACTTTAACTGAAGAAAATGACGATTTGAGGTGGGAGATAGAAGAGGTACGATTTGATTTCTATTATGTGAAACCAAAACAGAAGTTTGGGGTTTACGACTTGGAAGATGAACTCTCTGGTTTAGAATGGATTAAGCAGTATCAAGCGGGTGTGTTTGATTGTAGCGAGATGAGTGCCTACTTAGAATGGCATTTGGAAAATGAAGGATGGCATTCTGAGATTGTTATTGGAGATTCCCCATTTGGTTCTGGAAGACACGCATGGTTATTAGTTGAAACCAGTGAAGGAAGACATATGCCAGTTGAAACCACAAACCTTGAAGTCGTGTGGTGGTCAGATCCCAACTTCGATAACTACTGGGAATATGACCGTGGTTTTGAGACAATCCAAGAGGCATTGGACTACAATGAAAGCGAATTTGACTGGTGGAAATAACCATGCGCACACAAAATGTGCTAGTTATATAATTATATATATAGATATATATACACGGGGTTTTTTCCTAGTTAATTAATAATTAGTAAATGAAATGTTTTCATCCTACTACTAGAATTGCGGTAGTAGTTGTAGTAGTATGGTTGTTTTAGATGTATTTTGTGATACGTAACACATAACACGTAACACATAATACATATCACGTGCTACTGATACCCCTACTAGAAAGTAATAACTAATTAGTAATAATTAACGAGTCAAAAATACGTGCATATATATGTGCGCGACTAGCTAGTCACCCTTCAACTTCCTAATTATGTTTTTCATTAACCCTCGGAACCTGAGAAAACTCTCTATCTGACCGTTTTCTTTACCGTAACGAAACACTATTCTCGGAGAAGGCTTATCAAGCTTAGGAGAGATTCTCAACGTGGAACCTTCCTTAATACACTGCATCAAAAACCATTTCTCAACCAGACGGTTGTGACATTGAAGCGCAACCCAAGCAACAATTTTCATGTTCTGTTTCCATGAAACCGTACGGTTAAAAACCACATGGTAGTTGTTCAAGCTGGATTTCAAAATTATGAAACCTTCAAGTTTAAACCACTTCAGGGCTCTCAAAGCCCAATACTTAACCGTTTTGAAGGAAGTGCTGTCAAAATCAAGCATAACGGTTTCTTCGTCTGTGTAGCCTAAAACAAAATGGCGGTTCCATTCATTATTTAGATTTGACTTCCTTCTCAATCCACTCACCTTCATAACCGTATCTCTCTGGTTCTTTCAGGAATTCTTTAGCGGAAACGTCAACGAAGCCTTTAGGCACGATCTTGTGGGCTTTCACTATTGCTTTGTAGAGGTCTTTGCCTTTGCCGTGAAACTCGTATCTAACAGACTCTTCAACCTTTTTGGTTCGAGTGGTTTTCTTCCAATACCTCTGTTTGACACCGTCTATTCTACGCTTCCAGTAGCGTTGTTTAACGGGAACTTTGGCTTCAGATGTTCCGTAGATCGCTATTTTCTTTGACATGGTTTAGTCCTTCGTTTACAGTCATATTGGGGACAGTCTCGACAGAATTTGAGGTAGACATGGTTGCATAGTAGTCGGTTGTAGTCTCTATGCCTTACGAGCTTTATTGCTGATTCTTCGGGTAGGTCTAGGACAACGCCTATTGTGTGCATTTTGGGTTTCTCCTACAATGGGTTGAATCGCTTGTTCATCCAGTTGCCTAATTCCAGAATTTTGTCAATGTCTTGTTGAGCAACCTCGGTTCTGTCGTTTAAGATGGCGTTTGCCTTCGCTAATGTTTGGAGGCTTCTTTGAATTCTGAATCCGTAGCCCCCAACCTCTTGCGAAACTCTTACGCTTAGAATTTCTAGTCGTTGAAACAGTTGAGGGTTGCCTTTAACGTCAACCATTTTTCTCTTGACTGTTTGTTTTGATGTTGGTTTTAGGTGTTCCTCGTTTTGGATGAACTGGAAGATTCTTTGAATTTTAGATAATTCGTATTCGTAACTGAAGGGAATAAATCTTGAGAGTAAGCCTATGTTTTTCCAGTAACGCCTTAATCCTCCTTCCAACCGTTGTTTATCTTGGTTGTATGATCCGAGGTAGCTTTCGGAAGTTATGGCTGTGATGAATCCGCATTTTATTGGAGGATCATAGACTTTGTGGGTTCTCATGTGGAAGGTGTCTAGGCTTGTTATTCCTTCTTCTATGAGGGTTTTCATGAGTTGGAGGAAGCCTTCTTTTGTGCGGTAGTCTTTTTTTATGGCGTTCAAGAGGTCGGGGATGATGAGGTGTTTCAACCCTTCTCTCTCTATTTTTGGTAGGATTTCGCTTACGATTACTGCTTGTGTTATGTTGTTTGTTGTGTATGTTCCTTTGATTTTGAATACGGACATTGCTGAGGTTTTCGCGCTTTCGGGTTTCGCTATTAGGAGAAGGTTTACTGGTGCTTCTGTGTGTTTGATGTAGGCGCTTTGCAATACTAGTTTGACGATGTCTGTTATGGGTTCGACTTCTAGCAGAGCCATGAGATTTTCACCTTTGAAACTCCGCTATTTTCCGCGCTGTAGGAGGGGAATAGGTTAAAGATTCCCCTCGTAGAACGCGGAAAACTACGGAGTTTTGATTGCATGCATGCAAATTGAAAACAGAAAATATTTAAATACTGTGGGTAACTATAGTTACCTTTAGGTAAGGTAACATGAGCAAAATAAGTAACAGAGACAAAATCTTGATGGAACTTCTAAAAGAGCCATTGACCTTTACTAAGCTAAAAGAAAAAGTTGGAGTCTCTGGAAAAACCTTAGCCAAGCATCTTAAGAGCCTCAAAGATGAAGGATTGTTGAAACGAGAGATTCAAGGCAAATACATCGTCTATGTGGTTGTTGAACCTCAAACATGTTTACAGATGCGAAAAGAATTTTGGAACAAGCTCTTGGCTCTGTATATTGTTTATAGAGGTTGTTTGACGAAAGAAACATTGGAATTGTTCAGTAAGATCTTCAAGGCTCTAGGGAAAAGCATCAGAGACCCTGAACTTGAAGCTGAGTCTACTAAAATCATGGTAAGACTCATCAAGATTCCTGAAGGCTTAGAAAAGGGAATGGGTATAGAAGTTCCAGAAAACATCTTTAAAAAAGTGAAAACTGTAAAACTTGAGAAGCCTAAAACTAGGGGAAGGAGAAGAGGATAATGGGTAGGGCTAAGGTTCTGAAGATTGTTCTTGATGACAGAGGTTCTTATTTGGGTATGGAGAAGGGCTGTTTCGTTGTGAGGGATAGAAACGATAACGTTGAGAGGTTTCCGTTGTTTGAGAATGAGGTTGGAGAAGTGGTTCTTAAAAGCGGGAACGCTGTTTCTACGGGTGCTTTGGCTTCTCTGGGGTTCTGGGGTGTTGACGTTTTGGTTTTAACTCAGAGAGGTAGGCCGGTTGCTATGTTGAAGAGTTTGGATGATGATAGTCATGTTGAAACCCGGGTTTGTCAATATGAGGCTTTGAAGAACGGTAAAGGCGCTTATGTTGCGAAACAGATAGTTCTAACGAAGATCACCGGTGAGAATCAGGTGTTGAAGAAGCACGGTTTAAGGCAACATGACTTGATGGGAGTTAAAGAACGTGTAAACAGTATTGAAGCTGAGAATTTGGGTTTGTTGAGGAAGAGGCTTTTGGCGATGGAAGGTAGGTGTAGCAAGCATTATTTTGAAGAGGTTTTTAAGCTGTTTCCTAAGAAGTTGAGGCCGGTGTGTAGGCGGGGTTTTCATGCTTACGATGGAGTTAATAATCTGTTTAATTTGGCTTACAGATTGTTGTTCTGGAAATGCTATCGAGCTTTGTCTAAGGCACACTTGGAAACTCATTTGGGTTTCGTTCATAGCTTGGTTCCTGAGAGGCCTAGTTTGGTGTGTGACTTTATGGAGCTTTACCGTTGTCTTGTTGACGACTTCTTAATTGGTTTTTCTCGGAATTTGAAGCCTAGACATTTTGAGGCTAGGTCGGAGATGTTTAAGGGTAAGAAGGGTAAGAGGATTTATCTTAAGAGGGTGAAGACCAGAGAGCTGACGGGAGAATTGCATGAGTTCTTTATGCGTAAGGTTAGGGTTCCCCGGTTTCGGCATGGTAATGAGCAAGAGGTTGAATCGTTGATTAATGAAGAGGCTATTCTGTTGGCTTTGTTTTTGAGGGGTAGGAGGGAGAGTTGGGTTCCCAGAGTTGCAATTCCCGGTTAGTGGTAAGGGTTAAATACGTCTTATGCATGCATGCATTAGTGTCTTGACGCTTGGATTGTTTAGAAGGACCAGTGCTCCCAGTCGTCATAAGTGCCCAGGAGATAAATTTTTGTTACTCCAATTTCTATTCTACCTTTTTTTATCTGAGCACTTACACGCATGAATTCTTCTCCTGACCCTCCCCATATCTCCTCGTAGTCCTGTGCTACGGTCTCCCAACCGATAAGAAAGATCCACCAGTAGATTGGTTTCTGTATACGTATTACTGCCGTTGCCTTTAGTACCAGTGGTTCATCTACATAGAAATATGCGCTACACTGTGCGCCCTCCGTATCACCAATGGCGTAGTGGGTTGCCCCGTAATTTAGCCAGACATCTACGTCCGGCCAACCTACCGTTCCATACGTTGATTTTAAGATTTTCACCGCCGAGACCTGGTATACGCCTACCATTATTGCCATTATCGCTATAACCTCTGCAATAATCACGGCACGTGTCCATAACTTTCTCAATCTATCACCTCCCTTCATTTTATATTGTCATTTCATTATGAAGGGAAAATTCCCATCAAAAATATCATCTAGGAACATCTCTTCGAATTTTATTGCATAGGTGTACACTATTTATAATTTTATGTCATGGTGCAAATAATGTTTTGCATATGTACAAAAGGGTACGTTTTTTTTGGGTTTGGGATATGATCCAAATAGGAGAGGTGGTGTACTGGAACAAAATGCTTTTAGATGCCGAACTACTTTCAAAGTTTGGGTTGGTGAGCCGGGGTGGCAGAGTGGTAAAACTGGTCCACACATGCGCTGGCCTCGAGATCCTTTACTGTTGAAATAGGGGCTGAGAAGAGTTAGCCAGTGGCTCTTACGGGCCTCATGGGTTCAAATCCCATCCCCGGCGCCATTCCTAGGTTTGTTTTCTCACCTGAGTTTTCCTTGAGGGTTTTCTTTTGAGTTGTGTACCGCAAATTTCGCACAGCTTATGCTTGTAGTCGGGAGGGTACTTTCGGTGACAGGCGGGACAGTACAGAATCCAGTGCAACTTAAAGCGTATTCCAAAGGTCATGAGCGACGTGAAATTCACGTTTAACTGGTTGGCCACGTTCTGGATGGAATAATCATCCGTAACGATGAGCGGGTCGTGACCTTCGGTCTTCAATTCGAGAGCCAGAGCCAAAACCTGCATGTCTACGTCAGAGAGTGAACGCATGTCTCCAACCGTTTTAGAAGCTTCCTTAACTCTGTCAAGAAAACGGATATTCGGTGTCCTGACTTTCAGCTTTCCACTCTCTATCGCTGTGTTAAATCTCACCCAAGGCAACGAGTTTGGGATGAGCTCTCCCTTAACCATGGGCACCGACTGTTGCTCTTCGCCAAGCGAGAGAGGGTCGAAGCCAGCGATGAAAGCAGACGTGTCTAGGATTATGATTCGTTTTTTTGTCGTCAGACTCTTTCGCCTCTTGGGAAGAGAAGTCTCACTTTCAGACGACTGTAAAAGTCACCATTTAACCTGACAAAAGAAGAATTGTACTCAGACTTTGTAATAGTTATGCGTTTTTTGTTTGCCCCCATTTCTGTTTGGTAGTGACCATCTACAACTACCGTTGCCTTCTCCGGCTTTAGAAGTTCAATGCTTATTGTGGACTTTGCAGAGAAAACGGTTGGGTGAAACACGGTGAGGGGGCATATGGGGGTTAAAACGAAAGCTTCAAGTTCAGGGTCCAATACTGGTCCCCCGCCCGACAAGGAGTATCCTGTTGACCCAACCTGAGACGCGACAACAATGCCATCTGATCTGCACTCCGCTACTGCGACTCCGTCCTTCCATATTCTAGTGTGCAGGAGTTTAGCTGGGGTGCGAGACGTGATGAACACCTCGTTTAAAGCATCGGGCAGTTTCTCCTCTTCTATAATAGTGGAGAGCTTTGTGCAACGTTCGAGAACAAACTTTCCTTCCAAACAGTTGTCCACGGCATCTAATGCTTCTTCTGGTGTTGCTTCTGTCAGGAAGCCGCGTTCACCCATGTTAATGGCGAGGATGGGGGGCTCAGGCTTTGGTATCTTAAGGCAGGTTCTAAGGATTGTGCCGTCGCCGCCTATCGTGATGATTAAATCTACCTTCATCTCTTCCAGCCTTAATGCAGAGGATATTTTCTTAACGCGTTTCGCTAAACTCGGCTCGAGGAACACGGAGACCCCTTTATCCTCCATATGCGTCATCAGTTTCTTTGTGAGTTTCACTGCCTCTTTCTGGTCGATACGTGCGACTAAACCCACAACCTTAAACAACACGGTCACCACATATCCTTATATCCGTGACTTAATTAAAATGGTTCACTATTGTAGATTGCTTTAGACGAGGCGAACAGAATGAGCAAACCCATGGAATTAGGAGCCCTGAAGGTTGGCAGCTACGTGATTGTGGATGATGAACCCTGCCGCATCGTTAATTACACTAAATCAAAGCCTGGGAAGCATGGGTCTGCAAAGGCACGGGTCGTTGCCATCGGCGTGTTCGACGGGGCGAAGAGGAGTTTTGTAAAGCCTGTGAGCGCACAGGTTGAGGTGCCCCTTATTGAGAAGAGGGTTGGTCAGGTTATATCGTTACTACCCTCCTCAGTTCAGGTTATGGATCTAGAGACTTACGAGATGTTTGAGACCCCAATTCCCGAGGAGAAAGAGTTAAAATCGAAGCTTGCCTCTGGCGTGGAGATTGAGTACTGGCGCATCCGTAGCAAAATAAAAATAATGCGGACAAAGAGCTGATCTCTAGCCTGATGTTTCGACTAATAATCCTTTTTCATCAAATAACGTTATCTTGTTAATATGTCCTCTATTTTGCAGGGTGAAAAGCCTTGAAACGTGTGAAACAGATGAAATTACGACGAGGAATGAGCGTAGGCGAGCTAACTGATGAGTTGAGAGCGTGCGGCGTGCTCGGCGCCGGAAAAATCGGGAAAGCAGTCGAATTAGCTGCTGAAATGTTTGCTGACCCAGATTACACGGTGTTCTTAACAATCGCTGGACCACTCGTTCCCGCTGGGCTCAGAAAAGTCATAGCTGACTTGATCAATAGAGAATACGTGAACGTGATAGTAACGACTGGAGCCAACATGGTGCATGACATGGTGGAGGCGCTGGGCTACCACCATTTGCAAGGCACATTTATGGCTGAAGACAAGAGTCTGAAGGAGGAAGACATTGGTAGGATTGGAGACATCTACGTTGAACAAAAAGTGTTTAAACACTTGGAAAAATGGATATACAAAATCCTAGAAGGAATTCCGGAAGAAAAAAGACGCCGCATATCAGTGGCGGAACTCCTCTGCGAAATTGGAAAGCACATTGAGGATTCGGAGTCAATATTGGCTGTGGCGGCGAGAAAGAATGTTCCTATTGTGTGTCCTGCTTTCGTAGATTGCGTAGCCGGCTTTCACTTATGGATGTTTGGACAAGATAAAACATTGCAGATTGACCCTCTTTTAGACACTTCTACCCTTATGGATAAGGTGTTTGAAGCCAAGAAAGCAGGTCTCATTATTCTCGGAGGAGGATTTCCGAAGCACTTCACGATGTTTGCGAACACGTTTCGTGATGGCGTTGACTGTGCTCTTCAGATCACTATGGACAGACCGGAGCCGGGAGGCCTTAGTGGGGCTTCTTTGGAAGAGGCAATAAGCTGGAGCAAGGTTAAGCCGGAGGGTAAGGCGGTGACGGTTATCTGTGACGCAACTATAGCTTTTCCTCTTATAGTGGCTGCGGCCATGGAAAAGATTCATTAGTGGGTCGAAAAGAGTCTCTGTTGGAGCCAATGATGCGAGAAGAGCCGTCGGATTTGTGAAGACTTCTTGTGATTGCTGAGGCTTCA
>CP070759.1:633813-646630 GCA_020348945.1 Candidatus Bathyarchaeota archaeon
ACGATCAAGAAATTAACCGTAGAAGAGTTACTGGCTAAAGCTAAGAAACCCGCTAAGCTAGCTGCGGCTTATCATCCTTTCTATGAAGGTAAAGTTCAGGTTATGCCGAAATGTGCTATACGCGGTCCCTCCGACTTCGCCATATGGTATACTCCAGGCGTAGCTGCCCCCTGCCGAGCTATAAAAGAAAACCCCGACTTGGTCTTCACAAACACAAACCGTTGGAACTGTGTGGCTGTCGTGAGCGATGGAACCCGAGTTTTGGGCTTAGGAGACATAGGCCCAGAAGCCAGCTTGCCGGTCATGGAAGGAAAAGCGTTACTGTTCAAATATCTAGGCGGAGTAGACGCTTTTCCGATATGCTTAGCCACCAAGAATCCTGATGACATAATAACCGCCTGTAAGTGGTTGGAACCAACCTTTGGAGGCATAAACCTTGAAGACATAGCCAACCCAAAATGCTTCTACATCCTAGACAAGCTGAGGGAACAACTCAAGATTCCAGTTTGGCACGACGACCAGCAAGGGACAGCTACAGTAATACTAGCCGGCTTCATAAACGCTCTGAAACTCACAGGCAAAAAAATGAGTCAAGCAAAAATAACTATGATGGGCGTAGGCTCAGCCAACACAAGAACGGCCATAGTTCTCATGAGAGCCGGAGTCAAACCCGGCAACATCACAATGGTAGACAGCAAAGGGATTCTCCACTCAAACAGAAAAGACATAGAAGCAAAAAAGGAGGAAAACCCATGGAAATGGGACTTCTGCCTAAAAACCAACGCCGAAGCCAGAACCGGAGACACAGCTGAAGCCCTTAAAGACGCCGACGCCTGCATAGCCGCCTCCAAACCAGGCCCAGGCACCATCAAAAAAGAATGGATAACCAAGATGGCGACAGACTCCATAGTCTTCGCCTGTGCAAATCCCATTCCAGAAATATGGCCTTGGGAAGCAAAAGAGGCCGGAGCAAAAATTGTGGCAACAGGTCGCTCAGACTTCGAAAATCAAATAAATAACTCCCTAGGTTTTCCAGCAATCTTTAGAGGAGTTCTTGATGTAAGGGCTCAAACCGTCACAGATGATATGTGCATAGCTGCTGGAAGGGAATTAGCAAAATTCGCTGAAGAAAGGGGAGTACATGAAGGAGACATCGTTCCACGAATGGATGAATGGGAAGCCTTCCTTCGAGAAGCAGTAGCATGCGCCCTTCAATCCATAAAAGAAGGCGTTGCTAGAGTCAAATTGAGCAGACATGAACTGTGGGACCGAGCAGCCTCTATCATTAAGAACGCTAGAGAATCCACCAGCTTGTTGATGAACGAAGGATTAATCCCTCCACCTCCAGAATAGATCAAAGAAGCTAGAAAAGAACAGTAGGATAAACTACACCTTCAATGCATGCATGTGCGCGCCAAGGTAGTTCTAGGATTTACTTAATAAGCATGCAAGCAAGACAGCTCCTATTCGAAGACGCGGGCGGTGAACAATTACTTATCAGATATCGTTAGAACTTTCTTAAACGGGTCTTCAGGCTTGTCTTTTATGGTACTGTGAACTATGAAGGTCTCCGTTTCCCCTATACCGCTCAATTTATGAAGTCTTTGAACAAGTTTCGTCAGTTCTTTCTTATCCTCAACCAAGACCTTTACAATGCTGTCGTATTTCCCAAATAGGCGATGGAATTCGGATACTTGGGGGAGACCCTTGATTACCTCTTCGTTCTCCCTCCTGAGGTCGCCTCGAGAATCCTCACTCATAAACACGTAAGCTTGTATGCCTAGGCCAAACTTTTCTGGTTCCAACTTTGGGGAAAAATGACTAATCAAGCCAGAGTTGCAGAACTGATCAATCTTCTTCGCGACAGTTTGCCTCGTAGCTCCGACATTCTCTGCGATCTGAAGAACTGGTTGCCTTCCACCCTCAAGCAACTGAAGGATTATCTTTTTTTCCAAATCCTTAATTTTTAACATTTTGTTAACAAAACATTTAAAAACCCTTTCCTACCTTTAAGATTTTCCATTAGAAGTAAACTGAAAGTTAACGGATGATGGATGCAAATCCGGAAAATCATCGAAAAATGGTGAAGAGAGGTTGTTGCAATGTCTGAATTTGATCTAGAAGAGTTTGCGAAAACCGTTGACAGAATTAGGGGAAAGGCAATAGAAGAAAACAGGTTGATAGATAATCCCTCTGATGAAGAGCTAAAGCAACTTATGGAAAAGGAGACCTTGGTTAGAAAAACTATATACGGAAATTTCGTTGCCGAAAGTGAACCTACTTCCAGAGCAGCTATATTTACCAAAAACAGTGTTGACTATTCTTTCGGCGAAGAAGAACTCCAACTGTTAACCCAATGCGAAAAGGCCTTGGCCAAAGGAAAACTAATCTCTATTGAAAGAATTGTAGGTAACAAAAATAGTGAAACAACAGTCAGGTTAATTGTTCCTGAAGAGTTCGCTCATGTTGCCTACGGTGGAATGAAGCTATTCATACCCGTGAGAAAAGAGGTGAAACAACCAACGTACCAAATCTTATTCTTCAAAGATGAAGCTTTCGAAGCTAATAAATCGAAGCCACTTCCCCAAAAAGACATCACCATAAGATTGGCTATGCAAAACGATGGAAGAGTTATCAAAATAGTACGGAACAGCAACTATGTAGGCGAATTCAAGAAGGGGGTTTTCGCTGCAGAGGACTGGAACGCTAAAACTAGGCGGGGCGGAATTTTCTTACACGCAGGTTGCAGAGAGGATTATCTCCAGTCAGCGCACGGGGATTACCGAACTGTTACAACATTGCTTCTCGCCTTAAGTGCCAATGGAAAAACAACCACAACCTGTCGGATTTTGGCAAGAAAAGGAAAGGAAAAATCGTGGCTTGTTCAGGACGATGGCGGGACTCTCATGCCAGATGGTTCTTTTCACGGTTTCGAAGCTGGAGGAATATTTGCAAAAACAGAAAGTGTAAATCCAGGGGAACAACGCGAAATATACTATGGCCTACTAAAACCAGGATTATTGTGCGAGAACGTCTATGTAGACAAAGATGGAGACTTTGACTTTTACAACTTTGAAAGAACCTCAAATGGAAGAGCAGTTATACCCAGAAGAGATTTTATGCACGCCAGCCCCTACATCGATGTGGATAAGATTAACAATCTGATTCTTATCACCAGAGGGTCGTTGATCCCTGCAATATCAAAGTTGACCCTGAAACAAACTGTGGCCTTAATGATCTTAGGGCAAGCGATGGAGTCATCAGCGGGTGACCCAACTCAAGCAGGAAGGATTAGAACTGAATTTTTCTACGATCCCTTTGTGGCCGGTGACAGAGCAGAGCATGCCAACAGATTCTATGGAATCTTGAGAGGTCTTCATCATATGAGTTACTTCCTGCTAAATACAGGAGGAGTGGGTGAAGGGGCACGTTACAAAGAGATAAAACTGGAACATACGATGGCCATACTAGATTCTCTATCAAGAGGAGGGCTTGAAGATTGGATAGATTCACCTACAGGCTTTAAAGTACCAAAGGCGATAAGGATGGTAGATGATATTTACCTGCATCCTGAAAAGCTTTATTCAGAAGCAGAATTTGAGGAGAAACAGAAGGAACTTAACAGATTTAGACGTGAAGCCATTCGAGAAATTGGCGATGCTCTGCATCCCAATATAAAAAATGTATTTAGCTAGGACCAGTGCATTCGCACGTAACTTGGTCAAGATTGAGCGAGTGGAAAAATTCTACAAGGAAAAAGTCGCTCATGCTTCGGCAGAGCTGTTTCGGGTACTAAATCGGCAACGCGAGCGCGCGCAGCACTAGCAAAAATAGCTATTAGCGCGTTTTCTGTGATGCTTGCAACTCGAGGGTGGAAGCTTCTTAACTACACTCTTGAACATGCATCTTTAAGGGAATTCACCGTGAAGAAAGCGGATGGTACGGAAAAGAGAATCGTTATGTGCGTCTGGGGTCTAACTGGGTCCGGAAAATCCACGCATGGCATGTATATTTTCGATAAACGCAATGCGCGAATATACATGGAGAAATTCGGCATAGCTCCTACCGAGTACGTGTCCGACCAAGTGGTGAGGAACGATGACATCGTGGCTATTTTCGAGGATCGAGTAGAAGGTTCGGAGAAAGGTTCATGGACAAAAACTGAGGGTGTGGATGAGACTCAGGGAGCCATCTGGGATGCTGGAATGTCTCCTCGCGCTTTACATGAAAACACAGAATTTGGACCAGATGGAAATCCGAGTTTTAAGGGCGAGCTCTTCCAATTTTATGGAGCACCTAATCGGAACGCGAGGACTGTGTTCTATTTAGCGGATACTGGCTATTTTGACGGCAACGTCGTTTCGAGCGGCCCCCTAAACATGGCGATACTCATCAGCCCCGGTTACTTTACCGACTACGCTTGGCTCAAGATAGAGGATCCGGCTCTCGCCGCTAAGGTATTAGCGGATGGACGCACGATTGGTCATCCGGCTCAAGCTAAAGCCGTCATTGGTCGAGTGAGATACGTGACGAGATATTGCCTTCCATTTACGATGGGGACAAGCAACACGGCACATGTAATTAGATTTCATGAATTCTTGAAAAAAAGAAAAGAATCGGGAAACCCTATTGAAGCATACAAATTTAACACCACAGGGAGAATAGTCGCGAAATACGAATGGGTTAAGCAAAAGCTTGGTGATAAAACAGTTGAACTCCCAAATACAAAGCTAGTGGAAGTAGATGATATACCTAGGGCCATGGGCGGCACACGCACAACTATTGAGGAAACTGAGTTATTCATCCTTCAAGCGGCGAGGGGTACGGTGAAGTATGAGCCCCATCCGATCTGGGGTGAAAAAGCGCTCGTGCCAGTCAAGGTTGAGGGGATCCCCAAAGAAAGGCTGAGAGAGCTATACTCCACGTCCCACCTCCCAATGGATGAAATAAAGCGCCTCCTGAAAGCGCAAATCTTGGCCAGCAAGTACTACCTAGGCCAGCAATGCTCAGGATTACCTGATCACATTCGCAATGCCATGGATTTTTAGCTGCGGTCTCTGCTTCTATCTTCGCGTGTATTTAAGACGACTCTAAGTGTTTTTCTTTAGTTCAGTCAGATAATCTATGAAGCCGTAACCTTGTTTAGTTTCACACTTACACCCAAAGGTTAAGTATACTTTTTTCAGAATTATCTTCTGTATTACCTGGGCTCCTGAACTGAGAAACTCCTCGAGGCCCATAATGAAAACGTCTAATTTCTCTGGAATCTCCGTTCGCTCTAACGAGTAATTATCCTCCAGATGAGCGTAAATAATTAATGCGGCGGCTTCTCCGAACATCTGTTTCAGTTCCTCATCTATAACTTTAAGGAGAAGCTCGTTAAATCTGTCTTTGCCTTTCATTGTTCACCCTCAATTTGTGCTTTCAACGTGAATTCGGGCAGTTTAACACTCTGTAATTTCCCTTTTCCGTAACTCACGTGGTTGCTGAATAAGCTTCTTAGGCTTGACGTAACCCTCTGATCGTGGATGTCTGGACTGAACAGAAACAAAACGGTTGCATTTTCCGAGACTAACATGTCGAGTGCATAACGCACGAAGTTGTAGGTCTTCTCAAAGCCAGCTAACAAAATTAAACTAGATAAGCTGTCAAAAACTATGTTTAAATTGTCCTGTGAACTCATGGTTAGCATCTTTTCCAGCGCCTCAAGCAGTAGAGGTATGTTGTTTGCGGGCAAGAGCATTTCATTTGTTAAGGTGTCCACTTGAGGAGTTGAGATTCGTTGGGTAAAAAGTAAAGTTTTGATAGCCTCTCTATTGCTTAAAGCTGAATAGATAACGCTGCCTCTGTGCGTGAACAGTGCCACTGGTTCAATGTTGGCTAAGGCTTCAGTTACAAATTTTTTAATCTGACTCTCATAGTCAGATGCAGGATCAATTTCAAACAGGATGGTTCTTCCAGTAAGCTCTTGACGGGTTATTTCCAGCGCCTTTGAGAATGTGTCCACACGCGCAATACGATCAATCAATTTTGTTGGTGTAATCTGGCCTCTGCCGAAGGCTTTCAGAAGTTCAGTGACTTGTGGCTCCGTCATATCTCCCACATTAACAGCAGTGATTTCCATGATGAAGGGTTTATAAATTGCACCCACTGGTTCGTTAGATTCAGCGAATCTGGGATCGTTCCATCTAGGGTCGGTCCAATATTCTATGTATGGTTGCCATTGACCTTTGAGAAAGGAGAAATCGCCAACATCTTCGATTTCCCTTGCTATACATCCTTTTTCCAGAGCCTCAATTCGATGATTCAGTAAAAATTGGATCGATCCTTCCTTGTTGAAGCTGCCGTCTGGCATGAAAAAGTCGGATAAACTCTTCATGAACAAGATGCCATCCCTCTCACATTTATCAACATCAATTCCGTATGTGGCAAGCTTGGATCTCACAAAGCTGCTTTCTTCATCAGGGTAAATATAAGCAATTCTATCACCGTTAACTATGCCTTCGCGGATGAAGGCTGAAAAAGCTCTCATTTTGTCTGCTTTTTGTGTGTAAGTGAGAAGAGCGCACTCACCTTCACTGACTGAAATAGAGGGGTACGGCTTCTCGAAGAAGCCTTCTACAATGGTTGTTTTCCCGAAAAAGTGGGTTATAACCCCGAAAAGAGATGCGATGAGAAAATACTCGATCGCGACCATCTCAACTCCAAGGTATGACGGCATGAAAACGTGAAAGTAGATTAAGGCAAAACTTACTCCAACCCAGCTGACTCCAAACCATTTCAAGGCACGTGCTACTTCTTTCTCTGTGGATTTACGACTAGAGAGCACGAGCAGTCTACAGGGATGCACTATTACAGCAATGGCAACAATGAATAAAGAGACTAAGTACCACTCTTCATACGCTGGACTGTAGACGAAACCTCCCCAAATATCCCGGACAATCTGAGTTTGAAAAGGACTGAGAACCCATGTTAAAAGTAAAAGAGAAATCACGTATCCCTTAAAGATGATAGATGGAAAGTTTTCTTTCGAAATAAACTTTCTCCAAGGAATTTCCTCTCTCCTATATAAGATTGAAGCAGCATGTTCCACTGCAATCGCGCCAATTAAAGCCGCTGAAACACTTATCATCGTTGTGAAAGGAACTATAGACTCTGATTTGAGAAAGTAATTTTTAAGTAAATCAGAAAAAACTATTATTGCAAATGATGAAAAAGTGGTGATGAAAAGCATTTGAACTGATCTGAAATGGAACCCCTTCTGGCGAAGAAAAACAACTATTAAAACTCCTAAGGTCTCTAGAAGAACTATGTAAAAAATTATCCCCATCATGGACTTTCCCAGAGGGTTGCCCTCTACATCATAGAGAAGGGCACAATTTTTAATCCATTTTTGGCTATTACGACCTCGTGGTATTTTCTGCTGTGGTTTGTTCCTCGCATTTTTCGTATTAGAAATCTCGTTTTTAGCTGTCCTTCGCGAACTGTGCTTTCCAGTGTGATGACTGAGTCAGCTATGAACTCTTCGATTCCAAGTCCAAGGGTGTCAAGGCCTGTAGGTATGCTGCAGGTCATTATTGAAGTGCAGTCTATCTTCTTGAGTATCTTATAAAACAAGTGCATAAGCATTCTGTACTCAAATTTTACTTGACAAGCGCTGAGAAAGGCGGTTAACGAATCAATAACCAGTCGCTTAGCCTCCATTTCCTTCAGCGCGTTTAGAATGAAGTCGATGTTGGCACTCATTCCAGAGCCCTTTATGGCTTCTAAGTCAAGAACTTTTATTGAGCCTTTACGCTCGAGCTTTTCCATGTCAAATCCGAAGCGAAGCATGTTTCTCTTCAAAGTCTCAGCGTTCTCCTCAAAGGTTGCGAAAACACCTTTCTCACCTTGCTCAGTGGCGCCCCTACAAATGAAGTGGGTAGAGAATATGGTTTTGCCGCTGCCCGTGTTACCCGCTAACAAAATAACGTCGCCCTTAAGGAAGCCACCCTCTACTAGCCTGTCTAATCCTTCAACACCCGATCTAACTCGTTCTACCATACTTTGACGCTCCATTAATGTATGCTGGGCAACTGCACACATAATTGTTATGAAGCAAAAATACAGATTACAAATCTTTCAGGCGCTTTTACTGATTTTATAGTCGGTCAGGTTGGAACTTTCATCTTTGTTTGAGAAAAATGCAAGTCTTTTGATGGCATTAATCCGTTCTTTACTCCTCATTCTCGCCTGTTTTACAGCATTTTCTAGAATTTCGATTGTTTTGTCATAAGTGTTTTTGTTGACTGGAAACGGAACCCCATCTTTTCCTCCCACGCAAAAACTGTATTTCACAGGGTCTTTCCAGCTTGGTTTTTCACCATAAATCAGTTCGGAGATAAGGGCGAGGGCTCGAACCGTGGCGGGCCCCATTCCACGGATGCCGAGGAGTTCCTCGTAATTTTTTGGTTGAAACTCATACGCCCTTTTTACGGCCTTCCAATTAAGGTTGCGGGGCAAGGAGAGAACATCGATTGCGTACTCTTGCCATGAGGCTTTGGGCATCCACTCTTGCAAAGATTTCTGATGGGAAGGTCGAATTGACTTGAGCATTCTCATAACTTTTCTAGGTTCTTCCTTAGCGATGTCCGTGGAAGTTTTCTGGCAGTCTTCGCTCTCTTTCGCGGTCATATTTAGAACTATCTTCCTTTTCACGTCTCCAACTATGGCATCGTGGGGTTCGATGATAAGGCTCTCTTTAGCTTTCAGTGAAGAACACCAATGATACCTTCTGGCGGTTCGGTCTCTTACACTCATTCCCTGCTGAACCACTGCCCATTTTCCCCCTTCAGTTATGAAAAACGCGTGGTGATAGAGGGGATACCCAGCTTGTATGGCAGTGTTGTCAATCTTAGCGCTCATCCGACTAGCATACCGTAAACGTTCAATTTTGTCTGTTGTGAAACCAAACTTCTCCCCAGCATGATTGATTTCCATCTGGGCTTGCCGCGAAGCCCTGCCCTTACCACCGCATACGGCTAGTCCCTGCTCGTTTGGACTTGTGGCACTCTTTAACACGCCTGTCAAAACTGTTGTGACTCCTGATGAGTGCCAGTCATATCCTAGGGCGCAACCTAAAGCCTGAAACCAGAACGGGTCAGAGATTCTCTGCAGGAACTCGTCTTGACCGTACTCGTCCACGATGACTGTTACAATTTCTCTTGCCAGTCGTATCATTCGAACAACCAGCCACCTCGGAGCTCTTCCGTAATGCAGAGGAAGCCTCGCAACTCCTGTTCTCTTCAAAGCATTCACCCTTAATCCATCCCATACTAATGGGAAGAATCGTTTAAACGTGTCCTCTGGTTCACTTCGGTCTAACGCTTTAATAAACGTCCTTCACGGTCAATTTCTCTATGCCGAATTCTAGTGGTGGAAATGGAAACGTGGTTCTCAGCTGGAATCATCTTGATGATTACGACGCGTAGGGGCGCCAGTCCTCTAGCTTTCCGTTTCTCGTTAATCTCGTGGGCGCGGGGTTCGGTTTCCCTGCTTACCACAATTGCCTCGACACAGCCGCTTGACAACGTAACTCCGTAGGAATCGTTTAGGGGCATAATCTCAGCCCTGTTCAGCAAGCCTTTTCTCCTTAAGAAATCCTTCAACTCTTCCAGTCGTTCCTCATAGGTTGCAACTTTGTGAGGCTTCCACAATTTCTTCGCAAAGTCATCCGTGCACAATCCGATCAAGACGCGGTTTCCAACTTCAAAAGCTTTCAGAAGCAAAACTCGATGACCCTTATGAAGCTCGTCGAAAGTCCCACCAACAGCCACAGTTTCAAATTGTTTCTTCACGATTCTCTCACCCGAGCTGACGTGCACCTTGAAGGTCAATTTTCGCTACTAAAATTTTTTCACTCGACATGGCCTTTTTAAAAGCTTGAACAACACTTTTCACCTTGTCTATCGTAACCAATGCGTGAACAGCTTCACCCACCATATTTTGTGTTGCACCAATAGCTCCTGACTTCTCAGCAAGTTCAATCAGCTTTCGAACGCGACTCGTAACAATGCCAGTTCCTATCGCAAATTCTTTACATGTCCACATGAAATTTTCGAGAGAAGGATCGACAAGGATCTTCTCTAGAGTTCTTCGTCCGCATTCATTGATCGTCTTTCTTTTTTCTAGCGATGAAAGCATTTCCTTGGTTAGAAAAGGTCTGTATGTACCTGTAACTATTCTATGATTGGGAGAAATGGGAATACGATCTATAGAGGCGTATCCGGGCGCACCTGGTTCAATCGTTATGATGCATCCTCCCAAAATTATGGGACCAACGGTTCCTAAACCTGTTTGGCATCTCACCTCAGCCGTGTGGGCTATTCTACCCAGTTGGTTGTATGTAAGATTGAGGCCCAAGACTTTGCTAAGAGCCAGAGCCGTGCCTAGGGCGCCAGCGGCACTCGACCCAAAACCCGCACCAATCGGCACATCAACCTTGTGAATGACTTTGATTTCATAGTTTCCTTCAGCCTTCGCTAACAACATTTCGACGACGACTTTTGTTGTCTCGGCCTCTGGCGCAAGCTTGTCGTTTATGAACACTTGAACGTCATTTGCCTCTGCCTCAGCCGCACTAACTTCAGTTAAGACTCCCTTATCTATTACAAATCCCCCGCCCCGAGCGCCTATTCGCTCTGGGTCCTTGATCGGGACTCCATCATGAGTTCTGTCGCAGATTTCAAAGAAACTGGAAATTCCAGCAGGAGAAAATGCTCGTGCCTTTTTAGACACGCAGGTACTACTCCTTTTTTTCAGTTTTCAATGAAGGAAATGCTTGATAGCATGCTTTTACAACTGGGGGAACTATCGTTATGAGAAAGGGCATTTGCACAGAAAACGTCCAAACGAACCATAAGAAGCTGGCGTAAAAAGGTGCATTATGTTCAAAAGGTACGAATGTCAGGGGTAAAGTTAAGAATTGGCTGTAAATCCAAAGAGTAAGGCCTATCCAAGCACATCCTACACCATTTCCTACCACTGATGCAACCCAAAAGCTTCTCCACTTTGGCAATCGTATCCACAATAGAACAATTAACACATAGCAACTCAAAAAAACACCAACAAATAGAAGGGATATGTCCATTGAAAGTAACTCTATGGAAGTCAAGTAAGCTATTAATGGTAATATGACGCTACATGCGCCCAAACCTAAACCAACTTGCTTTCGGGTCACATTTACTCGAGCAATGTAACCGATCAAAAAAAACATTAAAAAGTTTGAAGGCACTCCCACAGTCAAGCTCAAAATTGCGACTCCGTGACCAGGATAAATCATGTCACTGAAAAAGATTCCTATCGCAGCACTTGTTCCTCCAACCCAGGGGCCGAAAAGGACAGCGAAAATAGCTGGTACGAAGACTGATGGCCAAAATCTTACTACCCCAACAGCAGGAGTAACAATCCCAAGATTAGTTAATATTCCAACAACAGTGTATAGACCCGCACTAACTGCTGTCATTGCTACGTCAGTGGTTCTCAAATTTAAACCCCTATAGGCTGACAAAATTTAGGAAAATAACAGTTTCGTATGATTTGTTTAAATTCGTCTAAATCAGTATGTTGTTTTTCGCTTTCTGAAACTAAGGAGGGTGGAAAAGACACGGTTGCGCTGGCATACAGAACTAAAGACTAAAGCACGGTTTGTTTGGCCCATAAGCGACACGACTGCATGGCGAATAGTGAAGAGGGCTTTTCCCGAGTTGTATCCGCACTTCTTCAGATTGAACAGGGCTGTTCAGTTTTGCAATGAACCGGACACAAGCACGATAGATGTTAGAAGCTGGTTCGGTTGGAAGAGTGACAAAACCATAAACTTCTACATGGGTGTTTCTGAACGGTCCATGATTCGCATGGGCAGCCGTCTTAAAGCTGAGTGATTTAACATTAATTTTATTGCAAATTCGCGCGCGCAAAGGGGTTTTGAAAGCTTATTTTAAACAACATTTGACGCATATTGCTGTCTGCGTTAGGGAAACTCCGTCTACACTATCTATGCCTCTCGCAACCATTTCGCCAACATCTTTAACGTCTTTCACTTCAAAGGTTGCCACTATATCAAAAGTGCCCGTAATTACACAAGCCGTTTTGACACCCTTAATATTCGCCACTTCCGTAACAACATCCAACGTTCTTCCCTTCTCAGTGTTTATGAACACATATCCAGTAATCAACTCATAACCCCACAATTCATTTCGTCAACTAGTAAATATACCCTCTGCTTCCCTCGACTTTACGCGCGCTTCGGTATTTACAAGGGCTGAGTAGTTTTGGCGACACGCGTCGCTAAAGTTCAATCTTTGAGGTTATTCTTCCCTTCTAATTGCGACGGGTTTCCTGCTCAATAGAATGTATCTGTCTGTTGCACATGATACGTTGTATCCTTGATTCGCTAAATCGTTTAATCTTTTATTGAAGTTTGCCCATGTTTCTGTGTCACCAGTTTCTGGTACTTTTTCTATTTGTATAGTTTTAGGTTTCAAAGGCAATTTTTCACCTCCCAAATTTCAAGGCATCTACGTTTTAACTATTTCCACTCATGCGCGCGCTCTATTTAGATCAGTTTTGCACTAACTCTCCAATCGCGAATCTGCTTCCAACTCTTGTTATTTTGAACTTCACGTGTTCTCCTTGCTTGGTGTTTGGAACAAAAATGATGAAGCCTTCGATTTTTGCGATACCGTCGCCTCTTCTGCTGATATCCTCGATTTCGGCTTCGTATTCCTTGTCAAGTTCCACTGGTTTCTTCGCGTTGAATCTAGGTCTGCTGCTTCCA
>CP070759.1:646730-654404 GCA_020348945.1 Candidatus Bathyarchaeota archaeon
ACTATGTCTTCGCTTGGAGCAATAATTGGATCCCTAACCGGTCAATATCTTTGGAAAGTGTCAACTAACACGATGCCCTTCTTTTTATCAGTAATAATCAACTTGCTCTCAGTTCTAATGATCCTTCTGTTTATAAAAGAAACAGTGACAAAGAATAGGCAGACCTAATGACTAAACTCAGTTATCCCCCCAGTTTTAAACGTCCAAAACTAACAAAAATCTCTTCAGCGTCTTCCCCGTTAAGTCTATCTGGAGCATGCTTGATTTGGTGGCTTTCTCTTTTTCAAGAAGTATATTACTCCAGCCAATACTACGATTTCTGCTACCACGATTGTCCAGAACCACCATTGCATCCAGAAAGGAACTTCTTCTGCTGGGAGTTTAGAACTCCATGTAAGGCTCATGAGCGGATAGTTGTCATGATTATCTGCGTCAATAACATATGCCGTGTCACCTATACCATCACTTTCATTCTGACTGAGCCCACTTTTCACATTAACGCCAGTGTAGTCGCTCCTGTAGTTGCCGCCAGAAGGATAACCGTCATCTCAAAAGTTAATTGATGGGGGGAGTTGGTGGAGATTCCCAATGATAATCATAGACATGTTGAGTGTTGTTTATGAGGTTGTTATGATAAAGTTGCTATTAGTGATGATGAGAGAATAATGTTTTCTCACCCCTCCTATTCTGAGGCAATAAAGCATCTTCTAGTTGAAGACAGGCAGCTAACCCGGATAAACAAGGACACTTTTAGCAGACTGCTGTTAAAGCTATCGGAAAAGGATAGCGCACCAATGGATAGGTTATCAGAACCGAATACTGAAAATTTTTCTACCAGAGTTTTTAAGAGCGACTTAGAGTAAGATTTTGGGGTAGGTGGTTTAATGAGTTATGGGAAGCCTTGCTCGCGCGCGTGCAGAAGCACGCACCTAGAGAAACTGCGTGCACGCAACAATTTCCATCGAGGATTTCATGTAGCTCTGGAAAATCCGACTGTTAAAGAGGCGGCAGAATTCGTTAGGAACGCGCTTTCAGAGCGGAAGGCTCTAATCATAGTTGGCAACTGTTGGGTTGAGTACCAGGGTAGAGCGAGTTCAAAGCTGGAATCTGGCGAGCGAATTATCATAATCAAGGATGACGGCTCAGTGCTGGTTCATCGACCCGCCGGTTACGAGCCTGTTAACTGGCAACCGCCAGGCTGCTTGTTTCAAACCCGCTCAGCTGACAATGTTTTGGAAGTTAAAGCTGTTCGAAGAAAGCCTTCAGAGTCTGTTCGAATGTTCTTTGACCGCATTTACCTCCTTTCATCTCTCAGTTTAGTTGACAGAGGGAAATTTTCGCTTTACGCGAGCGAAGAGGACATGCAGAGGGCGATTCTGTTTGAACCAGAGATTTTGGAACACGGTTTTAAACCGATTACTTATGAGAAGAAAGTTGAACCGGGATTTGTAGACATCTATGGAATCGATAAGGATGGGAAATTCGTGGTTGTTGAGATCAAAAGGAAGACAGCTGGCAGGCAAGCTGCTTTACAGCTGGCAAAGTATGTGGACGCTATTAAGGCTATGGTGAACCGTGAAGTTCGTGGGATTCTGGTGGCTCCGCGTTTGGCAAAGGGCACTCAGAGACTTTTGGCGACGCTTAAGCTGGATTTCAAGGCTTTGGATCCGAGAAGGTGTTCAGAGGTTTTGAGCATGCCGGAGACAAAGAAGCTTGAGGAGTTTTTTGGGTGAAGAAAATGATTACATGGTTTTGCTCAAGTCTACCGTCCTCTTTAGCTAGGTAAGTTGACGTAAACTCTCGGCAATGGCTCCTCTTCGATTTAGATTGTTGAGCACAACGTTGATTCGATATCGGCTCTTCAACGTTCGCATCAACTGTGCCGTAATGTAGCTTGGACGAAGAAAGAAATCGTAGAAATAATCGTGAATCATCTGTTGAATTTCTTCGTGGGGAACAGTGTCACGTGAAACCTCAGCCACGCAAAGCCCAGTTTCCCAGTATTGATCTGCGTTTATTATGCCCTTCATGGTGAGTTCGTCCCAGAGGTCTGTTCCCGGGAAGGCTCCTAGAATGTTGAATTGGGGGACATCCACGTCTAGGCGCTGTGCAAACTTGAGAGTGTTCTGTATCTCTTGCCTCGTCTCGCTGGGTGCGCCAACTATGAAAGACCCTACGATAACGTCTACTCCAGCTTTTCTAGCGTTCTTAACTGCTGCTTCAGCTTGCTCAGGAGTTGTCTGCTTTTTGTAAAAGTTTAGGATTCGTTGATTAGCGCTTTCGATTCCAAAATACATCATGATGCAGCCTGCTTTCACGCTTTCCCGTAGCATCTTGTAGGAACAGTGGTCGACACGTGAATCGCAGATCCATTCTATGTCCATTTTCTCTTTTTTGATCTCTCGGCAGAGTTTCATCACTCTCTTCTGATTTAGAGCGAAGTTATCGTCTACAAAGAGAAACTGCCTGTATCCCTCGCTTACCAGCAAGCGTAACTCTTCAAAGATGTTTTCCACAGACCTAGGTCTCCAGAGATTGCGAGCAAACTTGCGGCATCCGCAGAAGCGGCAGCGAAATGTGCATCCACGAGAAGAGATGATGCTTGTAAATTTTTTTGGAGCAACGTTCGCTCCCACGATTGTTGAGTGATATTCGGAATCTAAAAGTTCGCGGTCAGGGAAAGGTAAAGAGTCTATTTTTTTGGTTAAAGGTTGGTCAGGCGTCGAGATGATTCGGTTTTTCTTTCTGAAGGTTATGCCTAAAACTTTTTTGAGGTTGTCCTTTTCCATCAAGCATTTCACTAGTTCTAGGCAGGTGTGCTCTCCTTCGCCGCTAACAATCATGTCTACAAAAGGATATGTTCTTAGGATTCTTTCTGCGTTAAATGTTGCGTGGTAATTGCCGAAAACTGTTGTTAAGTTGGGGTTTTCCTTCTTCACTTCTTGTGCAATGATTGCCGCTGTTCTGCCCGAACTGCTCAATGTGGAAAAGCCTAGGATGTCAGGGTTTTCCCGCTTCACCCAGTTAATTGTGTCTTTTGTGGAAAAACCTTGGGCTGATTGGTCCAGCACTGAAACTTCGATTCCTTCGTTTTTTAAAACTGTGGCTATGTAAAGTGTGCCTAGTGGAGGCCATGAACCTATGGCTTTCCTTCTCTCGGACACTGGTAATTCCACATTGGGACTAGGGATTATGAAGGAAAACTTCATTAGTTTCTCCGCCGTTCAGCGTTTCTTATTCTCTCTATTGAAAGGTTTAAATGTGTTATTCATGGAAGGATACTGTTAATGCTGTTGTGATGGAAATTGTGTGTTTCATTAGGAGGGTTATGTTGATAGGCAAAGTTAAAGTTGGAGATATGATGAAGATTCTAGCTGATGGGAAGTTTCATCCGGAAAGGGGGCACCGCGGCAAATGTGTGTGGATAAGTGAAGACGGAGAAACTGTAGCGGTACAATGTGAAAGAAGTCACAATAGCAAAGAGAACACTGTTTTTATTTTGAAATTCGATTTTGAGGAATGATTTTCTAGGCAGCGGAAAAAACGCGTGTCAGTATATCGATAAATTCTTAAACGTGAGTTTTACTTTAGGGTAAAGCATAAAATGTTGAAGTGTGATTGAAAATGGAGTTTCTCGTTAAACTTCAGAAAAAACGGTTTCTGCTTGTGAATGTTATTTTCGTCGTTACCGCTATAATCCTAGAATTGGCGGGAATCTCTCTGAATATGTATGTTTACGCTGATAATTCATACCATATTTTTAATGTGCCTTTAATCATCATCGGTTTTTGGGTGTTCGTAGGTCACACAACGTGGGTTGTTTACAGGAAATTTGGTTGGGTTGTTGGGCTTTTAACAGGTATAATCATTGACTTGCCTATGGAATTCTTGGCTTTTCATTTAGGGTGGTGGACGTGGATTCCTAGTTGGACTCCTGCAGTATTTTTTAATGCTCCTGTCGCGAACTTTTTAGTGTATCTAAATGTGAGTATTGGGAGTATTCTGATTTACAAGAGTGTAATGAAACCAAAACTGTAACAAAATGCGCGCTTTTCATGTATATGAATGCGGAAAAGTTAAACACGAAGTAAAATGGCATTGCGCGCCCTAGAAATAAAATACCGAACAATCAAGCGTCGTAGTAAGGTTTTAACTTATGATTTTCATAATCTTAACCTTAACCAAGTCTCCTTCTTCAATGCCAAGCATGTCTCGCTCTATTTTGGGTATTGTGATTCTGCCTTCTTTGCGCACGTAAGCCAAAAACTCTGTTTGCTTACTCAACACGTTTCCTCCAATCTCAATTCCATCGCTCTCCCTCTCATTAATGATTAATAAAGCTATCGTTGAAATTCTCGTACGTTTCACTCAGAACTTGGGGTAAGGTTCCAAAATCTTTTTTATAGGATAGTGTCGAAGTGCCCACTGTGTAGATCAGTTAATATATTAGTTTGCTTAGAAGAATTTGAATTATACGGAAGAACCACTAGAGGAAAAACAGAACAGAACCTCTTTAGGATAATGCACGCTGGAAGAAACAAACAGGTTAGAACCTTAGACATAACCACAGACTTAACATTAATTGACACTAGTTTCATAAGACTTTGGCTTACGGTATCACGGAAAACTAAACATTGAATCTAACAGTAAAAGACGCTTCCGACAATACTACGGAAAAGAATTGCTTCAAACAGCTAACAACCCAACAAGTGGACAAATCATCTACCTAGCCAAAAACCAACTATTAACCCTAAAGGTTCCTCTGTTCAAGACAACAAGACAACCACAACCTTATATTAAACCAGAAACTACGCCGAAAAGTTTTTGGACAAAACTGTTAGGAAAGTGATAAATGTTGAAATCTAACGAAAAGTTGGAATCTATAAGTATTTTAGTTAGGTAGAACGTTGAAATATGGGTTAAGTTAAAATTGTGATAGTGGAAAATAAGAACGAAAGATGATGAACTGTGTCCTTTACACCTATTGAAGATGTTATAGACGGTCGTCATGAAGGCGAACATGTAGATATTAGAGGGTGGGTATACAGGAAACGGGAGAGTAAAGACACTGTTTTTCTCGTAATACGTGATGCTACGAATATTGTTCAGTGTACCGTGAAGCGAGGAAGTTCAGCTTGGAGTGTTGCTAAAGAGGTTACAATTGAATCGTCCGTCAATTTGAGCGGGATTGTGAGGGGAGATAAACGTGCTCCCGGAGGGTTTGAAATTTCCACGGACAAGTTAAGCATCATTGGTTTGGCTGAGGTTTTTCCGATAACGAAGGATCAGAGTGAAGAGTTTTTGCGGGATGTTCGGCATCTGTGGCTGAGAAGTCAAAGGATGGGTGCTATCATGAAAGTGCGTAGTGAGGTGTTGAATTTTGTGCATGAGTTTTTTAAGAAGCGGGGTTTCGTTGGGGTTTCGCCGCCCATGTTTATATCTAGTGCCTGTGAGGGTGGTGCTACTTTGTTTGGGTTGAAGTATTTTGATAAGGACCTTTATCTCACGCAGAGTGCTCAGTTGCATCTTGAGGTGTTGATTTATTCGTTGGAGAAGGTTTATTGTGTGGCGCCTTCGTTTAGGGCTGAGAAGAGCAGGACTATACGGCATCTTTCGGAGTATTGGCATGTGGAGGCTGAACAGGCTTTCACTACCATTGAGGACATGATGAGTTTGCAGGAGGACCTTGTGAGTTACGTGTGTCATCGTGTTGCCGAGGAGTGCAAGAAGGAACTTGAGAGTTTGGGCGTGGATGCCGAAAAACTGGCAAAAGTGAACACGCCGTTCAAAAGGATAACTTATGATGACGCTTTAAAGCTGCTTCAGAAGAGAGGGTTTAAAATTGAGTGGGGCGAAGATTTCGGGTTTGAGGAAGAGAGGGTTTTAGCAGAAGAGTTTGGATATGTTTTTGTTTATGCTTATCCTAAGCGGATAAAGGCTTTTTACTGTAAGACGTACAGGGAGAATTCGGAACTCGCTATGTCGGTGGACCTTATTGTTCCAAGGATTGGTGAGCTCACCACGGGTGGGGCGAGAGTTGATGATAAGGAAGAGTTGATTGAAAGATTGGAAGAGTTTGGTTTGAAGCAAGAGGACTACGAGTGGTACATTGATTTGAGAAGATATGGAACCGTTCCTCACACTGGTTTTGGGTTGGGAGTTGAGCGCCTGCTTGCGTGGATGCTTAACTTAGAAAGCGTGATGGACACCATTCCCTTCCCACGCACCATACGAAGATTCTACCCCTAAAGCACGCGCCTTTTTTCATAATCTTTTAACCCATCAGCCTAGACTATCTCCTTTTTTAGTGGCAAGCAGTTTTTTCCAAGAAAAATACTGTTTTTAACATACCTTTTCACTATATGATCCAGCTATGCTACGTCAGTCGCGGGAATTAAGCCCCAAAACATTTTTTCTATTGGGTCCCAAAACTACACTCCTTCTCAGCCTCAACGCTGTCTTCTAAGAGAAACTGAGTCTAACTTGGAAGACGGAAAATCTTGTGAAAACGAAAATAACGCACTATTTGTCCAAGAAAACATGCGATAACGTTAAATACTGGCTTAAAGAAAAAAAGAGGCTACGGAGGAGGCTATATGGTAGGATCTGAACTAGCCGTAGCACCCATGCACAGAATATGCAAGAAAGCAGGAGCAGGCAGAGTAAGCGAAGCAGCCGCAAGAGAACTAGCAAAAGTCCTTGACAACATCGGCGTTGAAATCGCTAAAGAAGCGATTGGCTACGCCATGCACGCTGGAAGAAAAACAGTCAAAGCAAAAGACATCGAAATAGCTGCAAGCAAAATCTTACACAAATAAACCAAATCTTCACCCCCTATTTTTCAACATTCAAAACACACCCACAAGTAACTGAATAGTGAAAAACTTATATTGCAGAGGAAAACTGAGGTAGTTGAATTAGAACTATATGTTAAGGGAGGGTTTGTATGGCTTATCTAACTACCCAAGCAGGACAACCGATTCTTATTCTCAAAGAAGGAACAGGTCGTAAACGAGGCAGAGACGCACAAAAAAACAACATAATGGCCGCTAAAATAGTCGCTGAAGTGTTAAGATCAACACTGGGTCCCCGCGGTATGGACAAAATGTTGATCGACAACCTTGGAGACATCACCATCACCAATGACGGCGCTGCCATCCTAGATGACATTGACGTGGCACATCCAGCTGCCAAGATGATGGTTGAAGTTGCTAAAACTCAAGACGCCATGGTTGGCGACGGAACAACCACAGCAGTGATACTAGCCGGAGAGTTGCTTCGGAAAGCTGAAGACCTGCTAGAGCAAAACATTCATCCAACTGTGATTGTAAGCGGATATAGAAAAGCTGCCCAAAAAGGAATGACCATCTTGAACAAAGTCGGAATAACGGTTAACATCAAAGACCGAGAAACTCTGAAAAAGGTTGCCATGACCTCTATGGCCAGCAAAGCAGTAGGTGTTGCGCGAGCTCACTTATCGGACATTGCAATTGACGCTGTGAAACAGATCACCGAGCAAAGAGGTGAAAGAAAAGTTGCAGACATCGACAACATTCAAATCATTAAGAAAGAGGGAAAAAGCCTCTTCGACACCAAGTTAATCAAAGGCATAGTCGTCGACAAAGAAGTTATTCATCCAGAAATGCCCAAGCGGGCTGAAAACGCAAGAATCGC
>CP070759.1:654504-658279 GCA_020348945.1 Candidatus Bathyarchaeota archaeon
GTGACGTTGATTTCCGCTGGCACCTGGCTAGCTTCTGCGCTTATAGTGTAAGTAGCTCCAGCAACATCGCTAGTGTCCCAAGAAAACAGTACTACCTTGCTCTCGCTGGCATTCAAGGATATACCTGTCTGTGTTCCAATGGAATCTGTGTCGAAGTAAGCAGTGTCATCGAACGTCTCTGTTGCGTTTCCTTGATTTGCGACAGTCACGTTAATCGACACCGCTTCGCCAACCTTCACAGCAGTTGGTGTCGCCGTGACTTGGGTTACGGCTATGTCGTGAATTATGGGGGTCACCGTAAGGAAGCCGGTTACCCATAAGCGATCGAAACTGTAATACTGAAGTGTTGCTGTTTCGGTGAAGTTATGTGACCACGACTCCCCTGGCATGATCGGCGGCGAAAGAAGGAAGGTTGACTGATCTGTAATATTTACAAACCATAGCGTGTGGATCACCGGATCATTGTTTGTCCACACAACAGTGTCACCTTCGAGGATTGCAGTGTTTCTTGGGTTAAATGAGAAGCCAGATACGGTAACGTTGGTAGCATCTGGCAGTGCACGGACTGGGTGGGTCAACATGTTTGGTATCATTAGGGACAAAAGTAACAAAATTGCTGCTACAGACAACTGGGTAGCAAGTCTCATGCGAATCATGGAGCTCTGACTCCTACTTTAAATCAATGCTCGTGTAGTTGCTTTTGATTAGTAGGGGAAGTAGGTTGACCACCAGTACCAGTGTCTCCAGTAGACCCAGTGCCAGAACCACCACCACCACGGAAGCCAAACTCTAACAGGGTCAAGGGGACGTTCCCAATAGTATGCTATGTCTGTTCGCCACCACCAATAGCTACCCCAGTACCAGTTGGGATGACTATGTGAATCGTACCACCAGTAATACCAGCTGATGACTTTCCCTATCGGGAGCCAAGCATACCAGTACCAGCGGATGTACACGTAGGGCATTGCATTGACTATAATGTAGGGATCTACCCCCGGGATTTGATCGGGAGGCAACAAATTGGTAATCCCGCCAACAACTATGCTGCTTGCGGGAGGCCCATACTCATACATTGCAGCAATGAAAGCACGTGTGCCATTGGGTCCTGTTTCCGTGGACCAGCAAGACAAAACGTGTCCGAAGAAACCTCCCAGACTGCCACTCGAAACGTCCTCTACTATCGCCTGCGCGAGATCGAAGGTGTATCCCTTTTGCCCAAGGGCCTCCGTGACGTTACCCCAATCCGGAGTTCCCGTTATTGTGTTGATCGCACCTGTTGGATCATCTGATGGTGTTAGGCTTGTGGCGCCTGGTGTTTCTGGAAACTCTACAATATCTTTCAACGATTGCGGTTCAGTGCCTAGAGCAGGCGTTACTGCCATACTTGGTCTGAGCAGATGGAAGGTACCAGCCACTACAGTAACTGCTAGCGCGGCAACAAGCATAATTGCAATGATTTTTGTTCGCGTCATTTCCTTTTCCATCCCTCCTATTTTTTACGTATTTTATTCGACATTTTCAAAAGTCATGTTTCGGTTTTGTATTTATTCTTTTATAACAAGAAACTAGAAATTGCACGCGCCACAAATAGAAGAAAATACGCGTGCGCGCATCAAAATTGCTTCGCGCGCATGTGGAAAACTGTACTGTAATGACGAAACTGTGATGTTGGCATTATAAATAGACGACTTAACAAACTATCTGTCGAAGTCTTTCCCGGGAGTTGTCAAAATGGCAGAGCCAATTTCGAGTTACAAAAAACTGCTGGAAAAAGTGAAAGACATTTTCATTCTCCAGTCGGCAGCCGCCATTGTTTATTGGGATATGGAAACGATGATGCCGCCGAAGGGAATCAAACTGCGAAGCCTACAGCTTGCTATGCTTAGCAGAATCGGACATAGAATGAGCACTGACCCCGAGACTGGAATCCTATTGGAAAAGACTATGAAACACACAGAATACGATAGGCTGGATGCCGTTCAGAAAAGAAACCTGTATCTGACTAAGAAACATTATGACGAGCAGACGAAGCTACCCGAAAAACTTGTTGTAGAAACTTCAAAACAAGAAGCCATTACAGTTGACACATGGAAAAAAGCGAAAGCTGCCAAGGATTTCTTTATGTTCAAGCCTGAACTTGAAAAGCTTGTTGATTTGAAAAAGAAGGCTGCTGAAATCTTGATGAAAGTCAAGGAGACCGCGACACCCTACGATGCACTAATAGATACCTTCGAACCGAAAATGACGTCTGAGACCATTAGCAAAGTTTTTGAAGAATTGAAGGAAGGCTTAATTTTGCTACTAAGAAAATGCGAAGCATCCTCAAAACGGCCAGACGTATCGATCCTCAAGCGTCGAGTTCCCATCGAGATACAACGTAAAATTGCTAAATCAATCGCCGAATTCGTTGGATATGACATAGATTCAAAGAAGGCCGGGGGCAGAATTGATGAAACGGAACATCCATTCACAACGGGATACTACGACGACGTGCGAATAACAACACACTACTACGAGAACAAAATTACGTCTGCTATCTTTTCCACCCTTCACGAAGCTGGCCACGCCCTTTACGACCAAAATCTAAAATCAGAATGGATTTTCCAACCAGTCGGAACTCCATGCTCCTACGGTTTCAATGAATCACAATCGCGATTCGTGGAAAACATGGTAGGAAGGTCTCGCGAATTCTGGGTTTATTTCTTACCAAAATTGAAAGAACTTACAGGCAGTGTCCTCTCCGATGTAGATTTAGATAAGTTCGTCCGTGCCGTTAATCAGGTTAAGCAATCCAAGATTCGTGTTGAGGCAGACGAAGTCACTTATTGCCTCCACATCATTTTGAGGTTCAATCTTGAACGAGACTTGTTCGCTGACAAAATAACAGTGGCTGAACTTCCACAGATTTGGAATCAAAGCTATAAGGAGTATCTCGGTGTGGATGTTGAAAATGACTCTGAGGGTGTGATGCAGGACACGCACTGGGCCAGCGGCTTATATGGCTATTTTCCAAGCTACGCATTAGGCAACATTTACAGTGGACAAATACTGGCTAGGATGGAGAAAGACTTGCCGGAATGGAGAAACCAGATTTCAAAAGGTAACTTCCGCGACGTAAAACAATGGCTAGTCAAAAATGTTCATGGCTACGGAAAACTCTACGACCCCACAGATCTCGTTAAAAAAATAATTGGAGAAGGACTCGGCGTCAAACCATACCTTAATTACCTACATGAGAAGTACTCAAAACTTTATGACTTCTAGTCAATCACCCTTCTTTCTTAGACTTTCAAAATTTTCCGGAACCGGGAGTAACATCGCCACCAAGCAGACTGAGTAGAAATTTAGCAGATTGGAATTTTTCTCCCTTGGAAGTCGCGCTTGAATCTGCCAAACTCGTCCTTAACTTCTCTTAATTGTTCCGAAGTTAGCACCGGCCCGTCCATGCATACTCTGAGCTTGCCTATTACGCAACTGCCGCACAGTCCAATGGCGCAACGCATAATCCGTTCCAAACTGGCTTGAAGAGGTGTGTCATATCGTTCTGCTAGGAGGAACATTTTATGCATCATTTGTTCAGGACCACACGCGTATATCATGTCAAATCTTTCCTTTGCCAATTTTTGTTCCGCTTGATCCGTAACGACTCCCTTCAACCCATAGCTCCCATCTTCTGTTGTGGCAACGATTTCTGCGTTAACCCTTGAAAGCATATGCTCTATTCTGTCCACAAACAAAAGCTCATCCTTTGTCCTGGCCCCAAGCAGGAAAGTAA
>CP070759.1:658379-661575 GCA_020348945.1 Candidatus Bathyarchaeota archaeon
CAAAGTTTTCGATGGAGAACTTAGGGTTCAAGGAGAACATGTTATGGAAGAAGCCGAAGGTTTGCAGATCGTAAAGGACTTTTGCGGTGCTAATGAAGCCATAACCAACATGACTGCAAACAAAGAACTGCGTGAGCACGTGGCAACTTTAATCGTCAAAGCCAAAAGCCTCGGTGGTGCTAAAAAGAAAATGGAAAAAGTTACACAAAGAATAATGGATGAATACGGACTTGATAAGTTCAATGACCTTGTCCCAAACAAAGAAGGAAATTTACGTGATCAAACTCACCCTCACTAACATCAAAGAATGTGAAAACATCACGCGTTATACAAAAGCAATAAAAACCAATATGCGTGTACACTGCAGTACAACATGCGCGTGCATGGTTGGGGGAGAATGAATGATGAAAAGAAAAACTCGACCGCCTAAAGAAAGGATACCTGAGACTGAACTGAAGAAACTCTATGCAGACAATGCTTCTTACCTTCTGCATCCTTGGACTCCAAGGCCGCCACCGTACGAGAAACCGATCATCGTTGGTGGCGAAGGAGTATACTACTGGGATGCCAGAGGCAATCAATACTTGGACTTCATGTCGCAACTTTATAATGTTAACATTGGCATGAAAAATAGGAAGGTAATTGAAGCCATCAAAAAACAGTTAGAAGAACTGGTGTACGTATCACCCTACGTGCCAAGTGTTCCTAAAATCAGATTAGCCAGACGATTAATTGAAATAACGAAGAGAGTTTTTCGCAAAACGTTCTTCACGAGTAGTGGCACCGAAGCGGTTGAAGTAGCGATTAAGCTGGCTAAGATTTACACGGGGCATTTCAAGATAGTGGGATTATGGAGAGGATATCATGGTTCTACATATGGCTCGGCGAGTGCAGGTGGATATACAGATGTTCGTGAACAAACCGAGCCTCCCGTTCCCGGCTTTGTCCACATACCTCCACCTTACTGTTACAGATGCTACTTTGGCCTCGAATATCCCGGCTGCAATATTCGATGTGCAAAGTTTCTTGAGGACACAATAAAGTGGGAAGGACCCGATACCATAGCTGGTTTCATCGGTGAGACTATAGTTGGTGGTGGCGGGATTCTGGTTCCTCCAAAGGAATACTGGCCTACAATACGAAAGATTTGCAATAAGTACAACATAGTTCAGATCAATGACGAGGTCATGACAGGCTTCGGTCGAACTGGAAAAATGTTCGGATACGAAAACTGGAACATAAAACCCGATATTATCACGCTTGCGAAAGGAATAACTTCAGGGTACATACCCCTTGGAGCTATTATGATGTGCAAAGAAATAGCAGATTCCTTTGCTCACCCTCCCTACTTCATGCACAGCTATACCTACAGCGGTCATGCCTTGGCATGTGCAGTGGCACTTGCAACAATAGATGTCTACTACGAAAAGAAACTACCTGAAAATGCAGCCAAGATAGGAAAGCACCTGATAGAAGCGCTCAAAGGTGTGCAGGAAAGACACGAGTCAATTGGAGATTTGAGGGGAATGGGCTTAATTATTGCTCTCGAATTTGTGAAAGACAAGGCCACTAAGGAACCGTTTCTGCCTGCAAACCCGAAAGCGCTGCCAGAGGAGACTCCGTTAACAGTTCTTGGTGACCTATGTATGAAAGAGGGCTTACGCATTGGAATGGGGTTAGGTGATGATCCAATAGTTCGGTTGTGTCCACCATTGATCCTTACGGAAGAAGATGCTGATAAGGCCGTGGCAATATTGGAAAAGGGAGTTAGCGAAATCGAGAAGAGATTTTTGAAATCCTAAAATTCTGCTTCGCTCCAGTAATACACGCGTAACTAAAAGAGAATGCGCGCGCAAGAAATTAGTTATTATGCTATCGCATAGTTTATTTAACATATTTAGATATATTATGATCGTCGTTTGAAGGCTGGAAATAAAATGTCGAAACAGAGAGTAAGCAAACGGCTTAATCGATTAATCAAGTCTGGAATCTGTCCTGCAGAGGATGTTTCACAATACACTGAGAAGCTGAAACAACTATCTGAAAGAATTGCCGACAGAAAGTCTGTTCAAAAAAGGAGTAAGTTTTTCAAGGCTTTAGCTGACGAGACGCGGCTGAGAATTTTAAGGCTTCTTGAAGTTCGGGAGATGTGTGTTTGTGAGGTAATGGTTGCGTTGAACTTGACACAACCAACGGCTTCTCATCATCTGGGAATTTTGGAAAATGCTGGATTGGTTACGGACCGAAAAGAAGGAAAATGGGTTTTTTACAGCATCGCAGATTCTAAATTAGTTGAAAACATGAACAAACTAAATCTCCTTTAACCGCGTGCCTTTGAATCTGATGCTTGCAAGCTTAACGTGGTTCTTGCTACTCAGTCCAAATGGACAGCGTGGCGAGTAATATCAGTAGAACATGCATGATGTTTAGAACAGAAATCTTGGCATTTTTCCGCCCAAGTTTTATTTGTATGCAAAATCGCATTCTTCGTAGATATAGTACTTTTTGTCGTCTCTTCCTATTTCTCTTACTATATTCAGTAAGAAATCAGTTTTTCCAAAAATTTTTTCGCTTCAATTTTCTGGGCTTTCACGATGCTGGAGCCATAACAATAGATTTAAATGTCTAAATATGATATCTATTCCATCTTCAGAGAAGACAAACGTTGACAGATAATAAGGAAGCAAAACTGGGTGTTTTCGAGAAATATCTTACCTTATGGATTGCTATTTGCATAGTTGTTGGACTCTTATTGGGAAGGTTTCTCCCAAGCTTTGGCCAGTATCTGGACTCTTTGAAGTTCGCTCAGTTATCAATTCCAATAGGCATCTGCTTATTCTTCATGATGTATCCAACAGTGGTGGGCATAGCATTCAGTGATATTAAAAAGGCAGTGAGGAAACCGAAACCAATGCTTCTTACAATAATTGCGAATTGGGCCATTGCCCCAGTTATAATGACGCTGTATGCAAACCTGCTTCTTACTGACCCTCTTCAAAAGGCAGGAGTCATACTTCTAGGCATGTCTCCCTGCACAGCCATGGTCATGTGGTGGATGCTGCTGGCCAAAGGAGACCTAGCTCAGGGACTAATAAACACCGCCATCAACGCGCTACTGATGCTAATTCTTTACGCGCCTCAATCAGCATTCTATCTCGGCGTAAGCGGCATACCCGTTCCATGGGACCTGATCGCC
>CP070759.1:661675-670484 GCA_020348945.1 Candidatus Bathyarchaeota archaeon
TGGCACGTGCTGTGATAGAATCTGCCATTAACTCAGCAACCCGTGATCCCCGTTTTCGCTCAGTTTCTCCAGAGGAGCTTAATCACCTTGTGTTTGAGGTGAGTGTGTTGACTCCTCCTCAACCTGTAAAAGTGGAGAAGCCCACGGAATATCCCTCAAAAATTAAGGTTGGCCAAGACGGTTTAATCATTGAAAGCGGCTACCACAAGGGTCTCCTTCTACCTCAAGTTCCCATCGAATGGGAATGGAACGAAGAAGAGTTCCTTTGCCAGTGCTGCATAAAAGCAGGTTTGCCACCTGACTGCTGGCTGCTTGAAGGAACAACCATATACAAGTTTCAAGCCATAATTTTTGAGGAAGCTTCTCCAAAGGGTAAAGTAGAGTCAAAAGAACGTCATAAGAACTAGAAATGGCTGAAGGAGGATCAAGCAACGTTTCTTCCCGAGAAAATTTTGGCGGAAAAAATTCGCGGATTTGTAGAAGAAGATGTGGGACAAGGCGACGTAACCACTCTCCTCACCATCCCGTTTGGAACAATTGTTGAGGCAGAGGTTGTTGCAAAAGAAAGTGGAGTAGCAGCTGGAGTAGAAGAGACATTAACGCTCCTGAAAGATTTTAATCTTGAAGTCAGCGCTTTAGTAGCGGACGGGTCTAAAGTTGAGAAAAAAACAGTTATGCTAAAGATTGTTGGAGACGCTAGAACACTGCTCTCCATTGAGAGAACCCTCCTCAACATTCTCGCAAGAATGAGCGGCATAGCCACAGCTACTAACCAGCTGGTTGAAAAGGTTAGAAGTTCAGGTTACAAAGCTAGAGTAGCTTGCACCCGAAAAGTGGCGCCTGGACTGTCCTACTTTGACAAGAGGGCTATGATGCTTGGTGGAGGCGACACCCATCGACTCCACTTAGACGATCTAGTTCTCATAAAGGACAATCATCTGGCAATTCTTGGAAGCATTGATAAAGCTGTGAGAAAGGTTAGAAGTGCTGTTTCGTTTTCTAAGAAAATCGAAGTTGAGGTTTCTACGGCGAATGAAGCTGTAGAAGCAGCGAAGATGGGTGTTGACATCGTGATGTTTGACAATTTTACTCCTCAAAGGATGAAGAAGGCTGTAGCGTTGCTTGAAAGAGAGGGACTTCGAAACAAAGTTCTAATCGAAGCCAGCGGCGGGATAAACAAACATAACATCCTCCAATTTGCTAATGCAGGAGCTGACATCCTCAGCCTTGGAGAATTAACTGACAGCGCAAGGGCACTTGACATAAGTCTTGAGATAGTGAAAGTGAGAAAGAGTAAAGTATAATCTTTGCATCGCTTATTCAGCTGGTGTCTCCTCCTTGCAAACTGAAAGACATAAGGTTTCGGTGGTTCTTTTAACAAAGAATTCAGCGGCAACCGTTCGTGAGAGCCTTGAATCCGCGTTCAAGCAAACTCGCAAACCCGATGAAGTGGTGGTGGTCGACGGAGACTCAACCGACGGCACTCTAGACATCTTAAGACAGTATCCTGTTAAACTCGTCACGGAGCCTGGGCTTGGCTTTGGACACGCTCGCAACCTCGGCGTCAAAGAAAGCACGGAGGACATCGTTTTCTTTTTGGACTCTGACTGTCATGCAGAGCTTCAATGGATTGAAAAAATTTTGCCACACTTCGCTGATCCTCAAATTGCTGGTGTTACAGGTCAGACGCGTTTATGGAACACAGATAGCGGTGTTGCCCGTTTTCTCGCTTGCGTTGGAAATAGAGTGGATATGCCGACACGTCACGTTTACGTTGAGATAGCGCCCACCATGAATTTGGCAGTAAGACGTGAAGTGGTTTTCAAGGTTGGTGGTTTTGACGAAACTTTGCATCGTGGAGAGGACACTGAACTTACCTTTAAAGTGGCTCAGCAATACAAGATACTTTACGAGCCGGAAGCAGTCATCTGGTTCCAAGGATCTCCAACATTGCGAACAGCGACGCGTAAGTGTTTTCGCCATTTTATAGGGGTGGGTCAACTGTTCGCAAAGCATGGCTTCAATCCTTCGTTTGTTCGTTTCAACCTCTTAATTCGAGGCATCATTTTGATCCTTGCAACAGTTTCTCTCTTCTTCTTACCTTGGTACGTTCCAGCAATCCTGTTTGGGTGGTTGTTCACGGAATTCGTTTACAAGACAGTGAAAATGTACAGGCACTATCATGATCGTTGCGTCGTTTATTATCTAGTTTTCTTCACTTTCTGGTCCCTAGTGAGCCTAGCCGTTTTTTATGGAATGTATCTAGGACTGAAACACAAACAGAAGTTGATTAAACCGAAGAGTTTTCCGCATTGAACACGAAAATAAGAATAAAATGGCTACAGTTTGCTTAGTCAATCAGGACTTAGGGGTGACCTCTAATACTCTGAAGCCTCTAGCGCGAGGGTTAAGCATCTCTGAAATTTGAACTTTCTCCAGAACTTTCTTGTCGTCTTCGGCGTAGCCTGCAATATCGTGTTCCGCTGGCATCAAAGATTGTAATGTAACGTTGCCTCCAGCAAACTTTGCACTGCACTTCGTTGGTAAACCCAGTTTCAACACGCTCTTTTCTTTAATCGCTCTCTCCGCGGAATACAAGACCGCGTGGGCGCCAGAGGTTAATTCAGCAATCCTAACTGGAATGCTGCTCTTGCCTATGGCTAAAACATCAATACTGTAAACTCGTTTTATGTCAACAGCGATCTTCCTTATTCTCGGCAATATCTTTGAGATTCGGCTTCGCGCTCTACTGGAAACCCTCATATTAGAAAGCTGAATCATGGAAAGTTCCTCCACGCTTAAACCGCCCAACGACATGTCTAAGTGAACCTCATCAGCTTTTACCTGTTTCAAAACGCGCTGACATAACTCAAGCTCGTGAACAACCAAAGAATGTCCATTCTCCACATCGGCGAAAATGGGCTCGGCTAAGCAAAAACTGGTTTTTCTGTAAGGAGGCTCAATCAAAACCGCGGCTGCAGCCACAACTAGCAAAGGTTTGAAGCGTTTGTTCAAGACGGCGGCACCTGAGTCAGCTGCTACCACTTTCAAGGAGTTTTCACCAATTCTATATAGTTGTAAGGAAATTTATTCTTTCGCTATTTGGAATGTTTAGTCAGCATTAATGTTTTAGGATCTGTATTTTTAGGTTCGTTTCTATACGAGTTTCCCTCGTTCTTCGACGAACATGCTAACTTCAGCCCAGATTTCTTCTGCTTTTGCTCTACCTTTAGACGTCAATTCGTAAAGGTAGCCGTGTTTGCCAGGGCGTTTTTTAAGGGCTATACGAATTAAGTGGTACTTCAGTAATGTTTTCAGCGATCGCCAGTAGCTTCGTCTAATCGAGTGTTTAGATTTACCTTCGGCATTCAGTGCTAGTGGTCCTTTTATAAAGTTCATGAGGTCCATGGTGCCTAATCCGGGTTTCATGTGGGTCTCGGCGTTTTTGGTTCTGATTTGGCCTATTGTTGAAGTTGGGTCGTGCTCTGCCTTCAACAGGGCTAGAAGGATGTTTTCCATTTGACCGCTCATTTTCACCTTCAAATGAACACCAAGATTCAAAATATGCAAATGTTTCAGATAAAAGTTTAGAATAATACTTCAGCTGTCTTCTAAGGTTTAGAGCCTATTAAAGGTAGAATGTTGAAGGCAATGTTTTTCTTTGAAGGTAGCGGTGAGACTGTGAAGGAGTGTAGTTTTGGGTCCCGTTAGAAAAAATGTTTTGGGGCTTTATTGTTGCGGTTGATGTAGCGTAGCTGGATCATATGGTGAAAAGGTATGTTGAAAACAGGTTTTTCTTGGAAAGACTGCTTGCGCCAATGGTTTTTTACAAAACTAAAACTGCATTAGAATTTTATTTACTTTAATATTCTTTCTATATTGAAGGGTAGAAGAAGATAATGAATGGTCTCACGTTAAGAAGATTGTCTTTACTTTTGCCTTTAACCACTCAGAACACTGTAATTCTTCTTCAAGATCAAGAATTTCAAAGTCTAATATGTCTTCAGGCTTCACTGCATCAACTGACTTAAGACTGTCTGGAAACTGAGGGTCTCTTACCCAGCCTTCCTTCTCAGTCTTGAATTTAACGATCAAACCCCAATCATCTTCTAATTCCCCCCTAGCAGTAGCAAAGACACAGGTTATTTTGCGAACTTCAGAAGCATAGACAAAAGAATCCAATTTAGGCAATAATCCCCGATTCTTAATAGATTCCAATCTTCTGGAACCAGTACCATGATAAAGAATTTTGGTTCTACTGTCAGCCTCACACAAGTTCTGTGATCTTCCTACAGTTCCAAGTTTTAACTAATGCACCTTTCTCTGAAGGTATTTTCTCGAATAGTTCACGATTGACCATGCGCGCGAAAGGGTTTTAGACAAAAAAGATGTTAAAATGTTACACTACCATGTAACATTCGTGTAACATTTTGCGGGGGGAGAAATTTTTAACAATTTTTTCGAGACCCCTATGTTAAATTACCATGAAAATGAATTGTTAACAAACTTTTTGCTTTGTGAGTTCTGTTACTGTTAACAATGGGAAATTGTTAACAGTAACATCATTTCTTCTGAATTTTAGTTTCTTATAGTATTACCCTCTCGCTCCCACGTAGGGCGTGAACAGTGAGCAAACCGTTTTAAGCTTCTTTCGTCAAAATACCCCGTTTCCACAATGTTAACAAATATTCAAATTGTTAACAATTTAAGCCTCTGAGTTCTGCACAAACCACGCTAAACCCTTCTTAATCGCGCGCGCGCAATGCTGCATTTGACTGAAAAGTGTCAATAAATGACGTTAATTGACACTTTTGGTTTTACCTCTGTTGTTTTAAAGAAAAGAAACAATATTTGTGTAAATAGTGGTTGTTATTTACACGCTTAGCTAAATGATTTCCAATAAAGTGAAGAGGAACACCGTTCAAAAAATTTTTTTTGTTAAATACACTTCATATCTGCATCCATCGAATACCATATATACGATGTATATACACAAATAATACAGTATAGGGCGGCGGGGGCAGGATTCGAACCTGCATCTTACACTCGTGGAGTGAGTGGCTATCCTACCATTGGAATACCCCACCAAAACAGAGTATGGGGTAGGGGTACTATATTAAATTAATTAGTAAAATTGTTTAAAAACATGTACTAACTTAACCTGAAATTAACATGTACGGTGTTCGCTCGCATAAAACACTACATTGGACTGGTATCCATTTCAACGCTCATAAATGTTTAGCCCATATATAACTGAAGCAAATTAGCATATTAACTGATCCACACAGCGGGCACTTCGACGCTGCCTTATAAAAAGATTTTTGACACCGAATGCAGTAAGCGAGGTTTCGGTTGTAGGTGTAGAGTCCCACGTGGTAGGTTTTGGTGATTTGTCTTGTGGCGAATAGAAGCTCGTCTGGCGCGCGCAATACCTATTCTTTTATACGTCTTGTAGCCATTCTAGTCTATGCCAAGTTTTAAAATTCATTGTGCAATAAGCAAGAAAAGGACACGCAATAATTTTGCAGAACTACATAGATGGATCGATGAATCGGCAACAATACTTGGATATGACCATCGAATAGAAAGACATCATTTTAATAAAGACGATAAAAACACGATAAAAAGACGTTGGGATGCTAAAAGGGAAGGATTGGGCGAAAAAGCTGTTATTGAATGGCTTTTTCATATAGCACTTGACAACTTAGCTACCGCATTCAGGATGTCCAAGAAGAGTTTTAGTTATGGTCCCAAAACATACAATCTAATGCGATTCGGTTTGAGCAAATCAGGCTATATTCACTGCGAGTTTGAGAGAGTGGATGAACGTGACCTTCGTTCCATATTTGAAGATGAATCTGAAAAAGACGATTATTAGTTTCCCATACGAAAGCGCGCGTGCATACATACCTTTTCTAATGTTACGTAAGTCAAAGGTGACAAAATGTATCAAAGGAAACACTTAATGAATCTAAGACTGACGTTTCTTCTAAATTCTATTTAGTTCTTGCGCGCATCAAGTCTAGAAGGCTTTTAGCTTTTAGAAGTTGTGTCATTGTTTTAAACCACTTATCCCTAACAACCACTCTACTATCTTTGGGTTTTTTGATGGGTCGGGGCAGTTCTATAATTTTCTTCAGATGATAGACTTTATGTTTCTTATCTATGTAACCCCTCTTTTCCGCTTTTTCTAAAAGGTTGGGATAATTCTTGTACGTCTCTCTCACTAGAACATTTTTTTCTGTATACTCTACCTCAGCTATATGTGTTATCGCATTTATGGGGCTAGTTTTGTAAAAAGCTACATAATGGACATCAGGAGTAGTGTTACTTTGGCAAGCAATATTCTCTTTTTCGGCAAGTTCCCACCAGTCATCATCTGTCGCATTAATCATAACGTCTCTAATATTCTTAATTTTTTGTTCGGCAATAATTCTCTTGTCAGCCATTATGTCACCAACGTATTCCAGAAACATATCATTAATAAATCTCGTTCTGCCTCTAAAACTATGTTTCCTAACCAAGTTTATAATGTTGTTCCATCGCAGATACTTACATTCTTCATCTTTTAGACCTATTGCTGCTTTTAACTCCTTGAATTCACTTTCAAATTCATCTTTTCTGTCAAACTGTGTTATACCGACCAATCTTATGGAATCAAAGAAAGGTCTTTCTTTCTTGAGAATCTTTGCATATTTTTTTAATTGTTTTGACCCTAACTTTGACCCTTTTATTTTAGATTCTATAAAAACTATGAATTTATCACCTAATTTGATTTGTAAGTCTATCTTACTTCTCTCATCTTGACTTTCCGTAAAAGGAACTTGAGTTTCAACATCTATGCTTTTTAATTTCCTTCTATTTAGCCCAGTAATACCCAAGTTTTCTAGGAACTCTTTTAGCACTTCCTTATTTATCTTAAGTATAAATCCAAAATTGGCTGATATTTGGTCCTCTTCATTTCCGAAGTGATGGACTAAGTTAAAAATATTTTTCACATCCATTCTATCATCACACGCGTTCCGTTCATTTCTCTTTTTTGCTATATTGAAGGTTTAATTCTTTCTTATGCGCGCTCATTTTTTTAAAAGTTCTTGTCAAATACGTCCTCGTTCTCCGAAAGGGTTTCCCGAAATGCGTGCGCATTAGTTTTTCTATGGTTTTTGTGAGTTTTTTGTTACGTTTGTTAGTTTTTCGTAGTTTCGTAGTCAATATAAGTTACGAATATTCCAATACAAATAAAGTGTCGGTAAAGGTGAGGGGTAAGCGATGCCGTCGGGGCGCATGTGGCGCGCATGCGTGTGAGGCGGCTATTTTACGCTTGACCTCGCCGCCGAGAACTACGTCTTTGTTAGATGATGGGACAAATAAAGGTTGTTAATGCGCGCGCATGGAACGCTTAAATGTAGAAATCCGAGATCGAGAAAAGACAATGCGGGGACTCCAAAAAAAGACACGACAATACTGAAAGGATACAAAATTTAAGAGTTTCGAATTAACGAGTTGTCTTGTTTCAGAAATATACGATTGGAAGCTCGTTTGTGCTTCGCTGATATCATATTTCTGTTTCAATTTAGACACGTTCCATGGAGGCTCAAAGCATTAATAAACAGTAGCATGAGTTCAAAAGAATATAGGTGGTACCAATGGAAAATCGAGTGATAACACCTCCATATCGTTGGGCTGTATTGCTTGCTGTTTTCTACGTTTTCGTGGCTTTTGCCTTCGCTTTTCAGGAAGTCCCTCCACTAATGACTCCAATAAGGAACGAATTCAACATTACTAAAACGGAAGCCAGTCTGTTAATGTCTATCGTTGTAATTCCAGGAATCTTCTTAGGCATACCTGTAGGCGCGGCCGTTGACAAGTACGGAGTCAAACTCATCGGCTTCGTGTCAACGGTTTTAATTGTCATCGGTGGCTTAACAACTGCCATAACAAACTCGTTTGCTACGCTCCTAATTGGGAGGTTAATTTTAGGTTTTGGCGGAGTTTTCGTAACTACAGCAATGCCTGCCATAATACCTCAATGGTTTCAAAGCAAGGAACTTGGTAAGGCTATGGGAATCTACGGAACAAACATGCCTGTGGCAACCGTTATAGCCTTCCATACTGCAAGCACGTTAACATTAACTCATGATTGGCGTTATCCGCTCTATGTTGGTACGGTTGTCGGGATAGTAGCTATAGTGGTTTTCACGTTAATCGTCAAAGATGGACCCCTCAAACCTAAAGATCACAAGCAAAGGCTAAGCAGCCGTCAAGCATTACGGAACATTGAGATATGGAAAGTCGGGATTGTATGGTTGCTTTTCAACGCTGCAGCACTGGCATTTACAGCATCGGCTCCCAGTTTATTCGAGAACTATAGAAGCATGGATAGAAACTATGCAAGCTTCCTGGCTAGTGTATTGATGTTAGCAGTGATACCGTTCGTTCCAGTTTATGGCTGGCTTTCAGACAGAACGGGTAGACGTAAGCCGTTAATGGTAATAGGTTCCGTTCTAATGGCCTTAGCCTTTATAGCCTCAGCTTATACATCGGACTTGGCTTTGATAGCGTCCATAGTGGCTATAGGCGTCACAGCCGCCATGGTGCCTCCTGCAGCCTCTGCGTTACTACCTGAAATTTTAGGTCCAAGCTCAGCTGGCATAAGTTTCGGCGTTATGGCCATCTGTTTAAACATAGGTGCAGCCTTAGGGCCATTACTTATAGGATACATTACAGACGTGACACAATTGTTGATTCCAAGCTTTCTAGGAATGGCAGCATTATCGGCTGCTGGAGCAATCGTTGCATACACGGTAAA
>CP070759.1:670584-676292 GCA_020348945.1 Candidatus Bathyarchaeota archaeon
ACATTGGTGGTGTGGAACGCTGAAGTACTGAGTAGCCTGGTGTTGTCGCAGATGATAGCGCCTGGAACTCCGTTTAGGATCAAGTGCTCCAGCTCGGCCACGGATCCGCGGAGGGGATATTACCCTGTTGGAAACCCTGAGATGGCTTTGGTGAACGCTGGCTGTATGGAAATGTCTTATTACTATGATCTACCGTGCTTAGTTGCTGGTTGCTAGGCAGACGCCAAGATAGTCGACCCTCAAGCCGCCCATGAGAAAACAATCACAACGGTGATACCTGCAATGGTGACGAAGGGAAAGAGAATATACGGGATGGGAATGCTGGATTCCGGCATGTCAATGAGCCTAGAACAGTACGTGATTGACAAGGAAATAGTCGCAGCAGTAAGACATGCCATCAGAGGTCTAGAGGTGACTGATGAAACGATTGACTTGGACACTATCATGGAAGTTGGACCTGGCGGTCACTTCATGAGTCAAGAAAGCACCCGTAAAAGGATTAGAACTGCTGTGTGGATACCTGAACTCTTCACAAGAGACTATAGAACCGACTGGGAGAAAAAGGGGTGGAAAGACCTCTTCAAAATGGCCTGCGAAAAGGTTGACGACATCTTGGCACACCACAAACCTGAACCGTTGGACAGAGACATCGCGAAAGACATTCGCGAGATCGTGAAAGAAGCAGACAAAAAACTCACAAAAACTGGCTGAAAAGCTGGTGTCCCTCAGGAAAAGGGATAACACGGGTTGATGAAACGCCCAAAAAACCGGGAAGCCTGGCCTATGAGTGTTGAAAACCGTTCCCAACCTGAGTAAAATCTTTGCGTCAAATTCTATTTTTTGAAAAAAAGGGGGAGTTTGCGGGGGACATCTCCAGCCTAAATTGTTATCTAAATAAGAATATACTTTTTAGGTTAAGGGTATATTTTTTGTCATTTTCGCTTGCGGAAGATTTTGGCGCTGTCCTTGTCGGTGACGAATTCAAAGCCCGCCTCCAACAGATCACGGGCCTCGTCCGTAGTTTCGGCGACTCTAACTGTGTACTCGTCGTCTTCTGGCGATCTGAACGCTGCCATTTCCAAGTCGATGTGCAGACATGAGGCTAGGCTATGTACTTCTCCACTCTTTCATATGTCCGTATGCCCTTCTCAGCCAATTTTGCCAACAGTGGCTCTGGATCTAGGCACACTGGAGGCATAACTCCTCTGAGTTTTATTTCGTTCTTGATTAGCATCGTGGATATGATTGCAGGAGGCGTACCGACTTGAATTGACAGAGGTTGCGAATTGGGTAGTATTTTGTTAGCGTCCTTGAGACCTAAGGGGCAACTGAGGACATAGCGTGTCTTCATACCAGCTTTTTCTCCTGTTACTTCCACTACAGGACAAGAGTAGGCATCATCCACTAATCCAGCTTCAACTTTCTCAGGGAACTCCCCTGGTGGCGGAACTAGGGCTTTGAAGATATCTGTAGAAGCCATTTCAACACCTTTGACGTTAATTGTCTTGTCTTCTCCAAAAAGCAAGCTCAGGGTTCTGAAAACTGGCATTCTATGAGAGAAAAACTTGAATTCCACATGCTGTACACCTTTAATGAACCGTGGCAACATTCGGACTTCTTCATGATCGACTAGGTAACCAGTACAAGGACCCAGAGGGTTTTTGGGAAACGTGTAGTCTTCCGCTCCAGAAAATGGCGGAAGTTCTTTGTATACTCCGTTTTTATACACTAATCCGCCTTCTGACCTCCATCCGAGTACTGCAGGTACTGGTGCCCACAACACCAGAAATTCTTTTTCGCTCATTACCTCTAAACATGATTTTATGCGTATTCCTTCCACTTGGTCAAGCTTATCTGCACCATACTTCGCAAGTATGTGTGAAATTCCCGGACATTTCCCTAGGTCAAATATAGCACTTAGTCCAGCATCCTTCCACTTGTCGTTGAGTCCAAGCATTTTATCTTTCTCTGCTGTCATAGCAGTATCTACATCAAGGTAGTGCGCTCCGTTTTTCAAAGCAGCGTCCATTACATCCAAGGTAGGACTACGACCGCGAGCCCATGCTGCTATTGAATTTATTACTACATCCACTCCTTTTGCAGCCTCAAGTAGTTCTCTGGAGTTCCATGCGTCAACACGTTGGGGGTGCACTTTATCACTTTTTAACTTGTTTGTAAACTTCTTGGTTTTTTCCAAATCCATGTCAGCGAGCCTTACTTCGGAGACTTCTGGATCCTTAATCAACCACATAACAGTTACTATTCCCTGAGCGCCAGATCCCAAAACTAGTATTTTCGACATTTGCCTCACCATAATCTACTTGTCGTCATCGACCCAAACATATAAATTTTATTCAGGCGCGCGCTGACAGGAAGGTGTAGCAAGTTCTTCTACACACTCGCGGAAGACGTTGATATAACGATCCACGTCCTTCGCAGTGATGTACGGCGAGATCAACATCATATTGTGAAACGGCGTCAATAGAATTCCACGGTTCAATGCGTAAAGATGAATCAGCTCGTCCAACTCTAGATCCTCCACATCTTTAGATTCTCTACCATTCTTCGGCGATGTTGCACCAAAGCCATACTCCACCCTTGCCCCTAAACGGACTACATACCATGGCAGTTTTTTGGCTTTGATTATCTCCTCAATACCTTTTGCAAGACGGTTAGCTAGCGGGATCATTCGTTCGAACGCCTCTTTGGTGATTACGTGCTCTAGCGTAGCTCTCATTGCGGCAACTGATAGGGCATTACCCGACAGCGTTCCTCCAATACCGCTTTCGCCAATACCAGCCTTTATCTTTTCCAGAGCTCTGTCAGCAACTTCTTGGCTCACACCGTAGGCTGCAACTGGGATGCCCCCTCCGAGCGGCTTTCCCAGTGTAACGACATCTGGTTTTAGATTATAAACTGCTGTGTAACCTCCTGGACCACAGCAAATAGTGTGCGTCTCATCAATTATGAGGAGGGTTCCGAAGCGCTGAGTTAAGTCCCGCAGCGCATCATGATAACCGGGCTCTGGAAGAATTATGCCACAATTTGTCATAGCTGGCTCACAAAGAACGCAGGCCACGTCTTTATGTGCCAATGCAGCCTCTAGTGCATTGAGATCATTGAATTCAACAGCTCTAGTTGTGATTGCTGGATCTACAGGAGGTCCGATGTTTCCCTCTATGGGGATAACCATTCCATTCTTAAGGCTGATCAGCGCTTCATCTACGCTGCCATGGTAACAGCCGTTGAACACTAGGATTTTTTTTCTCTTGGTGATATCGCGGGCAATTCTGATCGAGAATCTGTTAGCATCTGTGGCGGTCAGGGCAAACTGCCAGTATGGTAGATCGAATCGACGCTCTAATTCCTCTCCTACCCATATTGAATCCTTAGTTGGCAGCATCACGGTGATCCCCCGTCGCAACTGACGAATCACTGCATCGACGACCGGTTCAGGAGAGTGACCAAACATCGCGCCCGTGTCTCCAAGACAAAAATCGAGGTATCGGTGTTCGTCAACGTCAGTCACGTACGCTCCTTTCGCTTCCTTCAGAAAAATTGGATATGATCCAGCCCAATATATCATCCAGTTCATAGGCACGCCGACCAGAAGTGACGATTTTGCCCTCTCAAAAATTGCTTTTGACTTTGAATGTGTTCCAACAAAATTCTTTTCCTCACGCTCCATTAACTTCCTTATCTTGCTACGATCAACTGTTATCATTTTTTTATACCATGCATGCATGTCCCTTTCAATGTTTTTAGGGTTTGGGGATTAAATTTAAGCCCAGAATTAAAAAAAGGGGAAGTCGGGGAAAATTCGGGAGATATCTCCATCTGCGATAGTTCTAACCGGGCTATACTACCGGAGCCGAATGGCTAGGATAGTTTTCGTGTTTATTTGTGCTATAAAGTTTTAGCTAAAAAGTAGAAAAAACAAAAAAGAGGAAAAAACGTTTTAGTATTCTTTTCACATGCCCGCTCCGGGTCCTGCTCATGGTCCATATTTTCCTTCTTTAGGCTTTGTCGACGCGATCACATCGTCAATCCTAATGATCATGGATGCTGCTTCAGTTGCTGACTTCACTGCCTGCTCCTTCACACGTGAGGGTTCAATTACTCCTTTTCCTTGCATATCAACGATTTTTCCCGTGAAAACGTCGACTCCCATCAAGTATCCCTTTGTTTTTTCATGAGCTGACCTAAGAGCCACAAGTATATCGATGGGTTCAAGACCAGCGTTTTCAGCCAATGTTTTTGGCACAATCTCTACGGAATTAGCGAATGCCTCGATAGCAAGTTGTTCTCGTCCACCAATCTTTTTCGCGTAATTGCGAAGTCCTCGGGCTATTTCTGATTCAACTGCTCCTCCGCCTGCAACGATCTTGTTATGTTCAATTACGTCAGCGATAACCGAAAGTGCATCATGTAGAGCTCTCTCTGCTTCGTCTAGCATTCTGTCGAGGCCAGCTCGAAGTAAAATTGCGACTGAACGTGGGTTTTTGCATCCTTCTACAAAGATCATTTTGTCTTCGCCGACTTTTCGTTCTTCCACTAGCCCTGCGTTCCCTAGGTCTTGACGTTTTAAATCGTCGAGTTTTGTGATAGTTCTTCCGCCAGTAGCTTTAGCAAGTTTTTCCATGTCAGACTTTTTAACTCTTCGAGCAGCTATGATTCCAGCCTTTGCCATTAAGTGTTGAGTCATATCGTCAACGCCCTTCTGGCAGAACAACACCTTGGCACCCGAAGTTTTGACTTTTTTAACCATTTCTTTGAGCATACTGGTTTCTTTATCAAGAAACGCCTTTATTTGCGTTGGATCCTTTATTCTGATCTCAGCGTTAAATTCTCCCTTCTCTACTTCTAAGGGGCAGTCAAGCAGAGCTATCTTCGCATTCTCGATTCGTTTTGGCATCTCTGGGTGCACGACTTCTTTGTCGATGATGATGCCTTTGATCAGTTGAGTGTCGAAAAGACTTTCCCCCACTTTCTTAGTGATTTGGATGTTGTCGATGTCCGCGACTTTCCTCTCGCCTCTCTGTTCAGCAATTTGTTTCACAGCGTCAATAGCAATAACAGCTAGGTGAGTTCGCGCACTCCCCACTGCCTTGCTAGCCATTGAAGTGACAGCGACTCTTTTCAAGGTTTCACGATCTTTAACATCTACTGGGGTTCCAATTTTATCCAGAATAGCCATTGCCTCTTGGGAAGCTTTTTTGTATCCGCTCACAATTACTGTGGGATGGATGTTTTGTTCCAGCAGTTCCTCTGCTTTTCGCAGTAGTTCTCCAGCTAATATCACTGCGGTTGTGGTTCCGTCGCCAACCATGTCGTCCTGTGTTTTGGCAACTTCTACTATCATCTTCGCAGCTGGATGTTCAACATCTACTTCGTCTAGAATTGCTGCTCCATCGTTGGTTATGGTGATGTCTCCTAGGCTGTCAATTAACATCTTGTCCATGCCGCGGGGACCCAGTGTTGATCTTAACACTTCAGAGATGATTCTGGCTGCCATGATGTTGTTTCTTTGAGCACCTCTGCCTCGTCTGCGATCGGTTCCTTCTTTTAGAATGAGCACTGGTTGTCCTTTTTGGGTGGTTAAATACGCCTTATTACAATCCCTCTAACTAAAAAATATTTTTTCTAACTACAGCAATTTTCATCTACAATATAAATCTTTCAGTAGTCAACATTTCGAAAAATAAGAA
>CP070759.1:676392-679550 GCA_020348945.1 Candidatus Bathyarchaeota archaeon
ACCGGATTCACCGATGAGGATATTAAGAAACTTCCTGAAATGATGGAGAAATATCGAATATCGCATCGACACCCTAGGGTCATTTCAACAATAGAGGCAGATGTTTGGTTTGAGCCAACTGTCGTCATAGAAACTGTAGGCGCCGAAATAACGCTTAGTCCTATTCACACATGCGCTATGGATGTTATCAGAAAAGATAGTGGACTGGCCATAAGGTTTCCACGTTTTACAGGCAACTACCGGCTGGACAAGTCTGCTGAGAATGCGACAACTGTACAAGAAGTTGTTGAAATGTATAAGGGGCAGCTGAAAAAAGTGGCTGGTTAATTCTTCTTCTATGCTTGAAGTTTCCAAGCGAGTCTGCAGAATGTTTATAGAAGATATTTCCGTAAGCCTTATAATTGATTCAGACGCATCCAAGTAGTGCTGAAAAGAGAGAGGAGAAATAATTCTGAAACCTTCGCGTCTGGCCAGACGTTTCTTGCTAGTTTTAATAGTGGTTTTAGTAGTTGCTTCTCCTTTCATCCTATTTTCAGCACCTGTTTATTCTCAAGCCTCATGGCCTATGTCTTGGATTCAAATCGACGCGGACGGAAACGAAAATGGCCCTCAAGATGATTGGCGAGACGTCAAGAACGCTTGCTACCAGTATGACAGTAGTTATCTCTACTTGAAACTGGAGTGCTTCGCCAATCCAGGCTCAAATTGGACAGTTGGTTCCGATGGTGATGCCCGATATAAATGGTTCATTGATTTTGAGGGCAATTTGTACCACAGCGGCGGAAGCATATACGATGCTGAATACTTGCTTTTCGTTGAAGACACAGATGATGATGCAAATGGGGAGATGTATCTACTATATGATACAAATGGTGACAACAATTTTGACGAATATGAGCCTTGGGATTCAGCCAATCATACTAACTATGAGGTCACGGATCCCAATGTCGGAGATTGGAGAATAGTCGCGAAACAGATGGAAATGTACATAAGTTGGAGTTCAATTGGAAATCCCTCTTCCTATTGGATGTCATGGGCCACCGACCAAGAGAACAACAATCTAGACCAAGGACCGACAACGGACCATATCGATGAAGAGCAACCTATCCAAGGCGTAGCGCCCGGGCAGTATACGTTGACGGTTAACATTGAAGGCAGTGGTTCAGTGAATCGGAATGACACTGGACCATATAACTATGGTGATGTGGTTGAGTTAACTGCTTTTCCAGATGTAGGTTGGGTGTTTAACGAATGGAAAGGCGACCTAACGGGCTCTACAAACCCGGACACCATCGTTATTGACGGCCATAAGACGGTTACAGCCAACTTCACCCAAGTTGAAAACACTCCTCCAGAAGCTTCTGATCTAGCTATCAATCCATCATCCCCGTATACGACTAACAACTTGGTTGGAAGCTACACGTACTACGACGCTGACGGTGATCCTGAGTCTGGTTCTGAGATTAGATGGTATAAGGACGACGTTTTGCAATCAGCCTATAACGATCTGGATACCGTTCCATCTAGTGCCACCGCTAAAGGTCAGACTTGGTATTTCACAGTTAAGCCCAAGGACGGAACGGACTTTGGAACTCTGCAAACATCGCCATCTGTAATCATTCAGAATAGTCCCCCAACGGCTCCAGTCGTTGACGTTACTCCAGACCATCCTCAAACCACAGATGATTTGGTTTGCACCGTCATTGTTGAAAGTATCGATCCAGACGGAGACCCGGTAACCTATAGGTATGAATGGCACAGGAATGGAGAGCTACAACCCGGCTTGACGACGGACACTCAAGAACTAAGCGTCACAATAGATTCCTCAAATACCGCTGTAGGAGAGGTTTGGAAGTGTACTGTCACTCCCTATGGGTCAAATCCTGGTTCCCCAGGTTCAGATCAGGTCACCATCGAAGGCCCTCCAGTATCCGTAGCCGTAGGAGGTTACGCTGTTCTGATAAACCTAGACCTAGCCACTTCTAGTTCGTTGATTCCTCAGATAGGCTTAGCTTTCACTCTCTTAGCCGCTGTGACTGCAATAATTATCTTGGCTAAACGCAAGAAGAAAGCATTATAAACAGGAACATTAACCGAGAAATTCCTTTCTTAACCTTTCAAACCTTTTCGAAACGATAAGGTGAAGCTGGCTCCTCAAGGCATCCCTAACAGGTTTCAGGTTTTTTAATCTCTTAATCTCTTCAGCCAATTCTCCGTCTTCAAGAACCTCAGCTACCCACTTCTCAAAGTCTCCCCGGTAAAAATGAAACTCCAGCGATTTGGTGTTGACTTCTCCAATTTTCTTGGCAAACTCTTCTAAAGAAACGGCGTTCTCACCGATGTAATTGCCGATAGATGTGAAGAAATAGAAAGCGTTCTCCCTCGATAGTTTTCTAAGAATTCGTGCAACAGATGAAGGCGTCAAGGAGTGAAGTTCTCCTTTCTAGTGTAGAGCCACGACCATTCTAGGCAATACTAACTATGTGTTAGTTTTTAACACTTTCATTTCCTTTTGATCAATAATTCTTTCTCTTTGTATTTCCTTGTGATAATTGAAGTTCGAATCCTCAACACTCCAGGGAGGGGCGCAACTCCTAAAGCGATGAATGAGTGAAGCTTATCCTGATCTTTGGCAACTACCTTTGCGATTATCGATAATTCCTCGGAAAGCGATGTTGAAACCTCTAAGACCTCACTGGCCTCTGACAGTCTCTTGGCCACGTTTTCACTTTCTTTCGGATCAGTAAACACCGTCATTATGGCGGTGATATTTTTCACTCCAACCTTCTCCAAGTCAACAACTGTCGTGTATTTTTTGATGACGTCATTTTCCTCCATTTTTTTGATGCGATCGTAGACAGTGGAGTGGGCCACGCCGAAACGACGACCGATTTCCGTGTAGGTCTGCTTGGAGTTTTCCTGTAGGGCCTGTAAGATTTTCCAATCCAAACTGTCCAAGGAAACCGCTTGTTTTTTCAGCTTCATTTTCTCAAACCTTATAGACGCTGACTACGTTCAATGTTTGTTCATTTATTGTTAGCTGTCGGAAAAATGTGTAAATTCTTGTTATTTTTATTCACATTAAAACGTATCAAGATTACGAAATCATGGCGCGTTTGTGGAAAACTGTAGGCGATTAAGTCCGTTTTTCTACATAT
>CP070759.1:679650-682315 GCA_020348945.1 Candidatus Bathyarchaeota archaeon
TGTTGTGTAGTTCCATATGTGCGTTCCACTTGAAGCGTTGAGACAATAAACCTTGTTGTCCCATGATCCTACGTAGACTTTACCGTCAGCAACAGCAGGAGAAGAATCCACATCGCTGCCTGTTGTGTAGTTCCATATGTGTGCTCCAGTTGATGCGTCTAGGCAGTAAACCTTCCAATCATCTGATCCCACGAAAACTTTACCGTCAGCAACAGCAGGAGAAGAAACCACCCGGTCGCCTGTTGTGTAGTTCCATATGGTGTGGTTTGTGTTTGGTGCTGTTGAAGTCGAGTATCCCGTGTGATTAAGGTCATGGTGAAACATTGGCCACCAATCAACCGTCCCATCTGCCGCAACTGGCTGAACGCTAAATGTCAAAGGTAACATGCTCAACAGAAACATCGTTAACGCTATTTCCGATATTGCTTTCAAATTCATTTTTCCAAAACCCTCTGCAAAAGCAGTTCTCCTTTTTCGAATCATACCCTAAAACATCAAATACAGGTAATAAAGTTTTTCACAAAACTCTTCTATCTAAATCAATACAATGAAAACTCAATGAAATGTTCCAGTTGTGGTCATTGGAAACTCTGTTAGGCTTCTTCTTAATCATTTTGCATGCATATCAATTAGTGCTCCTACAAATATCTCAACAATCCCAATCATGGTGCTGTTTATCACTATCAGAACGTTGTATGGAAAGGGTACATCCAAGACAACACCTGTAAAGATGCCATAGCCTGTTAGAACAAGAGTTAAGACTCCAACAGTCCATAAGAAAATTGTAGTTAGAGGAGGTCTTCTTTTCTCTACACTCAAGCTTTTTATCTATTCTATGAATTGTTGTTATGAGTTTTTAAATGTGAGAAATGCAGAAAGGTTATAGCAGAACCAAAAATATAAATTGCTTGAAGAGAACTTGACTTTTGGTTGAAATGGTCAAGAAAGCTCTCGAAAATTTGCTTTCCGATCTTTCACATGTGAGGTTGCTTCAAGTTCTCATGGAAGAGGATAAGAGACTCACCATAATGCAATTATTGAGATCAGATGGGTCTCTAGGAGTCGCAACTTCGTTGAAAACATTGATTTGGATGGCGGAAATTGAAAGGAAACTACTGTGAAAAGTGTGGAAACTCACAGTATGTATGAAAAGTAAGGCTACTTGTTTAGGATGCTTGATTGGTGCAAATGCCTATTGGAACTTGAAGAGAGGTTTTCTGTTTTGTAATAGGAAATATAGAGAATACCCATTGCTATTTTGGTTGATGAGTACTCTTCTAACTTTAGTGTTGTTTGCATTGAAAGAAGGCAAAAAGAAAAGGAAACCATTTGCGACGTGGAATCAATACCATTCAATGGACCCACTGGCTCTTGTTCCCATGTTCTCTCCATAATTTTCTAAAAGCCTCTGAAAAATACATTCAGTAATAGAGAATAAAAAACAACTATAGGGCTAAAACTATCCGATCAGACTTGGTATTTTTCCTTAAATTATTAATGCAACTTAAACAAACAATAATTTCAGAAGAACTTTCAACTAAAAAGGGTAAATAGAAATGGCTTTGCATGCATGCATTGTTGCTTATCCTGCTATTAGCCATGCTCCAATGATTATTAGAATAACTGCCGATATTTTCATAGTTATTGTTCGTTTATCCACTTCTTCCTTCAACATTCCAGGCATAAGAGAACTAAGCAAAACTGTGAACAACAACACAAAGAAAGGTTCAGTTGATGGTATAGTAGCTACCAACGAGATGGGTTCAAGTGACACTGCAACATAGTAAGAGAATACACCGACAAAGAACAAGCAAGTGCAAATGCTTTTCCAGAAAACAACATTCTTACTTAAGGTACGAAAATCACTCAAAAAATCTCTCCTCACTTTTGGAAAATAAAGAAACAGAAATCCTCCAAGTAAACCACCAATAGACCACCAGAACAAAAAATGCCAGTAGTTAATGGAGTTAAGGATGTACTTTGCCAAAACTTCATATCCCGCATGTACTAAAGTAAATGTCAACATGAATCCTAACGCTGGAGAGATTACAAAAGACTTTTTTCCCTCAGTTCTTCGATACGAGATCAACACAGCACTTGAAACAAGTAACATGGCTCCTAGATATTTAGATAAGCTCAAACTTTCTCCGAGAAATATGAAAGCTAATGGTAGAACAAAGATTGGACCAACATACACGAAAGAAATAACCCTTGAGGCTTCTTCCACTGCCATAGCTTTGAAATATAGAACAAAAGAAGAGAAGAGAACAAAAGCTGCAAGCATAGTTAGCAAAGACCAAGGAAAACTATAGGAAATTGGTGTAAGCAAAAATAGTAAGAACGGAAGTGGTGCTGTTGTTAAGGCGGTAAGAAGCTGATATGAGAAAGGATTCTTTATATGGTTAGCTAAGATGTATTTGTCTATCACATCAGTTCCAGCCCATAAGATTGGAGCAATCAGAGCAAACACAAACCAATCCATGATTCTGTTCCTCAACAGAGTAGCATAGACTAAAAGTTGTAGTTAATATTCATTTTGGACTACAAAGTCAAAGTATTTATCTCCATCAGTCATAGTCTACAGAAGAAAACGAATGTCAAGCATGATGAAGCAGAACTTTCACGGTTGAGAATAGAGCAAACCATTCATATGCATGAGAAAAAA
>CP070759.1:682415-688972 GCA_020348945.1 Candidatus Bathyarchaeota archaeon
ATGACGTGATGCGAAATGGTGGGGTTTGAAAAACATAGTTTAATGCCGGTGTTTCGTGTTTTCTCTGAAGACGCGCTTGACGCGATTCATTCAGCTTCCCTTGAAGTCCTAGAAAAAACCGGTGTCAGAATCCATCACGGTGAAAGTATTCTGAAAATGCTGAAAGATACTGGTTGCAATGTTGATTTCGAGAAAGGCGTAGTCCGGTTTCCATCCTATGTTGTTGAGGAGGCTGTGAAAAAAATACCGAAGATTTATGTCATGTATGGAAGAAACCCGAAGTATGACTGTAAAGTTGATGGAAGACACGTTTACTTCACGGCTGACACGGAAACACCCAACACGGTTGACCTTCAGACTGGAGAGTGGAGGCCTTCAACTATGGATGACTTGGAAAAGCTAACGAGGGTTGCAGATGCTCTGGACTCTATTGCTTCGGGCGGTCACCTGACGACGTCTTTAGATAAGCCGAACAATGTCCGTTGCCTGTACGATTATGCTGCTGCTTTGAGCAACACAGAAAAACCTTGCAAATGGTCTGTTTATCCACCAGAATTAGCAACACAGCTCACCGACTACCAACTTGAAATAGCCACGACAGTTGCTGGAAGCGAAAAGAAACTGAAAGAAAGACCCTTAACAGAAAGCGGTTTTTGCACAGAATCACCACTTATGTTTGAGGGAAGATACGTCGAAATCGCATTAAAACTTGCTAAGCTTGGGTTTCCCTGCTGGATTGCAAGTATGCCTCTTGGCGGAGCCACAGCACCCATAACATTCGCTGGCTCCCTTGTCATAACAAACGCTGAGATTTTGAGCGGCGTCTGCACTATTCAACTTGCAGTTCTAGGCACTAGTACGAGAGTTGAGTATATTATGGGAAACTTGGACATGAAGACTGGTTTGTGGGGACAAGGATCAGAGGAAGGACTTCTATGTGCTGGCGCAGTTGAAGTCGCCAGATATTACGGATTTCGCGTAACTGTCAACGGTTTTAACACTGCCTCCAAAATGTCTGGAGCTCAAACAAGCTATGAAAAGACAATGAGCACTCTTCTACCTGTATTAGCAGGAGCAGATGAAGTCTATGGAGCGGGTGGTTTAGAGGGAGGAATGGCCGCTTCCTTTGAGGAGTTAGTGTTGGATGACGAAATTTGTAGGGCTGTGTTGAAATCAGTTCAGGGAATAGAAGTAAACGACGAAACGTTGGCCGTAGACGTAATCGACAAAGTGGGTCCAGGCGGGCACTTTCTGGCTGAAAAACACACTTTAAAACACTTCAAAGATGTACTCTTCTTTCCCGAACTAACGGACAGACACAGCTACGACGCTTGGAAGAAGGCGGGAGGAAAAAGCATGGTCAAGCGGGCTAGGGAGAAGGCTGAAGAAATTCTGAAAGAACACTGGCCAAAACCGCTGGATAAAGACGTTCAGAAAGAAATCTCAGAAATAATTGAAAGAGCAGAAAAGGAACTGCCTAAGACCACTTTGTGAGACACTGCTAGATGCAAGCACGGAGTCCGCGAAAAAAATAGGGGTTTTGCGGGGAAAATTCGGGAGATATCTCCATCTGCGTCAGGTTTAACCGGACTATACTATGTGCGCGCGTATTGAAAGAGAGTAGAATCTACGTTGAGAAAGCTTGAATGTTGATCACAGAAAAATGGACTTATTGCTGAGTCTCTAGAAATTTATCCTTAGCCTCTCCCTCGAACATTTCATGCTCTGAGCTTTTGAGAAAAGGTTTATCTTGAAGGAAACATCCTCTTCAAAGTCAATTTGAAATGAGCGGATACGTTATGCCCACTATTTTGCTAGTCAACGATGACGGAATACAATCCATCGGTTTGCTTACGCTAAAGAAGGGGTTAGAAAAGTTTGGCGACGTGATTGTTGTCGCCCCAGAAAAGGAGCGAAGCGGTATTGGAAAAGCTTTAACCGCCTACAGTCACGTTAAAATCATAGACACACAATTAAGAGACGGGTCAAAAGCGTATGCCATAACTGGCACACCAGCTGAAGCTTTTCTTCTGGGAGTGAACAAGATTCTGAAACGTCCTCCAGATCTGGTTGTATCCGGAATAAATTTAGGTCCAAACCTTGGAATCGACGATGTGTTGAATTCAGGCACGCTGGGCGCCGCTTTGGAAGCTGCCATTCACGAAGTGCCAGCTGTAGCAGTTTCTTACTGTATGCAAAAGATTGGGAATCAACCGTATTGGAAAGAGAAAATCACGTTAGAGGAGTTGGAGCCAACCGTCACTTTTACTCAAAAAGTCGTTGAATATGTGCTGAAAAATGGTATGCCTCGCGACGTGGACATCATTTCAATAAATGTACCAGAGGGCGTTGGACTGAGGAAGGTGAAGGTCACGAGTTTGTCGTATAAGGGGTATGGTGACATCTACACGAAACGAAAAGAAGGATACAAGATTGATGGTTGGGTTCTGGCCAGTTATTCAGATGCTGAGCCTGAAACAGATGTGTCCGCCGTAAAGAAAGAAGAATGCATCTCCATTACACCGATTAAAGTGAGGTTCCCCCACTCTAAGACGGCTCTGAAGGATTTATCAAAAGCTCTTGAAAGCTAGGGGGAACAATAACCGTTCGTTGCTCACTCCTTGGTAACTCGAAAATGAGACTCTTTTCCTGCGCTAATGTATTCTCCACCCGCGTCACGAATGATAGATGCAATTTTCGCGAAGTTTTCTGACCCCAAAAATTGACGCGGTTTTATCATAATGTGGTTTTCAGTTTCTTCAAACGTTAGCATTTTCTCTAAATCTTTAGGAAATAATTCTCGAATGTTTTCAACTGTTTGCGCTATCTCAGCTGGTGCAACGGCTGGGGAGCTGGCCTCCTTTAACTGTTTTGCGATGTCTATGAGGTCTCGGGAGATCATATTCAAAACGCTGAGAAGCTCGTCGATTCGTCGAAGTAATTCTTCTTCGCTCAACTTCTTTTCGCTCATGAACCGTCTCCTCCCTATTACTCTTCTTCGTTTCTTCCTTATAATTCATTTCACAATTACACGATGCACGCTGACCTTCTTGCTTTTCAATCGTTTAGCGAGTTGCTTGGCTCTATCTGAGCTCAGGTCTCCAATCCTCACCTCAGATATGTCTGGATCTTTGACTATTTCAGTGGCCATTACTGAACCCTGAACACCAGTTCCTAAAATCAACACACTCATACGCTTCCAATCCTTTTACATTTAAAACTGCTCGTGACTACAAGAAAAGAATGTTTAAACTTTTTGGTACATACGCCTTTACGGAAAAACCCTTACAGAATATCGTGTCAAGTTTGCTCGGGTATATTTTTCTTAGATAGCTCTTTTTCTGCCTTTTCTATTATGTTGGAGATTTCTTTCTGGACATCTTTATCGAGCGGTGTTGGGCAATGTTCTTTCAGGATTTCCTTTGCTTTTTCCCTTGCTTTTTCACCAAGAGTTTTTGCGCCGGCTTTCTTCCACGCCGCGTAGTTTCTTGTGTCAGCCAGCTCTGGGTAGAAATATTCTTTGCGGAAGTGTTCAAGCGTATGTTTTTGGCTTACGTATTCGCCTCCAGGTCCAACTTTGTGAATGATATCAAGGGCTAGAGTTTCGTCGCTTACTTCAACGCCTTGGGCAAGAAATGGAAAAGATTTGCAGAGTTCATCGTCGATGACAAGTCGTTCAAAAGAAGCTGCCATGCCATCGCCCAAGTCTCCTAATCCATACAGGATGTCTGCTCCAGCTAACACGGATAAAATGCCACTCATGGTGCTTTCAATCCCGGATTGAACACCAATCAAGTTAGCCATACATGCGGCCCCGAAAACATGCACTGGAAGTCCATAATAATGAGCAATTTCAACTGCAGCAGCCGCCTGCAGCATCGCCTCCGGGCCATATCCAGTAGTTCCGTACCGCATGTCTAAGCTGGCTGGGAGGTAAGTGCAGCTTATTGGAGTGCCTGGACAGAGAAGTTGTACTGTGCAGATGCCGCATAACATTTCTGCATTTGCCATGAGAAGTGTTCCAGCGAGAGTTGACGGTGCTGTTGCCCCGCCCATGGGCATGCTAGCAATTCCGCATCCAAATCCCATGTTAGCGAGTTTCAAGGTGGTTTCAACGAACACTCCTTCAAGTTGTAGTGGGGATTCTGTGCAAAAGAAGCCGCCTATTAAGGGTCTTTGTTTCAATTTCTTTTCGCTTCCCGCTACTGCAACAGTCATCTCAATTAGACGGTCAAGCAGATACCAAGCTAGTTCTGGTGGGTAAAGATTAAATCCGCAAGGTTTTTCCGTGTTGTTCAAAACAGCTTCATAGTCATGTAGACAGCGAACATTATCTGGTTTATCCAAGGAAGTAGTTATGGTGCCAACTAAGTTCACGCTTTCTAAGGCGTTGATGAGTCTGGTTAACTTTTCAAGATCGTTCTTCGTTGAAGGCTTCCACTCGCCATCTTCAAGATCAACCGTGTTTGTTGTCTCGGTGCCTGTAGAGAAGTAGATGTGTCTTCCATCCAGCCTACAATCGTATTTTGGGTTCCTCGCATAGATAATTGCACGTTTTGAAACCTTTTTCAAACCCTCTTCGACAAGATAACTAGGAAAACGCACAGTTCCCTTTTTAAGATCTATGTCACAACCCTTTTTCTTCAACGCTTTTAGAAGGTTTTCTCCATGAGCGATCTTTATCCCGGTTCTTGAGAGAACTTCGAGGGAAGCTCCGTGAATCGCGTAGAGGTCATCCTTATTGAAGATGCGAAAAGAAGGCATTTTAGAAGGTTTTTCAAAACCCACCATTTTTTCACCACACAACACTCTTTTCAGGTGAACATGTTTAAGTATGTTTTTGCATTAATGAAACGTGTTTAAAAAAAGTTATTTCCGATGGCTATAACGCGAGTCGACGTCTTGCTCGTGAAATAGAGGCTTTTACCCTATCTTTGCAAGAGAAACCGTAGGGCGAGTTCTTTGTTGAGGCGGAGAATAATCTTTAAAGCAGATCAATGTTGATCAACTTAGAGGTTTAAGAGTGTTGGAGGTTGACGGCAGCCAAAAAAGCGGCAGCGGCACCATCTTACGTTTATCCATCGCCTTATCTGGCATCCTCGGCGAGCCACTGCACATCTACAATATCCGTGAAAGGCGAAGCCAGCCAGGTTTACGTCCTCAACATCTTGAAGCTACGCTCACCGCTGCAAAGCTCTGCAACGCAGAGATTAAGGGTGTCACGTTGGGCTCCCGCGAACTCTGGTTTGAACCCGGAGAGATTAAGGGCGGAGAGATACGCGCTGAAATCGGAACCGCGGGCAGCATCCCAATGCTTTTGCTAACCATTCTGCCCCTTTGTGTCTTTGCCAAGCGTGCTGTGAATGTTCATGTGGTTAAGGGTGGCACTGATGTTCGTCATGCGCCCACTATAAACTATTTGAAATATTTGCTTCTTCCCATGCTTGGGCGAATGGGGTTGAAGGCTTCTTTAACCGTCCACAAGTATGGTTACTATCCTAAGGGCATGGGTGAGGTTTCATTGAAGGTTCAGCCTTGCCAAAAGCTTGATGTTTTGCGCTTTGAGGAACGTGGAAACATAGAGGAGCTGAGTGGAGTGTCTGTGTGCACTTTCCTAGCTGATCGGAAGGTTGCGGAGCGTCAAGCTAGGGCTGCTAACAAATATCTTGGGAATCGCGGTTTTGAGGCAAAGATCAAAGTGGTTAACGACGTGTCTAACCCGCTTCAGAAGGGGAGTTCCCTCGTGTTATGGACAAAAAGTAGCACAGGAGTGCTCTTGGGAGGAGACGCTATTGGCGAGCTTCGCAAGCTCAGCGAAGTGGTGGGCCGTGAAGCCGCGGAGAGTCTCTTCAAGGAAATCAAGGCTGAGGCTACGGTGGATGTGCATCTCGCTGACATGTTGGTTCCTTACGTTGCATTGGCTGACGGCAACTCCGTCTACTTCGCCCGTTCTATGACTGAACATTTGGACACAAATCTGTGGCTTACCCAGAAGATTCTGGATGTGAAGTTCCAGGTTTCTAAGATGGATAATCTTTATCGAGTTGAAAAAGTGGGAACGTAATAGGGGAGGGGTTGTGTTGGCAAGGGCTCGGGTTCGAGGGATTTATTCGACTGCTTTAACAAAGCTTCTTCTTGACCATGAGTTCGTCATTGTTCAACCTTCCATTATTACGAAGGAAAGGTTCGGATTGGAAGAAAATGACGAGTCACCTGACCTTGATATCTATGATCGACGTGATCGACAGGGAGTTCAAGCCTTTGGGAAAGCCGAGTTCACTAACACGTTTTGCTTCATCCTCCAGTCACATCTAGACGATGTTATCGTTAGGAAGTGGGCAGTTACGGCTGATGGAATTTATAAGGGGTTGATGAAGGAGGCTGACTCTACAACGCACTCGTTTTTGGTTGACATTGGGTCAGCGGTGGGCAGGATCGCGGATGAAGAGGTTTTGGATCCTGAGGTGAGGCAGATGGTTGTTCAGGTTGAGCGGAGGAGGGTGGGGACTAAGAAGCCTGTTTTAACCACGAGGATAAAGATTCCTGGGAGATACGCG
>CP070759.1:689072-691969 GCA_020348945.1 Candidatus Bathyarchaeota archaeon
ACGTGCTCACGCAGTTCTTTGTTTGCAGTCATGTTGGTTATGGCTTCATTAGCACCGCAAAAGTCCTTTACGATCTGCAAACCTTCGGCTTCTTCCATAACATGTTCTCCTTGAACCCTAAGTTCTCCATCGAAAACTTTGATGTGCTGATAGATCACAGCGTGCTTAGGCTGGATCCGGACATCAGGCAACTTGTTTTCGAGAAATAACTCGGCGAGTAAAGTGACTATATTGACACCTGAAGAATGGCAGACCACGGTTGGAGTTTGACTTGGAAGCCTAGCATTAATCTCGTTAACTTTTAGGATGCCTTTTCTGCTTATTGCTTGAACATCCGTTAGGCCGTTCAATCTCAACCCCTTAGCGATCTCCTCGCCGATTTCATTGAATCTCATCTGAAGGTCAGCTGAGACCTCAACTGGAGCCAACACCCTTTTGCAACCATATGTATCGTCGAACTCAAGTCCTGTTACTTGAAGGGGTTTTGCTTCACCTTTCTTGGCTATTACCTCAAGAGAAAGAGCAACGCCGTCTATGAATTCTTGGATAATGACTTTTTCGTCTTCGCTTCCCATTCTTTTAAGGACTTTTTGTAGTTGCCCGATTGTGTTTGCCCGAAAGATATCTTCGCTTCCGCTTTTGTTGAAAGGTTTAACGATAACTGGAAATCCACAATCCGGCCAAGGCTTTGGCATAGGAATATTCAAGTCTAGTAGAAATTTTCCTGACCTTAACTTGTCCGATGTAGTCCAAAAAGCGGCGTTATCCTGCATAAAAGGAATCCCTAGTTCCCTACAAAACTTTTCACAGTGCACCAATGCTTTTTCATTTTCATTAGCAGGCAACACAGCATCGACTTTTTTCAAAATTCTTTTCGCGTAGTCGACATCTTTTGTGATGTTCAAGGCGTAAGCTTCATTGGCCAAAGTTGAAGCGGGCGCCTGCGCATCCTTATCTATCAAGACACTTTCATATCCAGCCTTTCGGCAAAGATACGCTGCCTCTATTCCTTGAAGACGACCTCCAAATACAGCTATGCGCACAATGACCGCCTACTACGTTCACACGTTAAATCTTAAAAACGATTGTGATGCGTAAAAGATAGAATGGCTAGAAAAACTGGTACACTCAAGCATGCATAAAACATTACTGACACATTTGCACATGCATGGGGAAACGTATAGAAAGACCATAACATAAAATGCGTGAAGATTAGGAAATTCCAAGAATTTTCTTCAGGACTTTGGGTGTTTCTACGCTATCTACGGCGTATGAAGCTCCAATTTCTTCTGCCCATTCTTTTGATGCCGCCACGCCGCCAACTATGTACTGGACTTTACGGATAAGTCCTTCTTTCTTTAAAGCGTCTGCTAGTTCTTTTTGCTTTAGCGCTGTAGTTGTTAGCATCGCTGAAGCGCCCACTGCGTCAGCATTGACCTCCTTAATTTTGTCAATAAAGGCTTTCGTTGGAACATCTGTCCCGATATCGAAAATCTCAAAACCCTCCGCTACAAGCATAGCAATAACTATGCTCTTACCTATATCGTGGACATCGCCTTCCACCGTTCCTATAACTATCTTGCCTAAACTCTTTCGTACTTCCTTACGTCTAACTATCTCTGGCTCGATAATTTCCTTCAAGGCTTTCTGAACTATATCAGCACTGGACACAAGGTTTGTCAACCAAAACTCACCGCGTTCATACCTGTCGCCCACAATTTTCAAACCCGCTCCTATCCCTTTCATAATGATGTCACTTGGATTCGCTCCAAGATTTAGAGCATTCTTCACTGCGTTCATCAAACCCTGCTCATCAGCGTCCACAACTTTGTTGATCATTTCCTCATAATCGAATTCTGCCAATTGTAACCACTCCTATCTTCTAACACTTCAAATGATTCACTCATCCGTTTATATAACTTTTTTGCGTGCACGCATGTACAAAAACCTCAAAACATAATAGATGCGATACAATAAAAATCCCGTGGAAAGACAGTAAATAATTCAATGGAGGTGAAAAAAGAATTTGAGAAGTCTGCTGAAGCTTCTTTCCAAAGAAGACATGGATAAAATTCACCGTGCCACAGTTAAAGTGCTGGAGAAGACAGGCGTCAAATTCATCCACGATGAAGCCTTGAACATCCTTGAAAAGAACGGTGCCTTAGTGGACCGGAAAACAAAAATAGCAAAGATACCGGAATCCGTGTTCGACGAATTCAGAAAAAAGGCTCCAAACGAATTACCTCGATTTAATCGAAACGGCAAAAGAGTTCCAATGCCAAAAGACGATTTCTTTATCGCTACTTTCGGCGATGGCACATATTTCACGGATCGAGATGGAACTCAACGTCCATCCACGCTAAAAGACACTGAAAAGATAATGATTGTCGGTGATGCACTAGAAAACGTTAACGAAGCGTGGGTGGGGTGTATGCCAACGGATTTGCATCCGAATGTACAAATGATCCATTCATTGGAGGTAGAAGTAAACAATAGCCCTACCAAAGGCATCATTTTATGGGGAGAGAACGAAGATCAAATGAGATACGCAATCAGAATCGGTGCGGCGCTATTGGGGGGAATGGAAGAGCTCAAGAAGACACCCGTCGCAGTTGGTGGTGGGTGGGCTACTAGCCCCTTGGTGCATGCAAATGAAATTCTCGACTCCCAAATCATAGCTGCCAAAGAAGGGCTACCGACTTCCTGTGGAAGCATGGCTACGGCTATAACCACAGCTCCCGCAACTTTGGCAGGAACATTGGTGGTTTGGAACGCTGAAGTCATGAGCAGCCTAGTGTTGTCGCAGATGATAGCGCCTGGAGTTCCGTTTAATATTGAATGCTCTGGATCGGCTGCGGACCCGCGTAGGGGATATTACCCTGTTGGAAACCCTGAGA
>CP070759.1:692069-697878 GCA_020348945.1 Candidatus Bathyarchaeota archaeon
AGTTTCTATACCCAAAACTCACAGCGAAAAAGTAGCGATAGTTGGCGCAGGACCAGCAGGACTGAGCGCTGCATATGAACTCGCAAAACTGGGCTATTCAGTCACAGTTTTTGAGCGTATGCCTGAACTTGGCGGCATGATGCGATACGGTATCCCTGACTATCGTCTGCAAAAATATGTTGTGGCAAATGAAATAGCCTACATCCAAGATCTAGGTGTGGAAATCAAGACAGGAGTAGAACTCGGCAAAGACGTACAGCTTGATACTTTAAGAAACGATGGTTATAAAGCTATATTCATAGCGAACGGAGCGCAACTGAGCAGAAAACTAAGGATACCCGGCGAGGATTTAGAAGGAGTTTTTCACGCGGTTGAATTTTTGAGACATGTGGCTCTAGGAAAAACCGTTGATGTAGGCGAAAAAGTCGCAGTCATTGGAGGAGGCAACAGCGCCATAGATGCCGCTCGCACATCACTAAGGCTTGGGGCAAAGGAGGTTACGATTCTATACCGTCGTTCACGGAACGAAATGCCAGCGCTTACCTACGAAATAGAGGCCGCTGAAGAAGAAGAAATTAATTTCTATTTTCTAGTTACACCCAAACAAATTATTGGCAAGGGCGTAAAGGTCAAAGCTATAGAATGTTTGAGGATGGAGTTGGGAGAGCCAGACGAAAGCGGCAGAAGGCGTCCAGTGCCCATTCATGGGTCTGAACATACGTATGAGGTGGATACGGTAATTCCGGCAATCGGTCAATTATCAGAAACTTCATGTCTACCCCCTATTCTTTTGGATGAACGTACACGCGCAATTTCGGTTGATCCATTAAAGCTAGAAACCAGGATCCCAGACGTTTTTGTGGGAGGCGACATAGTCACTGGTCCTGCAAGTGTCATTGAAGCTGTGGGTGCAGGCAAACGAGCTGCAGTGTCGATCGACCGTTATTTGAATGGAAAGGATTTGAGGACTGGAAGAGAAGAGGAAATTGAGGAGACAACTTGGGTTAAAGACTGGGAAGCGATAACGAGAAAGTCTGAAAGATACACCGACCCACACATAGACATAGGGAGACAGGAAGTAAGTTTTGAGAAAGCTGATGAACTTTTAGCCAAAATTAAAGAGGTTGCTATGTTCGAAGCTCGGAGATGTCTCGAATGTGGCCCATGCGCTGAATGTCTTGAAAGAGAAGAGTTGTGCGAAGCTGACAAAGCGGTGGTTGATGAGATTTTATGCACTGGTTGCAACGTCTGCGCGGTAGTTTGTCCATTTGACGCCATAAAGAAGAACGAAATAGGAGTTGCACAAGTAGACGAAGACTTATGCAAAGGTTGCGGCACTTGTAGCGCAAGTTGTCCCGAACGAGCAATTACCATGCAGCGGCTTACAGACGCTCAAATCATAACTAATGTTGTAACCACTTTGGGGAGAGAATTTACATGATGTCTAAGCCTAAGATCATAGGTTTTATCTGTAACTGGAGTTTGCCTAAAGAGATAGGTAGGGTAAGTTCCAGCAGAATATATGGTTACCCCAAAATACGTATAGTACGAGTACCGTGTGTAGGGAGAATCGATCCAGCTATCGTGCTGGAAACCTTTGTTAAAGGTGCAGACGGCGTTTTAGTGATCGGTTGTCCCTCACCTGATTGCCACTACATCGAAGGAAATCTTCAAGCAGAACAGAAAATTAACATGCTGAAAAAACTTATCTCGCTAACTGGCCTTGAACCAAAGCGCCTTAGGCTAGAGTGGGTCCATCCATCCGAAATTGAGCGTTTTGCAAAGATCATTGACGATTTTAGAAAACAAGTGATAGCACTAGGACCTTCACCTTTGGCTGAAGAAAGACCCAATACAAACATACTTCGGGATATAAAGGCTGCTAAAGCTGCGACAGAAGATTTTAGACTCAGAGTCTCGGTCGGCAGAGAAAGAGAGTTGACTGAAAAAGAGAACGTGTATGGAGAGAAAATATCACAAGAAGAAATTAACGCTTTTCTAAATGAAATTATTAAAGCTGAATTCATTCGACACAAAATACATCTCCTAACCAAAGAAAAGCCGATGTCGGTTAAAGAAATAGCATCGATTACTAACATGAAACCCCGCCTAGTGCTCTGTCACATTGTGAATATGCGTAGGAAAGGAATGATAACCTTAGATCATGTGGAGAAAACAACTCCGCTTTACAAAGCATTGGAGGTTCAATGAATGGCTAAAAAAATCGGAGCTGCTCTTGTAGTTGGAGGAGGAATCGCTGGAATTCAAGCAGCCTTGGACCTTGCAGAGTCAGGTTTTAAGGTTTACCTTATTGACCAGTCGCCAAGTATAGGCGGCGTGATGGCGCAACTTGACAAGACGTTTCCAACAAATGACTGTGCAATGTGCATTTTAGCACCTAAACTTGTGGCAACTGGAAGACACCCAAACATAACTTTGATAACAAATGGAGAAGTCATAGGCCTAAATGGTGAAGCTGGGAACTTCGAAGTACAAATTAGAAAAAGAAGTCGTTACATAAACGAAGAAAAATGCAATGGATGTGGATTATGCGCACAAAAATGTCCAGTAGAAGCCGTAGATACATTCAACGAAGGATTAAGTAATAAAAGTGTCATCTACGTTGACTATCCACAGGCAGTTCCATTAAAGTTCATAATAGACCGTGAAAAATGTATAGGATGTGGAACATGCCAAGAAATCTGCAAAGCAAAGGCAATTGAATATGACCAACAAGACAGCGAAGCAACTTTGAAAGTAGGTTCTATTATTCTTGCGCCTGGGTTCGAACCATTTGATGCAAAACTGAAAAGCGAATATGGTTATGGGCGATTTCCAAATGTTGTTACAAGCATAGAATTTGAACGTGTTCTAAGTGCTTCAGGACCATACGGCGGACTTGTTTTAAGACCTTCTGATGGTGAAATTCCAAGAAAAGTAGCCTTTATTCAGTGTGTTGGTTCAAGGGATGCCAAGCTTGGAAATAACTATTGTTCTGCGGTATGCTGCATGTACAGTATGAAAGAGGCAATCATAGCTAAAGAACATGTACCAACTAAGCTGGATTGCACAATATTTTACATGGATATACGCGCCTATGGAAAAGAGTTTGACGACTATTATAATCGTGCTAAAGGAGAATATGGCATAAGGTTCGTAAGATCAAGAGTTGCAAGCGTTACAGAAGACCCATTAACGAACAACCTCTACGTGCATTTTGTGGAAAATGAAGAGCCGAAAATCGAAGAATTTGACATGATAGTTTTGTCTATTGGAATGCAATCTCCCAAAAACGCTGAAAAACTAGCTGAAGTATTGGGAATAAAACTTAATGGATACAAGTTTTGCCAAACAAATGTTTTTTCATCTGTGGAAACATCGAAACTGGGCATATATGTTTGCGGAGCGTTCTCCTCTCCAAAAGATATTCCTGAGAGTGTGGCGCAAGCAAGCGGAGCCGCGGTGAAAGCTGCTAGCTTAATCGCTTCGGAGAGAGGGACGCTCGCAACTGTAAAGGAGTATCCACCAGAGATAGATGTATCTAGTGAAAAACCACGCATTGGAGTTTTTGTCTGCCACTGCGGCATAAATATCGGTGGAGTCGTTAATGTGCCAGAGGTTGTGGATTATGTTAAAACATTGCCAAATGTTGTTTACGCAGAACACAATCTGTACACCTGCTCACAAGACACACAAAAGAGGATGCGAGAGACAATAAATGAACACAATCTCAATCGTGTGGTTGTAGCCTCATGCACCCCAAGGACTCATGAACCACTTTTCAGAGAAACCATACGAGAAGCTGGACTCAACATTTACCTCTTCGAGATGGCAAACATTCGTGACCAGTGTAGTTGGGTGCACATGCACGAACCTGAAGAAGCAACTGAAAAAGCGAAAGACCTTGTTAGATCCATCGTCGCCAAAGCCCGCTTGTTGAAACCTCTCAAAAAACCCATGATTGATGTTACACCCACAGGTCTAGTTATCGGTGGCGGCTTGTCTGGGATGACTGCCGCTTTAGAGTTGGCAAAACAAGGCTTCGAGGTCCATTTGATAGAGAAGGAAAAGGAGCTGGGAGGATATCTACGCCACATATATTCTCTTCTAGGGTCTGAGGACCCACAAGAGCGGCTGAGGTCAATAATTAAGGAGGTCACCGAAAACGAGAAAATTCATGTTTATCTAAATTCTGAAATTTCTGATGTTGAAGGATACGTTGGGAACTTCAAGACGACTTTGAACTGTGGTGGAAAGAAAAAGGAGATAAACCATGGCGTTGTGATAGTGGCCACTGGAGCCTTAGAATATAGGCCAGCTGAGTATCTCTATGGTGTCGACGAAAGAGTGTTAACTCAGCGTGAATTAGAGGAGAAGCTGGTCAATGGACAATTTAACGCCAAAACAGTGGCGATGATTCAGTGTGTAGGGTCAAGAAACGAGGAACGCCCATACTGCTCGCGAATATGCTGTGCTCAAGCTGTAAAGAATGCATTAAAGATTAAGGAGTTAAGCCCTGAAACAGATGTTTACATCCTTTACAAGGACATGAGAACATATGGGTTCTTAGAGGATTACTATCGCGAGGCGGCAAGCAAGGGAGTTTTGTTCATATACTATGATGATGAAAACAAGCCAAGAGTTATTCAGGAAGAGGGAAAGCTCAAAATGATTGTGTGGGAGCCAGTCGTCAAGGTGTGGATCCCCATAGAAGTGGATCTCTTGGCACTAAGCGTCGCCACCATTCCAAATCCAGACAATGAACATATAGCAAAAACGTTGAAAGTTCCCCTCAGCAAAAATGGATTCTTCTTGGAAGCTCACATGAAACTCCGCCCAGTTGACTTCGCAACGGATGGGCTATTCCTTTGCGGATTGGCTCACTGGCCGAAATCCATCGAAGAAAGTGTTTCACAAGCATATGCAGCCGCGGCTCGAGCAATCACGATCTTATCCAAAGAGGCATTGGAAGTAGAGGGGGCCATAGCAAGCGTTAATGAAGATCTCTGTGGAGGGTGTAGATTATGCGAGTCCGTTTGCGAGTATAGCGCAATCAAAATGGAAGAAGTAGACGGAAAGCTAAGGGCGCACGTTATCGAAGCTCTATGTAAGGGTTGTGGTGTTTGCGGTTCCACTTGCCCTGTGGGAGCCATATCTATGCTTCACTTCACGGACGACCAACTTCTTGCCCAAGTTAAGGCAGCATTAACGGAGGAAGCGAAAACATGACTAAATCTGAATTCCAACCAAGAATTGTAGGTTTCCTTTGCAATTGGTGCTCCTATGCTGGTGCAGATCTAGCAGGTGTCAGCCGAATCCAATATCCTCCAACCCTTAGAATCGTGAGAGTGATGTGCAGCGGAAGAATTCACCCTGCTTTAATCCTCGAAGCTTTCAGAAGTGGAGCAGATGGAGTTCTTGTCGCTGGCTGTCACCTCGGAGATTGCCACTACATCTCGGGAAATTATAAAACGCAAAATAGAGTTTTAATGTTGAAAAAAGTTTTGGAGCAACTTGGTCTAGAACCTGAACGTCTGAGACTGGAGTGGGTTTCTGCTTCCGAAGGAGATCGATTCGCAAAAGTCGTCAAAGACATGACCGAGGAAATGAAGAAGCTCGGTCCGAGCCCATTAAGGAATGGAGGTTAGTTCGTGCCAGAAAAGAAAGAAACTCAAGGGAAGAAGACTGAAAAAGAAATGACACTCAAAATGAGCGATATAGACCCAAAATTCAAGTATGAGATCAGCAAGCTTTCTGGTGCAGAAAACGTTCTGCTATGCTTCCAATGTGGTACATGTACCGCTGACTG
>CP070759.1:697978-701354 GCA_020348945.1 Candidatus Bathyarchaeota archaeon
AGTTGTAGGGCAGCGTTTGCAGCGTTAACTATGGCGTCGGTGTCTAGATCAGTTATGTCGCCTTGTGTTAGTTCTAGAATGGTTTCGTTCAATTTGACTTTCACATTTTGGACCTCCACATTATTGAACAATGTTCTAAGTAAATTTTAGTTTAGCGCTTTATTGAAATGAAACAAAAATCTCTGTATATTAGAACAACGATGAATTTTTGCGGAGCACACTGTACGTCGCAAGATGCAGGTACAGTTGTAACACAAATCTTAAGAGACTATCTTGTCACGTTTAGCCTTTCAGTATTCCAAGGCCAAATCCCGCTAAAAAAGTGGAAGCGAAGGGAAGCCCTACCATAGTAGTTAAAAGAAATCCTGAGGTTGCGCTAGCTAATTTCTCGTAGTTGATATTAATTATTTCAGAGAGACCGAGATAGGAGACTGCGATAAAAGAGACTCCGAGAACTATCATTAGAATCTTTAATATTTTTTTGATGACGTATCCGACGAGAAAGCCACTGGCTACACCCGTGCCAATCTGGTAGATGAAGGGTGTTACTATTTGGTTCATTTTTTGGGTCTCCGCGGGCACCGATTATATATTGAATCTTAATACATAATATATATTTTAACTTACTAAAATACTTTCCCATTCCAATTCTAAAAAAAACAGACGTACGAAGCTGTCTTCATCTCGCCAGCGTCCCCAACACGTCAAACTGCATCTCCATCAGCTCACTGAGGAACTCTATCTTCCCAGAAAACCCCTCATCCGCCTTAACCATCTCAGCTAAAGCTTCTGAAATCCAAAACTTCTCAAGTTCAAGCGTGTTCTTTATCCTAACGATCTTAGCCCTCCTCGTGTCGATAGGCCCGCAGGTTCGAAGCGCCATTGCAATAGAATCCCTGTCGTTGGAGAGGAAAACAGGTATCTTACCCGTTTCAGGTGACCCATCAGTTAAACAGTTAACGAATGTTGCGTCGTAATCGATCTTGGACACAACCCTCTTTGTAGTGAGGTCCGCAAGTCCTATCCCAAGGGCGTTTCCATGGGTTTCCTTGGACAGGTCCAACACGACGATCCTCTTTATCTTCGGCGCTTTCGGGTCGCTTTCACCGGGAAGCCAGAACCTACCCGTAACGTTGGTGTCCATTCCCTCGCCGCTTATGTTTTTCCCGATCTCCCCCACGATAAGCACATCTATCTCCTTGAAGGGAAGCCTAGCCAGCAATTCCTTAGCTTTCTCCAGAAGCTTCATCTCCGCCCTCTCAATTTCATCCGGCTCAAGAGCCTTCACTATCGCAATCTCGTGGTAGGCGTTTTCGACCACCGCGAGGCCCAGCAGTATGGGTGTCTCTTCCATTATCATCTTAGCCGCTAAGGGTATGAGCCTGTGGTATCCCTCGGACTGGTACCAGTGAATCATCGCAGCTCCCTTCTGTTTGCCAAGGCCAATCGCCATCATCTTTATCAGTCCGCTTTCGATCTTGCCCTTGAAGTCCGTGTGAGGCTTCACCCTCGCCACCACAATTATGCCATCAGCCTTCAAAGCAATCTTATCGATGTAGATCTGGGCGCCGTTGTCCAGCTTCCCTATCTCGTGGACTTCCATTGATGCGTATATGGGCGCGCCAACGGTTTCGGGGGTTATGCCCAGACTTCTTAAGATTTCGACTTGGCCTTCTGGGGTTGCTCCGCCGTGGCTTCCCATGGCAGGCACTAGGAACGGTTTTCCTCCAGCCTTCTTGACCTCTTCAACGACTGTTGCAAGAATCTCGGGGTAGTGGGCGATGCCTCGGCTCCCAGCTGTTACGGCTATCCTCATGCCGGGCTTAACCTTGTCGCGTAGGCTCTTCTTCTTCAGCTCATCCCGTATCGCTGAGACGTAGTCCTCTATCCTTGGAGCTTGAAACTTCTGTCGAACCTCAACCATCCGGGGTAACATCATCTTCTACCATCTCTTTCAAATCTGAAAAATTTGGAAGCCCTTCTCTAGCGCCCATTTTCCTTATGCAACGGGATGCAACGAAGTTTCCAAGCCTCCCGCATTCGTACAAGTCTTCATTTCTAGTTAATCCGTACAGGAAGCCAGCGCCGAAAGCGTCACCAGCGCCTGTAGTATCCATAACCTTCACTTTGTAGGATTCAATTAAATGGGCTTCTTTGCCGTCCGTAACGTAGCATCCCATCTTGCCCAGCTTAACAACGACTACATTTATGTCATTGTTCAATAGAATCTCCGAGCCTTCTCTGTAACTCTTTCCAGTAAGCAGCTTCATTTCTTTCGAATTTAAGAAAACGACAAAAGTTCTTCCTATTATGGGTTTTAACGCTGCCAGCCCTTTTCTAGCGTACAGTTCTCCCGGGTCAAAACTTACTTTAATGTCGGAAAGGTTTCTCACAAGCCTCTTTTGAGCTCTAAAAGGTTTCTCTCCAACAAAGGACGTTAGATGCAGAAGTTTAGCGGAACCAGCGTACTCCAGATTGATATCTTCGAATTCAAGGGCGTCGTTGGCGCCGGGGTCTGCATACAGGGCTCTCTCACCCTTTTCGTCAACGAAGCCGATGACAGTTCCGCTTCTGCATCTTCTTGAAAATGTTATCCCGCGCGTGTCGACGCCTTCTTTTTTGAAGTTGTTTAGGAGAAGTTTGCCTTCGCGGTCGTTGGAAACCTTTCCTATGTAACCAGTTTTTAGCCCCAATCTCGCTAAGCCCACTGCGGTGTTTGCAGCAGAGCCGCCTGGAGACTCTTTGAAGCCCGTGATGAAGCTTTCTTCTTCCTCCCTAGCTATGCGGTTCACTCGGTAGAGTTTGTCCATATTCAAAGCGCCGAAGCAAACAACGTCTAGATTCATGGAAACAACTCTCGCAGGTAAATCTTATATTTTCCCAGTTTTCCCTCGTAGTTTCCAGCAGAAATTTTTGACACTTCTTCCACGGTTATGGCAGCGCGGATGCCAGCCTTCATTGCTTCTTTCACCGCGTCTAGGGATACTCCGTTGATAACGATCTCGGGGATATATTTGACGCCTTTTGGAACCTTCGATTGGTTTCCCAGCTTCTTTTTGAGGGTTGAGCAGTAGGGGTGGTTGGTGGTGGGTCCTATCCACGAAAACTTGGTTTCTGGTTTTGAGCCAGCTGAGCATATGTCGAAGGGTGTGACAACGCCGTCTACTTGGCTTATGGCTTTGAGGGCTATTCTTCCTGCCTCCATTACCGCTTCTTTGGTTTTGCACATGTACCAGAAGTTGCCTCCCATCACTCCTCGCCTATAGCCAAGATAACGTTCTATTTGGAAGTCAGGCACCATGATGGGAACTGTGATCACGTCGCGTCCATAACGTTTCTCTTCCCATTCAAACCCGTCTCCGCAATGTCCTATCCG
>CP070759.1:701454-704182 GCA_020348945.1 Candidatus Bathyarchaeota archaeon
AGTTTATCCACCTCTACCAGCACTAGATCATTTAAGTTTTATACCAAAAGCTGGGTGGGATCAAATTACTTTATGCTGGGAAATCTCCGATGACTTCCCGCCAGAAGGTAATATTCCAAACTTTTATCAAAAAAAAGTGATCGAAGATTACGATGAAATCATGGAAAACGGATTTGCAACACTTCTTTTCAACAGGAAAATAAGCAAAAAAACGTTGAAAATATCGATTGACGACATGCTTTATCGCTATTTTGAACTTCCCAAAAAGTATGCCCAAGAATGGCGAAAATTTGCCGAAAAACACAATGTTCCCTTCACTATGGGAGGAAGAACAACAATTCCCTTTGAACTCGCCATGTACTATCGCGGCTTAGAGCAAATAGTTGCAGACGTATATACACAACCAGAAAAGCTAAAGGAATTCTGCGAGTGGCTGCTTGAATATGAAATCGTGGCTGGGCTGAGGGAGGCAACGATAATGGGGGCAGGAGAGGTTCCTGGAGCTGAGCAAGTTCTATTTCAAGCAGGCATTGTAGGGCCTCCTTACGTCTCTCCAAAAGTGTTCGAAGAGTTTGTTTGGCCAACCCTAAAGAAAGGAGTGGACATGATGGTGAAAAGAGGATATAAACCACACGTCCACATGGACGGAGATTTAACTTCAGTATTACCCATTATAAGAAATCTGGCCAAGGGATTACCTAAGGGACAGATTGTCTTAGACCTTGAGAAAACGAATATGGCGAAGGCGAAAGAGATTCTCGGGGACAGAATTTGTCTTTACGGCAATGTTCCTTCCTCACTACTTGTGCATGGAACCGTTAATGATGTGAAGAAGTATTGCAAAAAGTTAATAGAGGATTGCGCTGAGGGCGGAGGCTTCATAATCGCAACAGAATGCGAAACACCTTGGGACGCCAAACCGGAGAACGTGAAGGCAATTGTAGACTCTGCAAAAGAATACGGCAAATACAAGTAAATACTGATGTCCTGACTATTGTTGGAAGGCAAGATTGTCTTTCAACGTGTCTTTTCTTGGTGGCGATGTTCCAACTGCTTGAAAATCTCTTGCAACCTCAAGTTTTTCTGGGCGAAAAGCACTAGAATGAAAAAGAGTATGTCTGTAGCCTCGTGTACAATTTCTTCAGGTAGGTTTGCCTTTACTGCGAGAACAAGTTCAGTGGTTTCTTCACCTATCTTTTGGAGAATCGTATCCTCTCCTTTCCTGTGCAACTTTGAAACATACGACCGTTCCGTGGGATTTTTGATTCTATCAACAACCACTTCAAAGATTCTTTCAAGAATCTTAGCGTCGACTGCCAACTTCTTTTCAGCAATTATTGGATTATGGAAACATGTTTCTTTGCCCGTGTGACAGCAAACCCCTATCTGTTGAACCTTGAACAAAATTGCGTCGTTGTCACAGTCCAAGATTGCGTTCTGCAACAGAGAGTGGTGTCCAGATTCTTCGCCTTTGAGCCATATCCTCTTCTTTGTCCGGCTCCAATAGTGTATTCTGCCGCTCGTCAAAGTCAGCTGTAAGGCTTGCTTGTTCATGAACGCTTGGGTTAACACTCGGTCGTTAGAAGAGTCTTGAACCACCACGGGAACAAGTCCGTTCATCTTTTCAAAGTTTACTTTTTCCACGAAATTTTCAGCTTCAGCTTCACTCAGTTGAAAAACCAAACTTCAGACCTCCCATCATATGAGACACACGCGAACTCCTCTTTCAGCAAGGTACCTTTTAACCTCTTCAACAGAGTGTTGTGACCGATGAAAAATCGAGGCAGCTAAAGCAGCGTCAGCTTTGCCCTTTGTTAAAACTTCAAAGATGTGCTCCAGATTTCCAGCTCCTCCGCTGGCGATTACGGGCAGATTTGTTTTTTCACGCATGGTTCTCGTTAAGGGAATGTCGTAACCATCTTGTGTTCCATCGTAATCCATGCTCGTTGGCAAGAGTTCTCCGGCTCCAAGTTCCTTCACCCTCATCGCCCATGATATAGCGTCTTGTCCAGTGGGTTTTCTGCCTCCTTCAATGTAGGTCTCCCACCAGCATCGGCCTTGAGGAGTATCTACAACTGTTTTATGTGGAACAGAAGTTTTCACGTAAACTCTTTCGGCGTCGATTGCAACCACAATGCGCTGGCTGCCAAAGGCTTCGGCAGCTCGTTTGATGAGTTTTGGGTCCCTTACGGCTGCCGTGTTTATGGAAACCTTGTCTACTCCAGAGTTGAGCAGTTTTTGGATGTCTGTTAGGTTTCTGATGCCTCCGCCCACTGTGAATGGGATGGACACCATGTCAGCGGTTCTCTTTGCGACATCTAACATTGTGTCTCTCTTTTCGTAAGAGGCTGTTATGTCGAGGAAAACTAGTTCGTCTGCTCCTTGTTCCTCGTATATCGCCGCAAGCTCTGCTGGATCCCCCTCTATCTTCAGGTTCTTGAACCGCACTCCCTTGACAACTTTCCCGTCTTTAACGTCGAGACAGGGAATTATCCTTTTAGCTAACATTCTTCACAGTCTCCATAGCTTGTTTTAAAGTAAACTTTTCCTCATAAAGGGCGGTGCCCACTATAGCTCCTTCTACACCAGTTCTAGCTACGTCAACTAAATCATTTAGACTTCCTATGCCGCCAGAAGCAATCACTGGAATTCTAACTGCGCTCACAACTTCACGAATCTGCTCAATGGGCGGTCCCTTCAGAGTTCCATCCACACTCACTGAAGTGAA
>CP070759.1:704282-709818 GCA_020348945.1 Candidatus Bathyarchaeota archaeon
CTTAATTGTGTTACTTCATCGAATACGCAAAAACCTTCCAAAACTCAAAGAAGACATAGACCTCTTATCAAGAGCCCTCGTGCGTGCACCTGTGAAAGAAAAGGAGAAACGAAGGCGAGCGCGTGAGCAAGAGAAGAAAGAACCGCCTAAGAAAGAGGAATCTAAAGGGGAACAAAAGAAAGAGCTAACTTGGCATGAACTGATCTATGGGACTAAATAAGATGATGCGCGCGTGATAGTATTGTGTTAAACCAAGATTGATGGAACCGAGAGGCTGAAGAGAACTAAGAGGCTTCGGAGAGGTATACTCGCATATGCGAATTGTTTAGCGCGCAAGCTTTTAAAACTTATATTATGTTCAGAAAATAAATAAGAATAAATCGGAAGAAAGGATTCCCGCATGATGAAGGAATTAGTTTATGGATTTGGAAATCAAGACTAGTCTAGAAAATGTTACTGAGCTCTTGAAGAAAGCTGGATTTCGTATCACAAAAATTCGGCAAGACAGATTGCTTGAAGGCAAACTGAATAGGCGAATTGGGAGATTTCATGTTTTAGGTGAAGAACTAGACGGCAAAGTGCACTTGGACTTGCACTGGGACTTTTACCCTCACATCGGTCCTGTGGGCGTGGATTACAGAAGGAGACCAATGACGTTCTACAAATTGGTCGAAAAACACGCCATTAACATGAACATAGACTGCAAGATTGTTGGTGGAATGAACTGGGGTTCCAGAAGGAAAATCCCAAACATAGGTATCGAAATAAGAGGTGGAAGTCTAATTATCATGTTGTACGCCTTTGCCTGCATTTTCCTTCAATTCTTTACACACTCATTAAGAGCGATCATGCTTGAACCTCTCTATTATGGTCTAAAAGATTCCTTGGCATCTGAAGAACTTACTCCAATCGGTTGGGTGGCTGACTGTGAACTGAGCATTATTGATGCTACATTTTGCGGAATAGTGACTGGAATTCTAGTTGCATCCTTAACTTACATTCTAGTTGATCTCGGAGCGAAAAAGGGAGAGTTGGGTATGACAACTTTGCGCAGGCATCTCGTCGGCTTAGCTATATTCGCATTTTATCTCTTAGCCTTCAGCATCACAGCTTATCTAAAAGATCTACATCTCTTAGGCTTCGATATGTTATTCGTTACTATTATCGCGGGACTACTCTGGCTCGTCTCTTCCAGTTATATTCTTTCCTTCAGGAAAAGAAAACCATTTTTTGATTACGGCTTAGAATTGAAATACTTAGAAAAAGATCATGAAGCCAACAAGATGGCCGTCACGATAGGACTTTCTGCTATGATTGCAATCTTTGCCTCACACCTATATCTACTCATTGATCAATACAAGACTCTCCCGGAATCAATAAGCGGTTCAGAGCATTATCTCTCCTCCCTCTTGATAGGCAGTACATTGTACATTGCGATGTATGCTGGGTTTTTTGTTGGAGTAATAGTGCAACGATTATGGATTAACGATAAAATAGTGGAACGCATAAAGGACATAGATATAGAAAAGAAAATACTAGAAACATTGGTCAAAAAAGGCAAACTTTCATTCAACGACATTCGTAAGGAATTTAGCGCAGGAAATTCAAGTCGATATTTAGCTAGAATTATTTCAAAGTTGATAGAAGACAACAAAATAGTAAAAGAGAGAAGTGGAAATCTGTGTCTCTACAAACTTAGAGGCTAGTAAGGCAAGCCAATAGTAAGCACAATTCACCTAGCATTCTAAAATCGAGTTACACAACTTTAAATGCCAAAAGGGTGCATGCGCCAACTGTTAGCCTCTTGCACCAAACTTATAACAAAGAACCCGCAACCCCCTCGCGCGCAAGGGGTTGCGAATGCAAAATGAGTAAGAAACGAAATGTTGTATCGTATCTTGATGCTAAATTGGTTAGAAAAACACGTGAATTAGGCTTTAATCTTTCTAAAACGCTTGAAAACCACTTAAAACAGTTGATTAATCAATTTGAGAACGTTTACACGCAAAATAACGGTGAAAAATACATAATTGGTAGCCCGGGGAAATTCGAACCCCCGTCTGCGGGTCCAGAGCCCGCCATGCTTGGCCACTACACCACCAGAGTCAAAGCAGAAAAATTCGAAAGAGCAATGATGACTCAAAATCCAGTATCCGCTCGCCATACTGAGCGCATTCCACCGGGCCCGCCACAATCATTCTTCGGTTTTGCTCTCATCGACGGCTGGGTTCTATTGACGATTCCAAGGGACGCGAATGGCGACGGTGAATGCAACATCCTAGACATAAAACTGGTGAAGCTAGCCTACAGCGGATGGATAATAAACCCGAACGCGGACATAGACGGCAACAGCGTAATCAACATCTTAGACCTGAAACTGGTGAAATTAGCGTACAGCGACCTCATAGGATAAACGCGACACTTTTCTCAAAACAGCCAAGCTCCAACATTCACGGAGACTTGCTCCAGCGCACGCAAAATTTTTTAACCTAATATGCCAACCCACATTGAACCCTCCTCTTTTTACCGTATGTTAGTTGATTTAAGTTTTCAACCAAATTTTTGAAGGAAAAAACCTGTTTTCAACACACCTTTCCACTATACGACCCAGCTACGCTACATCAGTCGCGGGAATTGGGCCCCAAAACATTTTTTCTATCGGTCCCAAAACTACTCTCCTTCACAGCCTCACCGCTCACTTCTGAAAAAACTACTGTTTCAACATTCTACCTTTAATAGAATTCAAATAGGCTTCATTAATGCGTGTGTTCACCCTCTTCTCTCTATGATTCAGGCTTAGCAAACTCTCCAAATATACTCTTAAGCTGCTTCTTCATAATCCGCACATCATGACTCAAACCGAAATAATCAGCAAAAAACTCAGTAGTTACTATCACCTTAGTTCGCCCAACTCTCTCACGATTAATCAAACCCAACTCCTCCAGCTTTTTAAGATGATTATAAGAATGATGCCCCCTCACCTCAACAACCTGAATTTGAGACACCGGCTGACGATAAGCAACATACGACAACGTTTTCAACGGACCAACACTAAGAAGAGGCCTAATAGCCAACCTTCGAACCCTCGGAGTGTACTCCGCCTTTAGCTGCATAACAAACCGTTCATCCTCAAGCTCAACGATCTCAAGAGCCGTGTCACGATTTTCATACCCCTTCATCAGCCCATCAGCAAGCGCCTTAATTTTCTTTTTAGAACGGGTTTTGATCACCGACCCCAAAGTTTTCAAATCTAAGGGACGACCAGCCACGTAAAGAGCAGCCTCTATCAAAGCTAACGTACGCCTCATCTTTTCCTGTCTGAGTAGCTCAGATGATTCCTGTTCCCTCGGTTCCAATGGGCTGAGCCTCGCGAAGGGTTATATAAATTTCGCTTAAACTTTCTTCCTGCCACAAACTTACCTTACCTGACTGAGCGAGAAATAGGAGAACAATGAAAGTTTTGACAGCCGACAATTTTTCCAGTCCAACTACAACTTTAGAGAAGACTATCAGCTTCCCCTTATCAGCGAACTGGAGGAGAGAGCGATACAGCTTTTCCATTTCTTTCTCGATTTCCATAAGGTAGAAATCAACAGGAGGAAAAAAATCTGGTGGAGCTGGCAAAACAGGTTCCAGACGAGGTTTCAATGCAAGCGACCGTTCACCCTTAAGCACACCATCCAAAGCCTCTAAAAGGTGCTGGATGGTTGTGGATGTCAACTCATAGCGAAGAGGAAGAAACAGAGGCGGGGGAAGAAAGTCTGGCGGAACTTTAGGGGGCGGTGGAGGCTCCTCCAGTTTTAGCAGGAGCTTGGATTTCATGAGGTATATGATAGAGGAGGAGTCAAGCGCCATTCCTGAGGCTCTAAAATCAACATCTCCTTTCTTTTCCATTTCTTCTAGGAATGTGGTCAACAGAAAATCGATGTTCACGTCCCACGGTCTCACTTTTCTCAGTTTGTGAAGTTCAAAAAGTATGTTCAAAGGAGGCTGAAAGTAGAAAGGTTTTCCAGTGGATAGGGGCACTAGGCAGCCTCCTTGAACGTGGTTGAAACCACATGGGAGACTCCTTTTTGCTCGAATACGCCGTAGACTCTTTCAGCTTTGCTAGCCATCTCGGGTTTCAGAGTGATTACCAGAAACTGGGACTTCATTGACTCTTTAGCCAACAACTCTCCTAGTTTGCTCACGTGAAAAGCATCCATATGTGCGTCAACTTCGTCGAAAAGGTAGAAGGCTGCGGGTGAAAAATCTTGGAGAGCGAATATGTAGGCAACGGCGCACACGGACCTCTCTCCGCTGCTGGCTCCGCTTACAAGGATCGGAGGCTTGCCAGGGAACTGAACAACCATGTCTACTCCGCCAGCAAACGGTTCGTCAGGCTTCTCCAATTTGAGGGCGGCTTCTCCACCACCCGTGAGTTTAGAGAAGTACCCTCCGAATTTTTCGTTTATTTGGTTAAAGGCGTTCATGAAAACCTCGCGTTTTTTCCGTTCAATTTCATCCATGAAAGAGATTATAGCTTGTTTTTCCCTCTCCAGCTCGTTCATGCGAAGGGATAACTCCTTGTATCGTGAGATTTGTTCAGCGTAGTGCGAGTGGGCTAATTGATTAACGGCTCCGAGGCGCTCCAACTCAAATCGCATCAGTTTGAGAGATGATTCCGCCGCCACCAGCTGATCTGGCGAAACTTTTGGAGGTTCCTCGTAACCAATTTCCCTCAGCAGATAATAATGTTGATCCATCCGCAACTGAAGTGTTTGGAGTTCAAGCTGAAGTCGGTTGTATAATTCGTCAGCCCGCTCGTACTCAGCGTCCAGTCGGTGCAGTTGCTTGTCGATGCCATCAATGTGGGATGTGAACTTTTTTGCCTCTTTCCTAGCGGTTAAAACGGAACGGGAAAGCTCCTCCTTAGCGGTTTCAAGTTTTGAGAGTTCCTGTCCAAGTTCCTCTTTCTGTTGAAGTGCGTCCTCAACCTCCCTCTCTACAATAGAGAGCTGTTCGTCTACCTTTCTGAACTGAATCCTGATGTTACCAGAAGCTGTTATGAGAACATTTTTGAGTTTAGACCGAAGGGTTGACAGTTCGGTTTCGACGCTGATAAGCTTCTGCCTCGCCTCTATGACTTTTTCGGCTAGCTTTTCTCGCTGGATTTCCATTTCTTGGATTCTGCCGGGATCTGTTTTCTGGCGTAGTACAGCTAATTCGTTGTTTAGGTTCTGCATCTCCTTTTTCAGGGTTCCGCGTTGTGCTTTTCGGAGTTCTATCTGTGTTCTTTCCTTTTCAAGTCGCCTTTGAACGTGTTGAATAAGTTTCTCAACGCGCCTTGTATTGCGCTTAGTTCGCTTGATGCTCCTGCGTATTCGCGTGATTTCGCCTTCAAGGGAGGTGATGGCTTCGGCTAGTCTGGCGATCTGCAATCGAGTATTGTCGATTTCCTCGTCGAAATTAGTCATTTCGTCTTCTCTCCTCATCAGATGCTCTCGGAGGGTCCTCACCGCTTCGTCCAAGCTTTTGACAGCAGACTCGCTTGGGA
>CP070759.1:709918-716753 GCA_020348945.1 Candidatus Bathyarchaeota archaeon
GTAGCCTGTGCTGTTGACTACGTCGATGAATCTTGAAGTCCAGGTTTTGTTCCAAGTGACTTCGCTTGTTCCCACTGAGCCACTGTTTATGGTTGCCCAATCGTTGGCGGTCCAGTTGTACCATTCCAGATAGGCTGTTACAGTTGTGTCGAATTTGAAGTTGTCTTCCAAGTAAATTTGAGTTATGTCTGATACTGGTGGTGTGAATTGTTCTGAAGTGTGTTCAACGTTAACCTCATACGAGGTAGTGGATGATTGTATCTCAACTCGATGATAATCCACATACCAAGTATCTACATCACCTTTTCCCGGATCTGTAGACAGGGTACTTAGCCTCAGATTATTGAGGTCAGTCCAGCTGGAGATGGAGTCGGTGATGTTCCAGCTATAGGTAGCCTCGGTGATGGCAACGTCAATATCTTGAGTCAAAAGATTAGTAGTACTTCCATCTATTGAAAATCCGAGAGTAAATTCAGTGTTTGAAGGGTCAACACTATTTCTGACATAACAATCTATTTTGATGACCACACTGGAGATTGTCCCGCTGATCGTGGGATCATCCATCTCTACCCAATACGTTTTACCTTTGGCACTTACTTCGGCACGATTTACGTCATTAGCGTCAATAAACGCAACGTTCGTCCATGTTCCAGCCGAGACAGTTGAGCTGTAGGTTAAGGTTTCACTCGGCTCAGTAGTGACGGAGTCGGGGTCAACTACGAAGTATGATCCGTCGTTAGCATCCAGATTGCTTGTGCTATTTAGCGCCGTGCCATTCACGACATTTGTACTACCCTCATAATATGTCGACGTTTCAACAGGAGTAGGATAAGCGGGAACAGGTCCCAGCGTTAGGATCGCTAGGACAGATAAAATAAGCAAACTAACCAGAAAGAGCGATTTCACTCTCTTAAACACGTTTTTGAACATTTTAGACCCTTCTCTCTCCTTTCAATGCACACAAAAGAATACTCTTCAAACTTATTTAAGGGTAATGGAAAAAACCTCTATATCAAAAACCCTGACCTCCCCAAAAAAATCCTGCAAAGAATGAAACAAAATCCGCATATATACGATTTACATCACACATGGGCATGCAAATAAGCATTTAATTGCTTCCGAACCCTTTCAAACACATCTTAAACAGTCTTTCACAACTTTATCCAGAGAGACAGATTTTCAAGCCGAACCGAAGTCTTCTATCATGCAAAACTTAACCTATCACATCTTGCAATCACACGTTTTACTCATTCCTCAAAAAGCAACGCAATCTGCAATAAAAAAACAATCCTTAAATAGAGATAAACAACTTTTAATAGAATTCTAATTTGGAGACAGGTCAACATGATAATAACAGAAAAAAAACCAATAGATGAAATAAAAGAGAGCCTAAAAGACAGCAAAAAAGTTTTCATCATAGGCTGCGGAACCTGCGCAACACTCAACCAAACTGGCGGCGAAGAACAAGTCAAAGAATTGACAAAACTTCTAAGCGACAAAGAAATCGTTGGAACAGTGGTCCCTGAAACTCCTTGCGATAAAAGACTTCTCAAACGTGACCTCAGAGCCCTAACAGACGCTCTAAATTCCGCTGACACCATTGTCGCCTTGGCTTGCGGAGCAGGCATTCAAGCGGTTGCCGAACTAACTCGAAAATACACCACACCTGGCCTCAACACTAAATTCATAGGCATGGTCGAACGCATAGGAGAATTTTACCAACGTTGCCTAGCATGCGGCGACTGTGTCCTCGACGAAACAGGCGGCATATGCCCAATCACAAGATGCCCAAAAGCACTCCTTAACGGACCGTGTGCAGGTCACATGGACGAAAAATGTGAAGTAAACCATGAAAAAGACTGCGCTTGGGTACTGATTTATAAACGGATGAAAGACATGGGGCAGCTTGGCAAGTTTAAAGCTTTCAGAAAACCGAGAAACTTCCAAAAATCAACTTCACCCCAACAGATCGTTTGGAGGAAGCCACAATGAGCTTCGTCAGTTCTCTAGAAAAAAGTTTAGCAACATCCAAGTTTACAATCACCGGAGAGTTAACTCCACCCAAAAGCGCAAGCATCGAAGACATCTTAGACGGCGCTAAACTCATAAAAAACGATGTAGTGGCTACAAACGTAACAGACAACCCCACCAGCCGCGTGGTCATGAGCACCCTCGCAACATGCCACCTAATTGAAAAACAAACCGGCCTCGAAACCATCTACCAAATAACTTGCCGAGACAGAAACAGACTAGCCTTACAATCAGACATTCTAGCAGCAAACGCCCTCGGAATCAAAAACATTCTAGTTCTAACAGGAGACTACATAACCATGGGCGACCACCCAGAAGCCAAACCAGTGTTTGACCTTGACTCTGTTCAACTGTTATGGGCCATAAAAAGAATGCAAGAAGAAGGCCTAGACTTAGCTGGAAAAAAACTGAAAACCCCACCAAAACTGTTTGTAGGAGCTGCTGTAAATCCAGGCCTCGACCCCATAGAACCAGAAATCATCAGATTAGAGAAAAAAGTTGCCATGGGCACCAAGTTCGCACAAAGCCAGTGCCTCTACGACCCTAACGTCCTAGAGAAGTTCATGGATCAAATTTCCCACTTAGACGTGAAAATTTTGGTGGGAATCACTCCTCTGCTGTCCGCTGGTATGGCAAAGTGGATGGTTAAAAACTGTCCCGGAGTAATTATCCCTGACAACATGATTAAGCGACTGAAGGCAACAGATGACAAGGTGAAAGAGGGAATAAAGATAATGGTAGAAGTAGTTTCACAGATTGCACCTATGAAAATAGCTGGGATTCACGTAATGGTTCCTGAAAGAGCGGACTTAGTCGCTGAGATGGTGAAAGCTATCAAAGCTTCAGGAGCAGTTTAACAAAAGAAAACTAATCTATTCGAATCAAACAAAATCTGGGAGACTTCGCTGCTTAACCCTTTTCTTCTCCAACAGTTTTTCCTTCTCTCCACTAAAAATTACCAGTTGACCGTAAACACCGTCGTAGCCAGGTATAACCCTCGCCTTTCCTTCTCTAACTCGAACAATAGCCTCAGCAATCTTCAAATCAACAATTTCAGCCATCTCTTCTCTAGACGCATCTATCAACACAGCATATTCATCGCCAAACTTTTCCACAAGAGCGTTGTATATCTTCCAAACCTTTTGAACACCAGGATACGAAACCCCTAAAAGCGCAGAGATAATTTCAGAAAGAGGAAGAAGACGCATATACCCTACAGCACCTTCAGGCTTGAAGCCCATAGGCCTGTCCGCCAACTCCTCAACACGTTGCTCCACCCCCTTCGTGAGTCTCTTGCGACAGACTGGACAGAGACTTCCCAGTTTCATAGCATTCTGAGGAGAAAGAGAAACCTTACAATTCCGATGACCCGACCAGTGATACTTACCATACGCAGGATTCGTTTCGATGGTAAATTTGAAGCGCCCATCTTTCTTCCGCATAGCATCAACCACCTCTTGGTAAGTCAATCGTTCCAGCTCAAACACATTGGCTTCCCTCCCAATCCTCCACGGCCAAGCACTATGACAGTCACTATTCGAGACCAAAGCGAACCTGTCAAGTGCACTCAGTCGCCAGTTCATAGGCGGGTCTGAGGAGAGTCCTGTTTCTAAAGCAAAGATATGCTTGGTCATGTCTTGATAGCAGTCTTCCACCCGGTTGAACCCGCTGAAGGCGCCGAAGATGCTGAACCAGGGAGTCCAAACGTGGGCAGGTATCACCACGTTCTCACCTGAAACCTCCATAACCTCTTCTACAAGTTGAGACGCAGACATGTCTAGAGTTGGTCTGCCATCAACAGCAAGGTTACCGTATTGCGCCAGCCGCTCATTAACTTGAACCGCTGTCTCTAAGCTCGAGGTTAAAAGGACATGATGAATCTTCTTAACCCGCTCTTCAACGGTGAAAATAGTGGAAACTTCGCCCATCAGAATATAGTGAACAGGAAATTCGGAATTTTTGGCTGGCTTGTAAAGATCTATGTCGGGCACTTCAATTAGATCTTCCTTCAGTTCCTTCAGCCACAGGGGATGCGTGAAGTCTCCCGTGCCCATGAGGCTCAAACCCTTAACCTGAGCAAAACGGGTGATCTCCTGTATGTTCATTTTCTTGCTTGTGGCTCGACTATACCTGCTGTGAACGTGGAAGTCAGCTATCACTCTCAACTTTTTCTCCCTCGCCTACGTACTTCCCGAGAACTTTTTCCCAATCAATTTTAAACATCGCCACGAAAATGAAAACCAATAATATAGCAGTGATTACACTGGTAAAAAGTTCTACCTCAAATGTCCCTCGACCGAATACAGTGCTGAGAACAGCATAATAGAGTTGTCCACCGTAAGCAAGAATAGCAACCATCAACAGTTTACCTAAAAAACACGGAATAAATGCTTTAACAAAGCTGTAACGCAAAACACCTAGGGGAATAAAAAGGAGGTCATCAGGCAAGGGAGTTAAAGCAAAAAGAAAAACCACCACGGGGCCATAGCGATTCTCAAGCACCTTCACAATATAATTCATTTTCTTTTGTCGTTTTTCACTTACCACAGCCCGCCCATAATATCCCAACACGTATCCAGAAAATTCGCCAACAGCGGAGCCCAAGCCTCCTGCAATCGTGAGAAGCAGAGGATTCATCACTCCTTGCATGCCCAACGTGAGGATAATAAAAGTGTAGGGTATGGGAATAATTATCGACATTGTACCGACAAGACTGATAAGGAAAACTCCTAAGTAGCTAAATTGAAGCAAGTAGTCAATCCAGTTCCCTGTCATATAAGCGACTTTACGCTGTTTTCCCTTTTTTCATTTGCGTTACTTTAGAAGGAGGACGATAACTCACATTTGTCCCTAAGCTCTTGAACGCTCTCATGTTACCCGAATAACCCTTGTCGGCGTCACTAAAACGTCCACAGAAACATCCCATTCTTCCCGAGGAATCTTCTCCACAACTTGAACGTCATGCACTGTCGTGACCACAAGAGTTTCAGGATTGAGCCCACCTGAATTCTCCAAAATAGCATACTCCTGATCAGAGTATCCAGTTCCCTTGCCCAGTCGCCCCCCGTCCAGAGACACTGCCACAGACCCAGCTACAAACAGGTCAACCTTTACCGTTGAAGGCTCAACAGAGTCACCGTGTTTGAAAGCTCCACGAATCGTGGACACTCTAGAAATGTTGTTGGGAGGTATCGTGTTCGGATCTAACAAGAGAAAACCTTTCCTCAGCCTCGGCGTAGCCATAACAACGATTTTGTCGTCATTCAGAGCAGCCTCTCGAACAGGTTTCTGCGGAGAGTCAGGGTTACAGAAAATCACCTTTGCCATTTTGTATTCGGGCAGTTCCCTCAGGTTCTGAGCAGCCTTTTCGGCTCCAACGAAGTTAGGTATTCGATGAAAGACTGGTCTGGGAAACGTGGCGATTCCTCTTTCTTCCATGAGACGCCAAACTTTCATCCGAATGTCTTCTTTAGCCAAGCTAACGTTTCCCTTCTCAGCAACGCAAACTGGAAACTAGGCTCCAAATTTTTCGGTTTTACCAAGAAAATTCATAAGGGTTGGCATGAGGTCTATGCCTCTCATTCTTCCGAGTCCTCCTCTTGCGCAAGCTCTCTCACTAAACTCTTCGATGTCATCTGTGCGCACACAGGGCCCTGTTATAGCAACCGGCACTGGATCACCTTCGTGCTCCCTTGTGAGCAGTGAAGTCGTGTGGTCAGCAGTGACAGCGACAAAAGTTTCACCCATGTCCACATTCTTAACTATGCGACCCACCATGTCGTCGATTTTTTCTATCATCCTGACTTTTTGCTGAACTTTACCGTCGTGACTCGCAATATCACTTGCCTTCACATGTACCAACACAAGATCATGAGATTTAACCGCTTGAATGGTAGCATCCGCCTTCGCTTCAATGTCGGTGTCGTAACTTCCCGTAGCACCACGAACATTGATGAGACTCATCCCCGCTGCTTTGCACACTCCTCCAACTAAGGGCACAGCGTTGATGGCAGCTGCTTGAATCCCGTATTGACGTGGAAGCGTCGTTAAGTCTGGCAACGCTCCCGCGCCTCGGCACAAAACAATGTTCGCTGAAAACAAACCTTTTTTCTTTCTCTCCGCGTTCACGGGATGATTTTTCAGGATTTCGTGGAAACGTTGCAAGAGTTCTTCCACAATCTTCGCTGTTCTTTTGGCTTCAACAGTATCGTCGAGAGGATGAACCTCTGAAACACGTTTTCCAATTTTGTGCGGGTCAGAATCCGACACCCTCGCAGACAAACCGGGTCCGCTAAGTAACAGTATCCCACGATGTTGAACAGTGTTTTTGAAAGTAACTTGAATCTTCTTAAGGCGCACTTTCTTTAAATCCCTCGCAAGCTCAGAAGCATCTTGTGTCTCAATTCTACCAGCCCTTCGGTCCACCACTGTAAAATTGTCGTCAACAGTGGCAAAGTTGCATCGAAAAGCCACATCACCGGGTTGAATGTCAACTCCGGAACCTAAAGCCTCCAGCGCACCCCGTCCAGTATACGTTTTGAAAACGTCGTAGCCGAGCAAGGCGAGATGAGCTGTGTCGCTTCCCGGGGGAACGCCAGGAGCAATGAGGTCTATGACGCCGCAGACGCCAGTTTTAGCCACCCAGTTGAGGGACGGCTTCTTTGCCACCTCAAGGGGGGTTTTTCCTCCCAGCTCTCGGACGGGTCGATCAGCCATACCGTCTCCAATAACTATGACGGCTTTCATGCTTTCATCCTCGTCAAAGCAATCCCTTAACTAAATGGCGTTAATTAGAGTTACTGTA
>CP070759.1:716853-725248 GCA_020348945.1 Candidatus Bathyarchaeota archaeon
ATGGCTAGTAAGGTTGTAAACGTTGCTGTAATTTGGCCAAACCTCATGCCAAAGGCTATTCATGAACAGTGGAAAGTTAAGGATATACGGGTCATAATCATGGGGTATCTTCAACTCGATGGCCATTGTGGGAGCAGCCGAAACGAATTCATAGTTTTGATGCGGTCCTGACAAGAGGATGGTAATTGTTATTCTGTCCACGTGATACCAAGTAACGTTTCCATCTTCGTCAGTCATATCAATCTGGTCGTTAGGACTGAATTCAGTGTATGGCCAACCCGTGTCGTTCCAGCTGGTGAGATCCCAGCTAACGCAGAAATCTGGATAAAGTTCATGCCACTCAGTGCCTATTGGATTCGTTGTTAGGGTGATTAGTCCTTGTGTCGAGTGCAAGTGTACCGGCGTAAGCGTTTTGTTCGAATTCAAGTGTATAGGTCCTATGGTTGGACCGTGAAGGTAGATAGGCGGTTCAGGTGGTGGAGGGACGGCGCTCGTGGGTGAATTCAAGTTTATTGCAACCAAAGCCATAATCAGCAAAGTCAAAGTCAACACTGTAAACATTTTGCTTTTGCGAATTCTCATTCTTTTTTCCTCTCTTCTCCTTTTCTCTTTCAACAGTAAACTATATAAAAAGGTCATAAAAAAGCCTTGTGGAACTAGCTTACTTCATTAATGCGCTTGCATGGAGAAGGAAAAAGAGGTTCAAATCCCTTATCATGTTGCGCGCGCATAACATGTGATGCGTGTAGATGTGCCTGAGTTTTTCCATGTGCATATGGCATCTCTTATAAGCGCGCACTACCTATCGTGATTCAAAAGCGCACACAGAGATGATGAAAACAAGGTAGAGAAAATGGGAATTTTTGCGGGAATTGACATAGGATCAGCTACTTCTAAAGTCGTGATTTTTAAGGATGACGAGGTCCTAAGCTTCGTAATTATTCCATCAGAGGTGGAATGGGAAGCCATTACGAAGTTGGCCATGGAAGAAGCTTTGGAAAAAGCAAATTTGCACCATTCTAACATAGATTACATCATATCTACTGGGTACGGACGTAGGACGATTGATTTTGCAAATGAGACAATAAGTGAGATAACTGCACACAGTAGGGGCACAAAATGGCTTCATAAAAATGTTGGATCAATCATAGATATAGGTGGACAAGATAGCAAGGCCATATTATTGGATGAGAACGGTGGCGTCATCAACTTCGCCATGAATGACCGATGCGCCGCTGGAACAGGAAGATTCTTGGAGCATATGGCAAATGTGCTTGGGGTGAGAATTGATGATATGGGAGACTTGTCAATGGCTTCCGAAAAAACAGCAAAAATAAGTAGTATGTGCACGGTCTTCGCAGAGTCAGAGGTCATCTCCCTCCTCGCCCGAGAGTGGCGAAAAGAAGACATCATAGCTGGGCTTCACGAGGCAATTGCCAAAAGAACCAGTGTCATGGTCAGGCAGTGTGGAGTGAAAAAGGACGTAGTTCTATCCGGAGGAGTTGCAAAAAACAGAGGAATGCAAAAAGCTTTGGAAATGGAACTGGGAACAGACATACATGTGCCGAAGGAACCCCAAATCACTGCTGCACTGGGCGCTGCACTATTAGCGCGAAAAAAAGCAAGAAAAGCTTGAGATCATGCAGTGGACCATTCACGAGAGTGAAGAGTGAGAAATATGGCGGATTCGATTTGTCGATAAGGCGGTGATGGTTTTTGTCTCTACTAATTACTTTAATCACAAGCATTGTAGAGGGTTTTCTGCTTGGCACAAGCATTGGAGCATATTGTGTTGGGTTCTGCTTGCCAGTACTAGCACCGCATATTATGATTGGGCATCGCGGAATAAGATCAAGCTTTAAAGCCTCCCTGTTCTTTTGTTTCGGGAGGCTGATTGCCTACGTGCCACTTGGGTTGCTGCTTGGATTAGTTGGTTCAGTTCTTCTTGAAAAAATGCTGCCGACATACAGCGCTATCGGTTTAGGGCTTTTGGGGTTCTTCGTACTAATCTACGGGGCTTTTGCTTTCACAGGTGGAGACATCGTGAAAAGATTTCTTCCGCGTTTTTGTTCATTTTTGGAAGGAGTGAAATCCAGCTTTATTCTCGGTTTCGTCGCGGCATTAATACCTTGTTTTCCGCTAGTCACCGTAGTTATTAAAGCTTTAATTGAAGCTTCGGTATTAAGATCGATAGTTCTCTTGACTTCCTTTTGGAGTGGAACATCAATCTACTTGATCAGTGTCGGAATCTTAAGTGGTAAGGTTGGAGATTCACTTGAATTAAGAATTGGATTAGAACGCGTACGCAGGATATGTGGTTTTTCGATGATTATGGTTGGTTTGTTGTTTTTGGTGGAGAGCTTTTATTTCAATCTCTAAGCGAAATGAAAACATTATGAGGGTAGAGTTTCATATGTAGATATATACAATATGATGTTGGCGTACAATGGAGTCAGATTTATGAAAAACACAAAAACCATGTTTTGGGTGTTCGCGTCCTTTGTGTTAATCTTCCAATTGATGCATTTTCTTGCCATGCCCATTTTCGTATCATCGGTTTTCGCTCAACGCGATGCTATAATAGCTCACTTCAAACTTGAAGCTTTGCCCACAATTCAAGGCGTAAACGGAACAATCAAAATCAAGGCATCTATAGGTTTCGCAGCTCCATGCTGTGAAGGCGCGGAAGCCCACGATGTCACAGTAACCCTCGTTGCACCAAAACAACTGAAATTAATCGAAGGAAAAGAACAACAAACAAGTCCAATTGTAGTCTGTGACGCTCCAGGGGTAGAAGTTTACATTCAGCATGAATGGATTGTAAGTGCAGCCTTGCAAGGAAACTATACTGTTGAGGTCCACCTGACTTCTAAGAATGCCGGTGGAGGAAACAAAGCATACACGTTACAGTTTGTTGAGGGACCACCAATCTCCTCGCCAACTGTGAATCCTCAGAAACCATCGATTAATGACGAAATAGAAATTGAGGTAACAACACCCATTGCTTATGTAAACAGAGTCCTTCTGAACTACTCGATGAACGGAGGATTATGGACATTTGCTGAATTAAACAAAGTCGATAGCGACCGTTGGAACGCAGTTGTAGAAAAACAGAATGAAGGGGTTCTGACATTCTACTTTGGGATCCAGACAATTCACAATGAAACCTTCAGATCGCCTATATATGAATTAAAAGTTAGAAATTTTGCTCGAATCGCACAATGGCAAAATATTTCGTCTATTTCATATCTCGGATTGCTGACTGCAGGCATAATTGCCATTTTCTTGGCGGGAAGAAAACTCAGAAGAAGACGGAGAACAAAACCCGAACGGGTCCAGTCTATTCTAAGAGACCGCGATGAAATCGATTATGAAAGACCTGAGTTTCCAGAAGAGATTGAGGCTAAACCAGGAATAAAATGGTACCCTGTTACTATACTCATAGCACTCGGAATAACGTTACTTGTAGCCGCTATTCTCTTGAAGGAGTTCGAACAGTTAATGCCGTATCTAGAAGGAGTACCAACCTAGAAGGTGATGATGTGGTGCAGATAAAGAATGTGAAGTTTTCCGTTCAAACAATCATGTTCGTACTGCTTATGTATGGCGGCGTTGTTGGTCTCAGTCTAACACCAATTCTTTTACCAGTGTTTGTTGATCACAATTTGAAAAATAGAACAGTCACGTGTGCTTTTGGAACCCTCCAGCACAATCTGACGCTGGCTTGGGAGCTTGAATATATCATCCCATTCGGAACGATAAGCGCCTTTCTACTGATTCCCTTAATAATCGGAAGGTTTCTGTGCGGATGGGCTTGCCCCCTCGGTTTTGTTCAAGACGTTTTGACACGCATTAGGCGTGGTTTGAAAATAAAGAATCGAGAGTTTTCTCGAAAGAATCATGAAGCTCTTTCCGACGTAAAATATGGATTTTGCCTGTTTCTAATTTTCACCGCAATAAGCATCGGTGTCGTAACTATCATAGATTTTGACGCAGGCGTTCTTTATAAGCAGCATTTTCCCTTGACTATGTCTCTCGAACCGAATTGTCCAATTTGCCCTGCTCCTGCCTTATTCTTCCTGATGCCCGATATAATAACAATGTTATTAGGCATTGGGCCTTACACAAACTTTTATCCATCAATCCCTGCTCTGATGATGGTTTCTTTCTTCCTTGCCACTTCATTTCTGGTGATACGTTTTTGGTGCCGATATATTTGCCCAGCGTCCCCTCTTTTCTCTTGGTGCAATAAGTACAGTTTGGTCTACGTGGAAAAAGATGCCAATAGGTGCACAAGATGCGGCGTCTGCGTGAGATGCTGCCCCTCAAAATCGAGGAAACCACTTGAAGAAGTTGAGGAGCAGAGAGCCACTGGAACTGATTGCATTCTGTGTTTCTGCTGTGTAGAAAAATGTCCAGAAAACGCGCTCAAAGCAAAAATTGGAAAATTCACGTTACTCTCAGGAAAGCATTAGGGAATGTGAGAGAAGATGCCGTTAACAAATGAGGATTTGAAATGGAAATCGAAACTTGAGAAGAATTTCAATGAAGAAATGAGTACACTTGTTGAGGAAATGAAGAAGAGAAACAATAGACCCAGAAACATGGAATATTTTGATAAGATTCTGGTTGAAATGAGTGGCAAACGTTTAGAAGAGATTGGAGCTTTCAAGGAGGAAGGAGGAAAAGTTTTTGGCATATTTTGCATGTTTGTGCCTGAAGAACTATTTTACGCTACTGGTGCAATGCCGCTGAGGCTTTTTGCAGGTTTTCAAGATGCTGTTCGAACTGCTGAAACGATTCTGCCGAGAAATCTCTGTCCACTAGTGAAGTCCACTTGCGGCTGCATAATGTTGAAGCTTGGATATTATGGAATCTGTGATTCCCTAGTTTACCCGACAACATGCGACTGTAAGAAGAAGACGGGTGAAATAATAGTTGATTACATGCCTGATACCCGTGTGATGACTATGGAGTTGCCCCACACCGCGAACACTACTCAGGCAAGAAAACTGTGGCTAACGGAAATAGAACTGTTGAAGAAGAAAATTGAGGAGATAATGAATGTTAAAATAACTAAGAAGAAACTCAAGGACACTATTTGCCTTGTAAATTCTAAAAGACGGGCAGTACGTAGGCTCTGTGAACTCAGGAAAGCTGAGAGACCGCCGATTTCAGGAAGTGATGCTATGTATGTCACTGTGCTGTCATTTTATGACGACATTAGACGCTGGACTGAAAAGGCAGAGGAGCTATGTGAAGAACTTGAAGAGAGGATTCAAAATAATACAAGTACTCTCGACATAGATGCTCCGAGAATTATGGTTGCTGGTTGTCCAATAGTGCCACCAAACTGGAAGATTCCCAATTTAATCGAAGACCTTGGTGCGGTTATCACTTGTGATGAACTCTGCACTGGAGCTAGAGGGCTTTGGGATCTAGTGGAAACGTGTGAGTGGACAATGGACGACATGCTAATAGCCTTGGCGGAGAGATACCTCACGCTCGCGTGTGCGTGTTTCACACCTAATAACAATAGAATAGAACGTATACTAAACTGGGTGAAAGATTACAATGTTGATGGAGTTGTATATCATGCTCTCCATGCCTGTCATTTATACGGTATCGAGGCTTTTCACGTTAGAAAGGCACTCGAAAAGGCCAGAATACCAATGTTGACCATTGAAACAGATTATGGCGATGACATAGGTCAGCTAAGAACAAGAGTTGAAGCTTTTTTGGAGATAATACGAGCTCGCAAGTTTGCGCGCGCTGAGAAATTCCGTGCAAAAAAACCTTAGCGAAAATCACTAGAAGATTATTCCATTAGTCTTTATCTAGCACTAAACCCGTATATTTTATGATGATGAAAATGCCAGATACCTCCGTGCGCATGCTATCTTTTCTAACGTTATCTCTTCTGACAACGGGATTGCTTGCAGGTCATATTCAAATTGTCCAAGCACTCCAGCAGACCGATGAATGGGAAATCGGGAACACATATCAAATCTCCATAATTACCTCAGAAAAATGGCAACCAGATACGCCTTTTGAAGTGACTGTTAGGTTTATGCGCACGTCTGCTCTATGCATGTGCACGGAAACACTCTACACGACAGAAACTAATTCATTCAAAGTTGTTCTGAGTAGTGAAGATTTTGTGATGGAATCTGAAAATCAAACGGTACATGTAGCATTCACAAAGATTGGTGACTACTGGGAGAGGAAAGCTTCCTTTCAAATTTCGGACAAATTAAATAGAGGACAGACTCTCAATGTATCAGTAGTTGCGATAATAGACATAGATGAAGTTACGATTCGCACTGGGCATCACTCAAACGAAGTCTGGAATAACTATGACGACCCTGTGATCGTGAGCCTTCACCGACCTCTCCTGTTGACTTGGGAATGGTATCTAACATGTATTCTAGCAGCGATCATTGCTGCAGGAATCGGATTTCTGCTTTATAGAAGGAGACAGACATCCGCGCGCGCGAGACGGTTCTTGCAGGAGACCTCTGAAAACTCAACAGTGGAGCAACCCACAAAAGCGAATTGGTGTTTGTGAACAGTTTTTGCACGCGTGCTTAGTGTGCACAAAAAAACGCGCGTGCTCGCTACACTTTTGGCTACGCTACCGTTTATGCTACAGTAGCAATTGGCGTAGCGAGTTTTGGCAAAAATACTACAATCTGTAGCACAAAACATAGCGCGCTCAATGATTTGGCTACGGTTTGACTATGATCTGCTACGCCGTGCTACGCCCTGCTACGATTTTTGTAGCAAACGTGCGCACGCGTTGTCTCAAACATTTTTTTAAACAAAAAGAAGTGGGGGAGAAGTACATCTACGATTTTATAGTATGCCCTTTGTATAATGCATGTGAATGGGATTTAGGGTAATGTTTGAGTGCATGTGAATTGGTTGAAGCGGTGGCCCATGAAGATAAAGGGGTTGCGTAACTGAGCTTGTAAACACAATTATTTTGCCAGACATTAAGATTGCTGTAATCAGTGTAATTGAAATGAATAGCGTACGCATTTTTTTCTTGTTGATTTGCATTTGAAATCCTCTCTTCTCCTTTTCTCTTTCGGTCATAAGAATATGTCACAAGCTAGTAAGAAAGCCTTGTGGAAATATTTTCCTTATTATTATCATAAAAAGCAATTGACAGACACGAACAAACTAGAATAATACGCAGCCCCAAAATCATGAGTAGAAAGATAATTCCAATGTTACGCACGAACCCTAGCACTCAGTTAGCAAGTTGCCGCAGAGAAGTGTACCTTTAAGAGACATATTTTCCGCTTGGTAATATACTTTAAAACCCGCGTTTTAATGAATAAAGATAGAAGAATATCACTTAACCATTTAAATAAGCCAATTCAGAAAGAATATAGTGCTGAAAGGAGAAACGGGGAGCTTGCATCGTAGAGGAGTTCTTTTTCTAGCTTGGCTACTCGTTTTAGTAGGCATTACTATATTATACCCCTCAATAGTTTCTGCAAACCCTGACCTTGTTTCAACCTATTATGAATACACTACAACAATTGTAAAAGGCACAGCACTAAACACAACGAACAACCTAGACGCCAACGACGAGGTCTACTACGCAATTGACTCTGGTGTTAATATTGGACCACCACAGTCTGTCCAACCCGTAACCAACGGCAATTTCACATCGGATGCTTCTGGTTGGAGTTGGATTCTGGCATCTGGAAGTGGCACATCTGGGAGTTGGGAAAACACGGGGCAGTCTGGAGGAAGCGTCTACATAGATGTAGCGGGCAGAAACAAGATAGCGGCGTCTTATTGGGCGCAGAATTTTACACTCACTCAAGCAAATCCAGATTCGGTTACGTTAAACCACCAATGGAAAATCGGCATCTACGACACTGTTGACTCATGCACCATCAAAGTTCAGATAGTTCACCCCAACGGTACAGTGTTCGATGTCTGGACACAGGCTGTCGTTGGCACAACTATTTGGAGCGGAATACTAAGCATCAGCGTTAACACAAGCATATTCGATCAGGCGGGAACCTACGAGATAAGACTATGGGATACTACAAATCTCGGCAATTCGGCAGGAGCTGAAACAAAAGTCTATTACGATGACGTTGCACTAACCTTTCAGTTCCCAGGAGCAGCGACCAGCGAAGTCAACGTTGAACACACCTCAGGACAATTCACACCACCAGTATCAGACATAACTCAAATTTACTTCGAAGACAACTTCAAATTCGACACAACCGTAACAGCCTATCTGGAATGGTACAACTGGACCGCCAACGATTGGGCAACCATAAACAGTGGCTCAGTGGGAACAAGCGAAGTCACTTGGAACAAAACCTGGACTTCAAGATTCATCGACGTAGTCAACAGCACAGGCTAC
>CP070759.1:725348-733874 GCA_020348945.1 Candidatus Bathyarchaeota archaeon
TAAGACGATTTTAAAGTGCATAACTTAAATATTAGACCTAGCGGTATCGTAACAAGAGGAATTAAAAGTCATGGGCTCCAAGTCACCGAAAGGCGAGTTCGCCGCGAGAAAACTACGGGAAAAAAGGAAAAAGTTCAAGTGGAGTGACATTTACTACAAGCGTCGGATGCTGAAATTGGACGTGAAGTCCGACCCATTAACGGGTGCGCCCATGGCTCGTGGAATCGTTTTGGAGAAAGTTGGGGTAGAGAGCAAGCAGCCCAACAGCGCCATTCGAAAGTGTGTGAGAACGCAACTCATCAAAAATGGCAAGGTCATCACCGCCTTCCTTCCAGGAGACGGTGCCCTCAACGTGGTGGACGAACACGATGAGGTGGTTGTAGAGGGAATTGGAGGCTCCCGTGGGAGAAGCATGGGTGACATCCCAGGGGTTCGGTGGAAGGTCATCACCATAAATGGGGTTTCACTCAAGGAGTTAGTGTACGGTCGAAAAGAGAAACCGCTGCGCTAAATATTAAAATGTAGAAACAGTTACATTTTCAACAATATTTAAATAGGGGCTGTCTAACCCAAAAGATTTGTCTAGGTGGCGCGTTTGAGCAAGGAAAAAGAGATTAAGCTGTTTGGAAAGTGGAGTTTCGAAGGGATCGAAGTAGAGAATCCCGGACTGAAACGATACATTTCTCTCAAGCCAATCCACATTCCCCACAGCATGGGGCGCCACGAACACGGCAGATTTCGCAAGGCTAACGTCAACATTGTGGAGAGACTTGTGAACAATTTGATGCGGCCAGGAAGCAGTGCGGGAAAGAAAGCTAGAGCCATAAACCTTCTACGAAACGCCTTTGAGATCATCCACCTTCGAACAGGACAAAATCCCGTACAAGTGCTCGCCAGAGCGGTTGAAAACTCTTCGCCGTGTGAAGACACCACACGGATTAGCTACGGAGGCGTGGTGTATCACTTGGCGGTGGACATTGCCCCCCAGAGGCGAGTGGATTTAGCGCTACGTTTTCTTTCTGAGGGAGCGAGAAAGGCAGCGTTTGGCAACCCCCGCTCTTTAGAGGAGTGCTTCGCGGAAGAATTAATTTTAGCAGCGAATGAGGACGTGAAGTGCAAGGCGATACAGAAGCGCCATGAAATGGAAAGAGTGGCGCAAGCATCTCGTTAGGGCGTCCAAGTTCGAGAGTTCATTATTTGACTGTAACTGCCTTGGTTAGATGTCTGGGTCTGTCTGGGTCAAGTTCTCTTTCAACAGCCATGTAGTATGCGAAGAGCTGTAATGGGATGACGCACAGGATCGGTGAGAGAATTTCAGGCATGCCTTTAACGATTTCTATGTAGTCATCAGCTAGTGCTTTGATTTCCTCGTCTCCTTCCTCAATTATTGCGATGATGGGTGCCCCTCGATCTTTCATTTCTCTGATGTCATTTACGATCTTTTTGTGGGTTTCATCTCTAGGGCAGATGAAAACTACGGGGAAGCCTTGCTCAACTAGGCGGATGGGACCGTGTTCTTTCTCTCCAGCGGGGAAGGTCATGGAAGGGATGTAGTTTGTCTCCAAGAGTTTCAGCGTACCCTCAAGAGCAGTGGCTAGGCTTATTCCCCGCCCTGAGAAGAGAAAGAACTCTGTATCTCGGTATTTTCTAGCAATTTGTTCTATTTTCTCCTCTTGGGTTTGAATAATTGTTTCAACGGCATCTGGAATCTGGTCCATTTTTTCTTCAAGCCACTCCATTTCCGTGTGGGAAACCTTTCCTCTCTGTTTGGCCAGTCTCAAAGCGAGCTGAGCAAGCACACAGAGCTGGGAAGTAAAGGTTTTTGTGGCCGCTACCCCTACCTCAGGACCCGACTGAGGACAGATATAAACCCGGGAAACGCGGGTTAAGGTAGATCCAATTGCGTTGGTTAGTCCTAAGATGGTTGCGGCGTGGAGTCTCGCGTGTTCTACAGCGGCGAGTGTGTCAGTTGTTTCTCCGGATTGGCTTACAGCAAGAATTGTGCTGTCGATGCTAATGGACCTTCCTTGTTGTTCAATAAACTCTGATGCGGCGACAGGGTGGGTTGATAAGAACGCTAGTCTAGAAAGCATGTAGGAGGCTGCAAGACATGCATGATAGGAGGTCCCGCAAGCGACCAAGAAAACTTCTTTTGTACGAGCAAGGAACGCGGTCATCAACTCTAAATATTGGTCCTGTAGCCTAAGCGTGTTATGAATAGAGGAAGGTTGGTCATGAATTTCCTTGAGCATAAAATGGCGATAACCTAGCTTTTCAGCTTTCTCGGGGACCCACTTAATAAGTTTGGGTTCCCTTGGCACCAAGCTCCAGTCGGTAATTTTTCGGATCTCATATTTCCCGTCGCTAACAATGGCAAATTCTTGGTTTTCAACTGCAACGGCTCTCTTTGTCAGCGGAAGAAACGTTGGTATATCAGATGCAGGGTAAGCAGCGTTTTCGGCGACCCCTATTGTGAGAGAACTCTCTTTTTGAACGCAAACAATCTTGTCAGGTTCTTTGACATAAACTACAGCGATGGCATACGATCCTTCTAAACGATTTATGGTTTCACGGGTGGCTTCGATGAATGGTAAGCCTTTCTTTATGTTCTCTTCAATTAGGTGGGGGATAACTTCGGTGTCTGTTTTGGACTTAAAGATGTGTCCTAGGTCCTCAAGCTCTTTCTTTAGCTCTGTGAAGTTTTCGATTATTCCGTTGTGAACAACGGCAATTTGTTTATTGCAGTCGATGTGTGGGTGGGCGTTTTCTCTTAGTGGAGCTCCATGTGTTGCCCATCTTACGTGTCCTATCCCTATTCTGCCTGGGAGGTCATTCAAGTCGTGTCGCGTGTGAATCTCGTCTATTCTTCCCTTATCCTTTTTTACGAATAGCTTGTTCTTGTGGGTTGTTGCTTCTCCTGCAGAGTCGTAGCCTCGGTACTCAAGTCTTTTTAGGGCTGAATAGATAACTGGCGCTGCGTTGCCATCCTTGAGGACGCAGCCAAATATTCCAACCATAGGTGTCACCTTGAAGTTTTTTGTTCAGACTAGTTTTTGTTCATTCTCTCTTTTATAGGTCTCTCCTATTATTTTTTATAGTCCACCTATATGACCCCCCTAAGTGTTGCCTCAGATTTTCTGCCTAGAATGACTTCACAGTTCTTGCGCACGCGCTCATACAAAGCGTAGTCTAAACTTAACATACATGCGTGCACGTGCGCCGCTAGCTCTTTCATTTCCTTTCCTTATTCTGCGTTTTCTTTGCCTGCTTGTTGGCTCCAGCAAACGCCGACAATCCTACAATCTCTCCCTTCACCATATCCATTGGAATCGCAAACACGATGGTATTGCTCTGATCATAACTGATATCTTCCAAGCTCGATAAGGTACGCAAATACAAAGCCCGGCTGCTCATCTTTTTTACCGCCTTTTCCAAATTTTCAGCCGCAGTGAACTCACCTTCGCTTTTGATAATCACTGCCCGCTTCTCTCGCTCAGCTTCAGCTTGACGTGCGATCACTCGCTTCATATCTTCCGGCAATTCCACAGTCTGCAATTTCACCGAAATAATATCCACCCCCCAATCATGTGTCTCCCCCTCCACAATCTTCCCAATTCTCTCCGCAACTTCATCCCGGCGTGCTAACAGCTCATCTAACTCTACGTCTCCTACCACATCTCGCATCGTCGTTTGTGCATTCTTCATCACGCTGTTCCACAAATTCTGAATGTTAACAAGACTATCCTTTGTATTCACCACCTTCATGAACACTACTGCGTCAACACTCACACTGATATTATCCTTGGTCATGACCTCTTGTCGCGAAACGTCCAAAGTGATAATTCGTCTATCCTGCTTTAGAAAACTCTCCGCAAATGGCCACTTGAAGAAGAAACCAGCACCCACAAGCCTCTGAAACTTCCCTAAACGCAAGACAATCGCTTCCTCCCACTCCTTATTAATCGCCACAGTAAACGGCAAAAGCAAAATACAGATAAACGCGCCCAAGCCAAACAAAGCGGCCAAAACAGGATGCGGAATGGCAAAATAGGTCAATACCAGAAATATCAAGAACAACACAAAGAACAACGCGAATGGAAAAGGAGAACCCGAATATTCCTCACCTTTCCTCACAGCACCAGCCTTCACAGTTTCACTCATTCCCCAAAATCACCTCCCTGATACTTCCAATACGCAAATACATGTATGAAACTTAAGAATTTTGGCTATTTTGCGCGCGCGAGACAGGATAATAGGTGACTAACAATGCAACTCCTTAATCCCCTCATTTTCTGTAAATGCGACGGTTGCGGTAGAGTCCGTAAATGCGCTTACGTTCCTGAAAGTGACAAATGGTTGTGCGTGGAATGTTTAGAGCATTTCATCGAATTATTGATGAAAAATTCATGTAATTAACCTGCGTGGAATGTTGGTTAGCAATGATTTAGCGGGGTAGGATACGAACTTTGTCACGCTAATGTAGTTTCTTAGAGAAACATCTGCTCCAAAGTAAGAAGCATCATCCCAGCTGTTACAAAAAAAGTTCCAACGACTACTCTCTTAGAAACCTCTTCTTTTAGAAACAATATGGCAATAATAGCGGCAAAGAGAGGAGTAGTTGATGCGAGGGGCGCAGCTACGTTAGCTTTAGTTGTCTCTAGTCCAATGAGAAAGAACGTGTCTCCAACTCCAATAGCTACGAGACCGCTGAGAAACATCGTAAGGATGTTGAATCTCGTTAGATGTCTGGTTGAAGACCTTGTTCCAGAAGGTAAGATCGTGAGTACACCTAGCACAGGCAATGCAAAGAGCATTCTGACAGAAACAAGAAGAAATGGGTCCGTGTCTGCTAGGATGGTCTTGAAGATAGAGATGCCGCAGGCCCAGCATAGTGAGGTGCCCAGAGCCGCGAGAACCCCCAGTTTCAAGTGTTCCTGTTGGCTGCCTTTATTTTCAGCTTGACCAGCTACCAGCCAAATCCCTAGGACCACCGCTATAGTTCCGAGCAGAATCGGAGCAGTCAGTAACTCTCCTAGGAATATGGTGCTAATTAGGGCAACGAAAATTGAGTATGAGTAGGCAATTGGAACGGTCTTCGCTACTCCGACGGATTTTAGTCCAATGAAGTAGAATATGTCTCCGACAACCAAGATCAAAATAGATGAAATACCGATGTATGTCACGGACACTAAGTCTAACTTAGATAGAAGGCTCCATTTTCCGAGGAGATATAGCACTAAAAAAGCGTAGATGGTAGCAGAGAAGCTTCGAAACAGGTTAAGCGTTACTGGACGTACGTTGAGCAAACTCTTCTTGTACAAAGAAACGCTTAGAGCCCAACACAGGGCGGCTGTGATAGTTAAAAGTTCTCCTAACATTGTATCCTCTTTCCGTTACCGTGCTCCCTCTTCAATATAAGTTCTTTGCCGATTAGCCAGTGTGATTAGAAATAGCTAAAAAATGGTGACCGATATGTGATCTGGGCTCCATTTCCAGCATTCTACGAGTTTTGAGGGGAAAAATCTCCACACAAATATCTTTTTTAGAAAGCAGTTTAGTATAACGTAAACGCGAAAATCAGCAGGAAGGATAAAGAAAATGATTGGGGCGCTGTTTGAAGACGAGGCTTATGCAAATTTCTTGCCGCTCACTTACACGAGACCAGTTTTCGAGTGCAGAAGCGGGATGTTCAGTTTTCTTGAACGTGCTCAGAGAATGTTTTCTGAATCCAGTTTTCTTTTGTTTATAAGAAATTATTTAGTGCCCACTTTCAGGAGGCGAGTTTCATGTCCGGTGAACGAGCCTAACTCGATCGATGATGATATTCTCTTGATTAATGGAACTTTGATCGTAAATGAGGAAGTGAAACGGCTAGTGGAGAAAAAGCTCGGCAGAAACGTTTTGGTTACACAGCAAGGAAGAATGGCTCTTGCTCACCTCAGCGAACGTGTCGCCAAGAAACATGGGAAGGAACTATGCAAGCCTCTTACTCGTCGCGCATCAGAAAAACTGATTATGGAATGCAAAACTCTTGAGGCATCCAACCTGCATTTGCTCACTTACCCTTGGGATTTAGTTAACAGCAATGTGGAATTGATCGAAGAGGACTATTCGGGGTTGGGTAAGAAGGGATGCGAAGGAACGATGGACGGCAGGGTTACGGTTTACGGCGATGAGGAAAAAGTGTACGTAGGTAAGGGATCGTTTGTCGAGGCTTCTGTCACGTTGGACGCTAGAGAAGGGCCCATATACATAGGTAGCGAAACTGTGGTGCACGCAGGTTCAAGAATCACTGGTCCAACCTACATAGGAGACAGGACGATAATCACTAGCGGGCTGATACGGGAGGGCTGTAGCGTCGGGCATGTCTGTCGGGTGGGCGGTGAACTGGAAGAAACCATTGTTCATGGCTATACAAACAAGTATCACACGGGATTTATTGGACACGCTTACATTGGGGAATGGATAAACCTAGGGGCTGCCACCACCAACTCGGACCTCAAAAACACCTATGGAACAGTGCAGGTTGCAACAGGGGGGAAAAAAGTGGACTCTGGCCAGAAAAAGATCGGGTGTTTCATAGGCGATCACGCCAAAGCTTCTATTGGAACACAGATCTATACAGGTAGAAAGATAGGTGTAGCGTCGCATGTGCACGGGTTTGTAACTGAAGACGTGCCTTCTTTCACTTTGTGGGCGAAGAGTCTCGGAGCAAAATCTGTGGAGTTGGAACTCGAATCAGCTACTAGAACTCAGGAGAGGGTTCTTTCTCGGAGGGGAGTGAAGCAAACTAGGGAAGATGTGGAGCTAATGAGAACACTCTTTGAAATCACGGCTGGAGAAAGAGAAGAGGCAGGTGTGGTTAAAGAAAGATTTGTACTGTGAGTGGTCCAGACCAGATTTTAACCAGCGTAGGGCATCCTTAAGAAAAGCCAAATAAATAGTTTACATAGTTGGGTTGATGATTTTTCCGTGTGTTGCACGCGTACAACAATAAGGACTGTAGGTGGAAAATATTGCGTAAAGTCTTAATACGTGTTGAAAGGATGTTACTGCGAAAAGGAGAGATTTTATGTTACCTGAGAAAGAAAGCAGGGTTCTGGGTTTAATCGATGAAAATAAACAGGAAATCATTGAATACCTGCAGAAACTTATCAGCTTCAAGACGGTAACCCCACAGGACAACACTAAAGTCGAGGGCGACGACTCTAAAGGTCTTCAAAATTTTGTTCGCAATACTTTGGAAGAAATGAGCTTCAGTGTAGACATGTGGGAGGTTGTTTCGTCAGAGCTTAAAAGTTTTCCAGGTTCAGGCGACATTCAAAATAGAGATTTGAGCAACATGCCGGTGCTTGTGGGAAAACTGGAAGGCAATGGCAAAGGGAAATCGTTGATTTTGAATGGACACTATGATGTTGTGCCCGAAGGAATCGTTGAAAACTGGAAGCATGATCCTTTCAAGGGAGAAATAGAAGATAGCAAGATTTTTGGTAGAGGAGCAAATGACATGAAAGGCGGCATTGCTGCTATGCTTCACGCGGTTAAATTCATTCAGGAGGCAGGGGTAAGGATAGGTGGAGATTTAACGGTTCAAACAGTTCCGGATGAAGAAGCGACCTGTATGGGTACCTTGGCTTGTTGCCAACGGGGATATACAGCTGATGCGGCAATAATTCCGGAACCCACTGATATGAAAGTGCTTGTAGCCATGAGGGGAAGTTTGTACGGTAAAATCACGGTTTTTGGCAGGGCTGGTCATGCTGAATTGACTCAGCCTCATTGGAGTGAAGGTGGTGCGGTAAATGCGATTTCAAAGGCAATGAAGGTAATAGCGGCTTTAGAGGAGTTAACTGATGAGTGGAGAACAAGGCCGGATAAGCGGCATAAATTTTTAGATCCAGACATTATCATACCGACTGTTATTAGTGGTGGAAAATGGCAGGTGACGTATCCTGAGAAGGTTGAGATACAGTTTGGTTCAATTTTTGTTCCCGGCACCAGAAATAAGAGACAGGAGATTGAAGAGAAACTAAGAAATGTTGCTAATAACGATTCTTGGATGAAAGAGCATCCACCGAAACTTGAAGCGGAAGAATGGTCGTATGGTGCGGAAGTTGATGAAAATGAGCCAATCGTTAAGATGGGTATGGCTGTGCTCAGGGATTTGGGGTTTGAACCAGCGTTAGCAGGATTCGGCTCGTTAACTGATGCGGTTCATTTGGTGAATTATTCAAAGATTCCAACCATTTCTATTGGTCCTGACTACAAGTCAGCCCACATGGCAGATGAATTTGTAGAAATCGAACAGTTAATCAACACAACTAAAGCATTAGCCTTGGCTATTATGAGATGGTGTGAATAATCTAGGCGCACGCGTATCTTAGCGCGCGCATAAGGGGCTCCTAAAAGTCCATGTATGTTTAGAAGAGGTGTGCACATGAAGTTTGGAGGTAGAAGTACAGCTGCAATAATAGAGTTTCCGAACAACAAAATCTTGTTGATTAAGAGAGCTACTGTGGTTTTTAA
>CP070759.1:733974-751091 GCA_020348945.1 Candidatus Bathyarchaeota archaeon
CAGCTCCTCGCCAAAAATGTTTAGAAGCAAAACACAACCAAAAGCAGAGAGATGTTTGTTGGTTGTCCAGATGGTGAACTCTCAGGAGGAACAAATTCTAAGAATTCATATACAGCAACTGCAAGGAACGTAGTTATTAATGCCAATAGAAGATTCGCAAAAATACTCGTCGTAGTCCACTTCCACTCTCTCCTTCTCATTCCCTTTAGGCGATAGCGTTCTCTGAAGGATCGCCATCTCAACGGGTTGCCTTCTTTCCAATATGCGATGACAGCTGCAACTATCAACCCTATGAACAAAATGATGTTCGCATAATGGTATCCATCCTCATTGGACAGGCCGATATCAATAAAATAAGGCCAGATAAGATAATGACAAGCAACCGCAACCAAAGCCGGTACGCCAAACGATATCAGCGACTGCCATAAAGGCATGGGCTTGAGCTTGGGCATTGATTCACCAACTGTATATTTTATTGACTACATATCTTAGTAGATATATCACTTGTGTCGTAAACGCAAGCCAGACAACCAAACAGAATAATCGTTTTCAGTTACCGCAGTTTTTATTTTCTAATTCTCTGTTCATCGGCGCTCTAGGCTTTCTCGGAGCGATAAACATCTTTTGCGGGTTAATATTACTGGCAAAGGAATAAATGGAAGCGGTCATGCGCACGCAACACTCGGATGGATGTCCCGCCAGTGAATACTCCTTCTAACGATTAATCATCCTCTTCATGTTGGAAACATTTCAGGTCATTAGAAGCTAGAAGTAACAAGGTATTTTAAACTAGTTATTTTTATATTTCTCGTCGGTTAATGAATTGGAGGATGTAAATGCCATTACTTAGCAGGGTGCAACGCCTACTCATTGCTTCTGGCGGTCTTGTTCTTTTCATCGGCTTCACGATGCTGGGTTTAGCCATTTTAGGAGCCTTCAACGTTGTCGAAATTGAAATCTTACTACAACGCTTCCGTTTACTTGTAGGAGCCTCGGCAGCAGTAGGCGTTCTTGATGTCATAATAGGGCTCTTACTATTATTTCCCTATAAAGGAAGGATAAGTGAAAAACATCGAAAGAAACCTCTTAGAATCGTTGCCGGACGATTTTTTCTCGGATACCTTGAAATTGGGATAGGCTTTGCTCTGATGTTAACTGCCTTGTTTGTCTATTTCAATATAATTGATATGCAAGCTTTGACGACATTGCCCTCAGACTATTTTCCGTTGTTTACATTCGTTCTTTTGATGCTCGGTTTTGTCTTTGCCGCAAGCGGCCTCTTCCTAGTTGATAAAGCTCGCAGAGGAGTGTAGAAGTGTGAAGCTCCAAAGGCTTGGGTTTTTGACTGCCTTATAGTGTTTCTAATCTCTTCCCATCAGAAGCAGCCCACTAACCATGTTTACTACACTCAAAAACGCCAGCATCACGATGAAGAACAGCTTCATCTCGGGAGAACTTGTTAATGGACCAGTTATGGTTAGATAAACTGAAAATAGAAGAAGCAGAACGCCAGTGACGACCGTTAAGCCGCTGAAGACTCTACCAACCTTCTGGGCAACTTTAAGGGTGCCGAGTCTCTCCTTTTCTATGGCCTCGGCCTGAGCTTTTCTAGCTCTTTCAGCTGGACGCCTGCTTGGTCTGGGTGGAGCTGGTACAGTAATCTCTTTTTTCTTTCGCCCGCCCACTTTGCCCCCTCTTGCTAGCAACGGCTTCTTCAACTCTTATACTTTTCCTTCATCCGATCGGATTACACGTGACGTTTGACTTTGGTGTACCCGCAACTAGTATTCTTAACTTGTTATGTTAAGGAGACCTACAAGGATCTGGAGGATCCCGATAGAGAGTATCCCTAACAGAAGGGGTGTCGAAAGTGGAACAAGAGGCGGAATAAATCTATACCACATTAAAAGGGTGGCCGCCGAAATCACAAAACCCGTCACCACAGTCATTCCTCCAAAAGCGATGCGTAATCGGACGTATCCAAGCATAAATACATAGTACATGAGAAGCCCAATGATTGCCCAGATTAACCCAATTGCGATAGCCTGATGATGCACCGTCGACAAAACGATAAGTGAAGACAAAGTACCTAAAAGAGGTGTATATGGGTATAATGGAACCTTAAACGGTCTCTTAAGGTTAGGGCGTCTCTTTCGTAGCCATATCACGGAATAGTTAACAAGGGCATCTCCCACCAGAAAACCGAAAATAGAGGCGTAATTAAGAAAATCAACGATTCCCGAAGCAGCAAAAATTACGATCAGGATTGATGACAAGACTGTCGCAATGTAAGGTGTGCTGAACCTTTTATGAACTATACTTAAAGCGCTCGGTAAATATCCGTCTCGACTTAGAGCAAATGCTATCCTAGCTGCGGCTACCGTGGCGGCATTCAACGAAGTTAATATAGCTAGGAGGGCGGCGGCAGACATAACGATTCCGCCGATGCTTCCCATGGTTTCAAGAGCAACTAGACTTAACGGAGCTGACGATTCACCTAGGAGATCCCAATGCACAACGCCAACGGAAACAAGCGTGACCAAACAATAAATCATTGTAGAAATCGTAAAGGCAAGAACCATTGATCTTACAATATTCTTTTCCGGCTTTCGAATTTCTCCTGATATTGTTGTAATAATCTCAAATCCCATATAGCAAACGTAAATGTAACTTACGGTCGTGAAGATAGGCATGATTCCTTTAGGCGTCCAACTCTCGAAAGCGTCGGGTCGAAAGCCGTGAATAAATCCACTGACAACAAACGTGACTAACATTATGACGAGCGCGGTGGTCAAAAAATTTTGTATGGCTCCTGTTTCTTTGGTTCCACGTATGTTTATTATCATAAACGTCAAGACTATCAAAACCGCAACTATTGCTGTGTTGACACCTGGTATGAAATACTGTACCGCATATGCAAAACCCAGTGCACATAACGCACAATAAAACATATATCCAAACCATACAAACCAACCCGTAATAAATGCTGGGAATTTGCCAATGGCATACTGAACAAACGTATATCCGCCGCCGGTAATCGGTATGGACGCGGCCAACTCTGAGTAATTAAGGGCAGTGAAAAGGGCGAAAAAGGCGGACATGATGAACGATAAAACGACTCCAGACCCCGCCATTCCAGCGGCATTTCCGATCAAAACAAAAAGGCCCGCACCCATTGCACCGCCAATACCAATCATAGTTGCACCTAAAAGACCCAGTGTTCTTTTGAGCTTCAGTTCTCCCATTTTATGACCTCCTATTTGTTTGACTGATCAAGAAGAAACCACTTGCAATGCAGATAAACCCGGAGGAAAAGGGGATTAGTGTACATAATGGAAGATGAACTAGAGGTAACGCTATCAAGCTTCGAATTTGAAGCATATCAAAATAAATTGCCAAAGCAATCGTCGTCGCAAGGCAGCCAATACGCACTTCAAGGAATCCAAGAAAAAATAGCAATTTTCTCACTAACTTCATTCCAGTCTCCTTCCAAGTTATGACTACTACTGGTCCTGCCATTCCAGCGGCGGTTCCGATCATAATGAATAAGGTGGTCTCAACGATGGCGCCAACCCCGATCATGGTTGCGCCTAAGAGCCCAAACCTTTTCTTAAGCTTCTCTTCTTGCATTTTATGCTCTGCCACCTACGCGACACATTGCGTGATGCTTCTTTTCCTATTTTTAAAAGTTTTGATTATATCAGAACACCTTTAGAGTTTTTTGTTGAAACCAAGGCACTAGTCTATAATCTATCATGTTAATCTGTAATTCATAAACTTATTATCATGCGATCGTATAGGTTGGGCTTGCCGTACATGAATCAAATTAATAAGAGCGTTCAGAATCAACTTGAGAATCAAAAAAGTGAGCGTAATGCGTGCGTGTGGCATGAATCGGAGATGGTCATAAAGTATGGAGTATTTCCTTCTGTTCTTGATTTGGATCGCTGCAGCGTTCTTTTTTCCAAGGATGCTTAGAACATTTCATATACCATGGGTTACCGCGGTCATTTTCGCAGGAATCATTTTGGGGCCATACGGTTTGGAGTGGGTTAATCCCGGGGAAGTTACGGATTTCCTCGCAACTTTGGGGCTTGTTTTTCTCATGTTCACCGCTGGATTAGACACGAAGCTTTCAGTTTTAAAGAAAACGGGAAAAAATGTAATATATTTCGCTATGATAAACTTCGGTATCCCCTTTGCCACAGGATGCTTTGTTGGAATCTTCGCGGGGCTAAACGTTCTTGCGTCATTAATTTTAGGCGTCTGCTTTAGTTCGTCTTCCGTCGCAATGATCGTTCCAATGTTGAAAGAGCTGAAGGTTAAATCAAGAACTAAATCAAAGTTGACGTCCGCAATTTTTCTTGAAGACGTATTTAGTCTGATCCTTCTCGCAGTCTTATTAAAGGCAGTAGCGCCCGTCTCTCGGGTATCTTTGGAATTTTTTCCAGGCGCTCTGCTAGTCTTCCTAATAGTTGTTTTCTACATAATTCCAAAACTTCAGCAATGGCTTTTTTCGTGGGGACCTAAGAAAGACCTCTTTGCAGGACAGATGAGAGCAGTTTTTATCACGCTATCTTTAGTAGCGATAATGGCAGAGTTTATAGGTGTTCATGCCATGGTGGGTGGGTTCTTAGCTGGCTTAATTCTCTCAGATATGTTAGGAAAACGAAGGAAGCTTGAAGAGAACATTTTTGCTTTCAGTTACGGGTTCCTGATCCCCATTTTCCTACTTAATCTGGGGATGACAACAAACATAACGGCGCTCTTCGCACCTGGAGACGCCCTTTTAACCTTGGTAATTGTTATTTCTTTGATAATAAGTAAGTCAGTGAGCGGTTTTCTGGGGGCTCGGGTTGCAAAGTTTCCGTCGAAGATCAGACTGGGGATTGGTTTTATGACTGTTCCTCAGATGTCAACGACTTTGGCGACTGCAAGCATAGCCGCTACATACGGGATTTTTAGTGAAGGTCTCTTAGCATCACTGGTTGTTATGTCCCTAGTGACGATCGTTTTCGGTCCGTTCTTAATTAAGTTAACTTTGCAACGTGGGGAGCCGAAACCAAGCAGATTCGAAAAAATGTGGCGCGGAACCAAGTCATGAAAGTGCGCGCATTTGGGTTTTTGCAAAAATCAGGGTGCGTTGCGTGTATTAGAAAATTCGGTAGATACTGGATTCATAAAGTTTAATTCTAGTAACTCTTCTTAATCCGCAGAAAGCATTTAAGATAAGCTAGAAGAGTTCGTGGAGGCATTTGCATGCTTTGGGCAATACTTGCACTCGTTGGTCTAGTCCTAGGAATCGCTCTTTTGGCTTATTCCGGCGACAAGGCAGTTGAACACTCGGTAAGTATCGCTTTAGAATGGGGGCTTTCTCCGCTTATAATTGGTCTCGTACTTGTTTCTCTAGGAACAGACTTGCCTGAAATCATTAACTCAATCATGTCATCAGCATTAGGTCACGGAGACATAAACGTTGGAGACTCTCTAGGATCTGTCTTGACTCAAATGACTTTGGTGTTGGGACTTCTGCCCTTCTTAGTCGGAAAGTTCAAAGTGAAGAGAAAAGAGGTAGCGATCATCGGGGCCTGTGAAATCTTAGCCCTCATGCTCGCGGTTTCAATAGCTGAGAAGGGATACATTTCAAGAATTAACGGACTCTTCCTGGTGGCTAGTTGGCCAATCTTCATGCTATTAACTAGAAGCGCCACAGCGAAAAAATCTACTAAGAAGGAGAAAAAGCAGATAGTAACACCCACCAATGAGAAGCACCTGCATCATATCTGGAGAGCTTTTCTAGGTTTCGTAGGCGTTGCGGTTGGAGCTTTCATTGTGATTGAATCAGTGATCACTCTGTCGACGTTTTTCCAAATTTCCGAGTATCTCATCAGTTTCTTCGTGGTCGCGATTGGAACATCTCTTCCAGAACTAGTGGTTGAATTGGCAGCCATCCGCAAAGGACAGTATGAGATTGCGATAGGAGACGCTATAGGAAGCTGTGTTGTCGATGCTAGTTTTTCCATCGGAATTGGACCACTAATCTTCGGGAACCCTCCCATTGCAGTGTCTGGAGGACTTGTTATGACCACCGGCTTATACGCGATATTTGGTTCTATCTTGGTCGTGTCAACGCTTGCACTTAGAGAAAGAATTGACAAGATTGTGGGTGTGTTCTTCATCTTTCTATACTTGCTTTCCTATGCGACGCCATTTGCTTAAGGGCGTGAAAAAACGCTTTTCAACAATGTGACAGAGAAAACTCCAGAGGAACTAGATTCGTCCAATAGTAGTCAAAGCTAATAAAATGATGTCCAATACAAGGATGATTGATGTGAGAAAAATTAGGGTTTTTTCAACAAAGTTTTCTTTCCAATCAAATCGCAAAACAGAATAGAACTCCAAAGATTAGATAATGTTTCTGAGACCGATGAAATTACCCTCTATTCTGTCTATTCAAGAAAACCCTTAAAAGAGATTAGGTTGGTCTCCGAATTTGTCTACAAAAACCGAGTAGCTATCTTCGATCCTTATCAAATGCCTGCAATTGTAAACGAGAAAGATGAGCATGAAAAATCAGTTTGGTTCTTGCTAAAAAAACAAGGAATAAAAGTCTATAAAGTTGATTTGTTGAACATTCTTATTGAAAGCTGCTCCCCACTTGAAGTAGATTTCGAAGACTTAGTCCCTCGTAATGTTAAGCTGGCTCGATTTCCTAAGAATTGGAAGCCTTTAGTTGTCATATACAAGAAACCAAGTGTTTTAATCACAAGAGAGACCTTAGGCGCTGGGTATTGGGGCAATATCTTCTTGTGGAGACGTTTAATCGGCGATGATAGGGCATACGAAACCTTAAATGGATTAATAAAAAAACGTCGATACTTGGAAGACATTAAACTGTTGTCCGAACCTATAGTATATGTTGATGTGGAAGATGAGTTCCTCGAAAGACTCTTCAATTTACGAGGGAAAAAGGAATTAGATGCGAAAATATCCAAAATAATTTTTAGATATTTGAGATATCTGGCGTTCTTACCTTTAGCTATCAGTAATCTTGCTAGCTGTTTGGTATTTCTTGAGACATTAGATAGCCTTGAGGCGGAGATAGCTAACTTTCTTAATTTTGATCGACCACGACCACTACTCCAAAGGATGGGAACAATTAGAAACAGTTATCTAGAATATCTTGATGCGAACCTCATGAACCTTTATGAAGTTAAGAAAGCGCACGAATTGCAAAGCTAAGCAAAAAGTTGCGTGCGCATACTGTGTTTAAAGAGATTATCCTATCAAAGCGTGCAATGCAATGAGTTCAGCAAACATCGAGGCTGTTAAAGACATGACAACTAGCAAGGTGTTAATGGATGGGCCAGCAGTGTCCTTGAATGGGTCGCCAACTGTGTCACCGGCGACTGCAGCTTTATGAGCATCGGAACCCTTTCCGCCGAGTTTACCGTCTTCTATGTATTTTTTGGCATTATCCCATAAACCGCCAGCGTTAGACATCAAGAAAGCGAAGACCATTCCTGATAGTATGCTGCCTGCTAAAAATCCACCTAAAGCGTTTTTGCCGAGTATGAAGCCAACTGCCAGAGGAGTTGCAATCGTCAAAACACTGGGAAGAATCAGTTCCTTCAAAGCGCCTTTTGTTGCAATATCAACACATCGGGCATAATCGGGTTGTGCTTTTCCTTCCATTAAACCTGGAATCTGTTTAAATTGTCTCCTAACTTCTTCAATCATCCTGAATGCGTTCTTTCCCACTCCCAATATCATCAAAGCAGACAGAAAAGGTGGTATAGAGATTCCAATGATAGTGCCTGCCATGACAAATGGATCCATGAAGTTAATTGTCTCGATTCCAACGATCTCTGCGTATGCAACCAACAAAGCAATAACAGTCAAACCCGCTGAAGAAATTGCAAAACCTTTCGTTATCGCTTTAGCAGTATTGCCTGCAGCATCCAATTTATCTGCTCTAGCAATGACTTCCTCTCCGAGTCCTGATTGTTCAGCTATGCCTTTAGCATTATCAACGATGGGACCATAAGCGTCTGCAGATACTATCATAGCGGCTGTAGCCATTATTCCAACTGCAGACATGGCAATTCCAAATATTCCAGCCAATTGAAATGCGATTATTGTTGCAATAGCTATACCGAGGAGCGGGGGTACAATGCTTATCGAACCGTAAGAGAAACCAGTTAAGATGTTTATTGCAACTCCCGTTTTTGACGATTCGGCAGTTTTCCTTGCTGGCGTTCTATCTATTGATGTGTAATAATCTGATGTTAGACCAATGATGATTCCAACAATTAATCCAGTTAAAGTAGCATAAAACAGATTCATTTCAATTTCTGGATAATAGATACCTAGATAATATATCAGTAGAAATGCAAAAACAGCGAAGATAGTACAAGTTATGTACGTTCCTCTATTGAGAGCAGAACCGGGACTACCTTTTACTCTAACGAAAAGCAATCCGATTATAGAAGCAAATATTCCAAGTGCTTTGATTAGTAGAGGTAAGATTACACCTGTTACTCCTAAAGTTAATCCTCCTATGATCATTGCTGCAAGTACACCAGCAACATAGGAATCGTACAAGTCAGCTCCCATGCCAGCTACATCGCCAACGTTGTCACCAACGTTATCGGCAATCACGGCAGGGTTTCTAGGATCATCCTCAGGAATGTTCATTTCAACTTTCCCAACGAGATCAGCACCAATGTCAGCTGTCTTTGTGTATATACCACCACCAGCTTTGGCGAAAAGTGCAATGGAGCTCGCACCAAAACTAAAGCCGAGAATGATGTTTGGAGCATAAGAAACATTGCTGGGATCGTAGTATACATAATAAAGAACGCTGACTCCTATCAAAGCCAATCCTACAACAGCTAGACCCATTACTGCGCCGCCATAGAATCCTATTGAAAATGCTTTCTTCAAGCCTTTTCTAGCGGCTTGGGCAGTTCGAACATTCGCGTGGAGTGCTATGTCCATTCCGAGAAAACCAGCTAGAGCAGAACAAATGGAGCCAATGATGTATGCAATCGCTTGATTATAATCCAAGAAAACAGCTATTAATACTGCCACTATCGCACTAAAAACTGCAAGTGTCATGTATTGTCTCTTTAAATAAGCTACTGCACCCTCTCTAATGGCAGCCGAGATATCCTTCATTTTATCAGTTCCTGCATTTTGGCTCTTGACATGAAAATACAAGTAAATTGCAACGATAATCGAAGCAATTCCCGAAATTGGGGTGATCATAAATATCGTATGTATATTCATTCCTACCGCCTCTTTGAAGACTTGCCGTTCATAAGATATGAGCTTCTTTTATAAGTTTTGCGAGCTTGATGAAGCTGTTTGAGAGAGGGTTAGCGTAGAATTTTTCTTCTCATGAAGAGTTCTGGAAGCACTATCCATAAGCCCCAGCTGGCTACGAAGAGGACGATGGCCCACTCGTATATAGTCAGCTGAACCAGATGGAATGCAGTTCCGATAACAGGGATGTAAGGTAAGCTAACCGTTAATATGATAACGGCTATTGTGCCCAAAACAAAGAATTTGTTTCGCAGACCGCTTCTGCCCAATCTCCATATCGAATGCGTTTCTGATCGGCAATTCCAAATGACGAACAATTCGAAGAGCGCGGCTTGCATGAAGGTCATTGTTATTGCTTTCTCGTACGACCCAAGTATGAACATGCCGTAGGCAAAGCATATTGAACTCCCTATGGATTGGCATAGAAACGAAACGAGCATGAAGCCAAACATTCCATGAAATATTCCTGCCTTCGGGTCGCGAGGAGGTCTCTCCATAATACCTTTGGCTGGGGGGTCAACGCTTAAGGCGATTGCTGGGGGGCCGTCTGTGACTAGGTTTATCCACAGAATCTGGATGGGAAGCATTGGGAGGGGGAAACCGGCAAGGGTCCATCCGCCTATAACAACTAGTTCGTCGAAGTTGCAGGCGATTAAGAATCTGATGTATTTTCGTATGTTGTCGAAGATTGTTCGTCCTCCTCCCACGGCGTTTACTAATGTTGCGTAGTTGTCATCTGCCAACACCATGTCCGCTGCTTCTTTGCTTACGTCGGTTCCTGTTATGCCCATGGCTACGCCTATGTCTGCGCTTTTTAGGGCTGGTGCGTCGTTTACTCCGTCGCCTGTCATGGCCACGATTTCTCCTTTCTTTTTCAAGGCGTCAACTATCTTGAGTTTGTGCATTGGAGAAACTCTGGCGTAGACTACTACATCTTCTACTATCTTGTCGTATTCTTCGTCGCTTAGTTCATCTAACTCGGTTCCAGTTAAAGCGACAGTGCGTTTGCCGTCTTCTGCTATACCGAGTTCCTTTGCTATGGCTACAGCTGTTAGTTTGTGGTCTCCGGTAATCATTATGTTCTTTATTCCAGCTTTTTTGCAAAGACCAACCGCCTTTTTGGCTTCTTCTCTCGACGGGTCAATCATGCCTTCTAAGCCCACGAAAGTCAAGTTTTTTTCCACGTTTTCTTCAGTGAACTGTTTCATGTTGCTAGGTAATTCTATGTAAGCCATCCCCAGTATGCGCAAAGCTTCGGTAGCCATTTTTTCGTTGACTTCAAGAATTTCCTTTTTCTTTTCTTCACTAAGCTTCTTCGCTTGGCCGTCTTCGAAAATGTGGGTGCAGCGTTCTAGAACCACTTCTGGGGCTCCCTTCACGTAAGCAACTTTTCTTCCCTCTGGTGTGGTGTGGATTGTGGTCATTCGTTTTCTTTCAGAACTGAAGGGCATTTCGTTTACACGGGGATACTGTTCTTCTAAGCTCTTTCTTTCTATTCCCGCTTTGGCTGCAGCTACGATTAGGGAACCTTCTGTGGGGTCTCCCGTGATTTCTTGCCCGTCATAACCGGCGTTGTTGGATAAGGTGCCGATTTTCAGTAGCAGATTCAAGTGGTCGTCTTTCTGGGGGTTTATTGGGTTGCCATCTAGATGAAATTCGCCTTCTGATCTGTAGCCGACTCCTGTAACTTCTACCAGCTGACGGTTGGCGTAGAGTTTGCGCACAGTCATTTCACCCTTTGTCAAGGTGCCGGTTTTGTCGGCGCATATGACTGTTGTGGAGCCTAAGGTTTCAGCTGATGCGAGTTTTCTAACAACGGCGTTTCGTTTTGCGAGGTCTCGTGCGCCGAGGGCAAGGGTTACGATTACTAGGGCTGGTAGGGCTTCTGGAACTGCTGATACGGCTAGTGCGATGGCTGTCATGAAGGCTTCAACCAGAGCGGTCATCCCAATGCCGTATTCAACGATTTCTAGCACGAATATTACTACGCATAAGCCTATGATGATTAGGCCTAGTTTTTTGGCGAAGGCATCCAGTTTCGTTTTGAGGGGAGTTTTTTCCTCTTCCATGGCTTGAACTGCTCCAGCGATTTTTCCGAATTCCGTGTTCATGCCTGTGGATGTGATTACGGCTTTTCCTCGTCCGAAAACTGTGTGGGTTCCCATGAAAATCGAGTTTTTTCTGTCAGCTACAGACGTTTTTGCACTGACAAGGTTCATGGATTTTTCTATTGGAGTGGATTCACCTGTTAATGGAGCTTCATCTGTTTTCAAGCTGGCTATTTCAAGTAAACGTGCGTCAGCGGGCACTCGGTCTCCTGCTTCTAGAAGTACAATGTCGCCGGGAACTACTTCTCTAGAGGGTATCATTGTTTCTTTTCCGTCTCGTATTAAACGAGCGGTGGGGGCGGTCATTTTTCTCATGGCTTCTAGGGCTTTCTCTGATCGATATTCCTGAATGAAACCGATGATTGTAGAAAGGACAACGATGATGGCTATGAGTATGGCATCTGCAACTCCTTCTCCTTGCGTCTCTCCTACTACATATGATAGGATAGCGGCTATCAGCAGCATGATTACGAAGGCGTCTTTGAATTGGTCGATGATTAGATCTAGTATTTTGCGTTTTTTTTCTTCCTGTAGTGTGTTGGGGCCATATTGTTCTAGTCGATGGGTGGCTTCATCGGTGGTTAGTCCTTTCTTTTTGTCTGTGTTGAGTTTTTGCAGGGTTTCTTCGATTTGGAGGGAGTGCCAGTTTTGGTTGTTCATGGTGGGTCACTTATTTTGCGTACGCATGGCATTTTTAACTTTAATATTGATGTTGTGTTTCTTTTTTTGTGGCGGGATTTATCTTTTCTCTTACAAGATGTGTCAGCGTTTTTAGGTTTTGCCCTTCGTAGGTTCTTTCTAGAATGTTTCTATTTGGAGTTTAATCACAGTGATATGTTGATAACAGTGTTTTTCTCTGAAAGTAGTGTTAAGGTTGTGAAGGAGTGTAGTTTTGGGACCCAATCCCCGCGACTGACACGGCATATTTGGATCATATAGTGAAAAGGTATGTTGAAAACGAATTTTTCCCAAAAAATGGCGCTTCAGGGCAAAAAAGAGGAAATTGTTATTTTTCGTTTTCTTTCATTGATGTCGACAGAGATAAGTTATAAAACTTGGTTGAGCGTACAATTGCGGTTGAAGGATAACTATGAAACTTGTGGACGCCCACATTCACCTTTCAGACCCAAAGTATAACCAGAAAATAAGCGAAGTTTTAGAAGATGCAAAACAGTCCAACGTTGCCGCCTTGGTCTCCAACTCCATGAACCTCCAAACCAGCCTCAGCTCCCTCCAACTAGCCAAAGAACACCCCAACATCGTTTACTCCGCCCTAGGAATACATCCATGGAACGTGAAACACCTGTCACCCAATGAGACACAGGAAACCGTAGACCTGATTCTCCAACACGAAATACACAACGGAAAAGTAGTCGCCGTGGGCGAAATCGGCTTAGACCACCAATACACAAATAACGAACCCTTGGATTCACAACTCAAAGTATTCCATGAAATGCTCTCCGCAGCTGAGAAAAAATCTCTACCCGTCATCATCCACTCCAGAGGAACAACCCCTCAAATTGTCAGCCTCCTCCCCTCATACAACGTGAAAAAAGTTCTCTTACACTGGTTCAGCCGCCCCATAACATTGTTGCCTCAAATCGTCGACCGCGGCTACTACATCACTGAAGGCCCGCCCTCAGTGTACTCTAATCACACACAAGAAATCATTAAACGAATTCCCTTAACGAACTTACTAACTGAAACTGATGGCCCAGTTAGCTTTCGAGGCCCATTTAAAGGCAAGATGACCACCCCAGCCTTTATCCCTCTCGTCGCAAAAACCATAGCCAAAATAAAAGAGATGAAGGAAACCGAGGTTGCTGACCAAATTCTTCAAAACTTCACCAACCTCTTCGGAATAACTTTCACTGAAAGCGCAAAAAACATCTTAGATTCCTAAGTTAAAAATACAAGCCAGCATAGAGGCGACTATCCAAGTGTCATACTCTTGGAATAGCCGTTGTCTCAATAAAGCTTATACTATTGAATAATCAGTATGAAGGCGAAGGAAAATAGTTCGATGGTGAAAGGGCAGGTGAAGACTTGGGCAAAGTGCGGCCGGAGAAAGTGAAGAAGATATCCCGGGAACTGGTGGCACAATACCCCGACAAATTCACAACCAACTTCGAAGACAACAAAAAACTCGTTAAATCTCTCATCGAAACCTCTTCACCAAAAATAACAAACAGAATAGCTGGCTACATAACTCGATTAGTAGCCGCTAAACAAGAAGAAGAAAACGAAATAACATAACAGTCACAACAAGATGAGACCAAACATGTCACTGATAAACGACTACCAAAAAGGCTGGGCTTTACGTTACCTCAGAGAGGCAGAGGCAGAACTAATCGCGGCTCAAAAAACGCCCTACATGGCTTCAAGCCTAATCTTAGAAGCCGTGAAAAAAGCCCAAGCAGCAATCTATTACAGTCTAGGCGACCCCTCTTCTATCGAAACAATCGTCCGCCAAACCATATACAAGAAACGGCTAATTGCAAATCCTGTTCTGAAATGTCTCGTGGGAATTGAACGAACTATTCACGAAGTCATGCAAACATCGGAATCAAAAAGCGAGAAGGCATTCAAGCAGGCAGATGACCTCCTTCGAACCGCAAAAGACATTGTAGAACTCTTCACTGGCGAAAGAACAGATTAACCGAGCTGGCGAACAGAGGGAATCAACATGGTTATCAGCGTGAAGGTGAGGCTCATAGGGGTCTTTCGAGTGCTCTCTGGAAAAAGCAAGCTTCTCGTGGAACTTGAAGAAAAACCTGCAATCGTTAGAAAGATGATTCAGAAGCTTGTTGAAGAATTTTCACCTGAATTTAAGGAGGCATTAATTGATCCAGAGCTAAAAGGCCCGCAGCCAAACGCGCTCATCCTTGTGAACGGAAAAGAAATCAGCGTTTTAGAGGGAATGAAAACAGAGCTTAACAAGGACGACGAAATCGTTCTCATCCCTGTTTCACACGGCGGCTAAACGTTAAACCCCAATTCTTCGCCTTTCATAGCTTACTATTTTTTGCACACACACTTCATTATCGCTGGGCAAGTCAAACATTCATCTGGAAACGTAGCATCTCTTGCAAGATTTTTCAAATGTCCCAAGTGGTGTGAACATTCTGAAGGAGTTACCCCCTTTGAGCTCTTAGATGCTTCAACTGAAACAGGGTTTGAACCTTTCCCGTTTTTAACCGTGATGTCCAGTGGCGAGTTGCAGTGGGGGCAGGCGTAATAGGTTTCTCGATGCGTCTTTAAGGAGTCGATTAAGAGGAGAGGCTTTTGAATAGCCTTGTTACATTCAGTGTATGGACAAATAAGACTTGGGGATTTCTGCGTTGTTTTTCGCCTGCCGTCAGTGGATCGCTAATAAATATATTAAATCTTAACAGTTAATAAACGTTTTTGTAGTATTGTAGAACAAACATACACTAAAGAGGGCAGCTAAGTGACCAGGTGAACGTTTCCTATCCTAACGTTTTCTAAGTGTTCTTCGGCAGCGTTTCGACATTTGCAGGCAAGTTCTCGGCTCGTAGTGGGCAGATCTGTGAGCACATATTGGGGATAAAAGGCCAGCAGAGTGTAAGGGATTTTCGGGTCTACTTCCGCTATGAATCTTGCTATGCCGCGAACCTCTTCGACATCCACGTATCCGGGAACCAGCAGGGTGCTGGCGGTTAGGATGGGCAGTTCGGAGCGTTCTTTGAAAAACTTCTCGCCAATCGTTCGGAAGTCTTGGAGGGTGGGCGCGTTTGAAACTCCGCACAGAGCTTTGTTTAGGTTTTCGTTCCAAGTCTTCAGGTCGAACTTGATGTTTCCGCCGCTGTTAAGGGAGAGCTCAGCTGCCTTTAAGGCGAGTTCTCTTTTCCAGTATCCGTTTGTCTCCCAGCAGATTCTGAGGATGCGTTTTTCAGTTCTTGCCTCTTCCAACGCTAAGCGGCTTGCTTTCAGGGCGTGCGGCATCTGCACTGAAGGGTCTCCCCCGAAAAAACATATGCATGAGACATGGGCGTCAGCCTTGGCTGCCAAGCTCTCCGCACTCATCACTGATTGAAGGTTGGCTGCTAGGTTTCGGTAGTGCCAGTTCTGACAGAAAAGACAGTCGAAGCTACAGCTTCCGTAGAAAACAGCGAGATTAGCGTAGCCTGTTTCTGCGCCTCGCTTATGGGAATATTTTGGGTAGCCTGCGCCAGTGCATCCTGGGCAGAACCACCAAGCGACGCAGTTGGTGGGCAGAGGATCGTAGTACCATTGGAGGATTCCTTTTTCCGGGATTCCTCCCTTTCGGATCAGTCGGTTGTTTATATTGAAGACTAGGCCGCAGAAGCCTTTGCCGTTGACTGGGATTCTGCAGTTGTTGGAGCACATGCCGCATGGGATTCCGTTGGAGTCTTGTGGTGGTTTTGGTGGGAGGTCGAATTTTTCTCGGGTCTCTGCGTGAACTTTGTCTGTTATTTTGAGGGCTTCTGGTTTTTGTCGGATGCATTTTAGGCAGACTCCTAGGTGGCTTGAGGTTAGAGGTGAGCGTTCATGGCAGATTTGGCATTTTCCCAAGGTTCGTCCCTGTGAAAGTGTCTTGTGGTGGTTGTTTGTTTATTCTCTCTAATAGGTTTCTCTTTTTCTTTCTAGCCCTTCCCCATTTTAGTGCAAGCTGTTTTTGAGAAAAACCTGTTTCAACATTCTACCTTCATTGGAGCCCAAACCCAGCTTATGAAGCCAGCAACCGCCATATCTTACGTAGACCCGTTCAAAGCCAGACTAGGAGACATAGACACCCAAATATAGAAACGCAATAAAAACTTTAAAGCTGGCAAGATCAGCGGCGATGAGTACGTGGAACAGAGACAAAGACTGAAACAAACAAAAGAAAGCCTCTGAGATGAACTACACCGCATGGATGTGGTGACCTAAAACTTCGAACAGATCAGCCAGAACATTTGAAATAGAATCTTGCGATTACCGCCGCCGCCGTCTCCGCCTTCGAGACTTATCACCCGTGCTTTGCCCAACATCCCGTTGAAGAATTATTCTTTTTTCGTAGTTTCGTCGACACCGTATCCTAGGAATTCGGCTTCTTCTTGGAGTGGATTCAATTTTTGGAGTCTGCGACCTGACTTTTCCCGCTTTTGATAAAGCTCCGTGCGTCGGCATTTTCAGTTCCCATTCAATACGAGCCAAAGCGTTCTTTTAAGTGTTTTCTCCCCTTCCAACACATAGCAACATAACCCTTTAGTTCACCACTCGATTCCATAACTGAAACATTCAACCTCACTCTCTGAAGCAACTTCACGAAAGCCTCTCGAGAGAACTCCTTTTTCAATCCAGTAATAGCAATGAACGCACGGTCCTTGCTAACCCTTTTCATTTCACGAAGCGCCACTAACGGATCAGGCACATTCTGCAAAAGAGTCATAGCAAAAGTTACGTCAAAAACATCGCTTCGGAAGGGAGTGAAGTCAGCGTCAGCGCGAACAACCGCTGTTGTGGGAAATCGTTTCACGCGTCTCTTCGCCTCCTTCAGAATTCTTGACGATATATCCAGACCCACGAGAAGTCTTACCGACTTTCCCACACGTTCAAAGAGCAAGCCAGTTCCACAGCCAACATCTAACACAAGGCTGTCTTTTTTGAAAGCTGTGCAGCTTAACGCCATCTTCATCTTTGCGTCCTGTTCCCCGC
>CP070759.1:751191-779678 GCA_020348945.1 Candidatus Bathyarchaeota archaeon
GCAGTTGCTAAGCCAGGAGTAACGGTTCAGCCTACTGTTGGCTTGCCGTCTCCTGAGCCGATTTGGGCTCGGCCTCTAGTTAACAGGGAGGATGAGCTGTCGACTTTGAAGGATCGCTTGGACGATGTTCTCAGAGGTGAAGGAAGCCTCGTCTTTGTAACTGGTGAAGCGGGTATTGGAAAAACTAGGTTGCTCATGGAGTTGAAAGCCTACGCCAAACTTAGGGGTGCTCTGTTTCTTGTTGGGAATTGTTACAGGGAGGGTGCTCTGCCCTACAGGCCGTGGGTGCAGATTATTGGGGAGTATTTCCGTCGATCGCAGCCCGAACTGTTGTATAAGGTTGCAGGTATCTATTCAGCAGAAATTGTCAAGTTGGTGCCAGACGCTGTGTCGAAGCTTGGAGTAGTTCCTTCTCTGCCTTCTCTTACACCTGAGGGAGAACGCCTCCGCTTGTTTAAGGCCGTAACCCATTTCTTCATTAATGCATCTAAGGAGACACCACTGGTTCTGTTTCTAGACAATCTTCAATGGGCTGATCTCTCAACGATGCATTTGTTGCGTCATCTCGGACAAAGTCTGAGGCAGGAGCGATTAACGATTGTAGGAGCCTATCGTGACTTGGAGTTAGAGGAAAGGAAGGCGTTGTCAGGGTGCCTGCTAGACATGAACCGGGAACGGCTGTTTCAGACATTGCCTCTAAGGCGGTTGGAGACTTCAGAAGTTGGGGTGATGGTGAAGCAGACGTTTGGTGACAAAGTACCTCCAAAATTGGCAAAACTTGTGTATGAGAAGAGTGGGGGCAATCCTTTCTTTGTGGAGGAGATTCTCCGTAGCCTAGCTGAGGAACGGATGGTTCAGCCTGGAGACAAAGGATGGACTGTGCCTGACGTTTCTAGGATTCGGATTCCTAAGACGGTTAGGGCTGTGGTGACGCAGCGCCTTGAGCGTCTAGATGAAGCGTGTCAGCGGTCTTTGAGTTTGGCAGCTGTTGTGGGACGAGAGTTTGATTTTCAAGTACTCAGGGAGATTACTGGCCTAGAAGAGGATCAGCTTGTCACTCACTTAGACGAATGCTTGAGGAATGGATTGATCCAGGAGCGTCGTGTTCCCACAGGGGAAATTTATGCTTTTGTCGACAATCAGGTTCGAGATGTGCTGTATGAAAATGTGACTACAGTTCGGAGGAGACGTCTTCATCTTCAGATTGGCCAGATTCTAGAGAAGTTGCATGCTAAGAATCTTGAGGAGCATGCGGATGAGCTTGCGCATCATTTTATAGAAGGGAGAAACGACGCAAAGGCTTTGAAGTACTTCTTGAAGGCAGGAGACAGAGCGATGACAGTGTATGCCAATGAAGAGGCTACCTCTTACTTCGAGTCAGCCTTAAACCTCTTAGATAGGACTGGTGGTGATGTAAAGGAGAAAGCCCATGTGCTAGAGACTTTGGGAAATCTGAAGTGGTGGAACATGGAATTTGAAGCCAGCTTAGAGCATTTTAACGAAGCAGTGATCTTGCTGAAAGAAACCGAAGACAGAAGAGGGCTGGCTAGAGTTTATAATAAAATGACAGAAATTCTCACATTCGCACTTGGAAGATACAACGAAGCTTTAACCAACCTCAATGAAGCCGCAAAAATTCTGGAAAAAGAGCGTGAAAGTCCCGAATTAGCTGAGATTTACGAATGGATGGCACACATACACATTTTCTACTTGGGAAATTACTCTGAAGCCATCTCTCTTGGGCGCAAGGCACTCAGCCTTGCTGAGAAACTGGGTAACCTATCAACCAAAGCAGAATGTTATATTGAGGGTGTATTCATGGAACTTGTTGACTTACAAAAGGCTATTAAGTACGTTGAGAAGGGCATGAAAATTGCTAAAGAAAACAATTATCCCGAAGATGTAGCGAACGGGTACTTTTACCTTCCTATGTACTATATCGCGCTTGGAGATTTTCCTAGAGCCATAGAATATTCGGAGGAGGGATTGGAGTTCTATAGGAAAGTGGGCTTCATGAGTTGGTCAGGTGCGATGATGGGATGGAAAGCGTGGGCACATCTGCTTTCCGGAGACTTGCAAAAAGCCATGGAGATAGCAGAAGAAGTAATACAGATAACCAAGAAAACCGGCGATCTTAGTAGCCTTTCTTTTGCACTAATAATACTTGGAACCGCGTATCGAACTACGGGAGAATGGGACAAGGCGTATGAATACTACACGCACGCCTTAGAAATTGTCGAAAGGTTACATGCATTGTGGTTGCTTGCTTTTCTCAACTCATCACTTGGTCGTTTATGCTACGAAAAGGAAGAATACGGGAAAGCTGAAGAAATCCTTCAGAAGCAGATCAAAGTCATGCAGAAAATTGGAGGAAAAATACGCTGCCCCGTGCAGTCAGCATATTCGGGTTTTGTACCATACATTTGGCTTTCCGAAGTGCATCTAAAGACGGGTGAGTTCAAGAAGGCAAAAGACCTAGCTGATGAAGCATACGAGGTCGCAGTTAAATCAAAAAGCAAACTTTACATGGCTATGGCTAACAGGGTGAAGGGAATGCTGCTTAGCAGTCAAAAAGACTGGGAATCTGCGATAGAGTTTTTCGAAAAAAGCAAGAGAGAATTTGAAGCCATGGGCGCTCTTCCCGAACTGATCCAAACCCTCTACGAATACGGCTCAACGTACCTACAGCGAAACCAGGAAGGAGACAGAGAAAAAGCCCACAGCCATCTAGATCAAGCCTTGGAAATCAGCCGGAAAATAGGCGCTAAGAAATGGATAGAAAGAATAATAGCGAAAAAGAAATTACTCACAGCATGAACTTGCACGCGCACAATTTTGAATAAATGATACGCATGCAACGTTAAGGTTAGTGAACAGTAAGTAAAGAATCTGGTCGTGTATGCTCGGTAAGTTTATATGACGTTAGCGCTTTGTGTGTATGATACGCTTCGTTGATGAGGATGATGATAGGTACATGCCGAAGATGGCCAACATCTGTGACTTCTGCTTAAAGAGTGGAATACTATGTTCCAAATGCCAGACAAAACTCAAGTCAGGAAAGGTAACAGACGTAGACCTAAAAGTCGGCCGCTTACTTTTGTCCCTTGAAAACAAATACCCTACTCTCCAAGACATGCGCTTTCACAAGGCAATAGAAGCAAACGATATTTTAGCTGTGATCGTGGGACGAGGCGACGTAGCCCGTTTACTAAGCTACGGTGGAAAAATCGTAAGAGAAATGGGAGAAAAAATCGGGAAGACGATTCACGTTTTGGAACACGGAGTGGATAACAGAAAATTCTTGGAAGACCTGTTTGCGCCATTGAACATCGTCACAATAAACACCATCTGGATACCCGACGGAACCACTGAAACCCGAGTAATTCTAAAAAAGCGAAGAAGGAAACTGACCCTCATCAAAATGGAGGCACTGAAGGAAATCGCTAAAAAGGTTCGCGGAATAACCATTAGAGTGGAATTTGCGAGATGACCGAGGTCACCGTATGGAAACTGATCAACTGGGAGACTGGCGCAGAACTCATTATTCAACTGACGTGAAGCCTGAGTTAGACGGAAAAGAAGTCATTGTTTTAGGCTGGGTTCGAGACATCCGAGACTTGGGCGCCATACGGTTTGTGATTCTACAAGACAGAGAAGGAACAATTCAGATAATAATTCCACGCAAAAAGGTTAGCGAGAACTTAGCCAAAAAAGCTGAATCCCTACAACGACAGTACAGCATCGGAGTGAAAGGAACAGTTAAAAAAACCGAGCAAACCCCGAGAGGAATCGAAATCGTTCCCAGCGAGATTCGAATACTTGGAGTAGCCCAGCACCCGTTGCCTTTGGACGTGACAGGTCGAACTCCAGCGCAAATCGATGTGCGACTGGACGCCCGTGTTCTTGACTTGTGCCGAGACGAAAATAAAACCGTATTTAGAATTCAGCACATCGCGCTAGCAGCCATACGTGAATTCTTGTCTGATCAAGACTTCATAGAGGTGCATACGCCAAGGATAATCGCTTCTGCCACTGAAGGAGGAGCTGCCCTCTTTCCCGTTGATTACTTTGGACGTGAAGCCTTTCTTGCACAAAGCCCCCAGCTGTATAAAGAACAGTTGATTTTGGCTTTGGACAGAGTTTTTGAAATAGGCTCCTTTTTCAGAGCTGAAGAGTCCCATACACGACGTCATTTGAGCGAATTTATTTCCGTTGACATCGAACAGGGATTTGCAACTGCGGATGACGTGATGCAGGTGCTTGAAGAAATGGTGCACCACGTGTGTAAGAAAGTGAAGAAACGCTGTCAAAATGAACTGAAAATCCTTAAACACAAGATTGAAGTGCCGAAAATTCCGTTTAAACGCTTTACCTACACCAAAATCATTGAAGACCTTGGGAAAAAAGGAATAGAAATTCCTTGGGGAGAGGACATTCCCACCCCCGCATTCAGAACGCTGGGCGAAGTTCACCCTTACTTCTATTACATAACCGACTGGCCCACTAAACCGAAGCCCTTCTACATAAAACCACGGAACGATAAACCTGAGTTATGTGAGGCTTTCGATTTGATGTGGAAGTGGATAGAGCTTGCCTCTGGGGGAACCCGTGTCCACTCAAAAGACCTTTTGGTCAAAAGATTGGAGAAGCAGGGACTGCACCCAGAATCGTTCAAGCACCACCTGCAGGTATTTGATTATGGTATGCCGCCTCACGCGGGGTGGGCTGTTGGCCTTGAAAGAATGATGATGATGCTTACTGGAAAACAGAACATCCGGGAGGTTGTGCTGTTTCCGAGAGACCGGTTTAGACTTACACCTTAATTGGTTTTATGTAGAAATTTTTTAGGATTGTTAGGAAATCGATGATGGGAACGTGGACGTGTGTGGCATAAGGTTAAAATATGCCGTAAGTCATGTTCTATTTGTGGCGCATGAGATGTTCTATGCACAAACAAACATCGAAGATAATGAGAAGGTAAATCCTTCGAGTGCACGAACATATGGTTCTAGACTCGACGAAGCTCAAGGGTTCAGTGAAGTCTGGGAATTAGTAAAAGACACTGTTAGAAACACGTTAGGAGAACGTAGAGTAGGCATGATGCTTTTCCTTGATGATCTTTCATTAAACGTGGGAGCTTACCATCCTCTTGGAACCAACAACATCGTTTTGAATCGTGCTCTCATAGAAATTGTTGAAGGAGCAACGAAATCTAGGCCAATAGTAAATGCTTTCGTGTATACCCTCTTGCTTCATGAGTATCTTCACGCTCTTGGCCATATTCCAGAATCAGAAGTCCGCTCTCTCGTCTACCAAGTTTCAAAAGAATCCTTTGGCGAAAATTCCATTGTTTCAGTTATGGCAAAGAAAGGACCGCGATCTATTCTCGAAAACATTCCTCTCGGTCAATTTTCAGCATCATCAAAACGAGCAATGGAAATAGTGAGAGATTTTGACAAAACAAACCATACATACATAAGTTAACTGGTTGCGCGCTTGATCATTTTAAAGGCTTTTTTCGAACGGCTGAAATAATTCTAGTCTTGATGCACGCGTATAGTCAAAAGAAAGTTTTGTAATATGGATTTCAACGTCATAAACTATTTTTATTCTTTGTAGGAATACAAAGGATGAGGAAAACAAAGATGACTGACACATCTAAGGAGCTGGAAAGGCTTCAGAAGTTAAGAACTGAATTGGAGAGTAGACTAGCAGCGATTGATGATGAACACAAGACCGTGGAAGAAGATATAATAATTCTTAGAGAAAAAGTGTTGATCCACGAGTTGGAGAAAAAGATGAAAGAAAAAGGAGATGCAGTTGCTGGTCTTCGCATTGAAAAAAGGGAACTAGAAGATAGAATGAAAAACCCAAATAAGTTTTCAGAGAAAAAGGAACCAGAAGATAAAACGAGAGAACCAAAAAGGTTGTCATTATCCGAGGCCATCCTGAAAGCGAAGGAAGAAATGGAAAACAAAAAAGACACAGTGGAAGAGGAGAAGGAAGAACCTTCAAGCGTGTTCCGGAAAAAAGATGAACAAATACCTGAAAGCGACGAAAAAAAGGAAGAACCAGAGAAGAAGAAAAAGCTAGGGATCTTTTAGAGAAACTCCCCCATTTTTAGTTCACTTAGAATTCTGAGAGACTGTAGGCTTCAAAAAAAATGCTGCCCTCGCACTTGCTAAAGTTGCGTGTTCTTGAAGCCTGTTTGATAGATGCTTAAATAGCGTTTGCTGTTGTTTTATTCTCAATTTGTTGATTTTTTGGGAAGTTGAAATAGGACTTAGGCGGACATGGAAGCGTAAGACGAGTAAAACCAGTATTTTTCAAAAGTCTTTTCAAGCAAGGTAGACGTTTAGCCTATTGTAAAGGGAGAGCTTGTTGTTGACTTGCGATCTCATGTTTGTTGGCCACGTTTCTATCGACCAAGTGGAAAACCCGCAGGGCGTTAAAGTTCAACCTGGAGGAGCTGCTTTGTACGCTGCCATGGCAGCTAAAACTCTGCTCAAAAGGATAACGTTAGTGTCAGCTGTTGGAAAGGACTACAAGTTCGCTGACGTCTTCAGCCCTTTCAATTCTAAACATGTGAGAACCTTTAACAAGCCTTCCACAGAATTCAGTATTAAATATAATGAACGCGGCGACGCACAATACTTGAAGACTGATATTGGCGCAGGCTCCAAAATAACGGCTTCATCTATCCCAACTAAACTGTTTGCAGCTAACAGCATTGTCCACGTATCGCCTATGACTCCAACTAAAGTGGCGAAGATTTTTGAAAGAGTGCGCAGAGATTCACCGAAAACCAGAATTTCAATTAACACATGGATAGACTACATCAAGAAAAGCCGAAGAACCAGAACAATCCTCACGAATCTTGCTTTAAACGCTGACTTTTTCATTCTAAACGAAACAGAAGCTAAAGCTTTGGCTCAAACAGATTCTATTTCAACTGCGCTGAGACTTCTGAAAGCTAAAATGTTGATTATCACGTTAGGAGAGCTGGGCGCTATAATAAAGGGAGAAGACATTGGAATACAGATGATTCCCGCTTTAAACGTTCCTCTCAAGAATGTTGTGGACACTACAGGAGCGGGAGACACATGGTGTGGAGCCTTCTTGGCAGCCTATAAACAGACTGAAGATTTGATGAAGTCAGTTACTATAGCCTCCGTGATCTCAAGCATAAAATGTTCTGGCTGGGGCTTCAAAAAACTCATCAAACTGCGGTTCAAGAAACCAAACGATGTAATAGAATACGTCATAGGATTGAAAGAAGGGGCTCTGCAAAAAAGAATACTAGACTATGGATAATAACTGGTTACGTTTTAACACTATCTTTATATAGAATAAAGAATAGGGATTACCATTTCGCCTTTTTCTGTAGGTGTAATCTCTTGTCTGTTTTTTCTGTTCACACGCAAATTTATACAGTATCACAATATTCACGGTTTAAGCGAGGTAGGAAAACAACATACTTAAATCATACAAATCTTGGAGGAGAGGAAGATGGTTGTATCCTACCCTCACCAAAACAAAGTGATGAAAAATGAGTAGGAAAAATTCGAGGTTTGAAGCATTAGTAAAAGAAGAAGAATGGTTAACCATAGAAGAGATTGAGAAAGAATTCGGAAAAATGCGTAATGAAGATGTTTGTATGTGGTGCGGTAACGAATTAGAGTATGAAGAGGAACATGGTTATTACTGTAGCAATTCGAATTGTTTAGTACGTGACATCTAGATTAACAGCTTTTGGCATATTACCGAGATTGAAAGAGTAGTTAATAAGGAAAAAGAATCATTCTAATTGCTAATGAACAGAGTAGTTTAGTTTAATCAACTGCTGAAACGGTTTTAGAGTAGCATAAATAAGACTTGCATAGAAACGTAACAGATATTTACGACTACTAGACTATACACAACTATGAAGAAAATGTTGAATTCAAGATATGTTTGTTGAAACTTTTTTGCCTGTTTGTCGGGTGCACATCAAAGAGAGATTTTTTGAACACCGTTTGCAACTGCCCACTTGGAAATGAGTTTTTGATGTGTTTGGTAACGATGGTCCATAAGGATGAAGTTACACCAGTCATCTCTATGTCTGATTCCTCTGCCCATGGCTTGGTTAGCCGCCCTGAAGGCGTCCATGATATACCATCTTTCTCCCATGTTTTTTCTCTTGCTGTTAAAGTACCTTATTTGAGCCTTAACCACGGGGTCACTGTAGTCAGCGTAGGGAACACCTATTAAGAAAATTCCCCGGGCTTCCTCGTAGGGAAAGTTGGAGCCCTCTGCGTTTCTTCCTCTGAAGACACCGCATAACACGGCGCCTTTACCTTTCTTAGCTGCTTCCTTGTATTCTTCCACAACTCTCCTGTTTTCTATTGCTCGAGTTCCCTCTACAAATAGGGGCTTTCCCTCGAGAAAAGACAGGTCACCGATTTTTTCTATGATTCCAATTTGTCGCCAGTAGTTTAGGTTCTCAAGCATGAGTCTTCTTTGAGGAAAAAAAACCAGAACTCCATTGGGAACTTTGTTAACCAGTTTGGAAAGCCTTTCCCCATAGCGACGGACCATCTCTTCGCTTCTTTCTGTGAAGCGGGTTGTAACTGAAGGGTCTATTATGGTGCGTACGTTCTCCAAGTTTGCTATGGCAGAGTAAGTCCGCTTCTCCGCTTCTGTCAGTCCCAAGATTTCAGTGAAAAGTTCGAGGGGAGAGAGGGTTCCAGACATGATTAATGCCCCTAGAGCCTTCTCTACTACTGGTTTTATGGCTAAACTGGGGTCTAGGCATCGATATTCCACGAGGTTGAAGCCGTAGAATGATCTTCGGTAGACGGCTACGTAGCTTTGCCCCGGACTGGAGTCTACATGCCTGAGAAAGTTGAGCACTCCGTTCAGGAAGCAAACTGGGTAGTCTCCCTTCTGTGTTTTGTGGTTTCGAATTTCCTCCACAACATCTGAAAAGGAAGCTGCAAACGAGGAGAGCTCTTTCACATCTAGAACTTGTTCCAAGTCTTTACATAGTTCCAAGCCAGGTTTAATTGAAGCATTCTCTGAAACTTGTTTGTCCAAGTAGGCAGCTAGGTTGTCGATGAATTCGGAGGAAGCCTCTACGGCTTCTAACTCCCGCTTGGCGTTGTTCAAGGCTCGCTCGGAAAGGGTGTCGCTTAAGGCGTCTTGACCGATTTTATCAGCGTTGTGGGCTTCATCGAAGACTAGAACTCTGCCACTGAGCTCCAGTTTAACCCGTCTTCTGATATGTTCATTGAAGATGTACTGGTAGGGAGCCACAATAACAGTGCAGTTTTCAGCTGCCTTCCTCGCTAGGAAATAGGGGCAAACTCTTCTAAGTTTTCCCTGTCTTCTAAGTTTCCTTATGGACAACACCAATGGGAGGGATGAGCTAAGTAAATCGATTTCTGTTTTGTAGGGACATTGGCCAGCTTCTTTCAGAAATCGGCAGGCTTCCAAGGCTTCTATAGCAGAAAGTTTGCTGCACTTTTCGTTCAGACATAGGTGTTGTCTGCTGGCTAGATTAACCGCTGAAAAGCCTTTTCCTGAGCTTCTGTTTATGTGTTCCACTTCAAGCAGAACCTGGCGTACTTGCTCGTGGGTTCTGGTGGCGTAGACGATCTTGCGGTTCGTGGGTAAGATGCTGGCTAGAGCACACACGGTTTTTCCGAAACCATTACAGGCTTCAGCCACCAAAATCCATTGGTTGCCCACCACATTTTTTATGTCCTTCATGAACTCTAATTGTTGCGGATAGGGGTTGTAGGGAAACAAAGTCCATTCTTTACTCTTTGGCTTCTGTCCCTTCAACGAAGATATCCTCACCTTGTTGCGGTAGGTAAGAAACTTGCCGCACTCTCGACAAAACTTGCTGTCTGTGTACTCTTCTTTCGTGTGCGGTCTACTGCATTGGGGACAGACGAACATGTAAGACAAGGATGGTCACTGGTCATTGTTTGAACTAATTAATCGTCTTCAACTTGTATTAAGGATTCTTGTCACGTAAAAGGCATAAGCACTTATGCTTAAATTGTGCAAAGGCGTACGCTAATTTGATTGTCTTACCCGAAACTATCATCTTACTTCTCTAGCGCTCTCTCCAACGCTTCAGTCACGTTTCTTTTTCCCATAGAAACGATGTAGGGACCAAACCTTGGACCTTCAGACACCCCTAAAAGTATAGCGTAAAGAGTTTTGAAAAACCGCCTAGGTGGGATAGAGTGTTTCCTCGCGATGGTGAAGACAGCGCCCTGTATCTGATCTTCTTCCACCTCAACTTGAAGGGCTTGAATGAGCTCCTTAATCGCCGCGGTTTCCTTTTCACTCAGTTCTACAGCTCTCTCCTTGATCTCCATGAAATCTCTGGTCCAGTTGAGCGCGTATTCGATCTTTTTCTCTAGGTCTCCCCGCGTCTCGTCTCTGATGTATCCGTAGCCTCTGAGCTTGTCTTTGACATATTCGGTTTCAGAGCCCTTTGGCGCCACTTTAGCCAGATATGTGAGCAGATTATAGGGAACGTGAATGCCGGGTTTAGAGGGAGGTTTAAGCAGCCAGCAATACTTGTATAGACCTGCGAGCTTGGCGTGTTCTTTCACGTCGGCGACCGTTTTTTTTCCAAAATAAATGTTTTCCAGTTCATCGAGTTCGTTCATGTACTGAGGTATATCAACAACTGAGATAGCTCGGGTTCCTACAAAACGTTTCAGCATGAGCAGAAGAAGAGACTGCGGCGAACCGTATTGGAACCAAACTTGCGGGGTGAACACGTTTCCCGTTGACTTGGAAATTTTCTTTCCACTCTTGTCGAGGAACATTTCATATCGTGCATGCATGGGCGGAGGCCAGTCTAAAATTTCTTGACATATTCGGTCGTTCACTCTCACCGAGTCTGAAATGTCCTTTCCGTAAGCTTCAAACCGTATGTCTAGAGCCTTCCATCTAGCTGCGAACTCCACTTTCCAGCTGAGTTTTCCCTCGCCCCTTGTGTAGTTTGCTTCGCCATTGTTTCCACAGCCTTCCAGCCACTTTCCTTGCACCTCCATTCCTTTGCAGGTGTAGAGGATTTTTTCCTCCTTTGGAAGAAACTCATGTGCTTTGGTGGTGTAGATTCGACCACAGCTGGAACAAATGGGAAAGTATGGAAGAACACCCACAAATTTTGCTTGTCCAACTTCTTCCTTAACGATTTCTCCAATTCTATCAGCGTTCATCAGCAACGCCTTGATTTCCTTGTTGAGAAGTCCTTTTTCATACGTTTCTTTTCCAGACATGAACGTGTATTCTATGCCACTTGCGTCTAAGGTTTCTAAAAGGAGGCGGCTCATGTGCTCTCCGTAGCTTTCGTGACAAGAGTAAGGGTCTGGAATAGCCGTTACAGGGTAGCCCAGGTACTTTTTTAACGATTTTGGAAGTCCAGCTGGAACTTTTCTTAAACCATCCAAGTCGTCGGCGAACGCTACGTATTCTGCTTTAACCTTCTCCTCCTTAAGAGCTAAAGCCACTGCGTAAGCTCTGGCGCAATCTCCGAAACTGCCGATGTGGGGAAAACCTGAAGCTCCAAGTCCACTCTCTGTTCTAACATGGTCAAGGCTTCTACCCAGCTTACGCTCCCTGTTCATCAACTTGGCAGCAGCTTTGTCGTACCAAGTGCCGTGCCCAATGATCTTTTCCGTCATGATCGAAGTTTCCTTCCCGCATGTTCCACGTACAATACTCTACGTAGTTCAATAAAAAACGTTTCACAAAAGAAAAGAACATAGCGCAATCTTCACCCACAAGAAGAGGTTCCCACAACCTTTTTCCCTTGACACAAACGCCACTTTTGCGAAAAACTGTTTCCAACATTCTGCTGTTATTGGAATCCTAATATAAGGTAAATACCTTTATTTGGTGACTATGAAAAAGAGAAGGCTCAAGATAATGAGCCAAGGAATAACCATTCCCACTATTTTTTAGACAAAAGAATAAATGCTTTTGAGGGCGAATTTCTCTCCTTTCTTTTGGAGGATTCGGAAGAGAACTTGTTTAGTAAAAGAACATTCGTTTCAACGCGTAATTATTGACAAAAACGTTATAACATAACCTTTCGAGAGCATTTTCCAAGATTCTGTATTGCGCGTGCATTATTTCCTGGGATTTGAAAGCCCCTTCTTTCCGTTTATCTAAAATAGAATTATTTCCTCTTCCACTTTGCTGGAGTTTTCCACTTTCGAATTCTCTATTTATCGGCAGTGTTCCTTCTATTGATGTGACTTGAGCATACATTTCATTATTTTTGGGCAAATTAGGCATTCTTGCGGAATAGGAGCATTCTTAGGACGGTTCGCCAAATATCCAAAATTGTGACGACACTCCGAAGGACTTTTTCCTTCTTTCTCCGGTAGTTTAACTGTGGGCTTTAATTCCTCCTTTTCTTCTTCTTTCTTTTGAGGTTGAGCGTTTTCGATGGCGACATACAGTTTGATGAGGCAGTAGGGACAAGCATAATACTGTTCTGCATGTGTTGCCGACAAATTCTTTAAGAGAATAGGCTCTTCAATCTTTCTGTGACATTTAGGATTTGGACAGATAGGTGCTTCTGATTCTTTCAGCAATTTGTTCCACCGTTGGCTTTCGTCGTTAGAATCTGATTTTTCCAAGTATTTACATTTAATGCAGTCAAAATATGTAGCAGAACTATAATCAGGTGCCCGCGCGGCAGAAGATCTTGTCGAAGGCCACAAAGTACAGGAGAAAGCATTATCATTTGAGCTGTTGGGAACCTATTCCGATAGCCCCGCGCATTCTACTATTCCACGGCAACCCAAACATTCATCAGGAACAGAAGCATCTTTTGGAAAGGTTCTCAAATATCCAAATTGATGCTTGCATACTGTAGGAGCTTCTTGCTTTAAAATTTCCTCAACTTCTTCCTCTGGGAGGACGACTTTTGTCATTTCCTCGACTTTTTCCTCTAGAACAGGGAAGTTCCTCATTGTCTTTACTTGTTTAGAATAGTTGTAGGTGCCATACATTAGAATGCAGAGAGCAAGAAGCCAACTAACATACACGATCTCGTCAGTGTTAACCCCTAGCGGAAATTTCAATTCGACTCCAGCTTCATAAAAAATTCTAGAAGCAGATCCAATCAAGAAGAAGGCACCGGACATAGATACTGGTATCCAAAATGATTTGCCTATACCTAAATGTCTAATAGCTTTTAAAGTGCTCAAACCTATTATGGTTAAGATAATGGCAACAAACGCAAATATCACGTCGAAAATAAGAAACAGCCAATCCACCATACGTTCCAACCAAACCTTGTTTCCATTTTGTCCTTATTATATATTACGATTCACTATGCATATTCTGTCGCCGTTAATAAATAAAGCTTGTCGTCTACTTGTTCGACGTCAATACACTTAGCGCGCGCATTTGTTGAATATTGCAGTTCGATACGAATTCTAAATTCATAATATATTTATTCTCGGTTCTGTTAATGGAAAACGAAGGATGAAAATGTCTATTGAAGAAATTCGCATCAAGAATGAACTACAACTTGGGCAGATGGTTGTTGAGGAGATAGAAAGCATTGAGGCCGGATTAACCACCATAGCGAATGAGATTCCGATAAATGCAGAGACAAAACTTGACGTTCTTTGCCACGATGAAAGTGGGCAGTTAGTTATTTTCGAGTTAGGCACAAGCGAAGATGACATTATGCTCTTCGAGGGATTAAAAGCTCTAAATCAACTTGACACAGTTAAACATATGCTAAAGTTTCACTATAAAGACTTCAAAATAAGCGATTCTAAACCCCCACGACTTGTTCTTCTCGCACCGAGCTTCTCAAAAAATCTGCTAACAATAGTGAATCACATAAGCGGAATCAGAATCGACCTCTACGAATGGGAATACCTAAGATTTGGCGACAATAAGGGACTACGAATCAGACCAATTTGCATCTCCACGGAAACAGAAGGAAAAAGAAAACATGCACACGAGCGGAAACCAAAGAAGCAAAAAGCAGAATCTTTCAGAAAAGCGGAGGAACAACAATCCCCTCAAGAAGTAATATCAGAGCCGAAGTTTGATGCAAGTGTGAGCGTGGAACCAGAGGATTCTTTACTAAAGATACAACCAGAAACTGAAAAGAAAAAGGAAAAACCCAAGAAAAAGTCTATTCTGCGCTTCTAACTTTACGCTCCAAATAAATGTGCACGCTAAGCTATGTAACTGATTTTGCTCTGCTTTCTAGAGTTAACTGGTTTAAGATTAAATGCTTGCCGGAGCAGAGAGGAATCAAGCCATAGCTCTATCTGAAACTGTTTGGCAACCCTAACAGTTTCATAAAGCAATGGAATATTTTCGACGAACAACCATTTATAAGTCTTAAACAAAGCTTTAGATCTGAACATTTTCTCACAGTTTTCATTGTTCTCAAGATTTTTATTAAAGGCTATTTCGATGTTTGAAATATTTCAGATTTTGATGCGCGCATACAGCTAAAAGAAATTTCTGTAATACAGATTTAAACGTCATAAACTATTTTTGTACTTTGTATAGAAACAAAAGGGTGAGGAAAATGAGATGGTTGATAAATCTCAGGAACTGGAAAGGCTTCAGAAGTTAAGAACTGAATTGGAGAGTAGACTAGCAGCGATTGATGATGAACACAAGACTGCGGAAGAAAACTTGAAGATTCTCAGAGAAAAAGCGGCGATCCGGGAGTTGGAGAAAAAGATGAAAGAAAAAAGAGATGTAGTTGCTGGTCTTCGCATAGAGAAAAAAGAACTAGAAGATAAAATTAAAGAGCCAAACAAGTTTTCAGAGAAAAAGGAACCAGAAGATAAAACGAGAGAACCAAACAAGTTGTCATTATCCGAGGCCATCCTGAAAGCGAAGGCGGAAATGGAAAACAAAAAAGACACGGTGGAAGAGGAGAAGGAAGAACCTTCAAGCGTATTCCGGAAAAAAGATGAACGAGTACCTGAACGCGACGAAAAAAAGGAAGAGCCAGAGAAGAAGAAAAAGCTAGGGATCTTTTAGAGAAACTCTCGCCCCAACGTAACTCAACTAGAATTCTAAAAGATGCACGTCCATATATGTGTGCATAGAACTGTTCTTTATAACTTACCTACTCAAGTCTTTTTAACACGTACACGCTTTCATTTTCGTTGGGGTTTGAAGGAGGCTGTTGACGGTGAGAAGAGGACAAATATATTGTTTAAAACGAGGTTGAACTCCTATCAGCTCAAGAAATACCTAAACCGTTTGTCAATGGCGGGCTTCATAACCGAGAAAACTGGTATTTGGAAGACAACTGAGAAAGGCCTTCACGTTATAGAAGCTTGCGAAATATGTAGCCATCTCTTGGAGGAAGGTCATTAGACAACGAAACAAGCTATTGCTCACGCGAAAACACAAGTAGGGAAGTTTAACCTGCCAGAGTTTTCATCTGTTCTTCCAGTTGAGAAAGTAATGCTCTCAGTTGTTTCCTTGTCTGTTGAAAACTAACCAATTGTTCGTCAAAGAGGTCGAGGATTTCACGAGTTTTATCGATGTTCTTATCTTTTTCGTCAGCTTGCTTTCTATTCTTTGTTTTTGCTTTAACTTTCATGGCTACAGATCTCCCAAAAACCTGAAGGGAACATAAAGTAATAAATCTATTCAAGTGTGGATTTTGATTTGAAATCGGAATTGCAAATCAACTTGCGTGCACGCGCACGGCTGTTAGACCTGAAATTATTGAGATCCAAAAAACCAAATACGATATTTTCCTTAATCTTAGAATCCAAATATGCTGTGTCAGTCGCGGGAATTGGGTCCCAAAACATTTTTTCTATCGGGACCCAAAACTACTCTCCTTCTCAGCCTCAGCGCTGTCTAAGGCTAACATTTGAATTTCACGTCAACTAGAAGAATTTCTACTATCAATTTAGTCATATTATTGATATTGAAATAACGATTATAGTTCCTCACGCGTCTTTTCAACTGTAACCCTTGGCGGTACACTGATGACAGAGAACAAAAACGAATTTGACATCATTGCTGACGTTCTCCGAGTGACAACTTTAGGCTCCAAAGAATCCGAAATTATAACTGGCTGCGGTTTAGATCGCAAACTTTTAGAAAAGTACCTGCCCACCATGGTAATTTTGAAGCTAGTCAGCATGGAAGAAAAAAGCGAAAAAATTTACCGAACCACCAGCAGAGGCCTAGAATTTCTGCGTTTCTATCACGGTCTACGCTGGCTACTGTGGCGTAAAGACTTTGACTTCTTATTAATCAACATTTTAACTAAAATGAAAAAAGACCGAGACCTCTACTACGTAAAATAACACACGCGCGCCTACACGCCCTAACGTAATCTCTATTTGTGCAAACAACAGTATGTTTAGGGGTGAGGAGCCGTTGAAGTTGAAAGTTGAAAAGGTCTGGCCATATGTTATTCCGTTTCCTTTGGATGATGAAAAGCGCAAGCTGATCTGGGGCATTCTTCAGTCTAGGGTGGGAATGAGCATCCTTATGAAATTAAGACTGGATGATCGAACTTACCAGCAAAATTTAATTCGAGAAACTCCCTACTCGAACAAATCCATAATAGAATATCTGAAACGAATGGTTTCAGCTGACATGCTTGAAGAAGGCATGGCACAAGCTAAAACCGAGAAAAGAAAAGTATGGATCAAATGGTACAAACCCACCAGACTTGGAAGATGGTTCATCCTCTTCCTAAAGCCTCCCAAAGAAATTCCCTCAGATCTAGCCAAAAAAACCATTGAAGAACTCTTCCTAGTCTACTCGTCCAGCATTGTAGAGGTTTGTGAAAAATACGGAATCAACCTCGACTCTTTTCACCGCATCTTAAACGAGCAGTACCTCAAGAAAACATCAAAAAGAACCCAAAAAGAAAACTAAATAATGTTTATCACAAGTTCATAATGTAACACTTGCCAAAAAATGCTTGCTGAACAGAAATAAAAAGGAAATAAAAATCGCTACTTCAGTTTTGCCCCACAACTACCACAGAACTTGCCAGTAGACGGATTTTTTGCCTTACATTTTGGACATTTAACTTCCTCTACCTTCAACGGAGACCCACAGTTCCCACAGAACTTCATCGTCGCCGGAACCTCAGCTCCACACTTCGGACACTTCACTTTAGCCACTGGAACAAGGCTTCCTCCACAGTTTCCGCAAAATTTGGTGCCAACAGGATTCTGAGCTCCACAGCTTTGACACACTATAAGCTGCTGTGTGGCTGCAGGCTGCTGCATCTGTTGCGCCATTGTTGTTCCCATAGCCAACCCAACACCCGCTCCGACACCTGCTCCAGCGGCTCCGCCACCTCCTTCTGGAAGTTCAGCAGCTGTCTCCTTCATGTACTGCATCGCCATAGCTTGCTGTCCCATGCCTGAAGCAAATCGTCTAGCTTCTTCTGGGATTTTAACCCCTTCAAAGACAGTGTCAATAACTTTCAAACCTATTCGTGCAGCTTCATCTCGGATTTTCAAGGCAACCTTGTCCGTTGTTTCATCTACGTTTTTGACTAAGTTGAAAATGTCAAAATTAGCAAATTCGTCTATGACTCGTTCATTTATGAAGCCGCGAATATATCTTTCAACATCACTGGACGTGCTGGCTCCTCGGTTTCCGAAAAACTCCACCACAAATAGCTTCGGGTCCTCTACTTTGTAAAGCAGATAACCGTAGAAACCAAGTTCCGCTTGATATCGTATGGGCCCACTGGGCGCGGAATATGCTTGTCCACCAAAGTTTCCTCTAAACTGGCTGTTGCTCACAAAAATTACTTCACATTGAAAGATGTCACCAATTATTCTCAGGGCCTTTAAGACTCCTGTTAGAAGCGGAATGTTCTTGCTGGTGATAGTGTGTCTACCCGGACCGAAAACGTCATAGGCTTTTCCGTCGCGAAAGAAAACAGCCCACTGGTTCTCCTTAACAATAACCTGACTTCCATATTTCAAGGAGAGTTTAGGAAATCTATAAGCTATATCCTCAGCACCCGCAAAATCCCAAGAGACTTTCTCAACAACTGGCATTTCTTTCCCTCCACACTAAATATCTAAAGGTCTAAACCTCTTTTCTCTTTCACGCCATTTGTTCTCAAAGGCAAGTATTAAACCTTTTATCTTCTTCACTTCAGCTGGCATATTGACCCAATTTTCAGCTTCAGCTTCACTGTAAGACTTGTTCACCGCTTCTTTCAGGCTTTCAACATCGTTACTCAATGTTTTGTCATGGTTGAAAACTCGAGCAAGTTCTACTTCTCGTATGTGCCCCTTTCTATCCATGAGGCCAGCGTAACCGTAGTCTGCGTGTCTCACTTCCTCCATGACACGGTCTAATACTTGGATAACTTTTTTGAAGTCGCTGCTTGAAGCTGTGAGACCTGCATTCAAAGCTGCTAAGTAAACGTCTTCCCACACGTGACGCATATCACGGAGGTCCGCATAATATAAGTCGCGAAGCTTTCTGTCAACTTCCCTCAAATCTTCTTTCGTTCCATACCCTAACGTGAAGAAGTTTTGAATCTGAGAAAGGACGCCTTGCTTGTCTTTCACCTTCTCAATCGTTTCACGCTCTGCCATTCGCTACCCCTCTTTTCTATTGTTACGATTAACCTCATTTAAATGATGTCTTGATAAGATACTGCTAACTAATTCATGATGGCGAATAGGATTTTAACTTACATTAAAGCTGGTTGCAAAGTTTGTGGTGCCATAAATCACATAAGGGCAAATGCAATACTTCTTAATGGTAGAAGTGAAACTTCAAAGGCATTTAGCATACAAATACAAAGATAAGACACGTTACAAGTATGTAATTGTGATCCCCAACGAAACTGTAAAAGATAGGTTGGAAAGCTGGAGAAGAATTAGAAAACTCCGTTATAGGAAATACGTTAACGTTGAAACCAAAGAATGAGGGTCAAAGTAATGAATGAAAACATCTTGTATTATGGGGATAACCTAGATATTTTGAAGCGTTATATCCCTGATGAAAGTGTGGATTTAATATATCTTGACCCACCTTTCAAAAGTGGTCAAGACTATAACGTTCTTTTTACCGAACAAAACGGAACTCGTTCAACAGCTCAAATCAAAGCATTTGAAGATACATGGCATTGGGATATGGCTTCAGCTCAAGCTTATCAAGACACTGTTCAATTAGGAGGAAAAGTCTCCCAAGTCATGCAAGCATTCAGAACATTCTTAGGAACAAATGACATGTTGGCTTATTTGTCCATGATGGCTCCACGTCTTGTTGAATTGAGAAGAGTGCTGAAACACACAGGCTCTCTGTTTCTCCATTGTGATCCAACGGCAAATCATTATCTAAAACTGTTGTTGGATGCGATCTTTGACCATGGCAATTTCAGAAACGAGATAATATGGAGACGAACAGGAGCACATGGGGCTAAGAGAAGTTTCGCTCCCATCCATGATACCATATTGTTTTACACAAAAACTTCGGATTATTATTTTAAAGAAGTGAAAAAACCATACATGAAGGGTCACGTGGAGACAAGATATAGAAAAGATGCTTTAGGAAAATACAGGTTTACAAGTGGAGGCAATATACTAACGGGTGCAGGGGCTACAAAAGGAGAATCGGGCAAGGCATGGCGAGGATTTGATCCATCATCCAAGAATAGACATTGGGCGATCCCTCGTTATCTTACCAAACAAATGTCACCAGAATTTAAAAGATTAAGTGTCTTGGAAAAACTAGAGCGTCTCTACCAAAAAGGCTTAATTGAGATCAAAGAAGGTTTGGCGTGGCCCATACCAGTACGCTATCTAGAACCTGATGATGGGCAACCATTACCAGATATTTGGGCTGCTCAACCGTATACTGAAGGCACAGTTTTTGGAACTGATGATATTATAGATGCCGATGTTGCTTGGCTAGGAACGACAGACCCAGAAAGGCTAGGGTACCCTACACAAAAACCATTAGGGTTGCTTGAAAGAATCATAAGGAGTGCTTGTCACAAAGACGGAATTGTCCTCGACCCATTTTGTGGTTGTGGCACAACTATTGCAGTAGCTCAGAAACTGAAAAGAAAATGGATAGGTATAGACATCACATATTTGGCAGTCTCACTTATCAAGCACCGTCTTAAAGATGCTTTTGGAACAAATGTTAAGTATCGAGTGGTTGGCGAACCTGTAACATTATCCGAAGCTAAGGCTCTAGCCACCCAAGACCCTTTTCAATTTCAATGGTGGGCTTTGGGGTTAGTGGGTGCTCGTCCAATTGAACAGAAAAGGGGAGCGGATAAGGGTATTGACGGACGTTTATATTTCTTTGAAACAATAACTAAGAAAGCAAAAGCTAAACAAATCATCTTCTCTGTCAAGTCGGGCAAAGTTTCTGTTAGTCAGATAAGAGATTTGAGGGGAGTTGTGGAAAGAGAGAAGGCAACCATCGGGGTCTTTATTACTCTTGAACCACCAACAAAACCCATGAAGAAAGAAGTTGCTAGTGCTGGTTTCTATACATCTCAAGAGCTGATGCATAACCGTTACCCTAAAATTCAAATATTGACAATAAAAGAACTCTTAGAAGGCAAGGGTGTGCAGTACCCATATTTCGGGAGACACATGGGTAATGTAACCTTCAAAAAGGCACCAAAAGCTGAATAACATTTCATCATGAATAAGTTAACAGTATCTCTCGATAATACATATAAGGATTCTAGCTTTATTCATCAGAAATCATAAATACGGATATTCTTCTTCAATTTAATGACCAAACTACAGAGAGATGATGACCTGTGGGCTTCTTTAAAAGGTTCACAAAACCAAAAGCCAGCGTTTCATTAACAATTCCCAAGAGCACGATCGAATTGGGAGAAGATTTGAAGGGTGCAATCACCGTGTTATCCAGAGACGAATTTGACGCAACCGAGGTGAGAGCTGAACTCCGATGCATCGAGAAAAGGAGACGAGAAAGATGGGTGTACAATGAAAAGCTTCGACGCGAGGTTCGACGCGTCTACTGGGATACGGCTACGTTGCACTCCGATGACCCGAAGGCAAGTGACAAGTTGCATTTGGTACCAGGCTTCAAGAAAACGTTTCCCATCAGAATCAACATTCCTGCTGGTGGACGGGAGTCTTTTGACGGCTTGGATGCAAACGTTAGCTGGTCAATTAAAGGAGTAGTAGCTATCGATGGACGCCCTGACGTTACCAGCGAAACAACAGAACTCCAAGTGATTAGACCCGCAAGAGCACCAGCAGCTGTGAAAGAAAAAGAAGTAATCATGATAACCTGCGAGTACTGCGAAAGTCTAATGCCTGAAACGGCAACATCATGCCCAAATTGTGGAGCACCACGAAAAACCTAGAAACAACAAAAGTGTCTTCAGCTATGATATAACGTTAATCGTATTTCGATTATTTTCGCCACGCTCGGATTCCTGCGACCGCAACTAAGATTCCAATGACTAGCAGCAAGGCTGGAAGGAGATATTCAACAAACAATGCACGAATAAAGAGGAACCATACGGCACCAAGTGTTGTCAATAAGATTCCTCCAGAAAACGTGTTGAAGGCTCCTCCGCCATATTCTTCTGGGTTGGCTGTGCGTAGCTCGGCGAGAACCATAATCCAAAAGCCAAAAAGAACTAACGTAAGTGAAAAAATCTCAGATATGTCAACCAGCATGTTAGCGGCGAAAGCAGCTGCGGATACAGCTAAGGCTAAAATCAAAATACCGAGGGAAAGAACACCTACAGGTCTCTTCGGCATGAAACCCCACAACCTTTTATGGTCCATAGGTGGCTATAAAAACTTTCATTAGAAAAGACCAAACTTTGTTGCGGGGATGTCACCTTTAATAACCGTTCCTGTGGCGCCGTCCAAAATTATGTTGTATCTTTCGTCCTTGTATTCGTAGGCAATGAACCATATTGGAGCGTGTATGTATACGGAATCACCTATCGAAAAGTAATTTTTCATTTCGATAATCCTGTCCACATCCTGTTTCGCCAAAAACTGGTGATGCGCTTCGATTTGTTGTTTAGCAAGCTCCACTGCTTCCCGCTCGTCCATTTCGCTGTTCAAAACCTTGGCGAAACCTTCAACCTTTCGAAAATCATAGACAATTTTCCCTTCAAGAGGTACATCATACTCTCTTGTGGGAAACTCAGCGGCTTTCCTCGCCAAAACCAACCAGTCATATTTTTTCTCAATTTTCTCCTCCTTCACAACAGGAGGAACTAGCCTTTCAAAAATGCCTTTATACTTGCTGGCGGCGGTAACTGGAACCATCCAAAAGGGAAGGTACACTAGGTTTTTCTCCAAAATCTTTGAAGACTTGGCTAAGTCTCCGGGCTTTAGGAAGCCGGATTTCATCCAGTTGCGCACAAGCTCCTTCGTTTGGGTGGGGTTGTACTCGTTAAGAATCATAGAGTGCTCAAGAGTGAAAGCCTTGCCAGTTTCTATGACGCACGTGAAGCCACAGTATTGACAGGTGGCGATGATTTCACCGGGGTTGAACGTGATGGGCGCTCCACAGTTAGAGCAACGAATCTCCTGAATCACCGACATTCTTTCAAACCTTCCAATCGTAGTATGTGTGCTTGAAGTTCAACAAGAATTTTTCCGTCTAGGAAGAAAAGTTGTGATAAAAATAAATACGACACTTTCTGACAAACAAAGCTTAAATCCGTTTCAGTCTTAACAAGATTTTGAGGAGACAAAGATTTTATGGCTAGGCTGGTTCAACTTAAGCTTTCCATGACCATCGCTATTCTTTTGGTAACGACCATATTTTCTGCCTTCTTACTGGCTTTGCTGATTCTATTCAGGCTTCCTCTCATAATCTCTATTCCTTTCACGTTGTTTGCAATCATAATTTTCATAATGCTCCAATATTTAATAGGACCCGCAATTGTCAGATGGTCGACAAAACTAAGATACCTCACTCCAGAAGAAATATCACAGCTTGAATGGGCATCAAACGCCGAGAAAATGGCACAGAAAAGCGGAATCTCAACGCCAAAGCTAGCTATAGTTCCTGATCCAACGCCCAACGCTTTTGTTTTTGGAAGAACCACTCGTGGCGCAACCCTTGCAGTTCATGAGGGATTGCTTAAACAATTGAATAAGGAAGAAGTTCGGGGTGTAATTGGGCATGAGTTGGGGCACATAAAGCATAAGGATTTCGTGGTTATGACCGTGCTTTCTTCACTACCCCTTATAGCTTACTTGATTGCGCAGCTAACGTTCCGAGCAGCCTTGTACACAGACGGTGGAGATAAAGAGGAGGCAGGTGCCAGAATAGCTTTCAAGGCTCTGCTAGCCGCGGCTGCCGCAATTTCCTTCATAGTTTACATAGTTACTCTTTTGTGTGTCATGAGGCTAAGTCGCCTGCGAGAACACTATGCTGACGCTTATTCAGCTTACGTGACAGGAGCTCCCAGACAGCTGGAAAGCGCTTTAACCAAAATCACCTATGGATTGTCCCTGTCGCCAAAGCCACCGCATGGTGCTAGAACTCTATACATTGGCGACCCGGCTTTGGCAAAACAGGAATGTCGGGGCATACTGAGACGAAAGGAAGAGTATGACTTGGACAAAGATGGTGTTCTCGACGAAAGGGAACTTGAACTTGCCATGGAGAGAGAAGCAAAAACAAAGTGGACCACCGTCAACATGTGGTTTGCCACCCACCCCGCAACCTATCAACGAGTCCTCGTGTTGCGCGAAATTGAGAAAGAAATGACAAGCGGCCAATACAGCAGCAGCCGTATGTACATTCGCATATGAAATTGCTTTACGACTTCTTGAACCGATTTAACGAAGACCACGATCTCATCCTTATCTGGGCTGAGTGAATATATCTGTCAATCTGTTGTGATGCTGAGACAGAAAAGATTATCACGATTAAGGCGTACTTTACTTAACAAACGTAAGAAAGGTTTGAAGGAAGATGCTGAAACGAATCTTCCTATGCGCGTGTGGTACTTGAATTTCGAGGCGAATGAGGCGATGGAGCTATGGGAAAAATTCCTCAATTAGTTGTTAGAGGTGACTTACTCCCTGAGGTTTGGGAAGCAAGCATTACAACTTTATGGAATGAAGGCATAGACTCCTCTAAAGAGAGTTATAAGGTCGAAGAAAAAAGAGACACAATCAAAGAAGCTTCTATGTTAATGGTTGTTAGAACGCCATTCGAACAACCTATGGTTCATATTGGTTACGAAGGCATAATGAATCTAAACGAATACGTTGACGATGTTATCAAAGGAACTAAAGACTACTTGATAGGTTCTGTATATGACTATACATATCACAAACAGCTTTTTGAGTTTGAAATTGAACAAACGCAAATAGACCAGATTGAACATTTAATCGGAAAATTGAAAGAAGCATCTTTTTCTAACAGGGCACAAGCTACAACGTGGATGCCTTGGAAACATTATGATGTAGACGGTCCACCTTGTTTGCAAAGAATTTGGTGTAAAGTGATAGGCGGAGAGTTGGAAATGCACACGCATTGGAGAAGTAGAGACGCTTATCACGCAGCATTTGCTAATATGTTTGCCTTTATACATCTACAGAAGCTTATCGCAGATAAATTAAGAGTCAAAATTGGCCAATATGTTGATCATTCTGATAGTTACCACATATACGGACAACATTTTGATTCCGTAAAGAAATTTCTCACGGCTAGAGAAACAATAAAAGATAAAGAAACAAGATGGGTGAACAAATCATTTCTTAACCGTTATGTTCAAAGTGAAACTTAATGTGTGTGCCATATATGCGCGCGGTCACAAGTCTCAATCGTTAACTACACTCTCTCTTTCCCTCGATTCCTCAAACATTCAGAGCTACATGATGAAAACTTTTTTCCTTGATCTTTATCTTGGAGGCTTTTCTTTCCGCCGGCCTCAGTTTTTTCCGCATCTTCTCAGCCTTTTTCATTTTCCTTAAGGTGTCGTCGTCAAATTCGATTACTGCAGCGCCGTAGTAACCACATTTAGAACACTTATACATCTGTCCCCCGCCACGACCCAACCACAAATGAACCCTACGACTGCGACATTCGGGACAAATTTTAGGCAGTGCAGCATCCTCCTTCTCTCGTGCTCAATCTAAGGCTCTATTCACGGCATTTTATACTTTACTAAAAAACAGAACTGTTTTTTTCAGTTTACCCAGGACTAGGTTTACCTTTGCATCGTCATTTTTTTGGATTTAAGAGTCAGCTAAGTAGTTTAATGGATTTTACGTTCATTTGGGCTTATTTAGGAAAAGTTAAATAATGCGCTCCGATTATTCACAGAATCAACATTTCGGCTGTGCACTGAATGCCTAAAAAAGCTGCACATATTAAAATAAAGGAATTAAAAACAGACATTGGAGTCATTAAAGATCTAACACTTTCAATCGGCAGAATTCTTGATGAAAAGTGGACTGAACCTATCGGTCCAACTCCATTTCCGTCTATTACAGACCTCAGAGAATGGGATTTAAAACTCTTAAAACGCTACAAACCCATGTACATGCCTTTCTGTGACGTATGTTGCCTCTGCACCTATGGCAAGTGCGACTTAACTGGTGGAAAACGTGGAGCTTGCGGGATAGACATAGCCGCGCAACAGTCCCGTTTCTATTTACTCAGCTCTTGCATAGGAGCCGCAACCCATGTTGCCCATGCAAGACACCTGACTGAACACTTGATCGAAAGGCATGGTCGAAAATTTCCCATCGATGTCGGTGGGATGAGCGTTGAAGTGGAAGCTCCCATCACCCGCTTAGTTTGTGGCATCCGGCCAAGAACCCTCGGTGACCTAGAAGATGTCTTGGACTATGTCGAAAACCAGGTTACCCATCTGCTAGCATCAACTCACACTGGACAAGAAGGCAACAAAATTGACTTCGAGTCTAAAGTTTTTCACGCAGGAATGATAGACCATGTTGGAATGGAAATTGGAGACATAGCTCAAATTGCAGCCTACGGTTTCCCAAAAGCGGACCCCGAAGCTCCGCTGGCAGAATTAGGGTTCGGCATGATTGACTTACACAAACCGGTTATCGCATGCATTGGCCACAACGTCCCACCAGCCATCGAAATCGTAGACTACCTCAGGACAAACGGCTTATACGGCAAGGTTGAAGTTTGCGGCTTGTGTTGCACCGCCCACGATATAACTAGATACAATCCTGAAGCCAAGATAGTTGGGCCCATCTCATGGCAACTTAGATTCGTCAGAAGCGGTGTCCCTGATGTGATAGTCATTGACGAACAATGCGTACGCACAGACTCCTTGATTGAGGCACAAAAGATTAAGGCACCAGTTATTGTGACAAGCGACAAAATCTGTCTAGGCTTGCAAAACAGAACACGCGATCCTATAGACAAGATCGTAACAGACTTGGTAGAGGCAAAGTTGTCTGGTGTACTCATTCTAGACCCAGCTAAAGCTGGCGAGGTAGCGGTGAGAACCGCGGTAAAGGTCGCCCCTAAACGGAAGAAGTTCAAGGTCATTCCAGATGTTGACGAAATAATTGAAAGAGCCAAGAAATGTGCATCGTTTGGAGACTGCAATGATTGCAGAAGATCCTGTCCCAACGATCTCCCTATTCCCAAAGCAATGATAGCGGCGTCTACGGGAAACATGAATAAACTTGCAAGTCTTTACGAAGCTTGCATAGGTTGTGGGCGCTGTGAAAGTGCCTGCCGTGCTGGCATGACTGTACACAGTTTTATCATAAAAGCTGCTGAAAAAAAACTGAAGGAGGAAAAATTCAAAATTCGAACTGGACGAGGCGCGATACAGGATTTGGAGATACGAAAAGTCGGCAGTCCCATTGTTCTAGGCGAGATACCGGGTGTAGTGGGGTTTGTGGGATGCGCCAACTATCCAAACGGTGTAAAAGAAGTGGCGGAAATGTGCTCAGAATTCGCGAATCGTCGGTACATCGTGACCACATCTGGATGCGCCGCCATGTCCGTTGCCATGCACAAGAATGAGGAAGGGCAGACTCTTTATGAAATGTATTCAGGTGATTTTGATGCTGGAGGCGTTGTGAACGTGGGCTCATGCGTCTCCAATTCCCATATTGCTGGCGCAGCTATAAAGATCGCAAGCATCTTTGCTAGACGCAAGCTTCGTGCAAATTACGAGGAAATTGCCGACTACGTTCTGAACAGAGTTGGCGCCGTGGGAGTAGCGTTTGGTGCCTATTCTCAAAAGGCTCAATCAATAGCCAGCGGCTTTTGGAGACTAGGCATACCAGTCATAGTTGGGCCTCACGGGGCTAAGTATAGGCGCATGCTTCTCGGCAGGAAAGACCATGAAGAAGACTGGTACACTTACGACGCCCGCACTGGAGATAGAGTTTACGTGGGTCCAGCGCCTGAACACCTGTTCTACACAGCTGAGACTAAGGAAGAGGCAATGGTTATGATTGCGAAGCTATGCATAAGACCAAATGACACAACGAAGGGCAGAGCAATAAAGCTCACGCATTACTGTGACCTGCATAGACGGCTATATGGCACGATGCCCGATGACATCCACCTTTTCGTCCGCACAGCCGCTGACATCCCAATCACCATGAAAGATGATATTGTGAAGATTTTGGAGGAGAAAGGGTGGAAGGAGAGAACGATCCCTGATCCTACACTCCTGCCACGACTGATTAGGAAGAGGAAGGAGTGAACATGAGCGCGGAACCTTGGCAGAGAGCGGAGATTGCAGGTCCAAAGAAAGCTCTAGTATTTGCAAAGCCGGAGGTCGTTGTTACTATGGTGAAGACGGCGAAACGCCCCATCCTCGTTGTCGGACATGAGGCTGTTGATAACGGCTTAGGCGAAGAAAAAGTGATTGACTACGTGATTCGCATGGCCAAGACGGCGAAAATCCCTGTGGTAGCCACGGCACACATATTTGGGGAGTTCGTTAAAAGAGGCTTTCAACCCGCAACTTGGATGTCAGTTATGGACATCACCAACAGACTTCAAGATCCTGAATGGAAAGGTTTGGACGGAATGGGACAGTATGACCTCGTGCTGTTCATGGGAATTCCATACTACATGCAATGGGTGACCCTGTCATCGCTTAAACATGCTTCTCCCGACCTTAAAACATTGAGTTTAGGAAGATTTTATCAGCCCCATGCAACATGTTCTTTTTCAAACTTTTCCCTCGAATATTGGATTAATTGTCTCAAAGTGATCATACGTGGGTTTGAAGCAAAGTGATCTGGAAGGTGAAAAAGGCTCTTGGGAATCCAGCTTCAAAGGTGCGGCTCTTAAATGGAAGCGCCACAATCCAACCCTAAGTCTAGTGAGGAAACTAGGATAGGCGTATACGTGTGTCACTGTGGTTTAAACATAGCGGGCACTGTGGACTGCGAAGCGGTGGCAAAATTCGCGGCTACTCTTCCCCATGTTGTGCTTTCAAAAGATAATCGGTATACTTGCTCGGACCCAGGTCAGGA
>CP070759.1:779778-802076 GCA_020348945.1 Candidatus Bathyarchaeota archaeon
CATATTATCGACAAAATCGAAAAATTGGCTGAAATAGGAGTCAACTACCTTATCCTTCAGTTCCCAGTGAATACTGCAGACAATACTGAAAAATTTGGAAGAGAAATATTACCATCCTTTAGTTAAATAGCATAAATTGCTCTCTTTCGTGTTTCTATGTTCAACTTTCACCTTTAAATAGCAACCAGAATCTCGCGTTCGTTGTTTCGTGAAGCATCGTAAACGTTATGAATGATTCTTGGTGCAAATAACTAATGATTTCGGAGAGATGTACGCTTGAAAAAGTCTGACGTAGTTGTGGTAGGCGCTGGAACAGCTGGTTGCTTGGCTGCGAAGACGGTTGCCGACGCTGGCCTCAAAGTTTGCCTGTTCGATCGGAAAGAGAGAAAAAACGTTGGCGAAAAGGTCTGCGGCGACGCCGTAGGAAAACATCATTTTGACAATTTGGGTCTAGACTACCCTTCTGGAGATGAGCTGGAGCGAACGATTCTGGGAGCCAAGATCTTCTCGCCCAACACAGAAAGCGTATTCTCTATAAAGGGAGAGGGACTCAACGCGTTTAGTGTAAATCGGTATCTCTTTGGGCAGAGACTCTTGAGGAACGCAATCGACGCCGGCTCCACCTTCTTCGAATCAACACAAGCGTTAGAACCCGCCATGAAGAACGGTTTTGTCGCCGGAGTCTCGGTGAGAGATCTAAAAACGGGTAGCAAAACCGTATTGCATAGTCAAGTTGTGGTGGATGCTAGTGGTTTTTCCGCTGTCATACGCAAGAAACTTCCACCCAAAATAGGAGTTGACACAGATGTTGACAAGAGAGACGTAGAGCTTTGCTATCGTGAAATTCGCGAGTTAAAGGAGCAGATTGATGATGCAGATTTCTGTGAGATCTATCTCAGCCAAACAGTGGCTCCAGGAGGATATTGTTGGATTTTTCCTAAGAACGAAAAGAACGTGAACGTGGGTGTAGGCGTGGCTATGCGTGAAGGTTTTCCTAACCCAAAAAAACAGCTTTACAACAATGTCTTATCTAAGCCTTTGTTTGACGGCTCGAAAATCGTGGGCAGCGGCACATGGTACGATCCAGCGCGAAGACCCCTTGATTGCATGACGGGAAACGGCGTTGTAATGGTTGGAGACTCAGCGTGTCAAGTGAATCCTATCCACGGCGGCGGAATAGGTCCATCAATGATGGGGGGAGCCCTAGCGGGAAAAACCATTATTGAAGCCATGGAAAAGGGAGATGTGAGTAGAGAGGGATTGTGGCTGTATAACGCTAGGTACATGCAGTCATATGGAGCCAAACAAGCGGGCCTCGATGTTCTCCGCCTGCTTCTGCAAAAAGTGGGCGACGACAGCCTAAATTACGTCATGAAGTATCGACTGATAACTCAAGAGGATGTTCTGAAGACAAGCATGGGCGAGGACTTGCGCCTAAACATAACTGAAACTACCCGTCGAGTCTTCAGAGGGTTAAGAAAGCTTTCCTTTCTTAGGGAATTGCGTCACGCGGCTAGTTTGCTGAAAAGAGTGAAGGTTCTCTACAGCAATTATCCAACTTCGCCTAAGGACTTTGACGAGTGGAGAAGGAAGGCGCGAGACCTGATTGAGGAAGCAAGTGGATGAAACACTGCGAAAAGAGACGAGACTTTTCCTTGGAAGAGACATGTCTACGATGCGAAGAATATCTTGCACATGCATTGTATAGTTGACGTGGCTAACTTATTAATCCTTGACTAGCATTAGGTCAGTTGGTTGCGTAGCGAGCATGCATGTCGCAGCTTTGGTCACAGGTGGGAAAGATTCTGCCCTGGCACTGCATCGTGCGCTAAAACTGGGCCACAAGATAAAATATCTAGTCACTATGGTTCCACAGCGGGAAGACAGCTGGATGTTCCACTTCCCCAACATCCGTTTAGCCGATCTATTCGCTGAAGCAGCTGAACTCCCCATTGTCAAAGCTGAAACCTCTGGAGTCAAGGAAATAGAAGTTGAAGACCTCAAACGTCTGCTTACAACCCTTGACATAGAGGGAGTAGTCTCTGGAGCCATATTCTCACAATATCAGAAGAAAAGAATTGACAAAATATGCCAAGGACTGAACCTAACGTCCATCGCACCCCTCTGGCAAGAGAACCCAATGAAACTATTGAAGGAGATCATTAACCTCAACTTTGACACAATTATTGTGGGAGTTTACGCCCTCGGCTTCGATCAAAGCTGGCTTGGAAGAAAAATTAATGTAACAACCTTGAACGACCTAGTTAGGCTCAACGAAAAGTATAAGGTGTCTCTGGTGGGGGAGGGAGGAGAATACGAAACCTTGGTTCTTGACGCACCATTCTTCAAAAAGAAAATACGCCTGCTTCAAACAGAGAAAATTTGGGAGAACCACAGCGGACACTTACTCGTTAGAAAAGCAGATCTCGTAGACAAGTGAAAACGAAAAAGAACATTCGAAGAGTCTTTCATGAAGTGCTTTCGCCTTCAAACCCCATCGAGCATTCTCGTTAAAACCGAATGATAAAAAAGGGAGATCATTATTAACTCTGCAAACAACAACCAAACCGCATGGGATGTAACCACGAGGTTGAACCGCAAGTCGGAGGGAAAAATTTAGAAAATGGCCTACAAGTACATAGCAAGGGCCTGGAAGAGGCCTGAAGACTCCTTTGTTAAGAGGCTAATGTGGCAGAGGCTCATAGAATGGCGCAGACAACCTGTAGTTCTTAGAGTTGAAAGACCTACACGTATTGACCGAGCGAGAAAACTGGGATACAAAGCCAAACAGGGATTCGTTGTTACCCGAGTTCGCATCCGACGCGGAGGCTTGAAAAGAACTCGCCCAAAAGCTGGTCGAAGACCCAAGCGAATGGGTACCGCTAAACTCAAGCTGGCGAAAAGCTTGAGGTTAGTCGCTGAAGAGAGGGCTGCGAGAAAGTTTCCCAACTTAGAGGTTTTGAATTCTTACTGGGTTTGGGAGGACGGTCGCTTCAAGTGGTTTGAAGTCATCATGGTGGACCCGAGTCATCCAGTCATTCAGTCTGATAAAGATGTTAACTGGATCTGTGATAGTGTTCATCGAGGCCGAGTTTTCCGTGGACTAACCAGCGCAGGCAAAGAGATTCGTGGGCTGCATCATAAGGGGCGTGGAGCCGAGAAGGTTCGACCGAGTCGTAAAGCAGTTCGTAAACGAAGAGAGAAGAAGAGGTAAGAGGTTTTCTTGCAGTAGACTAACGTTACTATTTTATGTCAAGTCACCCCATAAATCAAATCAGGTTGAGAAACAATGAAAGTTCAGTCGACAGTGCGGAAAAAAGACGACAGAACTAAGGAAGGAAGAGGATTCAGCAGGAGCGAGCTGAAAGAAGCAGGAGTAGACCCTAAACAAGCGCTTAAATTGGGCATACCCCTTGATATGAGAAGAAAAACAAAGCATGAAGAAAACGTGAAGACGCTTAAACAGCATCTGCGAGGTTTGTTGAAGAGAAAACGCCCGCCACGCAAAAGTAAAAAGTCTTAAACGGAAAAAGAAGAGTGAAACGATTGCGTGGTGTGTCTCAGTCTAAGATACCCGTAACTTACATTGACATACGGTTCTTCGCGCATGCAACTGAAGATCAGAGCAAGGTCATTGAGGCGGTGCGTCGCCTTCTCCCAACAAACCAAGTTGATGAAATAGTTTTTAAAACGAGTAACTTGAAGGGACACTACCACAACCCCATCACTCTCTTTGAAACTAGAATAAAAAAGAAGGAAACAGTCAAGGTTCTGGTTGAAACTTTGTCTTCAAATATCAGCGACTTGGATAAGGAGGCGTTGCTAAGCGAGATTGGTTTGCACACGGAAAAGGGAAGTCTCTATGTTCGACTGGACAAACAAGCTGCTCTTGAAGGAGAGTTTAAGCTTTGCTCCGCTGACCCAGTTCGCGTGCGCATAAGATTTAAAGCGAAAAAACTTGAGGATATGATTAAAATCTGTCGAGAACTTGGGTTACTAAGCGCGCATGATTGTTGATTATTTTTGTTTAAGGAATGTTGTGGGAAAAATTCTTATTAAAATTGAATTAGCTCTTAATTAACTTGGAATGTGACCATGAGAAGATTCGCTGACTTACACCTGCAGCCTTCAGTTAAAGATTCGGATCAGTTGAATCATATGGTTAGCAGAGCCTCTGAACTGGGCTACCGCCTAGTCGGCATAACCCTTCCACCAAACATCACACAAGAAAAAATTCGCCAACTGCAAGACATCTGCAAAGACGCTGGGATAGATCTTGTCACGAGGGTGGACCTTACCTCGAAAACACCTAATCAACTACTCCGTGAACTACGCCACTTCAGACGAAAATTCGAGACCATATCTGTGGTGTGCACCTCAAAGGCGGTTGCAAGGCAGGCAGCCAAAGACCGACGAGTAGATCTCCTATCCTTTCCCGCCACAAGCTCCCGAAGACGGTTCTTCGACTACGCCGAGGCAGAACTCGCCTCCAACGCATTGTCATCCCTCGAAGTAGACATGGCACCGCTTCTTTCGTTAAAAAGCTTCTCAAGAATCCAGCTTCTGTCCAGTTTACGAAAAGAAGTGGCAATTGCCAAAAAGTTTGGTGTGCCCGTTGTGATTTCCAGTGGCGCAACCAATGTGTATCTTATGAGAGGACCCTATGAATATGCTGCTCTTGCTTCACTTTTTGACATGGCTGTGTCCTTTGCTTTGCGTGCCCTTTCAGAGACTCCCTTAAACATTGTGAAGCGGAACAGGGAGAAGCTTAGTCCAAATTTCATAGCTCCCGGCATACGTATCGTGAGGAGGAAAAGGAATTGCCCAGACACGTGAGAAGAAGATACCTAGCTCTTAGGGTTTTGAGCGAACAGTCCATTAGCAAAAGAGACGTAATGGACGCTGTTTGGAACGCTTTCCTCCAGCTCTTTGGAGAGCACGGCGCCAGCCAAACCAACCTCACTTTCATAGAGTACAACTCAGAGAAAAGTTGTGGTATTGTGCGCTGTTCCCACAAAACTGTAGAAATGGTCAGAGCTTCAATTGCTTCAATAACCGAGATAAACGGAAAACCAGTTGCCATCGACATTCTAGGAGTTTCCGGAACCTTAAAGGCGTTACGAGAAAAAGTATTGCTGTAAAGTACGGTTATGACCCAACGATGCAAAGTTATTTGCTGGGACATTCTTTTATTGTGATGATGATGTAGCCATCTCAGACTGACCTTTTGGAATGAGAACCTTATGATGGGCAGACCTTTCTAAAATGTTATTTTTTCCATGCACGTCGAAACTTTGAGCACTTTTCAGTTGCCATTTCAACCGCCTTCATCAGTGCGGTTCTTATTTCGCTTCCTTCAAGCTCGTATATTCCCTCAATAGTGGTTCCGCCGGGTGTGGTGACCATGTCCTTTATCTTGGCTGGATGTTCTCGGGTTTCTAGGATGAGCTTTCCTGTTCCCAGAACCGTCTGAGCTGAGCTGTAAAGCGATAGTTCTCTGGGTAAACCAACTTTTAAGCCCGCGTACATGAGGGCTTCTATAATCACTGAAATATATGCTGGTCCACTTCCACTCAGCGCAGTTAGGGCGTCCATATACTTCTCCTCAACCTCTTGGCATATTCCCATAAACTTGAGGATTTTCTCAACTTTCCGCTTGTCTTCTGAGGTTACGCCGCTGTCACAACAGTAAGCGGTGAAAGCTTCCTGCACCAAAACAGCCACGTTTGGCATGGTCCTAACGAATCTGGCTTTAGGTACTATTTTCTTGTAAAATTCCAGTGGAATCGTGGCTGCTGTAGAAATCACCAGTTTTCCTTCGATTTCTTTACTTATTTCTTTCAGAACTTCTCCCACAGCGTTTGGCTTAACGCATATAAAGATAATGTCAGATTCTTTCGCGGCTGTCTTGTTATTCCAGGTTATGGTTGCCCCTAACTTTTCTAGTTCCTCTAGTTTTTCTATTTTTTGTCTTTTTTCTGTGGCTGTAATCTTATCATCGTATTTACTTTTCAACAGACTTTTCACTATGGCTCCGCCGATCACTCCCGCACCTATCACGGCAACATTGTCTTTCATTGTCTTCCCTCTACCGTTGTAACTACATATTTCTGCAGTGGCTCACTCATTAATCTTACCGTTTCTCATTGAAGCTTGTTTGGCTGGAAGAAAGCTAAAAGTGATGGACCGAGATAGCTTTGAACGTCTGTCCAGATCATCATGAGTCCTGCTTAGGAGCGGCAAAGTTTTTATGTTTGGCTATAGTCTATAGCTATGGTGAAACCGTTGTCGAAAACGACTGTTGAAGTCAAGAAAACAACTTTGCAGACCTTAGAAGAGTTGAAGGTTGAATTTGGCGCTAAGAGTTTGGATGAAGCTATTAGAGCTCTAATCCGTAAATTTAGAAAGATTCCAACATCTAAGTTTGGGGCTCATCCAGAGATGAAGCCTTTCACTTCTGAAGATGAGGCAGCTTTTCATGAGTTATAAATACGTTGTTGACAGTTACGCTTGGATAGAATATTTTAGGGGCTCTACAATAGGAGAGAAAGCTAAAGAATTTATTGAAGGCGGCAAAGCAGCAACAGCCACCATTACAGTCGCTGAACTCAGAGAAAAGTACACACGGGAAAGTTGGCCATATTTTGATGACGATCTGCTTTTCATTACGGTTTCAACTGCTATTGTAAACTTGATTAAGGATATTGCCGTAAGGGCTGGAGAGATAAATGCGACTATGAAAAAGAAGGTGAAGGGATGGGGAATGGCTGATTCTATAACACTGGCAACTGCGCAAGTCGCAAAAGCGAAGGTGGTCACGGGGGACAAACACTTCAAAGGACTAAAACAAGCCATCTTAATAGAGTGAAAAAATTTACTGAACACGAGTTTTTATGAAAAGAAGGTTTTGGTGGACCGGGCGGGATTTGAACCCACGTCCTCCTGAGTGCAAGTCAGGCGTTCATACCAGACTGAACTACCGGCCCATAAAAGGATAGATATAACACGTAACTAAACCTTTTCGATAAATTTAGGCTGTCAGCTAAAGAAAGAGTTGTACGATGCGATAAGAATTGAAGCTTTTCAAACTACGTAATAATTAATAACCTTTTTCAATCGTCTCGGCGGCGGAGAAGGAAGCTCCATCGCGGAGAGCTTCTTCAGTAAACTCGCCATCTGAGGTTGAAAGCGCACAAGATCTGTCAACGTTACGAGGCCGAGGAGCTTTCCTTTTCTCACTACGGGGAGTTTTTTAATCTCCTCTTTGAGTATGAACTTCACGGCATCTTCAACATTCATGTTGAGGTCCACAAACATGAGAGGCGCTGACATGACCTCACCAACCCTAATTTTTTCTGGGTCTCTGAACTTGACTAAAACTCTTTTTAACAGGTCTCTTTCCGTCAGGATTCCGATGGGTTTCCTATTCTTTGTCACGATTAAGCACCCTATTTCATGCTTGTTCATAAGTTTTACAGCTTTCATCACGGTTGCATCTACTTTCACAGTTATTACCTCTTCAACCATGATGTCTTCAATCTTTAACATCGCAGACGCCTCAACTAAAATTGCGATTGTTAACATTTTATAGGTTATGAATTCTGTGTCATCCTCTTAGCTTAGGATTGAGAATATGCGGCGCACGAGTGTATCTTAAACTGAAATGGGATATTGCCCATACTTTTTTGCGGCTGAAACCATGGCTTTAACATTTTCAAAAGGAGCGTTTAACGGAATTTCGCAACCAGAGCTAAGTATGAACCCTCCTCCTTTAGCACTCTTCTCAATGCATTCTTTGGCTTTTTTTTCCACATCGCTAGGCTTTTCGTTCAAAAGAACGCCTACTGGATCAATGTTTCCCTGAATACAAACGTTCTCACCGATCATATCTTTAGCGAATGCAAGATCCACTTGATAGTCTAGTTCAATTATGCGCGTTCCAGTATCCACCATCCGTTCAAGGATGGGAATAGTATTACCACAAATATGTAATGATGGAATTCCACCTACGTCGCTAATGGATTCTAAAACGTTTTTTATGGGCGAGAAAGCAAACTGGTCAAACATCGTCGGAGAAATAACACTGGAAGAAGCTATAGGGTCTGCCACAACAGCTATGTCTGCTCCGTGTTCCACTGTAGCTACGCCATACCGCTTTGAGGATTCGGACGCTGGCTTCAAGATGTCGTGAACAGCGTCTGGATTTCTAATAAGTTCCATCAAAAGCTGGTCTTGACCGCGCAAAACACTTGCAAGGGTTAGTGGCCCAGGCACATATTTGAAAATCGGTACATCCTTCCCAATTTTTTCTCTAACTAATTCAATTGCCTTAAGATGTATAGGCAATCGTCCATCTTTTTCAGGATCTGCGACTTCTATCTTGTCCAGATCGCTTGGTTCTTTCACCACTTGATCCTTAACAAAAGCGATGCTGTTCGGTTGGATTTGAAGTTTGCAACCCATGGCTTCAGCCATTAAATTGAAGGAGGATTCCCAACCAACGTATATTCCGTCGTATCCTGCAGACTTGTAACCGGCTATGAGGGCTTTCGCCATCTTCTCAGCACTGTATAACGCTTCAGAAAATTGGATGCCTGTGAGTTGTGCCGCAGTGTAGGTTATCATGGGCACTACCGGAACGTAATCTGGCTCTTTCAACTCGATGGCTGCCGTAACCCGTTGGAAGGGTGTTAGCGTCGACATAGACCTCTCCTCACATACACAACGATAGCATTTAATGCCATATTAAAAGTGTGTGGCTGGAGCTAGGATTTGAACACGAGCGCCAGACTCTCCAGTCTAGCAGAAGACTGGATTTCAAGCTTTAAAAAACGTTTTGCGTGCGCAGCACGTTCATTTTCCATTGTCACGTAGACTTGTAATTCCCATCCATTGGAAAGCTGCGTATCCTCCTAGTATTTTCACCCACACAGTTATGCCTCTCGTCAGTATGGTTGCGGATGCGCTGATGCTCAATGGAATGCCAAGTAATGAATAAAAAGTAGTCATTGCTACGTCTGCAATTCCAATTTCTCCGGGCAGACCTAGGGGCACTGCTTGTATTGCATCAATGATCGTATAGACAATTAATACTACGCTTAGAGAAGCAGGGAAACCTAGAGAATACAGAACGAGATAAAATATTGACAAGTCGAAAAAGAATGCAATTATGGAATAGAAGAAAGGCGCTAAGAGGCTTTTTGGTTTTTCAGTTAAAATGCGTATTCCTTGATGGAACGTTTTGATTGCTTTCTCCACTTCAGTTTTCAAGTGAGTGAACTCCCAGTGTCCTCTTGAAATGTATGAAAGAAAACGTATTATCCGTGTTATTATTTTCAAGGTTACCTGTGGTTTCAAAGAAAAGTAACACATTAGAAAGAGCGAAATAATGGTGCTGGTAGCCACAAGTAGCATTAGATAGACAACTAGTTGAGACGTTTGGTATTCCGAAAAAAGAATGGTTGAAGCAATAATTGTGCCAATAAGTACCGTAGCAGTCGTTAAGATTCTGTGACTTACCACTGACGCCGCCACCTTTCCCATATCTTCACCTGAATTCTTAGACATCAAGAAAACCTTAGACAACTCACCGCTAAAGGACTCAGCAGGAATCACCAAATCAACAAAACTAGCTATCCAAACGAACAAGAAGGTTTTATGGAACGCAATTTTCACCTTTAAAAGTCTTAGAATACGTTGCCAAACCAATGAATAAACTGCAGTGCCTACCAGAAGCGACATGAAAGCCAACGAATAATAAACTGGATGTGTCCTCTGAAGAGTTTCAACAAGCTCATCTATTCCAACAAAGAAATACAAATAAACAAGAAAAATTGCTAAACCAAAAACTAGAAACAGAATTCCCTTTTTTGTCAGCACCCTCTTTCACTTTCCGTTACAGTTTCTAACACTTCAGCAGAACTCGTATTTTTTGTTTTTCCGTAAAAATACACGCGCATACCTTGAAGAGAAACAAATATGCTATGTGCGCCAAAGTCTAAACATGCATGTGCATCATCCTGCATTGTGAGGGCCGGGGCCGGGATTTGAACCCGGGCGCCAGGCTCCACAGGCCTGTAGGCTAACCAGACTACCTCACCTCGGCCGCATCTTTCAGCTTTAGGCTACACGCGCTGTTTGATTTAAAAGGTTCTTTCCCTATATCAACTTTAACATCGACGTGGTTAATCTAACTTCTGGCAAGTTTTTCGCGCTAATATCCTCGTGTACTTTCAGAAGGTGGATAATTGAGCGCGTTTACTTTCGTGTTTTTAGCTTTTTCTTTCCTACATAACTAAAACGTTTTATATGCGTACGCTGGATAACTGAAGACATTGAGGAAGGACGTGGAAAAATGAAAAGATTGTTCGTTGTTGCGTTTGTACTTCTATCATCAACACTGATTTCGGTGCCAATAATGGTTCACGGTCAAGCGACTCCTGGTTTTAGCTACAGTTGGCGCGGAGCCACGTACAGAGGTAATGATTCATTCTATGACCCAACGATGAGCACCTACGTTTACGCTTATGAGGAAAATACAAAGGCAATTCTCAGCATAACCGTATGGGCTAATTCAACTCAGCAATTAAACGTTTCAAGCGTGAGAGTGTCATTCGATTGGGCGAATGGGATTTACAATGGATCGTATGCTGACGAAGTTATCAGCGCAGCGAATCTGCTCTTAATACCCAAGGCGGCGAGTCGCCCTGTTGGCATTAGCTTTACCGTTCCTTCTACTTCTATCGCTCCTGACATAAACCTCTATTTACATAGCTACACTATAATCGTGGAACACCTTAATGCAACATCAACACCCACAGAAACAACTCAAATAACGAATTTTGCTTCAGATTTTGCTATTTACTCTGCAGATCAGGCGGATTCTCGGGACCTGTACGACAGAGTGCAAACTGTGAAAGTTCCGACAGCGAAATTCAACAGTTCAAAAGCCAAGATGCTTGTGTATAAGGCGGAGAACGAAACCAGCACTGGTGATGTGGCCTATACCCATGGCGATTTTGCTGGTGCAAAAGCTCACTACAACGCTGCTTTGGTTCTGTACAACAGTGCGTATACGGCAGAAGAAACCTTTAGCGTAACAGACGAAGATGTTACTCTTAACCTACGCAGTCTCACAGTAAATAGGACAAGAGTTGAAATACAACTACTTGAGGCGCAAATAAAAAACATTGAATCTTGGGCATCTATGGTTTTCTCCACTGGAATAACGTTAACGCTGTTCGGAGTGACCACGATGTTGTTCGGCATTGGATACATAATCAAACAATTAGCCGCACTGAAGAAAACAGGACAACAAGCCACAACCGAGTAAGCTTCCTTCTCCCCATTTTTGTTTTTCGATCGAGAATACGTAATAGTCTAATCATTGTTTAATGGCTTTTCGCGAGAACGTAATGTAACCGGTATGTCCGGTCATCAAGGTTTCCGGTCGGGTTTTTCCCCTTTCCGTTTGCATTCTCCGCATGATACACTCAATGGTTTGAACGTCTACAAACCCGTTTTCCTTCAGAGCCTCAACTGTTTTCACAACTTGGTCAATGGTAGGGCTGAAGGAGACAAGGGCTTCACTTCCCTTCAGCGCCGAGTAAGCGTGAGGAACGACAAGCCACGGAGTTGCCATGTCCAAAACCACCGCGTCCACGTCCTTCTCGTCAATGCCCTGTGTTACATCCATGTTTTTAATGTCTACATACTCCGACACTCCAGCTTTCTCTAAGTTTTTACGCGCTGCCTCGATGAACTCTTTTCGAACCTCGTAGCTATACACGTGTCCAGTGGGCTTCACGTAGAAGGCGAGTGCACTAGTGAGCGCTCCAGTTCCAGTTCCAGCCTCTACCACACGACTGCCCGGTCCAACTCCGCTGAACATAACTATGAGCGCGACATCCTTAGGATAGGTTATCTGAGTTCTCCTCAACATTTTGAACACGTAGTCTCGCAAAGTTGGTTTAAGTGCTACGAACTCAACTCTCATGCTGCTCGCTATTCGAGTTCCATACTTTTTGCCAATAAGTTCGTCCAGTTGAATGAATCCCTTGTGGGTGTGGAAGCTTTTTCCCTTCTCCACTTTAACCAAGTACGTCCTTTTCCGATTTAGATAAAGCAGAATGCTGTCTTCCTCGTTGATGGTTTGTGACAATGTGAACCTACCGTGTCCTCTAGAACAGTTAGCGGGATAATAAATTTGCGGAGCCTAAACTAAAGAACTTGTCGAAAAACGGTCGGCTTAAAGCGGTTAGTTTAGTCAATTTTATATCACAGATATACACAAGTGATTACGCATAACGCGTAAAACAAACCAACTTATGAATGATGGTGGAAAATGTGACTAAACAGACGGCGAAATTCCTTCTCCCCTTTGCAGTTTCTGCCAAGGACCGTGAAGAACTGTTTTCGAAAGAGATGGAGATGGCAGCCATCCTTTATCTAGCTGAGTCGGAGAGAGGAAAAGGTGAAGGCTTCATTTTAAAGAAGCCAATCGAGAAACTGATTTTCATCGCTGAGATATGCTATCCCGTGTGGTTGGTTCCATGGAAAGGAAGAAGCCTGCTGTTTGACGGGTTCGGCGTCAAATCACACACATTGACATATGATGTACTGCCTGACATCAAAGCGTTTATCAACGACATTCAAGGAAGCGCTGGAAAACGTGAAGCGTACTCCGCCTTTCTCTCTGACGCTCTCACCTATTTTCAAGATTTCACAGGGCAAGAGGAAAAGACGATAGAAGGTCTCGTTACAAATCCCGAGTTCATCCTAGACTTTGTTTTATATATTCAAGAAGCGAAGGCAGTTCAGAAGGCTGTACTCGATAAAGCGTTCTTGTCTCCCACCATTGACGAATCCACAATCTCGTCTTTTATCCAAGATTTCTCGAACCTCAAGGCAACACTTAGTGGAGACATAGAGAACCTACGTGAAAGCATGAAAACACTAAGTGTTGCAACGAAAAAACATGTGAAACTCACTCGTGAGGAGATCAGAGAAATCCGAGATAAATTTGCTAAAGAAATAGCAGCCCTCAAGCCTTCAATTTCAGAAAAGGTGCAACAAATCAAGAACAAATACGATGAGAAGATTGCTAAATTCTCCAAAAAAACAAACAGGCAACTTCACAACCTCCATAAAGAACGCGTTAAACTTGAAAAATCAAGGAAATCCGTAACAACGAAAATTGGCAGTTGTGAAGCGAAGATAGAATCTTGTAAACTTAGCAGAGACGATACTGGTGAGCTGAAGTGGAAACAAGAACTTGAGAACTACAGAAAGGAGCTTTCCGTCTTAGAGAAAGAACTCAAGGATGCAGACAAAAGGATAGAAGACGCTGAATCCGACAAGAGAGTTGAAATATCCAAAATTAAATCAGAGTACAACGAACGAGTCGAGGCGGCTATGAAGAAACTAAGGGAACTAGAGTCTTCCCGCGACGCTAAAATTCAGATGAGCCAGCAGGAAATAAATTCGTTGGAAGACACGACTTCCATGATTATAGATCAAGTTAACAAATTGGTTGGCTTAAAGAAAGCGGCGGTAAACGAGCTTGAAGAGATGGGCATATCGCAGAGACGAAGAAAATACGCACTAGCATACTTGCCTCTTTACTTGGCTTGTTACCAAACAGAGTTGAAGAACAGATACGTGTTGTATCCTCCCTCAGTTGCGGGTAGCATGGGTATTCTGACAAAATTCAAGCGTGTTTTTAGAGTTGCGAAAATAAAATCGCTTCTCCAGCACCGTTCAAAACCCATCACAGATCTCCTCAATCAGCTTCTCACCGTGATTGAGCACAGTCCAGTGTTTGAGAAAGAAATAGGTGACGCTGGAGCTAAAGCAAACATTTTGCGAACGAAAGAGTCGCGTAAAAGGATAAAAATAGGGTTAGACCGGTTGAAGAACGAAGGATGGATATCAGAAAGCGATTTCCAAACGTTCAGCAAACTTCTGGCAAAAACCTAGTTCATTTTCAATCTTTGTTCGGCGACGTATTCTCTTCCCTTTTCAACAACTGAGATTCCGCTGCCAATGTTTTCCATGAACTTGCTGAACAACTATGTTTGGTCTCCCTGTATCAGATGCACCTTTTTTTCACATGTCAAAGCGTGTACTTTTTTCCGTATTTAACCAAGCATACATTTTTGCTTATTGTTTTGAAGAGCTCAGGGTTTTCTGTGTGTACTGGGAAAATTCTCTTTGGCTTGATGTGGCCAATTAGGTCTGTTAGTTGGTGTCTGTTTAGGTGGCCCGAAGCGTGAAGTTGATGGAATTTGATTTTGAAATGGTCTAGCCAATTATGCATGACCGCGTCTTTGATGTCTTCTTCGCTGTATGGTTCGCTCATGCTGTGGATGAAGTGACTACCGGGATCTGGCTTTATATCAATAAGTTCTGCAAATTGGTAAAAATCCAAATCCATAACTATTTCCCTTTGGTGTTCATGCACAAATTTGTAATCCACCATTTTTTCCATGAACTCCCGTTCCCAAACGTAATAGTCTTTCTCTAGAAAGCTTCCCGTTTTTTTCCTCTTAAAATAAACTAGGATATTCTCGTCTTCCATAGGGTCTGGAAGGCGAAGATGCTTATCTTGTACAAGCCTACTCAGTAGATGGACAGTTTTCGGAGATATGACAATTTTTCTGCCGTTATTTTTGGCTACGTTGTAGAATGTTCTGAACCTATCTGCGTCTCGCCCATAATGGGTGACGAATACTATCTTTTTTGTTTTAGAAACGATTTCGTTACTCAGCGTCTTCACTTCTAGTTCGGAGTAGTTCTTTCTTCGTTCCTTTTCAACCATTCTGGTTCCTTCGCTTATCATCGCTACAGGTTCAGATTTGCATGCTTTTTCCGCAAATTCTTTCGTCATCTCTTTCCTTGGACCATGGGCTCTAAGGTCTCCAGTATACACGATTGTACCTTCTGATGTATGAATTATGAAGCCGTAGCAAGCAGGAATTGAATGATCAACGTGAATAGGCTCCACCACCAGATGCCCGATTTCTATTTTATCTCCAGTTCTGAACGTTTCATAGGGGTGTTCTCCAAAATTAGTGGAGCTGGTTTTCTCCATTGAGGAAATGAATATGTTTGTTCCGTAACCGCAATGTATTGGAATTTTTTCGTCAAGAAATCTGATGTGTCCCATGTGATCCACGTGGGCGTGAGAAAGAAATACAGCGTCAATTTTTGGTTTAGCATAGGGAAGATCAGTGAACGCCAATTGTGTTTTACTGTAGATTCCTTCTATTTTTGGCAATAGATTAAACTCAAAATAGTCTCCTAAACCGTTTATTGCTCTGGGTTTAAGCCAACTCGTAAAATAGTCTTCGTCCCAAGTGAAAGACTGCCCAAAGTCAAAAAAGATTCTAACTTTTTTGTCTTCCAGAAGAATCTTGTTTCCACCAATCTCGTTTACTCCGCCATAAAAGGTGAGGATCATTCTCTGTTTTTCCATTTTTATTCCCATGTCCATTTAGTGGTTATTAACTGAAATTTATCCAACGACATTATTATTCATCACCCGTTTTTTTGCAGATATTAGAGACAGCTAAGAGGACTTGTGGAGGAGTGAAGATGCTGAACACCTTAGTATATCGTGCAGACCCAGCTTTCCTCACCGTTTCCCGCTTCCCTCCAGCTTCCAAGTATCCCTTAATAAATTCTTTGGCAATAAGAACTGCGGCGTTTGCGGAAGAGACGGGAGAGACGTAATGACCTGAATAGTAAAGAAACTCCGCTACATCCCATGCTTGATTTCCGTCTCCATCTCTTGTTGCCTGCTCAAGATCTACAAAAAACGTTTTTCCATCTTTCGTGACAATGATGTTTTCTGGTTTGCAGTCCCCAAGGGCAACGCCGAGCCTGTGAGCTTCTGCGATTTTCCTTCCAACTTCCCTCACTAATGCAGCTTCTGCTGTAACTTCTTCCTTTTTATGTGAGATGATTCGTTTGACAATTTTGGTCAGGTTTTCTCCTTCAATGAAGTTTTTGAAAATCAGCTTTTGTTTTGGGCTGAAGTAAAGAATCGCTGGAACAGGGAAACCTTGACTGTGCAAAAACTGGTTTACCGCGTATTCTTTTTCCAGCCTTGATCGCCCTAGCACAGCAAAGGTTTTGGTGCCCAATGCCCATAGTGCTAGGGGAAACCACTTGAAGCCGTACCAGTCCCTGAACTTCTTCACTATAACTTTCTGCTTTTCATGGTTTCTCTGAAAAGTGAGCAGGTAGACAGCGTTTAAAACTCCTCCCACTTCTTTAATCTTCATGTCTAGGACTTCGCCCGGAACGGTTTTTCTCACAAAGTCTTTGACGCCAGTTTTATCCGATAGCGTCACGAATCCGTGGGAAATGGGTATTAGCAAGTATTTTTTTGGGTCTTCAAGCTGGAACACCAGCTCCTCGGATTTAAATCCACGATTGGACATCGTGAAGACCTCCTCGTCGTACGCGAGAGGTTTCATCATTTTCGACAGGACGCTGAGAATGTGAAGGAGCGCTACTCTCTGAAAGGACTTGAGAAAGAGAGGGAATCGAAACTTCCTTCCTCTGATCGCGTTCATGAGACTATCTGTAATCTGGATATGCTCGTTCGAAAAAGTTATCTGACCTTCTTTTGCAAGCTCACTAAAGGCTTCCAAGTAGCCTCTCATCATCGATTCCACATTCTTTCTCCTAACGTCTCTCCGCAACATGTTGAGGAAAGTGTAAGTGACTGGCAAAAACACCCGAGCCCTCCGCGTCATAGCCTCATGCATGAAGTATTCCGGCTGAATGCGAAGTTCATGAGACAGTTCGGGGAACTCTAAAACAATGTTTTCTAGAAGCTCCAAAATAATTCGCTTTTTTGACTTCACTTCTTGGCGCCGAAGGTATTTCTCGTTGACTATGGATTCGTAGGGAAACGTTATTTTTTCAGTCACGAATTCGCCCAACAGTCCTTGATTCACATCTCCCTCAAAGGCTCCCTGATCTACTGTCAAGATGAACGCGTTAATTCCGTTCAGAGGCTTAAGATAACTCCTAAGTTTGGAACGAAATTTATCCAGCACCAATAAAACGTGTACGTCGCTTTTTTTGTCAGCGTATCCACAAACCCATGGACCGTAAAAACAGGCGGCAATGATTTGGTGGGAACCTGCAATACGTTTACACAGATCGAACACGTTTTCTTTAAGGCTTTCGTTCAAGAGGCGAGGCATGATCATCCTTTTCCACGAAGATGTTGGTCGCAAGAAACCTACTTGTATGAAGCTAGTTCATCTTTTAAAAATATCTTCGTTGTGGAGAATCAGTTTTCTTTTGAATTCCGCTTCTCTATGATTAGAAGTGAAGGCTAACAGACTTGCATGAAAAGATTTGTTCTTGATAATTGTATGACGTGTTGAATGCAAATTTTATAAATAAGGTCATCCGATAAGGGTTAGCTAAGGTGAAAAAAAGATGGTTCCTATACCAATAGGACAAGTGGAGTGGTGGGGATGGGGACTAGCCGGCATCTTTTGTCTTATACCGATCGTCTGGTTCATCATAGCTATACTACTCTGCGTTTGGGTATACAGAGACGCGGAATCCCGAGGAATGAGCGGCGGGCTATGGCTTATCATTGTTATAATCACTGGCATCCTTGGTTTGATCATATATCTCATCGTTAGAAAAGATAAACAAGGTCCTGCTGCTGCTACTGCTGCGACGCCGGTAACTAGAGTTTGCACCAGTTGCGGTCGAGCTGTCTCTCCAGGAGTGAAGTTCTGTCCACACTGCGGGAAAGAGATTCCAGAATAAAATCAAGCCCGACAGTTTGATAGTGTAACGGCTAGCTTACAAGCGTTGCATTAGTGTGATACATCAACCGCGCGTGGTCACATCATGTCTTACATCGAAGATACGCTTGTTCACATTTTCAATAATATTGGTAACTTAATCTGTCATCAGATACCAGAACGTACTCTCTGGATTGGCGGCAGTTATCTTCCTGTGTGCGCCCGAGACACTGGTGCATATCTCGGTTTCTACTTAGGGTATCTTTTATTGTCTATGCGCAAAAAGGAAGCATGTGGACCTCCTAATCTATGGGTCACATTTTTTATGATTACACCGATGATTGTTGATGCTGGAACCCAATTCATTGGTCTCCGAACAAGCACAAATGAGCTTAGATTAATAACTGGACTGTTGTTTGGAGCGGCTTTAGCTCCATTCTTAGTATATTCGCTTGCACAGATTCCAACCAGCAGAAAACTTCCGATTCTACGAAACTTTCTTCCCAAAAATGTTAATCTCGATGATAAGAATTCTTGGCTTAACCATCAAGCTCTCGGTTTCGGTTTGCTAATCGCTGTTGCTCTATTCTTCCTTATCAATTCTATCACTGGATCTACTAACAATCTTTTCTACTGGCTGTTAAGCCCTTTAATAATAATCTCTGTTGTTTTGCACATTTTTCTTCTACCAATTTTCCTTGCGATTTCGTTCTTAGCCTATCTGAAAAACAGACACAATCCTTAACGCGCGCAACGAGACACGGACACTACGCTCTAACTGATTTCAGCGAAAAGATTATCTGTGAATAAACGTTAAAGGCAGAACCCGACAAACTGTAGTGTTCGCGAGATGAACTGAAATGGCAATTAAAAAAGGAAATTTCATTCTCATTGACTATGTAGCTAAGGTTAAAGAAACCAGCGATGTTTTCGACACCACTATGGAAGAAGTGGCGAAAAAGGAGAGACTGTACAAAGAAGGCGAAATCTACGAGTCAAAACTGCTGGTTGTTGGTGAAGGATGGATGCTGAAGGCGCTAGAAGACGATTTACCCAACTTTAAGCTTAAAAAAACCGCATCCGTAGAGATACCTCCAGAAAAAGCTTTTGGACCTCGCGACCCAGAAAAGGTCAGGCTGGTTCCGCTACGGCGACTCACCACCCGCGGAATCACCCCTCAACAAGGTAAGCGCATTGAGCTTGACGGAAAATTCGCCACCGTGAGAACCATAGGGTCAGGAAGGGTTCAACTGGACTTCAACCCTCCACTGGCGGGTAAAACCTTAGTTTACGACATCACTGTTCAGAAAAAGCTTGAAACAAAAGTGGAGAAAATAACCGTCCTCATTCACCGAAGAATTCCAGCGGTTGAAGTGGAGAAATTCAACATGAAGATAACCAAAAAAAGTATAGTGATAAACGTGCCTGAGGAAGCTTTCTACTTGGAAGGACTGCAACTTGCGAAGAGAGGAATAGCCAACGACGTACAAAAATTCTTTCCAGAAACCACAACCATAAAGTTTGTTGAAACGTTTAAAAAACAAGAAACTCGCAAAGAAAAGCCATTAAAAGGTAAACGCTAGCTCAAGCTTCTAATCTATTACACCCGTGGCTTTTGCGAGTTTCTCAGCCGAATCGTAATCTAGTCTTTTTTCCTCCAAAATAGTGTATCGTTCAGGTCGAATTACACCTGCCTGCATCAAAGCCTTTACAACATGTTCAGGCTCTATCCCTAACTCCTCTGCTGTGGTAGGCGCACCCACCTTCTTCAGCGTCTCTTTGACACGCTTCCAATCCATTCCGTGAAGATACGCCATCATTATCGCTCCCACACCACACTGTTCCCCGTGCATGGCGGGTTTTGGCGCGATAAGATCAAGAGTGTGGCTGAACAGGTGCTCTGAACCGCTACATGGTCGGCTGCTGCCTGCAATGCTCATGGCCACGCCGCAGCTAATTAGGGCTTCTAGAAGAACTCGTACACCTTCTTCCAACCCTGGCTGAATTATATCCGAGTGTTCAGCAACAAGCTTCGCGCTCATCAGGGATAAACTCGCTGCGTACTCGCCATAGTACTCGTTTTTTGCGTTGTGAGCTAACTCCCAATCGCGAACCGCAGTAAACTTGGCCATAATGTCTCCACATCCACTAGCCGCAAAGCGATGGGATGCTTGGGTGATAACGTTGATGTCCGCGACAATGGCCATTGGGGACTGTGCCAATTTAGAGTAGGGTTTATTCAGTCCTCTCAGAGAGACAACGCAACTTGCGATTCCATCGTGAGACGCTGTGGTCGGTATGCTTATGAACGGAACCACTTGACGCGCAGAACCAAGTTTTGCAACATCAATCTTTGTGCCACCGCCGGTTCCAAGCACTACCTGCGGTTTCAGTTCCATTATTTTTTCCTCAACCGCTCTAACATCCTTTACAGTGAAAGAGGACACAACGAACTGGTTAACATCAATTCCCGTGTCATCGAGGAGGTCAGTGATTCTCTGACCCGCGATATGGCGTGTGTGAGGACCTGTTACCACAAGTGCGGATTTGGAAAAGCCAAGCCTTTTACAAATAGTGCCTATGAGCTCTAAAGTTTCGTTTCCCACGATGACTTCTCTCGGGAGTTGCATGCGGTGTAGCTTCAAATTGCAATCACGTCTTAATGTGTTTTGACCATTACTACTGTGCTTGAAACGTTTTTAAATCAGTCGGTTACGAATCCACTGTTTAATTTTTACCCCCAAAACCACCTTTCTCTTCTTATACTCTCACTCTCTCTACCGCACCACACCGCACACTACAAAAAAGGTCTCCATACGAAATAAGTATGTAAACATTTGGTTTTTTCAGGAGAAAAGCCCGATTTGAGCTTATTTGTGTAAACACTTGAAACTATAAAAACAAAAAAAGTGATTTTTACACTATTTTTGCATTTCTTTTTACAAAATACCATGCTTTTTCATATACGTTTTAAGCGCGTGCAGGAATGAGAGAAAGACTTGGGTCCCCAGAATCGTCAATCTATAGGCTATGCATGCATTGGATGGTCAAAGCGCATTCTATTTCTGCAAGAATTCTAACTTCTAGAAGTTGGAACATCCTTGAGTCTAGAACCAACCATATATGCCTCTGAGTCAACATATTTGTCTTTGGTGGTGAAGACTACGACAGAAGAAGATAAAGAACTACCACAATTAAAAGCGCTGTACGATGAGATGTGGAGTGACGCGAGAACCATGATTAAAGATATGAGAAGAAGCATCTTTGTGTATCTCTTCACTGGCTTCATAACTTTGGTTTTCTCGGCAATAATGATCGGAACAGCGATCTCTGATTGGAACAAAATACTTTCAGGAGACGCAAGCACTCTCACATATTTCTACGCAATAATTGAAACACCTGGCGCTGTGTTTTATGTCGCATTCGGTGTTGTCTTGCTATACTGGCACAATAAGCTCAAGAACAGATACTCAAGACTGATTAAGATCGAAAAAGAGCTTGAGGATTAAGCAGTGCGTAGATACAGGCGCCCTCCTCCTTCAAGAGCTGCAGAAAGACTCAGAGAATACTTGGACATAATTGAGTCTATGCAAGTCAAACGTGGCTATGCCCTGTGGTTCGATATCTACAGAAGAGCTGGAAACCCACGTCAAACGGACAGCACAATAAAATATCTTGAAGAAAACGGACTTATTGAAGGAAACAAAACAGACGGATATCGAAAAACAAAGAAGGGCGAATCTTGGCACGAAATATTGAGGAAACACCGGGATCTGGTCGGCGTATTAACCAGAGAATTGAGCGGTGACCGACGGAGACGCTGGTAAACTATCGAATGCATGCATGCAAAAGGCTTAAATCACGAAGAATGTCATGCAGTAAGGACAAGCATTCGTTAGGGATGAAATCATTTTGAGCGAGACAAAAGTGACCAAGAACTGGTTTGATAGACATGCGAAGGCAGAGGCGAAGAAGGACACTCTTTCATATTCCGAGCGTGTCGGAAACATCGTTGGAGTTATGATAGGGCTCTTGATTGTGTTGTACTTCGTTGCTCATCAGACGGGGTCAACAGGTTTTTTTACTTCAAAATTCGACACTTTGGAGATGCTCTTGTTTTATGGGTCCATTATGTACGGGATTGTTTCAATGGTCTTGAAAGGGTTATTTGGTCGCAAGAACCTTGGTCGTCTCCTTGACGTATTTGGGGCTATCCTTGACGCTGTCGCAATTGCTTGGCTCTTCGTGGTTTTTCCGTTTGACTTTGGTCATCTTGCGGACCTGTTGCCAGATTTCCTCAAATTTCTGTTGCAGTGGATTTCAAACGACGTTGCCAGAGTGCTGATGATGTTGGGAATCATTGCGACTCTGATTATGGCGATTTACAACGCAATATTCTACGTGCTCGTTCGCAGAGAACTCTCCAAGCCAACTCTCAAAACTGCGTAGCAATGCCTATTCACTTCCTCCTTTTTTCATGCATGTGCGCGCCTAGAAATCAGAAGATGAATTTACTGG
>CP070759.1:802176-818404 GCA_020348945.1 Candidatus Bathyarchaeota archaeon
AGATAATCTAATTGCATGCATGGCTTTCTAGGTCCTGCAAAAACCGAGAGTTTAGACCGAGTTTTTAACCTAAACCCCCGCACTCTTTAATGAATCCTCTCTTTTTCCCTTGGTTTTCTTGCGAAGACCCGTGACAATTAGAACTGTTCCTACGGGGGCTGATATTAATAGGGTGATGAAAGCAGGTATCAGTAAGCGGATGTCCATCCACCTTTCTTTCAATGTGAATTTGATGGAACTTTGGAGGTTACCGCCAGTATTTTCAAAAGTGAACGTATACAAATCATTAGCGCGATTTATTTTGAAACTAAGGTTTTGATTTATGAAAACATTTCTTAGGTGTTTTGTGTTAAAGCCATAAGCTGTTAAATAAACACCCACACCGTCAACTACAACTTCTCCCGTTAAACTCGATATGGTAATAATTCTTGTATGGTAGCCGGTTACATATTCTTCACTAGGCTCCAAGACAAAAGAACTGTCAATCACGGTATCAGTTTTTGTCGCAATCAGAAATGAGGAAAAAAATAAGGTTACTCCGAGCGATAATAAAATTAGACCTACATAGAACCTCCTCTGCACTCTATTCCCATGCCAATAAAAATGATAGGGTACTTGAGCGTTTGGCTTTTTTGGACAAGCCTTCGTTACGTGGTTAGGGTCTTTCTTCTTCACCATTTTCCAGACCATTCTTAAGCATTTCGCGCGGGCGTGAATTCTTGTTTGCCTGTGGCTACAAAGACTAAACCCAGCAAGGCAAGTCCAACTATGGGGGTTCCAAACAAAAAGCCCCAAATAAAACTACCTGAGTTCCAAGCCTCACTGTACTCCAAAACGATAACTGCACCGTTGAGGAAATTTGAAAGACCTGCAAACATTAACAATGATATGCCCAACATGGCAAACCGAAACTGCTTCCTTCTTAAAGATTGTATACCTGCAGCCAATCCTAGAGCGAAGCCAACTAAAGCAAAGAAGCCTATGACAAGGAGCGTTAGATAGAATATCAAATTATAACCTGTTGGAGGAGGGGTCCAAGACAGCCCTTGAAGTGAACCCAAAAGAGCAGATGAACCGTTAATCACGCTAATGAATGCAGCCATTATTACCAGAGTTCCACCAACGATTGGGCGTACACGTACTTTCGACTCGCCAGCTCTAAAGCTCCAAATCGCACACGTCAGGCCGATTACAAGCCCGATCACAAGAAAGGAGACAATGGCTATGATGATATTTTGAAAAAAGGTGACGTCGATAAGCAAGAAGTAATTGAAAAAAAGGATAAAAACGAGCCAGCCGACTACTGTGAGGATCGATATTGCTATCGGGAGGATTGGTTTTTTCGCGCTCATGGCCACATGTGCATAAGGTACGTGCATGCCTGGCGGTTTTGGGCATGCCTTTGTTGCACGGTTAGGATCTTTCTTCTTCACCATTCTTAAACCATTTCCGAGTATTTTGAAAATATCTTTCTGGCCAGAAGAGTGGGAGGCAGTTTGTTGTCTTCTTCGGAAAGCTGTATATTTCTCTCTTCCGCCTCTGCTCGCAAAACCTTTCTACAAGTCCCAGTTCTTTCGCATTCGTTACATTTTCCCTCGTAAAGATACCACACTTGAACCCCATTCGCTTCTGAGAAACTGATGATTACGGGAACCTTGTAAACTGGACTATAGGCTTCAAGAATACCGTTAACCAAATCAACACGGTAAACACTCAACTTATTCAGCCGAGCAGCCTCAACTAAAGCCTTGCCAACCTTAGAATCAATAGCCATAAAAGCTCGGTTAATCCCCTGTCTTTGAACACCCATTCGCCTAGCAATCTCAGCTTGCTTAACGCCTTTACGTCTCATTCCCCAAATTGACGCTTGTCTGAGGGTTAAGTAAGCCGATTCGAAAGACATGAGAAGCCCAATGTGTAAACTTAAGTACGTTTACACTTATTTATTTTTCGCCTCAGTTTTTATGACTTATGGAAGAATCTTTCATTGGCTCCTAAACAACCTATAATCCCTAAGATACTTTACAATATTTAGAGAAAGAATCGTTGAGTAGTTTTCACTTCATCTTGCTTGGTATTCGTATTCAACCTTTCTTCTGCCTTTCCTTCTCTGACGCAATTCTATGCTTATTCCAATTGCCATAAGTAGCATTCCGATGAAGCTAGGCATCAGTAAGAAAGTATTCATCCATTGTTCTTGCAAGGTGAATCTGATTGAACATTGATCAATGCCTCTGGAGTTGTCAAAGGTAAACGTATATAGATCGTCTGCAGGGTCTATAAGAAAATGGTAGTTCTGGTCAATGAAAACGTTTTTCAAATGTAGTGTGTTGTAGCCATTTGCTGTAAAATTGAAACTTCCACCTTTGACCACCAGTTCTCCCATCAAAATTGATTTACCAAGAACCCTTGTATGGTGATAAGTTCCATTATTGTATGGTCCATATTTCTCAATAGGCTTCATGACAAAGCTAACCTCAATCACCGTATCAGTTCTGGAGAAGCTTAGAACCGATAAGAGAAGCAATGATATCCCAAGCACCAACAAAACTAATCCTGCAAGTCTCTTCATACCATTCTGCCTTCTCCCATCATCTCTAGTCATTTTCTTAATATCCAATATTTCATTTGAAGTTGCATTAATAATTTAAGGAGAAATGCTTTAACAATGCTTAGGCAAAGAGTTGAGTGGAATGTCTCTTCTGAAATTGTTTATTGCTGGAATCATTGCTTTAGGGATATTGATTCTAGGAGGTTTAATCGTCATAGCTATCATAGGTTTTATGACAGTTTCATTTGTTCAATGGCTAGAGGCAAATCCTGTTATCAAAGGTTTGTTCGTTCTAGTTGGTCTTGTCCTGATTGTTGTTTTGTTCATAGCTTTTTCTAAATGGGTTTTAGAGAAAACAGTGTAGTATGCAACAAAAACATTGACACTTGACTTTAACAAACTGTAACTTTTTCATGTATAGAGAAGGGGAGATTAAATGTTTATCACAGGACAAGCCTCTCTAACACTGGTTGCTGTCTTGAGAAATCTGTAGTCTCCCCTATTCATCTGTCTCATTTCTCGCTTTATTTTTGTAGGTCATTTTCACACAAAAGAATGCAATACAAAAATGTTTTAAACTTTTGACAAGAAATAGTCTCTCTGGGGATTCGAATGGTAGAAAAAAAGGTTGCCTCAGGAAAAGAATTACTGATGAGCATCATAGGCTTAATCATAGCGATAATCTTAGCTGTCCTTGCATTGGGAATTGCCAACTGGGGAATAGGTGTCTTTGGAATAGAAGAAGACGTCTCAAAAGCAGCGGCATTGATAGCAGTTGCGGTAATTATAGGACCAACTATAGCGGCATTTGCCACCAAAAAATACTTCTAAATCTCTTCTTTTTTTTATACCGATTGTTTCATTCAGTTGTACCAAAGATTTAAGAAAGAAATCTCTAGACATATTGACGATTGGAATGTCTAAAAAGAAGCCTAGAAAGAGAATCAAGGTTAAAGGACACTACATGCAAGTGAGACAACGTTCTACTAAGAAAGGAAAGAAAGGAACAATAATGGGTAAGTGGAAACCTAAGAAGAAGGAAACAAAGACAACTAGAAAGAAGAAGAAAAAGTAGTTCCTAGATTCTGCCTTTAACTTTTCCACATTTCTCACACTTTAGAATTTTCAGAGGCTTTTCTCAGAATAATTGTGAGGGCGTTATGTCTCCCTTTTTACTAACGCTTCCTCTTTGAGTATCCTAACTCCACATTTAGGGCAAATTACATTTCCATCATAAGTCCGTGTCTTATCGTATTGCTCCCATTCATGCTCGCATTCTGGGCATTGCATTTTCACAATTCTATAGTCTGAGAGCGTTGGCATACGAGACTTAGACTCAGCAAATCTCTTTATGACTTCCGCTTCCAAAGGCTCAACATTAATTGCTTGGCTCATTTTTTTACTTAAGTCAAAGAGTTCATGTTTTCTTCCTCGCCAAATATGGATACCATGTCGATAACAATAGTAGAAGCGATATCGAAAAGTGTAACGTTTATAGTCACAAATCAAGTTCTTAGCGTAGTCCTGCATTACTATACCCCATCTTGGACATCTTCCTTTTATTTCTAACATCTTCACCTTCACTTCTTCACTACACACTAGAGTTTGTCGATTTGTTTCTTCAGCATTTCAACATGTTCTGTCTTACTCCAGTCTAATAGTGTGACATCTATACTTCTAAAGTAGGCGTTGAAGTCAAATCCTCGCCCTCTTTTTTCAAGGTATGGAAAAAGCAAATACTTTGGAACTTGCCAGTTTTTCATATCACCAAGTCGAGCATATGCTCTCCACAAATGTTCTTTGTAAGTGTTGAGTGAAGGACGCTTTCCCTCATAATCTTGCATTTTTATCTCGCCTATCAACTTCACGCCATCTATTACTCTCAATTGAGTGCTCACGATTACAATATCTGGCTTCCATGAATTGGCAGAAACAGCTTGCAAAGAAAATGTTCCAAAATGTGACTCAAGTAAAGGTTTATGTCTAAGACATTCCGTTATGAAATCCCACACTTCTTCTTTAAACACCATTTTTTTCACTTCTCTCTATGTTTCATGATTCTAACTAATTCTTTTGGTTCTGCTAAAGTTTTACGCATTTCTCACGTCTAGGACAATGAACATGACGTAGAGAAGATTCAGATCAATATAGTTTTTTTATTCTGATTCAGATTTGGAATTCATAAAAGCTATTTTACAATTCCTTCTTTCACTAAATAGGCTGTTAGAAATGGACAAAGGAAAAGTATTCATCACAATTTGTTTGGTCTTGGTAGTATCTGGAGTGGGTGCTTGGTTATATATTGCTCCAATGAATTTAGAGGGAAGTAACAATTTAGAAAGCAGAGTTAATGACTTGGAAAGCAGAGTTAGCGAACAACTGGTTATTGTTGGTATCCCATGGGGTGAACAGGAAATTTCTTTCATGATTACACATATAGGAACAGCAGAGGCAACAATATCAGAAATTCGAGTAGACAATAAACTCAACAGCTCAAGTCCTGGATGGATTGGAAATAGAACATTAATTCCAGGACAAACAGGAAACATCACTCTATATGGTTTGAAGTATCTTGCCAATGGCTTTACAGAAGAAGAATCATACCAGTTTAGATTTATCACAGCCAGAGGGAACAGCTTCTATAGTGTAGTTTGGTATGGAAGTTACACCATGGTAACTGAACAACTTGAAATCCAAGGAGCCACATTCAATACAGGTAACGCCAATGTAACACTGTCCGCTCAGAACACAGGAACAGCGAGTTTGACTGTTAGTAGGTACAAAATAGGCGTTAGTGGAACAGTAACAGACCTAGCCAGTTCAATTGCCATAGCTCAAGGAGCAACCGCATCTGTCACCGTACCTTTGACATGGACTGCTGGAACCACCTATGACATATACTTGGTCACATCCACTGACAACCAGTTCCCGTATAGAGCCACAGCACCTTAATGAAATCATATCTAACTCTGATGTTTCTTCCAAATTCTATTAACAAAGGCGTTTAACCAGTATCTAGATTCGTGCTTCGGAATGTTTTTTTGTGTCTTCAGAGTCAAATCATGAGTGTAACAGAAAACCAGATAGTTGATGCAAAATGAGTAAGGCATTGACAATAGGCGTTGTGATTCTGTCTTTGATAACAGGGATGGCAGGGGGATTTGGAACAGGTTACCTAATCTACCACTCACAAGTCTCCAACCTTCAAGATTCACAAGGCTTTGATTCTTTGGAGATAAATGCAACATACTACAAAGACCACTCGGCAATAGACTTAACGTTTAAGAACCCTACTGAAACAGCTATCTACTTTGAGATTAAGTTCCTAATTTATAGATACTTCTCAAATGAAACTGGAGAGTGGATATGGGAAAGCGCGCGCGCGATTCGTCCAGAACCTTCCAACTGCTTGATTCTTCCAACTGAAACAGAGAGTTTATGGATTTATTATGTTCCGCACATTGAAGAAGCTGATAGAATCTTTATTCTGGGAAATAATTTCCATAGGAGAATAACTTTAACACCAGTTGAGCCGTCTGAACCTGAACCTGGAGCATCTTCAGGTGCGGTTCTTAGCGTTGAAAACATAAGATTCTACAACGTCTCATCTACAAAGTACGTTGAAGTCATAATAAGAAACGCGGGAACGGCTGATGCAACTGTTGTAACGGTGTATGTTGGCATCTCATCTGCAGACCTTGCCCAAAAGAACTCTAGCGATGTATCCTATGATCCCAGTACCGACAGTGGGACGAAAGGAATCGCCAGTACAAGTTCGTCACTCAACGTCACCATCACACACGATTGGACAACGGGAACAAGGTACTACTTCAAAGTCGTCACTGATGCGGGACAAGTACTTCCATTCAACGAGAAAGCATAGGAATATCTTGGTCTCTTAGACTGATGTTTCTTCCAAAATTCTACCAGTTCTTTTGTGGTTCTGATAACTTTTCCACACTACTCATTTAGAGATTTTCAGAGGTTTAGCTCCGAAATGAGAATTGTAAAAGGTCAAGAAATCACAAAAGCCTTGAAACGTTTCAGCAATACAAGTTTCAACTTCCTCGTTTGGGATGCCCCCTTTTTTGTTACGTTTAGTTCCAAAGTAGAATTTCTTCTTTGATGTTGGAAAAATAATCAATGCTCCATTATGCGTTAATTCATTTCTGTGTCCTCTAGCTTTCTCAAACCATTTCATGTTATCTTCCAAATATTTTGCATATTTTTGGTCTTTTTTTGGATTTTTTCTAAAGAATTCTCTCTGATGTGAGAAATATCGCCTCGTATTCTTAGTTCCTTTCCATTTTGAATAAAAGTGAGGCGTAAGCTTTGCCAATATGTCTAGTGTAGATATTAAAAGGTAAAAATATGCTTCTAAGTCTGTGAGAAAATAGTAATAGAGTCTATTGTTCATCTTTGCCAGTTCAGGGGACTTAACCGCATTTTTAATTCTTCCAACTATCAATTCCAACATGTTAAATTTATCCTGTAAATGCCAAAAACGAAGTGAACACTCTTTCTGCATGGAATGTTTCATAGGAGCTTGACTAAACCTTTCTTGCACTTTAAATAGAAATGCTCTTCCCATAACTATCTTATTCAAATCTGACATCTGATGTTCCTACTCCTCTTTCATAATTCTGATTAGTTCCTCTGGATTCTGCTATAGCTTTTCCGCATTTCTTGAACTTGAACCTTGAAGTCAAAATAAAAGTTTGCTCGTTTACCATTCTTTGAATTGTTAAATAACAGTCAAATCTAGTTTCTTCAGCACGCGTGCAGTTTCAGGCGATATTTCTCGTTCAACTTTCTTTTTACATCTTTCGCAGTATAGTTCGTCTTTCTCAGACCGTGAGTAGCCTTTCATTTTATCGTCTAACTTTATGTGACACTTGAAACATCGTGGCTCTATTCCTATATATTCCAGAGTATTTTTGTCTAAAGGCTTCCAGTCCATGAAGAATCATATTTTTGTATTCTAATTAGTTCTTTTGGTTCTGCTATGACTTTAAAGTGAATCTATCATTTTCACGACTTCGGAGTATCTAACCCTTCTCTTTTTTCCCTTGGCGGTTTTGTTTCAAAGCTATAGTTACTCCAGTAACGGAAAGTATACTACCTATTAGGAGCAACACACTTGGCACTGACAAGACAGATATTATCACTTTCTGTTCCCTTGTACTCCAAGTTGGCCCTTGAGGAACCGCTAATTCCATTACAACATGCGGAAGAGTTACATACAGCTTCATTGCTTCTATATGGTTTCTCAGTTCTCCATCCACCTTTTCCGTCCACACCTTTGGAATTATTGTTGTCTCCCACCAACCATAAGTTCCATTTCCCTTTACCAAACTCATGGTCTCATTAACCAGTCGTTCCTGTAAACCTAAATAAGACACAACAACATTCGAAACAATCCCTTCTGATTGAAGCAGAAAACCAATTACAGCGGTTCCATTGACATCTATACTATTCCTAAAGCTGGAACCTATCAATTCTATTTCATCATAGGTACTGGAAGCCCCTCCCGCTATCAAAGCTACATTCGCCAATAGAATAATTGAGATTATTACAAAGAGGAACTTATGCAAAAACACACCTTTCCAACGAATAACTACACATTGCACATTCCTTATTACTATTAATTAGTTTTTTGGTTTAGCCACAACTCTTCCACATTTCTCACATTTAGAAACTTGAGGGACTTCTACAACTTACATTGTTCTTTTCTAGAAAAAACATTGCTTTTTAACATACTTTTTCACTATACGACCCAGCTACGCTACGTCAACCGCAGGAAATTGAGCCCCAAAACTACACTCCTTCACAGCCTCAACACTACTTTCAGAGAAAAAACATTGCTTCCAACATTCTATCTTTATTAGAATTCAAATATGAAGACCCCGATAGTTCTCTTCTAAACAGCACTTGTTTTCTACTCCAAAAATATGCACAAAAGCTTGATCTTAGCGTTATAGTTTAATAGAAGGATTCAAGAATCTAACAGTGAACCTGGGCCCGTAGCTCAGTTTGGTTAGAGCGCCAGGCTCATAACCTGGTGGTCAAGAGTTCAAATCCCTTCGGGCCCACCAACATCATCTTTTCAAAACGAACCCACAAAAGATTCAGTCTAGTCTCAAATCATAAGAAACATTAGTAAGTTTCTCCGCTCCATCCTTACACACAACCACAGTGTCCTCTATCCGCACACCACCAAACTCAACAATATAGACCCCAGGCTCCACAGTCACCACATTTCCAACTCTAAGCCTTTCCTCAGCCTCAGAGTTCAAAGAGGGCGGCTCATGAACACTGAGTCCAATGCCGTGGCCCAAACTGTGAACAAAACACTCGCCGTATCCATCCTTTTCAATCAATCCTCTAGCAACAGCGTCCACGTCACAAGCTTTTACTCCAGCTTGAACGCTACGGAAGGCTCTATCCTGAGCTTCTCTCACGATTTCGTGGATCCTTACCTGCTTAGATGAAGGTTTCCCAACAGTCACGGTTCTCGTCAAGTCAGATCGATAATCTTGATATTTCGCTCCTAAGTCGAGCACCACCAAATCTCCGCTCCTGATCTTTCGACTGGTGCATCCTCCGTGGGGATAAGCTGAGCGAACTCCCGAGGCAACCGCTGTGTCGAAGGCAACCCCCCCTGAGCCTAGTCTCCTCATTGCGTACTCAATTTCAGCAGCCACCTCGTATTCTCGCAGCCCAGGTCTAATAGTTTCGAAAGCTGCCTTCATGCCTTCGCTGGTTAATTCAGCTGCCTTTCTCATGTGCTTCAGTTCTGTTTCATCCTTCACCTTGCGAAGCTCCCAGACCAGCTTGCCTTCATCCGTTAGCTCAATATCCTTCAAAGTCTTGGTGAGCGTCAAGTAAGCGGAAGCGCTGAGAGCGTCGAAACCAACATGTCCGAACTTTAAGCCTTTAATCTTGTTCGCAACTTTCTTGTCCGCATCCCCACCACTCCTCTTTACGAGCTCAATTCTGCAGTTCTTCACTGTTTCCTCTGCTTCCACATAATTAACTCCGTAAACGTAAAGAACATTTTCACCTTCCCTTGGAACAAACAGCCTCGCCCCGCCCAAGAATCCCGTGAAGTATAGAATGTTAATTGCGTTTGCGACAATGTATCCTTCAAGTTTTTCGCTTTCAAAAGAACTTTTTAAAGTGTCAACTCTGCTCTTCAATGTGTCCCCCTCGCATCATTTCAAAACAATTACGAATTTGAAACTATAACTTTTGTGTTGGATTATTGTTCTCCTCCGCTCATGAGGGTCATGAGAATGACACTGTCTCCCTCATTCAGTCTCGTATCCACTCCGTGAAGCTGCCCCACCAAAACGCCATTAACTATGACAACAAACCCTGTTTTAACGTCTTTCAAACCTGGTTCGTAAACTTCTTTTTGGAAGGGTTCACCGTAAATTCCAGCGATTTTGTCTAGGAGGTCCGAGAGCAAGGATCCCTCTCTGAGTTCAAACTCCTCTTCCCTTTTCTTCAACATGTTCTCGATGAAACCTAAATACCGAACCCTAACTTTCATCTTTCGCCAGCATCCTTCAAGGATATTTTGGGAAAAACTAAATAAATATCTATCCTCATTTGAATACTCTCTTCAACACTAAACTGCGATCTGTTGGAGGAATAAAAATGAGTTACGCTAAACGAATACTACATGTAGACCTAACAACCGGGAAAACCAAAATTGAACCCTTGAAGGAAGACATAGCTAAAAAATACATAGGCGGCATAGGACTTGGAATGCGACTATTTCTTGACAACTCTAAGCCAGGCACCGACCCCCTCAGCCCAGAGAACCCCATCATCTTCGCCACAGGCCCTCTTAGCGGTACAATGGCGCCTTCAGCGGGAAACAGCTACGCAGTAGTTTCGAAATCACCCCTAACTGGAGGAATAGCTGAATCCAAAGCCCACGGTTTCTTTGGAGCTGAAATAAAACGAGCTGGCTACGATGCAATTATCTTCACAGGCAAATCTGAAAAACTGGTGTACATATTGATTGACGATGACTCAGTTCAACTAATGGACGCCGAGTATCTGAAGGGAAAGTCGCCTCATGACACAGAGATAGCCATAAGAGAAGACTTGGGTGATTTTTACATACGTGTATCAGCGATCGGTGAAGCAGGAGAAAAACTTGTTCGAATCGCTTCCATAATAAACGATGAATTCAGAGCTATTGGAAGAACTGGTATGGGCGCTGTAATGGGATCCAAAAACCTCAAAGCTGTTGCTGTTCGCGGAACAAATGACGTGAACGTAGGAAACCTCGAAGAGTTCACGGAATTCATAAAGATGATCCATGAACGCATGAAAGGGCCAGCCACGAGAAAATATAGAACCTTAGGAACACCGGAGAACGTTCTTGTCCTCAACTCCTTAGCAGCTTTACCAACGCGGAACTTCACTCAGGTCACTTTTGAAGGCGCTGAAAAAGTTAGTGGAGAATACTTGAATGAACGTTACGTTAAGAAAATCATTGGATGCGCGACGTGTGGCATGCGTTGCGACCACATCGGAGTGGTTCCTGAAGGACCATACAAAGGAGCCACTGCAAGGGTGGAATTCGAATGCTTATGGGCCCTCGGACCAAACTGTGGTGTCGATCGCTTAGATGCCATCATTGAGGCAATTTACCAATGCGACTATTATGGTATGGACGGCATATCCGCGGGCGTCATCGTAAGCTTTGCCATGGATTGTTATGAAAATGGAATTCTAACAAAAAAGGACACTGACAATTTAGACCTTCACTTTGGCAATGCTGAAGCTTTGGTAGAGATGGTGAAGAGAATGGGCTCTCGAAAGGGTTGGTTAGGAGAAGTGCTTGCAGAGGGAACCATGAGGGCTGCAGAAAAAATTGGCAAGGGAGCAGTGAAATATGCTAATCACATTAAGGGATTGGAGTTGCCAGGCTATGCTCTCAGAACATTGAAGACCGCTGCTTTAGGATTTGCTGTTTCCTTCCGTGGAGCTTGTCACCTCAGATCTGGAGCTTATTCACCTGACGTAAAAGGGAAGGTCGATCGTTTCAAGATTGAAAAGGGACGGGGAAAGCTAGTAATGGACGGCGAAGACTTGTACAATGTTGTCGACTCGCTTATTTTGTGCAAGTTCTCAAGGGGCGTATTTTTCGAAGGGCTTGAAGAGATGGCAAAATACTACACTTTAACCACGGGTATCGCGATGACCGCTGAGGAGCTTAGACAAGCTGGTGAAAGAATAAACAACTTGGCAAGAGTCTTGAACATCCGAGAGGGCCAAGGAACAAGAGAATACGACACTTTACCGCCAAAAATAATGAGCGTGCCAGTGCCTGACGAAGGAATTGCAAAGGGGGCCGTCGTCAACCAGAAAGAGTTTGACATAGGCTTAGATGATTACTATGAGATACGTGGATGGACAAAGGAAGGTATTCCGACCGTGGAGAAACTCAAAGAACTAGGCTTAAGTGATCTCGTTCCCATCGTAAAGAAAAAGCTCGGGCCACAGACTCCAAAGAAGAAAGGGAAAGGAGGGAAATAAGCATGGCTTCGATTTATGAAAAGAAGTTTGTCTCCGGAGACCCTGCTAAATGCGTTGGCTGTTGTGTCTGCGAATACGCGTGTTCAATGCATCATGAAAAAACCTATAACCCAACAAAATCTCGAATACGTGCTGTGCGCTTGAATCCCTTCGTGAACCTTGCAGTTGCATGCAGACTCTGTGAAGACGCTCCATGCGTGGCTGCGTGTCCACGAGATGCCCTTGAACAATCTCAAGAAACGGGCATTATCATAGTTGACGAAGACAAATGCAACGGCTGCGGCTGGTGCATTGAAGCTTGCGACTACGGCGCCATTCAGTTGCATCCTGAATCGAAAGTGGTGTATATTTGTGACCTCTGCGATGGCGAGCCTAAGTGTGTGGAATGGTGTCCAGAAGAGGCTTTGGACTTCACAACCAAGGATATTCTTGCCCAAAAGTCAAGAGTTGCCATCGTAAAGAAAATGTTCCAAGAAGCCCTGAAAGCCACAACCTAAAGCAGATTCAAAGCTTCAGTATCCAAACGTTTGCCTTCAAAGGTTTTTACGTTGTAGGCTAGTTTAGACTCTAAGCCATTCTCGGTTCAGAACACGCAAGAGCTATATTGGTGATTGCATTCCACGCACGTTCTCGTCTTTAAGCCATGGAAGTCTATGTTTTTCTAATAAAGTTTTGCGCGCATGACTATGTGTCAAGTCTTTTTGCTATTTTTTCTTCCTTTCAAAAGTCTCAGCACAACGTGCGCAACAAAAGACGTGTTCCTTCCCTTCAATAACCTTTTGGTGAGTTGCAAACACACATTTGTCTGTGGGAATTTCAGCTTTACACACTTCGCATTTTACGAAACCTTTCATTTTTTAGCCTCTTTTTTCTTCTGAAAATCTTTTATGGCTGCGTGCAACGCGTCTGCTGCCAGATTAGAGCAGTGCATTTTGATGGGAGGTAGCCCGTCTAGGCTGTCTGCAACATGGCCTCGGGTAATTTTCAAAGCTTCTTCAATTGTCTTCCCTGTGGCAAGCTCGGTGATCATACTGCTTGTGGCTATGGCTGCGCCACAACCAAAGGTTTTGAACTTAACTTCTGCTAACTTGTTATCTTTAACTTTAATGTACACGCTCATTAGGTCGCCGCAAACGGGATTACCTACTGTTCCAACCCCATCTGCGTCTGGAATTTCACCTACGTTTCGTGGGTTCATAAAGTGATCCATGACTTTCTTGCTGTACATTCAGATCACTTTAACATCTCGTCTGGTGGTAATAATATTTTCCCTAATTCTACAATAAGGCACATAGAACCTTTTATAATTCAGATGTTTGAAACTATTTCGTTGGTGTCAAAAAATGGTTCTGCCAGCGAAAATCTTCGAGATAAAAGAGAAAGCTGATCTTGGATTATTAGTTTGGAAGCTCAAAGATTTCCGTGAAGAGGAAACTTACGAAGCGGAGAATGGGGAAACTATAAACTTGGTAACGGAAATTTTGGACCTGCAACAAAAGGAAAATTCGATAGCAGGAGTTTTCAGCAAGGATTTCGTGCGTAGACGCTATTACAGACGTAAGCTAGTTGAAGCTCCCATTACAGAGGAATCTCCTTTCTGGATTAAACGTTTCAAGGGCAAAGTTTTCTTAATTGTACTAGCGCCATCTGTGGCTCGTGGAGTCAAAAAGTTGTTAACGAGTCACATAGCTAGCAAGCTCAGTAAGGTTCTTTTCATCACAGTAAAGTCAATTGTTAAAGTAAAGATTCCTCATGATATTCTTAAAAAGCTTCACGAGTCAAATCCACAGGCAACGAAACTCATATGGTTTGACGAAGTTGACATACCGGGCGTAGAAAAACTTTGTTTAGCAGGGTCTGCTCTTAGTGACACCGAGCTCTACCAAGATTATCTTAAACATGGAAAAATCTGGTACGTTGTCTTTGAAGTTCAAAAGCGGGGAATTGTAGTTGGAATTTCAAGAAACAGTGTAATAACTCTCTTCAGCAAAAGCACTTTGGACGAGTTCATAAACTACATCTTGGAAGACCTGTTAATGCTTGTTGAGTAAACGGTGAACAAGAAATCACGTTTTGCCAAAATTAAGTGTCAATAGAGTCATGTATTCGGTTAGAAAATTCTACCTTATTTCTTTTGGAGTTAAGGGAGACATCGCCCTCAGCCTCTTCACCACGCTCGGCAACACTTCCAGCACATAATCCACGTCCTCCTCTGAATTTTGCTTGCCCATAGTGAACACTAAAGAACCATGAGCGTCTTCGTGGGCTAAGCCTATTGCGAGCAATACGTGGGAAGGTTCCAAGGTTTTTGAAGTGCATGCAGAGCCTGAAGAAACTTGAATGCCAAGCATGTCCAGACCTAAAATGAGAGCTTCTCCCTCTATGTAGCTAAATCTGAGATTGGCGTTGTTGGGAAGTCTTTTAGTTGGGTGGCCATTCAAATGAGAACGTTCAATTGTGTTCAAAACATTCTTTACAAGTTTGTCTCGGAGCTGGCTTAACCGTTTGCCTTCCGCTATTATCTCTTCTTGCGCGATCTCAGCAGCTTTACCTATGCCAACTATGCCGGGTATATTTTCCGTGCCTGAACGCAACCCTTTTTCTTGACCACCGCCCTGTGAAACTGGTTGAATTCTTGTTCCTTTTTTGATGTAGAGGGCTCCCATGCCTTTTGGTCCATATATGTCGTTGGAAGAAATTGACAAGAGGTCTATGTTTTCTTCTACAACGTTGATGGGTATTTTTCCTGCTGCGGCTACAGCGTCCACGTGAAAGTGAATTTGGTTTTCGTGGGCTATTTTTCCTATTTTTTTTATTGGTTGAATTGTTCCGATTTCGCCGTTTGCGTACATGACAGATATGAGGATGGTTTTGTCGGTTATCGCGTCTTCAAGTTTTTGAGGGTAAACCATGCCTTGTTTGTCCACTGGCATGTAAGTGACTTCGAAGCCTTGTTTTTGAAGATGTTTGCAGATGTTTATTGTCGATATGTGTTCGATGGTGGTTGTGATTATGTGGTTTCCTTTCTTCTTGTTCCGGTAAGCAGCTCCCTTTAGTGCCAGATTGTTGGATTCTGTGCCTCCTGAAGTAAAAATGACTTCTTCGGGTTTTTCTGCTCCTATTAGTTGAGCAACTTTTTTTCTTGATTCCATTAAGGCATTTTTGGCGCTTGCTGCAAATGAGTGAGAAGATGAAGGGTTTCCATAGTTCTGTGTAAAATACGGTTTCATTGCTTCAAAGACTCTAGGGTTTATGGGCATTCCAGCCGCGTGGTCCATGTACACTTTTCTCAATTTTACGGTCACTTCCTACTTCACTTTCTTGATGAGAAAATGAAGTTGGTTTTCATTTTTGTGTATTTCAAGGAGTTGGTGTCCAAGTGTTTTAACTAAACGTTTTATGTCTTCTTCAGCTGCTGGGTCATCAGCGGTTACTTTTAAGGTTTGGCCAATGGCTAGTTTGTCAATTTCCAGTCTTGTTCTAAAAACTGGTTCAGGACAGTAGAGGCCTAGGCAATCTAGTTCTTTATCAGGTTTTTTTTGCGAGGACAAATTGAATCCCTCACTCATTGTTTGAGTTAAATTACTTCTATGCCTATATAAGCGAATATTGCAAGATTTCTCTGAAAAATGGTGTTGAGGCTGGGGAGGAGTGTGGTTTTGGGTCCCGTTAGAAAAAATGTTTTGGGGCCCAATTCCCTGCGACTGACACGGCATAGTTGGATCAGATAGCGAAAAGGCATGTTGAGAACAGTATTTTTCCCAGAGAAACTGTTTGCGCTAAAAAGAAGGGAGCTTTATTGACAGTCAAAGGAATTTTTTGTTGACAGCCAAAAGGTAGGGTGTACGAGCGAAGTCTCAATCAGAGCCTACATGACATGCATGGAAAACAGGTTTTTTCTTGGAAAAATGGTGTTTGCTACAAAGAAAGGAGGGGTTATGGCAAGTGTCTCTGTTTTTCATACATTAAAGTTTTTAAGAGACGGTTTTTAGATAGTTGGGATATGAAGAAGCATAAACTTCTTGGATTACTTCGGGTAATGCTGAAGAATTCTAAGAGAAGTGATAGGGAAATCGCTAAGGTCATGGGAGTTTCGCAGCCAACCATTACCAGAACCAG
>CP070759.1:818504-846384 GCA_020348945.1 Candidatus Bathyarchaeota archaeon
CAGCACTGGAAAAAATTAATAGAAACAAAATATTAGTGTGTAGAACGGTTGCGGCGGTAGCCAAGCCAGGTCAAAGCTTGAAAAAGCGACATCAGGCGAAGGACTCAAGATCCTTTCCCGTAGGGGTTCGCTGGTTCGAATCCGGCCCGCCGCACCAAACTCATTTTTTGTTGGTGTAAAATGAAAGGCGTGAAGTCACGTGCGGTGCTTTTGCAGTGATAAAGAAGAAATATGATGGTGCATTAATTCTTTTAATGAGGGAAAGTTATGGTTGTAATTCTCGGAAAAACTGTCAAAAAATGGAAGTGCATATACAAAGTTTGCGAGGCTTCATGCTGCAAAATACCGAGAAAACTAACCCTCTCAGACATCAAAAAGATTGCGGAAAAGACGGGAAGGGCACCAGAAGATTTCGTCTCCATAACAAAAGATGAAGATCGTGGCATCCCGTTTGTTTTGAAAAGAAAAGGAGACGAATGCATTTTTCTTGGAAAAGATTATCAATGTGAACTTCACAATAAAGGAGTCAAACCTCTTCTATGTCAAATGTATCCCTTTATGCTCCACAAAATCATTTACGGAGACGAACCCGTAATGTTAATTAAACGCATCCCAGAATGCCCAGGCTACGGAGAAGGATCAACCCTTACAGAAGAATTCCTCGACGAAATTAAAAGGCAAGGACAAACGTATGTAACTGAGTTAAGAAAGATCATAAAATATAGACAACAAGGATTAGACCCAGAAGAAATTATTCAGAAAGAACTCTAACCTAACTGCTTTTTTACACAAAAATCTAATCAATACAACAATCAAAATCCTTTCCCGCAAGGATTTGTGGGTTCGAATTCCATCTGCCGCACCCTCCTTCTTAAATGCTAGTTTGAACCCCCTAAAAATAGCTCATCTAAACTATCGGTGCGAGGGCATCAGTCTGTACGACGTTATAATCGTTGGAGCTGGACCAGCTGGGTCAATAGCTGCAAGAAGATGCGCTAGCCTAGGTCTGAACGTGATTATTGTCGAAAAGGAAAGAATACCGCGAACTAAAACATGTGCTGGCGCAGTTTCAACGAAAGCTCTCAACCTTATAGGTACAAAAATTCCAAGCTCTCTCATAGAACGCAACATCAGAGGTTTGCGTTTCTTCTCACCCAATCTGCACTCAGTAAGTTATATCTCGAACAAGCTCCTCGGAATCTCTACAATGCGAGACAAATTCGACGCCTTTTTAACTAAACTGGCAGTCGATGAAGGCTGCGAACTAATCGATTCAGACCCAGTGACTGATATTCACATTTCAATAGACAAGGCTGTTTGCAGATTACAAAGCGGTCGTTCAATTCAGGGACAAATGGTAATTGGAGCTGATGGGGCAAATGGCATCACTGCTAAGAAAACAAACATTCGTAACAAATGGAAAAAGGATCAGGTAGGACTTTGTTTAGAAACTTCTTTTCGTCTGGACAAGGAGAAACTAGAAGAGATGATTGACCCAGAAATCTACGAGTCTTACTTCATTGGCATCCCTCTAGGATACGCTTGGTTACTTCCCAAGAAAACATCTGTTTCCATCGGCATCGGCGCTTTTCTCACCTACTTAAAGCATACGAGAAGTATCCTAGTGAACTTTTGTGACACAATTTCAAAATTGAAGAAAATAAACATCAAAATTTCACAGTTTCGCGCCCATCTTGCTCCTGCTGGCGGTTTTTCGCGCAACCATGTATCAAACCGAGTGCTACTAGTCGGCGATGCAGCAGGTTTCATTGACCCCTTGACAGGAGAGGGAATCTACTACTCGATGAAAAGCGGTCTCGTTGCTGCAGACGCCTGTGAGAAAGCAATCGAAGAAAACAGATTCAGTAACTCTTACTTGACACAGCACTATTCAAGTCTGTGCAGAAAAACCTTTGAAGAAGACCTGGGAATTGCTCTCAGCTTGACCTATAAGATTCACGATAACTTTGATTTGTTCTTCGAACTTATGAGAATATACTCCTGTTCTTCTTCCGCAGCCCTTGCCCGTGGAGAAATAAACTATAGAATCCTACGAAGAAAAATACTGTCGCAAATGCCAAAAACCCTGCTGTCATTCCTAATCGGAACAACCACCCAAAAACTCAGAAGCAACACAAACGACAACAAATAATCTTTCCCCTAACGGCTTGTGACTTTAATTCCGACTCGCCGCATCATTGTATTTTTGAATAAGACACGCTAGAAAGCAGATTGAAAAGAGAGTCTCTCTTTTGGAGAACCTCAGCAAGTTATATTTAGTGTATTGGCTTAATTATAACCATCCAAGACTGGGGTGAAAACGTTGGGTGAAGAGCTTCAAAAAGTTGGGAAGATAACACATTTTTTCGCAAAGATAAGTGTGGCTGTTGTGGAGTTGAAGGCTCCAATTTCGGTTGGCGACAAGATTGCCATCAAAGGACCAACCACGAACCTTGAACAAACCTTGGAGTCCATGGAGATAGAGCACGAAAAAGTTACAAGGGCGGAAGCGGGTCAAAGCATTGGATTGAAAGTAACCGGCCGTGTCAGAGAAAGCGACACTGTCTACAAGATTTCCTGAAAATCAACCATCCCCCTTTTCTTTTTTGCAAAACGCAACTAACACTGTCTTTCGCAAAGATTAAACCTTCATGATTATCTCTATTTGATCATTGGAGCGACTTCACGTTGGAAGAAATGACAAAAACCAGTCTCCAGAATCTCGTAAAATTCTTTGGAATGGCTAGTGAATTGAAGAGAATTCCAAGGTCTGGTTGGGTTAAGGCAGGCGTGCGACAACCAGAATCTGTTGCAGATCACACTTTCAGAACCTCCATGCTCTGCATGATATATTCTGATCTAGAAGGCTTAGACGAACTAAAGCTTCTAAGGATGGCGCTGATTCACGATCTTCCCGAAGCAATCATAGGAGACTTAACGCCATCAAGAAAGACCGCTGAAACCGAAGCAAAGGAAAACACAGCCATGAACCAAATATTACGCCTCCTTCCAGAAAGGCAAAGGGAAAAATACTTGGCCATTTGGAACGAGTACAAGAAATGCGAGACCAAGGAGGCAAAGGCTGTGAGACAACTGGAAAAACTGGAAATGGCTTTGCAGGCAAGGGAATACGAAAAAGCTGGTTCAGCAAGACAGAGTCTAAAAAGGTTCATTAAATCTGCAGAAGAAGCCATCACACGACCAGAGCTTAGAAAACTTCTCTCATGCATCTTGGAGGACAGGCGAAAATGAATTTTAGAGAGAAATGGACCAATAAATTCGCTGAATCCCTAACTAAAGACGAAAAAAAGCCTTCAAACTTTGGTTAGACTTTTTCGAGGGAAAAAATTTCGAGCAATAGTTCAAAGCAAAAATGGACATAAAGGTTGTGCCAAAAGTGCTTGGCAACATGAGTGCAACAAGAATGAACGCTTTGGAAGAGTTGAAGAAAATAATTGGTTAAGAGCACGCACTGCCATTTCTGTTTTTTCACGGAAGAGATATCTAGAATTGACGGGAATCCGATGCTTTGATTTTTGTTACCTGATACATCGATTTTCGTAATATTGTAGTTTTTGAAGCATGCTTTTTCTTATAGAATACTCCTCTAGAACATTATACAACATATAGAAGGTTTTAAAATTGTCTACAAGAAAAAACTTGGCTGTGTGGATTTCAGGCTACTTAACTTTTCTGTCAATTCTGTTTACCTTTGATGCCTTTTTCTTATTTGAAAGTCCTAACTCGCTTCTGAACCTATATCCCGTTCAGGCGATAGTTCAGGTGATATTCGGAGACCTAAACGCGCCAACCTACATCGGGTTAACTGCAATTTCAACGTTCATACTTTTCGGCATCACCTGCATTTTTGTTATGGATGACCCGTTTACTGCTTTACTGAGGAAAATGGTCTCAGAAACTCAATCAGAAGCAAATCAAATGGACGCGTCTCTTGAATCAAGCTTAAACACGTTAGAAATGATTAATCACTCTCTGACAAATCATGACATAGGCCTCAACGAAGTAAAAAATGTCTTGGGCAATCTCAAAGGCAACATAGAGACTATGAACATCGGGATGACAAGACTAACGGAAAAACTGGCAAACATGAGCAGAAAAACAAAAATAAGAATGGAATGCACCTCCTGCGGAAACAAAATACTACCCGAATTTAGACTATGCCCCTACTGCGGAAAAAAACTGTCCATGTACAGAAATATGCCTGCCATGGGCGACAAATAGAAAACTCAAGGCACTCTCCCACAGAGATGTGCCTATCTCTCTCCTTCTCCATACATTTGCTCTGGAGCTAAAGCGTTTGGAAACTGATTTCTTAGAAGAAGGCGACAATCGTAGCAAAGATGACATCCGTCAGCATACAACATGCCATGGGATAAATCAAACTCTTTCACCAGGGAAACTGGGCCGCCTTTCACTAGGCGACTTATTATTGGATGGCTAAACGGATCGTAAGTTTTTATTATTTTTGAGAAAGGTTGTTGCAGAGCGTTGCCGATTGAAATGCCTTGGCAGACATGGACGTGCCCGTAAGGGTCAACGTGAACCCGCTCTGGGTTTGCAAGGTCTTCATAGGGGCATTCTGTTAACTCGGTCCACGACTTTTTATCCGCCTTTTCCAATAGTTTTGAGGTGGCTCTTCCTCGATACATTAATTCTGATAGGCCAACTTCTGTGCCTTCAATTTCGCTTGGACATGGAACCTTAGATCGTGGATATTTAACTGAAAGTATTGCAACCGAGATGCCTAACTTTTTTGCGGCCTTAACTGCATTTCTAAATTCTTCCATTTCCCAGCTGTCTGCATGAAAAAGGTCGGTGCTTAGACTGAGTTCAGTGTTTCCAGTTTCAGCAACTGGAAGAAGCCACTCAACTGCGTCTTCTACAGACGTAGCCCAATAGCAATTTGAAAGAAGTTCCACACGAAAGCCAAGTTTCACAGCTTCTCTCATCGTCTTCATCGCGATGGGATAAAACAGAAACGGTTCCCCGCCTTCAACAGAGATGTAATCTACCGTATTCAACTTCTTTGCTTCAGATAATATCGTGAGAATGTCTTTGAATTTCATCACTCCCGTCGCTGACGGGCTTCCCCAGACGAAGCAATGGTCGCACTCTGAGTCACAGCGATAGGTGAGGAGAAAATGAACGCCTTTCAGATCCATGCAAACACACTTCTTTCTATGTTAAGCTAGAAACAGCAATAAAGATTGCTCACTACAATCCGATTCTTTTTCCTAATGCTTCAGAGGCTTAAATCCAACCCGCCACACCATTAATCTTGCTTTTCGGGCTTCTCTTCCGGCTTATAAAGTCTCTTTTCAAAAGCTGATCGAGGCTTAAACTTGCCACGATACTTTCTCATAGAAAGTCTCCTGCGCTCCACGTTCTTAAGTCGAGCCATAGCCATCGCCACTCTAGTTTTAGAGGGCTGTCTCCTTCGGAAAGTTCGAGGTTTTGGTGGTCGAAAATTCTTATCAGCCAACGCACGAGCGCTCTTCTTGCGTCTCCGACCACTTCGTTTCTCAGGTATTCGCACTCTCCTGAAGATCACACTTCTGTCGTTTAGATTCACCTCGTGTACATTCCATCCTGCCTTCAGCCACGCTTTAGCTTGAACTGGGTTGCCCGTGTTGGTCCACCAGTGCCGATGCTGAAACGCCGAGGTGGGAAGTTTGTCTCCGATAATTCTTTCAATTTCAGCAAAAGTGAGCGTGGAGTAAATGATGTGTCGTTGCCGCCTAGTTAGGTATCTGCTAAGCGGGCTGTACTTGGTTCTAACTCTTCTCCTTCTCGGCGAAACCATTCTTCTTGCGCAGTTTAGGCACATAGGAACGTGTCGAAAGACGTTTTTGTTCCAAGAAAATATGACGCAGTTCCTGCAGTACATTTTTCCACATCTAGGACAACGAATGAGAGAATAATAAGAAAAAGTCACGCCGCACAAAGCGCATTCTTCTTTCATAGTAGACTATAATAACTTGGATTAAAATGAGTCTTTCCTAAACTTTGAAAACGTTTTAGAGGAGAAGATTATTGAACACGGCTTTCGCTGTCAAGTTGTACCTGAAAGGTCTCTGTTTCATTAAAGCTCAGGAAACGGCGGTTCTAACGTACATTGAGTCAGCTAGTACCGTAGTGTTCGGATACTTCCTACTCGCTCAACAACCCATCCTGACCATGATTGCTGGTGGACTAATGATTCTTTCAGCCGGATATGTTGTAGCCTTGAAGACAGAGGGTGTATCTAAGGCTTAACGGCTCCAAAAATGGAGAACTCTTGGAATACGGTTCCAGTAGGCTTTATTTATATCTGCAAGTACTTATTCTTCGAGAGGGTGAAAAGTTTTGGAGTCATCGTCTCTTCCTTTTGGAAAAAAGTTTTCTCCAACAACCAAGAAGTACCGTGAGTTTCACAGGAAATCGATCACGGATACAGAGGGGTTCTGGGATAGGGAAGCCAGAAGGCTTGAATGGTTTAGGCCGTGGGACAAGGTCTTGGAGTGGGAGCCGCCCTTTGCCCGATGGTTCGTCGGCGGTCTCCTTAACGCTTCTTATTTATGTGTTGACAGGCATGTCAAGACATGGCGGAGAAGCAAGGTAGCTCTCTATTGGGAGGACGAGGCTGGTAACGCGAGAACTTGGAGTTATTCTCAACTTTATGCGGAAGTAAATCGTTTCGCTTCTGTCTTGAGAAAACTTAATGTCAGGAAGGGGGACAGGGTGGCTATGTACATGCCTCTGATACCAGAGTTGCCCATAACCATGTTAGCCACTGCGAGAATAGGGGCAATTCATACAGTTGTGTTCTCAGGTTTTAGCGCTCAAGCTCTAGCTGATAGAATTAACAGCACCCAAGCCAAGGTTCTGGTGACTGCTGACGGAGGGTTCAGAAGAGGAAAGTTAATACCCTTAAAGGAAAAAGCAGACGTAGCCATTGAAAGAACTCCGTCTGTAGAGAGCGCTGTGGTTGTGAATAGGGCCAACATTGACATCGACATGAAAGACGGAAGGGACTTCTGGTACCATGAGCAGCTTAAAAAGGCTGAATCATATGTTGAGCCACTGCCCATTGAATCCAACGACCCCCTCTACATCCTTTATACATCTGGGACAACAGGCAAGCCAAAAGGCATAGTGCACAGCACAGGAGGCTACATGGTTTTCAACCACTCAGCGTACAAGTGGGCTTTTGATATAAGAGATGAGTCCGTTTATTGGTGTACAGCAGACATCGGTTGGGTAACTGGGCACAGCTCCATAGTTTACGCACCTCTGAGCCATGCGGCAACCTTAGTCCTTTACGAAGGAACACCAGACTACCCAAATCCCGATAGATGGTGGGAAATAATTGACAAGTACGGCGTAACCATCTTCTACACCTCCCCCACCGCCATCAGAATGCTCATGAGATACGGAGAAGAATGGCCCAAAAAACACTCTCTTTCAAGCTTGGAGACCCTCGGCACGGTCGGAGAGCCTATCAACCCCGAGGCTTGGTCGTGGTACTACAAGAACATAGGCAAAGAAAGATGTCCGATAGTGGATACGTGGTGGCAAACTGAGACAGGAGGATTTATGATTTCTCCAGCCCCAGGAATAGAACTCGTTCCCCTCAAACCAGGTTCAGCAACCCTGCCGTTGCCCGGCATCGATGCAGAAGTGGTTGACGAAAAAGGCAAACCGGTTCTCTCAGGCGTCAAGGGTCATCTCGTGATAAAGAAACCTTGGCCAGGAATGCTTATGACCCTTTATCAAGACCCTAAAAGGTACAAGGAGGCCTATTGGTCAAGGTTTCCCGGGGTGTTCTACACAGGAGACTATGCCATAAGAGATACCGATGGCTACCTCTGGTTGTTAGGGCGAGCTGATGAGGTGTTGAAAGTGGCTGGACACAGAATAGGAACTATGGAGTTAGAGAGCGCCGCAGTGTCCTATCCAGCTGTGAGCGAAGCCGCGGCTATAGGTAAACCCCACGAGGTTAAAGGTGAGAGCATAGTCGTTTTTGCCATACTGCGAAAGGGTCATGAACCTACGGACAAATTGAAGAAGGAATTGAGAGAACATGTGCGCAAGGTCATAGGACCCGTAGCTACCCCTCAAGAAATATACTTCGTGAACAGTCTTCCAAAGACCAGAAGCGGCAAGATTATGAGGAGAGTTTTGAAGTCGGTTTTGATGGGTAAGTCTATAGGGGATTTATCTACCCTTGAGGATGAGGCGTCTGTAAAAGAGGTTAAAAAAGCTTACGAAGAGTTGAAGAAGCTGGTAAAAGCGGGGAGCTGAGATTCCGTAGGTTTGTCTTGGAGTCTGACTGGTCGTGCCTGAAGGTTTTCTTTTTTAGTGTGTATTCTGGGGTTTGTTTTTTCGGGGAGATGATTAAATGACGTAAGTAGCAAGATAGAAGACTTAATATACCAGTAATACATATTGTATATGTGAAGAACGCGTAAACACCTAGAGGTTCTCGACGTGAAACTCCACGAACCCGACATCATTTGTAATAACCCAAAATGTGGAAAGACCTTCGAAGAGCCCCTCCTGTTACGCGACATGTCAAAAAATCCCACAGAAAGGTATTACGTCTGTCCCCACTGCATAATCAAACTGAACAGAACTCCCAAGCAAGATCAGGAAAGGTCAAGCCCAGTCCCTGCTAGTCCTCCTCAAATGTTGAAAGAAAAAAATTCCGCATCATGCGCCCATCACTTTGGATATTTGAAAACCCTTCTGAAGGGCGACTCATTTCCTGATGATTGCTTAACTTGTCCCGAACTACTGCGATGTTCACTCAAAAAGTGACACAGTTTATTGCACTTTTGCGACGTACATGTTCCGCGTAAAGAAAAATGGCGGGTGGATACTGGGCCTATCCAATCTTATTAAGTTACAGGGTTTTATGTTCACTAACCCAACGTGAGTTGGTTACATGTTCTTTGTTGACCACGTATTCCTTCTTGAATATCGGGGCCTCCTTCTTGTACCGCTCCACCGCCTCCTCCAGAACCTGAAAAACATTCTGTCGATGGGCTCCAGCCACCACCACGTAAACTAAATCCTCACCTACATCAAACTCTCCAACAAAGTGGTGAATCTGCACATCGATCACACCCTCTCTTTTTTTAAGGTTCTCGCAGATGTTTTCAAGAACCTCGTTAGCTTTCTCTTCATAAGCCTCCAACTTCAACTTTTTCACGTTTTCACCATCTGAAGTTTCTCCGCGAACCACACCTACGAAAACCGCTAGCGCACCTGCCTTGTGAGAATCCGATCTGTCCCTAATTGACTTCAACAAGTCATGGAGAGAAAACGTTCCTTTTTTGTGAATTCCAGTGCCGTTAACCATGTGAATCACCGATTAAACCCTGTGATCATTTATTTAATATGTGCTATGTAACAGTCATTTTTTCACGTATGTTCGCATGTCCTCAAGTGCTGCTGATGGAACAGGCAAGTCCTTCATAGTCACAAGACCAGGCTCGGCGTTTATCACCTTTGGAATCGAGTTAACAACAATAGCCACGGTTGCAAGGTCGCCGTGGACGCCAGGTGATATCTTCCCGTGGATGCTTGGCACTCCTTCAATGGTGATGGCATCGTATTCTTCCTCTGCGCCTACATAGGCTTGAAGGTTAAGCGTTATTGTTTCCTTTCCTCTTCTTATGCCCCGTGCTAGCTGCTTCAAACCAGCCACCTGACCTGACTTTGCTTCAACAGCCTTGGTTTCCACTTCTATCTTGTCCAGTTTCCATCCCAAAGCGCTCGCTGTCATAGAAATTGATTGTTCAAGCCCAACGTGTGCGGTTATGACTTTCTTTTCTATTTTCTTATTAAACTCGTCAACTGTGAGCCCAACTCCTATCTTCTTCTGGAAAGAAGCCCTGCGCTTAGCTGCGTTTATCACTCTAACCATCTTGATTGCTTCAACCTTCTGACACACACCTGTGAAGGCAATGATCAACGTGTCCATTAGAAAACCTGGGTTTATACCTGTTCCCAAAACGGTTACGCCATGCTTCTCAGCTAACGCGTTAAGTTTCTTTGCGAGTTCCAGATCAAGAGGATACGAAAGTTCCTCGCAAGTGGATACCACATTTACTCCGTGCTCCACAACTTTAGCTATTTGCGGGTACGCCTGTTTCAGAAATGAGGTGGTTGTGTGAACCACTACGTCAGCTTTAACTTTGGAAAACACTGCGTCCGGATCATCGGACACCGCGACTCCCAACCGCCTACCTAAGGCTAACACATCGCCTAGGTCCTTTCCAACTTTTTCTCTTGCAACATCGATGGTGCCAACGATTTCTACGCCTTCTTTCTCCAACAGGAACTCGGCTATACGGCTTCCTATCGCCCCGACACCGTACAGAACTAACCTCAATTTCTCCATCCTTCAGACCTTCTTTTGTTTCTATTTCCGCGCGCTATCAATATTAAGGGTTTCATGTTGAACGACTTTAATTAACATTTTATTCTTCTATAGAAATCCCATTGCACGAGCATGCTCTAACCACTGTTTATATATACATCATTTTGCCTCAAAAGCCAAGAAGCTTTGTCGTTGTTAAACATATAAAATAAAAGTGTATTATCATTTTTCGATTTTGTGACGTATAGTTCATATAGTGAGGGATATTTTTCCATGTTAACAAAGTAGATGATAGTTTCTAAGCAATGTTGTTTGAACGTTAAAGGTGGCAAACTTGAACGACCTTGAAATCATACGCGACATTAAGAGGGAACTGATTCGTAAACGCAAAGAAATAGAAGACATTTGGAAAGAAGAAGACAGGAGCAGAGCGTTGAAAGCGTATGCAGAACTTTTGACAAGCTTAGAAATAGGCGCATTTAAGGAACCCGTCCGCACACACTAAAGAATCCGAGTACCATTGTTCTAATTGTGCGCGCATTTACGATTTAATTGAAGTTTCTTCCGCAAGTCATAAAAATGAAGTAGAAGATATAGTGAATGATGATTATTAATGGCGAAGGTAATCGTCGTTTACGAGTCAAAGTATGGTAACACCAAACTTGTAGCGGAAACTATCATAGAGGGAATGCGCAAAGTTGAAGGAATAGAAACGGTCATTAAGGAACTCAAGGAAGTCGACTTTAACAAGATAGCTAACTACGATGCAATTTTGATAGGCTCTCCGAATCATTTTGGGGGACCAACCAGAAGCCCCAAGAAGTTTATAGACAAGATTGGCAAGCTTCCCTTAAGGGGAAAACTGTTTGCCGTTTTTGACACATACATTAGAGGAGACTTCGAAAAAGCAGTGAAAAAGATGGAGAAGAGAATAAACGAAAAGGCTCCAGAATTAAAACAGATAACCTCTGGCCTGTCAATAAAAGTTCAAGGAATGAAAGGTCCAATCGTGGAAGGAGAACTTCCTAAATGCAAAGAGTTCGGAAAGAAAATCGCAACTCAACTTAAAACATCTTCGAAGTAGTCTAAATTCCAGAGTTTTCACCACTAACGATTCTTCCATTGTTCATAATCCAACACTACAAGCAGTATGCGCGCACATGCGGTCTATGTTTTGGTTTAAGCGGTCTATCCTTTAACGTTCATAACATCTGCAATGTTTGTTAGGCTTTAAATGTGAACACTGAAAGTACTAGTTTGTTCTGTTTTCGCTTACACGCATGTTTACATTTGTAAATCATTGCTTATATAATAGACCATGCATCCACTCTAAGATATACGATGGAAATGGAAGCCAAAACTAAAGTCCAAAATGGACTCATAGATGCGAAGAAGCTGAAGCACTGTTTCGAGTGTGGCATCTGCACCGCAAGCTGCCCAGTCGTGGAATTGTTCCCAAAACACTACAATCCAAGAAGCCTTCTTCAAAAAACCTCCCTTAACATAAACAGAGCTATCAAAGAAAACGGACTTTGGCTATGTGCATGGTGTTACAAATGTTACAAAAGATGTCCTCAGAAGGTGAAGGTGCCTGAGGTTCTTGCATCACTGAAAGACTTGGCAGCAGAACAAGATTATCTACGGGGATTCGAGGAAGCTCTGGAACTGATCCAAAAAGAGGTTCCTTTGCCCGCTGTTTGTTGCTATGCTTGCTTTCACCCTGAACGAGGTAGAGTTGACAAGCCAACAGTTCTCAAAGCTCTCAAACAGTTTGTTGCCAATTGCGAGCACGAAGAAGTCTCACCCATGCCAAAGGCGCGTGAGAAAAAGATAGCGGTAATCGGCTCTGGTCCAGCTGGACTCGCAGCCGCTCATGATCTGGCGAAGAAAGGATACTCGGTCACCGTGCTTGAATCCCTTTCTAAACCAGGCGGAATGTTAAGGATCGGGCTTCCCGAATACCGATTACCAAAAAGCGTGTTAGATGTTGAAATCAATCATTTAAAAGATATGGGAGTGGAGATCAAGACCAACGTGACAGTGGGCAAAGATGTAACCATCAATGAACTGTTGCAAGATGGATACAACGCAATATTCATCGCTGTCGGAGCCCACAAATGCAGAAAACTCCGTATTGAAGGCGAAGAGCTGAAGGGCGTTATTCAAGCTATCGACCTCTTAAAGAAAGTTAACCTAGGACATAACATTAAATTGGGGAACAGAGTTGCAGTGATCGGAGGCGGTAACGTTGCTATGGACGTTGCCAGAATCGCTTTGCAACTGGGAGCCAAAGATGTCAACATTTTTTGTATAGAAAGTCGAGAGGAGATGCCGGCAAGTCCTTGGGAGATTCAAGATGTTGAAGGTAGCAATGTGAAAATGATTTTCTCTGTGGCGCCGAAAAAGATCTTGGGCAAGAACAGGCGAGTCGTCGCGATAGAGTTTATTCCTGTGGAATTGGGAGACGCCGACGAGAATGGGATGCGACGTCCGGTGCCCATTGAAGGTTCAGGTTTCACTGTTGAATTAGATACGGTGATGTTGGCTATCGGTGAAGTGTCGGATTTGTCCTTTCTGCCCAAAGACATTGAGGTTGCTGAAGGAAACACTATTGCGGTTGATCTGGATACTTTGGAAACAAGTTTAGCCGGCGTGTTTGCTGGTGGAGATGTGGTTTCGAGACCAGCTACCGTGATTAAAGCGATTGTTACAGGTAAGAGAGCCGCTGTTTCTATTGATCGCTACTTAAACAGTAAAGACTCTGCAACCGAGGAAAGGATTTAAGGAAGAAATTGCTGATGTGGACAGACTAAAGCACAGGAGACGGTGCAAACGCAACCATCCAAACCTGAGCCCAGCAAAGAGATTAGAATTGGGGTATATGTGTGTCATTGTGGATTGAACATAGCGGGCTCCATCGACTGCGAAAAAGTCGCCGGCTTTGCAGCCGCTCTCCCCCATGTTTTGATTTCGAAGGACAACCGTTACGTATGCTCTGATCAAGGTCAAGAATTAATTAAACAGGATATCAAAGAACATGGATTAAACCGTGTGGTTGTAGCCTCCTGTTCACCTCGCCTTCACGAACCCACCTTTAGGAAAACCTGCGAAGAGGCTGGTTTAAACAAATACCTTTTTGAAATGGCTAATATACGAGAACACTGCAGTTGGGTACACCTTCACGAGAAAAAAAAGGCAACGGAAAAAGCTAAAGACTTGGTTCGAATAGCGGTTGCAAAAGCAGCTCTGCTCGAACCTCAAGAAGAACTTGTGGTTCCTGTAACCCGAAAAGCCTTAGTCATTGGTGGAGGTGTTGCCGGCATTCAAGTAGCACTGGACTTAGCTGATACTGGTTACAAAGTGTATCTTGTGGAGAAGGAGCCCAGCATAGGTGGACGGATGGCTCAGATCGACAAGACGTTTCCAACCATGGACTGTTCCATATGCATCCTTGCCCCTAAAATGTCAGATGCTGGCAGACACCCAAACATTGAACTGTTAACAAACAGTGAAGTCACCGATGTCAACGGATACATCGGAAACTTCAAGGTTAAAGTTTTGAAGAAACCACGATACGTCACCGATGAATGCACGGCCTGCGGCGACTGCGTACCAGTGTGCCCTGCAACCGCGCCAAACGAGTTCGATATTGGCCTAGCGACCAGACGAGCGATTTACACGCCTTTTGCTCAAGCAGTGCCATCCACTTACATTGTTGACCGAGGTCTTTGTCTCAATAAGGACTCTATAATCACCTGCGACAAATGCCTAAAGGCTTGTGATAGAAACACCATAGATTTTGACATGAAGTCCGAAACTTTGGAGTTAGAGGTAGGCACCATTATCGTTGCCACGGGGGCAGACGTATACGACCCTGCCTCTCTAGTGGAGTACGGATACACGAAGTTTCCAAACGTAATCGCCTCCCTAGAGTTTGAACGGTTAATAAATGCCGGCGGGCCTTCTGGAGGGCGTTTGATTCGACCGAGCGACATGCAGGTTCCTGACACTGTGGCTTTCATCCAATGCGTTGGCTCTCGCTCAGAGAAGAGCGGTCACTTCTACTGCAGTAGCGTGTGTTGCATGAACACGATTAAAGACGCCCTTCTCATCAAGGAGCACTGGCCTGACACAAAAATCTACGTATTCTATGTGGACATAAGAGCGTACGGGAAGGGCTTTGAGGAACTGTACCAGAGGGCAAAGGAGGAAGACGTAATATTCATCCGCGGATTGCCCGCAGAAATCATTGAGAACAGAAAAAATCATAATTTGCGGCTCATAGGAGAAAACACTCTGTTAAACGAAGTGTATAAAATCGACGTTGGAATGGTAATTCTGTCCATAGGCATAGAACCCAGACAGGACAGCGACGTGATCCAACGTCTCCTGACTCTATCTAAGGCTTCTAACGGATTTTTCATGGAGGCTCACCCAAAACTGCGACCTGTGGACACGCCAACAGGAGGGGTGTTTCTGGCGGGTTGCGCCGAATCCCCTAAGGACATTAAGGACAGCGTGACACAGGCGAGCGCTGCAGCATCCCGTGCAAACATTCTAATGGCGAAAGGAAGCGTAACCGCGGAAGCCATCACGCCCATCGTGAACATGGAAAACTGCACAGTCTGCGGATTGTGTGCCCGAGTCTGTCCCTACAACGCCATCATCGTGGACAAGGAACTTAAGAAAACTGAGGTCATAGAGGCTGCGTGCGCCGGATGTGGCGCCTGTGGCGCTGAATGTTTCTTTGATGCAATAACCCTGCGGCACTTCACTGACGAACAGATTTACGCTCAGATCGACGCTGCAACCGAGCAAGATGCAGATAAGAAAATCGTGGCTTTTTGTTGTAACTGGTGTTCCTACGCTGGTGCCGATTTTGCTGGAGTGAGTAGAATGCAGTATCCAATTAACGTGCGCATAATCAGGACAATGTGTTCTGGTAGAGTTGCTTCGAGATTTGTAGAAAGAGCCTTTGCAAATGGAGCAGCCGCAGTGTTGGTTGCTGGTTGCCATCTTGGAGACTGTCATTATATAAATGCCAACTACCAAACCAAACGAAGGGTTGAGAAGTTGTGGAAGAAAATGGAAAGGCTTGGGCTGAACAAGGATCGTTTGCAGTTGGCGTGGATCACCGCCGCTGAGGGAGAGAAGTTTGCGTCAAAAATAAAAGAAATGCAAAGTATCATAGGGAAAGTGGACAAAGGCGAGATAGAAAAGTCGAAACTGATGGTGAGGGAAGGCAGGTGAACCCATCGTGCCGTTAAAGCTTTGGCGCAAACCGTTAGACGCGGATAAAATCAAGGTTCTGCATGGAGAAGTGTACATAATAAAAGAGCGATGCAAAGGCGGCAAGGGGTGCAACTTTTGCATAGAATATTGTCCCAAAGAAGTGCTAGAGGAATCAGAGGAATTCAACAAAAAAGGCTTTCACCCTCCAAGAGTGAAGGACGAAAACAACTGTGTGCTCTGCGGTTTCTGCGAAGCCGTTTGCCCCGACTTTGCAATTTTCACGGTTGAAAAGAACTGTGAAGGAGGATGCTGAATGGCTGAAAAGAGTAGAGCTGTTCTCACAGGCAAACATTTCATGCAGGGAGACATCGCCTGCGCTGAGGGCGCAATAGCTGCTGGCTGCAGATTTTTTGCGGGGTATCCCATCACGCCAGCCACGGAGGTCGCTGAGCGAATGGCGCGACGTCTACCCGAGGTTAAGGGTGTTTATGTGCAGATGGAAGACGAACTCGCTTCCATGGCAGCTGTCATTGGAGCATCTTATGCTGGTGTGAAGTCTATGACCGCTACTTCGGGTCCAGGTTTCAGTCTCATGGTTGAAAACTTAGGGTTAGCCTTCATGACTGAAACTCCCTGTGTCCTTGTGAACATCATGAGAGGAGGTCCCAGTACTGGTCAACCAACGAAGCCGGGTCAACAAGACGTGATGCAGGCTAAGTGGGGTTCTCATGGTGACTACGAAATCATTGCTCTTGCTCCGTCTTCAGTTCAAGAGATTTTTGACTTAACGATTGAGGCTTTCAATCTTTCAGAAACTTATCGCACCCCTGTGGTTGTGCTTGCTGATGAAATTGTTGGGCACATGCGGGAGCGAGTTACCATTCCCGAAGCGGATGAGATTACGGTTATAGATCGAAAGAAGCCTCGAGTTCCGCCGGGTGAGTTCGCTTCTTTCAAACCTGACGAAGACTTGGTTCCGCCAATGGCTTGTTTCGGAGAGGGATACCGTTTTCACGCAACAGGGCTCACGCATGATGAAAGTGGACGCCCCAGCACCAGTAGCGCTGAGGCACAACAGAAACTTGTTCAACGGCTCTGCGACAAAATACGCAAGAACGCGGATAAAATAGTGAAAACTGAGAGAACAATGCTGGAAGACGCTGAGGTGGCAGTTGTTGCCTACGGGATTACCTCGCGGTCTGCGTTAAGCGCTGTGCAAAAGGCAAGAGAAGCGGGGATTAAAGCGGGTCTTTTCAGACCAATCACTCTGTGGCCGTTTCCTGACCAGCAAGTTTCACAGGTAGCTAAGAAGGTTGATGCGATAGTGGTTCTTGAAATGAATTATGGGCAGCTTGTCCGTGAAGTGGAGAGGGCGGCAAAGGAAACCCCAGTTATTTTTCTATCGAAGCTGGGTGAAGAACCGCATAAGCCAGCTGAGATTCTACAAGCTATGAGGAGGGCTCTCCAGTGAGTGAGGAATTGCATCCGTTTGAAACATTTTTGCGAAAAGAAATGATTCCCCACATCTGGTGTGATGGTTGCGGAAACGGGATTATACTGAATTCTTATTTGATGGCTCTCAAAGACTTAAACATTGACTTCAACAAGGTCGTCACAGTCGCTGGAATCGGATGTATAGGTCGCGTATCCGGATACACAAAAACAGATTCTTATCACACAACTCACGGGAGAGCTGTTGCCTTTGCCACTGGAGTGAAGTTGGCTAATCCAGAGTTGAAAGTGGCTGTGATCAGTGGAGACGGAGACCTCTTCGCCATTGGAGGAAACCATTTCATTCACGCTGCCCGCAGAAACGTGAATTTACAGGTGATATGCGCCAACAACTTCACCTACGGCATGACTGGTGGACAATATGGGCCCACTACTCCGCTTGACGCTTGGACCTCTACGACTCCCTATGGAAATGTTGAACATCCCTTCAATCTGATTCATTTGGCAGCGGCTTCAGGAGCAGTATACGTCGCTAGGTGGACTACCCTTCACGTTCGAAGGCTAACGGAATCTATTAAGAAGGCTTTGCAGAAGGAAGGATTTTCCTTCATCGAAGTGATCACGCCTTGCCCTGAAATTTATGGACGATACAATAAAATGCGAACTGGCATTGACATGATGAACTGGTTTAGAAAAGCCTCTGAAATTCGCAATTATTCTGATCCTGCAAAGGCTGAAATAACTCCTGAGAGAATCGTTTTAGGTGAGTTTGTGGACATTGAAAAACCCAGTTTCGGAAGGCTGCTTCATGGCATGACAGCCAAGGTTCAAGAGAAGATGAAGAGGGGAAATAGATGAGATTGGAAATCAGAGTAGCTGGCTTCGGCGGACAGGGGATCATTAGAACTGGATTGATGCTGGCCATCGCGGCTTGCATCCATGGCGACAAAAATGCTGTTCAAACACAGTCTTACGGTCCTGAATCTCGAGGGGGAGCCTGCAAGTCTGAAGTGGTGATTTCTGACGAGAAAATCGATTTTCCAAAGGTTGTGGACCCAGATGTTTTGATCGCTATGTCGCAAGAAGCCTACGATATGTATGTGGACACAGTTAAGAAGAGTGGAACCATTCTTTTAGATCCGGATTTGGTGCAAAAACAGAAAGCCAGTTCAAGCAGAGTTTTTAAAGTGCCTGCAACGAGGATGGCTGAGCAACTCGGGAAAACGATAGTTGCGAATGTTGTTATGCTGGGCGCTTTCACCTCTTTAACCAATCTGGTAAGTGTTGAGGCTCTCAAGAAATCCGTTCTAGATAACGTTCCTAAGGGAACTGAAAAACTGAACTTGGCGGCTTTTGAAAAAGGCTACGCTTATGGGAAGAGACTTCTGAAAGAGAAATAGCTCATTTGCCAAAGTTATCGTGGCGAGACATGTGCGCGTGCACGATTGGAGTCATAATCAGAGATAGTAGCATCTTCTATAGTAAAATTGCATAGGGCTTATATTCCGAGAACACGCAAAATAATATAATGAAAGTAAAGAGAATTGTTTCGCTAGCTTTTGTTTTAACGCTTTTTTCGATGTCAACGCTTGGTACGCGACTTGTAGTGCCGCTAAGTGGTTCAACATTTCATGTTTATCCTGAAGATTCGATTCAAGACGCGATAAATTCAGCTAAGTCTGGAGATACTATACTTGTTCATGCAGGAACATACCCTGAAAACCTAGTTGTAGCCAAGTCTTTAACTCTGGTTGGAGAAAGTAAAGAAAGCACTATTGTGGATGGAGGTGGAGAGAACCAATCAGTTATCGAGGTAACGGCCAGTAACGTCGTCATTAATAATTTTACTGTGCAAAACAGTTCACGCGTGGCTGGCACCTCATACGCAGGCATCAAGGTTTTAGGCAATACATGTAACATCACTGGCAACCATGTGACAAAAACCAAGATGGGTATTTATGTGATTTCACAGAAAAGCATAATTGCGGAAAATATTGCAACAAGAAATGAAAACGGGATAGCGCTATATTCTTCCTCCAAAGTAACAGTTCAAGCAAACAATATGTCTGCAAACACCGTAGGCATCTCGCTAGCACTTTCCTTCAACAACACAATTGTAGATAACATTGTTGCGAACAGTTCTTCAGGGGGACACGGCATAACCCTCTTATCAAATTCCTTCAACAACACGATTTCCAGCAATGATCTCGTAAACAATTACCATGGTATGTGGCTATCAGGTTCTTCTAACAACTGGATCGTGGAAAACAACATAGCGAACAACCAACTGCTGGGCATCGAACTGGCTGGTTCCTCGAATAACATTTTTCATCACAACAACTTCACCAACAATCCAAAGAACATTGTAATTGATAGTAATTCAGTAAGCATTTGGGATGATGGTTACCCTTCAGGTGGTAACTATTGGAGTGACTATGATGATGAAGATTTGTACAGTGGTCCATACCAAAATGAAACAGGAAGCGACGGGATATGGGACAATCCATACATAATTAATGGAAACAACCAAGACAACTATCCGGTAGTTCCAGAGTTTCCAACGTGGACATCAATACTACTAGTACTCATCATGCCTACAGTTGCCATAATCATCTGCAAACGAAAACTGCTCAAAACACCAACCCACTAAATGCACGCACGGACACGATAGTTTCTTATACTTTTTGCGCCAGATTCTACGCCACGACTTGGAATCATTGGAGAGTGAATGGGTGAAACATATCATTGGAATTATTGCGGACACCCACGACCGTTTGCCCCTAGTTGACAAGGCTGTGAAAAGGTTAAACGAAGAAGGGGTTAAGCTGGTGTTGCACGCGGGAGATTACGTTGCTCCTTTTGTTGTGCCCCACTTTGAGCCCTTGAATGCTGATTTAATTGGTGTTTTCGGCAACAACGACGGTGACCGAAAACTGCTGAAGAAACGACTTTCAGATTTGGGCGCCGACATTCGTGGAAGGTTTGCGGAGGTTACAACTGACGGATTAAAAATCGGGATGGTGCACGGTGCGGAAGAGGAGCTTCTTCAATCACTCATCAACGTGAAAGGCTACGACGTGATCGTGCACGGCCACACGCATGAGGCAAAAACCTACAAAAAGGGCGAAACGCTTGTCGTGAATCCCGGGGAAGTCTGTGGCTATCTGACGGGAAATTCAACAATAGCCACGTTGAACACTCAAACGTTAGACGTGAAAATAATCTCCTTAAAGTAATTGCAGCTTCTGGTAAACCATTTCAACAAGCGCCAAGTCTGCTTTGCCTTATCTTCTCCACTGTTTTCTTCACTCCGTCCCAACCTTCGACCACCTTCGAGTGAACTATCTCGAAGGCTTCCTTCGAAGTTAGCCGGTCCAACTCCACACCAGCCGCCCCTCTGGAAAGATACCTTGCCGCTCGTAACACTTCACCGTTTAGTCGAGCGTCAGTAGCGTCTGCTAGATGACACACCAATGCTTCAACCGTTCTAGGCCACATGGGACCCGCATCACCTCCGTGATGTGCACAGATTATGTGAATCAAGTTCAGGGGGAAGTCTCTTCGAACCATTTCCGAAACGATTAGTGTCAAATGGTCTAAGCGTTCAGCTAGAGGAGTTGCCCCATAAGTTCCGTTTTTCTCCACTTCGTAGATTAGAGGCTTGAAAATGTCATGTAGAATAACCCCTGAAAGCACTAGGTCCCTGTTCACCTTCCCATGATACACCCTATCTATCACGTCACACAGAGTTGAAGCAACTTCACTCATGGCGACAACATGTTCAATAAGGCCTCCCGGATAACTGTGGTGACGAGACATGCCAGCCGGCGAAGCCTCCAAAGATAGCCCCGCATACACTTCCCCTTCAATCTCAATCGTCGGGTTTTCAACAAGCTGAGCCACCTTTTCTCGAAGTGATTCATCCCTAATTTTATCAACGATTTTCTTAAGCCTAGAATCCAAAATTGTCCCTCCGTCAACTATAACCCATCGCTTCATTTTTCTTTTATAATATTCGCCTTAGGTTAGTCTGTTCCTCTTCTCTTCACCAGCTATCATATGGGCTCTTCGGATGGGCTCAGGAATTCTGTAACTGCGCGTACACTGCATCACAACGTCTATGGCTCTTTTCAGCGATACACGATGGCCAACGCTGACGTATATTGGCTTTGTTCCAGGTTTTGTAACAACTTCGGCGCCAATAATTTCCCCTCTATCCGTAAGAGGCAGCCATCCATGCTCGCCAACTGGCTCCACCTTACCACACAATAAACTTTTTGCGACACCAATAGTTGGCTTATCTATGGCTAAACCTAGATGTGTAGCGAATCCTAAGCGGTAAGGATGGGCGAATCCTTGTCCGTCAACGAGAAAAACATCCGGCTCTGTTTGCAGTTTTTTTATAGCTGAATAGGCTGGAGGAATTTCCCTAAAAGACAACAAAGTGGGTATGTAGGGGAACCGCGTTTTGAGGCAAGCCACCTGCGATTCTACAAGCGATAAGGAATCAAATTTGAGGACAGTTGCAACGCCAACGGACATCCCCTTTGCGTACGCCAGATCCACTCCAGCCACATATTTAATGGTCTTGGGAAGCTGATTCTCACGTATCACCTGTTTAGACAATTGACGCTGCATCATGTGTGCTTTTTTAATGGAAAATCTTGGGCTAAGCTTAACTCGCAATCTCAGCTCGAACCCCAATGAAAACTGGTCCCGCTATTTCAATCTTCTTTTTCTTGCTTGTTATAAATCTTCGAGCAACATCACCCACTTTCACGTTCACGTCACTGGGATGCTTCGCCATTTTCACTCGAACATTCACGCTTTTCCTCCCTAAATGCGTGGCTTCTTCGATTTTTGCGGCTGCCAGAGACGCCACTGCGTCGAGGTAGCTGAAGCCAACTGGCACTCCTTTTTCTCTGGCTTTCTTGGTTTTTTTAGCGATAGCCTCGCGTTCCAAGTAACTTTCGGGAAGACCCAGAATATTTCCGTTATAAACGTAGATATAGTTGCGGGCAGCGGGTCCCAAAAGTTTGGTGCCCACATCGGTTTCATAAACGTAAACCCTAACGTTCTTTCCCTTCAGTTTTCCTTCATACGCTAAAAATCCGCATGGAGCTGACACATCAGCGTGCTTTAGTGCAGTGGATATGATTTTTTCCCTTATCTTTATGCCTAGTTTGCTTTGAGGTTTAACCTCAACCTTCACCATCCCTGCGATTTCAATGTCAGAAAGTTCTCGTTCCACATAGAACTGGGGATAAACGAGCCTTCGCACGTCACTTTCATCATGGACCACTGAAGCTACCCGTTCCACCCCTATACCGACGTTAAGAATTGGATGTTCAAGGTTGTACCTCGCTAGGGCAATTGGATTGTATAGTCCATAGTTGGCGATTTCGATCCATTTCTTCATGCTAGGATGGAAAATGAAACTTTCATATTCTGTTTCAGGCGTGTAATACTTGGAGGTTACCTTTTTCTGAAGGAAACGGAAGCGCTTGAAGCCTAAGGGCTTCAACATTGCCCTCGTGATTTCTTCTCCGTCTCTCACATCTACTGTCTCGTCCATGACCACGCAACTTGCGGAATGGTGTACGCGGAGATGTGTGGGGTCTTCTCTCTGTTCGCGTCGAAACCGAATGTCCACGGAGAACAGTTTTATGGGTAATTCAAGTTTGTATTGCTGCGCTTGCAGGGTGATGAACCAGGCACTCGTCATGTGAGACCGCAGTGTGTGAGTAGAGGGTTCAGGTTTCAGAGCGGCAAACTCTGGGAAAACCTTGGAGAGAATGAGTGTTGCTGTGGTGTCAGGGATGTTGAGAGACTCAGCGACCTTCTCCACCAGATCGTCCGAATCTATTTTTCCCTTCTTGTAATCACGCAACACTCCCTGTAGAGCCACACGTTTATTTTTTGTTAATTGAACCCCAAGACTTTCAATTTTTTGACACTTTGCTTTGCCTAAGCCGATATCTGGTCGAGGCAGCGTCGCCAAATAGTAACAACGGTCTAATATGACTGGCGCCTCTGACCCATACTGTTTGTAGACCTCTGACTCATCAACGATAACAGGATTTAAGACCTCTGTGAAGCCTAAGTCGAGAAAGGATTGGCGCATCTTTTGAAGGAGGTTAAAGAAAGGGTGGGATGTGCCTGGTTTACTGGAAACGAGCTTCAACCTTCGTTTAGGCTTGGGCAAAAGGCTTGCGCTTTCGCGCCAGACTCGTTCGAATCCTTCCTTTTTAACCCGTTTCAAGATTTCATTGGGTCTTCTTTTTCCCAATTTTTCTTTTTCTCCTAATGTTTTTCTCCAACTCTTTGATAGAGTGTTCCAAGGAGCTTCTTCGCGCCTCAATGGTGAGGTCTCCTCTTGTAGCCTCGATGACGCGTCTTGTAACGTCACATTTTCTTCGAAGCCCTGAGACTAGAAAATAAGCATCATCCATAGCCGTTAACTCAGTGTAAATCTGTTCCATCGTCTGCATGCATTTTTCCGCGATTTCCACGTCTCCCCTTCGAAGGGAGTCGAGAGTTCTACGTCGAAGTTCCCCGATTACGTCCGACAGTCCGAGCACGTAAGAAACCGAGGGGACCCCCAACTCTTCGGGACTAATGAATCGTTCTTCCTTAATCAATGTGAGAAGCGTATTTGCCTCGACGTATTCCTCAAACGCCGCGTTAACTAAACCTGTGTAAATCAGCTCTGGATGATTCTTCGCAATTTCATCGCGTTTAGCGAGGAGTTCGCTTGCCTCCTTGAGTAACTTTTCAGCTTCATCAAACCTTTCTTGGTGCACGAAAAGAATTGCTTGCTTGGACAGGCGAGTTGCTTTGCGCATGTCTTTTTGAAGTTCTTGTCGAACCTCCTCTTTCTTCTTAAGTTCTTCCTCAATCTTGTCGAGAATAGATTTTAAGGACACATCATCCACAACTGTACCTGTTTCAAAAATGAAACTTCAAACGAGCTTAATAGGCTTTTCCAAATGACTCAACAGAACCACTCGACTTTCTGGCACTTCATTAAGCATGTTGTAGCCTGTTTCCTTGGCTAACTCGTCCGCGAACTCTCGAATCTCCCGGTGGGTCGGCATGTTTTCGAAGCCCAAGCGCTGTCGCGAGAAGCCCACGTGCATGTATGCCTTGGGCTCTACATACGTTGGATTGGCTTTTTCAATCAATCGAGCGTACAAGTCTGGGCGCTTCAAGTTTACGTGTCGCGCCAACGTTAACCGAGTTACGGTGGGACACTTGAAACTGGGCAGCATAGAAAGCGTTTCGTTGAGTTTTTTCCAGGCTGCAGGAATTTGGGGGCGACACGTGTCTAAGAACGTTTTTTCATCAGGCGCACAAAGTGACACATAGAGTTGAGTGGGTTCTGCGTTCAGTTGAGACAGGGCTTCTGGAACTGTTCCGTTGGTGACTAGGAAAGTTGTAAAGCCTCGTTTGTGGAAGCTCTTTATGAGGTCACTTAAGAAAGGGTACAATGTTGGTTCGCCTGTTAGGCTGATGGCCGCGTGTTTTGGCGTTAAAGCTTCTTTGTACTTGTCTCGATTGGTTTTTTGGTTTCCTTTGTATCCGCTCAAAATTTTAAGTTGAGCTTGGATGCAGCCTTCCACGATTTCTTCCGGGTCATCCTGTTTGGGTAGCTGGGTTTCTTCCCATTTCAGTTCCAAGTCTCCGCTCTGAGCGCGCCAACAGAAGCGGCAGCGCATGGTGCAGTAAAGAACCGTGGGCGTCATTTGGATGCACTGATGGCTCTTTATTCCGTAAAACTTTTGTTTGTAGCACGGTCGGTCGTGAACAAGAGTTTCGTAGAGCCACCTGCAGCGCTTGACAGCGGAATGCTTTCCAACCAAGTGATACTTCTGAGTTTTCAGCAACCGAATGAGGTCTTTGGGAATCGAGGACTTCACGGTTTAGTCGCCCTATCAAGTTCTAAGCACATAAAGGCTCTTCATGATTAATTAGGATAGCTTTTACGAAGGCGCTTTACGGAACCTTGTTGGCTGATGATGTTAGAAAGTTTGAGGAGTTTCTTGAAGAGTCAACGGAAATTTTGTTCTTTTGAAATGGGCAAGACAGAGTAGTTGAGAAATGTTTTGAGACGTTGCATGCCTGTTAGTGCGTGTACTTTTTTTTGTAGTGTTCTGGGTCTTGAACAACTTCAAGTTCGTTGTTATCTGGGTCGAGGAAGTCGGCGACTATGCCGCCCCACGGCATCTTCGTCGGTTTGAGAGTGAATTTGACTCCTTGCTTTTTGAGTCTTTCATAAAGTGCATAGATGTCGTCTGTGTCTAAAACTATCCCTGTTCGTCTTTCCTTTTAGCTTTCTTGCTCGTTGCGTGAATGCCGATTTTAGCCAGCGGCTCATCTGGACCAACCTCTGCATGGTCGAATATTCTAGCATCGAGAGCTATTGGCAAACCAAGGGTTTCATGGTAGAACCGCAACGCTTTATCTAGATCGGACACGTGAATCATGGTTAACCAGAGGCGCGTTATTTTACCAGTTTTTTGGTTCATGCTTACTCCTTCGCCAAGCTAGATTATTTAAGAATTTACAAATATACGCACATTAGTTTAAGGAAAGACTGAGAAAAAACGCGTTCATCCTTGAGAGTTTTGCATTGCCACCTGCGATGTTTTGTGAATAGAACTGCTCGAAGATTAAGGAGTTTTCACGCGAAAAGAAATAATATTACTGTCCCATTGACTTACAGTGAGGGGTTCACTGAATGCCTGCCAATCTTCCGCCAGAGGCAAAACGAAAATGGGAAGAGGTTTCTTCAGCAAGAAACCCTCAAAAGAAAATCGAGAAACTTCAGGAATTTCTAAGTCTTGTTCCTAAACATAAGGGCACGGAAAACCTGCGAGCTCAAGTTAAGAGAAAAATGGCTATACTTCGAAGAGAGGTTGCTGCGAAAAGACAGAAGAAAGCTGGAAAAGGCGGGCAGAAATTCTTCGTTGAAAAGGAAGGGGACGCTCAAATAGTTATTTTGGGACCCACTAACGCAGGACGCAGCAGCCTCCTCTCCTTGCTAACCAACGCGAAAGTAGAGGTCTCTGAATATCCATACACAACTAAAGAGCCAACGCCCGGAATGTTTCAGCATCAAGATTTACAGTTTCAAATAGTAGAGGCACCAGCATTAATGGATGGTTCTGCTGATGGGGGAGCGTGGGGACTCCAGACTTTGGCTGCGGCAAGAAACTCAGATGGGCTCCTCCTCATTGTTGATTTATCTCAGGATGCTGTTGAACAGTTCTCTATGGTCTCGCGGGAATTGGAGAAGGCAAGAATTTTCACGCGAGAGCCTAAAGCCCGAGTTAAGATTGAGCGAAAACACATGGGTGCTGGATTGAGAATCATCATGCTTGGACGCCTCGTTAACTGTACTTCAAAGGCTGTGGAACAACTCTTCAAAAGCTATCGAATTCATGACGCCACAGTTAAAATTCAAGGCGAAGTCTCCATAGATGATGTTGAAGACGCTATCTTCGAAAACACTATATATCGACCCGCCATTGTCATAGCCAACAAGGCAGACTTTCCTAACGCTGCGAAAAAAGTTGAACAGTTGAAAAATTTTGTTGGAGAAAAACTGAAAGTTTTTCCAGTTTCTTGCAAAGCCATGACTGGATTTGAGCAGCTTGGTTCTGAAATTTTCAGGATGCTTAACATAATTCGAGTTTACACTAAGGAACCTAACAAAAGATTTCCTTCTGAAAGACCCTTCACGATAAGAAAGGATTCCACTATTTTGGATTTGGCAAAGCGGATTCACAGCGATTTTTATGAGCAGTTTTCTTATGCTAAAATATGGTCAAAGCGATTGCGTTTTAGTCCTCAAAAAGTTGGGAGTTCTTTTGTTCTCGAAGATGGTGACACGGTGGAAATTCACATGAAATGACAGCGTAGTGATATATGCGTGTGCATCAGTGAAGTTTATTTGGATCTTATTAAGGGTGGAAGATTGAGAAGGAGTGTAGTTTTGGGACCCAATAGAAAAAATACTTGACCCAATCCCCGCGACTGACACGGCATATTTGGATCTTATGTGCACCCACGAATTTGGCTTTTGATGTTTATGTTTGTGCACACAACGTGTTTAAGGCGTTTTTGATGGTAATTCTTTGTTTTGATACTAAGGTTAGGCTGAGATTTTTCTAAAACTTTCCAGACGATCTGCTGGCGTAGTTGCGTCTACCGTTTTACGGTAGTGGAGGAGGTACAATGATGAGCAATTTCCATAATTTCAAGTCTAAGATGTTGACTTGACAGTTGCCGTCTAAATCCGCGAAGGGTTCATTTATCCACCCGCTGTGGTCTAACTTCACCTTTTTAAGGTCTAAGATGTTAATCGCGTCGCTGTTATCCACGTCACCCCAGCGCCTAACCTTCACCTGGCCATATGCGAATTCGTTGTTGGCAGGGTTGGAGTCGAGAAGGTCAATAGTGATGGCGTTGGCCTTCAAGGTGTAGTAGACGCCTGGATTTGAGCTTGTGAGGGTGCAGATTATGCTTCGATGTTGTCTACCATGCTCTTTCTCCGAAGTTTTCCGCTAGTATGAAGTAGTCGTCGGCTACGATTCTGCCGCTGCCGTCGAAGTCGCAGTTAGGATCCCAGTTGGAGTCTCCAGGCCTGCTTCCGAAAGCGTCTACCAGCAGGAAGAAGTCGTCGGCTACGACTCTGCCGCTGTTATCCACGTCGCCCTCAAGCTTGACTTTCACCCAGCTGTAGCCTTCGTCGTTGGCCGGGTTAGTGTCGGCATCGCTGAGAAGGGTGACGTTAGCTTTTATGGT
>CP070759.1:846484-856877 GCA_020348945.1 Candidatus Bathyarchaeota archaeon
AACCCATAATACACGCATGAATTTATATACAAACCAAAAGATAGACGCAAAAGGGATTAAAAATGAAAAAATTCAGCACTATCTTGTTTAGCATCATGTTGTGCGCTTTGATTTCGATGTTCGCAATTGGTCCAGTACAAGCATACATTGAGGGGTTCATTTGGCTTCCACCCTACATGAAGAAGGGTTATGATAGCCACTATGAAGAATATGTCGTAATCTACAAACACGGCTCATCGGTTAACCTTATTGTACCAGTAAAGAACGATTGGTATCCGAACGGTTTGAACGTTTCAAAGGTAATAATAGGCTTCGATTGGGGACAAAACAAAACGTTGAATATATCGGCAAACATAGAACAAGTAGGATGGCAAGAAACAGAGGTTTTCACGGTCAGCTTCACAGCCGACGCAACTGAAGCAGTGTCTAGTGATTGGGCACATGAATATACAATCTACGTAGAACATGTTAATGCCACAACCGGACCTACAGAGATCGTTTCACCAACTTGGGAGGTCGACTGGAATGATTTTTCGGGACCTGACTATAAGTTTGTTGTATTCTCCACTGACCAAGCAGACGCTCTTGATCTATCTGAAGAATATGATTCCTACGCTAGCGCTTATCCTACTTGGAGTTTCAACAATATTAACGCCTCTCAACTAGCGGGGCAAGCTAGTATCGAAGCATCTTTAGGTGATACGCACTACACGCGTGGAGACTATGCCTCAGCTGAGACACGATATCAAAACGCCCTTGACCTGTACAGTCAAGCACTTGCAGCAGAAGCGGAGTGGGAAACAAAGGTCGAAGAAGCTAACTTAGAGATTGCTTTAACTGAAGCAGATGCTAATTTGTCCACGGCAATTGCCATGCTAAGACAAGCAGATGCAGCTATGACCCAAGCCTATGCATGGATTTTGTTCGGCCTAGGTTTCGTATTCATGGGCATTGCAACGATAGTCTACGCCTATAGAAAACCTGTGGCTGGCTAGCCAGCTGGTCAGCTCCCCCCTTTATTTTTCAGGTCTCTGTACACGCGCATTCAGCATGATGAAGTTAACTGTCACGGTTGAGAATGGGCAAGCAATTAATATGCATGCAGAAATGGGGTTTTGCGGGGGAATAATCGGGAGATATCTCCACGCTAGGCATGATTTATCTCGCTCGTCACTACATTTTCACAGTCACTGCTCTCTACTATCGACATGGACAACCTCACTACACGCCTCACGGGTTAGTTTATCGTCCAACTGTGTCGGTTCTCATCCCCGCGCATAACGAGGATTAGATGACAATAAAATCACGTAACCGCTTGTATGCACAATACTTTCACTGAGGTATGGACAAAAACCATGATTTACGGCGGACATTGAATTGTAGATTTGCAGTGGGAATGTCCACCATAGAAATTGAGCCTTGTTCACCGCAAAATTAAGTGTTTATGTCTACCTAGAAAATAATAACTTCTTTCAGACCGAGTTGGCGGGGTGGGATTTGAACCCCACTCCCAGTGGAGATATCCCCCGCAAAACCCCATTTTTTTCTGCATGCATATAATATTTTATATAAAATAAATTAATCAAATACAAAAATACCTTAATCATAAAATTATAAATACAACTTATGAAAATAAGAAAAATAAAGATGAATTGGAGATGGGTTCAATAAAAATTGTGTCTTGGAATGTGGGGAATTTAGACCGTCTTTTAGACGATCCTCTTAGCACAACTAAACAAAAAAGAAAAAAAGCAATAATTCAAGAAATAAAAGATCTAGAACCTGATGTTCTTTGCATCCTTGAAGGACCAAAAGGTGAATCAGGAATTGATTTCATAACCAATAATTGGCTCGGAGACGAATGGATACCAGTTAAAGCTACTGATGGAGAATATGCAACTTTAGGTACGCAATGGATTTGGTTTCTTGTTCGAAAAGAGTACCAAGAAAAAGTCTCACTATTACCTGTAAATACTTGGGATGCATTTGCTGGCTCATCTTGGGACTACTATCGATGGGGAGAATTTGAGAAAAAAACACATAAACACTATCGTCATCCACAAGTCCTAATATTAGATTGGAATGGACTACGTATTGAATTTATAGGTCTACACCTAAAGAGCAAATACGTTAATTACGGAGAAAGCAAATGGAAAGCAGGAGGGCAGAAACGTCAAAAGTTCATTAGAGAAGCTTTAACAGCTCGCATCAAAATGACCACTGAAGTAACGAATGTTAGAGCTTACATTGATGCTAAATTTAAACAAGTGGAAAATCCTGCAATTGTTGTCTTGGGGGATCTAAATGATGGCCCGGGAAAAGAATATTTTGAAAATAATCATCTTTTCTTCGACCTTATCTCAAACATTCAGGGAGATCAGTTTTTCGCGCGTAAATTTCTAGACCACGCATTGTTTTTATTTAGTGATGAACTTCGTTGGACTTGCCATTTTGAAGATTTCGTTCAACCAGAGAGAGATCCAAGGATACTTCTTGATCATATTTTGTTCACCCAAGGGTTGGGTAATAGATCTCTCCCTGTTCATGTAGATATAAACACTGGGAAAGTTGAGCATGAAATTCATGATTTAATAAATGCGTCTCTTACAAAAAGCGCTAAAACAAGCGATCATAAACCCATCTCTGTACTAATCTCCTCGGATGAATAGAAAGTTGTGTAATCGTCAAATGTTAGCTATTTTCAGATAGTTCTCATCTTTGGGATATCCAAAGTTTGAAGATGGCTTATTTATTTTGCGTGAATGAGACTTAATTTACATTAAGTCGCAAAGCTTTTTGCTGGCAAAAGGTTTGGAGACCTATCTGTAAGTCGTCCATTTGAACAACAGAATGTGTCTCAAGTTCCATCTCGTATGCGCGAGCATCGGTGTTACCCTATCCTGTTTTCCGTTTTGGACTCGTAGAGAATTGTTCCACAAAAGAGAAATATTAGTTACTCAACAGCTATCTTGAGAGAGGAGAGGAAAATGAGGAAAAAAGCATTTTCTGGAATAATGCTGACACTGCTACTAACAAGCATGTTAACATTGGCATTTAACATTCAACCAGCTAAAGCAAGCGGAACCATTTACATCACAAGTGACTACACTTTTACTCATAATATCTATGAACCAATAGTTGTTCTGGCTGATAACATAGTAATAGATGGCAACGGATATACCCTTCAAGGAACTGGAAGCGGAACAGGAATAGAATTGAATTATAGACATTACGTAACGATCAAGAACATGAGAATCAAAGCATTTGAATATGGCATCTGGCTTGGGAATTCTTCAAACAACAACATATTTGGGAATAACATGACAAACAACTACAATGGCATCTGGCTTGGGAATTCTTCAGACAACACGTTCAGAAACAATAGTATGGTCAATAACAAATTAAACATCAAAGTTTTCAGCGGGTCCGGGCTTCCGCTTTCAGATTATGTTAACGATGTTGATGCTTCAAACACGGTTGACGGCAAACCAGTCTACTACTTGATTAACAAACAAGAAATGACTATTCCACTTGACGCTGGATATGTGGCTCTCATAAACTGCACAAACATAACAGTCCAAAACCTGAACCTCACCAACAACGGACAAGGCGCACTCCTGGCATACACAACAAACTCGACAATAACCAAAAACAGCATATCAAAAAACTTCTATGGCATTTTGCTCTATTGGTCTTCAAACAATAGTATTTCTTGGAACAATATAACAAACAACTACGACGGGGAAGGCGTCAGACTCTCTGGTTATTCAAACCATAACGCTATTTCTCGAAACGCTATAACAAACAGCTACCACGGCATCGTCCTCTGGTCGTCTTCTAACAACACTATTTCTGGAAACAACATAACAAACAACAACAATTTTGGCGTCCACCTCTGGTCGTCTTCAAACTATAACACTATTTCTGGAAACAACATAACAGCAAACAACGACGAAGGCGTCTACCTCCACTCGTCGTTCAGCAACAGGTTTTATCATAACAACTTCGTGGACAACACCCCACAGGTAAACATCGCCACCTCTGGCTTTGCTAACTTTTGGGATGATGGTTATCCTTCTGGCGGCAACTATTGGAGTGACTACAATGGTGCAGACTCTTACAGTGGTCCTGGTCAGAATCAGCTTGGAAGCGATGGTATAGGGGATACACCTTACGTTATGGATGGTGATAATCAGGATAACTATCCTCTTATGAATCCTTGGACACCTGCTCCCCCAACAGTAGTTGCCACTGTAAACGTTGTTCCAAACACACTGAACTTGAAGAGTAACGGTGAATGGACCACCTGTTACATTGAGCTTCCAGAAGGCTACAATGTTAGTGCCATAGACATTTACTCGATCAGGCTAAGCGACACTTTTCCTGTGAGTTTTCTATCCAATCCTCCAGTGCCCGTTCCCACAGAAATCGGAGACTACGACAACGACACAATTCCAGACCTAATGGTTAAGTTCAACAGAACAGCCCTTACATCCCACATCTATCATACGCTAGGTATAGAATATGGCAATGTGACCCTGACAATAACAGGGAACCTCACTGACGGAACAAGGTTTGAAGGTAAAGACACCGTCAAAGTCAAGTTTGGAGGAGACGCCGACATGAACGGACTGGTTGAACTAGACGACTTCGACATATGGCAAGACAATTTTGGAAAAAAACCTAACAAGTGCCCTCCTGACGTTTATCCCGACTTTAACAACGATGGGCTCGTGGATATGCTTGACTTCTTTGTTTGGAGAGAAAACTTCGGAGCCACCGTTCCCCCACAACCATAAACCCAAAATATTCCCTTTTTCCTTGCGTAATTAATATTTGATTGATGTTTCTTCCCAAAATCCTACTGGCTTGTTAAGTCGTCCAAATGTATGACAGAATAAACGTTAGGCAAGACAAAGCTATATCGTCTAAACAAAAAAAGGGGGTTTGCGAGGGAACTCGGGAGATATCTCCACCGGGTGGGACTTCAATTCAATCCCATCAGTTTTCTTTAAGGGTTTCAATGGGGTGATATAAGTATTTGTCATTTTCGCTTTCTAAAGATTTTCTATTCACGAGTCGGCGACGTACTTAAACCAAGCTTCTGGAAAAGAACTGCAGTAAAGCATATTATAACGATGGAAGATTACGAGACATTCCCATTCAGCATATACCTGTATAAGAATTAGATTCCAAATTTCACAGTTGAAGCACTATAGGTGCTTCTTAGAAATCCAGTGTCTAACGATTTTATTGCAATCGCTACTTCTACGAAACTAGGGCTTCCTTTTTTAGGTTCTATATTGAATTTGGAGTACAGTTTTTTCTTGATATAATTTCCTACTAGAGTAGCTTCCTTGCCCAAGATATCCGTCAAACCTTTTGAAAAAGCCTTTATCTTGCTGGGGATATCCTCTCTCTTTAACCCATTCTCTTCAAGGTAAATGTAAATTAGTTCGGCAGAATTCTTTCCGAAGAAATTTGTTAGGGCTTCATCCACAATTTCAAGCAGACAAACTCCGAATTTTTCTTGCCAACCTAAATTCCGCGACAACACAATTTCACTAATCCGCTAACTAAGCTTTCAACATTAATCTCTAGGGCATACCATAATTTAAAACAAGACTTTTGAACGGCTTGTTCAATCTTTTGAACGATGAAAGAACAACAACAATCAGCCAATCCAAACAAAAAAGGAACCGAACTAAGTTTCAAACAGTTTAGTTGCGAAAAAGAGAAGTTACGTGGATGTAAAGCATTTATTAACGTTCAATTCAACACCTTTTGGGAGGGAAGCCGATTGAAGGTGGAGATGACGAGCTTCGACATCGCATTAATCACTTCGGAGCTCAATCAACTAATTATGGACTCTCGCATCGACAACATTTACCAACTGAATCCCGTCACTCTGCTTTTTAAGCTTCGTAAACCCAGCCAATCCCCGTATCATCTGCTCATAGAAGCAGGGAAGCGAATTCATCTAACTTCCTATGCTCTTAAGAAGCCACAAAGACCCCCCGCCTTTTGCATGGCCCTCCGAAAACACCTCAGAAACGGCAAGATCTTAGGGATGCAACAACACGAGTTTGAGCGAATCGTAACCATTAAAATGCACACAAGAGAAGGAGAAATCCAACTCGTATCTGAACTGTTCGGAGAAGGAAACATCATCTTGGTGAGCCCCCAAAACGAGGTTCTTCACGCGTTAACCTACCGGAGGATGCGGGATCGAAACATCTTGCGGGGTGAAATATTTCAACATGCCCCACCCCGTGGAAAAAACCCTGAACATCTAAGCCGTCAAGAACTTGCCAAAATAAGAGGTTTGGGGCGGCTAGAAATAGTGAGGGCTCTCACGAAGTTCCTGAGCATAGGAGGTCTTTACGCTGAGGAAATCTTGCTTCGGGCAAGAGTTGACAAGAATGTTCCATGCGAAAACCTTACGGAGCAGGAGATTAACAAAATCTTCATTCACCTCCGCCGAATTCTTTCTCGTATTTCTGATGGAGAAACTGAACCTCACGTCATAACAGACGACGAGGACAATCGAGTTGATGTGGTTCCCATTCTCCTAGAAAAGTATGCTCACTTTAAACAAAAAATGTACAAAACTTTCAGTGAAGCTGTTGACGAGTATTACATGACAATGGCTCTAGAAGAAAAACGGGTCAAGGTTACCAAAGGGGTTGGAAGAAAATTAGAAAAGCAACAGAGAATCCTTCAAAGTCAGCAGAAAGCTTTAGAAGATTTAAGAGGGAGAGCTGAACGAAACAGGAAAATCGGCGATGTCATTTTCGCGCATTTTGGCGAGCTTCAGCAACTGGTCCAGAAAATCATGGATGAAAAGAGGAGCGGGAAGACATGGAAGCAAATTATCTCAGACGTGGAAGGGGAAAGGAATGCAAAGCGTGTCCCCGCTGTTTACTTTCACTCTTTAGAGTCTAACCGCTTAATCCTCAACGTTTCAGTGAGGGGCTTGTCGTTCTCGCTCAACCTTCGTCAGTCTATACAAGTTAACGCGTCAGGCTACTATACAAGAGCGAAGAAAGCTAGAAAGAAACGGGAAGGCGCTGAAAAGGCCATGCGAGACGCCAAAGCCAGAATCAAGGAACTGCAAAGAGAAAGCGGAAAACAAGCAATGGAAACCACAAAGCCCCCGCCCAAGAGACGAAAAAAGGCGTGGTACGAAAAGTTTCGGTGGTTCCGTTCTTCAGATGGCTTTCTGGTGATCGGGGGAAGAGACGCCACAACTAACGAGATTCTCATCAAGAAACACATGGAGCCTCAAGACATTGTCTTCCACGCTGATATTCACGGCGCACCCTTTGTTTTAATCAAGACTGAAGGAAAAACTCCGCCTCAACAAACCATGGGAGAGTCAGCTCAGCTTGCAGCATCCTACTCCAGAGCTTGGAGGGAAATGTTAAGCGCTATTGATGTCTACTGGATTTCTCCCGAGCAGGTGAGCAAGAGTCCTCCGTCAGGTCGGTACCTCAAGAAAGGTGCCTTCATGATTCGTGGTTCAAAAAACTACGTTCGAAATGTTCCGCTACGGATCGCTGTTGGAGTTGAGTTGAAAGAAAAGCAATTGACAATTATTGGAGGCCCAGTTGAGGCCATTTCCAAACAAACGAGCACTTACGTCGAAATAATCTCTGGAAAAAAATCCAGTGGCGAACTTGCCAAGGAGGTACGAAAGCTGCTGGCCAAGAAAGCTTCAAAAGCCTCAGAAAAAAGGATTCAAGAAATTCCCTTGGAGGAGATACAAAAATTCATACCTTCAGGCCGCGGAACTGTAAGTCCCGCTGTGTCTCGTTGACTGTGTCATTTTTAACGCGTTAAGCCGCGAGTCTAGTTATAATTTCTTTCACGGTTTTCGCAGAAGCGTCTGTTCTGATTCCTCTGCTGTTGAAGTGGGTGGGTACAGCTTGAAAGCCAGCTCCTCTTAGCTCGTCCATCGTTTTGGTTAGAGGTGGGATTCGTAAATTCAGTTTGTCACAAATTTTATCCATGGCGTAGTAGGTGACCGGAGCGTCAGCTTCCTTCCTGACCAAAGACAACAACTTTAGAATCCTCTTTTCCCGCCCAAGATTTCTCCCAGCAACCTCTTCTGCCATTAACGCGCAGAATTCTTTGTCAAAAATCTTGCCAAGCCAAAGGGGACCGGCAACGTTCAACTTGGAACCACATTCAGTGCACTCTCGTTTCCAAGGAGGAAAAATTCCTTTGGAAACTTCTCTGTGAAAGCAGGCGAAACAGTGGAGAATATATCCCATTTTTAGAACACTTTTGTCAGATTGCTTCGCGCCACGGTGGACAACCGCATAAGTTCGAATGTAATGGTCCGTGCTGTGGCTGAACATGGTCTCAACTCCTTTCTCATGCTTTGCCGCTGTCATCGTTAGACAGCCCACCAAAAGTCGCACAGCGAGCTCATGACAATACCCAGTCCGCAAAGGTCGTCCACCGTACTTTCGGACACAAGCCTTAGGATGTACGCCGCAAAGAGGAGCCAAGTCGGTGGCGGTTAAAGCTAGCAACCCACCGTGACGCAAAGCTCGAACAGCAGAGTCCAAGTACGGCGCGGGCGACCCGAAGGGGTCTACATCAATATAATCATATCTTTTGCGGGGCGCTGCGTATCGGCTTAAGAGCAGATTTGCGTCCTCGTTCATGACAAGGACGCGTTCAGCCAGTTTGTTGCGTTCCGCGTTGAGCTTAGCGAGCTTGGCTGCCTTCAAGTTGATGTCGTTCACCACAATTTTTTGAACACCATTCACTTCTCTTGCGAATCTTATGCCTCGAATTCCGCAGCCAGTTAAGGGTTCGCAAACAGAAATCTCCTTGTCCGCGGTTCGTTGGTACGTTTGTAACGCTAAAACCGCAATGTCTCTGTTCAGCTCCATGGTTGGGTTGTAGAACACTGGCGCCTTGGAGGGAGCGTACTCCCAAGTTTTTTCTACGTATGCCTCCAGCTTAGGCACTATTATGAGGGTCGTTCCCTCAGTTACAACTTCTATTGGAAAATTTGGGAAATTGTTTTCCCCTGTCTTTAGATTATCATTGCTCTTGATTATAATTTTCATACGTGTACATCCTGGCTTTTCTTTTTCACCTTTTCAAAAGTATGTTACTAGATGAACTGAGGAAGCACCTTTTCGCTATAAAGCTGAATAGAGTTCAAAGTGTCTCTTTGAGGCACCAAAACCAGCACGAAATGTTTCACTCCAGCCTCCATGAACTTTTCGATTTGATCGACAACGGTTTCCGGCGTCCCATAAGCTCCATGTTGCTTGATTTTTTCAAAAGTTTTCTCATGTCCAGCTTCAATGTAGAGTTTGGCCTTTTTTATAGTTTGTTTTTCGTCTAAACCAATGCATGTATCCATGAAGTAGGCAGGTTCTATTTCCTTTGGTTTTCTTCCAGCATTTTCCGCTGTTTCTTCAATTTTGTTCCATTTTTCTTCATATTCTTGTGGAGTTTGATGGTATGGAATCCAGCCGTTTCCAATTTCCGCTGTTTCTTTTAACATAGCTGGTATGTTTCCTCCAATCCAAATGGCTGGATGAGACTTCTGAATTGGCTTTGGTTCATGGGGAGCTTCTTTCACCTTGAAGTACTTTCCTATGTATGTTGTTCGTGATTGGGTCCACAGTTTCTTAATGATTTCCACTCCTTCCCGCATCATTTCAATTCTTTCATGCACTGTCTTCCAAGGAAAACCGTTTAGCTCAAACTCTGGCTTGTGGTGTCCTGCTCCCACTCCTAGTATGGTTCTACCCTTCGAAACAACATCGAGAGTCGTTACTATCTTAGCTAGGAATGTAGGATTGTAACGGGGCAGAGGGCTAACAGCGGTGCCTAACATGACCCTTTTCGTTTGAACTGCAACTGCAGTTAGTGTAGTCCATGTTTCAAGGAGTTTGAACGAATCCGGGTTAACGTCGAGAAGTCTGTAGAATTCTGGTTCAGAGATCAAATGGTCAAAACACCAGACTGATGTGAACCCGTTTTTTTCAGCAGTCTTTGCAGCTGAAGAAGTAAGGTCAAATGTTGACGTTAATGTGGGTAGTACTACACCGAATTTTGCCCTTGCTTGGGTCAAGTCAACTCACCGAGAGAAGAGTTATTTTGATTCGCAGATTTGGTTTAGTGTTTTCAAGAAGACTTTGATTTCTTCCAGGGTGTTGTAGTGAACTAAGCTTATTCGGATCATTCTTTTCTGCTTGTACGGTTCTACAGCTCGCCCATAGTAGACTTCTGTGCGCGTTGCAATGGCTCCTTTAGTCCAGAGTTGTTCAACTACTTCATCTTCAGACATGTTTTTTAATTTGAAGGCAAAGGTTGGATCTCTCTCTTTCAATCGATTCAGATCTGTTAGTCCGTAAACTTT
>CP070759.1:856977-876006 GCA_020348945.1 Candidatus Bathyarchaeota archaeon
CATCTTCGACAAGAAGTTTCAAGTATTCTTGTGCCTCTTTTCTCGAATTCAATCCACCAGCAGCGATTTTCGTTTTGCCACTTCTAAACTTCGCCATAACAATCCATTTTTTGGTTATTTTGTTTGGCACTGCTTTGAACGACTGAATTTCACGAAGTTCCTCGTTTTTCAAATAACTAACACTCTCCGCCCTAACCTTATTGTCTTTCTTCCAGATAAGATTTCTTGATGAAAGCAAAGCTGAAGAATGATTATGGCGGGCCCGGTGGGATTTGAACCCACGACTTCCGGCTCCGCAGGCCAGCGTCTTGATCCTGGCTAGACCACGGGCCCAACACTAGATTACAGGTGGCGGAGCAATACGTGAAAATCGTTTCTGCCTTAATAAAGCTTAAGAATGAAAGCTTAGCTGACGAAACCCTTAAAGACATTTTTAGAAAAGGAATCATTTTTGTTTCCCTCCCTGAAAGCTAGTCAAAAACCCGCTTTTATTAGGTTTCGTGGTTTCATAAACTCTCGGAGTAAAACAGTTGCGTAAGAGCCTCGGTGTAACGTGAAGCCCAGCTCCATCTGTCGCTTTCGAGGACTCGTTGAATCTCTAGACACTTCTTTCATAGAAAAGTCTATTACAGGGGCTAGGATTGTCCGCAACGTTCCCGGCGCGCTTGCTTCAGGTATAGATGAAATGTAGAAATTTCGGGGAGCCACATTTTCGGTTTCGAGGATTTCTCTTTCAATTTCGCCTTGCACACCATCAGAGGGTTGTTGTTTGAAACCTATGAGTGGAATGGCAATTCGCGTTTTACCCTCTTTTAATGCTTTCTCAACGCTTGAAAGAGATTGAGAGGTTACTTGAAGGAATTTTGTTGTTGGAAGACCCTGACTGTCTAGATGTACCACGTAGTCTCCGACTTGAGGCTCGTTGAGACCAACATCTCGCTTCTTTCTTTCACTGAGAAACTTGTTGAAAAGGAAGGACTGGTAGGCTTGGACTAGGAGTCTACGCAGTTTGAGAGGCATTTTTCGGAATGCACCCACAAAATCCCCTGTTTCCTTTGTTAGATGGACGAGCATAAGGCGTTCATACCTGAGATAGGTTGGAAAAAGGCGAAGCGCCTCTTTGAAGTCTTGCGTGTCTTGAAGTTGTTGTCGAGCCTCTCTGGATTCGGGGTGTTCATGGGGGCTTGGCTGAGCGAGATAGGTAAGTGCTGCTTTTTCTAAGTTGCCTTGTACCAGATAACCGCCCACCACATGAGTTATGGGTCGAACGGTGCCGAAGCGTTGATGCCCAAAAAAGTTGGGAAACCCACCTAAGCTGGATAATTCGCTTTGCACATTTTTAACTCGCTTCTCTATCAGGGAAGAAGGATGAAAAATCCCTCGGATTAAGATGCGAAAATTGTTTCCAAGAAGGAGGCGAGAGTGAACTCTTTCATCGGAAAACCTTAGTGAATGAAGCGTTATGTCTTTGATTCTAACCCTTGAAACTCGCTCGGGCGTGACTCCTCGAATGCTGATGTGCTGGGCGGTGAGAGCCTTGGCGTCCTTCATACCTGCTATTTGTACGCGCTTGTAGCTTATACCCATCCGCCTCGCAACCTTCATAACTGCGCGGAAGGTGTCCCACTCTCGCTTAACCAACACACAAACGAGGTAGCAGCCCTCTCCAACTGGATGCGGAGTTTCAACTGGTTGAACCTTGGCTCTTGCTCCGTCCGCCAAAATTTCCTCAACCACAAAGTCTTCGGGGAACTGACGGATTTTTCCACCGATCCCTAAAGATTGGGTGGTATATGTTTCTATGCCGAGTTTCCTCTCCAGCTTAGGAATCTTCAAACGGATCGCCACTTAGAAGAGATTCAGCTTGCTCGTTATTTTGTCCACCTCGTTGGATGGTGCTGGTCCAATTCCTAGGCAGGTTATGGTTCCTGGTGGAAGCTCGGTTAAGCCTCTATCAGCAATTAGTGCAGAAGGTAGTTCCAAATCCTTGGCTTTTTTCTCCAGCTCCAAAAGCTCCTGCTTAGACTCCGCTCTCACAGCTATCTTGCATTGCCCCTCTTTAATCCAAGCTTTCCACCATCTAAGGCATCGTTTTCTAGCTTCTTCAGCAGCGGAAACTGCTGCGTGTCCTGCTTGAGCCGCTATTTTACCCTTACTCATCTTGAGGTCGACCCGCAGAACAATGACTTGTTTATATTTAAACTCGGACATATTAAATCTGCAACTCAATTGTTTTAAAGCGATTTAAATGTAATTCGCTGCTGCAGGCGCGTTTCTCGGGCTATCCGGCGAAATGAACGAAGAAAAAATTGAGTAGAACACTATTAAAAGCACTGTTGGATATTGAATAGCACGAATCAATGACTTTCCTTGAAAATCTAGGTCTCCAACTTCTTCAAGGAATCTGTTCGCCCCAAGTTTTGAGCATAATCCAATGATCTTGTCAACTTTATTATCGGGTAATCGGTTGAGCATTTTCCTTACTTGACGCATCGCCGCTAAGTCAAAGCCTACCAGTTTCCTCCATCGCGACTGGTACTGCGACAGAAACCTTGCGGAAAAGTTGTTGCTTTTAAGAGCGTCATAAGCAACTTTACCCGCAATTTCCGAGCATAGTAACCCAAAGACGATGCCGCCTCCAGTTGTGGGTTTCACTTGGGAAGCAGCGTCTCCTACAACGAGAAGTCCGTTCCAGTATGTCTTGGGAATCGCTCCTCCGAGCGGGATGGGATGAAGCGAGAGGGTGGTGACTTTGCTGTTTGCGAGTTTTTTGGAAGCTATAGGGTGACTTTGCATGAATCGATTTAAGTATTCTCTAGGGTCACCGATTGTTGTGGCTAGACCTATCTTAGCTGAGCCGTCCCGTTTAGGAATAATCCATGCGAAAAAGTCTGGAGCATATTTTCTGCCAAGATACACATCAACCTTGTCCATGTCCACTTTCTTCACCCTGTCAACTTCCGCTTGGATGGCGTGAACCACCATAGACCTATCTAGCGTTTGCAGTCCAGCTTTCTTCAAAAGGGTCGACGAGCATCCTTCAGCGTCAATCACAAGACTGGACTCCAAAGTTTCTCTAGCCCCTTTCCTCCTAACAATGATTCCTCTTACAAAATTGGAATCTACAATAAGAGATTCTGCCCTCGACCTTAAAAGAAACTGAACCCCGGCTCTTTCAGCAAGGTCCGCGAGATGCTTGTCTAAGAGTTGTCGATTTAGAACGCAGGCCACCGAGGAAGCCCGTCCGACTGCGAACTCTTTACCACGCGGTGAGTAGAAAACAGCTCCTTTGATTTCATTCTCCACAATTTTCTTCGGCAAGTTTAATCCTACACGTTTTAAGCCACTAATGCTCACAAGGCCCGCACAGTGTTGAGGTACACCTATTTTCCCATGTTCTTCGCAGACCACCACCTTGGCGCCCAGTTTCGCAGCTGTCAAAGCTGAGAAGGAGCCGCAAACCCCGCCTCCAACAACCACAATGTCAAACTTTTCGCTCACGTCTCTTCCTCTCTGCACCACGTTTCAATTGAAGTCAACACCTAGTCTTCTGAAACTCCTTTAAACAATTCCGTTTACACGTCTTCCCATAGATAGGAGGTTTATAGCTGTTTTTCATAATTTGATTATAGTAACAACAGAATGCTGGAAACATTTTTTAGAAATTAGTGCTGAGACTGAGAAGGAGTGTAGTTTTGGGGCCCGATAGAAAAAATGTTTTGGGACCCAATTCTCGCGACTGACGCAGCGGCTGACATGGCATGTTTGGAGCCTAATAACAGCAGAATGTTGAAAACAAGTTTTCTCTTGGAAACTGGTTGCACCAAAAGAAGATTGCCGGAGCTGTCTCTACGCTATGATGATTCAAAGAGCCTAAATCTTTAAAGTTTATATAGGAATACTCTGCTTTCGAAATGTAGACACAATCAATTATGAAAAGGACGGTTAAAAGTGGGCGAGGTTCAGCTGAGAGTTGGAGACGCAAGACAACGTGACGTAGGCAGAGGAATCGCCAGAGTCGACCAAAAAACCATGCAGGAACTAGGAATCTCCGCAGGCGATGTCATTGAAATCGTTGGAAAAAGAACCACAGCAGCCATTGCTTGGCCAGCTTACTCCGAAGACCAAGACAAAGTAATCATACGAATCGACGGCTTCACCCGAAAAAACGCGGGCGTAGCCATAAACGAATACGTTACAACTAGACCGGGAAAAGTGAAAAACGCGGCAAATGTTGTTTTAGCTCCCATAGACGTGCGACTGAACGTGGACGAAGACTTCACCAACTTCGTCAAAAACAGACTCATGGAAAGAACTCTCGTGGAGGGAGACATCACCCTCGTAATGATGCTCGGCCACGCCATACCCTTCACTGTAACCAAAGTTCGCCCACACGGAATCGTGAGAATAACATACGAAACAAACTTGCAAATTCTAACCGAACCCCTCCCAGAATCCAAACGCATGCCACGCACCACCTACGAAGACATAGGAGGACTCCACGAAGAGATTCAACGAATACGTGAAATGGTGGAGCTCCCTCTCCGACACCCTGAACTCTTCCAAAGACTAGGAATAGAACCGCCTAAAGGAGTGCTCCTACACGGACCACCTGGATGCGGAAAAACCCTACTGGCAAGAGCAGTGGCAAACGAGTCAGAAGCCAACTTCACATCCATAAACGGGCCGGAAATCATGAGCAAATTCTACGGTGAGTCAGAAGCCCGCCTCCGCGAGATGTTTCAGCAGGCTCAGAAAAACTCGCCCAGCATAATTTTCATCGATGAACTCGACGCCATCGCACCAAAACGAGAAGAGGTTACCGGTGAAGTTGAAAGGAGAGTGGTTGCCCAGCTTCTCGCCCTTATGGACGGACTATCTGGAAGAGGAAACCTCATAGTGATCGGCGCCACCAACAGGCCAGGCGCGCTCGACCCAGCTCTTCGAAGACCAGGAAGATTCGACCGAGAAATAGAGATCGGGGTTCCGGACAAACAGGCACGGCACGAAATATTGCAGATTCACACTAGAGGGATGCCGCTGGCTGAGGATGTTAATCTGAAAAAACTTGCGGCAATGACGCACGGCTACACTGGAGCAGACCTAGCTGCGTTAGCCCGTGAAACAGCTATGAAAGCTCTGCGTCGGTACTTGCCGGATATAAACCTAGAAGATGAGCGAATCCCACCCAGTATTTTGGAGAAGATGGATATTCGAATGGAAGACTTCATAAACGCTCATAGAGAGATCACACCGACAGCCATGCGAGAAGTGTACATAGAGATGCCCACAGTTCATTGGAATGACATAGGCGGTTTAGAGGACGTAAAAGAGGAACTCAGAGAAGCTGTTGAATGGCCACTGAAAATTCCAGAGGTCTTTGACAAAATGGGAATACACCCGCCAAAAGGCATCCTGCTCTTCGGACCACCTGGATGCGGAAAAACCCTGCTGGCAAGAGCAGTCGCCACCGAGAGCGAGGCCAACTTCATCACCATAAAAGGCCCAGAAGTTTTTTCCAAATGGGTTGGGGAATCGGAGAAGGCGATTCGAGAAGTATTCAGAAAAGGAAGAATGGCGGCTCCATCAGTGATTTTTTTCGACGAGTTTGACTCGCTCGTTCCTAGGAGAGGAATGAGCTACGGCGATAGTGGCGTAACAGAGCGGGTTATCAGCCAGCTTCTCACAGAGATGGATGGAATAGTTACCTTAGAGAACGTGGTAGTTATCGCCGCCACCAACAGGCCGGACATCGTAGACCCCGCGGTTCTTCGACCTGGAAGGTTTGACCGACTAATTTTTGTTCCTGAGCCGGATCAGAAGGCTAGGCTGGAAATCTTCAAACTCTATACTAAAGAGATGCCTTTGACAAAGGATGTGGACCTACCCCGCTTAGCTGGTATGACGAGGAACTATTCTGGAGCGGACATCCAAGCGCTTTGTCGGGAGGCTGCTCTAAACGCTTTGCGCAAGGACATTAAATCTAACGAGGTTACTCTCATCGACTTCCAAAAGGCTATGGAGAAAACTGGACCTACCATAACTCCTGATATGAATACTTGGTATAAGAACTTCCTGAATAGTGCTAGGCAGTTAAGGAAGCCTACTACTCCTGTAGCATAATGGTTAGATGAAAGAAATGTCTGTGAAAACGTGGAAACCTCATCCGCTTTACATGGCTATAGTGGAGATTCTGGAGAGGAAGGGTCCGTTGACTGATGTGGAGCTCTTTGATGCGTTAAAGGATCGCTACGAGGACATAGGGTTTGGAGATGTAAACCAGACTTTAATGAATATGGAGATTAAAGGCAGAATCTACGTTTCAGCGCTCGCCAGGGGAAAAAGACGAATTGAGTTAGTGAAAAAGACAGCGTAAGACAGGACTTGACTAAAGTTACAAAGCGTTCTCGATAACGGTGACCGCGCGGTTTAAGCCTTGGAACCTACTTGAATAATTATGTATCTTCTCAGCATTATTTTTATAGAAGTCTTTTTTTGTTTCGATCTCTTCGATGGCAGATTTTAGTTGCCCTTTGTTTTCAACATAAATAGAGCATTTCAGTTTGTCCAGTTTTCTAGCGTTTGCCATCTGTTCCGGTTGGGTCGGTATGCATATGCTTGGTTTCCCCTGTTTTATCACTTCAAAACAGGTTCCGTGACCACCACTGAAAATTATTGTCCGTGCGTTTTTCATGCATTCTTTCCTTTGCTTCACGTTTAGCCAGCCATGAACTTCGCAGTTCCCGAATTTTTTCACGGATTTGCTGCCGGGTTCTCCTAAGCTTACTATACTTTCTGTTTTCAATGAAGAAAGAACTGGAATCACCATTTTTGCCAGTTTAGCTCTCGTGCCTAATGGTCCACTTATGGGTGCAAATAAGAATTTTTCTGATCCTTTCTCGCGCTTCATGGTGAGAAAGCTGCCGACAAGCTCAACTTTTTCTCTAATTCCAAGCTGATCTAGGTCTCCCAAGTTGTATTCACATATTGTGAACTTTGGGTTATCGGGAACTATTATTTTGACGCATTTTTTGACGTATCTTTCTGTGATTCTTTCTCCTGGAGTGAGTATGGACGAGAAGCGGTAGCTTGGTCTTATGATATTTGTTATGTAGATAGCTGGAATTTTCCATTTTTTGGCGAGTCTTAAAGAAACTATGTCGCCGTCGGAGATGATTATGTCGGGTTTGATTTCCAGCATGTGTTTTCTCAGGTCATAGTAGCGGTGAATCGTTTCCTTGGAGCTAGGTGTCTTTATTCTTAGCTTTCTGCGTTCGTAGTCATACCAGGGTAGTGGGGTGAATATGTTTAGAAGGGAAGCTGAGGGGATTACTCCGTGGGCGTTTTCGTACCAGCCTACGGGTGTGCAGGGATAGACGTTTTTAAACTCTTTTTTCAGTAGCTTGTAGGCGACTCCTCCTGAGGAGAAATGTATTTCGTGTTCTCTTTTTTGCAGTTTTTTTCCGAGTTGTATGGCTCTTTGTACGTGTCCTAAACCTAGTTCTGTGCAGGTGAAGAAGAGTCGCATGGGTGTTTAAGGTGTGGGTGGGATTTATTTTAGTTGTGTTTGTGTTATTTTCGAGTTGCTTTTCAAAAAGTAAATTTATTAGAGGTTTAGGTTGCGTATTGTGTTGTACGCGTTTGTTTGGTTTTGTCTGGAAAGAGTGATGTCTGACGGTGCTCGTGTTTAAGAACATTTGGTTTCGTAGGAGGTTACAGAGAGGGAATCGTGTTAAGATTTCTGTTTTGCCAGTTCTTGTGTTGGTGCTCTTGTCAACAGCATTGTCTTTATGTGTCGTAGGTTTGCCAGAGTTTCAGTTGGTATATGCTTCTCCTTACACAGACATAGATGTAGACACGGCTTACAACATGATTACGAACGGTTCTTATCCTGACCTTGTGGTTTTGGATGTTAGAACTCAAAGTGAGTATGACCGTGGACACATATATGAAACAGTTTTGGTGCCTCACACGGAGTTAGATGCAAGAATTGGCGAGTTGACGGGTCGCGAAAATCATGAGATAGTAGTGTATTGTAGGTCTGGAGTTAGAAGCGTAACCGCGTCTGAAATCCTTGACTCTCATAACTTCACGAAAGTCTATAATATGCTGGGAGGAATCCAAGCATGGCAATCTGCTGGTTATCCAGTTTTGGACGCAACAGAGACTAATATGGGGCAGGATGCTTCTTTTTGGATGCAGTGGTGGTTCTGGGCAACAGCGACATCAGGAATCGTAGTGCTAGCTGTAACCGTTTATTTCTTAAAGAAGAGAGAGCCACCAACACGAGAGGCTCCTACGCTTCCTGCAGAAGGCACTCCAGAATATTCACCATGAAAATCACTTAAAACGCCAATCCACTGACAATAGTCTTTTCTTTTTCCAATCTAGTTAAATATCTAAGACTAACGTTTCTTCTTCTTACCTTTCGTTGAAAACATTCATTCACGCACATGGCTCAATAAAGTCTGAAAGATAGAATCACTGAATTTAAAATGCCTCTTTCATTATGATTTCGACTATTTTCTTTGCAGCCGTTCCGTCTCCATACGGTGAGGCCCGTGGAAGCTCATCTCTCTTACGTAAAGCCTGTTCCATCGCCGCTATGATTCCCTTCTTTTCTACGCCCACCACTCTAGCAAAGCCTGCTTCAACCGCCTCTGGTCTCTCCGTGGAAAGCCGAATCACCAGAGTCAGTCTTCTTATCGGGGGCGCTGTTGCCTCTTCCTGCAGTCCTCCAGAGTCTGTTAGCATCATTTCACAGTTTTTCATGAGCACCAAGAAGTCAAAGTAGCCTAGGGGCTGAAAAATTTGAATGTTTCTTGAGGAGGAAAGCTTTTTCCACATTTTCTGTTGGCGTAGTCGTTTTCGGGCTCTCGGGTGAACTGGGTAAACGATGGGTAAGGGTGCTTCAATAAAGGCTTCAACTAAGCTTTTGAGCACATGCGGGTCGTCAACATTCTCGGCTCGGTGGGCGGTTGCGAGAGCAAAGTTTTCGAATCGTATCTTCTCAAGGATGTTGGCTTTTCTTTCCGCCATGGGAAGGTGTTGTATCACGGCGTCAATAACCGTGTTTCCAGTCACGTGTATCTTGCCCCAAACGCTTTCCCTCTCCAAGTTTTTTCTGGAGTTTTCCGTGGGTGCAAACATGTAGGTTGAAACGTGGTCTACAAGGCGCCTATTGTGTTCTTCTGGCATGCGAAGGTCAAAGCTTCTGAGACCAGCTTCAACATGGCCGACTGGCACGTTGAGTTTCACGGCGGCTAAGGCGGAGGCTAAAACTCCGTTGGTGTCTCCCTCCACTAAAACAACTTTTGGTTTAGTTTTCTTTATAACTCTCTCAACAAGCGTCATGATTCTTCCTGTTTGTAAACCAGGTGAGTATGCTTTAACTTTGAAGCCGTACTCGGGTTTCGGTAGTTCCAGTTCTTCTATGAATTGCTGGGACATTTCGTAGTCGTAGTGTTGCCCGCAGTGGACAAAAGTGTAGGGTAAAGAGTTTTCTTCTAATGCTCGAATCACGGGAGCCATCTTTATGATTTCTGGTCTAGTGCCAACCATGATCATGCATTTGTTGACGATACTCTTTCACCTCTAACATAGTTTGTAGGTGGCGTTCAATGCTTCCCAGTACAGTTTTGTGTTCCCTATGTCTATCCTCTTTTCTCTCTTGCTCAGTTCCACGGCGTAAACCTTGCCTCCCCCGTTTATTAGGGATTGTATGGCTGGGATCAACGACACTTCACCGCTCTTTTCATTTGGCTTTACCTTTTTGATTTCTGGGTAAATGTTGAATTTAAGGATGTACGCCGTGACGTCCGATAGGTTTGAGGGTGGAACCTTCGGTTTGTAGACAATTTTTTCCACTTTGTGCAGTTCTTTGACTATTTGTTTGCCCACGATTACACCGTACATGGTTGGGTCTTTCACTCTTACAGCGAGGAAAGCTACGTCAGCTTTTCGTTCCTTAAAGACTTTGATTAATCTCTTCAGGTGGCTGTTTTCCGGTTTGGACAGAACTAGGTCGTCTCCCATGTGGAGCAGAAAGGGTTCTTTGCCAGCGAAGTTTTTTACTCTGCGAACAGCGTCTCCAGTGCCAAGTGGTTCAGGCTGGTTTGTAAACACTATAGTGGATTTGTTTATTTTCCCGTAGAATTGTTGCATTTCGTCAGCTTGCTCTGAATTGTTGGTTTCATGGAGGTATATTATGAAGTTTCGGTCGGGTGTGAAATGGTTTTTTACGGCTCTTCTGCTCCTGCTTCCCACTACGAAACAGAATTCTCTGAAGCCTACGTCGTAAAGTTGTTCAAAGACAAGTTGTAAAACGGGTTTTAAGCATGGTTTCCCGTTTTTCCCAGGTGCAAATATGGGGAGTAGCACCTTGGGTGTTTCTTTGGTTGCGGGTAGGAGTCTTGTTCCCAAGCCTGCTGTTAGAATTACCGCCTTCAATACTGGAACCTCTTGTTTCAACCTAGTTGTGGCTGAATACAGAATTTAGGTTTAACGGAAGGCTTCGGTGATAACTTCTAATTTTTAGGTTCGACATAGGGATAGTTCTATATGGCTCATTGAAGTTTTAGTTCAAAACAGAAAGTTTGCAAACTCTCTGAAAATTGGAAGGGGACTGATAGTGCAGAAGCAAGTTGTGGAAGCCTTAATGAATCCTGAGGCTTACGACGAAGAAACAGGTCAAATTGAGCTAGTCCAGACTCACATATCCTTTGTTTTTCTAGCTGGAAACTTTGTGTACAAGGTGAAGAAGGCTGTGAACCTTGGATTTTTGGACTTTACAACTCTCGAAAAGAGACGTTTCTTCTGTGAAAAGGAGCTGGAGCTTAACAGGCGGCTGTGTGGGGACATGTATCTTGAGGTTGTTCCCATCAACAAGTCAAACGTGATTAAGGTAAAAGGCGGGGGAGAAACTGTTGAATATGCTGTGAAGATGAAGAGGATACCTCAGGAAAAGATGATGAGCAAGCTCCTTGAAGAGAACAAGGTGGACAGCAAGCTCATTGACAGAATAGCAAAGATCATTGCGGAATTTCATGCAAAGGCGGAAACAAGTAGGAGGATAAGGGAGTTCGGTTCCTTGGTGATAGTGGAAACGAATTGGAAGGAGAATTTCGAGCAGACTCGGGAGTTTGTTGGCAAAACGATAGGCATGAAAGATTTTAAATTAATCCGTGAAAGAATCAACGATTTTATGAAGAGAAACGTGGCTTTTTTTGAGAAGAGGGGAGTGGATGGTCGAGTTAGAGATTGCCACGGAGATATTCATTCAGGTAACATCTTTGTTGCTGACCAAGTTTACATTTTTGACGCTATAGAGTTCAACGAGAGATTCAGGTATTCTGACGTTGCGTCTGACGTTGCTTTTTTAGCTATGGACTTAGATTTCAAAGAACGAACTGATCTGTCTGACTTCTTCGTTGAAAGATACGTTGAATATTCTGGAGACCAAGAGTTACCGAAACTTCTCCCCTTCTACAAATGCTACCGAGCCTACGTGCGAGGAAAAGTCACCAGTTTCAAACTCAAAGACCCCAGCGTAAGTAATGAAGAAAAGAGGGCAGCAACGAAAGAAGCAAAAGCATACTTCAAACTAGCCTCTACCTACACGAATATTCTTTAATCAGAAGTTCACTCAGCTGAATTGTTTAACTACGTGTTCTGGGATTTTCACTGTTCCCATGAGAATTGGTTTTTGGTGGCAATCGCTTCCCCCAGTCATGATCAGCCCATGTTTTTTTGCAAACTTTACGTAATGATTCGTGGTTAAAGCGTCATTTCTGGAGTGCCAACACTCTACGCCGTCAATGTATTCTAGAATCGATTTTTCTATTATCGCTGTTTGTTCGTGCAACGATTTAGTCAGTTTCACCAGCGACGTTCCATGAGGGTCGTTAGGATGAGCTAAAACTATTATTCCTCCAGCATCCCTCACCAGCCTCGATGCCTCTTCAACGTAAAGCGGATAATGAGGAACATTGCATTTCACAAGATACCGGTCAAAAGCCTCTTGCCTAGTTCTAACAATTCCTTTTCTCACCAAATAACTCGCTATGTGAGGCCTTCCAAGCACTCCATCAACAGAATCTCGAATCTTCCTCAAATCCTTCCTAGTTAACTTTGCAATTCCTTCCTTTTCAAAAACCGCATTAACCTTATCCAAAATCTTTACAGCTCTCTCCTCTCTATACTGCGCAATCTTTCGAAGCTTCTCCTTTAACTCCCCATTCTCCACGTCAAACTGATAACCCAAAAAATCCAACGCTATTGATCTACCCTCGCGATATCTAGGATGCGAAAAGGTTACGTTCAATTCAACTCCATAAACATAACGAATTCCATTTTTCCTCGCCAAAGCCATGGCTTTCTCTTGACAGTCAATCGAATCGTGATCTGTAATCGACATAAACTCAACGTTTCTCTTCTTGGCTTCCTTAACAAGTTCTTCAACAGTCAAGTTTCCATCAGAACAATCCTTTGAATGAATGTGTAAATCTATTGTCATCATGAACCGAGGTCCAGCTACCTTTTTTCCATCCCGATAATATACCAATCCTCAGGAGAATCACGCTCTGTATCCACTGTTAAGTGCACTATTTCCAGTTGCGGATGCCTCTTCTTCAAGTCACCCAAATCAACAGGTTCAAACCGTTTCTTATTGTTAACATAAGCCTGCCTAGTTAAAGCGTTAGACTCATACTTCTCTTTAGTCCTCCTCAAAATCCTCGCAATAGACACATCCTCAGAACAGTGAGTTTGCAGTATAACAAAAATCATGTTATGCTTTGCAGCAACCTCAGCAGCACGTCTCCGCAGTTTCTGAGTGACAAAAGTAGCATCCAAAATTACACCTTTATTCTTCTGTGCAAGATCATCTGCCCGCCGAAACATCTCATTATAAACAAGCTCCCGTTTACTCATACTTGACGCAACCTTTTCGTCAAAAACGTCCTCATTCTTAAGAACTTCCAATCGAATTAAATCAGTTCGAAGAATAGGATACCCCTTAATACTTGAGACCTCCTGCGAAGTCTCTGTCTTCCAAGTTCCAGGAAGCCCACATGTAATTAACACAGTGCCAGACTTCAACTCAGTTCTAACAAACTTGGCAAAAGGTTCCTTCAACTTGACGCATCCCTGTTTCGTTTGTAGTTACATTGAGACAAAACAAAAATAAACCTTTGCGCCAAGAAAACCTGTTTATTCAACAAACTATTAGCTTTTACTACAGTTATTACTCTATCCAGAAACCCTTTAATGGGGAAAAGTTATTTCTGTTTTCTTTGAAAACAGAATTTTAACATTGGTTTAAAGTATGAAAAGTTGGAAAATCCTTTTTCTTCAGCGAAAATTGTCAAGCTTTTACTGCTTAACGTTTATTCTGTCATACATTTGGATGACTTAACAAACTAATGGAATTTTGGAAGAAACATCAGTTTTAGATATAGTTTCATTGAGAATGATGGCCAGAAAAAAGGAGGATGTTTTTTGGTTTATGGTTGTGGGGGAACGTTTGCTCCGAAGTTTTCTCTCCAAACAAAGAAGTCAAGCATATCCACGAGCCCATCGTTGTTAAAATCGGGATACAAGCCAGGAGGGCACCTGTGAGATTTTTTTCCAAAATTGTCCATCCATATGTCAAAATCGTCCAGTTCAACCAGTCCACTCAAGTCTGCGTCTCCTCCGAACATGACTTTAACGATGTCTGTGCCCTCAAACATTGTTCCATCAGCAAGTTGCCCGGTTATTGTTAGGGACACGTTGCCATACGTTATTCCCAGAGTGTGGTAGAAGTGGGATGTAAGGGCTGTTCTGTTGAACTTAACCATCAAATCCCGAATACCATCGTTGTCATAGTCTCCAATTTTTGTGGAAGCCTCTGGATCAACTGCAAAGTTGTCATTCACCAAGAGCGAGGAAATATCTATATCCTTTATCTTGTAGCCTTCTGGAAGCTCAATGTAGCAAGTAATCCACTCACCTTCACTTTTCAAGTTTAAAGTATCTGGATCTATATCTATGGTTACAGCAATAACTGGAGAAGTTGAGGTCCAAGGGTTCATTAGGGGATAGTTGTCCTGATTTTCTCCATCAATTACATATGGAACGTCGCCTATTCCGTCACTGCCATGCTTATCTTGATTCGGACCCCTGTACGAGTCAGTACCATTATAGTCGCTCCAATAATTTCCACCAGAAGGATAATCGTCATGCCAAACGTTATTAGTCGAGTCGTAAAGAACTGCTTGATTCGTGTTATTGATGAGGTTATTGTGATAGATCTTATTGTGATTTGAATAGGAAAGGAAAACGCCTCCATAATTGTTTGAGGCTGTGTTTTCGCTTAAGCTGTTGTCGGAAGAACGAATTGACCAGATTCCCCACTGAGAATTCTCTGTTACAGTGGTATCCTTGATTGCGTTTCCACTACTGTCAAATAGTGCAATACCCATCGCATTATTTGTAATGATGCTTTGGCTAATGAAGTTGCCATTTGAAGCATACAGCTCGATGCCCCGAGTATTGTTTGAGGAATTTACATTCCTCATAGTAGAATTATGTGTGTAAGCAAATAGTACTCCCTGGTGATTTTTTGTCATGTGCAGGTTTTCTACTCTAACATTTGTTGAGTTTATGATTCCAAGGTATCCTATGTCAGGGAATGTAGAGGGATTTATTATCAGGTTTTTCTGGTTGATTAGGTAGTAGACTGGTTTTCCATTCACCGTGTTTGAAGTATCTATGTCATTTAGATAAGTTGAAAAATAAGGTCCATAAACTCCAAAATTGTGGGGATTATTGTTAATAGTGTTGTTTCTTAATTTGCTACCTCCAGAAAGATATAGTATAATTCCTCCAGAATTGTTTACTATTGTATTGCCGTAAATGAAGTTGTCATTTGAATAGTATTGCAATTCAATGCCCATTCTATTATACGATAATATGTTTCCACTGATCACATTGCTATCAGAATATTGAAGCAACATACCGAATGCACCAGAACCTGTGTTTGAAGTTATTATATTTCCACTAATGTTGCTGTTGGCAGAATTCGAAAGAAAAACTCCTGAGTATCTGTACCCGCTTCCACTGTTTCGTATTGTGAATCCCGTTATGTTAACATGACTTGCAGTTACCATGATAACGGTACCAGTTTCATTGCCATCTATGATAGTAACTTTCTTATTTTCTCCAATCAGCGACAGAGACTTATTTAGAACAACGTGCTCATAGTATGTTCCAGCTTTTACGTATATTGTGTCTCCTCGACTGGATTTGTTTATAGCTTCTTGTATGCTGTGGAAGTCTGCTGGCCCATCATCGTCCACAGTCCATGTTGTAGGCTCTGACTTAATCGATTGAATGTTAAATGCCAACGTTAGCATGCTTGTTAACAGCAGTGTCAGCATTATTCCTGAAACTGCTTTTGCCCTCATTTTCCTTCCCCGTCTTCCAAGTAGGTATTACTGCGAACTGCTATTTTTCTTTTGTGAAACAATCTTCTATATGGCTTTAGGTCACACATGGAATGTGACTTAAGATACATTCTGTCGTCCAAATGGACGATTTACAGACAGGTCTCCAAACCTTTTGCCAGCAAAAGCTTTTTGCACGCACATGTAATAACTTTGGTAAAGGCTAACATTTATCTTAAATAGCGGTTCACAGCCTTCTTCACCTTGTACACAAAGTTTCCAGCTAGAAAAACAAAGGAAAAAATTCCTAATTCGCCTAGCTTAATAGTTAAATATTTCATCATTAAACTACAGACGTGAGTTGATGTAAATGACAAGTTTCAAAGTTAAAGACCAGAATTTGGCTCCTCAGGGAAAGCTTCTCATCGAGTGGGCATCCATGCACATGCCTGTTCTGAATCACATTAAAAAGAGGTTCGAGCGAGAAAAACCGCTTAAAGGAATCACTCTAGGCGCCTGCTTACACGTAACCAGCGAAACCGGAGTGCTCGTGGAAACGCTTACAGCAGGAGGAGCAAACGTTGCCCTCTGCGGGTCCAATCCATTGTCAACCCAAGATGAGGTAGCGGCGGCACTAGCAGAAAAAGGAATCAGCGTCTACGCTTTGAGAGGTGAAACAACCGAAGAATACTACTGGTGCGTAAACAAGGTAATTGATCACAAGCCCATGATAACTTTGGACGACGGAGCCGACCTAGTGAGCACCATCCACGCAAAACGAACAGAAGCCCTAGAAAGCGTAGAGGGAGGCACCGAAGAAACCACAACAGGAGTCATACGATTACGAGCCATGGAAAAAGATGGCGCCCTCAAATATCCAATCATAGCCGTAAACGACGCCTACACCAAGTACCTATTCGACAACCGCTACGGCACTGGACAAAGCACTCTAGACGGAATTATACGAGCCACCAACATCCTGTTGGCTGGAAAAAACTTTGTAGTATGCGGCTACGGATGGTGCGGCAGAGGACTTGCTAACCGAGCGAGAGGTATGGGTGCAAACGTAATAGTTACTGAGGTTGACCCTGTGAGAGCGCTGGAGGCGGTTATGGACGGCTTCCGAGTAATGCCCATCGACGAAGCATCAGCAATAGGAGACATTTTCGTAACCACCACGGGAGACATCAGTGTCATCCGAAAAGAACACATGCTCCAGATGAAGGATGGCGCCATACTCGCCAACAGTGGACACTTCAACGTGGAAATCAACATACCTAACCTCAATAGCATATCATCATCTAAGAGAACCATCCGACCCAACCTAGAAGAGTATAGCCTCCAAGACGGAAGGAAACTCTACCTACTAGCCCAAGGAAGACTCGTGAACCTCGCCGCAGCCGAAGGACACCCCTCAGAAGTCATGGACATGTCCTTCGCAAACCAAGCCCTATGCGTTGAACACTTGACGAAAAAAGAGAAAATGGAGCCAAAGGTCTACAACGTGCCGAAAGAGATCGACGAACTTGTGGCAAAAATCAAGTTGAAAGGCATGAACGTGAAGATTGATGAACTCACAGGAGAGCAAAAAAAGTACATTGCCACGTGGGAAGACGGAACAGTTTGATTACTTCATTCGCAATAGACGACAAACTTTATAATAGACTTATTAACTAAACTTGGCTACGTTGCAGTGGTGATAACATGGCTAGTAAAGATCAAGCTATTGGCGGATTGATTTTCTTAGTTTGTTTAGTTGTCGCAGTTGGATACATAGTCACATTGTTCGGTTATGAGGCAATAGTTCAACCATTGATTAACCTGACTTGGTCCACAGCGCGTGTTCAATTTTGGCTGATCGCTGTTCCAGTACTGGTCGCATTCGTTGCTGTTTTAGCAATTGGAGCCTGGATCGGCTGGACGATGGCTACAACCCCGCCTCCAAAACCAATTGAGGAATTCGAAGTCGAGGAAACGGAAGAAGCGAAGAAAGAAGAGTGAAAAGAAAAAGAAACACGCTTCTCTTTTCTTCTTTACGAACCGAGGGACTTCTATGACTATAGCTAAAGGTCTCATTTTTTGTGGGGGACCAGGTGTAAGGCTTAGACCAATCACGTATTATTTTCAAAAAACCATGTTGCCCATAGGAACAAGGCAAAAACCCCTCTTGGAATACGTGGTTCGACTCCTCAAGTTTCACGGTATCAAAGATGTGGCTCTCCTAGTGAATTACAAGGCAGAGCAAATCCTAAACTATTTCGATGACGGCTCCAGATTTAATGTGAAAATCTCCTATGTGCACGACGACCCGAAACTGAAGGGAACCGCGGGCTCCCTGCTAAACGCCTACAAACACGGTGTGATAGATGCGGAGGATACGTTGCTCATATATTATGGAGACATCCTTACAAACATGAACCTCAAGGACTTGCTACGCTATCACCAGAAACGACGAGCCTCAGCAACAGTTGCTTTAGCCTCAGGCTTCACAGTTAGGGTGGGTTTAGCTGATATAGATGACAATGGCAATATTCGAGGGTTTGCGGAAAAGCCAACATTGAAAAAACCAGTAAGTATAGGAATATTGGTTTTCAAGGGTGAAGTCCTTAAAGTTTTGAGTGAATTGAAAATGGACCGGCGCGGATTAGATTTGATGGGAAACGTGATTCCACGCCTTATAAAAGCGGGCAAGCCTGTCTATGGTTACCTAACGGACACGTTTTGGTACGATGTTGGTAGCACCGAAGCTTACGAGAAACTGGATCATAAGCTTGTCGATGACATGTTTTTCCGTCTCTTCCAGTAAACAGCCGCGTGAGTGATAAAAACAGAACGCTTTCACGCGGAAGGAATTATAAATCTGAAAAGCTTCTGAATAGCATAGCTCTCTTAAAGGAAAGCGGTTTGGAAAGTCACTCTCTACATCATGTTGGATGATAACCATGTCAAGTTCAAGTTTGACCCTTCCCTATGTTGTTGAAGACGAAGACAGAAAGAAGCCCTTTGCACGAGACATGGAAGCCGCGGCTGTTCTCTGTCTAGCAGAGGCAAAACGGAAAAAGCAGGGAATCCTAGGGGCTCCGCCGGAGAAACTTTCGTTTATCTCCAAACTGCACTATCCTCTGTGGGCAGTTCCTTGGGAAAACGAGTGTATAATTGTGGATGGGCTGGGAATAGTTTCTCATACAATCAGGTATATGAATCCGCCGGACGTAAGGCTTTTTGTTGAAGACCTCAAGAGAAGCACAACTGCTCGAGAACTTTTTCGAAGCACTTTGAAGAGCCACGCCAAAACCTTTGACAATTTTGTCGAAACCATTCAGGTTTCTATGAACACAATTGTGGCAGACAGGGAGATTCTTTCCACAATATCAGAGTACATCGAACAAGGGCTCATGCCGAAAAAAAATGCGATAGAGCCTGTCACATCGATCCCGCTAGAACTTGATGAGAAGGTGGCGATGGAAAGGGCTGAAGACCTAGTTAATCGTTGGAAGTTGATTCAGTCGGAGATAAGGGGTTTACGGTATGCCATTAACGTTTTGGATGAAGAAACCAAGCTTCACGAGCAGAAAGTTGTTAGTGAAATTGAACAAATACAGAA
>CP070759.1:876106-953067 GCA_020348945.1 Candidatus Bathyarchaeota archaeon
TACTGCAGTATTGCTCCTTTTTCCAGAGCCTTCCTCAAACGGGTTACTGAAGGCTGAGAAAAATCCAAGGACTTCGCCAATTCCCTGTCGCTTCGCCTTGAATTCTTAATAATCTCGCAAAGCAGTTCCATAAGCTTTTCCTGTCGCATAAGAAATACCTACGTTAAAACCCTTTATGAAGTTTTTGCGTGTGTTTTGTTGGTTTTACTTTTGCACCCATAAAAGAAAGTCTGTAGCGATGATGTATGCATAGACCAACCACGTTTGTATCGAAATGCTTATAACAATAAGTTTACACTAAGTTTTTAGTGGTTGGGGAAGAAGTAGATTCTATACATTGAAAAAAATGTTCTGCCTCCTTTCTCTTTCCTGCATGCTCTCCTCAACCACTTCACTATGGAATTCTTTGATTAATTGTCTTTCAAGAAGTATTTTTCATAAAAATTGTGGACGCATAAAAGCTCTAACCACGTTACATAATCTTAGTAGAACATGAAAGACCAAGATACATCTTCATGTTCATTGTTTCAATGGTTATTCATTACTTTAATTTATGAAATTCATAGAGTTTCATTGCTAAACTCCGTTTTAGCTACATATTCTCAGGATTCAGCTAATGCGCACGCGTATTAACTCATGCTTCTTGTTGCGACTCAATTTTTTTATTTCCCTTTCTCGCTTCATGGCTTCTCTTCTGGTGTTAAATTCTTCTGTGTAAACAAGCCTCTTTGGCCTGTGCAGTTTAGTGTATCTAGCCCCCATGCCTCTCACATGCTGCTTAACACGCGAGTCTACGTCTTTTGCATATCCAGTGTAATAGCTGTCATCTTCACAAAGAAGAACATAGACGTAATAAGGCACAACAACCACTTACACAAATAATTCGTAAGGAATAAATTAGTTTTCTGGCTATTGCAACAGCACTAAAATGATATAGACTGCATCTCACTTTGACGAATGCGCGCGCTCCGATTACTGTATACGCAGAGGGGTTTAGGTGACATATTCAATGGATTAGAATACACCTTTATGCTCGTTATGAGTAGAAATTGTTTGCGAGGAATGCTGTTTGAAAATGGGAATCATAACGAGAGACAAGAATGGATGGGGCACCATCCAACTGCGAGAGGCGATGAAAAGACAAAACATTACTCCCATGTGTTTCAACTTCTCTCACGTGGTTGCCAGAGTAAAATATAAACCTGTAGCGTCCGCTGGAGAAACCAACATTCTCAAGGATTTAAGCGCTCTAATTACGCGTCCAATCGGGCGAGGCTCTCTTGAAGAAATCATTTTCAGGATGAACCTCCTCTACAGACTCGAACGTTTGGGAATACCGATCATAAACTCTCCCTCATCCATTGAACGCTCCGTGGACAAATACTACACACTCACTCTTTTGGAGGAACACGGCTTGCCCGTCCCACGCACAGCGGTAACAGAAAACCACAGGGAAGCTCTGAAGTGCTTCAATGAATTGGGAAGTGACGTTGTTGTGAAACCCCTGTTTGGGTCCCGAGGAATCGGCGCAACTAGAATTTCAAATCCTGACATTGCCACGAGAGTTTTCAGAGCGATTTCCTTCTACCACGGAGTTCTTTATCTTCAGGAGTTTGTTCCGCACGGAAGGTCTGATATACGTGCCTTCGTTGTAGGCGACCGTGTGATCGCTTCTATGCAACGGGTTGCAGGAACTTGGAAAACGAACGTTAGTTTAGGCGCGAAGCCCGTGCCATTAAAACTTAGTGGAAAGCTTGAAGATTTAGCGGTAAAAACAGCTAAAACTATTGGTTGCAAGATAGCTGGTGTGGATATTCTGGAAGGTCCTAATGGACCGTTGATTATTGAGCTTAACAGTCAGCCCGGGTGGAGAGGATTGCAATCTGTCACCAAAGTGAACATCGCAGATGAGATTGTCCAGTATGTTCTCTCTGAGCTGAAACTTTAGGAGAACCCAAGGTGAAAGAATTATGATACAGATAAACCGTTGTCTCTTGGTGATTAAGGTTTGTGTGCGTCTCCCTCCCCTCTTTTTCAACAGAATCTACCGCATTATGGGGAGTTTTGTGTATGCTTTTGTATCCACTATTTCTCAAATATGATGCTGGACCACTCTTTGTTACATCAAAAAATATACCTTAATGGCGTGCGCATAAGAGAATTAAGAACCCAGAGAGAGGTAGACCAGGGTTCCAAGACACAAACAGGTAATATTGAAACATAACCACAAATGTTTCAGTCAAATGATGGCTTGAAATAGAATATATGTCATTATCAGGATTACGCCGCCTACTTGTGATACGCCTCCTTTTGTAAGGAAACGCCAAAATATGATTGTGGTTATGAGCAAAAATGGAAGGATTTCAGTGAAAATTGTAACGTCAATTGCAAAGGGTGAAGTAAGGAGAACCATCCCTAATACAAGCGTTAGATTTGTGAGGTTAGAGCCAATTATGTCTCCAATTGCCAGATGAACACGTCCACGTCTAACGGCTGTAAGATCTAGTGTAAGTTCCGGAAGAGAAGTGCCTATGGAAACTACTTTTGCTCCAATCAAGATTGGAGGAACACCGACAGTGAAAGCAATGTTAACGGCAGATGAAACTACTAAGCGCGCCGCTATCATAACGCCAAGAAAGCCCAGAATCAACGTTGCGACAACGATTTTCTTTCTTTCTTTTTCAGCCGTTACAGACTTGTCTACGTTGACCATAGATATTCTCTTTCTTGCCATGAAATAGATGCTGATTATGAAAGTTCCCAAAAGAATAATGCCAACGATGGGGCTTACAACTTTGAATATCACTAGGAGCAATGGAATTAAGGATGTAATCAAGAGAATATCTGTTAGCTCTACCAAAAGGTCTGTGCAACATGTTTTAAAATAGCCAAGCATTCCTAAGATTCCTAGAACTGACCCTACATTGAACACGTTTGAACCAATGATATCCCCTATACTTATTCCAGGAGTTCCCTCTAGAACTGAAAAGCCAGCTATAATAATTTCTGGTGTTGAAGTTAACACGGCAAGAATCACAAACCCAGCGAGATTTCGCTCAATCCTGTAAGCTCGATTAATTTTTCTACCGATTTTATAGTGAAATGGCTAGCCGCAGCCAACACAACGAGTGAGATCGCAAGGATCAGCAGCTGGACTGTGAGCTCGATCATAGCATTCACATTCAGTTAGAGTTCCGCCTAGATATGTTTTCCCTCATGCATACATATCTTCGAGAAATGGTTTGGGAAGAAATTTACGAACAGAAAAAGGAGAGGCCAACCCGAACAAAAGGAGAAACCTTTAATCCTTGTGTGGATTTTCAATGGATTTGAGTAAGTTGAAAATGAAAAGAGAGATTATTGAGAAGTTGAAGGAACAGAAGGAACTTGAAGATGAGATGGCAAAGAGGTTAACGACTTTCTATAATTCTACAGAGAACCCTCTTGTCAAATTGTTCATTCATTGGATTATTCTGGATACAAAGAAGCATTCGGATGTATATCAAACCCTAATCGCTCTGAATTCGGGTGTGACAGTAGGCGATATCGAAAAGGATAGAATGACAAGGGAGCTTAAAATTCACATCAGCGAAGAATTGGAGATGTTGGAGAGAGGTGAAGGAATAGGCGAGGAGATTAAAGATGGAAACACTAAGAAGCTTTTTGACATTGTGATTGACGACGAGAGACGCCATCATCAAGTTTTGGTGGAGCTCCTGAGTATAATCGAGAAAGTGGATGAAATGAGTAGAGAAGACTGGTATCGACGGTTGTATGAGGTGGCAGAAGCGGAAAAAAGAATACCGAGGATAGGAAGGAGAAGATACGTACAACGTGGACGCGAAGCGAGGTAGGAATACATGCGCGCTCATGCATGTATGCCAGATCAGGTATACCGTTTTTTGGAAGTCCATAATTGGTTGTCCATTAACCTTTTCCGTTTGTTGGCTGTTCTTCGTCGTCCGTCGTTGGTTGGTTGGGTTAAAATTTAATCCCCAAACCCAACAATTCTCTCTTTAACTCCCTCTCTCTAAAAAAACAAAAATAAAAAACACACACGCACGCTAGAAGATTCTTCCTCAAGCGCGCGCAAGACTAATCCTTTTAACATTATTTCGATAATACTAGTTAATTAGCGTGGGTTTCTATGAGACGAGAAATAGGGCTCTTTGCGGTAACATCTTGGGGAGTAGGGATAATTCTAGGAGCTGGAATCTACGTCTTGGTCGGAGAGGCCGCTGGCATAGCCGGCAACTCCGTTTGGCTCTCCTTCATCATTGGCGCAATGGTTGCTTCCTTAACGGGACTAAGTTATGCTGAGCTCTCTTCAGTGTTTCCAAGAGATGCTGCTGAGTATGTTTACGTCAAAATTGCCTGTGGATGCGAAATCTTATCATTTATGGTCGGTTGGTTGACGATCTTGACCGGAATAATCTCTGCATCCACAGTAGCTCTAGGCTTCGCTGGTTACTTTCAAGGACTTTTTGGTTTTCCCAGAGTCTTGACTGCGTTGATTCTGATAGCCGTTTTATCATACATCAATTTCTTGGGAATAAAAGAGTCGACAAGAATGAACATTCTCTTCACTCTAGTTGAAGCAGCCGGATTAGTTCTTCTCGTTGCAATTGGCCTGGGAAGTCTTGGAAACGTTAATTTGCTGGAGGCTCCTAATGGTTCATCTGGGATTTTATCAGCCGCAGCTTTGATATTCTTCGCTTATCTTGGATTCGAGGATATCGTTAACATAGCCGAAGAAACAAAAAAGCCGGAAAAAACAATTCCAAAGGCTTTGATTCTGTCGGTTCTCATAACGACTTTTCTCTATGTCTTAGTGGCTTTGGTCTCTGTTAGTTTAGTTGATTGGCAGACTCTCGGCTTAAGTAACGCTCCTCTAGCTTCTGCAGCCTCGCAGGTTCTAGGTGAAAACGCATTCACCGTAATGTCTATAATAGCGCTTTTTGCCACTAGTAACACTGTGCTGATTATGTTAGTTGTGGGTTCAAGAATGATCTATGGTATGGCTAAAGAGGGAGCTTTTCCAAGCATTCTTTCTAGAATTGACCCAAAAAAGGAGACACCGCGACTAGCGATTTTGGTTACCATGCTCGTTTCAATAATATTCCTTTTCATGGGCGACCTCGAGCTCGTAGCCGCATTAACAAGTTTTGGAGCTTTCATCACTTTTGCATTCGTAAACATTTCATTAATATACATACGTTACCGAAGAGCTGAACTGGAAAGACCTTTTCGAGCTCCGTTAAATATAGGTAAATTTCCCATAACTGGTTTCTTAGGTCTTCTGACCTGCATTTTCCTAGTTTCCCAATTCAATACTATTGTGATTCTGTCAGGTTCAATATTCCTCTTGGCAGGGCTTGTCCTATACAAACTTTCCAAGATTATTCGATCGGTTCAAAATAGCTAGTAGCATGTTAACATACCGGAGAAAATAATCGGGTTCTAATGCGCGCGCATAGGCATGCTTGAGGTAAAACTTATTTTTCTCAATTTTAGTAGTTCATTTATGAGATTCGCTTGGAAGATGGATTCCTATGTTTGACAAGATACTTGTGCCGTTAGACTGCTCCAAGTTTGCAGAAAATTCGTTGAATGTTGCAATTGAAGTCGCGAAGAAGTTCAATAGCCAGCTGTTTTTACTTCATGTTTTTCCTGCGCATGATGAATATCGTAGAGCTGGAATTACAGGGAAAATACGAGCACGAAAGGGTGCGCATGGTGCTGCTAAAATCAGTGAGGAAATCCCAAAAGTCTGTACTGACCTGCTGGCGAACAGCAAAAGGAAAGTGGCCGCTGAGGGAGTTCCTGTGGAGACATTACTCAAGGAAGGTCACATTGTTAACAAGATATTAGAAACCATAATACAAGGTGGCTTTGATTTGGTTATCATGGGTGCCAGAGGCCAAAGTGTAATAAAAAATCTACTCCTGGGAAGTGTCAGCAACGGAGTAATCAGGCATGCTAGTTGCTCCGTTTTGGTGGCAAAAGAGTAACTCGGTGTAAATTAAGGCTTCTTCAAATTCATTTCCACACGCTAAGACTTGGAAAGCAACAATGGAATATCACAAGACCAAGGACATCATTCACGTCAAACAGATACTTGGACACGAGAAAATTGACAACACCATGATATACATCAACCTTGAACAAGCCCTTTTCCAAACTGGAGACAGCAGCGAATACACAACCCGCGTTGTCAAAACAGTAAAAGGAGCCAGAGCATTTTTAGAAGCTGGATTCGAATACGTAATTGATATGAACGGGTTGAAGTTGTTTAGGAGAAGGAAGTGAAACATGATGTGTCCAAAAACGGACTCACACCATTCGGGAAAAAACCACACCATTCAGATAATTGACGTGAAGGATTTGCCCGTTGTAAAGGAAGGAGACAATCTCGCCGAGCTCATTTGCAACGCGGCAGAGCAGCAGAGAACTGCAATTCAAGAGAGCGACATCCTCGTAGTCACACATGTCGTGGTGTCTCGAGCTGAGGAAAACATCGTAAACTTGGACATGGTAGTTCCCTCAGATTTCGCCAAGAGTTTTGCTCAACGGTTCAATAAAGACCCGGCTTTAATTGAAACCGTTCTGCGAGAATCTAGAAGTGTTGTTCGGATGGGCGACGGAAAACTCATCACAGAAACCAAGCATGGAATAATCTGCGCCAACGCAGGAGTTGATCAATCCAACGTTCCTGGAGAAAGAAATGTTGCACTTTTACCTGAGAATCCTGATCGTTCAGCGCAGAGGATTCGGCGAGAGATAAGGAGGCTCACAGGGAAAGATGTGGCTGTTATAATTTCTGACACTCATGGACGGCCACTGCGGAAGGGCGAGATTAACATTGCCATAGGAGTCGCTGGAATCTGTCCCATTCGAGATCGGAGGGGAGAGAAAGACTTGTTTGGACAGGTTTTAAGGGTGAAGCAAACTGCCATCGCCGATGAGTTGTGTTCAGCAGCTGAACTGGTAATTGGACAGGCAAATGAGAGAATTCCAGTGGCTATCATCAGAGGATATTCGTACCCAAGGTCAGAAGAGGCAAAAGCAACAGAGCTGACAAGACCAAAAGAGAAAGATCTGTTCATTTGATGCCCCAAAAGTTTGGCGTTAAGTGATGAGATGTGGAGATCTAAACAATTCTCTTTTGTAATGGAGTCAGAAAAACTTTATTTGAGCAAGTACACTCGATATTCTGTAAGGTGAATGCTGTTGAAGGCTCTGTCCGTATACGCGGAAAAATGCTGTGGATGTCGAATCTGCGAACTGGTGTGCGCATATCAGCACTTTCAGAGGAACAACCCGAAAAAAGCGGCTATTAGAGTTTTCGCGCTCTTTCCAAATCCAGCTTCCAACGTGCCAGTTGTTTGCCACCACTGTGGAGTCCCAAAATGCGTTGAACTGTGTCCAGAAGGGGCTCTCTACAAGGCAGAAGACGGACGTATCCTGCTGACCGCTAAGAAATGTACTGGCTGCCTTGAGTGCATAGAAGCATGCCCATTCACCGCCGTCTACTTCCACAGCGACATGATAACTCCAATAATATGTGACCTTTGCGACGGCGACCCAGCCTGCGTAAAGTGGTGCCCAACAAAGGCTTTGCGTTTCACTCCCTTGTCAGCCATTAAACAGGAGCGGCGTGCTAGATTAGCCGCTACCATGGGAGGGACTTCTTGAAATGACTCAATTCAAGGGAGGTTACGTAGGAAAGATAGCTAGAATCAACCTCACAAAAAGCAAGGTCGAGACTGAGAAAGTTAAGCCAGCCTTTGCCGTCAAATACCTTGGGGGCCGAGGATGGTGCGCCCGCCTGATGTGGGACGAGATTCCTGCTCACACGGATCCTTTGGGACCAAAGAACAAACTTATAATCGCCACGGGACCCCTCTCGGGTCTTCTTGTTCCAGGAGCTGGAAAAACAAGTTTTGCTGCCATCAGTCCAGCTACCGGCTACTATGGAGACAGCAACACAGGTGCCATGTTCAGTCCCGAACTCAAGCAAGCTGGATTTGACGCGTTAATTCTGGAGGGTAAGGCGAGCAAGCCCATTTACCTCTGGATTGAAGACGGGAAAATTGAACTGAGAAACGCTGACTTCTACTGGGGCATGGGCTGCCTTGAAGTAGAAGATTCTTTGAAAAAAGATTTGGGAGACGAACTTATACGAGTTGCCTCTATCGGACAAGCTGGAGAAAACCTCGTGAAGTTCGCCTGCATCACCTGCGACTACGGTAGGCAAGCTGGCAGAACTGGAATGGGTGCGGTTATGGGCTCTAAAAAGGTTAAAGCGATAGCGGTGCGAGGTTCTCTAGATATCCCCGTTGCTGATCCTGAAGCCATGCAGAAAATCTTTGAGAAATCCATGCGGCAAATTGTTCAACATCCAGTGTTGGACATCTGGAGGAGGCAGGGAACCATGCAGTTCATCGATTGGACGCAGGAGAACGTTTGTCTCCCCACGCGCAACTTCCTTTCTGCAACTTATGAAAAATATCGTGGAATCAATGGGGACATAATGGAAAAAACTGCTAAGGTTGCGGACAGATCGTGTTTCGCCTGTCCCATAGCCTGCGGAAACTTCTGTATTGTCAATAAGGGACCTCACAAGGGCATAGGAGTTGAGGGGCCAGAGTATGAGACTGCTTCCATGATTGGCAGCAACTGCGCGCTTCCCAAGCTAGGAGACGTGATTTATGCTAACTACCTCTGCGATAATCTTGGAATGGACACTATATCGGCTGGAAATGTTGTTGCTTTTGCCATTGAATGCTATGAGAAAGGCATCATTACGAAAGAGGACTTGAACGGAATTGAACTTAAGTTTGGAAACACCCAAGCTGTATTTGATTTTCTTGAGATGATAGCTAAACGAGAAGCTGTAGGCGACCTTTTCGCTGAAGGAGTGAAAAAAGCCGCAGAGAAGTTGGGTAAGGGATCTGAAAAGTTCGCCATACAAGTGAAGGGACTTGAAATCAGCGGATACGACGTTCGAGCGGCACAAGCTATGGGATTAGCATACGCAACCGCGGACATTGGGGCACACCACAACCGAGCTTGGGCCATCGGTTACGACATTGAAGTTGGGCGAGAAAACTATGACAAAAAAAAGGTAAAGAAGGTCATTGACCTTCAGCACTCAAGACCACTCTTCGACATGCTCGGAACGTGTCGCTTCCAGTGGTTAGAAACTGGAATAGAGCTTGACGTTTACGCTAGATTCTACGAAGCAGCCACCGGAATTAAAACGACGACTGAGAACTTGTTGCGGGCTTCGGAAAGAGTGTACAATCTTGCCAGAGCTATCAGCGTCCGCGAGGGGCTGACTTCAAAGGAGGACTGGTTGCCGGAGCGGTCGTTCACGGATCCTGTTCCTGAAGGTCATGTAAAGGGTGCAACCTTGGACAAGCGTAAGTTCAAGAGAATGGTTAAGACATACTACAAGTTGCGGGGTTGGGATGAAAAGGGCGTGCCAACTCAGAAAAAGCTGGATGAACTGGGTCTAAAAGACGTGTCGAAAAAGCTGCACGCTCCATGAAACCGCGGTTTGAGTGAAATGGTTATTGAAAGGAACCTCTTGATCTCTATTCTAAAGTTGACGAAAACTGGACCTGTGCAAAGAGAATTGGTTAGTAGAGAAGCACGTGTCCCTGTTCAAGTCGTTGACAAGATGTTGAAGAAACTTTCTGACACTGGGTTCATTCAGGATGATGACCAGTTTATAGAGATGTCATCGAATCAGCGCGTTGTGATGGCTGTAAAGGCTGTTGAGTTAGGAGCAGATCCTGAGAGGGTTTGTAGAGTTCTTGAGTGGGATGAGTTTGAAGAAATAACGGCTCAAGCCTTCGAAGCTAACAACTTCACAGTGAAGAAGCGGCTCCGTTTTAAAGGGGCTGGAAGAAGATGGGAGATGGATGTTCTCGGTTGCAAGGAGCCTCTTGTTGCCTGTGTGGACTGCAAACACTGGCGCCGCGGTTGGCGAAGATCAGCGATTATGAAGATTGTTGAAGCTCAGGTGGAGAGGACTAAAGCGTTGGCAGAAGCTCTTCCATCGTTACATGAAAAAGCTGGGCTGGTTAACTGGAAGAAAGCAACGCTTGTTCCAATGGTCTTGTCCTTGATCCCAAGCCCTTTCAAATTCTACAACAATGTGCCGATAGTTCCGGTTTTGCAGCTTCCAAACTTTCTGAACGAACTGCCAGCTTACACAATTTCGTTGACACGTTTCCATGCACACATCACATAGCGTAAACTTCTTCACAAAACCCTTTTTTTCTGTTAAATGTCTCAAGCGTGCACGATTCTCTCTTGAAAACTTGGATGGATATATATTTCTTCGTTAAGTGTGCTTCTTCCCGGAATATTGCCTAACTATTCCAGTCGTTAAGGACGCTATTCCTATCGCCAAAAGGATGATTAACGGACCGAAGAAGAGTGAAAGCAAGTCTTGGTAGCTGATACCAGCTGGCAATTTTGGACTAAAGTACACTGACATCCAAAGAATTGAAAACGCAGCTATGTAAGCCATTCCAAGCCCAACTGCAATCCAATTCGCAAAGACACCTTTATCTCGAATCTTTTTCTCAGCCCCTCTTCTGCCAATTTGCGTTCTGTCCCTTGCTTTTCGTTCAACTTTCACAGCTATTGTCTCCTGAAAAAAATGGTGGGATTCGTACATTAATAAACCTTCAAGTGTAAATTCTGATTCAGATTTATAATTACAAATCAACTTTGGCATAGCTGTACGCGCAAAGCTTAGTACTAGGCTAACAGAATGCGAAACTTGTGTGGACAATTGAATATTAAAAAACATATCTAATTGTTGTTACCACCATAATTGTGTCAAGCTACGAAATCATGAAAGTTCTCAGCCCAGTTCACAGCATGAAGCGCACGTATCGGAGTAGATTCGAGTTATCCAATGATTTCCACTGAGGTTCCTATGGCCTGTCCTGACAAGCCTCTTCTGAACCGAGCTCTCACCTGCCCATTTCTTCCATGTAACGCCATAATCTTCCCACGAATCTTGCGCTCTCCCACGGGCCACGCAACCTTTCGACCTATAAGCCGAGCTGCCTTGCCGGAAGATTTGACGTTTGGAAACTGAAGAATGTATTCTTTTGGACTCTGGGTTCTTGGGCCCGTTCTGTAACATATAATGATGCCTCGAAGTATCTGTGACAAGCTATTCCCTCAACTACAAGCTTGTACAAACATTTCAATTTAACTTTACTCCCGAACGAGTTTTATAGACGTTATGATGCTAAGGCTGAGACAACACGTCAACGATAGATTTCTTCACAACTTTCAAAGCTGGATATAGACTGGACAAGCAGAGGAAGCTTAGAGCTAAAAGTAGCCATCCAGCAACAGAAAAAAGAGTAAAGTGGGAGATGATTGGCTCAGGAATCAAGAACACAAACGTGAAAAAGAGCCCAACAAAGATTCCTATTACTCCGCTAATCAACGTAACAATGAGGGCTTCTGTGAAAACTATCTTTAAAATGGTTTTTGGCTTGGCGCCTAAAGCTCTCATGATGCCGAACTCTCTCTGTTGGCCAGTAACTGAAAGCATCATGTAGCTTAGAAGACAGAGAGTAGCGGTTGCTAGGGAAAAGAGAGGCAGAAACATGACAAACGACCAAATGTAGCCAAGAAAATTTAGATGGTTCCCCAAGATTTCATTGAGTTCCAGAGGCTCAAACATCATTCCTGAGACCTTTTCGTGTATCTCAGCGAGAACCTGCAAGCGTTTAGCTGGATCAATCTTGAGAAAAATAAAATTATAGTACGGCTGTCCATCCACCAGTGTCGACAAAGCGTCTAGAGGAACGTACACCACGTTCCCGTTGTTAAGTGGATCCAAGCACACACCAACTATCTCAAAATCTTCCTCAAACACCATAATGGTTTGCTTCTCAGGATCAGCAAACATTTCCAACGCCAGAGAGTCACCAATAACCGCAGAGTAAACATCGGTTTCGTTAAGAAAACTTCCAGAGATGAACCACTCGTTAATGACGCGTTCCGGCTGAACGCCGAGAACAAGAGCTTCGCCAGATCGATGGTCGCCCACTAGAATATACTGGTCTGGCTCTTCAGGATCGATAATAACTCCAGGAATCTCGGACACATTTGCTTCTAAAACCAGACGCGGGTCCGCCTTGAGAACTCCTGAGATAGCGCTCAGTTCAGAGACCAGAGACTCGGATATACGGTATTTCGAATCAAGATAATTAATTGGCTCTGTCTCTTTAGCTTCGAAAAACTGTGAAAGAAGGTTTACATATTGGCTGGTAAGATCTGGATGACCTACAATAACTATGTCTCTGCTAACTGCCTGCTCCACATAGCCCTGAGTAGTCTGGCTAGCAATTATCCCTCCTGCGATCGTTACGGTTGTCAAGGTCAAAACAGTGGCGAGACAGATTATTGCGCGGCGTGTTGCAGATTTTCTCCGCATCAGAGTCCGATATGCCACCTTGAGCGTTAGACTCAAATTTGAAGACGCAGGCTTTCCAAGCTCTTTTGAAGTTATTCCAAACGAATATAGAGGAGATAATGCTTCAGCCGGTTTCACTCTGATGGCTTTGATTATAGGCTGACTTCCTAAAATGTGGGATGTAACAACAAAAACGAAAAAAATAACGAGGACCACCCACATGTTGAGAGGTCTTTGTGAGAGGGAAAAACCCACAATATTTAACACAGAGACAAAAGCGAAGTGCACTGACACTCCAACAACCGCTCCCAGAGTGCAACTTGTGAAAACAATAATTGAAAGTTCTGTGAAGAAATAGCCGAAAGCTCTGTTAGCCAAACATCCTGTTGCCTTCATTATCCCAACATCTCGCACCCGCTCAGACATGGACAAATAAACAAGAAAAGACGTTACCAGCGCTCCAACCAAAACATTGAGGAGGGTGACCATGAAAACAAAACGCGAAAACACGTTGGAGAACCCTGTTGTGAGTTTGCCTCCTGTGACCAGAGCGATTTCAAAGCCAACGTTTTCTCCGAAAAGAGTGAGAAAAACCGCTGTAGCGGTGGAAATGATTAACCCAACTATGGTTAAGCCTGTTTGAAACTTTCTTCGCATCAAGTCCTTTACGGGAAAACCTATTTCACTCATCTACGACAACGATCCTGCCGTCTCTCAGATGCAGTGTTCGATTTGCCAACTTCACTATTCTTTCATCGTGCGTAGCAACTAGAATGGTTTTTCCCTTAGTTTTCAATTTCTCCATTATCCCAACAATTTCAAGACCTGTTTCTACGTCCAGATTTCCAGTTGGCTCGTCAATGAGGAGAAGAGGAGGATCATTGGCCAAGGCTCTTGCAAAAGCGATACGCTGCTGTTCACCGCCGCTGAGTTGGGCGGGAAAATGGTCAGTTCGATGTGAGAGACCAACTAACTTCAGCAGTTTTTCTGATCGTTTCTCGACACGATTCCCTGACCAACCAGCTAATTCCATGGGAAACGCAACGTTTTCCAGAGCTGTAAGCGTGGAAACAAGGTTGTAGGATTGAAAAACAAATCCCACGTAGGCAGAGCGGAAGGTTGCTAGAAAATCCTCATCATAAGTGCTCAGATCATGACCACAAACAACGATTTCTCCACTGGTTGGTTGATCAAGGCCGCCAATGAGGTTTAGAAGTGTTGTTTTTCCAGCGCCTGAGGGACCATAAATCGAAACGAACTCGCCCTCTACAACTTCAAGGTTTAAGCCTCTTAAAGCGGATATCGTATGACCAGTGATCGGGTACTCCTTGCACAACGCAGAAGCAAAAACCACTTTTTCCTTGATATCTCCCATCTGCACGGCCCGCATCATATAACTTTTAAAGATATAGAAGATAAACTTAACTAACTTTTTAAAATTCTAACCAAAACGAGGGATTTCTACTTTTAACGACTATTCATTTTCAGCGCCCTTCAACATAGAAGTAACCATAGATATACAATGTTTGTTATTCTTTGGCAAAGAAAGTGTTATAAGGTGTTTTCATAAATACCTTGTAATTCGGAGGAGAAAATGCCTTTCTTCGTCATATGAGGTGAGAGAAATGACGGCAATGGAAGAAATAGCTGAATATGCTTTCATGGCTTTCGTGGCGATAGCTATCATAGCTGGGTTGGCAGTGGGCTTCATAGCTTACGACGCTGGAGACTGGAATGCCACATCAGTGGCAGACGCCAACGCTTATGTTACGCTGATCATGCTGATCCTGGGTGTCATAGTTGGACTCGTAAGCATAACCACGAAAGAGGTTAGGCCTTTCCTTATAGCTTCGATTGCGTTGATGGTGACAAGAGTTGGGGTGGATGTGTGGGAACCCCTCTCCACAATCCACGGCCTGCTCTCCTACTGGGCAACGGGAATTCTTAACTACATTGTGGCCTTCGTGGCGCCAGCAGCAGTCATAATATCAATAAGGTCAGTATGGGTCCTAGCACAGAAAAAATAATCTCCCCTTTTTTTGATCACATATTTCCTAATTACATCGAAAGTCATCACAGGGAGCAGAGGAAGTTTTCAAGAAGAAGCATCCAGTATAAGTAGCTGCCTTTTCCGCGGAACCCTTTTCAATCAGAAAGCTTTATCTATTCCAAAACGGGAAAAGAAGCTTCTGATGAGGGAGTACGAAATGAGTGCAGTTTATGAGGAGGAAAACAAAAAACTTGTCGAGAAAACGAAACGCTCTGAAGAAATCTACAAGGAAAGTGTTGAAGTAACCCCTTTTGGTGTTCACAGCAACTATCGAGCTATGGATCCCTATCCCATATACTTCACTAAGGGAAAAGGAAGCAAATTATGGGACGCCGACGGTAACGAATACATTGACTTTCACATGGCCTTTGGCGTCTTAGTCTCCGGCCATTCGCACCCAGTGCTGGTGGAAGCAATGAAAGACAGAATCGCAAACGGCACCATTTTAGGTTTCGAATTCGAGGATTCTTACAAGTTAGCAAAGATTGTGTGCGAACGTTTCGGAGTTGACATGGTAAAGTTTTCCACCACTGGAGGAGAATCTACAAATTACGCGGTTAGATTTGCAAGAGCCTACACTGAACGAAAAAAAATATTAAAATTTGAGGGATGCTATCACGGTTTCCCAGACAGTTTTCTAGTAAACGTCAAACCTACAGTGGCTAAGGCAGGGCATCCTAGATTTCCGAATCAGGTTCCCGCGTCTAAGGGAATCTTAGAAGAAGCGGTCAAACAGACCTTGATAGCGCCTTTCAACGATTTGGAAGCCGTTGAAACGATAATGAAGAAACATGGAAACGAAGTGGCGGCCATCATCTTGGAACCCATACCAATGAACATGGGCTACATTCTTCCGAGACCAGGATTCCTAGAAGGACTGAGGAAAATAGCTGACGAATACAATTCAGTTCTCATCTTTGACGAAGTTAAGACCAGTGGAAAATTTTACAGAGGAGCCGCTGGATACTTCAAAGTCAAGCCGGACCTTGTAACCATGGCTAAAGCCGTTGCTGGAGGCTACCCATTGTCGCTTGTAGCTGGGAAAAAAGACATAATGAACGCTGTCGTACCAGGTGCTGTTTCTCATGCAGGCACTTTCAACTCCAACTCGCTCGTCATAACCGCAGGGATAGTGACTCTTTCAAAAATACTGACGGAAAAGGCCATGAACGAAGCCACGAAACTTTCCAGGATGCTGGCCAAAGGTTATGAAGACATTATAAATGACGCTAAAATCCACGCGCTAGTTAAATGGGCTGGAACAAGCGGTACAGTTCACTTCACTAAGGCTAAGAAAATTGAGAACTGGAGAGATTTCCTAACTACTGACGTTGCTAGGTGGTTCCTTTACACGGTGATCATGCTGAACAGAGGAATCGTGCCCAGCGCTTTGGGTCCAGATGAACAGTGGACGATTTCTGTGCAACATACAAAGGAAGACATAGCGAAACACTTGGAGATCTTTAAGGAAATCGCGGGACACGTAAGGAAACTCGACATTGAGATGCCAATAGTTGAAGCAATTTAAGTTCGGCAGCGACGTCTTGAGGATGACCCCCTCAAACAACTCTTTCTTTTTTTAAAAAAAAGAACTATGTGTCACTAATAATTTGGTAATGTCTTTCATAATTAATCGATGTAACTTTCCATCTTTTCGTGTATCTGTATGCCTCTCTTTGACAGCTCCTTGAAGAAATCCAAATGGTCGAGACCTGCTTCTGGAGACAGAACTCCCTTGTTTTCTGTTTTTCCTTTTGCAATCAGCTGGGCTCCAATCGAAAGAGGTATTCCAACATTTTTGCCGTATGCGGATTTTCCATCCCACTCGCTCATCGATGGATGGTTGTTTTTAAGAGTGATCTTCGCGGGTTTACCATTTTTCTGTCCCACTACTGTAACAATTAAGCCGTAGGCCCAAACGGGGTTTTTCTTGGCTTCTGGAGTTTGGTAGAGAAAATTGTACATAAAGTCTACTGGTTTCACTTTCTTTCCGTTTACTTCAATTGGCTGTGTTTGGTAAAAGTTGTATTTCACCATCAATTTGACCAGTTCCATAGTTGCTGGAGGGAAGCATCCTTTTACTTCCACTTTCTGTAGGTCTGGAAACATTTTAGGTAAGGTTTGTGTTTCTGGATGAGGAATGTAGACAACTTCTTGTCTTCCAATCTGCTCGTGGAATTCTACTATTTGTGCTCCTTCGAAGGGATTAACCTTTATGAATTCGCCGTTTTTGTAGTAGACTCTTTCTTCTATAGCTGGGTCGAATTCCCAAAAGGTTGTGCGTAATAGACCAGGCGCAATAGCTGTGCTTCGGAAAGCAGCAAATGCGATCTGCACCTCTTCTGCACGATCAAGTTTACTTATTCCATACTTCGCCATTAGATTAGTTGTGCCAGGTGTAGCTCCGCAGCCAGCTATATACGTGATTCCTATTTTTTTCGCCTCTTCGTCGAGGGCAAATTGATTCTCTTCAGCTGAAAGGTCTATGCCATTTGTTCCAGCTTTTATGCAAGCCTTTGTCACGTTAAGGTCATACTTGAAAGGTAATGCACAGGCAACGACATCGAAGCCTTTCATTGCGCTAGCAAGTTTATTAACGTTGCTTGCGTCAACTCTAACAACTGAAAGTCTCTCGTCTCCTAGTTTAGAGACGACCTCTTTAGCTCTATCAACAGCTATATCTCCTATAACGATCTCTGAAAAATCACTTTTGCTCACTAGGTCTTTCGTGGTTTCCAAACCCATCGCGCCAACTCCACCTAGAACCAGTATTCGCATTTTAATGGCCTCAGCTATGATTTTGAATGGATTCCTATAAATCTATCGTCCTAAGCGACTTCACAAACGCTGTCTGACTAGACCAAACATTTTCTCTATGATCCTCTGAAAAAAGATTCTGCCCAAAGTTGTTAGAGGTCTCCAAAGCGGAGACTTCGTTGATGCTTTTGTATCCGAAAACGCTTCTCCTGAACCGCAAAGAACATCGGTGATACATAGTGACTAGGTAATTCTGGTCCCACCAACATCACCTAATATTAACATCGACATGTTGAGAACAATCAGAATTAGCAAGCTTTGCCTACTTAATTTACTTACAAAGCACATGCCTCCATCAAAAAATCGCGAGACAAACTTCTTTTTAACACAATAAAACGCTGACATCACCAACAAAACCCCTTCTCCGCTCCTCGCTTCAGATTTAGCGGATACAAAAGCATCAACGAAGTCTCCCAAAAATCAGCCCAATTCACTTCTTAGTCTCTCTCTTTGTCTATGAATGTATCTTCTGCTATATCCAATGTAAGGGTCCACTGTCTTCGCCGATTTCCAACCGAACCAAGCTTTCATCTCAGGCAACGTTGTTGTTGGATCTTCAAGAAACCGCGTCGCCCGGTTTAATCGGAAAAAATGAGGATAGTAGCGGTTCCCCATAACACGTTTAACAACATTGATGGCTGTGCGGGGTGAAAAATCCCAGACTCTGCTCTCCTTGTTTTCTGAGCTATGTCTCGTTGCCTTAACTTTCTCTATAATGAGATCTACGTACGGATAGTCAACGGGAACTTCTAACGGTTCTCTTTCGCCACCTTTCTTTGGTGTAGCGTCAACAATCAGCAAACCATCTCTAATTAGGAAATCCTCGTTCGTTCTTTCTAGGGCCTCAGCCTTCCTTACCCCAAACCAGTAAAGAAAAGCTAGGAAAGATTTGTGACTCAGCATCTTGCTTTTAACGAACTTTCCATTTTCCATGGAATTTTTGAAAGTTTGAAAATCTATAGGTGTTGTTATTTTTCCATGCTTGTACTTCGGCAACGATAAACCACCTAAGAAGAGACTTGTGCAATTGCGTAAAATGTACCTTTTGCGCAAATTAATATTGTTTTCTAACATGCTGCACTATGTCAACATAATTAGCCTTCCCCTAAATGATAATAGCCGCTGGGTCACTAAAGAAGTGTTCAGTGAAAAACTAATGGAAAAAATTCGCGCCAAAAGTGATCTTCAGAGGTTGCGCAGAAGAGGTTTTTATAGCGAGGCTGCTTTGGTTAAACTGCTTAAGAAAGAAGGGTACAAGGCTGTCCGGGTGCCAGTTAGCAACCCAAGCAGTAATCCTTTACCTGACGTTATCGCAAGATGCGGCCAGCATGTTTATGCTTTTGAAGTGAAAAACGCAAGTTACCGTGCATATTTCCCTAAGGGACAAATTGAAAAGCTGTTTGGTTTCCTCGACCAGTTTATTCCCCTTTCCCATCAGTATAAACACGCGGTTTTGGCTGCCCACTTTGGCAGACGATGGATATTCCGCGAGATAAGCTGGAAAGACTGGGAAGAGAACAAAATAGCTAAGCGAGAACGCATCTTGAAGAAAGATAAAGGTAATCTCAACTTGAAGACCAGTGCGACTCATCGACCTTTACTAGACTATGCAATCTCCTCTTAAACATCCTTACTGCTGCAATGAGCAATAACTGTCCATGTAGTTTGATGAATTCACCGCTACCAGTTTCTTCACAAATTTCCATGATTGCCCATAATATTCTTCATTCTGCAAAATGAAATCTTTCAGCAAGAGAACAACAAGAATGCAAAATCTAAATGCAAACCTCACAGTTTCGACGCAAAGCAAGATAGACTTCGCCGACCTCACTAGTCAAGTTGAAGAGAATGTGAGGAAATCAAGCGTCAAAAATGGAGTGGTTCATGTGTTTCCCACAGGCTACAAGCATCCTCGTCTTGACCGAGCATGAGCCAAAACTGTTAAACGATCTTAACACAGCTCTCAAGAAACTGATTCTAAAGCGAGGTCCCTATCAGCACCCACCCAACGCCTATTTCTACATAAAGTCAGTGTTTCTGTGTCCAAACAGAACATGACTAGTGGCTAACGGACGCGTTGCTCTAGGCACCTGACAGCTCTAGGTCTTCGTCGAAACCGATGTGTATCCTCGGCGAAGAACCGAGATTGTACAGGTGATCGAAAAGTAGCATCCACTTAAGCAGATTTGAACGAGTAGCAAGCAGGAGCGACGCTAAACTTTGATTTCGAACAAAAGACACAGATACGATTGTTGTTCGATCCTGCTACAACGATTTTGAAGAGGTTTTTTAAAACATTGACTTCATAAATGCTTTAGAGAGATGCATTTTTTGCGTCTTTTAACTAAAAAATAAATCATTCGCTCTATTTCGAAACCATTTTCTAGGAAACTGTTGAAAGATGCTTCAACTCTAAAGTTGGGAATTCTTAATTTTGGAACAGAATCGCCTGTAAACCTCAATTTTCGGTTCTTTTTAACCATCAATCGTTCCCTTCACCACGTCATAAAATATGGCAGGTCGCTGTCAAGTCAGCTTATATAAGATTCGAAAAATGTCGTTTTCCTTCTGAAAAAGTTGGGGAAACCAATCAGAAAACTAATCGGATAATGAAAACTTTTCAGGTTTCTAAGCTTTTTTAACGTTTCTTATGTAGCTCAAGTAGCTTCATTACAGCCTCTCGATACACTTGAACGCTGTCCAAGTATTCCTGAATCCCTATGTGCTCGTTCGGTGTATGGTCTAGATGAGAGTCGCCGGGTCCGTATGTGACCACTGGTGCTTTCAAAGCGTTACCAAGGACGTTCATATCTCCGGTTCCCGTCTTTCTCAAGAGACGGGGAGAACTAGATCTTACCTTTCTAATTGCCCAAGATAGAGCCCGAACAAGAAGTGAACTCGAATCTACCTCAAAAGGCTCAATCAGATCCTCAATCTTCACTCTCACTGAGACTCCTAAATTAGCTGCCTGATATTGCATAACCCTTTTGCTGACTTCTTCGAACACTTGCCGGGAAGTAAGCGGAGGCGGAATTCGAAGGTCCATGTAAAGATGACATTTAGATGGAACCGTGGACGCCTCTTTGCCTCCCCGTATTTTAGTCAGACACGAGGTGATGGAGTAAAAGCGGCTTTCTAATTTTTCTTGAGGAAAATGAAGCTCTTGAATCACTTTCCAGATTTCAATAGCTTTTTCAACAGCGTTTTCAAAGAGCCAAGGAGCAGCGGAGTGTCCAGCCTGGGTCTCACAGGTTATTTTGAGATGTAGCCGCCCTTTGTATCCGATAGTTATGTTTTCAACGCCGCTTGGCTCTCCAAATATGGCATAGTCAGGGGAGATTCCGCTTTCTAAGAAGTGTTTAATGCCCTTGCCCTCACCTTCCTCGTCAACTACACCCACAACCAGAATTTTACCTGGGAGCCTTTTGATGAATGTGGATGATGCGATGATCATTGCCGCGAGAGATGTCTTTGCGTCAACGGCTCCTCGACCGTACAGTTGATTGTTTTCAACTCGAATGGGTATGCGCCCATGAACCGTGTCCATGTGCCCACATAGTAGAATAATCGGTTTTCCCCGGCCAGTTTCTCCAATTACGTTTCCAACATCATCCGTCCATACATGGAAGCCTAAACGCTCCATCTCTGGAGCAAGAAAAACGGAAAGTTCTTCCTCTTCGCCGGATGGGCTGTAGATTTCTAGCATCCTAGTTAGGAGGCTAACTGCGTAGTTGCTCATTTTCCCCTTCCTCTAGAATTGTGCCAAGAACACTGATTACTTTGTCAATTTGCTCCTTTTCTATAACTAGAGGTGGTAGGAACCGCAATATGTTTCTTCCAGCGTCAAGGACAAGCACTCCCTTATCCATGGATTGGAGAATTATGTTCAAAATGTCAAATCGGAATTCTACGCCAATCATGAGTCCTAGCCCCCGAACCTCTCTCACAATATTGTATCTGGCCTGAAGTTCCTTTAGCTTTTCTTTAAAGTATCGCCCATGCGATGCCGCTCTCTCTGGAAGCCTCTCCTCAACCATCACGTCAATTGCGGCGCACGCAGCCGCACAGACGAGCGGATTTCCACTGAAAGTACTTGTGTGTTCCCCAAGTTTAAAGGAGGACATAATGTTCTCTTTCGCGATTGTTATGCCCAGTGGGAGACCGCCTGCCACCGATTTTGCGAGGCATAAAATGTCAGGAGTGACGCCCCAGTGTTCACATGCAAACATCTTTCCAGTGCGGCCAAATCCCGTTTGAACCTCATCAAATATTAATAGGACATCCTCCTCATCACAAATTTCTCTCAGTTCTTGAAGGAAACCTTTCGGAGGAATTCTAACTCCTCCTTCTCCCCTGATAGGTTCCACGAGTATGGCGGCTGTTTTCTCTGTTATGGCTCCCCTTATCTTTTCGAGGTTGTCGGGAGGAACGTGCTTAAAGCCAGGGACTAGAGGCTTGAATGGTTCACGATACTTTTTATTCCATGTTGCGGATAGGGCGCCCATGGTTTTTCCGTGAAAGGCAGTCATCATTGCAATTATCTCAGGCGAACCAGAAAACTTGCGTGCTAATTTTATGGCACATTCAACTGATTCAGCGCCGCTGTTTCCGAGGAAAATTTTGTTGAGGCTTTTGGGGGTTATTTGAACGATCTTTTGCAGAAGCTTGGATCTCTCATCATTGTAGAAGGATCCGTGACAGGAGATGAGTGTTTCCGCCTGTCTTTTTATGGCTTCTACAACTTTTGGGTGAGAGTGCCCAACGATGCATACTCCATAGCTGCCTGTGCAGTCTATGTATTCTTTGCCGTGGATGTCCCAGACTAGGGCTCCTCTGCCCCTGTTGAGAGTAACTGGTCTTTTGGCGTATACATTTGCCATAAGCCTTCTTTCAATGTCTATAACTTCTTGCTCATTCACGGCTTATCACAGTGCCACACTTGTGTTCTAACGGTGAGGAGATGGGGAACTTCTTCAGCCCAAAGGAAATTATAACCTCGCCGACACCTAGGTTGAGGGCCTCAATTGCCGCGTAAAGCTTGGTGGACATTCCTCCGCCGACCTTTGGAAGAATCTTCTCTACCTCTGAAATGTTCAGCTTTGGTACTAACTTGTCGCCTAATGTTAAACCTTGAACATCCGTTAAGAGGATGAGCTTGTCTGCATTGAGAGATCCAGCAATGTGAGCTGCCATTCGGTCGGCATCCACGTTCAAGGGTTCGAATTTCTCGCTTACGGCAACGGGTGCTATAACTGGCACATACCCATTTTCTACAAGAAGCCACAGCAACTTAGCGTTAACTTTGCATATTTTCCCAGTGTATCCTCCATCAACAACTCTTTTCCTTCCACTCTTATCAACAATTACGATCCTTTTTTTCCGATTTGCCTGCACAAGACGACCATCTAAACCAGATAATCCCACGCCAAGTACACCGTGACTCTGGAGGATAGAAACCATCTGCTTGTTAATTTTCCCCGCCATGACCATCGTGAATATTTCAACCGTGTCCTTATCGGTGTATCGACTGCGAAATCCTTTGGGTGAGACTACAAATTCTTGTTTTTTCCCTAGTTTGGAGGCGATTTCGGTAACCTCGGCCCCTCCGCCGTGAACTATGGCAATTCTGTTTTCAGAGAGAAGATTCTTTATGTCGAGAATGAGTTCGGGTGAAGACTTCCACCTTAGGATGTTTCCTCCTACCTTAGTTACAATTAACATTTGATCACACCGGGTGAAAACCTATACTATCTAATCCGGCTCTTTCATCAACACCAAGAACCGCGTTGAAGCATTGGACTCCATGACCAGATGCTCCTTTCATCAAGTTGTCGATAGCTGACATTACAACAAGCCTATTGACGTGAGAGTCCAATTCAAAGCCTATGTCACAGAAGTTGGATCCTATCACGACCTTGGGGTCAGGAAATCGATAGAGCCCCTTCTGATATCTGACGAGGCGTATGAAGGGGTCTCCTTGGTAGCGTGAACGGTAGATTTTCCAAACATCTCGGACTGCTAAGGATTTTGTGAGGAAAACGTGAATTGTGGATAGAATCCCTCTAGCCATATTAACCGAGTGGGGAGAAAACGAGATTGTTACTGGTTTATCCGTTAGAAGGCTGAGTTCCTGCTCTATCTCGGCGATATGTCTGTGGCCAACTGGTTTGTAAGGCCTTACTCCTCCAAACTTTTCTGCATGATGAGATGCGGGCGAAGGTTTGCTGCCTGCACCTGAAGAGCCAATTTTCGTATCAACAACAACTCTATCTTTTTCTATGACATCAGCCTCCACAAGCGGGGCTAGCCCAAGGATTGTTGCAGCAGCCATACATCCTGCACACGCTATTAAGCGGGCGTTCTTCATCTCCTGTCGATGAAGCTCAGGCAGACCGTACACAGCTTCTTTCAGCAGGTCTGGATGAAGGTGTTTCCATCCGTACCAGTTAATGTAGTCATCGGGATTTTTCAAGCGGAAGTCCGCGCTCATGTCAATGACCTTTAATCCAGCCTCGAGCAGTTTAGGGACAAGACTCATGGAAGCACCGTGAGGCATAGCCGTAAACACCAAGTCACAGTTCTCTGCGATATGATTGAAATCTAGGGGAACGAATTTTAGATTGGTGGCTCCTCGAAAGTTTGGGTGAACCAAAAAAACGAATTCGCCTGCGTGCTTGCGTGAAACAACCGTTGTAACTTCTGCGTGCGAATGGGAAAGTAACAGACGTAGAAGCTCCCCGCCGACGTATCCTGAGCCGCCGATAATTCCCACTCTCATTTCATCTCACGCTTCCAGTCCTATGACGCTCTTGGCACACTTGAGTAGCGTTACTGCCAAGTTGACTTTAGCAACCAGCCTAGTTTGTTCCCAGAATTCGGGGCAGGAGTTTGCTTCATGGAACATTATATTTTGCTTCCCTTTTTCCATGCTTTCCTCGATTATCCTCGTAACGTTTCCATATGCCTCTGAGTTCATGTATTCTTGAAAGGCTTTTTCCAGTTTTACATTCCAAGTAGAAAAATCTTCTTTTTTAGTTCTGTCTCTTTTAACCTTCTTCACTGCATCAAAAGGTAGCATGAGTTTTTCGAACTCTGATCTAACGTAGTCGTCATCAACTATCTTATCTTCACCTATATTGAGCATAGCGTCCAACGCTAAAATCCAGACTTTACTGCCTTTTCCAATTGCCTCACCACATTTTATCGCCATGTCCCGGATGGAGGGTGGCAAGTTGACTCCGAACACCATGTTGCCCAAATAAGTGTTTGTTCTAAAATCTTTAAACCCAGCTCTTGCTAACGCCTTTGGATAGCAGTATGGTGCCCTCCCATGTTCTTTTGCAATCACTATCCTCAGGTCGTAAAACCACTTTGGAACAAACTCTTGAGCGAGAACACCTGTTGGGTTCAGTATTGTGGATTTAGTCTTCTGGAGAACCTTTAGAAGTTCATCTTGTGTATTAGCGAGCATAACCTCCTTTCCATGAGTACCAGCGTCCGGTTTAACAACGATATCCCTGCCAAGTTCCTGTTGCATCAAATCAGCTATGTCTTCCTCGTTATGGAATTCCCGCCCATTCACCCCGTGTTCGTGAGCGTCGCACGGAACATAAACAGTTTTGGGCAGCGGTATTCCTGCTTTCCAGAAATGGAGCAGGGTTCTTAATTTGCTGAAGCAAACATATTCAACATAGGAGGAGTTTATTACATTTTTACCGAATGCTTCCAGTATATGGACTGCAAAGAGCCTGCGGTTTTTGCTCTGCGTCCTGTTTAACACTACATCAACGTCTTTAACAATTTTAGAATAGTCTTTTCCCTTGCTTCTAAAACTGTATCCACTTTTATCAGCACGAATAGAAACCTTATGAAATGGTAAATATACCAGATTTATTCCCATTTCTCTTGCGGTTAATTTTATTCCCAATTCATCGGTTTCAGAACGCTCGTACAAAATTGCTATACTCATCTTCTTCTCTCGCATCTATTGTTTGACGCTGTCTCAGAATTCCAAGAATCTTTTCGTATTAAAGCCTTGGCATTTCGAATCTTTGAGAGGTGTCTAAGAGAAATATCTAGCTATTCTCCCCAATCTTCCCCCTCAATTTTCAATTCTTTGAGTTTTACGCAATCTCCGTTGATTTCCCTAACTTCTAGTTCAAGTCCACAACTGGGGCAACTCATAATTTCTCCTAGTATGATGCCTTTATGGATTTCAAGCTCCGCGTCGCAGTCGGGGCACCGTACAGTTTCCATTTCTTCACCTCTTGGTTGATTGAATCGACTACTCATAAACCTAAGCCATTTATAAAAATTTCGGAATTGAATTATTTTATTTTACTACTTCTTTAAATTTTTTACGAAATTCGTACTAAAATTCGCGTAGTGGAAAATTCGCAACATTCTGACGAAACTCGTTCCAAAATTTCCTTTAGCTTTCAGAAATCGTTAAATTATTCCGATACTAAACCATGTGACAGGGGGTGAGAAGATGGATGAAATTAATAAGAAAATAGTTGAAATCCTGAAGAAAAATGGGCGGGCTACCTATAGTAACATTGGAAAAATGGTTGGTTTATCTGAGGGGGCTGTTCGGAAAAGAATTAAGGCGCTCGTTGATTCAGGTGTAATAAGGCAGTTCACCATCAAAATTGGGCTCACAGAGGGTGCAGAGGCCATGGTTCAGATTTCCATAGATCCTTCCTTTGCAACATCCAAGATATCAATGATGCTGAAAAAAATTTCGAATGTTGAAACTGTCCATGAGATTACAGGTCAACACGATATCGCCGTTATGGTCTCTGCCATGAACATCGCGGAGCTTGACGAGTGTGTTGAAAAAATTCGTCGGATAGAGGGAGTCGCAAACACAAACACGATATTCATCTTGCGTAGCTGGTAGTGGATTGCCTTGTCTATCGCACATTTCAACTCCGTACAGATTGGACAATACTGATGAATTGGAGATTACTCTTCTGTTCATCTAACAACAGTTTTAAAGTACGAATTTAGGAATGCTGTTAGTTTTATCGTATTTAAAAGCTTGTTTTTTGCAAAAAAGATAAATATGTGTACGTTTTCCTATTCATACTCGTCTATGCTTAATGAAGGTCAAGAAAAGAGGTTAATGAAATTGAAAAATGGATACCTAGATGAACATGGAAGAAACATTCTGACAAGCTTAAGCAAAGAAGGGGTATTTCCAAGCCCATACAATTTTGTTGCTTATAACTGTCCTCCAACTGACGGATACGTTATACATGACAGCACTTTGAGAGAGGGAGAACAAACACCAGGTGTCATATTCACTATAGGGGACAAGAAAAAGATTGCAGAAAAGTTAGACGCAGTGGGAATACAGCAAATAGAAACAGGATTTCCAGTTGCCTCAGAAAAACAGAGAAAAGGAGTCAAAGCTCTGGTAAACATGGATCTAGATACCGAAATATTCTGCTTTGCTAGAGCCAAACACGAAGATATAGACGCCGTTGCGGAAACGGGTGCTGACGGAATTATAATATCTTTCTCAATTTCTGAGCATCATAGGAGACACAAGTTCCACGGAATGACTAAAGAAGAGTACCTGAACAGACTAGATGACACGATCAGTTACGCAGAGAAATATGGACTGTTTATTGTATATACTGCAGAAGATTCCACTCGGGAAAACGACTTAGACTTCTTGAAAAAAGCCTTTAAAAAAGCTGAGGAAGCTGGAGCAAACAGAGCTAGAATCGCTGATACTTTAGGATGTATAAACCCAAGTGGAATAGCGTATCTTGTAAGAGAAACAAAAAGTGTTCTAGACATTCCCCTAGAAGTGCATTGTCACAACGATATGGGACTGGCTTTAGCGAACTCACTTGCAGCTGTTGAGGCTGGAGCGTCAACAATATCAGCTACTGTAAACGGTCTCGGAGAAAGGTCCGGGGTTACACCCACAGAAGAAGTCATTGCTGCATTACACGTGATATTTGGGATAAAAACATTTGACATGAGCCAGTTAACCGAATTGTCAAGATTCGTTGAAAGCATTACTGGAGTAAGGACGGCTCCTAATAAACCAGTAACTGGTGAAAACGCGTGCACACATTGTTCGGGAATCCATCAACACGGAATTCTTATGAATCCCACAACTTATGAAGTCTATCCTCCTGAACTTGTGGGGCAAAAGAGAAGAGTGTACATAGATGAACTTTGCGGAAGCCACGGTATTTTATACGTTGCAGAAAAGAAGCTTGGAATGAACATCTCTAGAGACACAGCGCGAAAAGTCATTTCAAAGATAAAAAGGGCCTATTTGGAAGAGGATAGGCAGAGTGCTTATACACTAACTGAGCTTGAAAAGTTGATTCTTGAGGCTCAGAGCGCGGAGGCTGGTGGAACTGCAGCCGTTCCCTAAAACATAAAATTACCAAAGTTCTTCTCTTTGAAGTGAAGAACATGTATAAAATAGCTGTGATTCCCGGAGATGGGATTGGCAAAATAGTTACTCCTGAGACAATTCGAGTTCTAGAGAGCATAGATCTGAAATTCGAGTTTCAGCATATGGAAGTCGGATACGAAGTGTTCAAGAAAGTTGGCACCTCGGTTCCTGAAGATGTTATTTCAAGCTTAAGGAACACTCAAGCCTGTTTGTTTGGGGCTACCACAACGCCGGTTGATGTGCCAAACTACAGAAGCGCAGTTGTAACTTTGAGGAAAGCGTTAGACCTGTACGCTAACGTGAGACCCGCTAGAAGCTATCCGATTCGAGGTCAAGTGAAAGATGTTGACCTTGTGATTGTTCGGGAGAACACAGAGGGGTTGTACAGCGGAATAGAGTTTGCCACAAAAGATTCAGCTTTTGCCATGAGGGTGATCACCAGAAGAGCGTGTGAAAGGGTTGCTAGGTTTGCATTTGACCTAGCGATGAGAAGACGTAGAAAACTCATAGTGGTCACAAAAGCAAACATCATGCGAAAAACATGCGGTCTGTTTCGAGAAGTTACACTTTTCGTTGCCGAAAACTATCCCGAGGTTGAGGTGGACGAGATGTTTGTTGACGCCGCCGCCATGAATCTTGTTTTGAAACCGCAAGTGTTTGACGTGATACTTACGTCTAATTTGTTTGGAGACATACTTTCCGACGAAGCAGCTGGCTTGGTCGGAGGACTGGGGTTGGCGCCAAGCGCTAACATAGGAGACGATTATGGACTATTTGAGCCAGTTCACGGTTCAGCTCCTGATATCGCAGGGAAGGGAATTGCAAACCCGATTGCAGCTATACTGTCTGCCAAAATGCTGTTAGATTTCTTAGGTGAAGTTACGTGGGCGGAGCGTGTTGAAAACGCGGTTTCAGCTGTCTTGAAAAAGAGGAAGTATCTGACACCTGATCTTGGAGGTAGCTCAACCACCCGTGAGGTCACTGAGGCAATAATAAGTGCTTTAGAAAAAATCTAAGATACAATAAATGCTAAAACGGCAGGTATCTGTCTTTTGCTCTGAACTGCTTCTCGTATATCTCTTTAATTCTCTGAATGGTGTCAGCTTCCCTCGGACTCTTGTCGTTTCGTATCCGCGTTATTCTGGCGAAGCGCAACGCCATCCCACACTCGTACTTTGGGCTCTCTTGAATCTCGTTGTACGCCACTTCAACCACAATTTGAGGAACCACAACAACCACTCCTCGCTCTTCTCTGACCGCCAAGTCCCTGAGTTGCTTGGTCATCCAGATGATCTCTTTGTCGGTGAGTCCCTTGAAAGTTTTCCCCACCATCAAAAACCTTCCAGTGTCGGGTTCTTGAGCCGCTAGGTGATAGTCGGAGAGCCAGCCATGTCTCCTCCCGTAACCGTATTCCGCTGCGACGATGACTAGGTCAAGAGGCTCCAGCGACATTTTAATCTTGAACCAACGCTTTCCACGGACTCCGGGAGTGTAGAGGCTGTCCAGTTTTTTGGCTACCAGTCCCTCATGTCCTCTATTCATGGCTTTTTTCAGGAACTTTTCCGCTTCTTTAGGGCTGTTGGTGATTATCTGCTTTGTTAAGGGTATGCTTCCCGCTCTTTCTCTCAGTTTTTCTCTTCTCTCCACGTAAGGAGTGGTAGTCAAGCTTTGACCATTCAGATATATGAGATCGAATAGGTAGAGTTCAACGGGAATTTGTTTAACCATGACTTCTATGTCGTGGACTCTTCGAAACCTTCTCATCAAGTGTTGGAAAGGCAGAGGGTTACCGTCCTCTCCTACGGCTATGACTTCACCCTCCAAAACGGCTTTCCGCGCCACTACTTCGTTTCGAACTAGCTGAACAACTTCAGGTAGGCTTTTAGTCACATCAGTCAGTCTACGACTGAAAAATCTGATGATGTCACCCGATTTGTGTATTTGAATGCGAGCGCCGTCCAACTTGTACTCGAAGGCGGTCTCACCTCCATGTTCTCTAAGAGCTTCGTTCACATTCTGGGCTGTTTGAGCCAGCATTGGTTTAACGGGTCTGAAAAACCGAAATCGAATCTTCAGGACGCCTTCTTTGCCTTGCACTTTGGCTGTTTTAGCGACTTCCCCGATGTCTCCGGTTAGCATGCTCGCCGTTTGAACAGCGTTGTGAGGAACATCGAAGGCCTTGGAGACCGCGAGCTCCATAAGTCCCTCGTGAAAACCTGTTCTCATCTCGCCAACCAAGACTTTTACGATGTACTTGACTTCTAAGGGCGTAGCTGTTCCTAACAGTGTTTTAAGTAGACGCTCCTTTCGCTCCCTTGAGCCAGAACCAGTAGCTTCTGCTATGGCTTCTAGACTGCGCCTCACCTCAAGGATTGTCAAAGGCTTCTCCAGTAGCGTGGCCTGTTTCTGGATCTTAGTTGTTTCAAACACGACTTTGGCAGTTGATCCTATGTCACCTGTTTTGCTGAAGGCTTCCGAGAAGCTTTTCCATTCTATGTTAGTTAAACGTTTAATCACTCCGCTCAATGTGGCCCAGCTTACCTCTAGCGTTCTTTGATTCCACTTCGGAAACGCCCGGCCGAGCATCATGGAAGTTGCAGGTTCCACTTCGTCCACGCGTAGTTTCTTAAGAAAGTTCGCTACCAGATCAACCATGAGGGTACGTTTGGAAGTGCCCTCTAACTTCTCGCAGAGTTCAGTTAAGGCTTGAAACTTAGTTTGCATAAGTTTTACCTTTACGATTAACTGTTGCTCTGCAGAATTTAGCCTTTCGATACAACATAAACGTTTTCGCAGCGTAACCCTTACGCAAAAACATCTGGGTTTGTCACGAAGTAGAAAGTTTTTCTTTTACTTCCTTTATCTTCTTCTCCAACTCTGCAACCTTGCCTTTTTCTCCCGTTGCCTTGTAGCAGTCAACCGCATACTCAAGCGCGCTTACCCCGAATCGATCATAACCTTTTTCGAAGGCAATGTCAGCTGCCTTAAGAAACTGCTCAATCGCGGCGCTATACTCTTTTATTAAGTAGTTGCACTCAGCTGCCTTGAACAACGTGTAGGACGCATCGAAATTGTTGCCAACTTTCTCGTACAGCTCAGAAGCCCTGAGAAACTTATCAACAGCCTCCTCAGGCTTCCCAACATCACAAAGAGTTGTTCCTTCCTTGTGAAGCTTTATCGGATCCTCCTTAACCTTTTCATCATCCATGTTCCTTTCACCTGCAATGGAATGGCTTTACTTATCAGTTGCCATCCACGCTTTTAGACTTTCCGTCTTTCCACAAGCCAACATGGTTAAAAGGAAAAGGGCTAGGTTTTATATTCTAAATGACAGCTGCTTTTGAGGGAGATGATGTGACCTCAACCGAGATGTTTCCAGCAAAGGGAACCTACACGTTAATTGTGTTTTTGCGGAAGGAAGCACAGTTGAAGGTGAGGAAGTTGGGCACCCAGAGGTTCTCAGCAGGATATTACACTTACACTGGATCAGCGTTAGGTACAGGCGCCTCAAGCTTGAAACAACGAGTTATGCGGCACCTGCAGAAACGGAAACGGAAGTTCTGGCACATAGATTTTCTCTTGGCTCATGAAAACGCAGCCGTATCCGCTGTGATAGCTGCCCAAACCGATGGAAAAGCAGAATGCAACATGAACCTTTCCCTAAAGAAGAAGTTAGAAGCAAAAATTCTTGTTGCGGGTTTTGGCGCCTCTGACTGCAAGCAAAACTGTGAAAGCCACCTCCTCTTCTTCCCTGAGATAACAAAAGAAGATATCTTGGTCAACAAAGTTGTGAAATGCTACCGGACGCTCGACGACATACATGTATTGCGTGTGCGTTGATGGTGTGCAACTAAGCCAAGTCCTCGACGTTGAGAAGGGCTTGATTTTACTTCAAATACTGGGTGAGCACAAATGGAATAAAGAGGAAAGGTTAAAGCTTAGTCGAAGTCGAAGATTGTTCGTCCTTTTGAGAAACTCAAGATAAAACGGCAGTTCTTACAGATCATCAAAATGATCTTATGAGCAGTGACGCCCCATTTACTGTCTATTTTTCCTTCCTGTTTCTCAAACTCTGTGTTTTGACACAAAGGACAGACCAGTTCTTTCTTGTTTGACAAAAATAATCTCCCATTTCTCTAAACGTTTACTAACTGTATAAAAGTTGTGTGGTTAAGCTATAGTGAATGCACACGCAATGGTGGTCGTTAAGCAACGTTTAATAGCTATAGTGTGTTACTAAGGAAATTACGTGTCATGAGTAAATGTGATTGTTGTTTTGAAATCAACCGTCACATGTTTAGGGTGATATGACGGCAATGAAAAATAAGATTGGAGATAAGATGAATATTCCAGTGGATGGGAAGTTTCATCCAGAACATGGGCACCGTGGCAAAGTCGTGTGGCTAAGCGAAGACGGAAAAACTGTAGCGATACAATGCGAAAAGAACCACAACGGCAAAAAAACTGTTTTCCTTGTGAAAAGTAATCCTGAAAAATGAACTTTTAGAAAACAGAAAAATGTGCACGTTAAAAAAAAGGGAACCCTATGATTTGCTGAGAATCTAGGGTGTCGTCGAATTCGTTGGGATCAACACGGGTATTCCATCTGCACCAACTATCATAATTTCCACGTCTGGTGCGATTCTTTGTAAGGCTTGAACCCAAAGATAGAGCTCTGCAATTCTTGTCTCATTTCCGCTTTGACCAACCGACTCCAAAACCAGTTCAATAGCTTCTTTGGTTGCGTTAGCTTCTATAACTTTTGCCTCAGCTTCACCAAAAGCTTTAATGATAACTTCCTGAGCTGTTGCGTTAGCCAGTATTAGTATTTTTTCCCTCTCAAAATCTGCCTGAATCTTCTGCTGTTCCGCTACAAGCTTGTCTTCTATAGCTGAAGTGTACTTTTCTGGGTAGCCAATGTTCTTCAGGTCTAACTCAAAACTCACGAGAGCTCCCGTCAGCGACGGCTCTGTGTTCAACTCTTGAAGCACAGCTGTTTCCACTTTATCTCTCACAATATCCCTGAACTCTATTGTTTCCAGAGCGGTGTAGTTTTTAGTTATTAACCGTATGGTTTCTTCCATAATTGACTCAATAGCCTTCTCTTTGTAGTTTAGATTCGGATAGTTGTTGTAAAGATCTCTAATCTTCTCAGGGTCAAGTGACCATCTCACCAGAATCTCGATTTGCATCTCAAGTTGATCTGAAGAAAAAGTTGGAATTATGTCCTCAAACGTATCTGTAGCATAGTAAATATTAACAGCAGTAACCCATGGCGCTTTTATCAGATAAGCAGGTCCAAGCGTTGGACCACTTGTCGATCTTGAAATAGGGTCTACAAGCACTACTGCATGCCCAACACCAATACCAACCACCATAGTCAACCCAAAGACTACCATGAATATGAGAAAGAACACCAGAATCGAAATTAAAGCAATTACCTTAAGAGACACACCCATACTGAGTCTTTCATCTTCTCCCAATACATTCACCACCTTTGTTACTTACCAGCTAAAGAACTGTTCGAAATCAATCACAGATAAACCTTTCGTGCTCACAAATTATAGCACGCGCATGAGCGCGCAACAAGTTCTTTACTCGGAAGCCTTAAAACAGGATCATGCGAGCATTAAACATTGGTGTATTGAATGAAAGTTGTTAAGTTAACTGACATCAAGGAGATGAAGGGAGAAGGATTCACCTTATGGCAACTGATAAATCCGAACACAGTAGGGTCAAAGAACGCTATGTTATTTGTCGTCACCATAGAGCCTGGAGGAAAAATACCAGTTCATAAACATGGTTCAGCGGATGTGACAATTCACATCCTTGAGGGACAAGGAGCCTTCTTAGTTGGTGAGGAAAGACAGATCCTTGAATCTGAAACTGCGCTCTATGTCCCTGTCGATGTAGGAATTGGATTAGAAAATATCGGGAGAGAAACTCTACGATTTGTTGTGGCAATAGCGCCACCCATAGGCGTAGAAACTTGCCCCGTATGCGGCATCAAAATCAAAAACCTTTAATGTATGCGCCCAAAATTTTCATCTCGCGCGCAAAAATCGCTTATAAAAGCTTTTAAGAATTGCGCGCGTGACTCGATTAGTTTTAACGTTTGGTTATCAAGAGTGGCAACTCGAACTATGTCGGTCAGCGTAACTAAACCTACCAATCTGTTTCCATCTACTATAGGCAGTTTTTTCACTTTTTTTTCAAGAAGAAGCTTCGAGGCTTCAGCGAGTTGCATGTCTGGCTTTCCAACAATGACCTGTTTTGTCATTATGTCTGAAACCCTTGTTTCTTTTGGGTCTCTGCATTTTCCCACAATTCTTTCAAGCACGTCTCTTTCAGTCAGAATCCCAACAACCCGATCCTGATCAACGACCACCAAACAACCTATTCGATTCTTATTCATAATCTCTACAGCATCGTTAGCTGAAACATCTTTCTCCATAGTGATGACATTTTTAACCATTATTTTCTCGATTATCATGGTCATTCTCACCTAAAAACTTGGATAGTCACAAGAGTAATAAACATATTTAATGATGAATTTTGATTCAAAATCGGAATTATAAATCAGTTCTGCACACGCAAAGAACGCATTCAAAACAGCCAACCAGAAAATAAAAAACTCTAAAAATTAAGAAGTGACATTGAGTTTACACATAACCCAAATCGGAACAGGGCGTGTGGGTTACCCAACAACCTATTCAATCTTGTGCACAGAACCTGCAAACACTCTAACAGTCTGCAACACAAAACCAAGACTCGCCTCAGCCTTCGCCTAAGAGCTACGATGTGTAACGGCAAGTTTAGAACTCGACGTAGAAATAAATGCTTGTGAAAGAGACGATGAAATCGCCGGAGCCAACATCATTCTAATCTCAACAGGAGAACCCAAAAGTTCCTGAGTGAAAATGAGCAGACTTAATGTTTTGACCCAAAAACCTCAAATCTCATTAAACTCTTTGTATTAAGTAGAACGATAAGTAGTTGGCGATCAGTTGTTCATCACCGTACAGCAAGCCACAACCAAAGACCTGGAAACGCTTTACGAAATCGAGAGAGAATGCTTCACTACAGAGGCCTTTACAAAGGAGCAAATAGCCTATCTCCTGAAAAACCCCGACGCCGTAAGCTTAGTCGCACAAATAGACGATGAAAACGCTGGATTTATCATCGGCTTAACCTACCGTGGCAACAAAGCGAGAATCGGCCACATTTACACGATAGATGTTGCCGTCAAACATCGGAGAAAGGGAATTGGACTGAGACTTCTAAACGAGCTTGAACAAATCTTCGTTAAGAAGAGCATTAAAATTTGCCACTTGGAGGTCCGCATAGACAATGTGGCGGCGCGAGAACTATATCACAAGCAGGGCTACATAGAAATGAGACGACTGAAAGATTACTATCCTGTGGGAATCCATGGAGTTCAGCTTAAAAAGAAGCTTGAAGCCTAAGCGTTTCTTATAGGCTGACTGGTTTTGAAGATTCCTTTTTTATGCCTAGTCTTCCTCACGTTTCGATGGTCCAAACAACAACGTTAAGAAGAAACCGGCAAGAAACCCTCCTATGTGAGCTTCGTGGGCGACATTTGGGTTAGCACCAGTAAAAACGTAAACCGTTTCAAGCCAAACGCTTAGGAGGACAAAGACAATGGCGGGAAGCGGTATGGGAATGAACCCGATAAATGAAATCACCAGTTTAAAGGGAAACAAGATGGCGAAAGCAGCTAGAACGCCAAAGATCGCTCCAGAGGCACCTATGGTGGGAATAGTGGACGTACTGTTCAGGTAGGCGTGAAAAAGTCCTGAACCAATGCCTGAGATCATGTAAAACGCTAAAAACCGGGAGTTGCCCATAGCGCGCTCACATTCACCGCCGGAAATTAAGAGAAAAAGCATGTTTAAAACTAGATGAAGGAAATTTCCGTGTAAAAACATTGAAGTAATAAGTGTTGGAAGTTGCTCGCCTTGCATAACATTGGCGGGAACCAAACCGTATTTGTGGACAAAATCAAATCGAGCTAATTCAGGGAGCCCCATCATGTAATAGAACATCAGGACATTTGCCAATATCAGCAGGTAGGTCACAACGGGAACCTTAGACGCCAAAAGGTTTTCTCTCCCACAGTTTTTCACAAACGTTTGATTTCTGTGACAACAATGACATTTTGTTGGAACATTCCTTGAACCCATGCATCATAGCTTTTCATCGCCTCAAAATTCTCCCTTGTTTATTCGGCTTCTTCCCATCTCAGCCGCTTTTCGTCATACTCCTTCCGCGTCATATAGGGACGCGCTGGAGCTCCTATTACAACAGTGTTAGCTGGCACATTCTTTGTGACAACAGCGCCAGCTCCCACCACCGCGTTTTCACCTATCTTGACTCCAGCTACTAGCGTAGAGTTCGCGCCAATGATCGCGTTTTTCTCCACTACAGCCCCTGCTAGGCGTTTACTCACTGGATAAGGATCGTTAGTGAAACAAACGTTGGGCGCTATAAAAACTCCGTCTCCAATGACTGTTAAGTGGGGGATGTAAACGTTTGACTGAATGCTCACGTCTTTTCCAACATTCACCGTGCCGTCCAGCTGCGCTGAAGACCCAATGAGCGTTTTCGCGCCTACAACGCTGCCCTCTCTAATTAATACGTTGTGCCCTGTCTCAACATCGTCACCTATGGATGCAGTTTCGTAAATCACAGTGCCAAATCGGACAACACAGTTTCTGCCGACCTTGGCGCCCTTGCTGATCGAATTGTATTCTTCGATGCTGAAGGATTCTGGAAATTGAAAGGCTTTGATGGAATTTCTAGCAGGATACCCCACGATCACATTTCTTCCAATGAGAGAGTTCTCCCCGATCACCGTGGGCCCCAAAATGATGTTCTCACCTTCCAAGCGTCCCTTAACCCGTGCTTTAGACGAAACAAAAATCATTCTTGCAACCCTCATGAATCCAAATGAAACATATTCGCTTATACAGAGTTCTAAACTATAAAAATATATGAATTAAAAAGTTATTGAAGAAAAACACTGAACAATTGCCACCAGAAGGTTTAACCATTGATTGAAAAGGACATTCGCAATGTCTTAGTGATTGGTTTAGACGTTGTTTCGCTGGCCTCTTCCGCGAGGAAAGCTGGCTACCAAGTTCACGCAGTAGACTATTTCGGTGATCAAGACCTTAAACGCTTGTGCTGCAAAACTCGATCGATTATTGAGCAGAGGGCAGGAGAAAACTGTGGACAATTAGATATAAACTTCAGTGCAGAAGCCCTCCTCCAGTTAACAAAGGACCTTCTGAAAAGCAGCGAAATAGAAGCCATGTTGCTATCTTCCAGTTTAGAAGACTCTCCAAAGGTTTTGTTTGCGCTTAACGAGCTGATCCCTGTAATCGGAAACCCTCCTGACATTATCCAGAAGGTTCGCAACAAAGCACACTTTTTCCGAGAGCTTGAACGTCAAGGAATACCACATCCAGAGACAGCAACCGCTGAAAACTTTGAAGAAACTAGAAAAAAATCTGAAAATATAGGGTTCCCAGTTGTGGTTAAACCTTCCAAGGGCTTTGGAGGTGCAGGTGTAAGAGAAGCATATAATGTTCAAGAGTTGAAACAAGCGTTCCGAAACGCTACTCTCGTTGATAATAAAGTTTTAGTTCAAGAGCGCGTTTCTGGAACAGCGGCAAGCGCCTCTCTCATTTCATCTACCGACAAAGCCGTTGTTCTAACATTAAATGAGCAGCTTTTGGGAATGCGCGAGGTTGGTCAACAAGAGCCCTTCGGTTACTGCGGAAACGTGGTTCCACTTTCATTAATGGCAGCCGTTACAGATGCGTGTAAAAGTGTAGTTGAGAAAGTTGTCCTGCATTTTGGTCTTGTTGGATCTAACGGCGTGGATTTAGTGATATCCGAAGAAGGCGTGCCCTACGTTATAGAGGTGAACCCTCGATTTCAAGGAACCTTGGAATGTGTTGAAAGGGTTCTTAGAACAAACATTGTGAAGGCGCATGTAGAAGCCTGTGCCCAAGGAATTCTTCCAACAGTTTTGAAGAAGCCTTCGATTTTTTGCGTTCGATTAATCTTGTTCGCTCCGCAACGTTCAATTACACCTGACTTAAGCATCTTTCAGGAGGCTAGCGATATTCCCTTGCCAGGAACCATTGTAGAGGAGGGTGAACCCGTCTGTTCCATAGTAGTAGAAGGAACAAGCAGAGATTCTTCACTAATGAAAGCGAGGAAAATAATTGAATCAATTCGCAAATCACTCCAGCCACTATAAGAAGCTAGTTTTTCCAATAGCATTGACCACTACGGGCCTAACTGTCGTCTGTGAGTAAGAAAGTTACAGCTCAAGCTTTCCAAGAATGCGCATGATTTGTGGCACAATTAACGTTGCAAAGAAAGTGGATAACAGTACCTTGAAAGGGGTGATCAAAGGCGCTGGAACGGCCCATATGGCCACTAGTGCTTCAGGCGTGAGACCGTAGAAAAATTGATAGGTCTGCCCAGGTATAAGTATAGATATCCTAAGTAGCACATCGGCTTCTAAACCTATAAAAGCGCTTACTGCAAAGGGAGAAATACGCTTAATTTCATCTGAACCCCGCACACTCATGATGATGCCTAAAGCTAGAAGGATACCGTAAGCAGCGTAAACATCCCACATCCCCCAAAACGGGAGACGCCAAGAAATAGGGGTGATAAAGTAGAACACAAGCAGAGTTGTGTAAAAGGCGAAAACCTTCTTCCAGTCTCCCCTGAACATAAATCCAGACATCATGGAGCCTATGGGTGCTCCTAAGGTGAACACAAGCTCATATACCGTTTCCCTTGGAACCAGCGAGTGGCCAATCATAACAGCTATCAAAATAGACAGGAACCCCTTGTACGGTCCAAGCACCATTCCCGCGATTGCACTGATCAAGAAAATTGACCCAAACCATATGCCAGCCGAAAAGCTGGGTGTTACTATAACATCGCATACCACTCCTAAAGCCGCAAAAACAGCAATAAGAGAGATAGCTCGAGATTTTCTCATATTTTTCCATTCATAGTGCATTCTGCAAAACCTCATGTTGTATAACGGCTTTTTTCTTAACATCTTCTAGGCATATAAAAGCTTCACAGATAGATGGGTTGCTCTCGACCACGCTTTCTAAAAATGCTCTCGATAGTACACGTCCACATCTGCGCACGTACTTGTAAACACACGTAGGTCCCACTTGATCATAATTCAAGTGACATTAAGTAGATATTTGGCAACAAACTTTTCGTTTACCATTTTTCCACGCTGAACGTTCAAGCCTCTACAGCAGGGAATAAGTTTCAGCACGAAGAAGTAAGGACTTGCCTTTTCGATTTCGAAGGGGTAAAGCCTGCAGAGAGTTGGTCTAACATTGTAAATCGAACATTTGTGAATATCTTTCTCTTCGTCAAACTTGAGAAAAATACATGAACCGTCTTCTCTGTTTTTTAAGCTGCCACGCATAACTGGCAAGCCCTTAAACTCTCTGTTTGACAAAGGTTCAAGAAAATCTTCTGCACTATAGCCGACTTGTTTTATGCGTTCGATGTCTCTCTCTGTAAGTTTAGGTCCACCCAGTTTACAGCAGAAGGTGGCACACCGTTGACACTTGAATCGCAGATGCTTCTGATGGAAAGCCATCTTCATAATGCGCTTGGTTTTAGGGTGTAAAGCGACTTCCGCGATGTTTTCGTTCAGATTTACGTTAAGCATCTCAACGGTTATCTCCACATCTTGCGTTTAAAGTATTTGTACAATCATCGAATTGTACAAATACTTTAAGAAATAGTAGTAGTTGTTCATAAGATATGACACGTTTCAACCTATGATATATGTTAGCATAGGTAATCATGGTTAAATAACTTAGAATGGTCTTTTTGGATAGGGAAGATGCGGGTGGTCCCTCCATAATTATTGTGGATTTAGCAACTCTTTTGATTACACTAGTCTTTACATTAATTGGAGGAAAACAAAAGAATAGAGCTACCAATTTCCTTCTGTTTTTCACTTTAGAAATCGACTTGTCTTCGTTGCCATAATAGATGCACGCACTTTCTCCCTGTCTAAAACGATAATTCTTCTCTCTTATTCTAGCATCTACGCAAAACCTAAAAATCAACAGCACATAATTATTAAGCGCAATGTTGAGGACAAAAGTCATGGCGGAACAATCTGAGAAAGATGCTCCGAGGAAAATTAAAGCCATCGCGGTTCTTCTTCGAAACACCACTTGGAAATGTGGAAGGGTGGAGCGGTTAGTGGTGAAATACATGCAACAAAAGATTCAAAGATGTGGTCGCGCACGAACCCCAATAAAAGAAATGTTGCAACACTTCAAGTTGAGTGGAAAACAGAAGAGCGAGTTTCTGGACGCCATAAAGCGCCTCGAAAAAAGGCGAATAATCAAGATTGAAAGGTTCTGACGTATTCAAGGCTTGCTTAGATCTTAGAAATCACAAAGTCGATTGAAAATCTAAGTCTGTTAGAAAGCGGGGAAGCCGTTGTGACATTGAAGGTTTTCAATAATCTCACAAAAAGGAAAGAGGAGTTCGTACCAGTAGAAAAGGGCAAAGTCAATATGTATGTATGTGGCCCCACAGTTTACGATTACATACACATAGGCAACGCGAGGTCCTTTGTTGCTTTCGATGTAATTCGTCGCTATCTAGAGTACAAGGGCTACAAGGTAACGTATGTGAGCAACTTAACCGACGTAGATGACAAAACGATCAGAAGAGCAAAAGAAAGGAGGATAAGCATCCAGCAACTCGGCGAGAAATACAGCGATGCCTACTTTGATGATCTCACAAAACTCGGCATGAAAAAACCGGATATTAACCCACGGGCTACTCAACACATCGAAGAAATCATCGACCTGATTCAAATTTTGATTGATAAAAAATACGCGTACGTGGTCGACGGAAACGTCTACTATGATATCTCAAAGTTCGAAGACTATGGCAAACTTTCCGGAAACAAAGCAGAAGCGCTGGAAGCTGGAGCACGAATTGAAGTTGATCCCCGCAAGAGGAATCCTGCTGACTTTGCTCTCTGGAAGAGACAGAAGTCTGAAGAACCAGCGTGGAACAGTCCTTGGGGCAAAGGCAGGCCTGGGTGGCACATTGAATGCTCTGTTATGTCCATGAAATATTTGGGTGAAACATTGGACATTCACGCTGGTGGGAAAGACCTCATTTTTCCGCATCATGAGAATGAAATTACGCAATCTGAGGCTGCAACCGGAAAGCCTTTTGCAAAATATTGGCTTCACAACGAATGGCTCACGGTGAACGGGGAAAAAATGTCAAAGTCTCTTGGAAACTTCATTACTGCTCATGAAGCAATAGAGAAGTATGGTTCACAGGTTGTAAGGTTGTTTTTGGTTTCCGTTCATTACCGAAGCCATATCGATTTTAATGACAGAAGCTTGAAGCAGGCGAAAAGAAATCTTGAGAAGTTGTTCAATGCTATGGAGATGTTTGAAGCGTTAAGAGAGGAGCACAAAAGTGCTGGTGGCAAGGAACTCTTTAAACAGGTGGAAAAAATAAGGCAAAAATTTGAGGAGGCAATGGATGACGATTTTAACACATCCCTAGCGGTTTCCGCGCTTTTCAGCTTGACGAGGAAAATCAACCTTTACGTCAAGGATCATGGAGAGATAGAGACTGAAGTCAAAAAGAAGATCAGAGGAATTGTAAAGAGGCTGGTGGAAGATGTTTTTGGCATTAAGATGGAGAGGCGGAAGCCTGAAACTGACAAGCTTGTAGAGAATCTTATGAAGTTAATTATTGAAATACGGAGGCAGTTGCGTGAACGGGGAGATTGGGAGACAGCGGATGATATCAGAGCCAAGCTGAAAGCGTTAGAGCTTGTTCTTGAAGATACGCCAAAAGGAACTGAATGGAAAATTGAGAGTGAACCTTGAAAAGTTGTGTTGCGGCGACCTGCACTCAAAATGTCAGGATCTTCGAAATATAGAACGCTTGTAAACATATGCAACAAGTAAGGCTGCTATTGAAGTTGCTGTGATGACAGCTGTGAGGTATAAGACAATGTTCATGGTGTGCGCTGTTGAGATTGTCTTGGTTGTTCGTGAAAGGTTTGAGTGTTCAACGTGAACCGTCACACTTTGGTAGGGATTCCAAGTAGATATTGTACACTCGTAAACACCAGATTCAATTTCTCCACATAGTTTTCCATTCACAATCGTGGTTGCGCCTGTCACCGAAGTCTCGTCGAAAACATAGACAACATTCACACTCACCTTTAACACTCCAAAAGTAGTTGTATCCACGTTCACTTCTGCTATTTCCGTTTTGTCCCAAATGATGTACGGGTTAACAACAGTTTCTTTGTAACAATTCGCTTCGGGGTGTCGAACATCAGTGACAGTCCACGAACGGTTGCCTACGGTGTCGTATGATGCACTGAAGCTTGCCCATCCAGTTCTGTTCGTTACATGTTCGGTTCCGTTCACGTAAACCTTGGCTTCAACCACATCAGTGTCATTGTGTTCCCAACTGACGTGAAAACCAACCCACTGGTCCTTGTTAACACCACTCCTCTCAACAGTGACAAAGGTTTCATCTATCACAAGGACTCGCCTACTCAGAGAATACCACTGCGTAACAACATCTTGAACTGGCTTGTTTTGCGGAGTGTAGTCAGTATCATCTGATCCACCAGCGTTGGGATTGGTGTCCCAGTTCCACCAATAGAAGCCGTAGAACCAGCTCTCATTCCAAAGCGTCTGAAAAGCGGCTTCGTAGCAGTCCACCTGTTCTTGAAGATCAACAGAGAAATCCGTCCAATAGTTTCCAGGTGTCATGTTTGTGCCATCGCCACTTCGATAGCCGATCTCTGTGAAAATTATTGGCTTATCTACTGTTGACTGCCAAGTTTCAATTTCCTTTGCATAACCGATCCAAGCGTTTTTCAGCTCTTCAAAAGTGGGGTCGTATTTTAGAAGTGATAAGGGGAAGTAAGCGTCTATTCCAACGTAGTCCAGGGAATCCCACCACTCAATGTTTTGGAAGTTAGACCAGTCTGCAGCGTATGTGAGGGGTCCAGAGTACCGTTCACGCACCCCTGAAACGATGTTTTCCCATTGCTGTTTTTCTCGAGTTGTTTCTTTGAGTTCACATCCGACTGAGAAAAGCTCTACATCGTTTTGTTCAGCAAACTCGGCGAAAAAGTTGATGAAGCTGGAGTAGCTTTCAAACCACTCGTCAGATGGTGGAATTTCGCCTCTCCAAACGGGCCATAGACGTGGTCCTTCACTTTCCAACGGATCAAGCATTGGTTTCAGCATGACCTTCAAACCCAGATTGTGGGCTTGGCTGATGGCATGGGCAACCGACTCGTTGGTTGGTGTGCGTTCGGGGTCAGCGTGAATATCGTGTGAAGATATGTTAGTTTGATACCAAAAGACAGCAATCGCCACCCACTCTGTGTTTGTTTCTGTTAAGAGCCTCAGAGACTCGTCGGAATCAGAACCATTGTAAGCGTTGCTAGACCAAGTCGTGTAAGACATTCCTTTTTGAAAAACAGGTTTTCCCGAAGAGACTGGTTGGGATTCTGTGAAAACAAGGGATTTAGCAACCCCGTTTGAACTCGTTCCAGAAAATATCATTGGTAAGGTGGGATGAAGAAAAAATTCCAAGATAAGAAAGAGAAGCAACGAACGAAAAATAACCAAGTTTTGTTGTTTTCTCATCTTTCATCATTCAGAAGCTACACCGAATACTTTTTCATCAATGCACAGAAAAATGGCCAGTTTCAACTTTTTTTGCTAAAAACCTCGTTAGTTGAAACATGGTTTTTGCAATCCCTAAAAGATTAACTAAAATGAGTATCGTCAAGATTGCTTTAAGGTCAACTACAAGATTCACCGTGGCCTCTTCCATGGGCATTGTCAAACTTACAATACCGCCATTGAAGACACTGATAAAGTAAATTATTATGATCAAAGCTTTCGCTATGCTAAATGCGTATTCAAGAATAGTTCCGGAAAAAAGCTTGGTGACGACAGCGAAGAAAACACATATCCCCGCGAACAAATAGAAAAACTGATTGTAACCGGCAGGAAGGAAGCTCATGGGATATATGAGCGTTGGCAGGTAGTAAACAAAAACAAACGTGAGCGTACCCCATATTGCTGCCTTGAGAATTCTTGGAATCAGCTTCTTTACGAGTCCTTTTGTGTTTACCTTTTTAACCATAGGGCATCCACTGCTCCACTGTAAATACAGGAGTTTCAAAAATGAAATGCACTTGCCCACTGTCTGTTAGTTTCGAGGCATCTGCGGGTTGCATATTAATTTGGTCATTATACATGCTTTGCGACGGTGCATCTAGACTAGTTTCTCCAAAGGTTACCAGCTCATCCACATCATTGTACATTTCCAGTTTCATCGTTCCCGTTATGTCAAAATAAGAATTATTTTCGAAGCTTAGCGGTATTCCTACTCTAACATGAGTGCTGTTAAAGGGAAGAACAGAAATTTCTCCGACAGAGACATTATTGAAGGGCGCTCCCCAAGGCACTGTCATGTTCATAGACAACTGAACTGGAACAAAACGTGCAAAATTCAACGCTACAAATGTCTCAAACACGAAAAAGCTGTCTTCAAAGATAAGTCCGATACGCTCCATGACATCGCTTAGATCAATGGAAATGTTGTGCGCTGCCTCAACACTGTTACCCGTTGAGACCAAGGGAACAAAGGTTTCGGATACACTTAGCGCTGTTTCGTTGGAATCCGTTATACGTGTCGTAATGTTCAACTCGGATAAATCATAGTAGCCACTGTTGTTGATGAAGAAAGGCAACGAAAGCACCACGCCCGTAGTTGATGGAAGAAATTGGACTTCTCCAAAGCCAAAGCCTAAGTTCATAACCGAGTAAAGAGCCGTAACCGAAAAAGCAATCAAGAATATCCAAATTATGATTGTTGCTATGCCCAGCGCCCTTATGGCTGGCTTCATTTGCTCTTCTTTCCTTTAGTCTTCGCTGAAGAATGTCCAGAATTTTTGGAACTCTGCTTCACGGGCTCGATTTTTGGAACAGTTTCTGGTTTTGGTGAAGTGAGAAGTTGCACTCCCCTTATCGTCACTATGGAGCCGATCCATCCCATTATGCCAAGATACATTACTCGAATGCTTGCCTCAATCAGCGGACCTAAAGCTTCACCGAAAAGATTCTCAATACCAGAGGTAGAGACTATGCTTAAATCTTTTTGAAGGAAACTGTACGCGTTAAAGAACGCGAACACTAACAGAATCACGCCTATAAGCAGAAGAGTGAAATTTGGAATTTCAGTCTTACTGATCATTTAATGAAACCTCTGTGTGTGAGAATAAGCAAGAATGCGCAGATGTTTAAAAATTGTGTCTTACTAAACTATATTCTTACTCATTATTTCCTACCTGCTCTGATAGGCATGCGCGCGCAAAGTTTTCACTTATGAAATCCAATTCAAGTTTACACATATGAGATAAGCGTGTATAATCATTTAAGCCAGCCGTCTATAGATAGGGCTGAGAAAATGAAAACTGATATTACCAGCTCATTTGTGAGGGTGTGCCGGAAGCTCGATGAGTTAAGGTTCAGGTCTACTGTTAACTGGGGCGTTCTTGGAAAGAATATATTTAGAAACTCGCAACTCAAGGCTTCAACTCGTCTTTTCCTCTTCTGGCTTTGCAGCATTATAGACCAGTTCTACGGATATGTTACCCTATGGACCAAGGGAGAGAAAGCAATGCTGAGATTGATAGAAGACAATCCACGATCATTTTCTGAAGTGAAAGATAAGATAGAAAACCTACGAAGGGATCGTAAGGGAAACATATTGGGGGACATCTTTTTCAACGGTGGAAAAATTGGCTTGGTCAGAGATGACTACAAGCGAATTAACAACTCCTTTGAGTTTTTAACACGATACAATAAGCCTGAGCCAAACTTGGGTATCAAGTTTGCTAAGGTATTAGGTGAGCTCATAGCAGGATGCCATGGAAAAAACGGTGTCCTAAAAATGGCATATTTCCTTGACGGATGGATGTTCAGCAACATCTTAATCTCTCTGGATCCAACACTAACCGAACTTCACAGATTTCGAGAGAAACCACGGAAAAGACTATGGATGTTCATAATGTTTTTGAGAAGAGATCCATCTGTACTAAATCTGTTCCAGAAAGCGCTGATCGAAGTCCATGGGAACAATAACGGCAACGCTCTGTTTAGTATATGGAATGATAAAAGCAGGTTTGATCCTAAGGAAGTCGAGCTACCAGGAGACATGTGGAATCAGCGATTATTCAAAGCGTTGCTCAGCGAACTCCCAAAATTCTTGAAACAAAAACCAAAGCAAACAGCAAGAGAACTGGCATTGAGATATGATCTTTCACCATCTATCTTCGATGTAACATTTGAACTCGGAGCTAATAAATGCAGGTCCATGGAATGCAGTCTATGTCCATTCGGCGATAACCAGCTATGCCACAAAGGAAAAGAGAAGTTCTGTTCAATCACAGATTGGCTCTTTCCATACTATGAAAAGGGGCATCATGGGATAATGTGCAATCCGGAAGATTGTCCAATTGGTAAAGACTTGGGCAAGAGTCTGTGTACTCGCAAAATTGATCGAGAAATAACACATTAATTTGCGCGCGCATTCTCGGTGCCGACTCAGCGACAGGATGATAGGTGACTAACAATGCAACTCCTTAACCCCTCATTTTTTTCTGTAAATGCGACGGCTGAACCTCCTAATTCGTAAGGCTTATGTTAACGAACTTCTTAAAACCTATCTGGAGCGTTGGTTAGATAAGGTAAACTCTATTATTTGAATCCAAAGACTAGTCATGCACACTAAAATCATGATGGAGAGGGTTGATTGAAACGGATAATTTTTGGAACAGACGGTTGGCGCGGAGTAATTGCCCAAGAATTTACATTCGACAATGTTAAAGTGGTTGCTCAAGCCGTAGCCGACTACCTTAAAACCAAGAGTTTAGATCAAAAGGATTTGATTGTTGGTTACGACACACGGTTTCTGTCAGACATGTTTGCAAGAAGCTTTGCTGAAGTGGTGGCCAGCAACGACATTCAAGTTCGTTTAGCTTCCAAACCAACCCCTACGCCCATAGTTTCCTTCACCGTAAAGAACCGCAACGCAGGCGGAGGAGTAGTCATCACTGCCAGCCACAATCCGTCCATGTATAATGGGATCAAGTTTAAGCCTGAGTACGGTGGGTCAGCCCTCACTCAAATCACTAAAGAAATCGAGAGCCTTCTTTATAGAAATCCCGTAAAGTATGATGAGGAAAAGGCGAAGCGATACGTTAGGGAAGTGGATTTTGAAGCTGATTACCTTAACAGAATAAAAAGTCTGGTGGATTTACAGCTCATCGGAGAAGCTGGTTTCAAAATCGTTGTTGATGCCATGCACGGGGCCGGAGACAGAATTATTGAAAGATTATTGTCGACTACAAAATGCCAGTTAAAGAACATTCGCTTCAAGCCTGACCCGACGTTTGGCGGAGTGAAACCCGAACCCATCCCCCAAAACTTGCAGCCCTTGATTGACACGGTGGTTGAGTGGGGCGCTGATATTGGATTGGCCACGGACGGAGACGCGGACAGGTTCGGGTTAATCACATCGAAAGGAGAGTTTGTCTCGCCCCATGAAGCTCTTGCGCTATTCATCCTGCATCTGTACCACAATAAAGGTTGGAGGGGTGGAGTGGTTAAAACTGCGTCCGTGTGCAACATTGTGCCTAGAGTGGCTGAGAAGCTGGGTTTGCCTCTTTACGAAACGGCGGTGGGCTTCAAAAACATATGCGAACTCATGCTCAAGGAGGACATCCTCATCGGTGGAGAAGAAAGCGGAGGCGCTGGCTTCAAAAACCATGTGCCAGAACGCGACGGGATACTGGCATCTCTCTTCATCTTGGAGATGATGGCGATAGAAGAAAAAAGCATCAATGATCTTCTGAAGGATTTGAAGGACGAGTTTGGCGAGATGCACTATGATCGAATCGACCTGACATATGACAAACCTAATCGCATGGAACTTATCCCCAACATGCAATCCAATCCGCCACGCCAAGTATGTGGTTTAAAGGTGAAGAAAGTCAGCACTTATCGTGGAGTTGAGGTTATTAACGGAATTAAGTTTCACTTCGCTGACCAGCGGAGTTGGCTTCTAATAAGGGCTTCAGAAACGGAACTTATCATGAGGGTTTACGCAGAGGCAACTAGCGACGACATGGTGCAACGACTGCTGAGAGAGGGACAGCGATTGCTGAAGAAAAGTGGCTAAAGGTTTGGAGAGTCTGCTCTTTTCCTTTTTAAGGCTCGTATGAGACTTGATGCTTCTGAAGCAGATTTTGCATGAGCAACTTTCTTCACTTTTTCCAAAACCAATCGGGCTTCGCAGTGAGGGCATCGCCTCGTTTTCTGAGTGTTTTTAGCCAGCAGGAGTTGTCCACACTTGGAGCAAACGATCACCATGTGCATTCGACGTGCCTCAATAAGCGAAAGGTTTTTCCTCAGTGCCGTTTAATTGCTGTAAGAGGATGCTAATAAATGAGTCGTGTTCCCCTCGTTGACCTTGCAATCAAGTATTTCAGACAGCGAGGCTACAAGATAGAGAAGAACACTGTTTTAGAAGGATTTTCCGGGCTCCCACACAGCTTTGACCTCGTTATCCGCAAGGGCAAAGAACGGCAATTAGTCTGGATCAGAGACTGGAGACGAACGGTTGGCATCAACATGGTGATAAAAATGGACAAGGCTTCGGCAGATGTTGGTTTTGTAAACCCAGTGATGGTTTCTGGGAAGTTTAGCGGACACGCCAAGGCATATGCCAACCGCCGAGGCGTCACGTTATTAATGAAACGTCAAATCCTGCGGGGACTAGGATAGATTAAAAGTCTTTTAGAAAATCATTTAATCGCCCTTCTCTTTCCAGTCTTCCCAACCAGTCCACTATGCCAATGCTGAGTTTTCTTTTTCCCTCTAAAACCGAAACTATCTCCTCCACCACTTCTTCAATTTTTTTGCCACTAGTATCGATTTCACACACTTTTTCAGAGCCGCAAGCCCGTACAGCGTTCCACAGACAAACATCCAAAACTTCAGCAGCTAGGTTTTCCCAAAGTTTTCTTCCCTTAAACCCGCGGTTCTTCATTGCCTCTCTTAACTCTTCAGGATTCCGTCTAAGAACAAAGACAAAGTGAATGTCTTTGGCAGGCAAAACATTGACGGCGTAGTGACCGTCGACTACGATGTCGCGTTTACAATCTTCTATGAGTTTTTGCATTCGTTCTGAAACCTTCTCCATATCAGCAATCAGAGTTCCTCTGATTTTGTCCACGCCGCTGGTAAGCGCTTCTTCCTTAACGAGTTTTGTTAGATCGATGTGGGTGGCGTTTAGCTTGGAGCCTAAGATTTGGGAGACAGTTGTTTTTCCCACTCCGGGAGTGCCCGTGACTACGATTACTCGCTTAAACTCATTCATCCTCCTTCAAACAAACCTTACATACTTCCTTTCTGTGATAAAAAAATTCACGTAATGCATCGGCTGAGAAATAAACTATTTTGCTGCGCGCACACGTTCACCATGCTCAAAAATTCTATAAGTTTAATTTAACAATCCTATTAGTTACTTGACTAAAAAACTTATTAAACTAACCTTACAAAATTGCGAGGTATGCCGCAAGAAAGGGTTGTTCCCTCAGAGGTCAAGGGAGTTTCCATTGTTCTCACGGGTTCTGCTACTGATATGAGCGATTTTAAACTCAATCCCTTTAAGGCATTTACGGGAGGTTTCCCAACAGGCATTATTCCGAGAAAATTGCTGAGAAAATATTGGTACCCACCAGTGCCCAACAATGGAGATGGCACCGCTAAATATGCACCTTATGGAATGCGAAAAATCGAAGCCGTGTTGATTAAGAAATTTGGCGCCGAAAACGTTGTGGTCGTGCATCCGAATAATCTGCAAAAAGTTGTGGGACCGAAAACAAAGGTTATTGGAATAACCTCTATGGAGCCAGTTGGAACAGGTTTCGTCAGCCGAACTTACACATCATTTGTAGGCTTTGGCGGAAAACCCATAGCAGCTGCTGAATTCAGAGAACTAGTAGACAATCCAATTCTGCGAAAATGGGGCGCTAAAATAATCCTTGGAGGCTCAGGTGCGTGGCAGATTCACAAAGCGAAACTGCAGAAAAAATACGGCATAGACTGCATCATCATGGGCGAAGGTGAAAAGACAGCTTTGAAAATTTTTCGCATGGCCCTCAATGACGAGAAACTTCCGCCAGTAGTTGAAACCAAGCCTCCTGATCCAGAAGAAATTCCATGCATTATTCACCCTTCGATTTTTGGCATTGTGGAGATTATGCGCGGTTGTGGACGTGGTTGTAGGTTTTGTTCGCCAACGTCACGAAGGCGTTACTCTTTTCCTTTAGAACATGTCTTGAAAGAGGTTGAATTGAACGCGAGTAAAGGCACGAAAATGACCATTTTGGCTAGTGAAGATTTGTTCTTGTATCAGTCTAGGGAGAAGTTTCTGCCAAATCGTGAAGCGATTGTAAAGTTGATTGAATCAATTGCTGCTGTGCCTGGAGTAGAGTACATTCAACCTGCTCATGCGTCGTTGGCGCCTGTTGTCTATGATCCTAGGGTTGTTGAAGAAATTGGTCCGGTTCTTTTTGAGAAATCGCGGTGGGTTTCGAAAGGCACTAGGCATAGTTCGGTTGAAATTGGCATAGAGACAGGAAGCATTCGACTTATGAATGAGTATATGAGGGGCAAGGTGTTGCCGTACAAACCTGAAGAATGGCATGACATCGTGACGAAAGGGATTGAAATTTTGAATGAGAACCGTATTTGGCCATTGGTAACATTAATCATTGGCTTGCCTAGTGAAAACGATAAAGATACAATTGCGACGCTTGAATTATTAGACAAACTGAAACATAGCAAAATATTCTATGTGCCTCTGCTGTTTACTTCAGAAGAAGACTGCATGCTCAGAGAAGCACGACACATGGACTTGAACCATTTAACGTCATTGCAGTGGGAGCTTGTAGCTACATGCTGGAAACATAACATAGAGGTTTTTGTTCCAGAGGATGATCGTTGGAAGATACGGCTTGGTGGAATGGTTGCCTACGCCATGTATTATCGGTGGAAACATGGCAAGAGGATTTTGAAGCCGATAATGAAATTTTCAGGATGGAACGGATAGTCTGTTAATTGGAGAGGCTAATTACTTTACAGTGTAAAGGCTCTTTTCTTCATGGCTTTAAGAATAGTTTAGCAATGGTTGGTACATTTACTACTCTAAGAGAAGAAGACTATCTCAATGAATTTCTCACGTTAAGAATAAGAAAACTTTCGGCAGTCTGCTTCAAAAAGCTAATTTACATACTTTGATAGGCAAGTAATGTTTTGAGAGAGAGGTGGGAGAGTGAGAGGGTATTGAATCGTTCCTAAACCTCTATAACTGAAGTACTTAGCAGAGGAAAAAACATTAGAAAACTAGTGTCTTTCTTCCAATTTCATATCATGCACGTTGGTCTAAATACAGTAAGCCAAGTTCACGCTTCAAACTCATCTGAACCTAAACAAAAACTGCAGAGCAGTGCACGTGCAAGGCTGTCTCTTTAAAGAAGTTTGGTGCTCCGGCCGGGATTTGAACCCGGGTCGGCGGCTTTCTCTCCAGTGTTGTAGAGGACGAGAGGCCGCTATACTTGACCGGACTATACTACCGGAGCGTATGTGGACCGGGCGGGAGTTGAACCCGCGACCTCCGCCGTGCGAGGGCGGCATTCATGCCACTGAACTACCGGCCCATTTACGTTTCAAATCATAAGTCTAATTAAACGTTTTTGGATGTTCTAGGTAGGATCTGGTTCTGTTGTTAAAATGCGGTTCTTTTTGGATTCTAATGATGGTGGGATGTTGGAAGCAATGTTTTTTTCTGATAGTAGTGGTGTGATTGGTGAGGTTGAGAGGGAGTGTAGTTTTGGGTCCCGTTAGAAAAAATGTTTTGGGGCCCAATTCTCTGTGGTTGATGCAGTGTAGTTGGGTCACGTGTACTTCTATCAGTGTTTTCTGGTTGTTGATGTTTGAAGTTGGATTCTGGAGAGTTTTGAAAATTAAGATGGATTCTATTGAATATTGGACGAGCAGGTTGGAGGGACAGGATTAGGTTTGTGTTGGAAACATTTTTATAGTGTTTGGTTTATATTAGTTGGTTCTGGTGGTTGGGGAGAAAGATGGTTTCTACCTGTTAGAACCTTATTTTCAGCTCCTTTCACTTTCAAAAAATCTCCTCAATCGCCATATCTTGAATATGCAAGGCAACACGATGAACTGGTTTAAAGATTGGGAAAATAGAGACACTGGAAGGCTAACCAGCTATATACCGAAATGCTTATAACAAGAGGGTTACACTACGTATTTGGTGGTTTAGGAGAGAAGCTAGTTATCATGTGTTGAAATCTTAATCCCTTTCTCCTTTCGCTCTTTCCTATGCTCTCCTTGACCACCCCCAACATCCACAAACACATTTCCCGACACACAATCACTATTCGTCGGTGTGTAACAAATTCGTTTTTTATTTGTGTGGGGGGACCTAAAGTTTTAACCCAAACCCAAAAATGCGCGAACACAAGTTTATAAGCAACTCTACAGTAAGCATCCCTTAGAATTAGTATCTTGGGCGAAAACTAGTTCTTTTAGTGAATAGGAGGTGCAACATGAATGTCTTATGGTAGACCAAGAGAAATGCACGATGCAGTCTGCGCTGAATGTGGACAAAAATGTCAAGTCCCTTTCAAACCAGACCAAAGCAGACCCATATATTGCCGAGAATGCTACGCAAAAAGAAGACCACCAAGAAGAAATAGATATTAAGCTCACAAGCTAACATCTATTCTTAGTACACAATCTTTTTCATATGCACATTTTTTTTGTGTGCCTTAAATTATTAATACAACTTAAAATGGAATGATACATGAAAGAAGAGAGTGGTTTAATGGCTATATTCGGATTGGTCGAGTTCATCCTTATTGTTGCTGTTTTGATATTTCTCGGAATCATGTACTGGATGGGAAAAAGAAATTTGGCAGTTGGGTTTATTTTTCTCATCATTGGGAGTGCCTATTTTCTTTATGTTGGAATAATCTTTTTGTTGAATCTATACGTGAATATTGGCAACGGCGTGATATCTCTCTCAGACTTTTCAAACATTCTAACGTTCATACCGTTTCTGGCGGTGAGCTTACTTATGAGAGCTTACTTATGACAGGTTTAGGAATCTACGGGTTGATTAACGCCTACCTAAATTTGCAAACAATTTTCGTCGTTTTTCAAAAAGAACAAATGAAATAGGAGTTTTTCTTTGTCAGCTTCCATAGCGTTTCTCAACACCATTGTTATTTCGCCTCGCGCTTGTCTCTCGACATTGGAAAGACATCTAACATGGCTCTTACCTCACAGCTATCGCTAATCTCCACAAAAGACCTACGCGTGTGGTCCTCAAGGACGTCTTTGAGCTGAGCGAAGGCCTCTAGGAAGCGGTGTCCCTTCTCGGTTGTTACATATGTGTCTGAATTGTGCGCAAGCAGATTACGTGATGTAAGAAGCGTCAAGTAATTTTTAAGTTGTAAATGACTCAAGTTGTTCATGTACATAATGCGCGTCTTTCGTTTGGAGTCCATGCAGAACATCAAAATCTGAGCCGTAATCTCGATCCGTTGTCTCTTCATCCTAAATCCACCTCTCCGCGCGTTTTCAAAAGGTGTTCATCTGGGTTTTCAATTAGTGTTCTAATTTGTAATTGTGGACTTTTAACCTTATGTGACTGTGGCACAACAGTCACATACGCTTATTAGCTTATACTTCCTTATCCGTATTTTGCACGCAACTAAACATCTAGATGCGTGGGTAGAGAATAGATGCATGGCATGCAAGCCTTTACTAGACGATTAGCAATAATGAAGTTGGAGATAAGTTGTCCACGACTTTTTCTTCTATTCTTACGAAATTTGTCTTATTATTTGAGCCAATATCACCTCGTTTTGTCTCCTTCCTAGTGGGAAGAAAGCTAAAAGAATGGAAGAACAAGGGGTTGATTGATGGTTATAAAACCAAAACGAAAAGGATTGGGAAGTTTCATTATAAAATTTACCTCGATCTAGATTTAACATCGAAACAAGCAAGTAGAATACTAAGAGACACGTTGATTCAGGCATTAAAACGTATCAGGAGGTGATGTGATGGTTGAAGAGAAGAAGGGACAAGCGAAAATCACTATTGAAGTAGAGATAAACGAGGCCTTAATGGAAATAGTCAAAGAAGCCATGAAGAATATGCCTCAGATGATGAAGATGCCAGGGATGCCCGGGCAAAAGAAAGAGTAAGAGTGAATAATGCGGGCCCGAACAGAACCAAATGTTTCCAAGTAACCTGTCCTCGATGCATGCATACATGCCTAATGGACCTCTAGGGACCAAAACAACTGATTCCCTAATGCGCGCACGGGAAGTCTTAAATGTTCAATCACAGATTTACATTTTGTTTCAACTATTCTAATCCCACCAAGCGCCTACCACTGCCAATGTTTGAACGATGGCAAACATGTAGGTAACCTCTTAAGTAAATACTACTTCATTTTTCAATTAGAATTTTTGGGTTTAGCATGCATTCCTACTGGATTTGCTTTAGACATCTTCTCACCTTCTACTTTGCTATTTTCATTTCAAGTTGCATTAATAATTTAAGGAAAAGAATTACAGGGATATGTAAGGCGATGTTAAGTTGAAAGAATACGTATGTGTGCAAGTTGGTCATCATAAGAATGTCGGTAAAACAATTGAGGAACACCAAAGGAATGGCTGGCGTCTACACACCTATCAAGCCCAAGGATCTCCAACCCTTGTCAATCATTACTTACTGTTTGAGAGAGGCGAATGAGTAAGACCGACGCTTCTCAATTTCCCCTCTTTTTTCTATACACGCATTCGGTTGCATTAATACATATTTATCTTTATTTACTTACGACTTTCTCCCACCCCTATAGAGAAGAAAAAAGAGTAGTAAGCTCTTATGATGAGAATAACACTATTTTTGATGGTTATCTATCGGTTTAACCTTACAAATCCTCTCTCTCCATAAAAGGCGAAAAAATCAAAACCTAAACTATTGAAGCCAAGTCATAGCGAAACCAAAAGAAGGTTTCTCCTTAAATCTTTAATGCAACTTCAAATGAAATAATTAACAGATGAAAAGAGAGAGTTGATGATTGAGTATGCCTTGTTTTCTGACTTTTGTTTTTGGAACTGTTTGTCTCTAGTTTATGCTATTCGATTCCCCATCTTTTGGTGACCTTGACTAGTATGAAGATTACGAAGGTTACGATGGCGAAGGTTATTAGATGAACTAGGAAGTCTCCTATCCCGAATATTTGCTGAAAGATCTCTATCTGATAGGTTGCTAGATCACCAAGACCTGGTAATGCCAAGCCAATAACTGGCATCACTAAATCCTTAACTAATGCTTGAACTAGGTTGCCAAGATAAAGAGCCATGATGAAAGCAACAGCGAGACCCATGACCTTATACTTTGAAAGGAAGTCCAAGAATTCATTCCAGAGTCCTTTTGGTGGCGATGGAGGAGGTTTCGTTTCAAGCAACTCTCTGATTCGCTTTAGCTCTTCCAACATTTCATCTTCCTTAGACATGAACCATCACAATCCCACAGTCATTGAATTTCTGTATAAGTTTTGTGGAATATCAAGCAAGATGAAGTAAACACTACTCCGGTACTGCTTAACATTAGACCTGATTGAGCTCTATCATCTCGGTGCTGGCTTCTTTCCCACTAAATGGTACCGACTGACACCGCGGGGGCGTGCCATTATAGAATGCTGCAGAGCCGAGGGCCTGAAACTGAGTAGATTTGGGACCCAATAGAAAAAATACTTGACCCAATTCCCGCTACTGACGTAACATAGCTGGATCATATAGTGAAAAGGTATGTTGAAAACAGCATTTTTCAGAAAAACAGCTTGCGCTAAAGTGGGGAGAAGGGGAGCTATCTCTATGTGCGTTTTAGCCCTCTCAACAGCTTGCGGAAAGAGTTGTTATACATTGATTCATCGGTGAAGTCCGCATAGTTTCGTTCCAGAAGGGAGGGTTTCAGATCTCGTTTCCCTCGTTTAACCGAGAAGCCATTCTCTTTCCATAGGTTGTCCAGAGATATCGGCACCATCTTGTCCGGGTCTTCGTCTATCTGCTCTTCAATCTCCTTTAGAACTCCGTCTCGCACAAGAGCCTCAGCAGAGCATAGTATAATCATCTTCTCTGCCTCCCGTCTCTTCTCAATGATTTCTCCCCAGACCTTTTTGCCTGGAGTGGCGTCCATAGAGTAGAGCCAGCAAGATACTCCTCTCTCTTTCAGATCTTTCACCAGCCTCTCTGCAAAGCCTAGGTCTGGCTGTCCATAGCAGACGAAGCAGGTGCAGTATTGAACCTCTGCTAGGATTCTTGGCAACGTCTCAAGAAGCTCTTTAGGTATGCCTGAGTTAAGGAAAAAGGTCTTCAGCTCGGACGTGAAGCAGTTTCCTGACCTCCTAAATGAAATTATTAGCGTGTTGACATCTATGTTGGATGGTCCCTCGTGTTTCACAGTTTCAAGCCCCACACCATGCGCCAGATTACAACCTCCTAATGTTGTAATACTCATTATTGCGCCCGTAAGGTTGACATTAGAAGCGTCAGATTCTAAGAGTTTGGCGCCTCTAAGGTCGGTATTGGAGAGGTTAGTCTCTAAGAGCTTGATAGAATCTAAGGTGGCACGTATGAGGCTGGTTCCAGAAAGGTCGGCTTTAGAGAGGTTAGCATCACTAAGGTCAATTCCAAAGAGATCGGCCCCAGAACAAATCACCCCAGAAAAGTTGGCACCATAAGCGCTGGCGAAAGAAAGGTCGGCTTTAGAGAGGTTAGCCCCAGAAAGATTAGCTCTAAAGAGAGTGGACTTTTCGAGGCTGGCCCCGGAAAGATTAGCTTTAGAGAGGTTAGCTTTATGTAGATTGACTTGGACGAGTTCGGCTTCAGAAAGATTGGCCCCAGAAAAGTCGGCACCATAAGCTTTGGCCATAGAAAAGTTGACTTTAGAGAGATTGGCCCTAGAAAGATTGGCTTCCATGATGTAGGCCCCGACGAGGTTGGCCCCAGAAAGATTAGCTTTAGAGAGGTTAGCCCCAATAAGATTGGCTCCAAAGAGGTTAGCTGCGGTGAGGTTGGCCCCACTGAGGTCAGCGTCAGGGAGTTGGGCTTGAAAAAGATCGAGAGTTTGTTCTGGGTGCTTTTGCCTCCACTCTTCAATACAAGCGGCTCCTTTCCGCACTATTGCCACATGCTCTGGGTTCGCCATATGAATCACCCATTTTAGAACGTAGCACATTATTAACTCTGTGTGCTATTTATGATTTTATTCATTTTCTCGTGATGCTTGAATGCCTATATGCTTCTTTCTTTCAGAAAAAAGGGAATTGCGGAGGACATCTCCATTTCATAGATCTTCAAGAAGAATCCGTGAAGTTCTAGGTGAATTCTATAAATAGCAGTTATTTTCTTCGTCTCGAGATTTTGACCCCAGAGTCCTTTGTCATATTTGGATCATATAGCGCAGAGGTATGTTGAAAACAGGTTTTTCTCTGAAAAACTGCTTGCGCCAAAAGAGGGGAGAGGGGGCTATATGCTGTATAGAAAGCGAAGGAGATGACTTGGTGTTAACCTAATTCACGTTCCGCATAGAATGAGTTGCGTGCCTAGTGGTCATACCAGTATATTTGTCTAAAACACGAGGTTTGCTTCGTTTCCAGTTCAAGTGTCCACTTAATTTTGACTTTCCTTTGCAACCGCGTTTCTCAGGGTTCCGATTTTCTCAATTTCCACCTCAACCATGTCGCCTGGAGAAAGATATCTGGGATGCGGTTTCATAAAGGCAGCTACGCCTGCAGGAGTCCCAGTGGCGATGACATCACCTGGTTCCAACGTCATCACACGACTGAGCTGATGAACCACTTCGTACACGCTGAACACCATATTCCGTGTGGAAGAATTTTGCCTCACTTCTCCATTTACCCTCGTGCGCATCCACAAGTTGTTTGGGTTTGGAATCTGTTTTGCAAGGGTAATGCACGGTCCCATAGGAGCAAAGGTGTCAAAGCTCTTCCCCCTCGTCCACTGTTTGTCTCCGAACTGAATGTCCCGGGCAGAAACATCGTTAAACGCCGTATATCCGAAAACATGCTTTTCAACATCCGAGACAGGTATATTTTTGCCTCTCCGCCCCATAACCACAGCTAACTCCGCTTCATAATCCAACTTTTTCACAAAACTCGGATAGACTATGGACTCGTTAGGACCAACAATAGCCGTTCTGGGTTTCATGAAAATTATAAGGTTTTTAGGTATCTTTGCCCCCGCCTCTTCAGCGTGATCTCGATAGTTCAGACCTAAACAAATAATCTTAGGAGGAGAAAGAACAGGAGCCAAAAGAGTAACATCACCCACTCTTAACGATGCCTCCCTCCTCACATCTTCTGGCGAAATGCGCATCAACTCCTCTGCGGCAGTAGCACCTTCCACTCCAAGCGATATCAATCTCTCCAAGTTCAGTGGAAAAGGATGCCTCAAAACCTTTGAGAGCACTGGTAAACCAACAACCTCATCGTTGATTAGGAAACCATAAGATTCGACGCCAGAATGAAGGTAGCGAACCAGCTTCAACTCTCTTGACCTGCCAGCATTATCTCCAACAATAGAGACCCTAAGTGAAAAATTCACCCACTACTCAAGCAACACAAGCCCATAGTAATTGGGAGTCTCATCCTTACTCCTAAGAGTATTTATCGGAAGCCCCAGCTTTTTAACAGTGGCAAAAACATCTATACCCAAAGCCTGCATTGACGGCCTCGCCTTTGTCGGAAAAATGCAAGGAGCAGGAAACGTACAAGTTTCACAAAGATAACACTCAGCCAACGCAAAAGCTAAGGGATAACCATCATAGAAAGCTTCCAACTCTATCATATACGCAATCTCCTGCAAACGCTCAGCGTCATGAGCCTGCACAATTATGCCGCGACTATACCTCCGCAAAATCTTTTCAGCATCCCACGGCATAAGCGCCTTTGGAGCAGATGGACACGACCAACGTTTCCCCCAATCCTCACAACCGTACATGCACTTCAAAAGCGTTCTCGGATCAAACACTAAATCCTGAACTGACACAATTTTCGCGTTCTCAGCTCCCATTTCAAGAGCCAAGTGAACATATTTTTTCGATTCTCCCATTGCTTCACCACATTTTGAAGGATACTGAAGGTAATATCACTCCACATTATAAGGATTAACACAGAAACAAAGCTTTCAGAAAAATAAGTGCAAATTTCAAGTCTTTTCAACAGCATGAAAATTAAAGGTAATAAAAGCCGAGCGCGTGCAGTTTCACTTACGCGTATACGGTATAAGACAGAGAAACTTCACAGTTTTTTCGCCACTGTTTTTGAACTGATGTTCCTCATTTGAAGGAATGAAAATAACATCGCCAACTCTAAACTTTCTCTCTTCTTCCCCACCAATAACAAAACCTTCACCTTCCAGAACAAAGACCTCATGTTCCCAAGGATGACTGTGAAAAGGACTGTAACCTCCAGACTCCATCTCGAACAATCTCATTGCAAAGTTTTTAGCCCCCATCTCCTCAGTGATAAGCCATCTCACCTTTAATTTTGAAGCCCCATTCTCCACATCTTTTGCTACAACATCTTGATAATAGAAGATTTCCATCTCATTCACCTCTAAAGTACATTATACTGACACATGACCTTTTATTTCTTAGTTCACCAAACCATAATACCTTTAATCCTACTGCTCAGCGACAAAGTGATTCCAAGCAGAAGCAGAGAAACATCGCAACAAATTTTTTACCAACCTCAAACTTCATTTAGATAATGCACCTACATTTTAGGTAGGAAGCTCGGAGCCTTGATGGTAGGCGTCGTTGGAAAGCCTAATACAGGCAAGTCCACCTTTTTCTCAGCTGCAACCTTAGTCCCAGTTGAAATCGGAAGCTATCCATTTACCACCATAAAACCAAACCGAGGAATAGGATACATACGCTCACCCTGCGTATGCAAAGAACTCAACGTAAAAGACAAACCCCAAAACTCGCTATGCCTAGACGGAATACGCTTGATCCCAGTTGAGCTAATCGACTGCGCCGGGTTGGTACCAGGTGCCTGGCAAGGAAGAGGACTTGGAAACCAGTTTCTAGACGAAATCAGAAAAGCAGACGCCCTCATCCACACAGTCGACGCCGCTGGAGCAACAGACTCCGAAGGAAAAACATGCAAACCCGGAACCCACGACCCCACGGAAGACGTGAAATTCCTAGAGACAGAGATAACCATGTGGCTCACCCAAATACTCAAGAAAGACTGGCCCAAACTCGCCAGAACCGCTGAATCAGCTAAAGCAGACCTGCTTACTCTTCTTGAAAATCGTTTGAGCGGACTAACAATAAAGAGAAGCCACATCTTTGAGGCGCTGAGAAAAACTACTCTAAATGTTGAGAAACCAACCATGTGGAGCGACAACGATCTTATTGAATTTCTAGACGTGTTAAGAAGAGTCTCCAAACCCATGCTAATCGCAGCTAACAAGATTGACCTTCCGCATGCAGAGGAAAATGTGGAGAAACTGAAAAAGACTGGTTACACAATTATTCCATGTTGTGCAGAAGCAGAATTGGCGCTGAGGAGAGCCCGAGAAAAAGAACTAATTGACTACAAACCAGGAAACCACAACTTCACAATCACGAAACCCGAAAAACTGACAGCTGTCCAAAAAAAGGCGTTGCTGACGATTCGAGAAAAAGTACTACAGAAATTTGAGTCCACCGGCGTCCAACAAGCAATCAACAGGGCTTTCTTCCAACTCCTAAACATGATCGTTGTTTATCCAGTGGAAGACCTTGAGCACCTTAGTGATCACGAAGGGAGGATTCTTCCACACGCGTACATCGTGCCTTACGGAACCACCGCACGCCAACTGGCCTATAAGATTCACACAGAACTGGGAGAAAGCTTCATTTACGCGGTAGAGGCTCGCGAAAAAAAGAGAATTGGAGAAAACCACGTTCTGAAAGACAGAGATGTTATTTCAATCGTAAGTGCAAAAAAGAGAACCTAACCTTTCAAGTGCCGAAGCGTCGTTTTCTTCTCTGATACGTCCGAACAGTTCGCAAGAGATCTATTCGTCGGAAGTCTGGCCAGTAAACGTCCAAGAAACAGAGCTCGCTGTAGGCGCACTGCCACAGGAAAAAACCGCTCAGTCGCTCCTCCCCGGAAGTCCGAATAACTAGGTCTGGGTCCTGCTTAGGCATGTAAGCCGTGTACAGATGACTTTCAAACACCCCCTCGTCTATTCCCTCAGGAGCCAACTCTCCTTTCTTCACTTTCTTAGCAATCTCCCTCGTGGCATCCACAATTTCCGCCCTCCCACCATAAGCCAGCGCCACGTTCAGAAAGTGCTCGTCATAATCCTTCGTAGCCTCCTCCACCTTCCAAACCATCTCTTGGACGCTCTTCGGCAAAAGGCCAAGCCTACCAATCGCTCTGACCTTAACCTTACGTGTGTGAATCAGCTCGTCTTCGAGAATCTCACGTAGTTTTTCCTCAGCGATCTTCATTATTTCACTCACCTCATCTGGGGGACGTTGAAAGTTCTCGGTGGAAAAAGCATATAGGGTGATCGATTTCACTCCCAAATCGAGACACCACCTCAGCAAATCCTGAATTTTGTCGGCACCATGGTGATGACCAACCCACGGGTTTAACAGTCTCTCCGAAGCCCAGCGACGATTACCATCGAGTATGATGGCAATGTGCTCAGGCTTCAAACCGCCCTTCACCTGATACCACAACCACTTCTCATACGCCTTGTAAACGCCAAGCATAGACAGCAACGTTTCCAGCATAATTTAACCCCGAAGTCTCGCGTCTCTAAGCGCGTGTGCGCAAGGACAGCAACGGTCTTCTGGTAGATGTTTGACAGCCTCTCTTAAAATTTGCTGCATGATCGGCAGTTTTTGCTTCGCTACTTCCACCACTTCGTTGGCTGTTAATCGCCGCTGCATTCCCGCAGCCAAGTTTGAAACGAAACACAAGGTTGCGTAGCATATCTCCAGCTCGCGGGCGAGCACCGCCTCGGGCATTCCAGTCATGCCCACGATATCGCATCCCAACTGCCTAAACATCTCGATTTCCGCGGGGGTCTCATAGCGAGGGCCCTCAGTGCAAACAAGAACAGCTTGATCCCGCACTTGCACACCGAACTCCTTTGCCTTTTCAATTAAAAGGCCACGAATCTCCGGACAGTATGGCTGAGATACATCTATATGTGTAACTGGTGTCTCATCATAAAACGTGAGCTGACGACACCTAGTAAAATCGATCAGGTCGTGTGGAACCACTAGGTCTCCCGGCTTAAAGTCAAGATTTATAGCACCCACGGCGTTTGTGGCGGTTATCCGTTTAACACCGATCTTGTGCAGGCCGTACACGTTAGCTCGATAATTCACTTGGTGAGGGGGAACCGAATGGTGAATGCCGTGGCGAGGCAAAAAAGCCACGGTCTTTTTATCAATCTTGCCGACTGATGTAGGAGGCAGAAGTCCATAGGGGGTTTCTACTAGAATCTGTTTTGTGCTTTTTAACAAGGCTTCTAAGCCTGTTCCGCCGATTATCGCTATCTCAGCCTTTCTCAATTTTCCCATCTTTCTCCATGAAAAAGCTTGCATATTTTCTGTGTAACAAGCTGGTAACTGAAACGGCGACCACTGTTAAGATTATGCTGGCAACAATAGCAATTACAAGGGTTGTGTATTCTAAAGAGGGATTGATGAGAATTTGGGACGCTTCGTAAAAGATTCCCCATGAACAAGCACATGCAACTACGATGACGACTGTGCGTAACACTCTAGAATCCCGTTCAAGGAACCACCGTACCATCCTACCCAAGAACAGAACGCAGATACCAATCACAATAAGAGCTATTGACCCAGAAATGAACTCTCCCACCAACCTAGGAACAATTGCGATCCATTGACTGGGGTTTGGTGGAGGGTTTTGCATAGTATACGAGTTTGCAAAATGTGCTCCCTGATAACTGCCAATGGCAACCAACAAGAGTCCAGCAGCAGCGGAAAAACTTGCTATTTGCACGGGGAAAGGCGGAGGAGAATATTCTTGGACCCAATTGTAGAAATCTTGAGCTGTTCTATCGAATCCGAATCCCTTTACAAAAAGGAATGTGCCAAAAACAAGGAAAATGGCTATCCAAACATGGTGAGGTTGGATAGTAATTGGGGAAAGGGCCAAAACACCTAAAATTAACAGAAGGATTCCAGGCAATCCAAGTGCGATTCGAGAATAACGAGGGTTCTTAATGAGAATTTTTAAGTAACGAGAAAATACTGCCAGAGTTTCCTCAACTGATTTACTGTGGGCTACAACAATTCTTCGAACAGAGGTCACGGGCACCCTCGACTCAACCAGTGGCAAAATCACCTCGTCCCCATAGCCGTCGGTGACCAAAACAACATCGGTTGCAGGAAATTTTTCCAACACATCTGTGAGTTCAGATACGAGTTTTCTATCAGCTCCCACGCCGCCCAGTTCAGAGCCTGTGATAGTGGCTATCTGACACTCTCCAAGCGCCTCCTTAATCTCTTCCCGCAAGCGATCGTAGACCCTGACCGCCTCGAACATGGCGTTGGCGTCAGGTTCTTCAGGATCCCTCAGGATAAGGGCGGTGGCGGCGTTGACGTTTTCTTTTCTTCCAAGAACAGGTGTGCCTATTCCTGCTTTCACACCTAGGTCGTCGTCTCTGTCGACGCAGAGAACGAGGATGCGCTCCGTCTTTCCTTTTTTAGACTTGGGCATTCTAGTTCTCCAACCCCTGATTAATGCTTGCTTATCACTTTAATTTTACTCATGCTCCATTTTAAGCTTCTGAATTGGTAATCACCCTTTGCGGGTCTTTTTTGGTGATTTTACCTTCTTCTGCTCAGTCACTACTTTGAACTCTTCCCAAGTTAGTTTCTCGCCCCGTTTCATTTTGCCTAATGCCTTGTCTACTAATTCTTTGCGAAGCTCACGTTGACGCTTAAGCTGCTTTTTCTCTTCTGTTTGACGAAGCTCTTGCATGAGAGAGTTGGCTTGGCGCAAAAATTCCGCGCGTTCTTGATGCAGAGCTTGGGCTTTTTGCTTGATTTCGACGTATTTTTGATGTGCGTCATCTGCATCAACTTGAAAGGCGTGAATCTTGTTAAATATTTCGGATACTTTTTCATGAAAGCTTTGGCTTTGCTTGGCTAGTTCCGAGAGCTTTTCGTGGTGAAGATTAGCTTTTGTTTCTAACGCTTTCTCCTCAGCCTGCAATTCAAGAAAGCTCTCTTCCAATTTACGTATCTGTTTGTGTGTCAACAGTTGGTTTTCGAGAGCCCTCACCTGATCAATTAAAATCTTCTCCTCACGAACTGGGAGGGAGGTGGTTTGAATCTCCCATTCTAGTCTTTCAATTTCACTTTCTACGTCCCGCATGTTTCGAATAGGCTTCTTCTCTGTGGGACGCCTCAATTTTTCCTTAAGCTTCAGGATTTGAGTACGCTTTTCCCTGCGCTCTGTCCTCGCTTGTTCGCGCATGTTCTTGAGTTCTTGAACCTTCTTGTTTAACTCGTCGCGTTTTTCTTTAAGATCATCGACTTTTGTTCGTAGAGCCTTGATTTGTTTATGTATGGAGTTTCTCTTTTCAGCCCACTTTCGGGCTTCTGGATTCAGTTTGTCAAGCTCTTCCTTGAGGGAAGCAAGCTTACTGTTTAATTCTTCAATTCTCTGCTTAAGAGGATTAGACAAGTTCTCCTACCTCTGCATCGGCTTTGACCCATTGAAGGACCTGCTGAATCAATACTTTTTCCCCCCTTTGAAGTGAAAATAGGGAGGTTCCAGTTCTCTTTGCAGATGCAATGAGACACAGCGAATTTTTTAACAAACGGTTTTCCAGCGCCAATCGTTTCTGAAACGGCTTGAAAGCATCTCCCATCAAATCGAACGAGGAAAGGAACGTCGGGCGAAATGCAAAACCGGAGTAAACCGCGTTTTTGGGATGCTTGAAGCTTTTATCCCAGTATAATTCTTGCATCAACTGTTTTTGCTCCATTTTCGTAGACCAGAATTGGGTTCAGGTCAAGCTCCTTGATCTCCGGGTGATCTATCACCAGTCTTGATGTGTTCAGCAAAATCTCTACGATGGCGTTAATGTCCGCTGGAGGCTGACCGCGATAGCCTCTGAGAATCGGGTATCCCTTCACCTCAGTGATCATTTCCTCAGCATCTGATCTGGTGATTGGAGCGATTCTAAAAGACACATCTTTAAGAACCTCTACAAAGATTCCGCCGAGCCCAAACATTAACGCTGGTCCAAACTGTGGGTCCTCGGTCGCTCCGACAATGACCTCGGTTGAAGGAGGAATCATCTCCTGCACCAAAATGCCCACAATCTTGGCGTCGGGCTTATGCTTCTTCACGTTCACCAGTATTCTCTTGTAAGCGTCTTTGACTTCCTCAGAACTCTTGAGATTAAGAATCACCCCGTCCACGTCAAACTTGTGGATGATATCGGGAGAAACGATCTTAAGAACCACTGGATAACCTGTTTCCTCCGCAAACCGCACCGCCTCCTCAGTGTTTTCTGCCACCTGGAACTTCGTTACGGGTATTCCGTACTCCGTGCATACTGCTTTCGCCTCGGGTTCCAGCAGATGTTTTCTCCTCTCCTTACGGGCTTCCTCGAATACTCGAGAAATCTTCCCCATTGAGTTCAACGACCTTTTCAGGTTAAAAATATAATTACGTCTCTTCTTTCTAACTTTTCGCATATTTTAATTTTTAAGTCCCATATGACTAGATCTCTTTTATTCAAACAGTTCATTACCTCGGAAAGCCATTTCTAGCATGGATTTCAGTGGGTTGTTTACTTGGAATCGTTACTTTGAATTATAATTGCTATTGTCGAGTATTGTTAAATATGCTGAATAAATATATTTATATGTCTCAGGATATATATTGTGTATTAATAGTTACGATATGCTTAGAAGGCACCGAAATGAACGTCCTCTCAACATTTAGACGAAGAGAATTCATTAGTCTTCTCTTGCTGTGTTCTATAGCAATAACGGCGTCGGCAGGTGCCACGTTATTTTTTTTGGTGGAAACAGGCGCTAAGTTGCCTTCATTGGAGAAGTTGAGCAGTCCTCTTCAGCAACAGTTAGACGAAGCTGATGATGTTGGTCGCGCGATCACCCTGGTCATTAAGTTGCGTGATGCTGATTTTCGCGCTGACGAAAGTGGTACAACGGTTGATGTGTTGAGGTCGGGTGCAGATAGAGTTCAAGGGCGTGTGCTGGAGTTTTTGAGGGGAGAAAAGGATGCTGTGATTTTGAATACTTTTTGGCTCATTAACGCCATACTAGCTAACGTTACCGTTGACACCTTGTACGAGCTCACTTACTTGGAGGATGTGGAGGAGGTTTTCGAAAACTTTGAGGTTACTGTTCCTGAAACCATGAGTGAAAGCAACATGAGTTCCAGTGACGTTACGTGGGGTTTGGATAAAATTAATGCTCCAGAAGCTTGGGATCTAGGTTTCAACGGTTCGGATATACGCGTAGCCGTGTTAGACACGGGTGTTGACATAGGTCATCCAGACCTTGAGGGAAAAATGTGGACTGATAACGCGTCGGATCCAACGTTTCCTGGCGGATGGATTGAGTTCGACTGGTCTGGCAACGCTGTTACAAATTCAACACCACACGACACACATGGCCACGGAACTCACGCATCCGGCACAGTTCTTGGGGGGAACGCGAGCAGCGTCGCTATAGGTGTCGCGCCAGGCGCTTGGCTCATGCACGGGTTAGTGTTGCCGTATGGTTCGGGGTCATTCGCTCAAGTTATAGCGGGTATGCAGTGGGCGGTAAATCCGTTTGATCAGTATGGAAATCCTGTAGGTGAGGGGGCGCATGTTGTTAGCATGTCTTGGGGCACCTACGGCTATTATGAAGAGATGATAGAACCTATTCAGAACATGAGGGCAGCTGGTGTGGTGCCAGTTGCGGCAGCAGGCAACAACGGGGAAGAATCGTCAGGGAGCCCAGGCAACGTTTACGAAAGCTTCGGAATCGGCGCCATAGACGAGTACGATAATGTTGCGTGGTGGAGTAGTGGTGAAGTGGTAGATTGGGCGGCTTCGCATTCTGAACCTTACATAAAACCAGATTTCAGTGCGCCAGGCGTATATATTTACTCATCTTTGCCCTCAGGAGAATGGGAATACTGGTCGGGCACATCAATGGCAACTCCACACGTGGCTGGAACTGTCGCGTTGATGCTTCATGCCAACCCGGATATGACCGTTGACAGCGTTTACGCTTTGCTCAAAATAACCGTGGAGGATCTGGGCGATGCTGGTCAAGACATTAGGTACGGTTGGGGCGTTATCGATGCATACGCGGCTGTGGAACTGGCATTCTTGAACTCTGGTGTTGAAGGTTACGTGACAGATGCTGAAATCTCAGAGTTGATTGAATGGGGAGCTCAAGTAACCGCATTAGAAGTCTCGTGGGGAAGCAAACAAACAGACGCGGACGGATATTACAAAATCTGGTTGTATCCAGGCAATTACTCGTTAACAGCCAGCTCGTTTGGATACCATGAACAGAACGCCACAGCAGAGGTGGTTGAGAAGGAGTGGGCTAGGCTTGATTTCGAACTGGCACCGCTACCCCGAGGGTCTATCGCGGGTTTCGTTACTCGCGTTGGAATGGACAGTATTATAGCAAACGCAACCATTACGTTGTTGAACACGCCGTTAAGACCTACTGAAACAGACGACTCTGGTTACTACGTTATAGAAGCTCCAGTTGGAATCTATGATGTTGACGCTTGGAAATGGGGTTACAAGCCATCAGTAACCCGTTACGCGGAAGTCTTCGAAAATCAAATCACAACCGTAGACGTTCAGTTGGAGTCAACTGTGAAGGTTGCAATATTAGGAGATTTTAGAGGGGAAATTACTGATCTTCTCATGAGGAACATCAGTGCTCACGAAAGAGAATGGAACGTGACGCAAGATATCTATAACTATGACGTGATTGTGGTTAACTTACCCACTGATCCGGGTAACGAAACTTTTTCTGCCTTAATTGACGCCGCTGATGGTTATCAAGTGGGGCTCGTCTTCACTAGCACATGGCCGGGACGGTGGTCGCCATACGGTATTTCTCTGTTACAACAGTATTTCAATGATCCGAAGGGTTCGTACCATGCATATTCTGAGGGTGACGTGTATTATGAGGTGGCCACGAAACATCCAATCTTTGAAGGATGGAGTGTGGGTGAAAAAATATCTATTATCAACGGCGGCTGGTACGACTCCGCGTGGTTTTATCGTTATTCAGGGTTGACGATAGCGGATGTTGGTACTGACCGGATTGGTGTCATAGGCGGTGGTATTGCATATGATGTAAGGGAAAATGGGAATGTTCATCTACTTTTAGCTGGGCTTTCACAAAACATTTACACACACATCAGCAACGCTTGGACCGATGAAGCTAAGACGATTTTCATCCGTGCAGTAACGTGGGTCAGTGAGCCAGCGACACTGCCTCCCAGCATAACTATCGATCCAACCTCTGGTCCGTTGGGAACTAAGGTAACTGTTAGTGGATCAGGATTCGCGTTTAACTCAAGTGTCACGGTGAAGTTTGATGACTCGCCAATGGCAACTACCACAACCAATGTTGATGGAAGTTTTGTAGCGGTCTTCAATGTGCCTGTGGCGGAGGCTGGTGCCCATGTGGTTAAGGCACTGGATGGTTACGGTGTCTACGCTGAAGCGGTGTATATGGTAACGGTGGCTGGTGGCACGGATGTGGATGTTTTAAGCGTGGAAGTGGATGTTGGCTCAGTGCACTTTAGGACAGAGGCAGCGGACTTTTACGTGCTCACGACTCTTAACGGGGTTCCTGTCAATGTCACCGAAATTAACGCAACAATTCACAAGCCTGATAGAACCGTCGAGACTTTGACTGCTGAAAACGTAGTCACAGGCATCTATCTTGTAGCCTACAAAATTTCAGCTAATGCCTCTGATGGTACGTACACTTTAAGTGTCCAAGCGGATGCGGACGGGGTTAGTGGGGCTTCCCTCAGCAGTTTCTTGGTGAGTTTGACATTGACCGATTGGAGTGCTAGCCTCTTGGCCGTTAAAGATAATGTAGCCACTGTTCAGACGGACATTGGTGTGATCAAGGTGAATCTCGTGTCCACTGACGCTAAGATAGTTTCGGTGCAAGGAGATGTGGTGGTTATGGAAACTGATATTGGCGAGATTAAGGCTGATGTTGCTTACATTAAACCAATTGTTGAGAACACTAATGCTACGGTGGTTACAATTGATGGAGATGTAGCTACCATAGAGACTGCAGTTGGTGAGATTCAAGGGATCATAGTTTCAATTCATGGGAGTGTTGCTGTGGTTGAGACAGATGTGGGTGTGGTGAAAGCGGATTTGCCTGATTCGAATGGGACAACTGCAGCTTTGAATTCGGTTAGCACAGCTGGGCTTTCTGTTTCATCGGTTTTGTCAGGGATTGTTGTGGTGGGATGTTGCATGGCGGTTTGGATTATGAGGAGGGAGTGAAATGGAATTAAACGTTGAAGTTCGTTGCAACCAGTTGAGAACTCTGTTGGCAAAGACAAGGTATACGTTGATTAGTTCGGCTTTGGGGTGGCTAGGTTCGATAAACATTGTTTTGATTGGGATTCATGTGACCACTATTTACCTTCACCTTGCTATGCTAAGCAGGTCTTTTCTAGTGAGAGCCTACATAATGGAAGGAATAGCAACCGCATTAACCTTGACACTTGTTTTCGGCAGCTACTTGATATGGAGAAACCAGACTGGAAGAGGAGGATTTTTAAATTTCGCTGGAGGAGTAGTGACCATTGTTTTGTGTTACTATTTCACTTCGACCTTTCCGTTGTTACGTCAACTTGAGCCGGTTGTATATTTTTTGCCTGCTCCAGCTTTAGTTAGCGGTCTCTTGGCGTTATTTATGTCGAAAAGTCCTTCGCAAAACATCTGAGCATAATTTGGTGGTCGGGCGGGCAGGAGTTTCATGGAGGTTTTCCTCCATTTTGAATTCGCCGAGCTAAAAGCTTGTTTTAAGCTCTCCTGCGACAACCCGGTGTCTGTGCGCTTGATAGGCTGGGTGAGCATCTACCTAGGGTAGGCGTCTACAGCGTCTCCGTCAGTCACGGTTGTGGCTGGCTCGGAAGCTCTACCAAGCTGAGCTACCGCCCGTTGCCCGACCAGAATGTTACTGAAGAAAGTTTCTCATTTATACATTTCGTTGTCTTGTTTGGAGTTTCATGATAGTAGAATGTTGGAAGCAATGTTTTTCTTTGAAAGTAGCGTTGAGATTGAGAAGGAGTGTAGTTTTGGGTCCCGTTAGAAAAAATGTTTTGGGGCTCAATCCCCGCGAATGACGTAGCCATTGACACGGCACATTTGGACCATATCCCAAACCCAAAAACAGATTGTGCGTGCACGCAAATGACTGCGTTTGTTCTGAAATTAGAACATTGCTTGTTCGGGTGTTCTAATCCGTAGCATTATAAGAGACGAAAAACAAGAACTTAAAGGGGTTTATTTGCAGAAGAGTTGCTTCATCTGCATATTTGCGTCCTTGTTATTGGCTTCTCTGTTTTTCCCTTCTGTTTATGCTGACAGAGGGATGATTCCCGTCTACCCTGAAATCTCGGTCTATGAGCCAGGACAGAAAGCAATACTCGCATGGAACGGACAAGAGGAGATAATGATACTTTCAACAGACATAATCTCAAGCCAAGAAACCTTGATTGTTGAGATTCTTCCTCTTCCTTCGAAACCTACTGTGGAGACTGCAAGCTTCCAATCCTTCGAAGAAATTCAACGTCTAATCTGGAATGAAGGCTTGAGCCTGTTCTTGTATAATACAGAAGATAAGGCTCGCTCTGGAAGTGTTGAAGTTGTCTTCCATGAGGAGATAGGCGCCCACAACATCACGGTCGTCAAAGCAAGCAGCGCCTCCGAACTGAGCAGTTGGATAGACAACTTTCTGGAGAACAGTGGTGTTGATGACGTGGTGTCCTTAGGAAGTTTTGAATCGGTAGTTGAAGACTACATAGATAGGGGATTCCGCTACTACGTTCTGGATTTAATAACTGTTTCTTCAGAGGAGAGAAGTGTGGACCCGATACTTTACAGATTTAACTCAGACTTCCTTTATTATCCTCTTGTCATTACAAGCCCAGTAGGTGGAGAAACAAAGATAACACTGTTTGTCCTTAGTGAGGACAAAGTGGATGAAAAATATTCCCCCTTCCAAAAGGCAAGCTACAGAGTTTCCGGTGGAAGTCGGGAGCCAATTGAGTTTGTACTCTCCAAAGGTGACTTGTCCAAGATAGACCTTAGAATAGGAGAAAATTTCCAGTATAAGGCTTGGCTAACAATCCTCGAGTATGATGGAAAGGTGAGTTTCCTAGATAGGGACCTGATGATTTCAGGCTCCACACCAACTACCGAACCAACTATAAACGTTGAAGTATCCTTGCCTCCAATACTAGTTGCCCTTCTTATTCTCTTTGGAGCAGTGTCCACTTCAGCTGGAGTCGTAATAACTCTCTTGGTAGCCCGTTTGAAGTCTAGAAGAGAACTAATGCTGACCTGGATTGGAACGGTATGATTAATATTTTAGACCTGAAATTGATGAAGCTTATCTACAGCGGCATACTATAAGAGTCACAAGCGAAAACCGTCTTTTAAGTCGATTCTAACGGAATACTGGATACCTTACTCTTTACGAATGTGTAACAATTTATCAATGGTATTCCGAAAACGTTCGGTTTAACGAAGGATGACTCTAGCTTTTACTTGAGTTATCACTGATTTGTAGGATATACACGCGCTTTTCTTTTTCTCCAGTTGGCATGCGCGCGCGAGTCATCTAGTTCTCAATTGAGCAACGTGTCTCTATATACTGAGAAGGTTCTATTATCTCTGTGAAATCGCCATTATACCGGTTTGGAGCGAGATACAAAAGATGATTGTCAGTACTGATTATGTATTTAGCTCTGATCGCGATGGCAGCTTTGATCCATTTTTTGTCTTTTTTCTTGGTAGGATAGTTGATTTTTCTTTTATTTTCTGTTCGTTTCACACGAGAGATAATTAGACTTCGTTTAAAATAGGCTATACATGCATGCTAAAATCCAAGGCACACACACAAGAGGTATCGGGTTGTATCGATGAAAAAAGTTATAGCCTATGTTAAATAGATAATGTCAAGTCAGGCGAATGGGGGGTAATTAAATATCTTTTAAAAACATTACCTATGAGAATTCCATAGAGAAATGGGGCGAATCAAAGACAATATTATATGGTGGAATTATTTCGCTGAGTTTATTAGGTGGAATTTTTTCTCTATTATCAACATTCGTTTATCCTATCCCCGCCGAATGGGGTGAGGGTATTGGCGAGATTATTTTCTTGGTTATAGCTATTGTATTGCTTTCTATTGGATTCAACACGCGCGCGATTATTAAGAAGATATTCAACAATACAGGCGGGCTAAATTTTCTAGAGTTTACTTATAAGGTGAATAAGATACTTACAATCTCAATCTTTACCTTTGTTTTGACAACGTTCTTGAGAATTATGTTCAGCAGCATAGATGTTATTAATTGGTTATGGAGTTTGACTTTGTCTTTTGTTTTGTTTTCTATTCCTTTTTTTATATTCGCAAATGCGTTAACCGATTTGGGTGAATTTAGAATAGTGTTTAAGGAGCTTATTCTCCAAATTTCTGACACACAAAAGCGTGCGCAGCATTTTAACCAACGACAAAAATGGATGAAGAAGTTTTTTGAAAGACTTGAAGAACAACTTAGAATAGCGAGAATTAAGGTTAAAAGTGATAAGTTAGTTTACATTTGCAACTTGAAATTAATGAATTCTGAAGAGATTACGGAAAATCTGAAAAATCTTGGAAATTGGATACTTGGAGAAAAAACAGAAAATGTGCTTTCATCATTCAAAAAGATATTTCCAGATGAAGAAATCAAGCCAATTGAAAAAACTTCACAACGACTATTAGATAAATTCGTAGGTATTCCCAAGGATGTTAGAAAATACATTTTTTTAGCTATAATTCTAGTGTTTGTCGCTGTCTTTAAACCTGAATGGATTGAAGGACTCGTTAGTAAACTTTTTTAGATTATTCCGATGCATGCATAACGTTTTCGCGCGCGTACCCCAAAATGTGGACCAAATACGACATATAAAAGAGAGGAACTAGAAACCCTCTAAGCCTTCTCTTTGTAGATTCTACCGTCTTCCGATAGGTTTTTGAATGAATTGCGGATAACAACTATCTGTTGAAGATGCTTTACTACCACATTTATACTAAATATACGGCGAAAAATGGAAAAAAGAAAAAATCTTTCATGTTTAATTACTCGAAAAAAGAAATGGAAAGACTGTTTGCCGTTCCCTACATGAAAAATAAAGCCGTTCCAATTTTTGGGGGATTTGTTCCTGCATCAGCCATAGATACTATTCGCATTTTCAAATCCAAAAAGCCATTCGAAGAAATAATTCTTCCAGATGGAATATCCTCTGTTGAAAATCCACAAGAGCGTGTGTCTTACATTGTGGATTGCATTAGTTTAAGGAAAGTGCAAGGTGTTGATGACTCCACACTTACTTTTATTACTTCACCACCACAGAAAGAAGTAAAACCGATTAAATCACTCACTAAACCACTTGGCAAAAAGGAAAAGGTATTCATAGTTCACGGTAGAGACGAAACCCAAGCATCGAGGCTTCAAAAATACTTGACAAAAACGTTGAAAATTGACGCTACAATGTTTGAAAACTTCAAGGAAAAAAGCGGTAGCAACACAATAATTGAGCAACTTGAATATATTAAGGACAACGTGGGTTATGCCTTTGTTATTGTTACGCCAGACGATTTAGGTTGCCTACGTGAAAATATTGACAAATGCAGAACCACCATGCTGACAGGCAAGAAAAATATTACTGTAAAGAGCGTTTGTGACATTCTTGATAATCTTAATGCGAGGGCACATCAAAACGTTGTTTTTGAACACGGACTTTTCACAGGTGCTTTAGAAAGAGACAGAGTATGTTGCCTTCTTCAAAAAGACACTAAAGAGAAGCCAAGCGACATTGACGGAATCCTTTATGTGGGTTTCAAAAAATCTGTGAAAGAAACATTCAGTGAAATAACTGAAAAACTGAAAAAGGCTGGGCTAGTCAAAACTTAACGATAGAGCAAACTTTTATGTAAGCTCCAAATAAGATCGGATTCATTGTTATGCTTTAAATTTTAGGTAAGCATTCCCACACACTTTCTAGACTAAGTATTCTATACTCAATTTTAAAAAGCACACCACCCACTAAAACTTGAAAAGTCACAAAGAATAGATAGGAGAGGAAGGAGACACCCATGAAACCTTTCAGCTTCGTCCACGTGGCTGACCTACACCTAGGCTACACACAGTACAATTCAGACACTCGACGAGAAGACTTCAACACAGCATTCCAAGAGGTAGTGGACAAAACCATCGAGCTGAAACCAGATTTCATGATCATCGCAGGAGACTTTTTCCAACACGCCCGCCCATCCAACATCACCCTCGAAAACGCTATAACCAGTTTCAGGCGACTCAGAGACGCCGGGATACCCGTGCTGACCGTGGACGGCTCCCACGACTCAGCGCCCAACGTGATCACAGGCACCATTCTTAACCCCCTGGACAGCGCTGGCCTAATCCAGTATCTGCCCCGCCAAGAAGGAGCTTGTTGGCGAAACGAAAGCTGCTACGTTTACGGAGTCCCCAACTTCCGAACAAAACAAAGAACTGAGGAGCAACTGCCTATTTTTATGGAAGAAAACAAGCCAACACCCAACTCTTCCCTCTTCAACATCTTTGTTTTCCACATGGGCCTAGACATTCCCAGAGTGAGTCGCCACCAAATGGAAGCAGAAGCTCGACCAGAACTCTTCCCAAAAGGCTTCAACTATTACGCAGGTGGCCACATTCACATCCCAAGCACGGATTCATTCAAAAAAGGAATCCTCGTTTACAGCGGATGCACCGAAACCGTAAGCTACGAGGACGCCAAAGTTGAAAAAGGCTTCTACCATGTAAAAGTCAACGAAAAAGGCATTCCCAAACTTCACCGCATCAAACTCGAAACCCCCCGACGCTTCATCATCCTAAGTCACGACTACAGCGGCTCAACCCCCTCAACAATCACAAAGAAGGCAACGCAACTAGTGAAAGAAGCTGACAAAGCCGGAGCAGTAATCATTCCCGTACTGCGAGGAACGTTACCCACAGAAGCTGGACGATGGGAAATTGACCTCGCCAAAATCAAAAACGCCGCAGAGAAAGCGCTCCTCGTACGTCCCCTTATCCAACTGACACAAACCGAAATTTCCGAAGAGGTTGTCCGCTCCATATTTGAGGGCAAACTCAAAGACCTCAAGACAAAAGCGTTTGAATACTTTCTTGAAATTTTCTCGGATCGCTACCCTCAGCAAGCTGAAAGAATTGCCCGACTCGCCGTGGACCTTATGGAGCCGTTAGTGAGGAAGGAAGACACCGAGGTAAAGGAAGCTCTGGAGGAGTTTTCAAGTGAGAATTAAAGCTGTGCAACTAGAAAACATTCGATCCCACGCCAAAACAACGGTTCCCTTTACCAGAGGCTTCAACTGCCTCGTAGGCGGCTTAGGATGCGGAAAATCCAGCATACTCTACGCTATTGACTTCGCCCTCTTCGGAGACCCCCTTGGCAGAAGCTACGACTACCTTCTTCGAGAGGGAAAGGACATCGGCAAAGTCACTATAAAGTTTGTTCACGACGGAAAAACCTACACGCTCCATAGAGCCCTCCGAAGAAAAGGAGAAAGCATAGGCCAAAACAAGGAGCAACTCAAACTTTTTGAAGAAGACAAACTAATCGCCAGCATAAAGGGCGACGCGGTCATAGAACAGTTAGAAGCAATAACTGGCCTCAACAAGGAACTCTTCCGCGAAGTCGTCTGGATGAGACAAGAACGATTAAAAGAACTACTTAACGCGACCCCACGAGAACGCCAGAAGAAACTGGACAAACTTTTCGGACTTTCCAACTACGAATTGGCATGGAGCAGTTTAGCTGTGTTTCAAAGAGAATACGAAGTTGAAAAGAAAGCTTACGAACGCGACTTCGATGTCATAGGGATGGAAAAGCTTCAAGCTGACTACAACAAAGCAGTTGAAGAGTTTTCACTGACAGAAGTCGAACTTGAGAATTTAAAGGAAAAGTTCACTCAAGCTGAAGTCGCCTTCCATGAAGCAACTTCCCGCCTTCAGAGCCTAGAAGACTTGAGGAAACAAACCGAGGAGTTGGGGAAAAGAGAAACTCAACTGCAAACAAACATCACAAATATTGAACACACTTCTACGAGGCTGATGGACGAAATTAAACGAAAGAAACTCACCATCAAAAACTCTGAAGAACGCTTAAAATCCATGGAAATTCAAGAGAAAACTCATCGAAACAGACTCAGCGAAGAAGGAATGAAAACCGATCAAACAATCGAGGAGTTCAGGAAATACCTTGTGACGTTGGAGAAGCAGATAACAAAGGTTGGAGGCGAACAAGAAACTGTGAAAAAGGAGAAGCTAACCTCCCAAAAGCGCATTTCAAACCTAACAACCGAAAGCAAATGCCCACTGTGCCTTCAAGACCTCACTGGAAAATACAAAAAAAGCCTCCTTGAGCGTCTTCACGAAGAAAACGCTGAACGTGAAAAAATGCTGAACGAACTTCAGAAAAACCTAGATGAACTAGAAACGCTACGCAGCATCGTCGACCCCATTGTCTCGAATCTACAGTCACTCATCCCCAGAAT
>CP070759.1:953167-959910 GCA_020348945.1 Candidatus Bathyarchaeota archaeon
GAAAATTAGGTAGAGAACATGAAATCATGCTTGTCGACAAGAAGACTGAACATAGATTCTCTCCTTCTCTCCCTTGGCACATGATGAGCTGGAGGGAACCCCGCCAGATCACTAGAAATTTGAACCTACTGAACAAAAAAAACATCAAATACGTTAACGGTGAAGTCTTAAAGATTGATCCAGCAAATAGATTCTTGAAAACAAACACTAAGGACTTTGCATGCATGCAGTAAAAAATTTCGCGTGATTTGGTAAATGTTATTTCTTATGTTACAAACAATGCAAGACCAGTCAGTGGAGATGGAAAAACTGTGAGTCTTAGAATTGAATTCCAGCTTCAAAAGCGTTTTCCAGAGTTGAAAGTTTTAACTTGTCAAATCAGAGGCGTAAAGGTGGAGAAACGAAACGTGGAGTTGGAAAGGTTCAAAGAAAAGGTGATGAAACAGGTGAGAGAACAATACGATTTGGAATCGCTGAGGAACCTTCCCACTTTTCGAGCCTATCGAGACTTCTTTTGGGGAGTTGGGATAGACCCCACTAAAAGTAGGCCAGCTGCTGAAGCGTTGATCAGGAGAGTTCTCGGGGGAAAAGCTATACCGAACATAAACACTCTTGTCGACGCTTACAACTTAGCCTCTATTAAAACTGAGATAGCTCTAGCAGCCTTTGATGCGGATAAGCTGAGAAGCGACCTTCTCATGCGATTTGCAACAGAAGGCGAAAAGTTCTTGGGAATAGGAATGGAAAAGCCTATGGTTCTTCAGGGAGGCGAAATAGTGATTTCTGATGGTGAAAAACTGGTGGCTGTCTATCCCCATCGAGACGCGGATAACACAAAGATAACCATGAAAACGAAGAACGTTATGCTGTTGATGTGTGGAGTTCCAGGTATCGGCGAGGAAACCTTACAGAAAGCTACACAAGTGGCGCTAGAATACATAACCCGCTTCTGCGAAGGAAAAAGTGTGCATTAATTTTGGAACCAGTCTGAAATTTTCGTTTCTGGTTTTTGCTGCGTTTTTATGCCCATTGGAGCGAATGTTTGGTCTAAAGCGGTTGTCACGTTCCTAACGTAGTCTTTCACATTGATTTCCTTCACACCTTTCACGCTTTCCACCGGTTTCACGGTGAATGTTTTGCCTTTGTAATTGAATGGCTTGACCTTAATGAAGTGCATCGTGTCGCCCTTATCGACTTTTTTGCCCAAGTCCAACAATTGGATGGCACATTGGTATGGTTGCGGTGTCACCTTCACGTTTGTCGCTAAACGTTCGTTCGGGTCAAAGTAGAGTTTCACGGAATATACTAAGTCTTTAAGCTTGATTCTGCGGTTTTTTAGTTCATTCACTGCTTGCTGAACAACTGTAATTATTCTTTTCTTCGCTAACTCGTATTCTTCAAGAGTTTTTACATTGCTTAATTCTTTCACGCAGTCTTGAAACACCTTTTGAATGAAAAGGGGCGAGTTAGATTTTATGGCTGTGAGCCCTTTAATGTCGGGTTTTCCGTCGGGTAGTATGCCGAAGTAGGCTTTTTTTGCTGCTGGAAGAACGCAAAGTACATATTGTTTGTCTATAGCTAGGTCTAGTTTGAGTTTTTCCTTAACTGTTTCAATCAGCCATTCCACTTGAGCTGGTTGTGGATTGTCGAGGAAAATAGAATCTGTGTCACCGTAAGTGGGATGAAGCCCCTTTGCATCAGCCATATCCCACATGGTTTGCAGTGCCCAACGCCCATAACCAGTGATGCATTCAGCTAGTGGTGGACAAGCGAGCCCATGAATCCTCACGGTCACGCCGTAACTGGAAACGCTGATTAATTTTAGTAGACTAGCCATGGCTTGAGCAAAATTTCTTTCCTGTTCTGAGACTTTCATGTTTTTGGAAAGAGGTTTAAACCAATGTATGCGAAGATCTTTCAATGCGCCGACAAGTATAGAGTAAAAACCTCTTCTCTTTGTGCAAACCCAGTTTTGCTGGCATTCTTTGATTCTATTAGTTCTGCATTTTTCGTGTGGACAGTTCACGGTTTCGTAGGAAAGATTGTAACTATCAATACAGCTGGGATATAGACTTTCAAAATCGCAGACAACCGTGTTAAAATATATTCCTGCTTTTGGCGTGACTGTTAAGGCGCCTGTAACCCTGTGGGTTTCTAAGCCTTTGCGTAGTTCCTTTGATGTAGGAATTAGAATGCTGTTTTTTCTTAGATAAGTGTAAATCATGGATTTTAACCAGTAGCTTACTCTTCGACTTTGATAAGCCTCAGCGACCGGAATGTTCGCTATTCTCGCCAACGTGAATGCTTGAAGGAAACGTTCAGAACTGACTTGTTTCAAACCCATCGGTTCAGGCTTAACTTGAGGTATAGGCTGATGCAAAAGATTAAACCAATGTTTGACCTGCCCATATTTGAGCGGATCAACGGTTTTTATTTCCGCGAAAGCATTTTCAAATTGGTTCTCAAGTTTCTGCGATACATTGGTGACTAAGACTGGCTGGTTTTCTGCCATGGTGTAAGGTGCGCCGAAGATCAAGTTTTGGTCGTAGATGTAGCTTTGGGCATATGCTATTTTGGTTTCCCAGACTCTTTCAAACGTTTTGCTGGCTTTTCGGACAGCGTCTGGAACGTAGGCTGTGACCTTGGTTAATTTTTTTGTTTCATCTGTGAATAGATTGCGTTTCTCTACAATTTCTGTTTCTCCGTAAAGGCTTCGAATTTCTTCTTCGTCTTTTTTGGACAATGGGTGTGGGAGAAAGAAATATGGTTTGTAGTCTGAGTTTCTTATCTCTAGTGTTTCGTTTGTTTGAGCATTGTAGAATCTAAGTATGACGATTCTGCCTTCGGTTTTTGCATCGAGAAGGTAGTAAAAATCCAATGCTGCTTTTCACTAAGATTGAAAATGAAAAAATTCTAGATAACTGTTTCTGACACAAAAGGCACACGTATGTAAAAAAGGGAAAACGCGGGAGATAACACTCTGCTTGCTTGTCGGTAGATTTGCTCGTGGCGGTTAACGGTTTTCAGCAGAACAGTTTCATGGTCGGTTAATTGCTGTAGGCTGGGTTACCAGTTAGCCCGGTTCTCGAAAGCGCAGTATATGGTTCTGTTTGACAAACTATGTTTTTGGCTTGGGTCCTTCACTATCTCAGCTTGGTTAAAGCCTATCCCTTCCATCTTTAGCAGTTCTAAGCGTCTTTCAGTGGCTGTCACTTCTATGCATCCCCACAAAAATGAAACTTTTCTTCAAATTTCATCCCCACGTACTCCGCGACTGTGCGTGTGTTCTTTAAAATAGGCAACTAACACATACATTCTTTGCCATAACAATCACATGCACATCAGCGTTGCCCTATCTATGCTTCATATTCTAGACTCATAGAAGATTGTTCCGCAAAAGAGAAATATCAGTTATTGTATTGGTTATTGTGGAAAGGGAAAGAAAATGAAGGTAAAAACAATTTCTGGAATAATGGTGATACTGCTGTTAACAAGCATGTTGATGTTGACGTTTAAGATTGAACCTGTTTCCGCTATGATACCCATATACCCCACCATCTACGTGGACCCACCTTCAATAATAGATCCAACGCTTACACCCGGCAAGAACTTCACCATCTCGATAAAAACAGACTACAACGGAAGCGACATTACGGGTTACGATTTCGTCCTATACTACAATCCTAGTGTCATACACGCTGTCTCAATTACCAACGGCGACCTTATCGTTGGTGGAACCGCCCAGTTCATCCCTGGAACTCCCGACAACACCAATGGCAAAATATCGGCAGGTGCGTTCTTCTTTTCCATGGGTAAACCAGTTCCTATAACGTCTGGTCCGGGAACCCTAGCCAACGTAACCTTCACAGTGGTAGGCATAGGAGACTCTCCTATAATCCTTGGCACTGGAATGGAAGAAACCAGCCTCAAAGGATACACAGATGATGGGTATGGAGTCGAATATGACATCATAAACGGATTTACGGGTGCCGAACACCTAAAAGACGGCTATTTCAACAATATTCCGCCGCCAATTCACGATGTAGCCGTCACCAACCTTGATGTTCCAGCCACAGCAACTCTTGGGGACATCGTTTCCATTAACGTTACCGTTGCAAACGAGGGCAACTTCACGGAAACCTTCAACCTTACATGCTACACCAATCCAACTGAAATAGGAACGCAAAGCGTTACTAATTTAGGTGCAGGAAACCAAACAACCCTGACCTTCAGCTGGAACACCACAGGCTTAAATTCTGGCACATACACGGTAACGGCTGAAGCAATTTTAGATGGAGACTCAGAACCAGAGGACAACATAGCGTCCAAATCAATTGAACTGAAAACATTGGCAATCACGGCAGTCGTGGATGGTAAGCCAAATACATTGAACTTGAAGAGCCAAGGTAAATGGATTACATGCTATATTGAGCTTCCAGAAGGTTACAACGTAGGCGATATAGACGTTTACTCGATCGAGCTAAACAACACGTTTCCTGTGAGTCTTCTGGTCAATCATTCAGTGCCTGTTCCCACAAAAATCGGAGACTACGACAACGATAGCATTCCAGACTTGATGGTTAAGTTTAACAGAACCACACTCACAGCCCACATCTACCACACTCTAGGAATAATATATGGCAACGTGACTTTAACAATAACAGGAAGCCTCACTGACGAAACAATGTTTGAAGGCAGCGACACAGTCAAAGTCAAGTTTGGAGGAGACGCCGACTTGAACGGACTGGTTGAACTGGACGATTTCGACATATGGCTAGACAATTTTGGAAAAAAATCTAACAAGTGCCCTCCTGGCTTGTATCCCGACTTTAACAGCGATGAGTACGTAGATATGCTTGACTTCTTTGTTTGGAGAGAAAACTTCGGAGCAAACGTTCCCCCACAACCATAAACCAAAAAACATCCTCCTTTTTTCCCTATTTTTGCGCTTCGCCATCTGAAATGTAAACGTATTCAACGGCTGCTTGAATGTTGGTCTTACTCTCTAGAATACTTTCAAATCCTTCAAATTGATGTTGAACGTGATAATAGAGGGCTTTTAATGAAGAATGGTTTTCCTTTGCGCGCATGACACATAGCAAATTGTGAAGGTGAATCGTTCATTCACTTAGAATGATTAGAACAAGTAAAGAAGGAGATTTTTTCTCATTTTTCTTTTGCGCGCATAGCTTCTTGGAGCAGTTTTTGGACTGCATAGGGTTCTTTTAGTCCCACAAAACAACAGTAGGGGCGTGTTACGCCCATGAAAACAAAACCAGCCGTTACCACCATTAATGATCCGGTTCCGAAAACCTTATCACCAAGCCCAACCTTGACGTGAACTTCTTGTATCTTATCTAAGTCGACAAACCTTGTGTCCAACCCTATCACACCGGTCTGAGTGATTAACCTCCTGTTAGTAATCATATACTTCGTTTTCCTATACCTCAAGATTGTAGGTATAGGTGGGCCAAGCGTTAATCCAAAACCGATCAGGACAAAAACCAAAAGGAATAGAATACCTAATCCTGAATTCTCTACTTTTGCACCAAACGGAGGGAACATCATCAACCACATCGCAAACATAGAAAAGCTTAGCCATAGCAACCCAAAAGCTGAAACTGAAAGTCCTCTGAGCATGAAGGGTGCCTTAACAGGTTTACCGCTCCAAATGACATTTTCACCTTTTTCTAGATATTTACTCGATTCAAACGAGAGTGCACCCTGTTTGTTCAGCATGCATGTCACTGTTCTATTGTAAGGTCTTTTGGGCAGCATAAAACTTGTGAAGTATAAATATTAATTTGGAGTTTGTGCGCGCAGCAAGTTTTTTATGGGCAGTCACTAAACAATAAGGAATCGTTTGAAAAAATGGGCAGATTAGCATGGCTATTCAAGATCTTGTTGTTCTAATTCTCTCCAACCCCGCTACGTACATAATATTGATCATCGAGTTTGCTCTCGGGTTTGCGTTTGGATACTACTTTCGGAAGTTGATCAGGGGAATGATTGCGTTACTGATCTTGGGATTCATCGGCACACTGCTTAACTACACTCTGCTGATCGCGCTTAGGGATGCCATAGTGGAGGAGCTGAGTATTACTCCGGAGAAGCTCGTCACTCTGGCAGGTTTGGTAACAATGACCTTCGGGTTAGTGATGCTGGCTCCAATAACCATCGGTTTGCTCATAGGATACCGCATAGGCGGATGACTTACGCGCGCAAAAAACATTCTACAGGGAGAAAATGCGCGCGCAATAATGGATAGAAACGTACGAGTTTGTAACCGTGTTATATAGTGAAAAATTTAACAGGGAAATCACTTCTAACTAAGAGAGAGTGGAAAGGAAGTTTTGCTATGTTTGAAAGTGTCAAGGAATTAATTAAAGCCCACGAGGGAATTGAAAGAGAAGTTTACCTAGACTTGGAGAACTCCAGTCCCATGCCAATGGAAATAGTGGAGGCAATGATTCCCTACTTCTGTGAGAAAGCCTACGGCAATCCAACAGTCCCCCACAAACCTGGATGGATGGCCTACGAAATGATTCAAAAAGCTTCTGAGCAACTGGCTAACTATATAGGAGCAGCTTCAATAGAAGAAATAAACTTTGTTCCCAGCGAAACAGAGTCAAACAATCTGGCTTTAATTGGCACCGCATTAGCAAACAAAAAGAAAGGCAACAACATAGTGATTTCACAAATAGAACCTCTAAGCATAGATTATTCATCAAAAACACTTGAAA
>CP070759.1:960010-970926 GCA_020348945.1 Candidatus Bathyarchaeota archaeon
AGTTCTAGCTACGTCAACTAAATCATTTAGACTTCCTATGCCGCCAGAAGCAATCACTGGAATTCTAACTGCGCTCACAACTTCACGAATCTGCTCAATGGGCGGTCCCTTCAGAGTTCCATCCACACTCACTGAAGTGAAGATTATGGTTCCAACCCCCATGAGCCCAAGGGAGCGGGCTAGGTCCAAGTAGTCAACTTCCGATTTGGTTTGCCAGCCGTGAAACGCTACTTTTCCTCTCCTTGTTGTGTCTATGGCTGCGGTGACGCGTTCCGATTCAAAGCGGTGAATCGCATCTTCCAGCAGTGTCGAGTTCAAGAGACAGGCTGTTCCAAAGATCACTCTGGAAGCTCCCAGTTTAATCAATTTCTCGGCTTTTTCTAGAGTTCTGATTCCGCCGCCGACCTGTGTTTTCACTGAAACTCTCTTAATGATTTTTCCTATGGTTTCAATGTTTTGTCCGACACCGATGGCGGCGTCAAGGTCTACTAGATGGATGAGTTGTGCTCCTTGGTTCGTCCATCGACTGGCTGCCTCCACTGGGTTGTCAAAGTAGACTTTCATTTTTGTGGGGTCGCCTTTAACGAGGCGAACGCATTTTCCCTGCATCACGTCAACAGCTGGTATGACGAGCACTTCGTTACAGCATCCCCTTTGCGCTGGGAACGTCGCCAGCCATCCTCGGCTCTATTGTCACAGCCTCTCTTAAGGCGACGGCTAAAGCTTTTATTGCAGCCTCAATCTTGTGGTGTTCGTTGGTGCCGTAGAGGACGGCTAGATGTAGGTTTAACTTGGAAGTTTGAGCAAAGGAAACTAGAAAGTGCACAATGTCCTCAGTTTTCATGTCTTCAATTTTGACGCGGCCAAGTTTGAGATCAAAGTTGGAATATGGTCTTCCACCTAAGTCTAATACAGCTCTTGCAAGAGAATCGTCCATCGAAACAAACGCTGAACCAAATCTTTTGATGCCCTTCTTGTCCGCTAAGGCTTGATTCAGTGCCTTTCCAAGTGCCAAAGCCACGTCTTCGCTCACGTGATGCTTCAGCGCTCCCTTAGCTTTGACTGTTAGGTCAAAGAGAGAGTGCTTTGACAGAGATGTGAGGAGGTGGTCTAGAAATTTGATGCCTGTCTTCACGTTTCCTTTTCCCCTTCCGTCAACGTTTAACTCCACGACTATGTCGACCTCAGTTGTTTTTCTCTCCACTCTTGTCGTTCTCATTTCAAATTTCTCCTTTTAAACTAGCATACATATATGGAATATCGTTTACGTCCATCATAACAACATCAGCATCATATTTCATAAACTGAGAGAGAAGCTCGTCTGGAGACTGAGACGAGCAGAGAACTCCGAAAAACAATAGGTTGGATAAGCCTCTTGAACGAGCCCCCTTCACTAACATCGCGTCTGCAACAGTGTCTCCCACATACGCAATTTTGCTAACATCTCCCACAGTTTTCTTAACCATTTCGATGAGAACAGTTGGATTCGGCTTACCAAGTTGTTCACTCAAGTCTTCATGAAAGATGAGCCTATCCTCAAAGTACTCTCCGAAACCGTTTTTTTTCAGAAGATACATGGCTTGGTCTCTAGGTTTTTCTGAGTAAACCGATAGCTCACCAAATCTGGAGTAAAGCGTGCGAAGTGTTTTCCTTGTTGGAATAAACTCCTCTTTATCTAAGAAGCATTCGTTGAAGTTGAAAACAGGTGAGACACTGTAAAACTTTTTGAACAATTCTCTACCCAAATACGACTCTTCAAACAAACGTTTCAGCAAGTCAGGCTTCTCAACACTGTACGGAACCAGTTTTTTGACAAGCCTCAGCTGCGAGCTCTCGGCGCGTGAAAGGACGCTTGAAAGAACGGCTTCAAAGGATTGATTCTCCTTCATAACTTGTGCTAACAGAGACTCGATGCCTAACGCGCTGTCATTTTTCGTGCTAGCGAGCTCCGTTGCATCTACTCCGTGACTCTTGCAGTAGTCGCCAACTCCACGGAGTGTTTGGACGAAACTGCTCACTCCTGAGAATTGCATGTCGCTGAATTGTTTTAGGAACTCGTCTAGGACACGTTTCTGTTGAAGTTTTCTGATTAAAATGGCTAAGTAGTAGGTGAGGAGGGCGTATGTCAGGGTCCAGTCGTTGTTGTAGAGTCCTGTGTCTTTGAAACTTTGGATGTCTCTAAGGGTGACAAGTTTCCCCTTTTTCCCTTCCAGCCCGAGAATCTCGAGAAAATAGTAGTCCACAACCTTTCTAATGTTCTCGTAATAGGACTGCAGAACGTGAACCAGTACTCCGTCGAAGTCGAAAACGATTTTTGCAAGGTTAGTGATGTGCTCGGCTGATCCTTCTCTAAAGTATATTTTTCTTTTTTCATTCAAACACTGGTAAGCCAACGACTATCCCTCCAAGACCTCTTTCAGGGCTGAAACGAAGGTTTCATTCATGTTGCGTGTTCCAACGGTTACGCGCATACAGTTTTTCAAGAGCGGAGCGTATTCTTTTTTCTTCACGAAAACGTTTTTGCTCCTTAACTTTTCCTTCACGGCGGAGGAAGAAAGACCTTTCTTTGTTATTTTGAACAAGATGAAATTAGCGTCAGATGGATAAGGAATCACTCCATCGATTTTGACCAAAGCGTTTCTCAACCATTCACGTTCTCCGATGATATAGTCAATCTGCTGCTTAAAGTAGTCCAAGTTCTGCAGGGCTAGAGCAACCACTCGTTGAGTAATGATGTTCACGTGGAAGGGATGAGCCACACGCTTAAGGTACTCTATGACCGACTGGTTTGACACAGCGAATCCCAAGCGAATTCCTGCTAAGCCAAAAGCTTTGGAGAAAGTTCTCAAGACAATGAGATTGTCGGTTTCTCTTGTCCAATCGACAGTAGAATACTTGGCGAAGTCAGCGTAAGCTTCATCCACAACAACGAGGCCGTTAAACTCTCGAACCACTTTCTTAAGATCGCTTTTTGCAAACTGATTTGCAGTTGGATTGTTCGGAGAACAAACAATGAGCAGCGAGGGCTCTTTTCCACTTTTCTCAAGTATTGCGTCCACATCCAACCCAAAGTCGGGTCTAAGCATGACTGGGGTCTCCTCTCCTCCATACAGTTGTATGAAATACGAGTAGAGTGGAAAAGTGGGCTCCACCACTAATACTCTGGTTTGTTTTCCCACAAAGGTCTTCATGAGCAGGTCCAACACCTCGTCTGAGCCGTTTCCCACAAAGATCGTGGATTCATCGAAACCGAAGAATTTTGAAATTGCTTGGACAGCCGTGGCACCGTGGGGCGGAGGATACCGACGAGCGTCTACGCCTTGGCAAGCTTTGAGAAGCAACTTCTCCACTATATCGCTTGATACGATAAGGTTTTCGTTTAGATCGAGCTTTACAATTTCTTCGTCCAACCTTTCTGGAAAAATGCTCTCAGCATCGTAAAAAGGTAGTCCTTGAATTTCCTTGCGAACCAGTTTTTTAACTTTCACCTTTTTCGCCTCCTGATAGATACTGACCTTGCGTGAGCGTCGAAACCCTCCAGTTTTGCGAGCGTGACGGCTGTTTCCTTCAGATTTGAGTAACCTTGTTTGTTGCACTCTAGGAAACTGATGGTTTTAACGAAATCTCTTGCAGAGAGCCCTGAATATGTTTTTGCGTAGCCCCCTGTTGGGAGTACGTGATTCAACCCAGCTGAATAGTCGCCGAAGGCAACCGGCGAGTATTCTCCCAAGAAGACAGCTCCCGCATTTCTGATATCACCTAAAACTTTGGAGGGAGTCTTTGTCAAGATTTCAAGGTGTTCTGGGGCTATTGTGTTGGCGTAGTTCACTGCTTCCTTCACGTTTCTAACAATTACTATGAAGCCACGCTTTCGAACCGAAGATTTTGCAATATCTTTTCTTGAAAGCGATTCCAGTTGCACGTTCACTTCTTTTTCAACAGCGAACGCGAGGTTCTTAGATGTGGTTAAAAGAATCGTCCAAGTGTTAGAGTCGTGTTCTGCCTGCGCAAGTAGGTCAGAGGCGACGATGGAAGGACTAGCCATGCTGTCCGCTATTATGACAATTTCACTTGGCCCTGCTGGAAGGTCAATCGCCACATCTCTGCTAACCTGCAGTTTTGAGGCTGTGACAAACCTGTTTCCCGGACCCACAATCTTGTCTACTTTAGGCACGGTTTCTGTGCCATACGCCATAGCGGCTATCGCTTGCACCCCTCCTATTCGGTAGATTTCGGTGGCACCCGCTAGGTCCGCTGCAACGATGAGAGCTGGATTGACGTCTCCGTTTGTTCTTGGCGGGGAGCACACAATAATTTTCTTAACTCCGGCAACTCTAGCTGGAATCGTGCACATCAACACGGAAGACGGATAAGAAGCTCTTCCTCCGGGTGCGTAGATGCCCACAGAGGACAGCGGTCGAGTTAGCTGGCCCACAGTTACTCCTCTTGCAACGTTCAGAGACCATATGTCGCTGATTTGTTCGTCATGGAAACGGATGATGTTATTTGAGGCTTTCCTTAACGCTTCGATCTGGTTCTTCTTCAGCTTTCGATAAGATTTTTTAATCTCTTTCTTAGTAACTTTCAGTCTTGATTGGGGTAGGCGTACATTGTCAAATTTTTCAGTGTAGCGTAGAACGGCTTTGTCTCCCTCTTTCCTAACCGCGTCTATTATCTCTTGAACTGACAAGGAGATGGAGGAGAACTCAGTTTTCCCTCTGTTCACAATCTGGTTTAACATTTCTTCCTTAAACTCTCGGCTGTTCATAACTTTCATTTTATCAATTTCCTCCACGCTTCATCTTGCCAAGAAGCTCGCTGATCTCACTTTCAAAAACCCTGTAGGCAATCCTGTTGCACGCCAGTCTACACGACGAATCGAGGATAGTGGCAATTACATTTAGCTTGTTTTTCCGCAACGTTTTCCCTGTTTCCGTGATGTCCACAATTGTCTGAGCTAATCCTAGTTTCGGTGCTAACTCGGCGGTTCCGCGAACCACCAGAATCTCCACCTGTTTTCCAATGCTCTCGAAGTATTTCTGACATAGGTTTGGATACTCAGTTGCAACTCTTGCCACGGTTGGGATGTCGTTAACGGAACGAATTCCAGAGTTTTCAGGAACCGCAACAACTAGTTGGCACTTTCCAAAACCTAAATCTAAGAGTTCGTGAATGTCAGATCCTCTTTCAAGGATGACGTCGTGTCCAGTTATGCCGAGGTCTGCAGCGCCGTACTGGATGTATATGGGCACGTCGAAGGCTCTTGCGAAAACTGCGTCGAATCTGGAGTCAGAGGTTTCGGAAACGTATGTTCTCTCTTTCTTCAGTATGTTCACGCCAGCTTCTTGTAGCACTTGAATTGACGGTTTGCTGAGTCTACCCTTGCTTGGTATGGCTATGCGAATTTTCCTCTTCATTTTCGATCGTCTCCCATGCTTTGCAGAAAAGCGTTAATCGTCATGTTTTTCACTGTGTCCAACTGAATGTCGTATATGGCTGCAGGTTTTTCAAGAGAAAAGTCCACGAAGATCACGTGGTTCATTCCACCACGCTTCGCGTACTCAAGAACCTCGTTCCTGCCACCTTTCGTCACATCTAACAAGGCTGTTATGCCAGTACTACGAATAGCTTCAACTGCTTTAATCGCTGAGTCTCTGAATCTAGACGCCACAAGAACCTTGACTTTTCGCTTATCTAGTGGTTGAAAGCCTTGAGATGCGAGAGCTTGCAAGCACTTTTCAATCTCCACCGCGAAACCTGTTGCCGGAATCTTCAGTTTCCCAAACTTTTCCATGAGGTTGTCGTATCGTCCTCCTCCACCTAGGGGAAGACCGAGATTTGGAACAGAAGCCTCAAACACGATTCCAGTGTAGTACTCGATATTTCTAACCAAAGAAAAGTCGAAGAAAACGAGGTTCTCAACACCATAGTCAACTAGAGCATCTCTAACTTCCAAGAGGGCTCTTAGGTAGTTATCGGTCTTCCCATATGTTGACGATTCCAGCGACACTGATGAGAGTTCTTCCAGCCGTCTGCAACGGGAGAGACGTAGAAAGGCTTCGTTCAACTCAGAGGAGAAACTATTTTGATCCATGAATTTTTCCAGTCGGTCCTCATCTCGATATCTCAGGAGCCCCTGAAGAACACCTTTCTTCTTTTTGTCTAAGCCCGCAGCTCTAAGCAGGTCTTTTAGCAGACCAGCGTGTCCAACGTCGATTCGCACCTCTTCCAAGCCAAGCTTTTTCAGGAATGAGGCTAGCAGAGATAATACCTCTCCGTCAGCCGCGGGAGTGTTGCAACCGATAAGTTCGACACCTGCTTGCCAAAACTCCCTTTCCCTCTCGAGATATGACTGACTGTATCGGAAAACGTTGGAGATGTAAAACAGTCGGATGGGCTTCGGAGCCTCAAGCATCTTGGTGGTCACAATTCTTGCCACGGGCGCCGTCATCTCAGCCCGCAACGCCACGATTTTTCCGTCGAAATCCTGAAACTTGAACATGCTGTCAACTAGATCGGACCCAACGCCTGTGGATAAAACTTCAACGAGTTCGATGGCTGGAGAGCGGATTTCTTGATAACCCCAGAGTTGGAAAACTTCTCTCAGCTTTTGTTCAACGTAGCGGTGGCGTTCAACTTCGGGTGGTAGATAATCCTTGGTTCCCCTCGGCGTCTGCAATCTTATGAACACCATTCCTCCGACTTGTCATTTCTAAGCCTCCGTGGGCAAATTGTGGGTTAAGACCCATAATATACACATAACTTATAAAGTTTTCTGATCCATATCATTGTTGAAGATGAAAAACATGCGAATGTCAGAAATAGTTCGAATAGATTCCAGAGGAAGAGTGACCATGCCGTCTTCCATCCGCGACGCCGTTAGGCTCTCTGAAGGCATGTACGTTATGCTGATAGCCGACCTCGACAACAAAGAAATTCGCATTATTCCTTTTGCAGACCCAGAAGCCCGACTGGTAGAATTTCGCATCACGTTCCGAGACGTTCCGGGAGCCCTCGCACGAGTCGCCGCCGTGTTAGCAGAACAAAGAGTGGACCTGCTGTCCAGTGAATCAAGAACCCTGCGGAGAGGAGAGTATGCGGAATGGTTCGCCATAGCCGACGTTTCCAAGAGTAAGTGCAAACTCGAAGAACTTAAAGACAAGATTTTGGAGGAAGGCGCTGCAAGAGAGGTGGAGCTTCGAAGCTTTCGCTGAAATGTGGCTGAAGGCTTATGAACCAAAGGTGTTCAAATCAAGGCTTGCGTTCACATTGAATTTTTCAATGAAAATTTATTCCAAAAAGAATATATGACTTATGCGAGCACCTTTAAGGTATGTTGCCTTCCCTCGAAGAAATCTCTCGAAAGAGGAGAATACTTGGCCTAACGCAGAACGAATTAGCCAAGCTGGCTGGTGTGAGCCAGTCTCTAATCGCTAAGATGGAATCGAGAAAGACTAACCCTTCTTACACGAAGGTTAAGGCCATACTTGACGTTTTAAATAAGCTGGAGATGAAGATGGAGGTTCACGCTCTGGAAATATTTCATGGTGAAATTGTGAGTGTCCAGAAAAATGAAGCGGTTTCCAAAGCTGTGCGGCTGATGATGGAACACGGCTACTCGCAGATTCCAGTCTTTGATGGAGAACACGCTGTTGGAAGCATATCGGAGAAAACAATTTTGAGTCAGGTTTCAGCTGGTAAAGACCTTAGCCAAGTATCCGCCTTGTCTATTGGAGAAGTTATGGACGAAGCTTTTCCACAGGTTGGAGAAGACGCCCCGCTGCCACTGATCTCAGGTCTTCTGCAAGTTTACCCCGCTGTCCTAGTGACGAAAAAAGGAAAAGTTGTCGGCATTATCACAAAAGCAGATTTACTGAAGATGCTTCTCTAACGCTTTTGCACAGCGTTCACTTTTTTAGCTTTAAAACCAAACCTGCAGTCCTTTTTCCAAGTTCCCTGCAGAACTTAAGCTCTTCCTCGTTGGGGGATTCAAGGGCTGCGGCACCGTAATGCTTGTCATCCGATCGGCCTTGAACGATCATCCCGTGTACAAGCATCGCTTCCAATATGGATAGCAAGGTTGTTTCTGCACCAGTTGCTGTTCCACCCGCGCTTGCGAAGGCGGCGCCCACCTTTCCCTCAAGCTTTTCGTGAATTTTTATAGATTCATCAAGGAGAGCCTTGATTTTCGCCGACATCTGCCCAAAGTAAGTTGGTGAACCCATTATTATCCCGTCAGCGTTTAACAAATCTTCAAGCCTAGTTTGGTCAGCCTTCTTCACCGAGACGTTGACCCCATCCACTTGCTTAGCGCCCTCAGCAACAGCCAAGGCCATTTTCTCAGTGTTGCCTGTTTCTGAATCATAGACAACTAAAACTTTTGCCACTCGTTGCTCCTCCATGAGTTCAAACGCTGCAAGACTTGCTATTTCAAGTGTACTATACAGGATTCTCAAAAAGTTTAGGCTTAGCACCTTTCCATCTTTTCGTATGTTATTATGCCTTTTTCAGCTAGTTTGGCTAGAAACGGATCTGGGTCCACGCATTCAGGAGGCATAACTCCCCTAGTTTTCATCTCTCCCCTGGATAGCATTGTAGCCGCGACTGCGGGAGGCGTACCTACAAGGATGGATTCAGGCTGTGAACCAGGCAATATTCTATCCACATCTCGTAGACTTAGAGGACAACTGAGGGTGTAGAGGGTTTCTCTACCTGCTTTTTCACCTTTAACCTCCACTACGCCACAGGAGTATATGTCATCCACCAAGCCAGCCTTAATTTTTTCTGGCAACTTTGCTGGTGGCGGAACTAGCGTAAGCAAGACATCTAGGGGAGCCACTTTGACTCCTTTAACGTTGATTGGCTTGTCGCTTCCAAAGAGCGTGCCTAAAGCTCTGAATGTTGGCAACCTGTGGGAGTAATGCTTGAAATCCACGTACTGCACTCCTTTAATGAACTGTGGCAACGTCCAAACTTCTTCATGTTCAGCAAAGTAGCCAGTGCATGGGCCTCGAGGGTCGTCAGGAAACGTGTAAACGTCTTCTCCACTAAAGGGTGGAACTTTCTTGTACTCTCCATTTTTATATATTAATCCAGCTTCTGACCAACCTTGCAACGCGGCAAATGGGGACCATGATACGAGAAACTCTTTCTCGCTTATCACGTCAAGACACGTTTTTACACGTATTTCGTCAACGCGGTCAAGGCGATCAGCAGCGTATCTTGCATACACGTTTGTGATCCCAGGAGTTTTTCCTAAGTCAAATATGGCTGTTAATCCAGCGTCCTTCCACTTGTCGCTAAGTTCCAGCATCCTGTCTTCTTCTTCGCGCAAGGCAGCGGCTGGATCTATGTAATGTGCTCCGTTTTTGAAGGCTGCTTCCATCACATTTAGGGTTGGACTGCGGTTACCAATCCATGCAGCCACCATATTAATTACCACATCTACTCCCTTTGCGGCTTCAAGCACCTCGTCTGGCTTCCACACATCAACTTTCACCGGCCGCACCTTGCCGCTTTTCAATTTGTCTTTGAAATCCTTGGCTCGCTCCAAATTTATGTCTCCACAAATCACTTCAGACACGTCAGGCTCCTTAGCTAGCCACATGACGGTGGCTGATCCTTGGGCACCAGCTCCTCCTAAAACTAAGATTTTTGACATTTCAGGTCACATCAAAAGAGAGGTTATTTCATCTAATCGTTTAAACCTATCGCTGTTGAGTGGGCCATGTTTATGGAAGTGGGGCTGCCCGGATTTGAACCGGGGTCACGAGAGCCCAAGTCTCGTAGCCTAGGCCAAACTAGCCGACAGCCCCCTTAGGTTTAAGGGCTTTTTTTAATTAATAAAGGTTGAAGTGGCGCAATCAAAAATGTAGAAGGTTTAGCTGGTTTCCCGCTGTTGAGGCCGTCGAAGGATTTGGAAGAGAGGGGTAAAAAATACCCTTGTAGGAGATTTTCGTCGAGCCTCAACAGCTTCGGGCTTATAACAGCGTTATGGTATTACAGATGGTTTATGACGTAAGTCATATTTAAATCTTCTCTCCAACACGAAAATGAACCCCTTTACGTTCGTTGCCTTCCATTTTAGGTGATGCACGTGCACAAACGCACATAACATTTAAGACCGTACAAACGTCAATGTTTGTGAGGGAAAATCGTTGCCCATCGGTTTCGTTCGAAGCTCCAAGTATGGAAAGTTACAACAAGAAAGAGACGAAACAAACAAGAAGGCGAAAGCGCTGGTGCAGGAAGTAGAAACACTGAGAAAAGAGGTTAAGAGGTTAACTAAAGAGAGAGAAAAATCGGGACGCAGAATACAGAAACTAGAAAATGAAACAAACAACCTGCGCGTCCAGAATGAAGAACTGGCAAACTCCGTTGAAATCCTCACCAAAGAGAGAGAAGTTTTGCAGAAAACCATCCAACGACTCGACCGAGCAGCCAGAAAAAGAAAAGGAAAAAAGAAACAGAAAACAATCCAAGTCTTAACCTGACGCAAAAGACGAGAAAAAAGGGGCAACGTTGAAACGTCCTAAAAAGGATGAAGAAAAATCTAAATCCTAACTCACGAATTTTCTTGTTCACCAATGTATCGTTAGACAAGGATTTGTGAAGAAGAATGAGTGGAGCCCCGGGCGGGATTTGAACCCGCGACCTACGGCTTACAAAGCCGTTGCTCTGGCCACTGAGCTATCGGGGCTTCTCGTGTCTTCGAAAAGTGTGAAGCCCTTTAAAAGTTTGGTGTAGGAGACTGGCACACGTATTAGTACAATAAGGGTGGAATCTTGTTTGCTCCTTCAGTTATTTGTAGAGCACTGTTTAATTCCCTGAAGTATTTGAGCACTGTTCTACCTCTTTCCGTGACCGTGAAGACAACTCTTGTTTTGTTTCTTTTCTTGTGCAAAACTTGTTCTTCA
>CP070759.1:971026-992616 GCA_020348945.1 Candidatus Bathyarchaeota archaeon
GGCGGCGGAGGCGGTGGCTAGAGCTGCGATGGCTGCGGTTTCTGAACAGTCAAGGTATGCTGCTGTGTTGGGGGTTGGTGGGCCCCACTACAACGCAAAATTCACAAAGATTGCGCTGAGCACTCCAACAGCTTTTGGTCACATCATCCCCAAATACGCTGTTTCAAAGGTGGACACTGAAATGGTGAAGCAGTGCGTAGAAAGAACCGTTGAAAGCGTAGAGTCAGTGATCCTTGACTGGAAGGGAATCAAGGGCGCAGATAAAAAGGGGCTGATGGCGACACTGAACGAAGTTGGGGTTTCAATAGAGAAGGCTTAACGACAGCGGTGTTCCAAGCTGTGACGATTTAGATCTTTAAGTATGTCAGGACACTTTTGGATGCATTTTTGCACGAGATGTAGGTACCTAGCAACCCTCACGCTCTCTGAACTCACTTCCATGACTTTTCCTTCGAGAATTACAAAGTGGCTTAAAGGAACCTTTGCCTTTGTTATGAAGAGAGCTTCGTTCGCCGCGGCGTGCAACGCAAGACAGTGTGGGGAACCCTCCATGGTCAACACAGTGAGATCGCTTGGATTTGAGCATGTTAAAATAGCTGCCAGCTTGCCCATTATCATCTCAGCATTCTCCACTTCTGGACAAGTGGTTAAGACCATGCGTCCCTCTGCAAGCCGTTTACACACGTCGGGAGAGATATCTTGAGCGCATTCACTGAGAAGGAGAAGGGAAGCTCCTTTCAAAAACGACGCTTTAACCCAAGTCTCAACCAGTTTCATAAGTCTTCACCACGGCTAGTATATGGTTCTTAGGCCCTTTATTTGCCTTTTTTCCCTTTTTTTGGCGCTGTTTCCCTAGTCTGTTGTGGTTGCCAGTTTTTTCAGGGACGCTTCTACTCGCTGAATATGCCTTAACGTTTCCTCTGAACCCTCGAACCTTTCGATGATCTTTTGACACTGCCTAAGGGTTTCTTCGAAACTTGTTCGGTAATTGATTCTTTCCAAAGGCTCACCATGTTTTCGGTTTCTTCACAGGCTTAAAAGACCAGCGACGCAACAAACAAAAAGAGTTCACACAGAGGTCAGTGAAAGTAAAAATGTACGCGTGAAAAAGAAACTTAGTGAACCCGTTTGGATTCAAATGCTCGGCTTGAATTCTTGGTGTCTTTTGTGTTTGACAATGGTTCCGTCAATTTCAGAGTTGACGGCGACATGTTTGGTCTATTTTCTGATGTACGTAGCATTGTAAAGAAATAAAAAGATCGTCAACTACATTATTGATGATTGTTATGCCTCGGAGTTGGCGACGAACGATAACTTGGGTTTTGAAAGTTAATTTCGTTTTTTTTGTAATAGACCTTTTGTTACTGCTATTTTCGTCATTATTCTTTAAGGTCAGTATGCCCATGTTGGTGAAAGACGGTTTTTTTTCTATGATACTGCTTCTTGAATCAGGTATTATTTTTTTGGTTGGTGGATTAATAGCGATGTCTTCTTCAATTTTTCCAAGTAAAATCAGGGAACATGTCTTTCATTCTGATGAAGAGTGGTCTCAGGAAAAATATAAGAGAGGTCAGATGAAAGCTAATCTGTACATCCTAACAGGAGCCCTTTTGTTCTTGGAATCCATAATTTCAGGATTCATAATCTAGTAATTCCTATGTTTCTGTTAGCTGTGCGTGCCTACCAAGTTACCAGAAAACTGGTAACTGTATCATTATACGAGGGAGCACGATATTTTGTCCTGTTCCAGTAGGGTTCTCCAATCGTTGGCTTTACTATCTCGTCTTCTTGTGGCTCAACAAAAATCAACCCATGATCTGTAGTGTTGAAACAGTTTAATGCATGAGCCAAATCGTGTGTGAATGCTAGAACATACCCGCACCTGTATCCTGCTTTGAAAGCGTTATCTTGAAAATCTTTTGCAAAATTGGAACAGACGTATTCTTCTTCTTTATACAGGTTTCTATCAGTTTGATCTGATTCAATGAATTGTATGACTTCCTGATAGATTGGGTCTCTCAATTCTCTGCTGCCACTTTGGGAGCTCGCTAAGGCTACAGTTGCACCCAAAAGGATTAGGATGATGCAGAACGCAAGTTTTCTGGATTTTAGTATTGTTCCTTCCACTGCTTCCTTCGTTTGGCGCCAATATTTCAGCTTTGCACATAGATGGTTTTCTGGGCGCACATGGTCAGAGCAAAACGCTTTCCGGCAATAGCAGCAACCAAATGGAAGGGAGACATCTCTACCGCATTGTTTACATGTTGACATTTTTCGTCAAAACAAAATAGATTTACTACTCACACGCATTTTAGTTTTCCTGCGCGTGCACTAGAATCTTCTCGATGGTTTTTGTTCTGTGAGAATGTTAAATGAAAAAAAAGGAGAGTGGAAGGCTTGGTCAGGGCTTTTTTCTTATTGTCATAAGTATGGCGATTGCGCCTATTGCTATTGCGACAACTAGTGCTGCAACGGATATGTAAGTCATTGTGTTTATTGAGTTCTGTAGTTTGTTTGTTTCGTTTTGTAGTGTTCCTATTTGGTCGTTGAGGGGGTCCAATGCATCGGCAAGTGAGGACGCGTTAAGCATTGTAAGATATGTCCATTGAGCGGCCGTTTCTGCTGGAGTTGCTAGCTCATCAAAGAGGTAGTAATAGAATACTCCTGTGGTTGAAGGCGTTACCGTGAAGCTATACCAGCCGTTGAAATCTGTCGTTGTTTTATCTACGAAAACCGAGGTTGTGTTGAATGTTGCGTTGTTGGTGGCTTGCATCAACCAGAGGCTTCTGGAATCTGCGGGATTTCCAGTATTTGGATCTATATAGACTCCTGACAATTGGGTTGACATTCCGAGTAGGAATGAAGGAATTGTTGGCGGTGTGGGTGGACCTGGAATCGTGTAACCTGCCAGTTCTAGGTATTCTCTAGCCAGCGTTAGGTTGTATTGTCTTGGAGTTATTGAGGCGTTGTAGAACGGGTTTGCTGGTAACCAATGCACAGCTGCGGGCTCTCCATAGCCAGCTACTAGGTTGTCGATGATGAGTTGTCTTGGAATGGCGTGGTCAATAGCAATTCTCACGTACCTAGCTGCTTCTGCGGCTCTCGATGAGTCAGACTGGCCCAGCGGAGTGTCTACGCCAGTGCCAAGGATGGGGTGTTGATGGTTGTAGCCGACTTCTTGTACACCTGTGCCTTTATTAAGCAACACTTTGCCCCAAGTTGATCCTTCTATGTCTGGAACGTCTACCTGAATTTGGTATTGGGGATCTAGCATGTCGACTTCGTTGTTCTTTAGCGCTGCTAGGGCCGGGGTTTTGTCGGCGATGAATCTGATGTAATAGTCCTCCACTTCGAACGGAACGCCCGTAGCGTTCCAATAGTTAGCGAATTTTTTGAGGTGGACAATCTGTGCAACCGAGTCGTAGTCTTCCCATTTGTAGGGGCCAGTTCCCACTGGTCCGGTATACGTAGTTCCGCCGATAGTTATTGATTCTAAACCAGTGTTGAATGGGCTAGTAGCCCAATCTGCGGGGGCTATATGCTCAAAGATGTGTTTGGGAATGATGTTGTTATCGAAGCCTAAGAGGTATGGGTCGAAGAATCCGTAGGGCTTACCAGGGAGCAACTCGGGAAGCCCGATCTCAATTGTAGTCGCATTCACCGCTGTAACCCAACCTTTTCTAGTACCGTTTCCCACAGTCCATGATGTGCCATTTGCGAATTTGAAATTGATGTTGTCTCCGAAAGCTATTGTGTAGCTTCCCTGATGCACGGTACCCGTGGCAGGGTTCATGAGGGCCCATAGAGAGAAAACAACGTCGTCTGCAGTGAAGTCTTCTCCGTCATGCCATTTTACACCAGTTCTACAGGTCCAAGTCCAGTTGAAACCATTGTTACTTGGTACCCACGACGTTAGCAAATCAGGGACGGTCAAATCGGAAAGATCGGGCGCCGTCATAACCAAGCCGCCGAAGATATTAGAATGTATGATAGTGTCGTACCAATTGTTAGCCAGAGTCGGAACCAGTGACTCAATTGAGCCGGTGGAAGCATAGACGACCGAAGTTTTGCCTGTAAGCATTTCAGGGTTGGGTTGATCATTGAAGTAAAGCCATCCATCGCCGCCCGGACTCGTACCTAATGCCGGGCCTCCAAGTTCAGGAGTGACTGCAGTGGGTGTTTCCGTAAACATGATTATAGACGCTGGCAATTCGTTGTAGAAGATTGTCTGCATATTCTTCGCAGCCAGCTCTCGTTCGGTTACATTGCTTGTGGTTAGATATATATCCATGAGGTCGTTGGCTTCTGTATTGTTGTATAGATAGTAGTTGCTTCCGGTCGGCGCAAAGGTTTCTTCGTTTCCGTAATATAGCTGGCCGAGGTTAGGAACCAAGTCTGGTGTGTAACCGATCAACTGAATGTCAAAGCCGCCTTCATCATAAGTCTTGCCTACATTCTCTTCAAGAGGTTCAAAAACACGTTGAATAACGGGTGTCCAGCCCAGATACACCACTCTAGCATCGATTCCCAGCTGTATCAGCGAGTTTGCAATTATCTGTCCCCACTGACGCCTCAACATGTTTGCATTTCCAGGAGCAATTATTGTAACTTCGAATAACGCTTCATCTTGTGCTTCTACTACGCTTATTGGTAACATAGCTGAAGTCAACAACAAGACCATTGATAACATTACCAAAATTTTTTTGAGGTTAGCCATCAATTCTCACCTTTTTTCTTTTGACGATAACACCTATTTGGGATTTCTGCTTATATAGTTTAAGATACAACAGATTCACAACAGATATAAACTTCAGTAGCCTAAGCTTTCCACAAAACCAAATTAAGGGAGATTGCCATTAGTGAGTTCTGGTAGATCCATTACCAGAAGCTTTTCATCGTTGCTAGGTAGCGCAATGTTCAGATACATCGTCAGAAGGCTACTCTACATGATTCCTGTATTCTTAGGCATCTCCATAATCAGTTTCTTTGTCATGTACGCAGCAGGAGACCCTCTCAGCATAATTAGAATAGGAAAACCAGATATAACTCAGGAAACTATAGAATCACTAAAAATATATTATGGCCTTGACAAGCCAGTACCCATACAATATTTAAACTGGCTTACAAACCTGCTACAAGGCAACTTTGGAAAGTCCTTACGCGGCGGCAGACCCGTGAATCTCCTCATAGGAAGCTGGGCGTGGGAAACAGTTAAACTTCAGCTAATCTCAATTCTACTAGCCTTTGCCATATCCATACCCATAGGAATAAACTCGGCAAAGAAACAATACTCAAAACAAGACGTAGCCGTTACGTCCATTTCCCTATTCGGAGTTTCAATGCCTACCTTCTGGCTAGGAATCATATTAATAATAATATTTTCCTATCAGCTAGGATTGCTACCTTCAGCGGGCTCACGTGGAGCACCATATCTTTGGTGGGACAATCCGATCTTGGACCAAATAGCGCATCTAATAATGCCCGTAGCTGTTCTTGTCTACGTCATGTTAGCTCAAAACATTCGCTTAATCCGAGCAAACATGCTCGAAATCTTGAGATCTGATTATGTCCTCGCAGCTAGAGCAAGCGGACTAAGCGAACGCAAAGTAATATACAAGTACGCCTTGAGAAACGCCATCGGCCCTGTAATTACGTATCTTGGAATCTCATTAGGAATGATAATAGCCGGTGCACCAATGACGGAATATGTATTTAGCTGGCCTGGTCTTGGCCGTCGATACGTTACAGCCGCTATGGAGTTGGACTTCCCCGTCGTGATGGGGATTACCATGATAATAACTATGATGACGTTGATCGCGAACCTGATGATAGACATAGCATATGTCTACATCGACCCGAGAATAAGGCTCAGGTAGATAAAGGATGGCTTCAAACAAAAAAGGAGAAAAAATAAAGGAGAAATCCAAGCGAAGACCCGCCAGCCAGTGGGCCGTAGCTTGGAGAAGATTCAAAAGAAACAAGGCAGGCGTCTTCGGCCTAATCATCGTAATGGCCGTATTCTTCGTTGGAATCTTTGGAAGTTTTTTTGCCCCCTACCCAGCTAGACCGAACAAAGACGCCATTAAACCTTTTTATAAGGGAGACGTTCGAAAACCACCAAGCTGGTTAGACCCTGAAGAACCAAACAACTTCAAATACCTTTTTGGAACAACACCTATAGGCACAGACGTTTTCAGCGATGTAATTCACGGAACAAAATACACAATTTATGTAGGGCTTTTAGTGACAGCCATCACCATGGCTCTATCCATCGTCGTTGGAGCCATAGCTGGATTTTACGGACGCTGGGTCGACAATCTCCTAATGAGAATCTCTGAAGTATTCCTAGTTTTCCCAGCCTTGCTGTTCATCTTGGTATTCGTGAGGATATTTACGTTAACAGTAGGGGACCCATTCTTAACCATCCCAATAATTAACATCCAAATTCCAGCCGGCCTCACAATCGTTGTAGTGATTCTAGGTTTGTTCAACTGGGCATCAAACGCAAGAATGATACGCGGTGAATTTCTCAGAATTAGAGAACTCGAATTCATAGAAGCTGAAAGAGCACTAGGAGCCAGCAACACTAGAATTATATTTAGACATATCCTGCCTAACCTTCTGTCATCCATAATAGTTGTCTCAAGTCTAACAATTGCCTACGCCATCCTGTTAGAAGCCGCAGTAAGCTTCCTCGGTTTCGGAGACGTAAACACGATAACATGGGGACAGATCCTTCAAGAAAACTTCTCAGAAATGAGAATCGTTTGGTGGGCAGAAATATTCCCAGGTCTAGCCATTCTATTAACCGTATTCGGTTTCAACCTACTTGGTGACGGCTTATCCGATGCCTTAAACCCAAGACTAAGAGACTAAGGAAGTACATTCAAAATGACAGAGAACATACTGAACATTGAAGGATTAAAAACATACTTCTTTACCGAAGCCGGAATAGTCAAGGCAGTGGACGACATTTCCTTCAACCTGAAAAAAAATGAATCCCTAGGACTCGTAGGCGAATCTGGATCTGGAAAAACAGTAACAGCTCTCTCTGTACTCAGAATAGTTCCAAAACCTGGCAAAATCATAGACGGAAAAGTAGAATTCAATGGTGATGACCTTCTGGAAAAAACTGAAAAAGAAATGCAGAAAATGCGAGGAAGTGAAATCGCCATTATTTTTCAAGACCCTTCATCTTCCTTAAATCCCGTATATAATGTTGAGACTCAACTAAGAGACGTTATATTGGCTCACCAAACCGTGCCTAAAGCGGAAACTAGAAAAAAAGTAATAGAACTTTTAGAAGTAGTCGGCATTCCTGAAGCGGAAACTAGAATGCGTGAGTACCCTCACCAGTTCAGTGGCGGCATGAAACAACGAGTAGCCATCGCTAGAGCCCTAGCCTGTGAACCAACACTCTTGTTCGCTGATGAACCCACTACAAACTTAGATGTCACGATTCAAGCTCAGGTACTGAATCTCTTAAATGATCTGAAAAAAAAGTTTAACATGTCACTTGTAATGATAACCCACGATATGGGAATCATAGCCGAAATGACCACCAGAATCGTGGTCCTATACGCTGGCCGCGTATGCGAAATCGCCAAAACTCACGACCTCTTTGAACGACCCAGACACCCTTATACAGAAGCCTTACTCGCCGCTGTTCCCAGACTAGATATGAAAAAAACTCTGCGAATTATTCCCGGGAACATCCCTAATCTCATTGAACCTCCTTCGGGCTGCCGTTTCCATCCCCGTTGCAAACATGCAAAAAACACTTGCAAAGAGAAGATTCCTGTCTTGGAGGAGATAGAACCAGAACATTTCGTAGCCTGCCATGAATGGCAAAACATCAGCTTAAAGGGGGAAAGAAAACACTGACCAACAGCGATCTTATCACAGTTGAAAATCTGATTAAGTATTTTCCCGTATATTCCAGAGGCGTCTTGCTTAAAAAACAAGTTGGCATCGTACACGCCGTGGACAATATCAGTTTCAACATTAAAAGGAAAGAAACCTTTGGCCTAGTTGGAGAAAGCGGATGCGGAAAAACCACAACTGCAAGGGTAATACTAAACTTAATAGAACCTACATCTGGGGAAGCTTTTTTTGAAGGAGAAAACATTTTCGAGAAATTTCAATCCTCCAACAAGAAAGAAAAACTAAAATTAAGAAGAGAAATGCAGCTAATTTTCCAAAATCCCTATGGCTCCTTGGACCCTCGAATGACGGTTTTCGACATCATCTCTGAACCATTTGTCATCCATAAACATGTGCCTAAGAGCCAGTGGAAAGAGAAAGTTTACGAACTTCTTGAACTTGTAGGACTAGAGGAATATCATGCAGAGAGGTATCCCCACGAGTTCAGCGGAGGACAAAGACAAAGAATATGCATAGCTCGAGTATTAGCCGTTGAGCCTAAATTCTTAATCGCTGATGAACCTGTTTCTTCGTTGGACGTATCCATCAGAGCCCAGATCCTTAACTTGCTAGGAGAACTTCAGGAGAGAATAGGACTTACTTATCTATACATATCGCACGATTTGAGTTCTGTTAGACAGATCAGCCATAGAGTAGCAGTCATGTATTTAGGCGAAATAGTTGAACTTGCAGACACAGATGAACTCTTCAAAAAACCTCTTCAACCATACACCAAAGCTTTGATTCAAGCTGTTCCAATTCCAGACCCAAAAGCAAAAACTATGAAAAATGTTCTGTCTGGAGAGGTACCAAGCCCAATCAATCCTCCTTCGGGCTGCCGCTTTCATCCAAGATGCCCCATAGCAACAGAAAAATGCCCTAAAGAAAAACCAAAACTCATCAATAAGGGACATGCTCACTATGTAGCATGCCACTACGCGTGAGCAAAAATCTGTCAGAAGGATTGTATTGACAACCAGATGCGGCATAGAAAAAGACATAAAAATATTGCAACGATATTAGCTAAAAATAGCCTTTTCACTAACTCCACTAATTATGGTGCGACTAAACCCTAACTTGCAAAATTTTACACTCAAGGGTTAAGTGACAACTGCCCTAAGGTTCAAGCTCTTACTAATTTTGGTGCGGCCGCCGGGATTTGAACCCGAGACTGCAGGCTTGGAAGGCTTACACGCGGGGACTGTGTCCTAAACCAGACTAGACCACGGCCGCACTTGTTATACCATAAACAACAGAAATCATTTTAGCCGTAAATATTTATTGGACACAAAATTTTCGCAACAAAGAGAACTAACGATTTTTCAAGTGACCTAGAACATTCAGTAACAAAAACAGGTGGTGAAACCTATCGAAAAATGTTGGTGTTTTTTCAAAAGCTTGTGAATCTTGCATCCTGAGATAGGGTCAGTTGCCGTTTAGAGCCAGATTGAAAAACGGACAAAAAATTTAATACGTTGAAACGGAGGTGGGTTGAGTCTTGAAACTTTAAACGTTAGTTATTGCGCGGCGTTTTGTATCGTCAGGACACGAACACAAAAGCCTTTTAAATTGAAACAAAAATGACGAGTAAACAACGATAATTACCTAAAAAATTGTATCAAATACTTATATTTCATCGGCTTCATTAGTAAAGGTTAAATACTCGAACAATAGTTTTCACTTGAAAATGTAAAACATTAGTATGGTGTCTGTCATGGTGAACGAAGGAAAAGGAAGACTATTCAGAAGAAAAGACGACAAGTATCTGATCTATATTCCAAAGGATCTCGCCGAGGACAGTATGTTTCCGTTTCGAGGGGCATCGTCTGTTTCGGTCAAAGTGAAATTCAAATTAGGAGAAACGAAACTCGTCATAGAGAAGTTGGAAGAAGAAGAAATCGAATAGTTGAACCTGCCAAATTTTGTTTCTCTTATTTTTTGCACGTTTATAGCAAAATTCGTCTATTTGTATAACTGAAGTAATTTCTTTCAATAGTACATTTGTTCGACAGCAACGTATACGCGCTAACTACATATTACATTGAGATATTCTTGATTCTTAACAAATTTTTTAGGTTGACTAGCCGTAATCTCTCTCGGGTCTCCACAAGATCGTTCAGAACATGCAGAAAAATCGCAGGCCTCTCAAAAAATGCGTTACAAGATAACACTTAGGTTCAAAACTCACGTGGGGACCCTTTTTTCAAATCAAACACGTTAAACTTGCACGTTTGTTTTAGTGAACATTTGAGGATTTACGCTGGGCGCTGCGTATGACTAGGATGAGTTCAGGTCAAACCTTTCCGAATTCTACCACTCCAAGTCTCTGTCCGCGATGTTGGTCCAACAGTTCCTGCAGATGGGAAACTTTCTTCCCCTGCGGTAGATGTAAACTTCTATATCCGTGTTCTCGCATCTGCCGTTCCATGGATTTTTGCAACGTTCAATCATTCGGCTCATAAGCATTCCTATTTTCATTCTCCAGAGTTGTTTGGATTTAAGACAATTGGTGCAACGACAATCCACAAAGCGGAGAGAGCATAGTAAAAGTGAACATGCTTTTAGATTTGGATGATTTCGGGTTCAATTTTCTCCTTTGTTATTTTTAGCAGAGCTATGGTCGGTTTTACAAGGAATGGAGGCATAGGGTTCGTTGGGCTTCCCGGGTTTACAAAGAATGCTCTGTTCTCTCGCTTAATGGTAGGTCGGTGAGTGTGTCCAAAGATTAATACGTCGAAACTGTTTTGCTTTGCGATTCTTTTCATTTTGCTTGTGCCCCAGAGGACTCCCACATCGTGGGTCACCCCAATCTTCCAGTCGTAAACCCTTACGGAATCTATGCTCGGCAATTTCTCCTTCACGTCGTGTCGGTCCATGTTTCCGCAAACCGCGATAACGGGAGCTATTTTTTCAAGACCGTTGAGAACGCTAAGTTGGATTAAGTCTCCTGCGTGGATGATGAAGCTTGAGTTCTTGAAAGTGTCTAAAGCTTTTCCAGGAATTGCTTTGGCTCTTGTTGGAATGTGGGTGTCTGAAATTAATCCGACGATTTTCAAGTGCTCACCGAATTTTCATTCTATCTGTTGTTGGCGCCAGATATTGTAAGGGCATTGCCTCCAGCAGTATGCACTTCTTTTTAGGGAGCAGACTTTGCACTCGGCTCTGTCGAAGGGTATAAGCTTTCTAGCCCGTCTAGGCAACCCTCTTACTCCTAAGTATAGAAACGGGGAAGTCATAAATTCGTATTGTTGCTTATCTGAGCATAGCAATGTTCAAAAACTTAAACTTACACATGTTTTGTTGAGGCTTTCACATGATTGACTCCTACGACTTCGGTCAAATAGTTATCAACGGGCGGCGTTACACTAGCGATGTCATTGTGTTTCCTGACCGAGTTAGAGACAGCTGGTGGAGAAGGGAGGGCCACCAACTGCATGTTAAAGACATCGAGGAGGCTGTTCAAGAAGAAAAGCCGGAAGTACTCGTGGTTGGAACGGGCCACTCTGGACTGATGAAAGTGCTGCCGGAAACCGAGAAATATCTCAAATCCAAAGGAATTGAACTGATCGCTCAGAGCACCAGAGAAGCTTGTAAAACTTTTAACCGCATCGTTAAATCAAAGAGGGTCATAGCCGCTCTCCACCTAACCTGCTAAACGGGAACGGTGCAGGTGTTTCCCATAAGAGTTAATTTTGAGGATAGATTTACAGTTCAGGTTGGCGGGGGTCGCCGAGTATGGTCAAAGGCGCAGAGCATTGACGTGCGCGGTGGCTTCAGGAGCCTGTCTCGTAGGAGTTCGTGGGTTCAAATCCCACCCCCCGCACTTTTTGGGCTTCCATGAATTCTACAGGTGTTTGGCAAACTGAGCAGCTTTAAAGATAAAAGGTTCATTGCTATGTTGTTTTGGCTTGAAATGCGGAGCAGTGAGATTCTGGAAAGAAAGAGAGAAGACGGATAAAAGATGGAATCAGAAATTTCAGACAATCACAAATACTTTGACTCTCGCCAAGCTAGGTAATCTTCAATCTTTTGGGCGTAGCTGCGTGCGTATCTTTACCTAGAGAACCTCGAATTTCGCTGGCTGTTTGTTCAGAGGGGGGCTTCTATTACATGTATGTTATGTCGAACTTTAATGAATTACCGAAGTTGGTGTTCAACTTGATGGTGTAGGATAGTCCCCTAGTGAACGTCCCAAGTATGTGGACTGGTTCCACGGAATCTTTTCCGATCTGGACATTTCGCAGTATGCTGGCAATGTGATTATTAACGTAGGCGTTTACGATGTTTATGGCTCAGATGCCTTTGTTTTCCGATGAAGGATATTATGTGGGTGCTGTTAATGTTAAAGGATTTTGAGAATAGAATCCCTATTTGCTCTTGAAAAGTCTTCTTGCGCGACTTCGATGTGTCCGATTACGTAAAACTTCCTCTAAAAAGCCCGCTTACAAGGATAAGCGGGCGAAAAAACGCCCGTTATCATGCGCGCGTTTGGGTGACTAAGAAAAACGTGTCAATGCCTTATGCACGCGCATACGTGCGTTCATGGAACTATTCTCTATAACGTACCTACTCAAGTCTTTTTAACGCATAAACTCACATTTCATTGGGGTTTAAAGGAGACTGCTGAAAAGAGAAAGGAGTTTTTAGGGGTGCTAAAAAAAAGCCTCCCAAACCCCTCTGAACCGCACTTATTTTTTATGCGCACGCCCCGAAGGATTTAAGTTCAAAGACGAGATATTCATCCTACTCTTTGGGGATGCATATGAAGATCTTGATAGTGGGTGCCGGAGCTCAAGGATCGATAATTGCTACAGAAACAGCCAAAGATCCAGAAGTGTCCGAAATTAGACTTTCTGACATAGATTTAGGAAAAGCTAGACAGCTCGCAGAGAGATTAAAGAGCAATAAAGTGCGCACTCTCCGTGTCGACGCTAGTAGAATTGATGATGTAACGAGAGCCGCTAGAGACGTGAATGTAATAGTAAACACAACGACATGGAATCTACAATTCAACTTGAACATAATGGAGGCTTCTTTAAACGTTGGAAGCCATTATCAGGATTTGGCTTCACATCCGTCTGAACAACTAGCTCTCAATGAAAGATGGAAGGAAGCAGGGTTAACAGCCCTAATAGACACTGGAGTATCCCCAGGATTCACAAACGTACTTGCAGCGCAAGCAGTCGATAAACTCGATCGAGTAGAAGAAATACGTATAAGACTTTGGGGCGGCGTCGAGAGCAAAGAGCCTACTTCATTTTGGTCTCCTGAAACTGCATGGCGCGACATGGCAGTGGAACCGATAGTGTACAAGAACGGAAAATACAAGGAAGTATCGCCATTTAGTGGCGAGGAAGTATATAATTTTCCAGAGCCAGTTGGTCCACAGACTGTTTTTTGGCATTCCCACGAAGAACCGGAAACCTTACCTCGTTTTATAGGTAAAGGTGTGAAATACGTAGATTTTAAGATGGGCGGACCAGAGTTTCCATTAGCCAAAGCCATAGTTGATTTAGGTCTACTGGATCATAAACCCATAGATGTCAAAGGTGTTGAAGTGGTTCCTCGCGATGTCTTTCTCGCGCTGGTTCCACCGACTCCATCAATGGAAGAGGTGGAGAGAATGATTAAAGCTGGAATTATCGATATGAAGATATGTTGTGCGGTGGATGTCAAGGGTCAAAAGGAAGGTGCAGAGGTGCGCTACGTCCTTTACTCGAATTTTATAGACATCCAAGAATTGGCCAAGAGGATGCCGGGCGCAAACCCGGTAGCCTACATAACAAGCGTTCCAGCCTCGATCTTCACAAAAATGCTTGTGAATGGAAGGATTAAATCCAGAGGAGTCATTCCTCCTGAAGCTTTAGAGCCGACAGTTAGACGAGCGTTCATAGCTGAGTTAGCAGAAAAAGGCATAAGAATAAATGAAAAAATGGAGAGACTCGTTTAATACACGCATCGAAACAGAAGAATGAGCCAACGAAGAAAACAACGCGTGCATCCTAGTCCTAGCCAAAGATAAGGGAAAAAGGAGTTAGGAAGTTGAAAAATTGGGTAGAACCACTCTAAATCTGTTGTCAAAAGATGAATTAAACAACATCCACAATGCAACAGCTCTAGCTGCTCTATGCTTTTCTGATAGTTTGAGTAACAGCTGGTGGGCATAATCTACGAGGACACGACATTGAGCTACGCGCCGCGGATTTTAGAAAGAAGTTAATGATCTAAGGAAATTCCAATTACTCTTACTGTAAATGACGTGTTTTCTTCAGGTGGCTAAAGAAAACGTGTTAATGCTTTATGCGCGCGCAATAGTTTCTTAAATATTTTGGCTATTTTTCCTTTACCTTCTTAACGTCCAGAACAGGGCCATTACGTTTTTTCCACATTGCTACTATGCGCGTAGGAAAATCTAACTGTTTGTAGTAGTAGAGCCACATTGCAACCAGAATAGAAATTCCCACAATCGATCCAATCAACATATCTGTCCCTGTAGGAACACTGTGACCCGCTAGAAAAGCTATCACCGCTGGAATCGGCATAAACCTTGTCCACCACCAATCTTTATGCAACCAATTTAACGGGTTATTTCCTGTCATAAATTCAATGAATGACTGAGATATTACGTCGCCAAGTCCCGAGAATGAGATGGTTACAAATGTGAGAAATACGGGTGCAAGTTCGAACAGTTGTTTTGAAGGGCGTGTCGATGTTCCACCGTCGCTTCCAAGCAAGAAAGCGATCACTCCAACGCTTATGATGGTTATTATGATAATTGGATTTATCTTCCACCATATAGGACCGTTAAACACCAGTTCTTGTAGGCCTGCTGAAGACTGTTCGGCGACAGTTTCCATGACGCCATAGGACACTGTTACGACCGCGTCAATGATGGCCATAATAGTTCCAGCGATAAATACCACAAGAGTAAGAAGCCCGATCCTTTTTTTCTTTTCCATATTGAACAATTGTTAAGACAACACCTTTTTATAATTTTTCCAAAAGTACGGTTCCATTTAAAAGTATAGATTGTGAAAGAAACATAATTTTCATTCGAACTTACATGGAATGATGATAAAATGAATAGCGGGAACATCTATGTTATTCACAACCATGTGCGTGCTGTGAGTTTCACCAGAAGCAGGGTATATACTCTCTTATCCTGAACGTTACTCCCATTTTTCTCGCCATTTCTCTTACTTTTGGAATATCAACTTCGGGGATGGTTACGGTTGTAACTTCTGTGTTGAATTCTTTACCAGCGTCTTCAATGAATTTCAAAACGTTTTCAAAGGTGTTTTTGAAATTTGGTTTGCACACGTGGATGTACGTTTCTTCGTTGTGAGCATTTAAGCTCACGCTTATCTTGTCTACGCCAGCTTCCGTTAATTCCTTGATCACTTCTCTTCCAGGGTTTAGTAGATATCCCTGACCGTTGGTGTCTATCCTAATAGCATTTGCAAAGTGTTTCCTTATCCATGGCGTGGCTTCTAGGATGCAGTTCAGTCTTTCCAAGGGTTCTCCGAATCCGCAGAAGACAATTTCGTTCCAGTTTTTTCTGTTGAGGATTTTTTGCAGCTGTTGGATAACTTCTTTTGGCGAAGGTTCTCTGTGCAGTTTTAGGTTAAACCCATCTACGCCATTTTTGTACCTTCTGAAACAGTAGTAGCAATTGTTGGAACACTGGTTTGTTATGTTTAGGTACAAGTTGTACTCTTCAGCGTTCGCATTAGGTAACCAATATACTACACTCGGTTTTTTCTTTCTTAGGGTCATCTCTAACAACTTTTGCCAAGAAGATTCTGTTAAGTCTTTTTACCTACGCGCACGCATGGTCACCTGTTGTCTTCTGCAAGGACACACCTATTTTATTAGCCGCGTGTGTGTGGGGGTTAAATTTTAATGCACACACACAAGAGTTGAGTAGTTGGAACATAGCGTTAAAACAAAAGCCTCTTTGTGTGCACGCATTCTTAGGGTTAAAAAAATAGAGGATTTGGGGAGACTATGTCAAGCGCTCGGCGATCGAGCGTTTGCTCAGGTATGTTACTGCAATGGTAACTACCACGAGCACGATGATGACTACACTTGCTCCCAGAAGTTCAAGAGTCATTAGATCAATTTTCTGCGTTAAGTTGTTAATTTTGTCTGTTAAGTTTGCGTTCTGCTGCGACAAATCATCTACGTCATCTGCCAGATCATCGTTCTGCTGCGACAAGTCATTAATCTGGTCATTCATGGTTTCGTTCAAGCCAAGGAGTTCTTGGTAGAGAGGATCTTCAGTTATTGGTTTGTTCACGGTTACAATTGTCATAGCTTCTTCTGACCATGCATCTGAGTCATCTTTCACACTGAAATAGACCGTGTGCGTTCCATCTGTCAACGTTGATGTGCTAAATGTTGCCGCGGTGCCTATGGTTCCGTTAATAGAGGACCTCCATTTGTAGGCTGCAACCGAGCCATCAGAGTCGCTACCATGGCCAACAAATGAAATTGTTTCTCCACGAGTTGCTGGGTTAGGGGTCGTGGAGTCAATGTAAGCTGTTGGAGGGATGTTTTCAGGTAGCACAATATAAGCCTCTTCATTAGTGCTGATGTATGCACCGTTGGCTCCGCCTATCGCATAAATTCTGCCGTTGTTACCCAGAGCCACACCTAGTTCCTTCCTTGCCGTTGACATAGTTGATTCTGACCAACCTGGTATGGTCCATGTGTCTGTCTCAGGATCATAGATTTCCACGGTATCAAAGAAGGGCGCAACATTGTTGAAGTAGTTGGTTCCTCCGCCTATCACGTAAATCTTCTCGTCAGGCCCTAAGACTAGACCGAACTCTAATTTAGGCGATGGCATCGGAGCTTTTTCAGTCCATATATCAGTTGAAGGATCGTAAGCTTCTACTACCGATAGAACAGAGCCATTGTATCCGCCCATAGCGTAGATTAAGCCATCGGAGCCCTTGACTACACCTAACAAACCCCTTGCCGTAGGCATATCTGTGCCATTAGTCCACGTATCTGTTGAGGGATCGTATATTTGCGTCTTGTTAGTGAAGGCTATTGCAGTGAGTTCTCCACCAAAGACATATATCTTGCCATCGTTACCGGTAGTAGCGCCAGCCATCCATACTCCTGTTGGAATTGCAGTTTTTGTAGACCATGTGTTCGAAGTAGTGTTGTAGGCTTGAACTGTCGTCAAATAGCCAGGCGCCCCGCCAATTACGTAGATTATTCCATCCAGTCCATTAGCAACAGCAGCACCTCTTGCAGCAGTGGGCATTGGCGCTTTTGCGGTCCATGTGTCTGTTAAAGGATTATAGGCTTCAACCGTGGAGAGGGGCGCGCCTCCTGCAAATCCGCCCATAGCGTAGATTAAGCCGTCGTCACCTGTTATAATAGCTGCTTGCCCTCTTGCTGTCGTCATTGAAGTTTTTGTTCTCCACGCAGGAGAAGGCATATCCGCTGCAAATCCAGGCATTAGTTGAGCTAAACTAAGTGTCAAAAGACTCATCATACAGATGCAAACAATCGCAATTTTCAATCTCAATTTCAGTCTCCTGTACTAAACGGGCATTATATTATCTGACTTTTTTTAAAAGATTTTTGTAACGTGCGCGCGCATTATTCTAGCGTATAAGAGTAAGTCTTTGATGTTCCATTATTGCTTGAGCCTTTTTGCGTTCTGCTTCTAGCCAAGCAGTTTCGATTTCCTTCTGGTGATTGTAGTAATTGTTACTGTGAATGCCAGCGTGAACGATTTTCTCTAGGTCACTTGAAGGCTCCTCAAAGCCCCTATTCGATCTCAAGAATCGAATTACTTTTGCTCTCAAAGAGGTTCTTCTTTTTGGGCTTATCTTTTTCATTTCCATCGCCACAAATGCAGATATGCAAGTGGAGAACATATCGATTGTGCCGTCACGTGACTTCGTCATATGACGGATAAACTTATAAATTGAGGGACGAGGACCTTTGTTTTATGCCACTATTTGAAGTTGTGTTCAGAGTAACGCATGACTGTCCTTTCAGCAATATTTCCCGAAAATTTCCATCTCTAAAAATGTTTGTCTGGTGTAACCGCGAACATGAAGTCTTTGAAGTGATTATGGAAGATCACGAAGAGTATTCGGCGGTGATGGAAGAAATATCCAAATTAAGGGGAATAATCGACAAATTGTCTGATCGCGATAAAGTTCACTTAGTTATGAAGACCTGTTCCTGTAATTTGGAGAACTCCGTATCTAAGAATATTGACGCTTTTAATCTCCTTCATGTTTCGCCAGTTGTCTATGAGCAGGGCTGGGAATACTATCGTGTCATAGCGTTCAGGCATGAAAACTTGGAGGGATTTCTGCAACAACTTGAGGAGAAGGGTTTTGTTTTTGAGATTTTGCGCAAAGTTCCTTTTAACGGTTTTATTGCGAGTTCGTTGACACTAACCGCCGATGCCTTGTTTTCGGATTTGACCGAGAAACAGATTGCCGCTCTGCTAACGGCATATAGAAATGGCTACTACAGACTGCCGAGAAAGGCAGATGCCAAAGAAATAGCTTTCAAAGAGCGCATACCGAGAACAACATTTCAAGAGCATCTTAAAAAAGCTGAAAACAAACTTGTTGCAGCTCTGGTTCCCTATATCCAACTGTTTAGCCAAGCGACGGCAGAAAATAGAAAAAGTCTTAAGATTAAATTTTAATTGTTTGGGTTTGGGCTTAAAATTTAAGCCTTCTTCTTCCCTTTATGTTCTTTTCTTTTATGCACAAGTTTTCGGAAATCTGGATCTTCTCGATAATCTGCAAAGTCGCGCTCGCTCGCATTCAAGACCTTTTGCCAGGAAAAACCTTTTTGAGGTATTGGCTATTTCCAAGCCAGTAGACAATGCTTGGGGGCTTCTTTCTGAGGAACATGCTACAGTTTCCGTTCGCTAGCAGTCTTTGATAATTAGGTGCTTCGTTTCTCTTATTTGTTTCACAGTTTGCCACGAAAACTGAAGGTGGCTGTGCTGTTCGTCTCCACATTTGTTTCAAACTGGTTGGGAAAAATGGTAAAGGATGAGTATGACTCCAACGGTCCAGCAGTAATACGCAAAAAGGTGGAACCTCTCTTTTAGAATGATCTTTAACAGCAGTTTCAAGGATGCATAGCCCACGATCATAGATGTTATCGCGCCGAGGAGGAGAGTAGCCGTGTCCACGTTGCTAACGGTTAGATTCATGGATTCGATGATCACTGCTCCTATTATCGCGGGTATGGACAACAGAAACGAGTATCTAATCACCTTCTCTTTTTTCACCCGTCTCAACAACCCAGTGCTTATTGTGACGCCGCTTCTAGAAATGCCAGGAATGATGGCAACGCCTTGCGCTATCCCGACCAGCAAAGAGTCTAACCAGCTTAGGTCCTTCCCATTTTTTCTGCGTTCAGAAACGTACAGAAAAAAGCCAGTGATAAGTAGGGCTATGCCGACTGCGAGAAGGCTGTAGAATAAAGATTCAAAGATGTCGTGGAAGAAGACACCGATGATGGCAGTGGGCACGCTTCCCACTGTTATGTAAAGAGCTAGTTTTCCCTCATCTGTTTTGAAGTCTAACTGAACTAATGCTTTGAAGATTTCTGCAATGTCTCTCCAGAACGTCAGCAAGACCACGCATAGAGTTCCTAAATGCAACGTCACAGGAAAAAGTAGAGGTAGTTCTTCTAAGCCCAGCCACTTCTGGACAATGACTAAGTGTCCGGAACTGGATATGGGTAACCACTCGGTTATGCCTTGAACTATGGCGAGGATTAAGGTTTCAATTATTCTGTTGTAAATATTTTGCACCAAATTGAAGTTTGCTTACAATTTGATAAAGTTTTATTCAAATACTCAATTGATGCAGTGAAATCTTTGGGAAGAAAACGCTGAAAAATGTTTTAGACAGAGACTTGTCTCGACTTTTCTAGTTCTTCGGTCTTATATTAGGTTCCGTTGTGGTTTAACTGAAATATCTTGCAGTGAGCCTGTTCCAGAGCACTATTTGAGCTTGTAGGCCTTCTTTAACTTCGCAGAGTTTACATGCTTATCCACGCTGTCGGGAATGGATTTCACAGCTTCTGCTACCGTGCGTTTGATGATGGCGTCAGGTTTTGTCTTTAGGAACTTTGCCAGCGACTCAATGAAAGCGTTCAAGTTATCTGGAACATCAATTTCTATAGTTCTTTTCATCGCAATACACCCTATAGTTTGAAGCTAATTTTATTTCTCCATTTAAAATGGTTATGAATTTAAAATCTGAATCTTGACACAACATCACGTTGAAGGAGGAAATATCCAGGGCAAACCCTCTTTAATTTACAAGTTGACTTAAATATTCTAAAGCTTTAGCGAAAAGGTTTTTACCTTGAGCTTTTTGCTGTGTTGTGCATGAAGCCAAACATTATCACGATGCTATCCAATCTAGCTGTGTCAGCCTCGTTCCTGTTTATCCCAAATTTGGCTGAGGAACTCGGGGCAAGCCAAGCCCAGATAGGGATCATTGGAGCCACCTATGGGTTTGCCGTGTTTGCTTCATCGTATCTTTTTGGGCGTGCGTCAGATGTGTACGACAGGAGATTCTTCATTCACCTAGGTCTCGGAATCTCCACAATCACATTCTTCTTACAAGCGTTGACAGATCCCTCGTTTGTTGCTCCGCTTTGGACACAACCATGGTTGCTCGCGTTTGCCCGTGGCTTGGCAGGATTCTCTGTTGGAATGTTTCCCGCGGCGCTTACCGCCTACGTCTACGAGTCAAAGAAGCCTCTTGGAAGGTTCACTTCTTTTGGCTCATTAGGTTGGGCTATCGGCACTTTTTCCGCTGGTTTAATAGCTATGTATTGGGGTGCGTTTGCATTGTCTTCCGCTTGTCTTTTGATGGCTTTTCTCGTTTCCTTTACGATGTCTCGTGGCACTGGTTCACATTTTCGTGTTCCATTTTTTCCTTGGAAGCTGATGAAGAGGAACTGGTACATTTACTTGTCTTACTTACTTAGACATATTGGAGCCAACGGCATATGGATCATATATCCACTCTACATCGTGAGTCTTGGAGGAGACAAGTTTTGGGTTGGGTTAATTTACACTGTCAACACGGCATCACAGTTTTTCGTAATGCAATATGTTGATCGATTCAGGGGAAAAAGCCTAGTTAGCGTGGGACTTGCACTGTCCTCGATAACTTTCCTCGCCTTCACCTTAGCTCAAAACTTCTACCAGCTTATCCCAATCCAGGTTTTGCTTGGTTGTTCTTGGTCGTGCCTTTATGTTGGCTCTCTGCTTCACCTAATGAAACGCAATGTTGAGAAGGCCACTTGCACTGGGATGCTCAGGTCAGTGATCAGTCTCGCTGCTGTGTTTGGAACGTTACTGGGCGGAATTGTTTCTCAACTCTTCGGGTTTAGAGCAGCGATGTACGTTGCGGCAGCGCTAACAGTGACAGGTTTCATCATTTTTAGAATAGGTGTTAAAGATGAAGTTGAGAGTTTGTGAGCTAGGCTTTTGAACGAGTGGAGATCAGCCAGATGAGATGGGTGTATTCTTGAAGAGCCTGTGCTTTTTGCTCTTCATTTTCATTCGAGTCTATTAGCTGTCTCAAACGAAGAGCACGACGCTTCATCTCTTGAATGCTCAAAAATCATTCCTTCTCCCTTTAATG
>CP070759.1:992716-1006875 GCA_020348945.1 Candidatus Bathyarchaeota archaeon
CAACGTTGGAATAGTGACCCCATATTCAGCCCAAGCGCAACTGCTTTCGAAAATTCTGGAGGATGAACACATTGATCAAAAACGTGTAATGGCGTCCACAATTCACAGGTTTCAGGGAAATGAAAGAAACTGTGTAATTTTTGATCTTGTTGAAGGACAGCCATTTGCGCCAGGTATACTCACTAGGGGTCCGTTTATTGATTCCGAACCTGGAAAATTGATCACAGTTGCAGTTTCCCGTGCTGAAGGGAAGTTTATTCTTGTCGGAAATGGCAGATATATCCGAAGTAGGTTCAACACGAATGATGCGATTTTTCAAATAATGGAAAAGATCGACAAAAATGGTGAGACTATTGATGCTCTCAGTATTCTCTCTCTATCCTTTGAGAGTGAAATTGAACGTCCCATAATCCCACGAGCTGGCAGACAATTATCCGTATGCTCTCTTGCTATTTTGAATGAAAAGAACTTCTACGATATATTCCTTCAAGATCTCAAAACTGCAAAGTCCTCAGTGGTGATCTTCAGTCCATTTGTTGCCAGAAAACGCTTGAGAAGTCTAATCAATGGTCTCAAGTTTTCTATGAAAAGGGGAATAAAAATCTACATTGTTACCAGACATCCAGATCATCAGGGCACCAACAAATTGGAAGCTGGAAAACTCATTGAGAAGATGCGAAAAATGGGAATCAATGTAGTCATTGCCTCCAAGAAGATCGGATTGCACGAAAAATTTCACGAAAAGATTGCAGCTATTGATAATTCCGTGTTTTACCATGGAAGCATGAATATACTCTCACAATCCAACTCATCCGAAAGCATGATTGCATTCCGGGGAAGAAGAACCATTGAAGAACTGGCAAAGATTTTTGACACCAAGAGAGTGATCCGAAAGTATCAAAACATCACAGTGGAGGATTCTGCTAAGATGCCCATTGTACGGATGGTTGAGAAGAAATTGCTGGAAAACACAGATCCTGGGACTTGCCCTCAATGTGGCAAAGAACTTGTACTGATTAAGGGTGACAATAGTTTGTATTTTGGGTGCCCAAATCTGTTGGATAGAAGCTGCAAGATCCAAAAAGAAGTCGATAAAATTCTCATCAAACAAGCAGTTCTGTCCATGAAGCTGAAATGCGGAAAGTGCCTGAGTGGTCACATGACTTATCGGGATGGGAAATTCGGACCTTTCCTAGGCTGCGATCAGTACGTTGATACTCATTGCCAAGCAACAATGGATTTCGATGATAATCTTGCAAACTAGCGTGCGCGCGTGCCAGAATCTTAAAAAGAAGCCTAAAAGATATACAATTGGCTGACTACATGAATTTTGACTTCAATCCAATATGATGCGCACGCATTCCAAAAGATTTATTCACATTCTACCAAGAAAAGAAGTGTAATGATGAGTTTGTCGAAGCCGCGCGCGCGCAACGTATCTAGGGCATGCGCAAGAGATAATTTGCCCTGAGAGTATACATAACTGAAACTCATAGCTGAGGTTGACAATAATGTATACTGCCCAAAAGTGGTTCGATGATTTCTATAACAAGTTTACTCGAACTCGCCAACAGAATAAGAGTTTTGGGGTTGAGCTCAAACGCGAAGAATATACTCGTCTGATTATGAATTTTCTTGAGGATTTGGGAAAACATAATGGATTCAAGGTAAAGCGTGAAAGACTTACTATCGACCAGTTTTGGAGGAACGAGGTTAAAGGAACCGTTGCTTTGGAACATGAAATCTCTCCAAGAGGGATCTACAAAAATGAGTTGCCTAAACTTATGGATATACAGTCGCACCTAAAGGTATTGATTACATACGTTTACAATTACCAATTTCCATGGGAACCAAATCTCATCTCTGAAAAAATTGAAAAGGAGATTAATTTAAGATACGTTGACAGTTTCAAGGAGTTCCTGCTACTAATTGGCACTACAACGAGGCGCGATGACCAAGACAGACGTACATTCATGGAACGAGAGTCAGATTGGTTTGCACGTAAATTTTATGTTGGGGCCGTCAAGACAGATATTCTAGTGCCTTCATCGAGTCGAAGAGCACGAAAGGCATGGAAGACTCGTAAGGAAAAATAATGCGCACGCAAGAATTAAAGAGTGAAATCATGCGTACGCGCATGACGCAGGTACATGGTCAAACTATGCTGAATTAATAAAATCGGCAATTGATTTCTTTAACAGGGTTTGGGAAGAGTTCAACTCCTTAACTGAAACAAGCATGTAGTACTCAACTAGTTCGTTACCTATGGAAAAACTTTTTGCTATGTTCACCGCATTTTGTAATTGCTCTCTTCATCGCATGGTGAACACGTTTCATTTCACCACTCCCCTCTTAGAATGTAACATTATATGTGTATATTCAACATTGTTATGTTACAAACTCCTTTCGCGCGCATTTATAGAACTGTAATTCTTGGAGTCCATGTTTTTCGTTTGTTTTTCAGAAATCTAGCCAACAACAGCGCTTCTTCATTAATCAAAGTTTCAAATCCCGAAAGTTACCAAGCCAAAAACCTCAGCCCAAAATCCTGAAGAGTTACCATTATCTTTCACCACAACACCTTTAACCATCCATAAGCTCCAAAACAATCAATAAGAAGAGGACTTGGACAATGAAATGGTTACCCATTCTCAAAGAATGCTCCTGTAAAATAAGGAGAGCAATTCTCCCATTATTCGGAACAAATGAAGCTAGTAAAGAATTCGGAGTAGGAGCAGGAGGCGACACCATAAAAGAAATAGACTTAGCAGCTGAAAATGCTCTAATTCAAACCCTTCAAAACCATAAAGTATCATGCACCCTCATTAGCGAAGAAGCAGGAATAAAAGAAATAGGTTCAAAACCCAAAAGCTTCTACCTCACAGTGGATCCTCTGGACGGAACAACCAATGCAATCCGCGGACTCCCCTTCATAGCCACCTCCATCGCAGTGTCAAAAACCCTGAACCTCAAAGATGTGGAAATAGCCCTCGTATACGACCTAATATACAACGTCACCTATACGGCAGAACGCCATAAAGGAACACTTAGAAACGGCGAAAAAGTAAAACCCTCCCCAACAACTTCCCTAGAAGACGCAGTTATGGGCATAGACTTCAACACCCTCAAAATAGAAGAACTCCTCACCCGCCTAACACCTTTACTTCAAAAAACAAAACACCTCCGCCACTTCGGAGCCAACGCCCTTGAACTCTGCTACGTCGCCGACGGCACCATCGACACTTTCATCGACATACGAGGCAAGCTAAGAGTCACTGACATCGCCGCCGCCTACCTCATTCTGCGTGAAGCTGGAGGAATAATGGTTACACCTGAAGGAACAGAAATAAACGTTCCATTAGACCCTGCTCAAAGAGTATCCTTCATCGCAACCGCAAACACAACCCTCTACGAAAACATCAGGGCACGCTTGACTGAACATTAGCGAAAACACAGCTCTGTGAACCGCAAAAACGCTGGTTTTAACTGAGAAAAGCTGTTATATGGTTAGGAGCGTCACCCGTAAATTGCTGCCAGTAAGACCGTTTCCCGCCCTGCTCTTGCAAAAGCAATCCAAGCGAATCTTAGTGATTGCAGACCTCCACCTTGGTTGGGAGGTCACACTTGCCGAGCGAGGAATCCACGTTCCTTCTCAAACACAAAAAATCTTGGACAAAATGATCCGACTCATCGAATCGTGCAAACCAACAAATCTAATCTTTCTAGGCGACGTGAAACACTCAGTCACAGGGATTAGAATGGGAGAATGGCGCGACATCCCAGACTTCTTTGAAACCCTTGGAAAAATGGTGCCAGACATCCAAATCGTACCGGGAAACCATGATGGAAACCTTGATCCTCTTCTACCCGAATTCGTGAAAATCCTCCCCTCCACCGGCATTGTCCTCTGGGACATCGGACTTTTCCATGGACACGCCTGGCCAGCCCCAGAGCTCTTAGGATGCCGTCACCTCATTACTGGCCACGTTCATCCAATGGTGGTCTTCCGCGACCCAGCTGGTTTTCGAATAACAAGGCCAGTTTGGGTTAAAACCGAATGTGATGGCACGAAGTTGGCAAAATCCGTTCTTAAACATGCAAAAGTCAAGGTTGAAGAGAATCTCGCTGCTTTGTTACAGAAACTTTTTAACGTAAAGCTCAAGTGCTCACAACTTTTCATAATGCCATCCTTCAACGATTTTCTCGGAGGCCAACCGGTCAACAGGAAAAGTTTAGGCAAAAACCGTAGGTCCAGAGCGTTCATCGGACCTGTTCTGCGTTCTGGGAGCGTTGACATTGACAATGCGGAAATATGTCTCCTTGACGGAACTTTCCTAGGAAAAATCAGCCAATTAAGAGCCTTCAGCTAAAAGCACTTTTACCAAAATTTTTTTAATTTTGATTATCTAACTAATGTAGTGGTGAAAAAAATTTGGGTTGGGAATATTTTCCAGAATGGTTTAGGAAAAGAATGCGGCGTTCCCCATACTTCAGAAGCTGGTTTTTTGGAGACATCGATGAAATGTTCCGTGATATAGAGAAGATGATGGAGAGCGAGGTCAAAGAGTTAACCGGACGCGTTCCAAAGGATTATGTGCGTGAACGCAAGCTTTCAGATGGTTCAACTGTGCGCGAGTTGGGGCCTTTTGTATATGGCTATTCTGTGACGATTGGTCCGGATGGAAAACCGAAGGTCAGGAATTTTGGCAACGTGAAGCCTTCGCTTAAACGTGAACCCTTCGGGTTAGCGAAGCCTAGTTTTGATGTGAAAGAGGAACGTGAACCATTAGTGGATGTGATAAACACTAACGGAGAGGTCAAAGTAGTGGCTGAGTTACCTGGAGTTGAAAAGGAAGACATCAAGCTACACGGAACAGAAAATACATTAACCATTTCAGTTGACACCCCGAAACGCAAATACTTTAAAGAAGTTCAGATGCCAGCGGCAATAAACTCCAAGGCAGCGAAGACAGAGTATAAAAATGGAGTTCTCAAGGTCACTGTGCCGAAAGTTAAAGAGAAAAAGAAACCTAAAGGAGCACCGATAAAAGTCGAATGAACTAACAAGTGCGCACAGCTGATAGTTTCCCCTTTTTTTCTTCAACCTAGCGCCCATGAACATTTAGTGTTTTCTTTTTGAGAAAATTATTTGGCAACAATTTAGTCTACGGAAAGAGTTGGTTAAACGTGCTAAGGATTTTTGGGGCACTTCATAGGGATGGAAACTTTGCGACCATCAACTAAATATTCTTCTTTGGGGCTGTTATAGGAGATGCAGTAGTAGAAGGTTGAGGTTTTGGAGAGAGGAAAGAAACGTCTCTTGTTGGTGTTGCTCGGAGGCGCACACTCGCTAAACCATTCTCTTTTTCTGGTTCTGCCTCTATTCTTGCTCACTATTGTAGATGAGTTCAGCACTTCTGTTGAAATTATTGGATTTGTTTCAGGTGCAAGCTACTTCATTTATGGAGCTGGAGGCATAGTTGGAGGTCAATTATCCGACAGATTCGGAGAGGCCAAGACAATCACTGTCAGTTTAGCGCTGTCAGGAGTTTCCACCCTCATTTTTCTAGTTGCCCACGATTTCACCATGCTCGTCATCGGACTGCTTCTCATAGCTGCCTTCGCAAGTCTCTACCATGCTATCGCGAACAGTTTCATATCAAAAGTTTTTCAACCGAATATGGCCAAAGCCATGGGAATCCATGGAACTGGAGGAAATGTCGGATACATGTTCGCCCCGATAATTGCAGTTGCGCTAGGAACCATGTGGGGATGGCGAATCTCTTTCCTTTTCTTCGGAATTCTTTCTGTTATAGTTTCAATCTTGGTCTTGAAAATGTCTCCATCAATTATGAAAGAAACCCGCACTGAAGCAAAATTCTGGGATATTGTTAGAATTCCTAAACTGTGGACTCTTATAATCTTTAACATGGCGATTGGACTATTCTATAAAGGAGTGGACTTCATTTTGCCAACATTTTTAGAAACTCAAGATTTGCCACCCGCGATCATGGCTTCAGCCCTTACCGCTATCCTCGCTGTTGGAATTCTAGGACAGTGGCTGAGTGGCAAAGCATCAGACGCTTGGAGTTCGAAAAAAGTGTTGATTGCTACATCTGCGGGTACTACGTTTGGCTTATTCTGTCTTCTTGCTGTATCTCTACCCGTAGTTGCTATCTTAATTTTCATTTTGATTTATGGTTTCTTCTTTTACGGGCATCAGCCAGCCTTCAACGCCCTCGCAGGATTGATCACACCAGACAACCTGCGAGGAACAGTCTTTGGAGTCCTGTTCTTCTTTTCCTTTGGACTAGGCTCCATCTCCACGGCCATGGCAGGCATTTTCGCCGATAGATACAGCCTAGAATCAGCTCTCTACATTATGATGATGTTTTCTTTTGCAGCGTTTTTGTTGTCTTTTCTGGTTCCAGCGCAGACTAAGCGTTCTCGTGGGCAAGATAAATGAAACGAAAACGTTTAGCAACAATGAAATGCTTCTCCATGTATAGGAGAGCTATCGAGAGTCACATTTGGAGCCTATTCAAGGTAGAATGTTGAAAAGAAGGGAGGCTGCATAAAGAGTAGAAAACAGAAAAATAGTTCTCGGTCAGAACTTTAAAGAAACCTTTTTATGTTTATGTCAACTTATTTTCATATTGATGATGATTCAGAGTTACTCTGAAGGCCTTCAGCCGAGATGATGAGACTCTGTATCTGAAATTACACAGTTTTTGCGGACACGCCAAGCAGAGGTTTTTCATTTAACTTGTCTAAAATTCATTCCAAGGACGTACAGTTCTGCGCTTTTCGCTCTGCTGGCCTTGGGTTTAATCAACTTAACGAAGGCAAAATGTTGCTTGACTTCTCTCACGAAGTTGTTAAGCATGTCGCCTTGAAATACCTTGGTGAATAAATTTCCTTTAGGCTTCAGAACAGAGGTTGCGATTCGCAGAGACTGTTGAGCGAGGTCTATCTGACGAGCATGATCGAGTTCCCATACTCCTGAAATGTTTGGCGAGACATCTGAAATTACAGCGTCAGCTGGGCGAGGTAAGAGCTCTCTAATCTGCTCGATTGTTTGCGGGTCTGTCACATCGCCGATGAGAATGCAGATGTTGGGTTGATCGATCGGCTGGATGGGGTTGACATCTACTCCAAGCACAAAACCCTCGTCACCCACGATTTTTCGGGATGCTTGTATCCAGCCTCCAGGAGCCGCGCCTAAATCCACCACCACATCACCGGGTTTGATGAACCGACGCTTTTTCACCGCTTGAAGAAGTTTGTAGGCTGCCCGTGACCGAAATTTTTCTTCTTTCGCCTTCCTATAATAGTATTCTCTTTTTCGTTCCCTGGTCCACGCCTTTGGCAAAACTAATCGTCACCCAGTGGACTAGTTTCTTCTCATGTGAGATTTAAAAGCCATTCAGTTAGTTTTTCGCATTCGATGGGTGAGACCACACTCCAAGGTCCACACCGAGAATCGTTTGGGCACATTAGACATGGGCAATCGATGATGGAGTTGATAGATGCTGGTTTTCTTTTGGCATATAGCCTGTAGGTCCATCTTCCCTTGGAAAGTTCGCGTTCACGTTGAATCAAACCTTTGTTTTCCAGTTTTAAGGCTATTCTAGAGCCGTCTCTGCTGCTGGCGTCTAGTTTTCGCCAGAGTTCAGACTGGAGCACGCCGTCATTTCCCACGTTCATGATTAGCTGTAGGGCTTTGTGTTCCAAATCGTTGCGTCTCGGCATACCCCATCGATCCTCTCTAAAGACTTCACAGTAAATAATGGTGCTTTCAAACATAAAAACGTGTTCATGTGCATATTTGAAAAAGTTGAACCATATGTGTTTAACATTGTTTAGTGAATCGGGGTCTCAGTTAGAGAAGTGTATTACTCTTTCTATCTTCTCCAACTTGCTTAAAAGACCGTGTTAAAGTTCATTAATCTCTATGAAGTTGTCGTAGAAAAAAGCGAGAAGAATAAAGAAAAATACAAGTCACAACTATATTAAACAATCGTGCAAAGACTCTACACAGATGTAGCTCACGTTAAACGTTCATAAAACTAGGAAACACTAACTTCAAAAGGAGTTGAAAACGTTGCTGAAACACCATTCACCCGCTTCTTACTGCTTGGGCATAGAATCCACAGCCGACGATTTCAGCGTTGGAATCCTCTCTTTCAATGGCAAAGTTCTTGCCAACGTGATAAACGCATATATCCCCGAGAAAGGAGGAATCCACCCCCGTGAAGCAGCTAGACACCACGCGGAAGTGGCTGGAAAAGTTTTGGAAGAAGCCTTTCAGAAGGCCGGGGTAAAGCCTCAAGACATTCACATAGTCGCCTTTTCTCAAGGACCCGGTTTGGGTCCCTGTCTTCGCACAGGCGCCACAGCAGCCCGCGCCCTAGCCTCATATCTAGATGTTCCATTGGTGGGAGTTAATCATTGTGTGGCACACATCGAAATAGGAAAGCTCATTGCTAAAGCAGTGGACCCAGTTACCCTCTATGTTTCAGGGGGAAACACCTTAGTTTCTGCCTACGAAGCAGAACGATACCGCGTTTTCGGTGAGACCTTAGACATAGCGGTGGGAAACTGCATTGATGTCTTCGCTCGGGAAGCTGGACTGCACAAGAGGGAAGGGACAGCTCTCGGCGCACTGGTTGAACAGATGGCGAGCCGCGGTCAAACGTTTATTCCTCTTCCTTACACAGTGAAAGGCATGGATTTATCCTTCAGCGGATTTCTCACAGCAGCTGTTCAGTTGCTCCGCAAGAGGAAGCACAGTCTCGAAGACATATGCTTTAGTCTTCAGGAAGTCGCGTTTTCCATGCTGACTGAGGTTACGGAGAGGGCGTTGGCCCACACTGAGAAAACCGAGGTTCTGTTAACAGGCGGGGTTGCAGCCAACAAGAGACTGCAGTCCATGCTTAAGTCCATTGCCGAAGAACACAACGCTCGATTCTGCATGGTTCCCAAGCAGTATGCTTTGGACAACGGAGCTATGATCGCTTGGACAGGAATTCTCGCATATCAACACCGTATGACACTTCCCATAGAGAAAAGCTTGGTTAAACTAAAGTGGCGACTGGACGAGGTTCCAGTGCCTTGGGTTGGAGGCTGAGTTGTGCTCATAAAGAAAGGTGCAGAAGCCAACCTTTATCTGGAAGATTGGCATGGCCGCAAAGTGATCTTGAAGCGGCGATTGCCGAAAAAATATCGTGTTCCTGAGCTGGACAAGGAAATTCGGTTTTACCGAACCATTCATGAGCCTCAGCATATTCATAAAGCGAAGGAGGCAGGAGTTCCAACTCCCACGATTTTTATGGTTGACGTTGTGGAGGCAACAATCGTTATGGAGTTTATTGAGGGAAAGCAAGTTAAGCAGATTCTCGACGGTCTTTCTTCTGAAGAAAGGCAACACTTGTGTCGCTATATTGGCGAGTTGATTGGTCGACTCCATAATCACAGGGTCATCCATGGCGACCTCACCACATCTAACATGATTCTCACTTCGCAGGGCAGAGTTGTTTTCGTGGATTTCGGCTTGAGCGAGCGGTCTATAGAGGTGGAGGCTAAAGGGGTGGATCTGAATCTTATGAAAAGGGCGTTTCAGAGCATTCATTTTAAATATGCAGAAGAATGTTTTGACGCGGTTTTTGAAGGGTATGCTCAGGTTGTTGGAGGCAGCGTGGCTAAAAAGGTGTTGGAGAAGGTTAGAGAGATAGGGAGGAGGGGGCGTTATGTTTCTGAGAGATAATATATGTAGGGTAACACCGATGGTTCCACTACTCTCTGTCAATGTAAACGTGTTGAGAAACTAAGGAAAACGTAAAAATGGAAAGCGGGAAGTATATAACGGGGAAAAATGAAAAGAACGATGCTTGTATTTTCTTTTATTCTAATGTTCATCGGACTTTCTTTTGGGTATGTGTACGGTAATCCTTTTGGGTTTGTTATTGATGGAATAGGGTTTGTAATATTCCTTTATGCGATATTCGCAAAAAATGAAAAACCAAGATTTGTTAGCAGAAAGCAATATCTCAAAAGTACCCATCGGGAAGATTACAGATGCGGAACTTGTTTTTGGTTTGGCAAACCAGGATGCAAACGAAATGAAGAATTCATCAATGCAGAGCCCTGTGAAGATTATATGTTAAGGATGAAAGATTAGGAAAAGTAATTGAGAATTTCTTTCTTGAATCTTTAGTACAACTTGAAATGAATAAAAAAGTGAAAAGAAAGATTAAGAATTCGTTGGTAAGTCTCATGCTTCTTGTTTAGACTTCCATGCGTACCAGACAATTAATACTGCAGCCACAATCATTGAAAGATACAATAGTATCGCATATGCAGCAGGAGACTCAGGAGACGCAGCAAAAGAAACGAGAATAAAACCAATAGAGAATATACTCACGATGATGTTTGCCCAGCGATTTATCGAATCCTTTAGGGTCAAGGATAGGAAAGCCATCACCAATGGAACCAACAACATGATTGCGTTTATTATCATCATTTCAGGTGTTATTTTTGCGCCTGCTATTTCTCCTGCAATTATTTGCTCTATTACACCTTGCTCCCAAAGCATGTAGAAACCTGCCCCCAGACCAACCGCTGTGTAAATGAGCCACAGCACTGCAATCTTTATCTTCCAATCTTCCAAAATCTCACCTCCCCATAAAATATTGTTTTAAGCATTTGTGATTCCAAAGCATATAAAACTTCACACCTATCAAAGAATTAGTTTCAATGAACGTGAAACTCCGTACCATGTCATTCTTCATCTAATATGAATATCAAGCAAGATGAAGTAAACAATACTCAACTATTCTCTCTTTCCAAATATTGTAGAATGTCTTGAGGATTAAATGTCATTTAGAACTCAATAGAAGATTCTTCCACAAATCATAATAAGTTGATGACAAGATTCTTAGTAGATGGAGAGGATCACACTAAGATGAAAGGCAGGACAGTTTTTCTGTTAATGATTCTAATGTTAGCTTGTATCGGCGTTGCCTTGACCAACATTGTTCCAGTAATGGCTTCAGAAAGAACTTTAGGAGTCAAAGTTGGTGATTGGTTCAAGTACGAGTTTAATGTTACGTGGAGCAGTGATAAATGCTGTGCAAATCCGCCACAATTTGATGGCGCTGAGGATGAAGTTGAGTGGGTGCAATTTGAGGTTGTTTCCATCTCTGGAACCAATGTAACTTTCGAACGGACATTTCATTTCAAGAATGGAACCGATTCTCATAAAGCGTACTGGGTAGATATAGACTCTGAAGGGGGATTCAAGGGTATTTTTTTTGCGGCAAATCTCAGCGAAGGCGACAGAGTATACCTAGCTGATGACTATGCCTTAGTTAACAGAACATTTTTGCATGACTATGGCGGATCGATAAGAGAGATAAATTATGCAAATTACTTCAGACCAATAACAGATGCAATTTATATTCCATATACTTCCAATGCTTCGGCAAGTTGGGATATTTACTTGGACAGACAAATCGGAGTCCTTACAGAAAAATGGGAGTATGTAGTGGGACAAATCGAAGGTGGTGCCTTCTACTACAACACAACCTTTTCGTTGAAAATAATTGACTCTAGCTATCCTGAAATAATCCCAGAGGTCCCATCATTCCTTGTTCTACCACTATTCATGATAACAACTCTACTAGCAGTCATAGTCTACAGAAGAAAACATTCTATGTAAAACTAGATTATCTCTTAAACAAACAATCAAAGAACCAGATGAATGCTTACAAAGTCTCTCTCTTTGAACATGGCTAAACTAAGTCTTTATGTTCTCTTTTAGTATTAGCATTTAATACTAAATTATCATTGAACACGCAATATCCAACAAAGCAGCCTCTGAAGCTAGAATAGAGGAACTAGACATGTTCTTTAACGTTAGGATTTGATCTCAACAATTCTACTCGTTAGAATCAGCGATAAAAAAGATGGAGAAGGACAAATAAACATAACATTTTTGCTTACTTTCTGAGAGATAAAATCATAGTCGTTCCAGTTGAAGGAAAGCATCTCTCTAGTCTGATCGAACAAGGTTTCAAAGATTTCACTCAAAAACTTTGTGAAGAGAAAATCTTTAAGAAGACATGGCAAACATCGTCTAGTTAAGAGTTCACACTAAGATTGAATTTAAGAAAAGTTATAGCAGAACCAAAAAACAATTTAACCAACAATCTAATGAAGATTCTTTGAGGAGTTATAGTTCATGAGAAGAATTTTACATCAACGATTGTTGAGGGAACTTCTTAAGAATTCAAAACGAAGTGATAGAGAACTTGCTAAAATCCTCAAGGTTTCTCAGCCAACAATCACTAGAACTCGTCATAAACTGGAAAAGAACGGAATGATTCAGGACTATACGGTCATCCCTGATTTTAGAAAGATGGGCTTTGAATTATTAGTCATAAACCTTGCCAAACTTCGTCCTGAAATTCTCTTATCCGAAAAAAGTGAGAAACTCAGAGAATTTGCTGCAAGGTTTCCGAACACGATATTTGCATCTGCTGGAGAGGGTATGGGTATGAATGCAATACGTATCTCTCTTTACAGGAACTATACGGAATATCAAAACAGCTTAAACCTGATGAAAAATGAATGGAAAGACATCATTGAGGACATTCAAAGTTTCATAGTTGCTATTGGAGAAGGAGAATTCAAGAGATTTTCTCTAACACACTTGAAGGATGTGTCTCTCTAGCTTAGCCTACTGGCTTCAAACATTTCTCCTTAAATCTTTAATGCAACTTCCGAAATAACACATGAGATAGGAAGTTGGTGAACACTTGAACTGGACAGATTTAGCTAAGTATTTCGTGCATGGAATCGCATTCTCTTTTCTCTTTCTTGTCTTAGCTTTCGTGCTGGTTTTTATACTTGTTTTCCTCGTAGCTGTTGGATCTTTCATAGGATTAATAATTGGTTTTGGAATTCTGATGCTTACAGTTGGTGGTTTAAACTGTTTTCTGACTTGGGTCATCTGGGGTGTAGAGATAAAAACATCATTCTGGAGTGTACTTCTTCATGGATTTGCCTTGTTTCTAGTCTTACTCCTTGTGAACGGTATCCTAGTGATGATTCCCAACGTTGCTTTTCCTAGTATAGCAACAACAGTAATAACTTTCATAATTGGAGCATTTGCAGGTGGATTTGTGGGTAAGAAAGTTGCTGAATTGTTTGAGGAAGAATTTCAAAAGGAAGAGATATCTGAGGCAGAGAACGCATACACACACACTCGCCAAGACTATCCTGAACATGTACGTTGCCCTAAATGTGGCGAAGACGTGTCTCTGGGTGGACTCAAATACAAATGGTGTCCCCACTGCAGAGCGAAACTGGAGGAAACTTAAATTTTTAATGCAACTTGAAATGAGGTAGGAGACTTTTTTCTAGAAGATTTATCCAGAAAATATAAGAGTCTGATTACTATCGGGATTTTATAGTGTGACAAAAAAACATGAAAATCAAGCATGTTCTTATGGTTTTCCTTCTCTTGAGTGCGATTGTGACTACCATTGGTTTTGTGTCTGCTCTTGTCGACACTCCACCTGTCGATGCACCGCCAATAGAAGCACCACCTATCGAAACACTACCAGTAGACGAACCATCAATTGACACACCACCTTTTGAAACACCGCCCATCGATACGCCACCTGTTGAAGCACCGCCAGAAGAAACACCACCAGTCGAGGCACCACCTGTAGACAAACCACCCGTTGATACACCACCAGTTGATAAACCACCTATTGAAACGCTACCTATTGATGCACCACCAGTAGATACGCCACCAGTAGAAGCACCACCTGTAGAAACACCACCAGCTGAAGCATCACCAATCGACGCACCGCCTGTTGACTAAGGTCGATGCCGTCCAATCCTCTTTTTTGCAGACGACATACTGGATACTGAGAGGTATGCTTTGCACAGATTGTGGAAAAGAATTTGGATAAAGAGTTTCTTCATTGAATGCGAATATCAAGCAAGAAGAAGTAAACACTACTCAACCATTTCTCTTTTCCAATTATTGTAGAATATGTTGAGGATTACATGTCATTTAGAATTCAATAGAAGATTCTTCCACAAGTCATAAAAACTGAGGCAGATGAAGTAATTGATGGGGGAATATG
>CP070759.1:1006975-1026487 GCA_020348945.1 Candidatus Bathyarchaeota archaeon
GAAGTGCCCGGCTGGGGAATACTTGAAGGAAGACTTGCAAAGACTTCTGTTCGCGTTTCAAGAAACATGCAAACGATCATTGATCAAGGAAAGATACCAAGCGCTGTTGACTTGTTAATAAAAGCCTCCAAAGGATTTGGCGTCGTCGGTGGCCACATGTATGCTGCCAACGTCATTATCCCAGTGGACAAAAAGGAAGTTCTAATTGAGAATGCTGAAGAGGTTGCTAGTACGTGAATCACGATGCGGTCAATGAAGCCTCGCATTCATGTTTCCTATTTTCTACTCTGCTCCCTGAAGTAAGGTATAATCCTACTACCGTAGGTCTTTAGAGTCTCCTCGACGCCAGATAATCCCTTCATGTCAACCATCACGTCACAGATGGATATGTGCTTGGCTCCAACTTTAACGAAGCTTTCGATAAAATCGATACAATCATCCGCACTTCCGATTGCCGCGTACTTTCTGAATATTTCTTCAGGTATCTGCTTTGCCGTTTCTGCTATGTTCTGTAAATACCTCTCGGTAACCAAGACATACTGGTATGTGTACCGTTCAGGTAATGGAAGTTTAACTCCAAAACTCTTCAAACCGGTGTAGTCACACATCAAAATTTCCATTTTAACAGAGTTAATGAGTTCTTTCTGAACTTTGGGGTCGTCAGTGAATCCTGTGTAGATTGTTGCAACCGTGTCTATGTCTTCTAGTTTCCTCCCAACTCTTTCAGCAGCTCTCTTTATTTTCTTCCGCCGTTTAATGTACGTTTCAGGAGTGACCAACCAAGAATACCAGCCATCACCTATTTCTCCAGTCAGTTCAAGCAGTCGAGTGGATGAAAGAGCTCCAACGTAGACGGGTGGGCGGGGCTTTTGGGCTGGGTGTTGAGTAAGCCAAGCATTCTTCAATTGGAAGAACTTGCCCTCATAACTTACCGTCTTCTCTTTCGAAGATCTCCACAAGAGCTTGATAACCTCGATGGCTTCTCTTAGCCTCTGTGCTCTATTCCTAGGGTCTTCATCCCAAGGAATGCCGAAAGGAACGATGTTCATAGCTTCACCTGCACCGATGCCTAGCCCAGCCCTGCCATGGCTGAGTTCATCGACGGTGGCAACGGATTGAGCTGTCTTGGCGGGGTGACACCTCTGGGTGTCGGTAACGCCAGTACATAGGAGGGCACGTTTCGTCTGGGTGCTTATGACTGCCATGATGCTCCATGGGTCTACAAAGGCTCCATCCTCGATTAAGTGGTCAGGAACCCACACAGAGTCGAAACCATATTTCTCTGCCATAACGCCGGCTTTTACAGAGTCTAAAGCAGAAAGGGAGAATATGTTATAACCGAATTTTATACCTATGATAACTCCAACCTTTTCAAGATACTAACACAGTAATTATGCCCCAAGAACTTATGCTTTCCCCGTCATGCGCGCGCTGCCCTAGACTTTTTTAATGACGAATAAATCTGGGTAATCGGCCTGAAAAGAAGATGCATACTTAACAATGTTAGGAATAACACCAACAGATTTTCATGGATGCTTAAAGAAAAACTCTTGCTTAATAGTCCAAATGTTAAACGTTCAATAATTCGATATTGCGTAATGCCAAATCCGGTAAGAATGTAAACTATCGTAACAGCATACAACGTCCAATCTATTGTTTTTTTAACCAAACTTTGATTCATTTTATGTCACCTTTTCTCTTTTCTTTTTGAAAGAAAACTCTCATGGCAAATCCGCATCATTAGAGAATCCTCGGCTTTCCCAATATCCTCTGTAGTCCACATTGTCAGATAGTTCAATTTCGGTTATCCATTTTATCCACTTGTATCCATACTTGCTCTCCGCCACAAGCTGAAAGGGAAAGCCTCTTTCAGGTGGAAGGATCACACCATTCATTTTGTAGGCCATTAGTATGTCATTGTTGATTATGTAGTCTAGTGGTAAAGATGTGGAATAACCATCATAAGCATGAAATATTGCTACCTTTGCCTGAGAGTCAACTCCTGCCTCTTCTATCAAGTCTTTTACTAATACTCCTTCCCATAGAATTGTAACATGCCATCCCTCTACACAATGCAGTGTGACAATCTTCTCGAAAAGCTGATGATTGCTAACAACATCACCATATGTGTATTCTATTTTATTATTTACAAGACCAGTTACGACGAGCCTGTAGCTTTCGTTATCTATAAATTGCGGGCCTTTAATCGAGTTTTCTCTGAAGTCGTCTATTGATGAGAGCTTTTGTCCTTCATATTCTCTAATTTCTACGGGTCTCAGTGTACTTGTTCCATCTGTCGTTTCATTCCTCCAAACTGTACCACCAACAAAAATAACCGCTACGACCAGCCATAGTAACGAGACTGCAAAGAAAAGAGACTTCCTACCATGCATCGTTGAATTTCCCCATGACAATATGACGTATGTCATACTTAAATCTGTTTCGAACTCATCGATAGGCGAACGATATTTTTTCTACGGGCGAACTGCAATGTGCGCGCTTTGCGTGCTCTTATCTCTATAGAAAAAACGCTTGTTGCGATAACCTCCCATATCCAAATTTTATTTCTGAATTTAGAATACACATTTCACCAAAAAATTACACGCGCACTGGAGAAAGTCTCTTCAGATATGCATCAGCCAGACAATTTACAGACATGTTTCAACAGTGCAATCTTTTGATGCTCAAGTGTGCTCTATGTGTACGTCGCAAAAAACAGGACGTGCATGTATATTTATATTCTGGTGTTCCATTAAAACGTTACAGGTAGATAAAAATGAACGAAACAGTCAAGGATAAAGTGGAAAAAGCCATTGAAGAGTTGAGACCTCATCTACAGGCTGATGGTGGAGACGTAGAGCTCTTTGGAGTAGAAAATGGCATAGTGAAAGTGAAGATGAAAGGAGCATGCGCTGGTTGTCCAATGTCCGCTATGACCCTTCATCAGGGAATCGAAAACTTTCTCAAGAAAAAAATCCCTGAAGTAGTCAGAGTTGAAGCAGTCCAGTAACCCCGCGCACGCATCAACTTTCCTTTTTGATGGGCTTAACAATCACTGCGGTTCCATAAGCAGAGAACAACGTAGCGGTTCCTTGTAGAATATCGCTTGTTTCGAAGTCTGCGCCGACTATGGCGTTGGCTCCCATTCTTGTGGCTTTTTCAATCAATCTTTCCAAAGAATCTCTTCGTGCCTTTTCGGCTTCCGAAGTGTACGACGTTACTTCCCCTCCGAAGATTCCTTCAATTCCAGCCACAATTTTTCCGCCTACTCCTCTGGTTCGCACAGTTAGGCCATGGACTGCTCCTAGAACTTTCACAATTTGATAGCCTGACACTGTCGGCGTCGTAACAACAATAACATGCGTGCGTCCTGATTCTGCAAATGATATACCGCAACTGGAGCAAAAACTTGCGTTCGCAGGCGATTTTTTTCCACATTTCGGACAAAATTTCTCTTCCAACTTATTCACCTGATTTTGTGTGAGCATAAAACACTTTTATTCTTTTCTGTACACTATCGGATTTGGAATTTTCCATTATTCAAGACTGTTATTGTTTCTCCGCTTTTCTTTGTTACTTTTACCGTTGGCTTAGAGATGAGAAAATCCATGTGATTTTTCGACGGATTCCTTCCGCCAGGCATGTCAGTGTTGTTTCCAAAGGCAATGTGGATTGTTCCAAGAATTTTCTCTGCTTCCAAGAATTCTTCCGTGAATCTTGCTTTTGGGTTTATTCCAAATGCAAACTCGCCTACAACCTTCGCCCAGTTATCTGTCTCTAAAGTGTTGTTGACTTTCCGCAAGACCGCTTCATTCTTTGAACGCGTTTCTTCCACGATGCCGTTTTTTACTGTAAGCTCGACTGGTTTTTTCAGAGGGCCAATTCCGCCAATGGCCATGTTGCATATCAATGTACCTTCCAACGAATCTTCAACCGGTGCCACTATCACCTCTCCAGTTGGTAGGTTCATCCACTTCATTTCTTTCCAGTCAAGGATGGTGTCAGTGAAGAATGGTCTTTCCTCGGTGCTGAACAAAAGGTCAGTGCCAGAAGGAGATGTAACTTCAACACTAACGGTTTTACTTAGTTTTTCCATTAGAATTCGAGCAAAATCCTGCATCCTTTTATGCTCTTCAACAGTCAATGCTAATGCTCCATCGGTAAGCATTTCCAAAGTCACTCCGGGACAGTGGCCCAAACGAGACCTCTTATATCTGGTCTCCAATTGAATGAGCTTGATTCTGAACGGTGTTTCCTCTCTGATTCCACGTAAAAGATTGATGTATAAGGCAGGCTTCTGTGCACTCAAGACTTCAAGAAGATGTTTGGGAACTTCTTTTCTGAACTCTTCGCTAGTTTCCAGAGTTATAAGCCTAATCCAAAGTCCTGAAGCTATTGCTCCATCAGCAAAAGCTTTTCCAACTTCAGCTTTCTCATCGTCACAAACTATGATAACTCGTTCGCCAGAGACAGTCTCTAAAACGCATTTCAAAGCATTTCTTGCCGCTTTCCAAGCACGCATAAACGTCATCTCACACAATCTTAATCGTGATAAACAAAAATAAGCTTTAGTTGTGGGTACAGTTCCGTTGGAAACATTCGGGTTTTAGAGATATACTATGCTAATATGCGTACAGCCATGTGCGCGCTTTCTTAGTTTTCAGAAATCGTGTGTGCTCCTAACTCAGATCATCTGCATTAACTTCTGGGAGGATTCTTCAACAATCTCTTCAAGGACAGACAATTTGGCATTAATCTTCGCTAACTTATCGTTGAACTCTGTTTCAATGGAAGACAACTCCTTTGAAACATCAATCTTTTTACTCTCCTTTTTCTTTAACAAAGATAGCATTTCCGCCATTACATTTGGATAAATTCCTGGATAGCGAGAGTTTTTTGTCATTAAATCCAGAGTTTGGTTGTAGACTTTCAGGTTAACGTTTAATCCCCAGTTCATAGTTCGAAGAGAACTCAACGACTTGATTGCCTCCTCTAAATTATTATTCTGTAAAGTTTCCACCGCAGTTTTTAGCTTCACGAGCATGTCCAACCATTCAGCAACAACCCATGCAGCGTCTTTGTTTATTTCATCACCAGTACCTATCACATGCCTGTTCAACAATGAACATACTTCAAGCTGAGACCTATTGAGGAGTCTAATGTTCTTTCTGATTTCTCCACTTTTTACTTCATTGAATTCTTGAATTGAAGCTTTCAATTTTCTTGTTTTTTTCAATAGTCGGGAAATGTCAATGACGCCTCTTGCCTTAACTCTCCTCGAAAATAGGTCATTTTTCAACTTTTTTGCGGTTGGAAGAAAATCGTATGGTAAGACATCTGCTGAATCTAATCTGGATGTAAGAGAGAGCACGACTTTTGACGAATATTCCAACAGGTAACGGCTCACATTGGGCGGTGTATCAAAATTTGTGTGGTATATTTTCTCATATGCTGGTGTGTGTGAGCCAAAGTTAACGCTCGGCACTCCACACATTACAAAGGACCAGTGATCAGTCGCGGTAATGGGCATTCCAGTGACTTTGAAAATCGTTTCTAAATCAAGATCTTTCACTGATTCTTTCACAAAAGTTGTCATTTCGGGCGTAGTTCGTAGAGTAACCGTGTCTCCAAACGCTGGGATGTCGAGGTTGATGTTTACTATGGTGTTTTTCATCTCTTCTGGATGTTTGTTTACATATTCAAAAGACCCAACTGACCACTCAAAAAAATTCTTTGACCCCGATTCTTCTGCGCCAAAAGCTATGAACTTGATTGTCCGTTTTGGCTTGAAGTTTTCACTAAGAATCTTCGCGGTTTCCAGCATTATCGCAACTGCAGAAGCGTTGTCGTTAGCTCCCCCAAACCAAGTGTCATAGTGAGCAGTTAACATGATTATATCTTCAGGATATTTGGATCCAACCAGCTCACCCATCACATTGTATGAAACGCCATTTTCATTTGTTTCAATTATGTTTTTTAACTCAACTTTCACGTTTTGTGTCCGCATTTTGTCGCGTAACGATTGAGCTACTTTATAGGGAACATTTATCACGGGTATTGGAGCAAAGAGAAAAGCATCTTTTCTAAAAGCCCTGTGCTCAGAGAAAAATGTGGTGAAAATAACCGCTTCAACGCCTAGGTTCTTCGCCAAACGACAAAAGATATCAAGCCAACTGGTCAACCTGTCACTTCTCTCTATTAGAGCTATTTTTCCCTTCGGGTCTACTCCCCTTTTCTTCAACCTTTCATAATCCTTTACCGTTCCGAAACCAGCATCAATGAGGTCAGCACATACACCTTCGAGCGGAGTTGACACGCTTGTTCCACCGTTTACACAGGGAACCGTTCTGACTGTTGGCTCCAACATTTTCAGCTGACAATCCTTGTAGTTTCTGGAGACCACTGGAAAGGATTCTCGGTGAACATTCTCTAATCCAAGCTTTTTGAACTCTTTTTCGATCAGGTTCGTGGCTTCAAGTTCTTCTTTCGTGCCTGCTGCTTTTTCGCCTAGGTCAAAGAGCGATTGAATGTATGCCAAAGTTTCTTCTAAAGAAAAATAATCTGCCAACGTCATTTCCGTCACCTTGCGCTTATGAGTTTATGATTCTGGGAAAATAACGATTACGCTAACGTGGCTGAATAAGCGATGATAATTTACTTCTGAAGAAGATGTTTGGGACCCTAACACAGATATTCGTTTATAAAATACCTCAGAGTAATATCGAAGAGGAAAATTTCGAATTTTGGAAAGTATACTTTGGGTGTTCTACGGATATCTAGTGAAGGAGGGAATCAAAGGTGAACATCTGCTTTCCTTAACGTCTCCTGCAAAAAAGGCGTTGAATGTTTCGAAAGACAGACCTAATGTTTTTCCTTTTCAACCTCTTTGATCACATCTTCAATAATGTCCATGGCAGCATCAACGAGTTCTCTTGTTATGATAAGGGGAGGCACTATCCTGAGCGTTGATACTCCGCAGGTTATTATGGTGATTCCGCGCTTCCAGCTCCTCCACATGATTTCCTTCGCTTTTTTTCCTGCGGGTTTTTTGGTGTTTTTGTCTTCAACGATTTCAGCGCCAATCATCAACCCTTTTCCTCGTACATCGCCAAGGATTTCACATTTGTTTTTCAAGTTTTCTAGTCGTTTCATAATGTAGTTACCTTGTTTAGTGGCGTTTTCAAGAAGTTTTTCCTCCTTGATCACATTTATCGAAGCTAAGCCTGCGACGCAAGACACAGGGTTTCCGCTAAAAGTGGAGGCGTGAGAACCTCTCTCCCAATCCATTAGGCGAGCTCGAGACACTATTACACCTAAGGGTAGTCCAGCGGCGATAGCTTTAGATATGCAAACAATGTCAGGCTCTATTTTCCAGTGTTCAATGGCGAACCAGCGTCCAGTTCTACCCATTCCCGCTTGGGTTTCATCGTCAATTAAAAGCAACCCATACTTGTCAGCGATTCTCTTTAGGCGTTTAAAGTATTCTGGAGGCGGAACCACGTAGCCTCCCTCTCCTTGGATAGGCTCAAAGAAGATGCCAGCAACTTCTTCAGGAGGAACGTACTTTTGAAGAACCATCTCATCAATGAAGTCTACACACCAGTAGTCGCAGTTTGGATACACTAACTTAAAGGGGCAACGATAACAGTTGGGGTAGGGCACGTGTGTGACGCCTGGGACCATTGGGAAAAAATGTCTCCTTTGGACAGGTTTGCTCGCCGTAAGAGATAACGCACCCATGGTTCGTCCGTGGAAGGCACTGATGAAGGCGATGAACTGTTGTTTGCGTGTGTGCCACTTTGAAAGTTTTACGGCTGCTTCAACTGCCTCTGCTCCGCTGTTTCCAAAGTAGACTTTTTTATCAAACCGTCCCGGAGTTACTTCACATAGTTTTTCCGCCAAGTCCACAATTGGTTGGGAATAGAAATCTGTGCTGGAGTAGTGTAGAAACTTCGCGCTCTGTTTTTTTATTGCATCCACAACTTTTGGATGACTGTGTCCAACGTTTAGACAAACTAGTCCCGAATTGAAGTCGATGTACTCGTTTCCATCCACGTCCTTTAGTATACAACCCTTTCCATATTCGATAGCTAAAGGGTAGCAACGGGCATAGGAGGGAGAAATGAAAGTTTCGTCTTTCTTCACAAGTTTTCTTGTTTTTGGTCCAGGTGGACTAACAACAATCTTTGGATAATTAGCCATTCTTCTCACCCAGAGTTTATCTCTTGCAATATAAACTCCTAATAAGCGTTGTGTGAACATCAAAACGTAACTTTTACTTGAGCTTTGCGAGAAAATTGTTATGGTTTGACAAGTTCTAAGCCAATTCTGAACCCGTGAATGTTGACTTTTTGCGCCTTGTTGGGAACGCCTTTGGTTATTGCCTTCTCAACCGCCTGTTGACTAACTAGACCTGTTGCTTTTATCAAAGCTCCCAACATTATCACGTTTGCACAAATTTTTGATTTAAGTTTGGTTTCCGCCATTTTGGTCGCTGGAATCATGAAGACTTTTGCTTTAATTTTCGGCACTTCTCTAACAATGCTTTCATCGACTAGGAGAATTCCGTGTTCCTTCAAGTCTTTGAGATATTTATCAAGAGCGTTTTGACTCATCACTACTAAGACATCGCATTTTCTAACCATTGGGAAGCCGATTCTTTCGTCAGCTATTATAACTTCACTTTTTGCAGCGCTTCCTCTAGCTTCGGCTCCGTAACTTTGCGTTTGAACCACACTCTTTCCATCGTGCACAGCGGCTCTTCCAAGAATTTTCCCTGCTAACACGACGCCTTGTCCGCCAAGTCCAGCAATTCTTACTTCACTTCTTTTTTGCACTTTTTTCTGCCTTCTGTATTGTTTTATATACGGCCTCTGTGAACGTTGAACTCTCTCTGTCAACGTATTCTCCCACAACGATTTTCTTCACGAGGTCTTCCGCAGCCATCTTCTCCGCCTCCTCAAGTGAAAGAGAGTTTTCCCTGAGCCAGCGGATAATTTCAGCCACATCTTCGAATCCAGCCCTCTTCCCAAACGCTGTGGGACATGGGCTCACCGCTTCAACGAAGGCGAAACCTTTAGTTGTGAGAGCTTTTTTCAAGGCTTCTTTCAACTGTTCGCCGTGTATTGTGGTCCAGCGGGCAGCGTAGGAGGCACCTGCGGTGACCACAAGAGACGGTACGTCCAATGGATTTTCGAAACTTCCGTAAGGGGTTGTTGTGGTTTTTGTTTCAAGCGGAGTTGTTGGCGCGACTTGTCCGCCGGTCATGCCGTAAATCATGTTGTTTACCATGACGACTATGATGTCCAAATTTCTGCGGGCAGCGTGAATTAAGTGGCTCAGTCCGATTCCTGCGATGTCTCCGTCTCCACCGAACACGACAACGTTCAAGTCTGGACGCATAAGTTTGATGCCTGTTGCAGCAGGTATGCTTCTTCCATGCGTTGTATGGATGGAGTCAGCCTTGAAGTGAGGGGATGGAATCCACGCTGCGCAACCGATGCCGCTGCAGAAAACGAATTTGCTTAGGTCTTTGTGACCGAGTTCGTAGGCCGCTCTGAGAAAGTGACTTATGACTGTTACGCAGCCACAGCCTGCGCAGAAGGGAAGCTTTATGTCTCTCAAGTATTCTCGGACAGTGAAGGCTTCAGTCAATCTTTTTCACGCTCCTAACAATTTCCTCCAATAACTCTTCAGGTGTTATCATTTCTCCGCCACCAATTTTGTTCACTGGGACGACTGGAACAGCGCCGTGAACTACCCTTTCTACCTCATAAAACACTTCTCTCATGTTCAGTTCTGGCACAACAATAACCTTAACGTTTTGAGCTATGTTGCGCACAGCCTCTTCTGGAAAAGGCCAGATAGTTTTCAATCGAACAGACCCAACAGTGAGATCTCTCTCCTTTGCTAGCTCAACGGTTTCGTATATTGCTCGGGAGGTGCATCCGAAAGAGACTACTCCGACATCGCAATCGTCAATGTTGTAGGTCTCATAGTCCACGATTTTCTCAGCGTTATTCCTGATCTTTCTAAACAAGTTTTTAACCAGTTTCTCATGCACAGTTCTGTCTGCAGTGAAGCGATGGCCATATTCGTTGTGGGTTGATCCTGTTACGGGCACGTTGTAGCCTTCGCCCACTGACGGCATAGGCGCTATATTTTCACTACCGAAAAACGTTTTATCCGTTGGCTTTGGCTTTTTTCGATTTACTATCTCTATTTGGTTAGATGGCGGAATGACAACTTGTTCTCTCATGTGCGCAATTATCTCGTCTGCCAACAACACCACGGGTGTTCGATAGGTCTCTGCCAAATTGAACGCGCGGATAGTTAAATCAAACATTTCTTGCACGGAATTGGGCGATAAGGCTATGGAAACATAGTCACCGTGTGTGCCCCATCGTACCTGCATAACGTCGCCTTGACCGCATTTCGTAGCTTGACCTGTACTGGGGCCGGCTCTTTGAACGTCTGCAACTACGCATGGAGTTTCAGTCATAAATGCGTAGCCTATGAGTTCTTGCATTAGGCTGAAGCCGGGTCCAGAAGTAGCTGTCATCGCCTTGGCTCCTGTCCAGCTGGCTCCGATAACTGTGCCGAGAGAAGCTATTTCATCCTCCATTTGAATGGTGATTCTGCCCGCTTGTGGGAGTTTCCGCGCTAGGTGTTCGAAGATTTCACTGGCTGGAGTGATGGGATAACCCGCGAAAAATTGACAGCCAGCTACAATGGCAGCTTCGGCGCAGGCTTCGTTTCCTTGCCAAAAACGTGTAGTAGACATTTTTCCCAACAAGCTTATTCCTCATTTTTTACTTTAAAGGTGTGTCTATTCTTATTGTCAAATCTACTTATTAGACATACTCAGTGAACGTTTATTCAGATGTGAAACTATGCTGTTTAGCAGGGACACTATAAATTTATTGCGACAGGTCTTTGTCTGCCCTCTTTATGATTTCTTTACTCAGGTCTCTTGCACACACAAGGATTGCTGCCGGCAAAACTTTTTGAAGCAATCAAAGAGGCAACAACTGCATGGAGAGAAGCGGAAAGGTCCTTCATTCAGCAGCCGAGATTGGTGGACGGGACGGGATTTGAACCCGTGACCTCGACGATGCCAACGTCGCGATCATACCAGGCTGATCTACCCGCCCAGACATTTACCTAACGAGAAAACTATTAAGCATTATGTCTATTGATTTTGCAGTAGTTCTGTGTGGTGTTTTTTTGTGTTTTTTGAAGAGTGTATGGTTTTTGTGTGTGCAAACGTGAAGTTAGCTTTCTTCTGATTTCCATTATTTCTGGGATGAAACTTGTTTTTTCAGTTTTCTAGACTTTATTTGGAGCTTATTAAAGGTGGAATGTTGAGGGCAATGTTTTTCTATGAAGGTAGCGGTGAGGCTGAGAAGGAGTGTAGTTTTGGGACCCGTTAGAAAAAATGTTTTGGGAACCCGATTCTCGCGATTGACGCAGCGTAGCTGGGTCATAGAGTGAAAAGGTATGTTAAAAGCAGTATTTTTTCACTGGAAAACTGTTTGCGCTGAAAGAGAGGAGAGAGCTGCGCGTGCATATGGCATCTCTGCTTGCCAATGCAGAAGAATTTTGAAAAAATTTCCAAATCAGCCAGCTTAGCCCGTTGACTCTGCCATCATTCGATACTCTACAACGCTCGCTCAACATACTTTAGACATCAACTTGACTAGAACCAGAGAACAGACTGATTTCGGCTATGGCAACATAAAAAAGAAGGGATTTGCAGGGGATATCTCCACTGGTTGCTGGAGCAAACACACCCAAGTGTTATGAAGGGGTGATGGGTTTTGGCTTACGCCTTAGTATGACAACTATCGAGATTGCTACAATGATTGCAGCTACACCGACTAGTGTGAGTATTAGCATGAATGGTCCTGCAAATAAATCTGATGGTGTGGCTCCAGCGATTATCAAATATGCAATGTGAGTGGGATCATGCTCTATTTTGTATCCGTCATAGGTCGGATAAGAGATTATGTAAAAGTAGTCGGCGTAGGTCATATTGAGCAAATGATTCTTGGCTTGTTCATAGAGGGGTTCATCCATATGCGCTAAAGCTAATGGGATGTATCTCATTAAGAATGTGTGAATTTGGAATACGGGGTTCTTTGCGAATCCTTTTCTTTGCGCTGTACGTGTAACAGCGTTGTGTGTTGTGCTTGTGCTAGAAGTTTGGTTGTGCAAGGTGTAGGTGCTCTTTTCGCCGAAATCTGTGTCAAATATTTTCTCGCCATCCTCGGCAAAGGTTGATATGGTGTCATTGCTGACAACAACTTCGTTGTCGGTTACATTTTGTCCACTGACGCTGCTTTCTGTTAATTGGTCAAGTATTGCAGAAGCTTGGAAAAGCACAATGCTCATACTGATTCCGTGCTTATGCAGAAATTGGCAGATCGTTTCATTTGAGTATCTTGATTTATTCAAACGGTAGCAGCCCGTGCTGTTATAGTGCACTATTACGGGGAAGACCCACCACCATGTGTCCACAACCCAAAGATCGGTCATTCTCCCGATAACATAGTTGCTCACGAGCGTGGCCGTATTGCTATCTGAATTGAAAATCAAATCATAGGTGAAGGTTAACTCTTCGTAAACGCTAACAGCAACTGGTACACTTTGGTACGACGAGTTATTAGGATCTAAATAGACACGCCACCATATCGCAGTAAGATTAGTGTAAGTCATTCCCCAATGCCATGCAGTCTTGTCGTCTGAATGCGTCAATGGAGTAATAGTCGTCTTGCTGCTTAGTCCGGGTCTATCTGCAGTATTGATCAAAGAAGACAAGTCGAAACCCATGCTGAAAGACGCGTATAACGTATCGTTTCTGTCCGGCGAATCAGGATAAATGGTTGTGTCAGCGGTCTCGTTGTAAGCCATCAGCATGATGTAAGAAGATGCAGTAACAACATCTTTGCTTTGGTTTTCTGTTTTGTAATGCATCATGAATGTTTGAATAGGCAACGTCACAGTTAGTCTTCCAAGTCCCAATGTTATGTTTGAAAGGCCTGCGTAAAGCATCTGCAGTCCCGAATGATTCACATAGGTCATGTAGAGGTTGGCGCGTGCACCGGCGGGTGGTCGGGGCTTACCATGAGAAGCAGCATAAACATCCACATACTCTAGGTAATCAATGACTTTAGACCAGCTTTCTTCCTCAAAGTCATTTGGCATCAAATAATCTACTGAAAGAACTGGCACAATCGCAGAGATTGTCAAAGCAAAGATCGCGAACAAGGCGGGAATAGGATATTTCTTTTTCGACATTCTGTCACCTTATTTGCTCTAACTGCCTGAAACAGCCTATAAAACTTACGAACATCAAATAAATATCCAGAACATATATCGCTTCTCAAAAAAACCACGATTGCAAAAAACAAAAAATGGGGGTTTTGCGGGGGATATAGCGAGTAGGAATCGCTAATTTGCTATTCTGATATACCAAGATATAATATAGACAAACTAGAATTTAAACGTTTTTGAGTTTCGTTATAGAATTCGAGCATGTATGCATGACACCTAAAAAGTTGTATCTACAACGTCTGATTTCTCCTTAAGTTTCAAGATAGGCATGTGGATTGCTGAAATGTTGGCTAAGGCAGTTACTTGGCATCTTCTGGAAAGAGTTTCTTTCCTTTTTCTGTGTATTCGATAACACCTTGTGGTTTTAAGAGGGCCAATCTGTCAGTGACGTTCCAATACTCTGCAAGTTTACCATTAACTATGCGATAGATGTCAACAGCCATAGCTGTTATCTTATTGCCAGTGGGGATTAATCCAACCCCTTCACCTGTATGGGTCCCCGTATATGCAAGACGAACCCACACCTTGTCCCCTTCAGCAATGATATCTTCAATAGTTTCATGCCAATCGGGGACGGCTTTGATACCCATGGTCATTAATTGTTTGAGGCTTTCCAGACCTCGTATTTGATTGGTGTGGTCAACATAATCTTGTGCCACAAACTCGTCTAATGAGTCTAAGTTTTGCTGATTATATGCTTCAATAAACCTGACTTGAAAACTAAATAACCAAAGGGAAAGAGCCAAAGGCCCCAAAATATCTGAGCCATAAGCCATCCATGATGGTGCAAATCGAGAAAAAACATCACCTGAGCATGCAACTGACCCGCTTCGAATACTGTCAAATAGTCAGCACCGCTCAAAAGCAATAGGGCAGCAAACTGGTTAACATTATTGATGAACATTATAGGGACCATGACCAAACCGAATAAAACCATAAGCAAAGCAATGAAGTTGTTAACTGGTTTGAGTAACTTGTATAAAGCTAGAGGCAGCAAAAGCCAAAACGTCAGAAAGATTAGATCGCTCATAAAGCCGAGACGGAATAGCGACTCATTAGCCATAATACTATTGACTGTTGTTGCGGCATCTCCGTACACAATAAGACTCGGGCGAACATACACATTAGAGAAGGCACCGAATACTATGCAAATTAGATACACCAACCCTGCGATTATTGAAGCTTGGCGTGGTGATATATCGGCTATACTTGCGGTCATTTCAATTCCTTCTAATGAACACCTACTCCCCGCTTTCTGCTGTCTTTCTGGCACTCTCAATATCTTCGTGGAAGGGACACATTGGCATCGGGCATTTAGGTGTGCCGCCAGCCTCCATTTCCTTTTTTATCCCCCGAGCAGCAAGTCCAAAAAACACTAGGACTATCGCTGCCAACGCAAGGACGAAAATAATGTTTGCCACCAAGACGGATACTACGATTCCCCAATCCATTACTTTTCACCTCCTCTCCATCTCAGCTAGTTTTACGAAGCTTCCTGACCGCTTCTATCGTGACTGCAATGCCTATCCACACGAACATGACTGGCCAAAACGGGAATTCAAATTCCCACCATCCGCTCTCTTTTCCAAGCCAAATGAAAGCACTGACTAAAATGATGATTCCAATTACAGCCCAAAAGATTGCGTCATCTCTTTCCTTTGTCATATTTTGCTCACCTCCGTTCATGCGTGCATTAGAACTCTTTGCCCAAACGGTATGCTGTCTCTAAATACTTCTTTCGTGTCTCATCATCGACCATTGGTACTGCATAGAAGGAAACAAAATCCACATTTTGAATACCAATCGAACTGAGAATTGAACTACCATATAGTCTGAAAGCGTCTTCCAACCCGGTTGTTTTATAATATTCCTCTGGGAACCCTGTCGTGTCGATAAGTAGAGCTTTCTGGTGTTTTAGAAGCCCTTCCATCCCCTTCTCTGATCCTTGATAGGCGAATCCGTACGAGAAAACCCGGTCGATCCATCCTTTAAGAATAGCTGGAAAACTCGCCGAAAACTTTGGATAGATGAAAACCAAGGTGTCTGCTGCGACTACTTTTTCTTGCTGATCCAGAACGTCTTTGGGCATCTGTCCCCCAGCGAATTGAGCAAGATCCTCAAGTTTTGTGCGAGGGTCAAATCCAATGGCATGTAGATCGACCACTTCAAAGCTATGTCCCCCATCCTTAAGCCCTTTGGTGAACTCTTCGAGGACGGCGTGGTTGAACGATTGGGGGCTAGGATGTGCATAAACCACTAATACGCTCATTTTTTGCCCCTCCATAAGTTCTTTACGATTATCCCTTTCTGCCCCGTTAACTCTTAAGTGTATGTGACTGTAGCACAACAGTAACATAAAGTTTAATACTTCACTAAGGGAAAGCGAGTGAGAGGAATAAACTATGGTTTATTGCACTAAGTGTCTGAGCGCATTGCGTACGTAACAGAAAGAGGATTTTGAAGATGGTCAAGTTACCTTTTAGATACGGAATGAATCAGATCATAAGTACCGTCTTGAAACCTGTTCAACGTAAAGGCGCTGAAAGATACTTACAGTTGAATTTACTCAGCTTTGCTGGCTCCGTAAGCTTGACTAGATTCTTATTAGAGATTACGGTTTACTCACAGCTTGGAAACGAGACACTCCATATAGCACATGTCCTATACGGAGGAATTCTACTCTACATCAGCAGTCTCCTCCCTCTCATCTATGCGAATAGACGGGCGTACACTTGGAGTAGCGTGCTATCAGGTTTAGGGGTTGGACTATTCATAGATGAAGTCGGGAAATTCATAACCCAGAACAACGATTATTTTTTCCCTGCCGCAGCTCCAATAATCTATGCCTTCTTCTTGACTTCGGTTTTAGTTTATACTAGGGTAGCTAAAGAGACTCCATCGGACTCGCGGTCAGAATTTTATGCTGTTTTGGAGTCACTAAAAGATGTAATAGACCGTGACATGGATCCTGAGGAACACAGCGAGTTGAGGAGGAGGCTTAAACGAATCAAGAAGAAAGCGTTGAACACAGATCTTGGTTTGTTGTCTGATCAGATCCTTGAGTTTGTCGACTCTGAAGCCATCTATATCGCACCTGACGAGTCCAATCTATTTGACAAGGCTATAAATTGGTATGCTGGTTTTGAGCGGACGTGGCTGAGCCGGAGTAGATTAAGATTGTTCATCATTGTGGGGGTGTTGGGTATGGGGTTGGCTGCGTCGATCCGACTCGCGTACTTTCTTGTTACTGTAGGAGACCCAGTGTTATTTGAGAGTATACTCCGAGATAGGGTTGCTGGACTATCAGTTGTTACTAATGCAGTACTGTTCTGGGCAGTTATCCAATGGTAATGGAGGGGCTCGTGGGATTGATCTTGCTGAGGCTCTGTAGGAAGTCTTCCTCTTTCATTTCCAACCATTTTTCACTCCTCGCAGCATAGGTATATCAGTTATGAATTAGCGATACAGACTCGGAATATCGGGGGATATCTCCACTTGCTGCAGTATTAAGCATTATGTAGCTGGGCAAAGTTTAAATTAGCATCACCGAGTTTTTCACATAAATCTAACGGGTTGAATCAACGTGAAAGATGTACTATTTCCAGTCTTAGATAAAATCAAAGGTTTAGCCGCGTCTTATGCTGAAATTAGAACACAAGAAAACAACAACACTTTCTTAACCGTGAGAGATGGACAAGTCGAAGCCGTTTCATTATCCACCGAGAAAGGAGCAGCCATACGGGTTCTTGCAAAAGGCGTCTGGGGCTTCTCCACAACCAACTCCTTAACACGAAGCGACCTTGAAAAAGCCGCCAAGTCCGCTTTGAAAATGGCCAAAACAGCTGGACAAAGTGTTCGCGAACCAGTTAGGTTAGCATCAGTTAAGGCTGTGGAAGACAAAGCTGGTGTCCAATTCAAAAAAGACCCTAGAAACGTTGAGGTTTCCACGAAAATCACAAATGTTCTAGACATAAACAATTCTTGCTTCGATTTTGACAAGCGCATCAAAAGCGTAACCGTGAACTACGCTGATCTAGCAACTCAGCAAATTTTGGCCACAACAGAAGACACCTACATTGAACAGTTGAAAATGTACGTTTGGAACTATTGTTGGGTAACAGGCAAAAGCAAAGGCGTAATGGCGAGTGCAAGAGACGAAATCGGTGCTCATGGATATGAACTCTTTGACGCACAATCTCCAGAGCAGGTTGCTGAGAGAGTGAGCCGAAAAGTTATGCAGCAATTAGAAGCGAAGACGCTGAAAGGTGGAGGGTTTCCAGCAATCATAGGAACAAACATAGTGGGCGTGTTGGCTCATGAGGCTCTCGGCCATATTTGCGAAGCTGATTTAACGCTTGCTGGAAGCGCCCTAATTGGTAAACTTGGACAAAAAATTGCAAGTGAAAAAGTTACAATTTACGATTCAGCACTTATGCCTGAAGGATTGGGAGCCATGAAATACGACGACGAAGGCGTAGCTGGACAAAAAACCATTCTAATCAAAGACGGCACCCTCGTGGGATTGATGCATAACCGTGAAACCGCAGCCAAAATGAACATGAAGCCAACTGGAAACGCTCGTGCCCAAGACTTTCGTTTTCCCCCGTTAATCCGAATGCGAAACACATGCTTCGAGAAAGGCGACTACAGCATCGAAGAGCTTATGGAAGACATGAAATTCGGCTACTACCTTGAAGCCTTTAGAGGCGGACAAGCAAACTTAGACGGCACCTTCACGGTTGGCGTTCAGAGCGCCTTTGAAATCGTAAACGGAGAACTCGGCAAACCCGTTCGAAACATCGGGATTTCTGGAAACACCCTTGTAACTTTGAAGCAGGTTGATGCCTGTGGAAAAAACTTTAACCTAGAAGCGGGACGTTGCGGAAAAGGACAATACATGTTCACGTCGGATGGTGGGCCACCGTTACGAGTCAAGAGCATACTTATTGGAGGTGCCTAAATGAGCCACATGGAGCTTTGCGAGAAAGTTTTAAAATCAACGGAAAAACTGGGCGCCAAAGAGGCTGAAGCGTTAGTTGTCATTAGACGTGCCATAGGTGTAGAAATTGAAAGGGCAGAAGTCAAAACTTGCAGTGACGTTATGGACAGTGGACTTGGAGTTCGCGCAATAATTAACAAGAGAATGGGATTTGCCTTCACAAACATACTTACAGAGAAGGAGGCTGAGAAAACAGGCAAGCGAGCAGTTGAAGCCAGTAAAGCAAGCCCACAAGACAAAAACTGGAAACAGCTTCCAGAAAAGCACACGTACCCGACTGTGAGCGATACTTATGACAAAAGAATAACGGAATTCACTTCTGACGAGGCAGTTGTTCTGTGTCAAACAATGATAAACACAGCACACGAAGTGGACAAACGGGTTTTACCAGCCTTTGGAGGCGCTCAAGTTGCAATCTTTGAAATCATGTGCCTAAACAGCCACGGCGTGAATGTGGAAGACAAGGGAACAAGCTTAGTCTGCTCGCTCGTTACAATGGCACGCTCTAAAACCGTGGTTTCACCCGAGTGCTTCGAGTTCAAAGCTTCGCGCAGATATGAGCCAGACCCAAAATGGGTAGCCAAAGAAGCAGCAAGGCTTGCGATAGACGCTATAAACGTTGGAAAAGCAAAAGCTGGAAAGTTCCCAATACTGCTTGATCCCTTCGCTTTGCAGTCAATCTTAACTTTCACGTTAATTCAGTCAGTTAAAGGCGACATCGTTGCTCGAGGAAGAAGCATTTTCAAGAACAAAATCGGCAAGAAAGTTGCGGGAGAAAACATCACCATATACGACAATGGAACACTGCCCGGAGGACTGCGCTCTGGAAAAATGGACATGGAAGGCGTGCCCAAACAAAAAACACCAATATTAGAAGAAGGAATTCTACGCGGCTTCCTTTACAATAATTACTGGGCTAGACTGGAAGGCAAAGAAAGCACTGGAAACGCTGGCAGGGGCGGAGCAGGCTTAAGTCTTCCACCGTATGGTACAATTCCCAATGTAAGACCGACTAACATACAGTTCAAGGCTGGCACGCGTACAGAAGAAGAGTTGCTGGAAGAAGTGAAGAATGGATATTACGTGCGATACGTTCAAGGTGCTCACCAGTCAAATCCAGAAACCGGAGAATTCTCAGTGGCACTAGCTCCCGCATGGAGAATCCGGAAAGGCAAAAT
>CP070759.1:1026587-1031281 GCA_020348945.1 Candidatus Bathyarchaeota archaeon
CAGAACCTTCAGCAACATCACCTTCACATGGAACACGGCAGGTGTGCCATACGGCAACTACACCCTAACCGCTAGCATCACAGCAGTCTCAGGTGAAATAGACACAACCGACAACACGCGCACATGTTGGATTGTAGTCACGATTCCAGGCGACGCCGACGGCAGCGGCAGAGTTGTCGCCGACGACTTCTTCCTACTAGTAGACGCCTTTGGAGCTAGGCCCGGAGACCCCAACTGGAACCCCAACTGTGACTTCGACAACAGCGGCAGAGTCGTAGCAGACGACTTCTTCATCTTGGTGGACAACTTCGGCGACAGAGCATGGTAGACAGCATCGAAACAGATTCTGCACAACCCAAACAAAGCATTAAACGTTAGGCAAGACGAAGCTTTATTGTTCAGACAGAAAAAACGGGGGGGGAGTTTGCGAGAAACATATCCACTATCGTTTAAAAGCGGGTTTTTAACTAGCTTTCAGGGAGGGAGACAAAAATGATTTCTTTTCTAAATATGTCTCTAAAGGTTTCGTCAGCTAAGCTTTCGTTCTTAAGCTTTATTAAGGCAGAAACAATTTTCACGTATTGCTCCGCCACCTGTAATCTAGTTGTTGGGCCCGTGGTCTAGCCAGAATCAAGACGCTGGCGGTTTTATAGTTAATTTGAAAGAAGATGCTGATTGGGTGCTTCTTGAGAAGGAAGTTGTTTGGACAGAGGTTGTTAGTAGCGGTAAGCCTAAATATTATTCTGATGATTATTAATTTCAAATGTTTTTATGGTCATTTGGTTTCTCTTTTGTTGTGGTGATGTTTGTGTCTAAACACGTGAAGGATGTTGCTTGTCCTTTTTATGAGCTTCATAGGAATTTTACTGTACCTTTTTGCGATAATTTAGTTTCAGGTGTTCCTTCTTGTGTTGTTGATAATTTTTATCCTGATTTAAGCCCGTATTTTTTTAAGAGCATTGATGAGTATGAGAAGTTCATGGATAGAATTAAGATTTGCTCGCATTTTGTTCGTAGTGACATTTTTGATATTCCCCGTCATAAAATTGTGAAGGGTCATTGTTTTTTCGGTGGTTCGTGTGTTCATTCTACGTTTAGTGGTTATAGTCGTTGTTCTGTTGATTGTCCTAGATTTAAGAAGTAGTTTTTTTTGAGTGCGAAAGGAGCGCGCGCGAGAATGTGAGCGGAGCGAACATGAGCAACGGTTTGAATGACTTGCTGATATAGAAAAAAGAAGGGGGTTATTTGCGTTTTCTGAAACATGTAAAATGACGCCTATAGAAGAGGATAACCGCATGCATGCAAATTTATTCCCCAAACCCAAACTGATAGAATTTTGGAAGAAACACCAGTCTTAGATTATTGACTATAAACGGAAGGAAGATGGCTGTTTAGTGGGTTGGTGTTTTGAGTAGTCTTCGTTTGTAGATGGCTATGGCAATTGATAGCAGAATGAGTATAAGTAGCATTGATGTCCCTGTAGGAAACTCTGGAATTACTATTACTTCTTGTGTTGAAAGGTTGTAGGTGAAGTATAGGTAACTGTGTGTGCTGTTGGAGCATGGCAACAGATCATATGAAACTTCTGTGACGTTGACATAGACTTTGTAGGTGACATTCATCAAAGCCGTTGGAATACATATTCCACAAAAGCCAATAGTATCAGTTTCACCAGTAACATTGAAGCTTATTGCAGTGCCATTGTATTGAAAATCAGATATCGTAGAATTGCAGATGGTTTGGACATGGTATTCTGAAGTAGCATTGAAGTCCGAGAACATTCCATTTAGCGGATAGTTGTCTGTGTTGTTGGCATTTATAACGTGTGCTGTGTCGCCTATTCCGTCACTACCAGTCTCATTCTGATATGGACCACTAAACAAGTCTGTGCCATTGTAGTCGCTCCAATAGTTTCCACCAGAAGGATAACCATCATCCCACGTGTTTACATCTCCAGTTGGATGTGCACTCGCTTGAACAGTGTTGCTAATGAGGTTGTTGTGGAAAAAGACGTTGTTGCTGGAAGAGTAGAGGGAGATTCCCCTAAATCCGTTTGAGGAGGCGGTGTTACCCGTAATGGTGTTATTGCTGGAATAGAAGAGGAAGATTCCAATGTAGTTGTTTGAGGCGGTGATGTTCTCTATCTTGGAGTTTGTTGTGTTAAAGAATAATGCTCCAAAGTAATTTTTTGTTAGGGTTAAGTCCTTTATGGTTATGTTGTTGCTGTTGATGAGGTAGATGGTGCCTGCGTTGGTTTCAGCGTCATAAACGGCGTCAGCCACACCTATCAAATAATAGATTGGCTTGCCGTCAACCGTGTTGCTCGTATCCACATAATTGTTGAAGTCAGAGAAAAACCAGCCATCAACACCAAAATTATACTGGTTGTTTGAGGCATTGTTACCCGTAAGGACGTTATTGCTGGAACGGATGAGGAGGATTCCATACTCGTTGTTTGAGGAGACAGTGTTACCCGTAAGGACGTTATTGCTGGAAAAGAAGAGATGTATTCCATACTCGTTGTTTGAAGAGACGGTGTTACCGGCAAGGGTGTTATTGCTGGAATAGAAGAGCAAGATTCCAGTAGTGAAGTTTGTGACTTCTACGTTTTTGAGTGTTACGTTGCTTCTGTCTGATAAGTCTATTCCAGTCCCGCTTCCTGTGCCTTGAACCGTGTAGCCTGCTCCATCTATTATTATATTATCAGCAGTTACAACTATTGGTTCATAAATGTTCGAAGTAAAGGTGTAATCAGAACTTATGTAAATGGTTCCACTTGCTTCAACTGGTCTTATGAACTCTACAAATACTGCTGTTGAAAAGAGTACAGATACAAAGGCTAAAAGAATAATCTTCTTCATTTTCAATCAGAATACTATTCTGCATGTTTCCGTAATATAAGCTCTATCCAACTTTACTATAGAAGATGCTACCGTTTCTGGTTATGATTCTCAGTCTTCTCTAAGGCATGTTCACTGTCCTAGATGTGGAAAGATAATTACTCATACGCCTTGACAACTCTATAGAAGATTCTTTCTTAAATCTTTAGTACAACTTGAAATGAAAGCGCGCGCTCGAAAGTTGATAAAAAAAAGGGGGTGGGCGGGCTTACTTTCTTTTTCTGAATAGTTTTAGTCCGTCCATTTCTGTGACGTATGTGAATCCGTTTTCGATCAAGTCTGTGGCTTCTTTTACGTTGGTGGCGGTCTTGCAGGTGTACTCTTCTTCTCCGCCTGTTGTGATTCCACTTATGTAGTGCATGGTAGTTTCAAGTTTTTTGTGTCTGAGATGTCGCATTACTGCGATTGGGTCTCGCGTTTTGTAATATAACTGCGCTCCTGCGTAGTTTCTTAGGCTTTTGAGTAGTATGTTGTTTATGTCGGGTTTGCATAGTTTTGTAGCTGTTCGTTTGCGTGTGTCTCTCCATTGATCGCCCATACATCTTGATGTTGGAAATGGGTGTTCTTTCGAGTTTTTGTGTAAGTAGGTTCTGAGCATTTCGGCGGTCTGTGCTTTGAGTTTGTATGTTCCTGATGCGTGACCTTTGCAGCCTCTAATGCTTATTATTCCCTGTTCTGTGTCTATGTCGGTTCGTGTTACCTTTGCTAGTTCGTGTCCTTCTGCTCCTGTTTCTGCAAGGATTTTAAACACTACGGCATAGCGTTTGGTTGCGGTGTTTATTATTGCGTTTACGTTTTCGCTTGTTGGGATTATTGGGATTTTCTTTTCATCCCTATACCACGGTTTCTGCCATTGTATCTTTTGTACTTTGCAGTATTTGTCGTACACATAGAGAAGTTTGTTTTTTGTTCCTTCTGCTAAGGGATTGTTTGTTTTTTGGTTCTTGGCGGTTGCTATGTATTGTTTTACTGCTTCGGGGTCTTGTATGTCGGTGTTTCTTGCTATTTGCCTAAGTTTCTGAGCTATTGCTTTTAGTACACCTTCTGAGATTGCGTTTCCTCTGAGTGCTATTAGCGTATTGATTATTGTCTCTTCGGTCTTTCTTGGGATAAAGCTTATTTCATTAGCGAACTTTCCTTTTATGCGGGCCCGTGGTCTAGAGTGGGAGCCACAGTCCGAGTGACTTTCACGGGAACTCAGGATCAAGACGCTGGCCTGCGGAGCCGGAAGTCGTGGGTTCAAATCCCACCGGGCCCGCCACAATCATTCTTCAGCTTTGCTTTCATCAAGAAATCTTATCTGGAAGAAAGGCAATAAGGTTAGGGCGGAGAGTGTTAGTTATTTGAAAAACGAAGAACTTCGTGAAATTCAGTCGTTCAAAGCAGTGCCAAACAAAAGAACCAAAAAATGGATTGTTATGGCGAAGTTTAGAAGTGGCAAAACGAAAATCGCTGCTGGTGGATTGAATTCGAGAAAAGAGGCACAAGAATACTTGAAACTTCTTGTCGAAGATGTTGAAATATTCCTAAAGGATAAAGGAAAGTAATCGGGCGCCAGCCTCTTTAGTCAAGTCTAACAGAACAACGCAAACAACTTAACAAGACCTCACTTGTACCAGTTTAAACTCTCTTCTATGTAAGTGATCATAGAGACAAAGAACTCTTTCGTCTCACCGCTTAAACCCGTTTGAGCAATTAGCGCCTTCGCCTTCTCAGCGTGACCCCTCGACTTTTCCTTTGCAGCTTTTAGACCACCACTCCCTCTAATGACATCTCTCACCAGTTCTAGACTTT
>CP070759.1:1031381-1036494 GCA_020348945.1 Candidatus Bathyarchaeota archaeon
CTTCTCTTTCTATCAGCTCCAGCGAGCCTTTTCTACATAAGCGGATATCAAGCGGAATGGTATCAATCCCAAAGCCCCAAGATATGGCCGCCCGCCAGCGGAATTGCTATTCATGTGGACCACGACGACTTCATACATTTCGATACGGAAGAGGAAGAAATCCTGTGCCGGTACACGACAACATCTAAAGATACTAGAATATATCACGAGACAGCTGAAACGACCGGAATGCTTTCTTGGATAGTACAAGAGCTGAAAAAAGAAAGATGGCTTCGTGGAACCGTTGGACTTGAAATGTGGAGCTATCGGCCAAATCGAGCGGTTAGCGAAATGTTCCAGTCTGCGTTGGAAAAGGAAGGCTGTAGGGTCGTTGACGGAACGGATATTGTAAGGAAAGTTCGTGCCATTAAGTCCCCTCAAGAGATTGCTTATACGGAAAAAGCGGCACAAATCGCCGAAGTTGGCCATAAGGCTGCAATAGAAACGATGAGACCCGGAATGACGGAGCTTGATGTTTATGGAGAAATCGTTAATGCTATGGCAAAGGCAGGAGGTGAAAACCCTGCAATACCTGTTCTGGTTACATCTGGACCTAAATGTGCCTGTTTGCACGCCCTCGCAAGCCGAAAGAAAATTGTGAAAGGGGAAATTGTTAACATTGATATCTGCGGAGTTTTTAACCGATATCACGCCAATATGGCGCGAACCTATTCGATAGAGAAACCAAACCCCGACGTAGCAAAAGTTGTTGAATTATCCGCTAGAGCCTTCGATGTAATAGCTGATTTGATCAGACCAAATTTACCAGTCGTCGAATTTAATGAAAGGATGAAAGCATACTATCAAGAAGCAGGAATTGAGCAAGATAAGTGGTGGTTCGGCGGTTACGAACTTGGAATAGCCTTTCCTCCTGATTGGGTCGGTCAGTTCGTTTATGATGTTGAAATTGATCCCAAAGATCAACTATTTGTCCCAGGAACAGTTGTCAACTACGAGAGCAATTTCTATCTTCCACACAAAACCGGAGTATCCTATCAAATTAACACTTTAATCTTTACCGAAGAACAGGCAAGAATTCTAGGCAAAATTTCGAACGATATCATTGTAATTAAAAGATGATACGTGCGCTCACTACTTGGAACAAATAGGATGACTTGTTCTGAAGTTTTGAGGTAAATGACTGAAAACTCAGAAATGTGGTGGCATCAGTTTTTTCTGGTTAATCTTTATCTGCTCTCTCGATAATGTTTTGGTCTCTTCTGAACGGCATCTTCAAGACTTTATCACTGAAGATTTTTGATGTCAGTTCTCTCTAAAACATCTAACGTGGTCCAGTGGATAGCGTCAAGGATGTCTTTGGATAGCAAACGGAGCTTGAGAGTTGAAGTTGTTCCAGCAAACCTGCACACATTTCTTTCTACTAATTAAGTAGAGGGGACAATAAAATCGAAAACTAACAAAAACCTCACAAAAACGAAGAAGCATGGGAAACTATCGATGGGTGAAGTAAGCGGTTAACTTCTTATCTAGGCTGTCAATTCGCACGAAACCAAAGCGTTCAAACTGAACAGCCTCGTCCGGACGTAGTTTTTTACAAGCCTCCTCCAGTATTCCCTTCGCTATCGAAGCGTCAAGCATCACAACCTCGCAGGGAATGCCCGTGCCCACGGGAATCCAGTGGATCAAGGGAGCGTCAAGTTTCTTCGCTTCCTCGTAAGTTTCGCTGTGAAACACGGCCTCGATCAATTGTTTTTCAATGCTTTCAACCCGAAAGTTGAAGAGTTCCATGAACCGAATTGTTCTGCCCTTTCCCAGATTGTTCACGTCATCGCTGGAAACCCAAAAGGATGCTTCACCATTTTCTGGCCTTATCTCAAAGCGGCGAAAGCCCCATTCAGGGTGGTCTGGATGCAGACGAATCTGCGCGGTGAACACGCTTGGAACGTTTTTCACCCTAAGCTCTCTTGGATCACGCACAAAGAAGTACCGATTAGCTGCGGGATCAATGATTTTCCGATTGTAAGCATAAAGGTTCTCCCAACTCAACGCCACACCAGCAGTTTTCGGGCCAACATCAATTATGAGGCGCCTTATGGCTTCTGGCGTTATTCCCCTTCTCCTCAAAGCGGCTAAAGTTGCAAGCCTCGGGTCGTCCCACCGCTTGAAAAGGCCATCTCTAAATCCCTCCAGAATCTTGGATTTGCTGAGCAAGGCTCCGGTTATTTTGAGTCTGCCGTAGTGAATAGCCTCTGGATAACGCCATCCAAAATGTTGGTACATGTACTCTTGTCGAGTTTGATTGGTCAAATGCTCCTTTCCCCGTATGATATGGGTTACACCCAGCAGGTGATCGTCAACCCCGCAGGCAAAGTTGTAGAGAGGCCAAACCCTATACTTGCTTCCCACTCTTGGATGAGGATGTTTCTCTGCGTCGATTATTCTGAACGCAGGCCAGTCTCGAACTGCAGGGTTCGGGTGATTCATGTCGGTTTTGATCCTCACCACCGCCTTGCCTTCTTCATATGTTCCGTCCAGCATGTGCTTCCACCTAGCAAGCTGTTCTTCCGATGCTAGGTCTCTGCATGGGCAAGGCTTTCTAGCTGCAACTTTTTCTCTGAATTCCCCGCGTAGACAGGTGCAAACGTAAGCGTGTCCCTCTTTGAGAAGTTTCTCGGCGTGTTCGTAGTAGATGAGAACTCGGTCGCTCTGAATGAACTCTCTGTCCCATTTACATCCAAGCCAAGCGAGATCTTCTCGTGCGAAGTCGTAGAACGGTAAAGCCGACTTTTTCAGCCTCGGATCGGTGTCTTCAAAGCGAAGATAGAAAAGTCCGTTATACATTTTGGCGTACTCGTAACAGAGGATGATGGCTCTAGTTGATCCTAAGTGCAAGGCACAATCAGGGTTTGGAGAAAAACGAGTAACAACTCGCTCGTATTTTTCAACGTTTGGCAACGGAGGAAGCTTCTTCACCACTTCAGCCTTTTCTTTGACCAGAGCCTTCGGCCACTTTTCCTTCACGGTTTTCCTCTGTTCTTCCAAGGAAAGTTTGTTGACCTCTTGGACAACCTGTTTAACCATGGAAGCAATTTCTTTTATCCTCCCTTTGAAGCTTGGACGTTCAGCGAGCAACTTGCCTAGAACAGATTGTACTCGAGCTTTCCCTTCATGCTGAAGTGCATTCAGAAACGCAATTTTCCGAATAACTTTCTTAGTTTCGTTTGACATCAAGGCTGGCCACTTGATTTTTGGGCATAACTAGATTTTTCTTTCCACAAGGTAGTGGGCAAACGCCCTCAGTTTTTCTTTTGCATCTGAAGGCTGCAGAAGCTTATCAATTTCTTTCCATCCTTCTTCAATCATGCTTTTGGCGAACTCCTCGGCGTATCTTATGGAGCCATACTTTTTGATTATGCTGATTGCTTCATATCTCATTTTTTGATCGGTTGTGTGCGCACTCAAGATTTCCAGCAACTTCTTTTTGTCTTCGGGCTCTGCTTTTTCCAACGTGTGAATTATCATCAAGCTTCGTTTTCCCTCAGTTATATCTTGGCCCAGTCCACCTTTCTTTTCAGCGAACTTCTTGCCAACCAAATCTAAGACATCGTCTTGTATTTGAAAGGCTACTGCAATTGTCTCTGCAAACCGTCCCATTCTCTCAACCGTGTTGTCGCTGGCACCAGCCAAAACCGCGGCCATCTTCGCCGCCATCCTCGCCAGGGTTCCAGTTTTGTAGATGCACATCTGAAGGTACTGTTTCTCATTTGCCTTTGCTAATCCCTTGTGCCACGCGATGTCCATTGCCTGTCCAAAACTTAGGCGGATCATCTCTTGCAGGTAAATTTCGTAAATTCTGTTTTGTTTCTCCATGAGAAGTTTGTCTTTGTTTTTGATTAAGGCTAGCAATGGTAGGTAATACATTACGTTTCCAGTGTTAATGGCGATGTCTAGCCCAAACAATTTGTAAGTGCAAGGCTTTCCTCTTCTAATTTCAGAAGCGTCCTCAACATCATCAATCATTAAGGTTCCGTTATGAATAACCTCTGGAATTATGGCGAAATCTAAGAGTTTCTCTGGTTCCACACCAAGGGCCTCGCAAACCAAAAGGAAGAGGTTGGGTCTCCACCTTTTGCCGCCTCTATCCAAAAACTCCCATACGGGGTCGGCTATACCTTTGTTTATGGCTTCCACGTTGTATTCGTATCTGGGTGGACCAAGCGTGAAGATCAGTGAATTCCTGTTGTATTTCCTCGGAATGTACCTCTCTATCATTTTGTCAATTACCAAAGTCTTCTCCTCAAGAATCTTTTCAATCTCCCTTTTCATACAATCTCCTCATTTGGTAAATGTTAAACGGATCATGCCTTTCTCCTAACGTAGAGTTCGGGATGAAAGCCCCGCACCCGCAACCACTCAGCAGTTTTTCCGGTTACCACAACCGGAATCCCCTTCAGTTTTCGGATGGACTCGGCTCCCACAAGGAACATGGCGTTTCTCAGCTCCTCAATCGTAAACTGGAGCGCCTTTTTAGCCTCCTCCGAGCTTTGGGTAGCGGGGCGCAAAAGAGGCAGGGCTGTGCTCGCTAAGTCAGCGCCGAGTGCCAAAGCCTTTGTCACATCCATTCCAGACCGTATTCCGCCTGAGGCGATGACGGTTAGATGAACGGATTGAACCACTTCGATGAGGCTTGCTGCGGTGGGGATTCCCCAGTCCCAAAAGTTTTCACCTAGCCTCTGGCGGAACTCGTCTCTGATACTCTTCGCTCGGTGATACTCCACCGCTGCCCAGCTGGTTCCACCAGCCCCAGCCACATCGATTCCTGCCACGCCGGCAACCTCAAGCATCTTTGCTTCTTCAGCCGCTATGCCCGCACCAGTTTCCTTAACTATAACCGGAACTTCGAGCGCTTGGGCGATCTCGCCTATCTTTTTGAGAACTCCCGCATAGTCTGTTTCTCCTTCGGGTTGAACAGCCTCTTGCAGTGGGTTCAGGTGGATAGCCAACGCGTCGGCTTTCATCATCTCCACTGCCCTTCTGGCTTCTCTGACTCCGTATCCTCGGACGAGCTGGGGGGCTCCAATGTTGGCTATGAGGAAGGCTGTTGGAGCCTTCT
>CP070759.1:1036594-1046011 GCA_020348945.1 Candidatus Bathyarchaeota archaeon
ATAGAATTTGCATACCATGGAGTAATCTCTGACAAACTTGAAGCTTGCTTTTGCTTCGATAACCTAGATACAGACAACTACTCGATCAAAACCGAATTACCTGAGGGAATAAACTATCCAGATGCTTTGAGAAAACTCGTAGACATGGAAGAAAAAACTCAAAATTTTCTTCTTGACGCAGGTGAACAGTCAAAATCTCTAGTGCCCGACGTTTCATGGATCTTTGAAAGAGTGGGTAAAAAAAGAGCCAAACGCGTAGCCCAATTAAGGCTGCTACTTGACAAGGTTGCTGAATAAGGCAGGTGTTGTTATGGCTAAAACCAAACGCGTCCACTGCAACATATACCATGTCGATGCATACCTAGTTGAGTATAATGACGGCCGTATTGTCATGAGATGCCCTCATCGCTCACATTGCAGCGAATGCCCCTTTGAAAAAGGAATAACACCGAAGAGAATAAGGATATAAGTTGCGCAGTAAAGGCGATTCTTTCAACGGCTTCACTAGAAAGTTTCTGATTGAAAATTGGTACCGAAATTTTAAAATCACACAATGCATAAAATAGTGACTTCCAATTAGAAGGTGACTGAATATGGAAACGTATAAGGAAATTGTAGACAAAGCCAGTAAATATTTGATAACAAGCATGTTAACCAAAATGCAACCCATAGCAATCGCTGAAGCAAAAGGAGCCACTGTTAAAGACGTTACAGGAAAAGAGTACATAGACTGCTTTGCCGGAATCGCTGTGATAAATGCAGGTCACTGCCAACCAGATATTGTAAACGCCGCTGTTGAACAAGCGAAAAAACTCGTGCACGCATGCACCTACGTGTATTATGTACCTAAAGCCATAGAACTGGCTGAGAAGTTAGCGGAAATCACACCATCATCCCTGCAAAAAACGTTCTTCGGCAACAGCGGAGCTGAAGCCATCGAGTGCGCCATAAAGCTTGCACGAAAATACACTAAAAAACCAGAGATAATATCCTTAATGGCCTCATTTCATGGAAGAACAATGGGTACTCTAAGCATAACAGGACAGGCTGGGCGAAGAAAATACGACATGGGCCCATACCTTCAAGGAATATCCTTCGCGTACCCGCCATACTGTTATCGTTGTCCATTCGAAAAAGAATATCCTGACTGCAGTTTGCTCTGCGCAAGATCTATCCGTGACGTTATAAAATATTGTACCAGCAATGGAGTAGCGGCGTTTATAGCTGAACCTCTTATGGGCGAAGGAGGCATTATACCACCTCCACCAGAATACTTCAAGGTTGTAAAAGAAATACTGGATGAACATAACATTCTGTTCATAGCGGACGAAGTTCAAAGCGGATTTGGCAGAACAGGAAAGTTCTTCGCGATTGAACACTATGGAGTGGACCCAGACATAATGACTATGGCAAAAGGAATCGCAGATGGTTTCCCAATAAGTGCATGCACAACGCGACCAGACATTGGTGATTCGTTTGAGCCTGGAGATCATCTTTCAACTTTCGGAGGAAGCCCTGTCTCCGCCGCAGCAGCCCTTGCAAACATCGATTATTTGTTAAGAGAAAAGCTTTCTGAACAAGCCGCAAAGAAAGGGGCATACATAATGAAAAGATTTAACGAACTCAAAGAAGACAATGACATCATTGGGGATGTGAGAGGAAAAGGTCTAATGATTGGAATCGAGCTTGTGAAAGATCGGAAAAACAAGACTCCGGCTGCGAAAGAAACAACGAAAATAAGAGATTTGTGCCTACAAAAAGGAGTTGTAATAGGCAGCGGTGGGGTTAAACGCGATGTCTTAAGGCTCCAACCTCCGCTAGTCATATCCAACGAGCAAATAGACAGGGTAATAGAGATTTTGGTTGATTGTCTAAAACAAGTATAGCACCTCTAAGACACAACCGCGAGATTCATCTTCATCAGCTAGTGAGCGTAAGATATGTCTGATGCCAAAATAGAATGAGGTTCAGTAGTAATCATCCAAAACAGTTTTAAACGTTAATATCAATAGAGCCTACTTCGTGATGACCATGAAAGTATTGGTTTTAGGAGGATATGGAGCAGTCGGCACAGCGATTTGCGGAGACCTAGCCCAGACGCCTCACATTTCTGAAGTTGTCTGTGCAGGAAGAAACATAGATAAGGCTAAGCAATTGGCTCAAAAGCTGAAAAGTGACAAGGTGACACCGAAAAAGGTGGACGCGAGTAGTTCTGATGAACTAATGAAGGCTATAAAGGAAGTTGACATAGTAATTAACACTTCTCTGCCTGAGTATAACTTAATAGTCATGGAAGCAGCTCTCAAAAATAGAGCACATTATATAGACAATGCAGTGTACAACAAGGTGGACTCCAAACTGAAGTTTGACAATGCCTACAAAGACGCTGGCATAACAGGTTTGCTAAATCTTGGTGAAGACCCAGGGCTAGCAAACATTTTTGCAAGGTATGCCGCTGACAGAATGGACTGTGTCGACGAAATTCGCATAAGAGATGGAGAAACTTGTGAAAGCGACAATTACCCTTTTATGGCAACATTTTCGCCAGAAGTTTTCCTCGGAGGCGAAATTTTCTTGAAACCTCTCGTATTTGAAGACGGAAAATTCAAACACTTACCTCCATTCAGCGGTGAAGAAGTTTACAACTTTCCTGATCCTATAGGTCCAGTAACCCTTTACTATACAGATCACGAAGAAACAGAAACTCTTCCAGTATTCATTAAAAAAGGTGTGAAATACGTTGACTTCAAGCTCGCCTTTGCGCCGGAAACTGTCGGACTCTTAAAAACGTTAAAGGAACTTGGATTGATGGACATGAAACCGATAAATGTAAAGGGAGTTAAAGTCTCACCCCTCGACGTTTTTATCTCACTTATCCCTACGCCAGCGGAAATAGGCGGTAAAGTTGAAGGGTATGCTTGTATATTGGCTGACGTGAGGGGAGAAAAAGCTGGCGACAAGATACACCACATTGTATATACATTCATGAACCACAAGGAAGCCTACAGAAGACTTGAAGTAACCGCCACAGCATATTTGACAGGTCTCCCAGCCGCTGTGGGAGCAGCAATGCTTGCTGATGGAACAATAAAGAAGAGAGGCGTGTATCCTCCAGAAGTGCTAGAACCAGAACCGTTCTTGGATAGGATTCGTCAAAAAGACATCCCGATACTCGAAAAAGTCACGGTGGAAAGAAGCTTAGCCTGACAAACCTTTATAGTCTATCGCAGCCTTTCAAGCAGCTCCTATCTTTTTAGCTATTTTATTCAGTCCTAATTCAACTAGTTTTTCTTTTGTGGGAATCCCAGCGCTGTTCCAGTTTCGAGCTTTGAAGTAGGCATTAAGCATTAGGCCAATCTCCTTTTTTGTTACAAGCGAGCCTTTAGCAACACCGTCGGGTATGGGATCTTCCATTATTCGTGGAGGCTGATAATCGTCTTTTTTGACCCAACCCTCACGAACGTTGTAAGCCTTTTCCAAGTTGTATATGCGCTCACCAGCCTTCTGCATTTGGTTTGCAGTCATTTTAATCCCCGTCACCAGCGTGTATAATTCTGCAAACTTGGCAGAGGTGCTTACCACGCCGCGTAAGAACTTACAGAGAATTAGAGAATCAACTATTGCCCAAAGTTCTTCTCTTTCCTTCACCAGTGCCCCAAGACTTTTGTCAGCTTTGAACCTGTCAACCTTGCCTTTAGCGTCATAATCGTACATGCTTGATCTTAAGTGGCATCCTCCTCTAGTGGAAGTGTTAAATCCTAAAGCGCTGGCTTTCAAACCCCTAAGGTCATACCCTGGAAATTCAAGACCTTTGTTGTGCATGGCAAAATGTTCGGACCCTTTGCCCACTTTCTTAGCAGCTCTCTTTACTCCCCCAGCCAACAATTCTCCGATACCCTCACGATAAGCTATCTTGCTAATAACCTCAATTAGGGCCTCATGGTTTCCAAAAGTTAACTCGATCCCGCCAGTGTCTTTTTTGGTTAATATGCCTTTTTCAAAGCATTCCATTGCCCAACCAATTGTCACGCCAGTGCTGATAGTGTCTATGCCAAGTCGGTCACACAGATCGCTAGCTTTTGATATGGCTGGGAAATATCCGATACCACAATGAGAGCCTAAAGCATAGATGGTTTCAAACTCAACACTTGTGGTTATTCCTTTGTAAGGACCATCTTCAATGACACTTAAGTGGTCGCATGCTATGGGGCAACCTGAACATGCAATAACCTTTGCCAAACAGTGTTCCCTTATGTATTCGCCACTGATGTTCTCTGCCATTTCAAACGTAGATTGTTGCCAGTTTCTGGTTGGAAGGGCAGCTAAGTGATTTTGCACTAAGACACTTGCCGGTGTTCCATAGACTCTGTAACCTTTTGTCTTTGCTCCCTGACATTCCTCATAGATCTCTTGACAGACTTCCATGAGCTTCTCCAAGTTGCCTACCTCAATTTTCTTCGTGCCCCTAACCGCAACCGCCTTGAGGTTTTTTGAGCCCATAACCGCGCCCATTCCTGTTCTGCCGGCCTGTCTGTACCTGTCATTCGTGATGTTGGCGAGTTGGACGAGATTTTCACCAGCTGGACCTATGGTTGCTGGGCAAACGTTTTCGTCACCTATTTCGTCTACTATCAGCTCTCCAGTCTGCAGAGAATCTTTTCCCCACAGGTTTTTTGCATCCCTGAACTCTATGATATTGTCGTCTAGAAACAGGTAAGTGGGTTTTTCCGCCCTTCCTTTTATTACCATCGCGTCATAGCCGGCTCGCTTGAAAGCTTGCCCCCAAGCACCAGACGACACGGATTCGCCCATGAAATTTGTGAGGGGAGACTTAGCTTGAACTATGTACTTGCCGCTTGTGGGAACCATGGTTCCGGCAAACGGGCCGACAGCAAATATCAACACGTTTTCTGGGCTGAGAGGGTCTATGTTGGGCTTGGTGTTGTCGTAGAGGAGACGTATAGCGAAGCCGTTTCCGCCTATGTATTTCTCACAAAACTTGTTCTGTGTAGGCTTAATTGTGGTTTTCTTATGCCTTAGATCGACGTAGAGAATTTTGCCAGCGTAACCAAACACTTTAGTTGTCCTCCTGTTGTTCCAGAAGCGTTAGAGAGAATGAACCTTTAATGTTTTTTGTTAAGATGAAAAGGTAATCGATGAGGCAGAATATAAATCTATGTTTGTGAGGCTGCGAACTGTCTCCCAGCAAGCTTTTCTTTCTTCTACTTATTTTATAGAAAATAGTTCCTCAATGCTTATTAATTCAAAATATTATAGGTTGAGGTGGCTGAGGAGGGTATACTGAAAAGAGAAAGGAGTTTTTCTTAGGCCTATAGCCTAATATCAGATTTCCCCCTCAACCCCCTCCAGAATGGAGCTTGATCTTTCAAAAATATAAACGTTTCTGCACGAATTTGTACATTGGCAATAAAACAAAGTTAATGACGCTCTTGTTAATACTCCGTTTGAAAACGAAAGATTCTTTCATCTCTATCACAAGCAGTAAAACCAGTGTGAACATTTAGAAATATTCTACAACAATTATAGAAAGGTGAAAACATGAAAAATGTGGTTTCAGGTGGCACTGGACTAACCGGTAGATGTGCTGTGAAAGACTGGCTGAAAGTTCCCGAAGTATCTGATATTGTGATGACTATTCGAAGCCTCAAGAAGGCGCAGAGAATTGCATAGACCCTGAACCCTTCATGGTTGAGTTAGCTAAAAGAAACATCAAGACTCTTGAAACAGCCAAGGAAAACATATAGTGGTACGTTTATACAATGAATTCTAAAAGAGGTCAAAGCGAACATTGAGATGTTGTGTTAGTAAGAGGCATGTCGGTGAACCGTCTAAGCATTAGCCTTTTTTGCCTTTAGAGTATGCAAATTTTGTCAATCGTTGGTGTTTCTGTTGTTTTCTAGATTAATAGAAGAACTGCTGATTGTTATAATGGAAAGGTGGTAAGAGAGTCACTGGGTGACAGAAGAATGAAAGGTTCTTGAGAACGTTTATTCTTCTGCTGTTTCTTCCGCTGCGTCTGTTACTTCTTCTGCCGCTTCTTCCTCTGCTAGTTCCGCCTCTGTGGGTTCTTCTACTGTTTCTTCCGCTGCTTCCGCTACTTCTACTGTTTCTTCAGCTTCTTCAGTTGCCTTCCCAACAACTTCTGCTTCAGCAAACCGCCGACTTATCCGCGTTATTCGGATTCGCACATTCTCGCCGGCTTTAGCGTTCGGAACAAAAGTCACTAAACCTTTAATTCGCGCTATGCCTTCGCCTCGACGGCTGATCTCTTCGATTTTCACATCGTATTCTTTGCCAATTTCAACTGGTTTCGGAGGAAATCCTCGGCCAAACGATCTTCTTCTTTCATATCCCATGTTTTCACCTCTCTATTTCATGTCTTAACAAAATTCGATTGGTTTTGACGTTCATTTCATTCAACGGTTAATGTTCCGTATCTTCCCACGTTCAGTTGAATTTCTCCTCTAAAGGACCTGATGTATCCATTTTCAATTTTAACCGTGTTGTCAACATTGACTTGTTCGATCTGTTGATTCCAAAGAACTAGCTTTACAGTGCCCGTTTCGTCGCTGATCATAGCATCGGCCACTTGGTACGTTTCATCTTTGTATCTAGAACGAACCTCGCGGGTTTCTGATTTTTCGGTCACCTTTGCCACAACATCTACCCTTCGCATTCCGTCCTTCAAATCTTTAATTTTCAACTTCTTCCTCCCTTTCCTGCTTAGCTTTTTCCGCGATGGCGAATTTTCGCCCGACTTTTAAAATCTTAACCTCCAATCGTTCTCCAACTTTGGCTTGAGGCACGAAAATCAAGTAGTTGTTTATCCTCGTTATTCCGTCGCCTCTGGTACCTATATCATCTATAACCACACTGAGCTCCTGACCTACCCTTACTGGAGCCCGCTGAAAACCTATAGCGTCGTACTTCTTCTCTCTCTTCCTAAACCGTCTTGGTCTTATGTGTCTAGTTTTCCCTGAAAGCCTTCTCGGCATCTATTCTTTCGTCCTTATCGCGGAATTAGCCACCAAAAAGAGCCAGTGTCGCCGAGAGAAATGATCTCACGCTTAGCCCTGTTCTGGCAACTGTTGGATGAAGGAATATTACTGTCTAATATAAGCTTTGTTATGGAAAATTATCTGTATTTATACATTGAAAACACAAAAGCGCTTCTAGAGGAAATAGCCGAAACATAGGAAAAGGCAGGAACTAAGAGTCTGTCTAGTTTTTGAGTCACGGCTTAGGGGAAGTGACGTTCAAATATTGATGTAGAAAGCAATGTTTACAATCATTAAGTGGATTCTATAGAGCGAATTCATAATGTATAATTAATGGCTGTGGCTTAAACAATTATTGAATGACATTGAAGACATCAAGGGTAAGTTGGTTGTTATTTCATAGCTTAGGTCTAGGTTGTCTCAGCACTTCCGTATTCCTTCAGGTTTTGGTCTTCAAAGATATAACACAGCAAGGCTATTTCTTAGCCATGGAGAAAAACCAAATAATTTTATCGCTTGAGGTATTTCTAACGTTTTTCGCCATCGTTTATTTTGTTTACATATATCAACGATTCGTTCGTTCACTGAAATGAGTTTTCAACATTAAAAAGTGAAAAAATCCTTAAAAAATTGCCAAATATCTGAAAAATGTAGAGATGGCACATATTCTATAACAGTGAATGCGTTATTATAGAGGCATATTCGAGAAAGACAAAAATCGTTAAATAATGTTTCATTGGACAAAATAAATCGTAATAAAATTGAGAGGTTAAAAAATGAATTGTGAAAAAGCCATAATTTCAGTATTATTGCTCATAATGCTTTCGTTGACACTAACCAGTAACGCCATTGCGGAGTCAGAGGAGACACGAACCGTCTATCAAATGGAAGAATATGGAGATCTCACACTTGAGATTAAGGCTCCATACCAAGCCGATCTAGGTGATGAAATAAACGTTACTTTGGGTGTTGACGCCACTAAGGAGATTAACGTTAGTTCTTTCTCTTTAAGCATTTACGGACTCGTGAACGAGACGGAGGAAGATTTGCTTGGATGGGTTGATATTCAGGAGTTTAGAGGCCTCTATACACCAGAAGAGACACGTGAATACGTCTACAACATAACTATTCCTGAAGACATTTCGCCTGGCTTAACCTATGGTAGCATATCGTGTGAATGGAAGTCAATGGAGATAAGTTCGCCACCCTTAGAGTTGGAATTGACATTACGTATACCTTCCGCTGGATTTATAGTAACCTACGTGGGTAACAAGGAATTTGAGCAACTTAAGATGACACATGAAGAGTTAAATGCAAGCTACTGGGAACTCAACTCCACCTACACTGAACTGGACGAAAAATATAGCACAAGCTCAGGCCAATTAACCGGTACCAGAAACCTAATGTACGCTTTCATTGCGACAACAATAGTTTCCGCAGCTACAGCCATATTCTTCGTAATAAGAAGACCGAAAGAGACATGGGAGTAAATCGGCCATAGCTTATTCCCGCCTGCTGTAGTTTAACGAATTTCTTTCTCTATTTCAATAATCTCTTCACGCAGTAGTTGTCGTGGATAATTGTAGATAGGGCCGCCTGGCCTCTCGTTGTAGTAGGGTCTGTTGCAGCCTGGACAGCCAGAGGTGAGGAAGGGTTTGCCGCTTCTAATCACACGCAGCACCACCTCTTTTGGAACTCCGAAGTCGATGAGGCGGCCATCCTCGCTAAACCTCATGTTTTCATATCTTGTTTTTCTCTTGGTCATGAGGAAATGGGCGATCTGGAGTTTTCTATAGTAGCTGAGGAGTGGCGGAGAATGTTTTTCTAGAGCGGTTCCGGACATAGGGGTGAAAGCAAAAAGGCTGGGATACACACCTATATCTACGCACCACTGGATGGTTTGAATGATCTCTTCCTCGTTTTCTCCGAGTCCAGCTATGAGGTGGGTGGTCACTGATCCCTCTCCAAAAGTTTGCACAGCTTCTTTCAACGCGCTACGTTGTTCTTTCCACACGTATGGTCCGCCAGCTAAGGCGCCCTTAACCTTGTCAAATAATCCCTTAGTTGCAGCGTCCAGAGCAATGCTGACACGATTAACACCGACTTCAATCAGCTGTTTCATCTGTCTCCTGTTTAGAGGTTGACAAGATAGGGAGATAGGCACTTTTGCGCGTGACTTAATTTCGCCTGCGATGCTCAAAACATCTTTAAAAACGGTGGGATAGTTTAACGCTTGAACGCACACCCGTTTTATCTTCGCCTCTTTTGCAACGTACTCTATTCTATTAAGTACCTGTTCTGTTGGAAATGCTGGCCAAGACACTCTAGACAATAGGTCTGCTCTACCTTTACTAGTTCTAGCTTGTGGGCAAAAGCCACAGTTGGCATTACACTTGCC
>CP070759.1:1046111-1049496 GCA_020348945.1 Candidatus Bathyarchaeota archaeon
AGGAGGCCGGTGGCCAAATCCTAAAGGAAACAGAACAGCTCGTTGAAACTAAAAATTAATTACTTTGGATTATTATTTGCCCTATGGATGAAGAGCGAAGGGAAAACGTATGGCTGGTAGATTTCTCGGAATGTTCAGACCGCTTTCAAGGTTTATGCCTGAGGTTAAGCCGCCGGAGCGTAGGATAGGGTTCAACGAAAAGCTTTTCTGGACTGCTCTGGCACTCGCACTGTACCTCGTCATGTCTGAAGTACCGCTCTACGGCATTGGATTAGGCGGGGAAGACCCTTTCCGCTACCTTCGGGTAATTTTTGCATCTCGCCGAGGCTCTTTAATGGAATTAGGAATAGGCCCCATCGTAACTGCAGGGCTGATATTGCAACTTCTCGCCGGGTCTGGAATGGTAGGCTGCGACTTTTCCGATCCTACAGATCGATCTCTCTTCACCTCTGCTAGCAAGGTTTTTTCCATAATTTTCATTGCGTTTCAAGCTTCAGCATACATAATCGGAGGAATTTTCCAAGTTACAGATGTGCGGATAGCCATCATAATTTTCATTCAACTCCTAGTCGCTGGTGTAGTGCTGATGCTTCTTGACGAATTGATACAGAAAGGATGGGGAATCGGGAGCGGAATCAGCCTGTTCATCATGGCGGGAGTAGCTCAAAACATCATGTGGGCTAGTCTTGCTCCAACCCCTCCAGTGGGGGATGGAAAAAGCTACGGAGCTTTAATTGCACTTTCCCAAACAGTTTTGAGCGGTCGGTCTTTGGGAGAGGTTCTACTTAGAGAGGGAAATTTACCTTCCATGCTGGGTTTTTTCGCAACGATAGTCGTTTTTCTAATTGTGATATACTTTGAAGGGGTCAGGGTTGAACTTCCAATAGCCCATGCTGGATATCGTGGATTTCGCGGTCGATATCCAATAAAGCTTCTATACGTTTCTAACTTGCCCGTGATTTTTGCTGCAGCTCTTTTCGCAAACGTCTACTTCTTTTCCCAAATCCTTTGGAACAATTATAATCAAAACAACACTAACTTCTGGTTTAACCTTCTCGGTCAGTACAAAACAGTAACAGAGGGTGGGCAGTCTCGAATTGAACCCATGGGCGGCCTTGTGTACTATGTGCTCTCTCCTCAAAACTTGACGGATGTTATGAAAGACCCGTCACGAGCAATTATATTCACTGGAATTATGGTTGCATTCTGCATCGTGTTTTCCATCACGTGGCTTGAAGTGGGGGGCTTGGGTCCTAGTACTGTGGCGAAACAACTCGTTGACTCTGGGATGCAAATTCCAGGTTTTCGAAGGTCCCAGAGACCCATTGAACTCCTTCTCAAACGCTACATTCCAGTGGTCGCTGTACTTGGAGGTGTCGTGGTGGGGTTAATCGCTTCGGTTGCGGATTTCTTCGGGGTCTTCGGGTCAGGAATGGGTGTCCTGTTATCCGTGGGCATCCTGTATCAGTATTACCAGCTTCTGATGCAAGAGCGAATTGCGGAAATGTATCCAGCTCTCCGCGGTCTTCTAGGAGGATAACACGTTGGGTAGAGTTGTAGTTGTGACAGGGATACCTGGAACGGGTAAAACAACGGTTTGCAACGAACTCCTGAAGCTTGCTCAGGGAGCTGGGAGAAAAATTACGGCGATAAACTTTGGGACAGTCATGGTGGAGCTTTCCAAGAAAGATGACAAATCCCTTCACAGGGATAAGTTGAGGAAATCAAGCTTGTCTTTCCAACGTGACCTTCAACTGGAAGCTGCAAAGATGATCTCCCAGAAAGCTGGGGACACTGAAGGAGACGTTATTGTAGACACCCACATGTCGATAAAAACGTTGCAAGGATATTGGGCTGGCTTGCCGCTTCCGGTGTTGAAACTTTTGAACCCAGACGTTTTCGTTTTAGTTGAGGCTGAACCACGCGAGGTGCTTTCTCGCAGGTTCAGGGACACAACTCGGAAGAGAGACAAGGTTTTGGAAAGTGAAGTAGCTGAGGAGTTTCTTTTTTCAAGGCTTATGGCTGTTGCCTGCTCGGTTCTGACTGGCGCCTCAGTGAAAATTGTTAAAAACCCAAGCGGAAAACAGAGTGAAGCAGCTAAAAAGATTCTAAAGTTGTTATGGTGATTGTATGTCTCTCGATTGGTTGGCGGTTATTCCGGCTTCTACGCTTTTCGTCATTGGCATATCTTTGCTTCTTGCGTTTCTCAGTACGGCGATTAACCGTCTTTTCACCGACAAAGAGAAACTTAAACAGGTCAGGGCTTGGAAACGGGAGATTGACGCTTGGACCTCTGATCGTATTAAGGCAATGCGTAGTAAAGATCAAGAACTTCTCAAGAAGGTTAAAAAACAAGAAAAACGAGTTAAACAACTCCAAGCTAAGATGCTTTCGCAATCTATGTCACAGATGAAAACGCTCCCCATAACCATGATTCTCTTCTTTGTCATCTGGGGGCTCATAACTGGCAGAATCCTCTACTGGCAACTGTTTGAAACCCCTTTTACTGGTTCAGTGGTCGTTGCCTATCTTCCATGGTTTACTGGTTCTCTTCCGTTAGATTTCTTCTCATGGTACCTCATCTGCTCTATGCTGTTTGGATTCCTCTTTTCACGCTTGTTCGGCTTGGGAATGGGGGCGACCGAGTAAATGCCTAGACCCTCTCTACGAACGAGAAGCCGGAAACGCCACTCTCTCCGACTGCCCGGGGGACGCATCAAAACACACTATAAAAAGGAGAAAACCAGTATTTCGCGCTGCTCTAAATGTGGTCAGCCCCTTCCAGGTGTTCCCCGCTCAACTCCATCCAAGCTTCGAAAGCTTACCGCAAGTCAGAAGAAGCTGGAACGCGTTTACGGTGGCCAACTCTGCCACAACTGTGTCAGAGAACTGTTGAAACAGGCAGTAAGGAGCGCCTAAACATGAATCAGGATGTGCGAAAACAGGGTAGGATCATAATTTGTATAGCAGGAATGTCTGGGTGTGGAAAGAGCACGGTGGCTAGGAAGCTGGCTAAGAAGTATGGGCTTAAACATCTTTCCGGCGGGGATATGTTGAAAGCCCTAGCCGTCAAAACTGGATATAAGTCGCGTGAGAGAGGATGGTGGGAAACCGAGGAGGGCAAGAGTTTTCTTCAGCAGAGGATGCGCGATCAGGGGTTTGACAAGACGGTGGACGAGGAGCTGATGAAATGGGCGAGAAGGGGAAACGTTATTTTGGACAGCTGGACTATGCCTTGGCTGTTGAAGGAGGAAGCCTTTAAAGTTTGGTTGGAAGCCTCTCCGGATGAAAGGGCTAGACGACTTGCAAGGAGGAATCGTATCAGAGTTGAAGAGGCACTTCGCGCTTTAGAGGAGAAAGATGGAAAAACTAAAGGAATTTACAA
>CP070759.1:1049596-1067892 GCA_020348945.1 Candidatus Bathyarchaeota archaeon
GGTACTTTATACTCGATTAGGTCAAGGGCTCTAAAAACGGGTTCATGACTCCTACTCCCTTTCACAATAGCAACTCTGGACAAGGTGACCTCTACCCGAATCAAAAATTAGACAGTTTCTTCATATTTACTTATCCTTTCTATAATATCTGTGCGCACACATTGTTCATTAAGAACTAATCTGGTGTGTGCGCTTCAATGTTTGGTCTGCGTGTCCTCACATGCTTATCCAGCCATTGCTTGCCATCCATATGACGATAGAGCCTGCTATAACTACTTCCACGAAACACATAGTCATCGGAACCGTGAGAAAATTTCTTAGTTTTTCTTGGGAAAACTTTGAAAAATATGTAGGAAAACACATTAAGAAGTTCACTGCGAGTTAGCTACCCAAATCTCTTGGAATTCACCTTACTCACTGTGTAACGTTTCAATTATCTCAGAATTTTTTATGCCTTCCCTCGTCTAATTTAAATAGCAGAACCAAAAGAACTAATTGGAATCTGGAAGTAAGAAGAATGAATTCTATTGTTGCCGAGGAGGTAACAAGTTGAATAGGAAAAGAAAAGACTTAATCTCGCTAGGAATAATTTCTATGGCTCTAGTAGGCTACACCATAGGAAATATAGCCCCAATTCTACCTCGATACATTGACCGAATAGAGTATGTTGACGGAATAGAATACGTTGACAAAACAAGCAAAAACAGTTGGACAATAAAAATTGAGCTTTGGAATGTTACAGCGGGTAACATTGATGTGTATGAAAAACCACTACTAAACGCTGAATATGAATCGCAGAATGTAACAATTCAATTCTACTTTGTCTCCAGCGAATCAATTAGAATCAAATTCGTATTGTGGATTGATGCTTATGGAACAGAAGGATGGATAGGAGAAGGCGGAAATTTTTATAACTCAACACAATGGATAGAATTTGATACCTATGATGCAACAATTTACACAGATGAAGTTAAATGGTCACCAGAATGGCAATTCACAACACCTGACACAATAGGCACTTACAACCTAAGAATAGTCATAAGGATATTCGAAACGACAATATTGTAAACCAAAAATTTTCTAGTTTTTTATATGCGGTTTGAAAAGAAGGCATAAGAGTTAAGCCTATTTCTAATTAACCGATTACCCATTCCCAAATTCTTCAACAATTTATGACACATCTCTATTGATTCCAGACCACCAGAAACTATTCGTAGACAAAGTTCTCAGAGACTTGTGGGACAGTAGAGTCAACAATCCTTCAAATCAATGGGCATTAGTAGTTTTTGAAGAAGCTCAGTTGTTTATGAGGAATATCAGAGGCTCTGTAAGCCAGAACTTGTTGCGAATTGCTAGTGCGGGAAGAGATTTGAAAGTCAGAATCCTAGCGATAACGGTAGACCTAGCCTTGATTGACCCTTCAATAATTCGGTTGTGCAGTCAACGTTATCATGGTAGGCTGGGAATTGAAGACAATGGAAAAAGAAAGTTCAGAGGCTACTACGGCGGAGACTGGTGCCGCATCGCTCAAGAACTGGATTTGGGATTCTTCATCTACCTATTCAAAAACAAATTAAAGGTAGTGCATGTGCCATTATTCGAACCAAAGAGACTACCAGAACCATATACACCGCCAACCATTGAACTACCGAAATCAAAAGGACTTTGGCAACGAATCAAGGAATTCTTTGGCACTTCAAAATATGGAAAGGCTGGTGAACAAAATGAAGCAATGCGAGTATTGTGGTGAAGAGATTTCAGAGGAAGAATATGAGGATGAGCGAAATGGCTATTGCTACGAGTGCACAGATGATTTAATGACCGAAGAAGAGGAAGATATTTGGAGATTGTAAAATGACAGAAAAACCGAACGAAAAGTTGGAAGTTGTTGAAAATAACATTTTTTCTCAAAAACGGCGTTGCGTCAAAAAAAGAGATTCACTGAAGAACGAACTCGAGCATTTTTCATGTTAGAGTTTTCTGTTCCTTACGGGACGTGAGGGTTGAAGCTCTCACGCCTACCAATCTTATCTTTCTGTTTTGGCGAAGATAGAGTTGAGCAAGCTCCCGCGCTGTTTTCTGAAGGTCTCGAAGGCGATCAGTGAAGAAAGACCGCGTCTTCCCATGGGTGTGGGTTTCAAAGTTTTCAAACCGAATTTTCACGGTGACCGTTTTGAACAACATCTTGCGTTCCACAATTTCTTTTTGAACTACTTCACTTAATTTGTCCAATGTTTCAAGAACGAGGTTGTAGTCGGAAGTGTCTTCTTCAAAGGTTGTCTCTCGCCCTACAGATTTTATTTCGCCTCTTTCAGCAACTTCGCTTTGATCTACTCCACGTGCCATAAGATTGTACTGAACACCCATCACGCCGAACCGTTCACTCAACACTGACACGTCGTAGGTTGCTAGGTCGCCTATAGTCTTTATTCCCATCTCGTTCAACTTGCGCTCAGTTTTCTTGCCAACCCACAACAGTTTTCGCACGGGTAAAGGCGCCAAGAAACTTTTCACAGCATTCTCATCAACAATTGTCAGTCCGCCAGGTTTTTTGAAGTCACTGGCAACTTTTGCCACAAGCTTGTTTGGCCCAACACCTATGGAACACGTAAGTTCCTCGCTTTCATGAATCTCTCGCTTTATCTTTTCCGCAAGTTTTTTCGCCTCTTCAAAATTTCGAACTCTTGAACTAACATCGAGAAATGCTTCATCCAGCCCCCATCGCTCAAATTTGTCCGCGTATTTTCTGAGAATCGCCATAATTCGAGAAGACGTTTGAATGTAGAGTTTAAAGTTCACAGGCAAGTAGATAGCGTCGGGACAGAGTTTCCAAGCTCTTGAAATAGGCATGCCCGACCTAACACCAAACTTTCTCGCTTCATAATTGCAGGTGCTAACCACTCCTCTTCCCGTTCCTTCCTTGGGATCAGCTCCAACGACTACGGGTTTGCCTTTGAACTCAGGATGCTCCCGTTCTTCCACTGCCGCAAAAAACTGATCCATATCAACGTGAAAAATTATTCTGCGTGACATCCAGCGTTCCCAGCCTACAACTTAAGATCTGAGGATTAAGCAATTAAATATCTTTGCGGGCAAGCTGGCAAAACATGTAACAAGATTTTCACAATGGAAATGAAAGATGTAGCAAGCGATTCGATTGATCAACACAAGACGTGCACGAACTTTACAGAAAATCCTCATTTCCCATCCATATTTTGTTTTCATATCCCATAAATAGCAACAAGATAAAGAAAAACTAGTCGAGAGCAACGGAAACAAAACGAACGAAATGAATGAAGATGATAGAAACACGGTATAAGCAAACCTTTTTAACAACAATTCTTGTCGCCACTATCGCGTTTAATCAAAATTACCAAATCCTTTTGCCAACGCCAAAGGTAGGAACAGCCGTAAACATCGTCTCTGACACCTCGCCACAGTGGTCCAACTGGATTCGAGACTTAAACCATAACAAAATTGACGACGTTCTCGACGAAAGGTTGGCACAATCTTCGGGTTATAACGATCTCGTAGCGCTATTCATCAATTACGATCACCGTCCAACAGAAAACGATGTAAACGCTCTTTCACAATTCAACTTCACAATCTCTTATACAGCAAAATACATCAACACAATCAGCATACGTAACGTAAACATCTCAACCATCCCTGTTTTGGCAAACCTGCCAAGCGTGATAATGGTTGAACTCCAACCGCATATTCATCCGCTTTTGGACATAAGCGCAAGATCTGTAAAAGCTCGCGAGTCAACTGAATACTCTCCAAACACGGCATGGGAACTAGGTTACACAGGTAAAGACATTGTGATAGCGGTCTTAGACACAGGCGTTGATGATGAACATGATTTTTTGAAGGGGAAATTTGTAGCTGGATTCGACAGTAGCGGACCCTCATCCACATATGACCGAGAAACAAACCCAGATGACGTAGATGGTCATGGAACACACGTTGCCAGCATCATAATGGGCACAGGCAGTCCGGATGGAACATACAAGGGTGTGGCTCCTGACGCAAAACTTGTTGATGTCAAAATACTAACAGATGAAGGTGAAAGCTTTGGAGACCAATTCCTACGAGGAATAGAGTGGGTAACATCAAACAAGGAAAAATACGGCATTAAAATTGTTAACCTAAGCTTTGGATCAGACACAGAAGACCCAGATGGAACATCTACACTATCCCAAGCTGCCAACAGGGCTGTAGAAAACGGATTAGTTGTTGTAGCTGCCGCGGGAAACGAGGGTCCTGCGGAACAAACACTTGTTGCCCCCAGCGTAGCAGACAAGGTGATTTGTGTTACAGCAATAAATGACAGGAACACAGTAAGTCGAGACAACGATGTCATAGCTGATTATTCAAGTCGTGGTCCACGAGGAGACAGCGCTGAGAAGCCGGATGTCGCAGCACCTGGAAGCATGATTATAAGTGCTGAAGGAGCTGCAATTGGCAATGCATCAGACGGACTTGTAATGATGTCGGGAACTAGTATGGCTGCCCCTCACGTATCCGGTGTCGCTACGCTAATACTTCAAGCTAATCCTAGTCTTATACCTTTAGAAGTTAAGCAAATTATTCTGGATACTGCTGAAGATAAAGGAAATCTTGGATGGGATAGTGCTTATGGCTGGGGCGAAGTTGACGCATACAACGCTTTAGCAGAAACAGAAGGACTTCCAAGGATTGTTGAAGTTATTCCAGGATCAAACGAAGTTTACAGAGTTATTGGGACTTATTCGTTGGAAGCTAATATAACCGACGACACAACACTGCCAAAGGACATGACCGTGCTCATGTATCTCAGATTCCCTAACGCCTCCATGTACAACATTACAATGAACTACAATGAAACGCTTGGACTGTGGAGAAATACCTACACACCAGCTGCAACTCATCCAACAGGCAACTATACAACATTTATAAAAGCTTCCGATAACGAAGGCGCCACAGTTCAATCGCCAGAATTCTTGTTTGAAGTGCTTAACAATCCACCAGACATCCTCAGCGTCGACATCCCGATGAGAATCACTCAAGGCGAAACATTCTTCGCAACAGTGAACGCTTCAGACCACGAGGGTCTTACAAACGTTTTTCTACATCTTCAAGATTCAGAGGGCAAATGGCACAATTACACTGGAACCTACCGAGAAGAAATATACGTGTTCAGCATCAATACCTGGAGTTTCACATCTGGAATTTGGAAAACACAAGTCGTCATCGAGGATACAGATGAGGTAGAAGTCGCTACAGTAGTTTTCCCCCTCATCGTCGTTGCAGCGTTTCCCATAATGTATATCTTGCTAATAGTGGTAGCTTCTGCTGTTAGCGCAGTAATTGCAGTGACTATACTAATTCGAAAGCGAAGAGGAAAAACGCCCTTAGATTATTATTGATAACTACTCTCATTCGAAGTTATGCCGCTTTAAATTCGGTAAATAAATCCGATAATTTAAATCGAGGTTCGAATTCACATCCAAGCGCCAAACGTTTCAGCAAAGGTTTAAATTCTCGGTTTCAAGAACCTGTTAAAAAACCGACTTATAAGCGCACGGATTTCATAATATGAGAGATGAGTTGTATGTCAACCAAAAGCTCGCTCATCGCAAATGCACTGGTTCATTCTGGAGCCTTAAAGTTTGGAACGTTTAAGCTGAAGTCAGGAGTAATGAGTTCCTACTACATTGATCTTACGTGGTTGCTTTCTTCTCCACAGGACTTTAAAGTTGTTGTCGACAGGGTTGTGGAAGAGATTAACGATGTCATGTCTTCTAGTAGAGTGGATAAGCTGGCCACCATCGAGTTGAAGGGTGCGTTGCTCATACCGAGTATTGCTAATAAACTTAAACTACCGTGTCTTGTGGTGAGGAAGGAAAAGAAAAAATATGGCGTAACCAGCAGAGTCGTTGGTGGCGAAGTGAAGAAAGGAGATCATGTGCTTTTCTTTGATGATGTGGTGTCGAGTGCGAAGTCAAAGATTGAAGGAATAAAACCCCTCGAAGAACTTGGAGCAAAGATTGCAATAATTTTAGTCGTGGTAGATAGAGAACAAGGTGGCAAAGAAACGCTTGAAAAAATGGGCTACCAATTTCGAGCGCTCACAACGGTTTCAGAACTTGTAGATACTTTGTTTCAATCTGGAGAAATTACCCAAGCACAAGCAAAGATTATCTTAAACTACACTAAGACAATGCGAGCGCAGTGAAATAAAACGTGAATAGAGAGTGTCTATGAATGTTGAAGCAGTAATTCTTGCGCGCGTGGAAAACTCGTGATCGAAGGCTTGAGAGGATAACGATAATAATGAAGCAAACTTAGGCTAAAATGATGTTTTCAGAATAGGTGTGGTTAGGTTGGAGAATAGGTTGTTGGAGCTGAAAGCCCGAGTTGATTCTTTTGTTTTTGTTCGAAATAAACTTAGAGACCTGAAAGCTCAATACGTTGGAACCTTTCGTCAGATCGATACCTATTTCAATGTTCCTAAAGGCAGGTTGAAGTTAAGAGAAGTTGAGGGAAGCGAGAGAGCGAAACTGATCTACTATGAAAGAGAGGATATTCCCGGACTTAAAAGAAGTAACGTGTTGATACTTGAAATTCAAGAATCAGAACCTTCTAAGGCGTTTTTCGAGAGAGTTCTTGGGAAAAAGATTGTGGTAGATAAGAAGAGAGAGATTTACATGCATAAAGGGACACAAATACATCTTGACATAATTAAGGATCTAGGAACATTCATCGAGTTTGAAAGAAAAACTAAAGACTTCATCAAAGATCGCAAACTCTTAAAGGAGTTAATGAAGAACCTTAAAATTAAAGATAAAGACTTACTCAAAGGTTCTTACAGTGACATCTTGCTCGCGCCCACACTAGAATTTGAAAAAAGGTGACTGTAGAGGAAGGAGAGAGAATGGGGTTTTGTCTAGTTACCCTTGATGCCGATATGACTTTGTGGGACCACCCTGACATCTCATCCTTGACCTTACCCTTCAAAAAAGTTGATGAAAACGCTTTGATTGATGCGAAGGGTGAGACCCTCAGACTATTCGACGGAGTCAGAGACCTTCTAAAGGGGCTGAAGAAGAGAGGCTTAATTGTTTCGCTAGTGACATGGAATAAGCCTGAGCACATTGATGAAGCCGTTCGTTTACTTGAAATAGGCAAGTTTTTCAAGTTCGTAGAGGTTGAATTCACTCCAGACAAACATTTGTTAATAGCTAGAATCTTGGCGAGTCTCTCTGAGAAAGGTGTTCAGTTAGAACCACGTGAGATACTTTATGTCGATGATAATACGAGACATCTAAAGGACATCTATGACAAGGTTGGAAGAGTCATCTTTCTTCAAATGTGGAAGGATGTGAAAGAACCACGTGAAATATTGACTTACATTGATAATGTTCATAAAATGGCGCGCCGAGAAGGATTTAAAGCTGTGCTGTTTGATCTTGATTTAACACTTATCGACTCATCAAAGGCGATTGTCAATTCTATTGAACATGTGTTAGATTTGCAGGGATATTCAATTCAAAAGGAAGAAATAGCAAAATTGGTTGGAAAAGTTCCTTTGGAGGAACAATTTCAAGCTCTTGTCCCATCGCTTTCTGATGATGAGGTAAATGAATACGTCAATTGTTATAGACAGCATTATCTAATCCACCATATTGAAAACACTAAACTGTATCCTCACGTTAAAGAAACACTTCAGAACCTGAGAAGCTTGGATTTCAAGCTCGGTGTGGTTACTGGAAAATATAAGAAACCAGTATTAGAGATACTCAACCATTTTCAACTGACACCTTTGTTGAACGTAATTGTAACGTCATATGACGTGAAGAAGCATAAACCTGCTCCCGATGTAGTCTTTGAGGCAGCTCGAAGACTCGAAGTTAATTCATCAGAATGTATTTTTGTCGGAGACAGCCTTGCAGATGTTGAAGCTGGAAAAAGAGCCGGATGCTTCACTATCGCACTTTCGAGAAATGAAGTGGGTCGACGGCAACTCAAGGAAGCTGAACCAGACATTTTATTAGATGACCTCAAATGGGTCTCTAGAATTGCTAGAGCCTATAAAATCCTTGCCGGTGGTATCCACTAGTTTTGATTCTCCGCACCTTTCAACAGGAATGAACTTTCCAGCTAAACAATCTACTACAAAATTTGTTACATTCTAATGCGCGCGCAACTAGGTCAAAAGACTTAACAGAATCGTGTTATAGTTAGGTTTTTTAGATGGGACCGATGAAGGTTTTCGTAAGACTTTTGTTAGGAGCTATGAGGGATGACTACTCAAAAACGTATCTGGATTGTCAGAGATTATCTGAGATGCAGTGGGTGCAGAAAGTGCGAGATAGCTTGTTCACTATTCCACGAAAATAAGATATGGCCAGAGGCTTCGAGAATTCGAGTTTTCATGCTTGTTCCAGGAGCTGAAGTTCCCCACCTCTGCACCCAGTGCGAAGACTACCCCTGCGTTGAATCCTGTCCAGTGGAAGCCATGTCGGTAAGCACAGACACTGGAGCAGTTCTGGTTGACAAAGAGAAATGCACGGGCTGCAGCCTCTGCATCAACGCCTGTCCAGGAAGGATTCCCCACATTCATCCAACCGAGAAATACGCGGTAATATGTGACCTCTGTGGAGGAAAACCCAAATGCGTAAAAGTGTGCCAGAAAGGAAAATGGGATGCCCTCAGAACTATCCTCAAAGCGGACGAACAATGGGCAGGTCATGACCGCGCTTACGAGCTGTACGCTCTGACTCCTGAAGAGATAACACGAGACCTAGTCATCAATCTATACGGAGAAGCGGGAGAGGAGCTAATCTAAATGCAAGGGTATACGGGCAAATTTCTAGAGGTCGACCTTTCAACAGAAAACACGAAGAATGTAACGTTCGACGAGAGCGTTCTGAGAAAATACATAGGTGGAAGAGGTTTAGCCACCAAAATTCTGTGGGACAGGCTAGGCCACCAATGGGAAACCGTTGATCCTCTTGGACCCGAAAACATCCTTCTAGTTTTAACTGGACCTCTCACCGGTTTCTTCCCAGGAGGCAGAATCTGTGTATCTGGGAAGTCTCCTCAGAGTAATGGTGTAATCGGTTCAACTGTTGCCGGAGAGTTTCCGATAGAGCTTAAGTGCGCTGGTTACGACGGTTTAATTATCACGGGCAAAGCCGCCAAACCAAGCTATCTCTTTATCATGGACGCTCAAACTGAAATCAGAGATGCAAGCCACGTTTGGGGCAAAAACGGAAAACAAACCCTGAAAATGCTTACCGAAGAGGGAAGAGAAAGCCTCCAAAAAAGATTTCCGAATTACGGTGAGTGGAAGGAGCCATCAATACTTTACATAGGACCAGCTGGAGAGAACAAGGTTAGAATGGCTGCGGTGATGGCGAAATGGACGCACGCAGCGGGCTACGGTGGATATGGGGCGGTGATGGGTTCAAAGAATCTTAAAGCTCTGGTGGTTAAAGGCACAGGGCCCCTGCCTGAAGTGGAAGACATAGAACAAGTGAAGACGCTGATAGACAAGGTGTCAGAAGAATGTTACGGCGCTGACGCTTTCAGACGGTGGGGAACAAGCGCCGCAGGCTACGAGGTTGGCGCTAAAGACAGTTCAGAACCTGTGAGAAACTGGCAAGAGGAGTGGCATAACCAGCAGAGCTTCGGAGTGAACAGGTTTGAGCAGAGAGTCTGGATAAAAAGGCACTGGGGTGACTTCGGCTGCCCAATTACATGTATGAAAATTGCGATGCCAAAGGTGGGACCCTTCAAAGGTGCGATAGGAGACAACCCCGACTATGAGTTACAAGCGTATTTGGGTCCCAACTTGGGCGTTTTCACCCCAGAAGAAAGCGTCTACCTCTCGTCTCTAATAGATGATTTAGGACTCTGCGGCATACAGGGTGGAAACGTGCTGGGGCTCGCTGGCGAACTCTATCAGAGGGGTATCCTAACAAAGGAGGATTTGGATGGCATAGAGCTGGAGTGGGGAAATACCGAAGCCTTTGCTGCACTAGCCGAAAAGATCGCGGTTAGAGAAGGAATCGGAGACATATTGGCTGAAGGCTCTTACAGAGCAGCCTTGAAGATAGAGGAGATGAAGGGAAAGAACGTGGTGCAATACGCGGTTCAGGAGAAAGGAGTGGCCCTTGGAGCTCATGGAATTAGAAGCGGAAAAGACTACACGACAGATATATCCTACGCTTGTTCAGTGCAGGCTGGAGACCACACGTCTGTAGCCTATATGCCAATTGACCACGGCGACAGCGAGTTAGCCGTTATTCTCCACGACTCAGGTGTCTACTGCTGGTTCACCACCTTTGCACTAGAAGAAGCCGAATGGGACTTCCTTAAAGCGGTCACAGGGTGGAAAATAGAGCCCGAGGAATGGTACAAAACTACAGCGCTCCGGATACTTCAACTACAAAGAGCACTCCTACTTCTAGGCGGACCAGACCTTAAATGGAACCCAAGAGTGCACGACGACAACCCGCCAAGGTTCTACGAGCCTTTGCCATCGGGACCTTATGCTGGAAAAAAAGTTGACCGAGCCAAGTTTGAGGAATCAAAAAAGGAATACTATGAAGCCGCGGGTTGGGACGAGAACGGAATACCGAAATCAGAAGTGCTAGAAAGGCTTGAACTAGAAGACGTAGATAGGGCGCTGAAAGAAAAAGTGAGATAAAAACACAATTTTAACGCAGATCAGCGCAAAATCATCTGTTCATCAGAGTCAACTTTTATGGAGACACTATTCCTGGAACTTTTGGGAACGGTACTGCTTCCCAGATGGTTTTCAAGCCGCAAATCCATCTTGTCAGCCTTTCAACACCTATTCCGAACCCGACGGAAAAGGGAACTCCCGCCTTAAGCATCTGTATGTACCAGCCATACTTTTCAGGGTTCTCGCCAGTCAGCTTCATTCTTTTTATCACCCCTTTGTACGTGTGTTCTCGTTCTCCTCCCGATATGGCTTCTCCAAAACCTTCAGGGTAGAGCATGTCAAAGTCTCTCAGTATTCCGGGCCTGTTTGGGTCTTCCCTGTCATAAAAGCCTCTAGCTATCAACGGGTAATCGTAGACAAAGAAAGGCTCCTGATGCATAGCAGACAAAGCCGCTTCTGCATCCCAGGGGATTTCCTCCATGTAGCTGACCGTGTGCCCCTTGGATCTTAAGAGTTCAACAGTTTCCTTGTGGGTCATTCTCTTGAAAGGTTTGCTCACTGCTTTAAGCTCCCTTCCTAACCCCTTCAATTCTTCGCTACATTTTTCCCTTACATCCTTCACAACAGACACCAGCATTTCTTCCGCCAAGCCCATGGCATCTTCGTAACTTGCATACGTCATTTCAAGGTCGATCTGTCTAAACTCTGCTAGATGCCTGGCGGTTTTCGCGGTTTCAAGAGGCTCCAAACGAATGTTCGGAGACAAAGCAAAGATTTTTCCGATCGATGAAACTACCATCTGCTTGTATAGGATCATGCTGCTCATTATTTTGAATGGAGCATCGTAGTATTGAATAGAGGCTTGTTTTGCGCCTCTTATCCCTGGGTCAGTCGCTGGGCCGATGATGGGTGCCAGTATCTCCATGAAACCTTCTTTTCTTAAAAAGTCCCTCAGGGAAGTAAGGATTTGGTCTTGAACTTTTAGTATCATTTTCATCTTTGTCTGCCTTATAGTAAGGTATCTCAATCCAATGGATTCCAGTGAACTCAGATCTTGTGATTCCATAAAAGTAACTAGCATCCTCACCTTAATAAAATTATTGCAAAAAATACTGTAAAAAACCCAAAATAGCGTAAGACTTTTATAGTTCTATTGTAAAAATTACAGTTATGGAACGGTTAGATGAAAAAGACATAGAGGTTCTGAAGCTTCTGCAGACAAACTGTAAAATGACGGCGAAGGAGATAGCTAAGAAAATAGGCAGTCCCATAACCACTGTCTACGCGAAGATAAAGAGAATGGAAGAACTCGAAATAATAAAGCATTACAAGGCCATTTTAGACTCGAAGAAACTTGACAAGGGAACCACGGCTTTCCTTTTAGTGTCCTTTGCTTATCGACCTGGAGGCAGAGAAAAACCGTTATCGCAAAGAGATATAGCGAAACAGATCTCCGCGTTCCCGGAGGTTCAAGAGGTGCATGTAGTCACTGGAGACTGGGACATCCTCATCAAGATTAAGGCTGACCATGTTGATACGCTGGGAAAGTTCGTTATGGACAAGCTGAGAATGGTTGAGGGGATAGAGAAAACGTTGAGTTGCATAGTGTACGAAACAGTGAAAGAGACCACTGACATAATTGATTAAAAGGGGTTTAACGAAGCTTCATGTACAAAAATGTACACAGAAGTCTTAAATATTACACTCGTATTCTAAATCTATCCTACAAAAGCCCAGAGGTAACCACAAAATGAGGAATCGCGTTTGGCTTCAACTCGCCAGACAAACAGAATCACCATAAAAACGTTTCTCACCTGAATTTCAAGAAACTTCCGTTTGCACGTTCTCCAGCTGACATCTTTTTGAGAATCTATAGACGTTACGAATACACGTATCTCCTTGAATCCATGGAAGGACCGAAAAAGCTAGCTCAGTACTCGTTCTTAGGATTTGATCCCGAGTTAACCGTTAGGGCAAAAAACACTGAGATGACACTTCAAAACAGAGAGTCCAATGAAGAAATGAAGTTGGAAATTGATGATCCCCTCAACGTAATTGAGCGAATAGTTAGCGAAAAAGAGTGCTCCTACGATCGTCTCAGGCTCATTGGGGGAGCCGTTGGATACATCTCCTACGATGCGATACGTTACTGGGAGCGACTCCCCGACACCGCTGTTGATGATTTAAACTCTCCTGACATTGAAGTGGGAATTTTTGACGACGGCATTGTATTTGACCACAATAGAGGAGAGGTCTTCTATTACCACAGGGACAGAAATCGTTTTGACGAGTTGAAGGATTTAATGAAGGAGCCTGCTGGTCCAGAAGTTTTGGCCTTCAAGGGTCCTAAGGTGAACATGAAGAAAGAGCGGTTCGAGGAGTCAGTGAGAAGAGCTAAAGAGTACGTGGCATCTGGCGATATCTTTCAGGTTGTCCTTTCAAAACGCTACGAGTTTGATGTTAAAGGAGACCTAGCAAACTTCTACTTGGCTCTCCGAAGGATAAATCCCTCTCCATACATGTACTTCCTGAAGATGGGAGACCGCCAAATCGTTGGGTCAAGCCCTGAGATGCTTGTGAGGGTTGACAGCCGAATTGTGGAGACCTTTCCCATCGCTGGCACAAGGCCTCGAGTGGACAGCGACAGCGAAAACAAAGTTTTGGCAAAGGAATTGTTGGCAGACCCTAAGGAAAGGGCGGAGCATGTGATGCTTGTGGATTTGGCCAGAAACGATGTGGGAAGGGTTTCACAGTTTGGAAGCGTTCATGTCCCAGAGTTCATGGAAGTCCACCAGTACAGTCACGTACAGCATATAGTTTCGAGGGTTGTCGGCAAGCTCAGAGATAAGTACAACTGCTACGACGCTTTAAGAGCTGTTTTCCCAGCTGGCACAGTTTCCGGGGCACCCAAGGTCAGGGCAATGGAAATTATTGAAGAATCAGAGCCTACAAAGAGGGGACCCTATGCAGGAGCTGTCGGCTACTTCTCCTACAACAGGAACGCGGATTTCGCCATAACTATCAGAACCCTTGTCGCAAACGGTGATAAGGCTTACATTCAAGTTGGAGCGGGTATTGTAGCCGATTCTGTTCCAGAAACGGAGTGGTTTGAAACGGAACACAAAGCAAAAGCCCTTATTAATGCTTTAGAACTCTCGGGAGAAAACCAACTATGAAGGTCCTCGTGATCGACAACTACGACTCCTTCGTCTACAACCTCGTCCAATACATTGGGGAACTCGGAGGAAAACCTGTTGTCTACAGAAACGACGAAATAACCCTGAGACAGGCCGTGACACTCAGACCGGACAGAATTGTTATCTCTTCAGGGCCAGAAACACCAGAAGACGCCCGGTACTTCGGAGTATGCTCCGACATTCTGCAACACATGAGTTGTGAAATACCCACCTTAGGCGTGTGTCTCGGCCATCAAAGAATCATCTCCACCTTTGGAGGCAAAATCACACGCGCAAAAAGGTTAATGCATGGGAAAACAAGCATGATAAAACATGACGGCGAAGGAGTTTTTAAGGGATTGGAGAATCCTTTCGTGGCCACTCGCTATCACTCACTGGTTGGAGCCAGAAGAACGATACCTTCATGCCTCAAAGTTACAGCGGAGTCGCTGGATGACGGAGAGGTCATGGGTGTCCGTCACGTTGAATATCCAATTGAAGGGATTCAGTTTAATCCAGAATCTATACTAACCACGCTGGGTAAGATGTTTCTAAAGAATTTCCTTGAAGGGTAGGTGAAGAAGGATGATAAGAGAAGGAGTACAAAAACTGATCGCTGGTTTTGACTTAACTTACGATGAGTCAAGAGCCACAATGAAAGAAATAATGTCTGGCAAAGCCACGCAAGCACAGATCGGTGCGTTCCTAACAGCCCTGAGGATGAAAGGAGAGACCATTGACGAAATCTCAGCCCTCGCCTCGGTGATGAGAGAATTTTGCCACCGAATTCATCCACAAGTCAAAGGACGCCTCGTAGACACCTGTGGCACAGGCGGAGACCGAGTGAAAACCTTCAACATAAGCACCACAGCCGCTATTGTTGTGGCGGGCGCTGGAGTATCAGTAGCCAAACATGGAAACCGTTCTGTCACGAGTAAAAGCGGAAGTGCGGACATTTTAGAGAAACTTGGTTTTAGCCTCAGTATGTCACAGGATGTTGTGGCAAAAAATATTGAAGACGTAGGTATAGGCTTCATGTTTGCTCCTGCCTTTCATGGAGCCATGAAATACGCTATCGGACCTAGAAGAGAAATAGGTATAAGAACTGTTTTCAACGTTCTCGGACCTCTGACAAATCCGGCGAACGCAACCGCTCAACTCCTCGGAGTTTACGACAAAGCACTGACCGAATCCCTAGCCCATGTGCTGAAGAAGCTCGGCTCTGAGGAAGCTATGGTCGTTCACGGACTGGACGGATTGGACGAGATTTCCACAGTTGGTAAAACAGCCATGGCGTGGCTAAAGGGGGATAAGGTCAGCTCTTTGGAGGTGGCTCCGAGAGACTTCGGCGTCAAAACAGCCAAATTAGAGGACATTAAAGGAACAACTCCGGAGCAAAGCGCTGAAATTACCTTCAAAATTCTATATGGTTGCAACAAGAACGGAAACCCGAAAAGAAACATCGTGTTGGTCAACGCGTCTGCGGGAATCGTGGTGGGCGGAAAAGCTGAGGATTTCCGTCATGGATTGGAATTAGCATGTGAATCCATCGACAGCGGTGCCGCTTACAAAAAACTGAAGAGTCTCATTAGAGCCAGCAGTGGAGACATGTCGCAACTTGAGAGGTTGGAGTTGAAGTATGGCTGACTTTATGGATGTATTAGGGCGGGATGCTAGGGAAACAGTGAACACTGGCTACTACAAAGACATCACAGAGACCGCATCCCCTTCCATAAGCCTGAAAGAGGCAGTGTTGAAATGCAGAAAGGCTTCCATCATTGCTGAAGTAAAAGTTGCGTCACCAAGCTTGGGTGTGATCAAGAAGAACGCTGACGTGAGGAAAGTTGCGTCAGCAATGGAAATGGGTGGAGCCGTTGGAATATCGTTCTTAACCGAGCCAAAACATTTTGGAGGTTCTCTAAAAGCCTTCGCTGAGGTACGAGATCAAGTTAAGCTTCCTCTTCTCATGAAGGACATAACCGTGAGTCGGGTGCAGATAGAAACCGCAGCTAAGATTGGGGCAAACGTGGTTCTTTTGATAGAGGCTCTGTTCAATCGGGGATACTGCGAATGCGATGTACACAGCATGATTGCGTACGCCCATTCCCTCGGCCTTGAGGTTCTATTGGAAGCCCACACTGAAGAGGAGTTCCTTTCAGCTCTAAAAACTGAGGCTGACATGATCGGCATTAACAACCGCAACCTGAAAAACCTAGAGGTGGACCTTAACGTGACTAGGAGAATCTTGACAAAACATCGGATAAGCGAGAGATTGGTCGTGAGCGAAAGCGGAGTCCAGGGTCCTACTGACATTAATTTCCTTCATCAGTGCGGTGTTCAAGCTTTTCTTGTTGGGTCCTCCATTATGAAGACCGATAACATCGAGGAAAAAGTTAGGGAGCTTGTGACAGCGCTATGAGGGTCAAGGTGAAAATCTGTGGCATAACCAGCAACGAAGACTTAGCCATGGCTGTGGAAGCGGGAGCAGACGCTGTTGGATTTGTCGTTAATGTGCCCTCGTCATCCAGAAGCCTCACTCCAGAGAAGGCTGAAAAAATAATGAAGCACACACCAGTTTTTGTTAAAAACGTTGTAGTTGCAGTTCCCAAAAATCTCGATGAGTTAATAGAAATTTACGAGAAATTAAAACCAGACATCCTTCAAATCCACGGCCACAACCTACTCGACTCTGACATTCGAGAAAAATTAACCAACACACGTTTAATAAGAGCCATTCAAGCAAAGTCTGATAGTGCGGTCAAGGACACCGTTAAAACAGTGAATGTATTTGACGCCGTTCTCGTAGACTCCTATGTTTCAGGTAGGTTCGGAGGAACTGGCATGGTTCACGACTGGGAACTGAGCAAGCGTGTTAAAAAAATGATTCACCCGAAACCGCTAATTCTCGCTGGAGGTTTAAATCCTGAAAACGTTGGGGACGCTGTCCGCGCTGTTCAGCCCTACGCTGTCGATGTCTCCACTGGCGTAGAATTGCAGCCAGGGATTAAAGACTCTGACAAGATTTTTGCGTTCATAAAAAATGCGAAGGAAGTAGAAGTATGAGAAAGTTAAGTCTATACCCTGTTGATGGGAAGTATGGGAGATACGGTGGACAGTTCGTTCCAGAGACACTAATGGCTGCCATCAAGGAACTGGAAGAAGCATATGAAAAGTCAAAGGAAGACTCGGATTTCCAGAAACAACTGAAATATTACTTGTCTGAATACGCGGGCAGACCTACTCCCCTCTACTACGCTGAAAACCTAACTAAAAAGGTGGGTGGAGCAAAGATATATCTCAAGCGAGAAGACCTCGCCCACGGAGGCGCCCACAAAATAAACAACACTCTAGGACAGGCCTTGCTCGCAAAGAATATGGGAAAGAAGAGAGTCATCGCTGAAACCGGCGCTGGACAACACGGAGTTGCCACAGCCATAGCCTGTGCCGCTCTCGAACTGAAAGGTGAGATATACATGGGTTCCGAGGACATGGAGAGACAGAGACTCAACGTCTTCAGGATGAAACTCCTAGACGCTGAAGTCCATCCAGTTGAGTCCGGCTCTAAAACCCTCAAAGACGCCATCAACGAGGCTCTGAGGGACTGGGTTACAAACGTTCAAACAACCTACTACCTCATAGGGTCTGTGGTGGGCCCCCACCCCTACCCCATGATCGTCAGAGACTTCCAAAGCGTTATAGGCTATGAGCTAAAGGAGCAGATAATGCAGAAGGAAGGACGGCTACCCGACATGCTGATTGCCTGCGTTGGAGGCGGAAGCAACGCTATGGGCACATTCTACCCCTTCGTCGACGACAAAACTGTAAAGATGACAGGAGTTGAAGCAGCTGGTGGCGGAATAGAATCTGGAAAACACGCGGCCTCCCTCTGCGCCGGAGCAGAAGGTATCCTCCATGGCATGCAAACATATCTCCTTCAAGATGAGCATGGACAGATACAGACCACCCACAGCATCTCCGCTGGCCTCGACTATCCCGGGGTTGGACCTGAACACACCCTCTTAAAAATGATAGAAAGAGCAGAATACACTGTTGCAACGGACAAGGAGGCCGTAGAAGCCTTCCTCGAACTGTCCAAGAGTGAAGGAATAATTCCAGCGTTAGAACCCTCCCATGCTCTGGCCTACGCCGTGAAAAAAGCGCGAACCATGAGAAGAGACCAAATAATTGTGGTTACACTATCCGGAAGGGGAGACAAGGATGTGGAAGTGGTTGCTGAACACTTGAGGGTTAAGATATGAGAGAAATTGAGAAGACATTTAAAAACTTAAAGAAACGAAATGAAGGGGCGCTTATAGCTTACGTTGCTGGCGGCGACCCAGAGCCAGAGTACACACTCGACATCGTTGAAGCTCTAATCGATGGAGGAGCAGACATCGTCGAACTGGGAATTCCCTTCTCTGACCCCATAGCTGACGGTCCAA
>CP070759.1:1067992-1087537 GCA_020348945.1 Candidatus Bathyarchaeota archaeon
AGGTGGCTCCCAGGAGTTAACTTGTGAAATCTCTGCTCGATGTTTAAGCGGTTTTTCCAAGGAATGTCAGCTTTCAGGGGTACAGCAACCATGTTGGTGTAGAAGGGGTGTTCTTTGCCGCCTTGAACTTGAACTTTAGCCCAACCGTATCTTTCCACATCCGATTCCGCTAGTCTCTTCGCGGCGTTGGCGTTGGGCACCATGGAAAGAACTGCACGCGTTTCAGGTTTTTTCGCGTATCTCCTAACGCCCTTGGAAAGGTTCTTCACGATTTCTTCAGCTAAACTGAGGGCTTCTTCGTCTTCGTACACTGTTTTTCCAGACAGCGACTGAACTGCTTCATTTAGTCCCACAAAGCTGACGAGGCGAGTGGAGTTTTCAAGTCGGAAGTAGCGGTCACCGTTGGTTTCTTGAGTGAGGAAGGGAAGGAGTCCTTCTCTTGCTCGACGCTTGATTGTTCGGTATTTTATTTCTAGGGCGCGCAGTGCCATTTCTAACTGTTCGTCTAAAAACCTGAAAAATCTGGTTTCATCTCCCTCTGAATTGTACGAAACCCTCGGCAGGTTTACTATGACGCTGTCAAGGCTTCCCGTTTGCAGGGTGTCCAGTTCCCAGTCTCCTTTCCAGTCAGTGGCAAACCTGCATCCTGTTGCGGTGTAGGAGACTTGCGTTTGTTCTTTAGAGCAGAGGTTAGCGAAGTAGGGGAGTCCAGTTTTGGCCGCGAGCTTGTGGGATTGGAAAAGGAGATTCGCGCACTCTTTGTTTTTAAGTGTTTCTGGCCGTAGCTTTATGATTAGGCTGGGGTTAAAAACGGGTTTGTGCTTGTCGTCTTCAAGCATCACTTCAAGGAGGAGGGAAGCGATTAAACGGGTTTCCTCTGCGAAATCCGCGTAGCAGCCGACGTTTTTTCCGTTGGGTCCAATAGCTTTTCTTTTTTCTAGAAACTTGGGGACGACGAGTTCTATTCCAAGGGATGCTTCTACGGGAATGCCTTTGTCTGACAGGGACTGGTTTAGGTTTGAAACGAAGAAGCGTAGGCCTTCTTTTATCCTCTCTGCGGTGAGGCCTTGGGTAAAGGGTGCTAGAAAGACATTGAAGTAGTCTAGAGTTTGTTCTCCAGATGTTTCTGTGGTGGCTAGTTTGAGGAGATTGGATGCTGTTAGTAGTGCAGATTCGAAGTTTTTGGGAGATGTATGAGAAGGTCCTGTGAAGCCTGTTTTTCCAGAGTTCAGTCCTTCTCGGAAGAAGAAGCGAAGGTCGTGTGTGAACTCGTTGGGTTTCAGTATCCACCAGCCTAAGTTGTTGATGTGGAGGGCTCCGGAGAGGTGGGCGTCGGCGATGTCTCGGGGAAGCACGTTTAAAAGTGTGTATTCTTCCAGCACTGCGTCTCCCGCTGTTTTGTGAAGGGTTTCAACGCCCAGCGACTGGATGCCTATTGACCGTATTAGTTGAGTTACGTCGTGGACTGGGAGTCCTAGGCGTGTGAGTTTGTGTCTGTATTCTTCTAGTCCTTTTTCTATGAGGATTACGTTCACGATTTCTCTTATGAGGGGGGCTGTGAGGTATTTTGTTTTGAATTCTGAGAGGCGTTTTTCTGTTTCTCTTGAGATTTTCTGCGCTAGATCTATGGGCACGTTTGCTTCTTTCACAAGGGACTCTGCAATTTTGTTTCTGTCAAACTCTTCCATTGCTAAGCGTGAAGTGCGGACGAGCATTTTTTTTCTCTTGAAGAAGCGTTCTGTGATTTCTTCAGCTATGCTAACCATTGTCTGTCCGAGTTCAGTGAGGCGGTATTTTTTGGTTTTCACGTCTGGTTCGATGAGGTTTGTTTTTAGGAGGAGTTTTAGGTGGTAGGCGAATCTTCCTGCGTCTCTGGAGGGGTTGAGGCGGAGGATGTTCATGATTTCTGTGTAGGAGAGGGGGCCTTTCTCGAAGAGGAGGTTTAGAACTTTCAGTCGCATAGCGGATGAAACGGCTTTGAGCACTCTCACGCCTGATCGTCGGCGAGGCAATACGTGAACACCACAGTCTATTAGTGTTGGTTTAGTTTAAAAAATTAAAGTAAGTTTGGGTTTAGAAGAGAATGCTTATGTAAAGCCTGTGGCTAGACATGTTTTGTTGTGGGGGCTGTCGGCTAGTTTGGTCTAGGCTACGAGACTCGGACTCTCGTGACTCCGGTTCAAATCCGGGCAGCCCCACCAAAAATAGCAGTTATTCACGTAAGTTAAGAATTGGATGTCTTCTTTGTTTTAGTCGCCTTTTTCTCTGGAGGTTCTTGAACAGGCGGCGTAGTCAGAGAAGCGGGGTTAATGATCTTCCAGTCATAAATCTTTGAAAAAACTTAGACTTGGAATCTCAGAATCCCGGTTCAAATCCGAGCAGCGAGGAGACAAGGAGATTCATCAGTCCAGAGCGTTGCTGACACTCAATTCATATTGTAAATTCACAAGGCTTATGTTTGCGGGTTCTAAACGCGGAAGAAAGAACGCGGTGAAGAGATGAACTGTTTTGCAGGTTAACCCAATTTTTGATTATTCTCTAGTTGCCTTTTTCTTTTTGCTTTTAGCCTTCTTAGTGAAATGGCTGGTTGAAGCCAAACTCAACCGTTAGTTTCTCGTTGTTTTGGCAGATATCTCGCAAAACTCAAGCCATGACAAAATAGTTTATAGTATCGGCAAAAAATAACCGCATAAAAGAAAAGTTGCGTTAGTTTGCGGTTTTCACTCTCTTCACGATCTCTCTGGCAACCATTACTCCTGAAACCGAGGCTTGAATCAATCCTCTAGTCACTCCAGCTCCATCTCCTATCGTGAACAGGTTGCGAACCCTTGTTTCCAAACTGGTGCTTAGTTCCAGCCTCGAAGAGTAAAACTTCACCTCTATGCCGTAGAGCAGCGTATGGTTCGAATTCACTCCAGGCGAAATCCTATCCATTGCTTCAAGCATCTCACGAATGTCTGCTAGATATCGGTAAGGCAGAACGAAACTGAGATCTCCAGGCGTAGCGTTCTTAAGGGTTGGAGTGACCACGCTTCTTTCAATCCTATCTTGAGTTGAGCGACGCCCAGCCTTTAGATCACCGAGCCTCTGAACCATCACTCCACCACTAAGGAGGTTAGAGAGTCGAGCTAAGTATTTTCCGTAGGCAATTGGCTCCCTAAACGGTTCGGTAAAGGAAGTGCTGACGAGAAGAGCAAAATTTGTGTTTTCAGTTTTCCTCTCAGCATAGCTCTGACCGTTCACCGTTAAAATACCATCATACGATTCAGTGATCACTTCGCCCTTTGGCGCCACACAGAAGGTTCTCACCTGATCGTCAAAGGACTTAGAGTAATATATGAACTTAGGCTCATACAAAGTCTTAGTTAGTTCCTCCAAAACTGGAGCTAAAACTTCAACCCTAACACCTACATCCACAGGGTTGTTAGGTGTTTTCAGCCCTAACGTCTGCGCTTCAGACTTCAACCATTCAGCTCCGCTTCTACCAGGAGCCACAATAACGTATTTCCCGTAAATCTTTTCGCCAGCAGTTGTTTCCACTCCTTCAACCGTCTGGTTCTTCATCAGAAGACCCTTCACCTCGGTTTCGGTTCGAATCTCAACCCTGTCTTTTAAGTGACTACGCATTCTGCGAAGCACATCACCACATTTTTCGGTGCCCATGTGGCGCACCTTCTGAGGAACCATTTTAAGTCCAGCAACCGAGGCTCTTCGCCTAATTTCTTCAATCTTGTCTGGATCAACTCCGTAGAGATTGTTGGGCGCTCCAAACTTTAAGTAAAAATTATCCACGTAATCCACGAGCTCTGAGAGTTCTTTCTCGTTGCGGTATTCGTTAAGCCAACCTCCAACTTTAGTGGACAGGGTGAGCTTTCCATCGCTGAAGGCTCCGGAGCCTCCCCAACCCGACAGAAGAGTGCAAGGATCACAGTTTACGCATCCTAAACCTCGGCTTGCTGGGCATCTGCGTTTGTTAAGGTCAGGTCCTTTATCTAGCATGAGTAGGCTTAGATTTGTGTTCTGGGTTAGCTCTAGGGCTGAGAATATTCCGGCTGGACCAGTTCCAACGATTATTACGTCAAACTGCAAGAGACATCCACTCAGAGGCCCAAAAGTAGCTGTAATAACTGCCATATAAGCTTTAATGAAACGTCCACTAGTCCCAGAATATTTACGCTGAAAAAACGCTGTCAACTATGAATTTGAGATGTACGCAAGCCACACCTAAGATATTTTTCTGGTTAATCCTTGATCGCCTCAAGCAGACTCATGACGTTCCAAAGCTTCACTCTAGTGTAGGGCGGCATATTAGGATCCTGAAGAATATCGTCGAGAGTAGCTATGGCATTAGACGCCCTCACAGCCGGAGTGTACTCCATTAACTGTAAAGCACCCATCGACTCCCTAGCGGCTCTCCTTATGTTTCGAGGAGTCGTGGTGTCCTCTGAAATCTGCCCAAGGAGAACCAATGCTTGTTTTATCCTCTCCTCGTACTCGATCAGCTTTTTCTTACGCACCATGCAAAACCCTCCGAGAAGCACCAAGTGCATGCTCTGACTATACTAACTCCTATTATTATTTTAGTACTAATTTATACTGTTTGGTGTCAGTTCTAACTCAGCTGTGCCTAACGCATTGGCTTCCTACATTTCTTGCAAATAACCAAGCTACTTTGGTGGTCTATAAAACAATTAACTATCTCATCAACATTATTATCGCGTTTATTCCTGCAATGAAAGACCTCTTTGCCAAAAACTCGCAGACCCCACACGTTTTTCACCATGCAAAGAAGGAGCGATTGAAATAAACCGCTCATTTACAGTGCTTCTGTTTTCTAGTCGCAACCAATTCTAACAATTTTCTCACGGAGCCTCTTTGCATCGTCACAATCTGCCTTGAGACGCCGCAGCTCCTCAAGTTTCTTCTTGAGCTCAGCCACTTCGCGTTTAATTTCTTTCACTTTGTCACTCAACTTTAACACCATGTGCCCAAGCTGGTCTAAGGACTAAAAATCAGTTATGAAGGAAAAATCAATATTCAGAATCAACATTTCTACTGAAAAGAAGGAATTAGTATAAATCAGTGCCGACTTACTTATTATTCACGCTAACAAGAAATACTTGAGGCTGTAGAGTTGCCTGAAGATACAAAACCCATTCAAACTATGGCGAACCTGCTCAGGCAAGGAGCAACCCTCATAGATCGCTCCTGTCCAGCCTGCTCCTCACCTCTTTTTAAACTTAGAAACGGAGAACTCTGGTGCGCCCAGTGTCAAAAAAGAGTGATCGTGGTGAAGGAAGGGACATCACCAGCAGAGGCGGCGGATTTAGTGGCTCTCGGAGCCCTAGAATCCACGGTTCTCAAGAAGATACAGGAGGTTGAGAAGAAAATTAGAGAAGAAACAGATCCTCAACAACTGGAAAAGCTGAGTTCCCTTCTCTCCAAATTGCTCGAGAACCTTGAAAAACTAAGAAAAACTAAGAGAACATGAAGGGTCCAAGATTGCTGGGACGTTACGAAAACTTTCCCCAAGTCGTCCACAGCGTTACAAAGTTCACTCATAAATCCACAGAAAGGAAGCTGCAAGAAGCGATTCTTCTAGCTCTCTATCGGTTAAATCAGGAAAAACATGACTTGAACACTATATCGCATTTCTCCACATCAGGATGCGAGGTTAGCTTCGAGTTCGGAGTAGCTGAAGAAATCGCCTTCAACTACTTGGACAGAGAGGAACTGGAAAGAGTTCAAAAAGGCATCAAGAAAGAAGCGCCGCCGACCCTCGACTTTTTCTGTGTCGTGCGTTACCACGCTCTAAGAGAGGGGAGACGAAAACCGTTGAAGTTCGATTATCATCTGCTCCGCTTTGTATTCCACAGAAACAGCGTGGAAGTACAGGTTTCCCATGAGCGCGGTATCAGACGTGTTTCCCTAGAAGACCTCACCAACTTCATAATTGGGCAAATACGCGAGGAACTTCCAAGAAAAACCTGAAGTCGCAAACCTAAACGGCTACAAGTGTTTTAATTCTTCAAGAAACTCAGAACCGTTGCCAGAATATCTTTCGCTACTTCGTCTTTCGATCTGTTTCCGTTAACACGCATCAACTGTCCATCCTCCACAAACTTCATGTAGATCTTCATAACTTTCCGCTGAATCAGTAGCCTTTCCATAACAGATCTTTTGCGTTTTATTCTGTTCAAAACCACCTCTGGCGGAACATCGATGTAGATGGCTAAGTCAGGGGTGACCAGTGATCGGTTGATTTCCTCGATCCAGTTTAGGTCTAAGCCCGCCGCTCCTTGATAGGCTAGGCTGGAGTAAACGTATCGATCGGAAACCACGATTTTACCCTTCTGCAATGCGGGCTTCACCTTCCGCTCCAAGTGGTCAACTCGGTCAACCGCAAAAAGAAGGGCCTCCACCGCAATAGGCACACGCTTCTTCCTTTGGAGAACATAGGTTCTTATGAACTCCCCGATTTCACCTGGACTCGGCTCAGTTGTGTACACAGCTTTGAAGCTTCTACGCTTCAGTTCCCTCACGAGTCGACGAGCTTGTGTGGTCTTTCCGCTGGCGTCCAATCCCTCGATGCAAATGAAAGCGCCTTTCTTCTTCATGTGTCAGCCTCGCCATTCATGTCAACTCGGCTCAGGCATAAATGAGTTTTCATCGATCACTTTATAATACCTGTAAAACCCAGAAGATAACGGAGACCTCGACAATGCGGCGATATTGGGGTGAAATTAAGGACCCTGTTCACGGATACATCTACATCACAGAGGCTGAGAAGAAGATCATTGACTCTTTTCCAGTGCAGAGGCTTCACCGGTTGAGGCAACTCGCTGGATCAGAGTACGTTTATCCAGGCGCCAACCACACCCGCTTTGAACACTCGATTGGCGTCATGTACCTAGCTGGGCTTTTGGCAGAGAACCCTCACCTTTCCCAGCTTCTCTCTGAAGAGGAAGTTCAGAAAGTTAGGATAGCTGCTCTTCTTCACGACGTGGGACATGGGCCCTTCTCTCACATCTTTGAGCACCTTCTCGTAAAGTTTCTCAACAAAACTCATGAGGACATAAACGTCTGGATTGTCCAGAAGTCAGAGTTGAAAGACACACTCAAGAGTCTAGGATACGATACGGATGAACTGGCAAAGCTTTCGGTGGGACTGCTGCACAAGCCTGGCCGAGCGTTCATGGATCAGATTATCCGAAGCGCGGTTGATGTGGACAAACTTGACTTCGTTGTCCGCGACACTTATCATACTGGCGCAGAATATGGGTACGTGGACATTTTCCGTCTCATTCACATGCTCGATGTGTTGGACGAAAACATTGCGATTGACCTTGGAGCTCTCTCAGCTTTCGAGTCCTTCATCTTGGCACGAATTGAGTCCTTTAAGAGCATATACTTCCACAGGGTGGGGCGGGCTGTTCAGATTATGCTTGCAACAGCTATGGAGGAGGCGAAGGACGAGTTGGGTCTAGTGGGTTTCCAGTCGCCAGAGGATTATCTAGCTTTTGATGATTACACGGTGTGGACTATGCTGAAGGGCTGCAAGAAGTCGAAAGGCATTATAGAGAACTTGGAGAGACGTAAGTTGCTCAAGTGTGCCTACGACCAAACTTTCTACGTGAGAGACAAAACCGTTTCCAGCATCTTCAGCGTAGAGGAAATTCGAAACCAGATGAGAAACAAAATCGCTTCAGAAGCAGGAGTCGAACCTAAGTCCGTTATGATCGACGTGCCAACGCTTCCTTCAGTGCCGTATCGACACTCAGTTTTGCTGGAACCCATGGAAATCCCTGTGTTTCACCGAACTAGAGCTGGTGAAAGAGTTTCAAGGCGGCTGAGCGACATATCTGGAATATTTGACGTGCTTAAGGGATTCATAAATATCCTGCGTGTTTACACTGAGGAAGAGCATCGTGAGAAAGTAGGCGTTGCTGCGTCTAAGTTGCTTGGAGGAATTCCTTCTTCAGCAAAAATATCCTTCTAGATCGGCCATAACAGATTTAGTAGGTGAAGAGACCATTAGCGTAGAGGTTAACAGCATCAAAAGAATGCTGACATCTACAAGTAATTGGATTTCCCTCTTCATGTTCATCACCGATAACTGAATCAATCCAGTATCTCGAAGCTAACGGACAAGTCTTCTAGTTCCGGTATTCTAGAAATAGTTGGTGTGGAAAGCTCTACGGTGTAGTTGCCGGGAGGAACCCTAACTTCCGTAGTAACGGTTAGTGGATACCATCCATCCTTCAAAGATTTCCCAGAAGATACAGATAAAAAAGCATCGAGTACAAGGCCTGGATAAACTTGACGGCCTTCTGAATCCCTTATAGTATACCATCCAGAATCTCGGAATGTTACGGTTTTTGGGCTGTTGTTCCTGAAGGTGATTCTAACTATTTCTCCGGGTTCGTAGACGGATTTATCTATCTCCAGAACATAACCATTTGAAACAGCTCTCCTCGACGACTCAACCGATGCCTGATTGTTCAACATGAAAGCGTATGCCCCAACAACCCCAAACAACGTAACGAAGCAAAGCAAAAGCACAAAAATAGTTCTTTTCGAAAACCTCTTTGAAATCACTCTTTTCAACTTCTCCCAATCACTGTTTGTTGAATCCTCAATTTTAACTTTTTGCCCTTAAGAAGGTGCTGGTTTGCAGTCTCCCATCATGGAAAGGAAAACACAAACTCCTTTGTAGACTCGGCTCGAAGCATCATCTTTAAATTAAGGAAGGGGCCCACGTTAATTTGATTAAACCTGTTAAGCTATCGATAGCTTTTTTGATCTCTGGCTCTAGCACCAGGACCGCCGAACTTTTTCGGTTCCTTCCGCCTAGGGTCGCCAGCAATCATGGTTCGGTCATACCCAGTTAGAATCGTTTTAACGCGTTTGCTCTTCGTCCATCTTACAATAGCCCTAGCGATAGAAGTGCGCGCAGCTTCAGCCTGCCCCATGAAACCTCCGCCAGACACCTTGATGTCCATGTCAAGTTTTTTCCAAACCTCCTCACCAGTCTGAAGAAGAGGTTCCATAATCTTCTTGCGGGCGATTTCCGGCTCTAAAATCTCCAAGGGAACCTTGTTAATGCGGATTCTTCCCTGTCCCTCTCTAACTGTTGCTCGAGCGATAGCGGTTTTCCTTTTCCCGCTTGTTAGCAGGATTTTTTTTGTTTTTGACGTTTTTATTCACCCACTGGATTCCATCCTATTCTCTTAGCTAGCTCTCCCACCCTTATGTATGGACATCTCAGCTTTTGCGCGTTGGCTTCTGGTATTGTCTGTGTTTCCTTGTCTTTATACTCTTCAGGCACTCCGAGGAAAACCCGAAGCCTCTTATACGCCAGTTTTCCCTTTGGCTTTCTCCAAGGAAGCATGCCTCGCACAGTTCTTCTAACGATGCGGTCTGGCCTCCTTTGGTGTAAAGGTCCCTTCCTTGGGTGACCCACCTCTAGCATTGCTTTTGCCTCCTTCACTATGCTGAGTCTCTTGCCGGATATAGCTGCCTTCTCCGCGTTTACAATGATTATTGTTTCGCCTTGGAGGAGGCGCTTAGCTACGTTGCTAGCCACCCTGCCAAGGATCAGTTCTGTCGCATCGATTATCGCGGGTTCAGTGCTCATGGAGTTCACCAGTGCTCTTTAGTTTTTCTTCACTCTCTGCGGAACAGATAAACATTTTCCTTTAGCAAACTGTTTGTTTCTCATAAACTGATCCTTCCCTTGGCGTCCCGCTGTGCCAGAAAAAGAGCAAAGGTGAAGGCTAAAACCTATAACTCGAACCAAAGAATATCAGATGAACCAAAATGTCCTGTAAAACTGTTTTACTTGTGTGCTACGGAAACATATGCAGAAGCCCCATGGCAGAAGGCTTTCTTAACAGAATGTTAGAGAAAAATGACAAATCCGTGGAAGTCAAGGTTATTTCAGCAGGTCTACATGCTTATGGAGGATCACCTACGGCAGAAGCTATAGAAACCATGAGAATAGAAGGCATAGACATCTCGGGTTTCATGTCAAAGCAGTTAACTGAGGAGCTAATTGAAGAAGCGGATCTAATTTTAACTATGAGAAAACGTTACAGCGATGACATTCTTTCACGTTATCCTGAAGCTGAACACAAGGTTTTCACGCTGAAGGAGTTCGCGGGGGAAACAGAGAATCTGGACGTTGAAGACCCGTATGGTGAAGGCATGAAGGCTTACAGGGTGTGTGCAAAAGAAATAAAAAAAATCTTGACCAATGCTTTTGAAGAAATTGTTAGCTAAAGAATGGAGAAGTTGCCGCTACAAACATTTTTGGGTTCTGTGAACTCTTCAAGTTTTTTGCGCGTGCGTACTTTTAAGTGAGATGACTGAGCAGATGTTCTGCGACTTTCAAGTTCTCGAGTGTGTTAACGTTCACGGCAACTTCCTTCCTGTCGACGACAAATACTTCTTCATCTAACTTCATCTCATCGATTTGTCTTCCATCAATCACGTTTATGCCAGCTGGAGCTAGGAGTCTACCGCCAACCTCAAAGACATGATTCGCTATTAAGCCTAATTTCTCAATTGTTTTCACAGGAACCGCTACCTCTAGAGCAGGTTTTTCACAACGCTCATAACGCTTTATAATTTCCTCAATGATCTCACTTGTGACTAATGGAAGGTCTGCTGAAATCGTCAGAACCGTGTTTAACTTGAGTTTTTTAATAGCATACTGAATATCGAACACGTAATCTTTCCCTGGAGTTTTCAAGATCTGTATCGAAAACCTCTTTTCCATCATCCTAGCTGTTTCGGGTGTGTGCTTACTTACTGCGACCACAATTCTTTCAATTTTGTTGACTTTCCTTAAAGCATCTAAGACGTGCTCAATCATTGGTTTATCCGCAACATTAAGCAATGGTTTCTCTCCTTCAAATTGCAGGCGAGTGCCTTTGCCACCAGCCATGACAAGTGCAATTATACCCATTGAAGTGTCACCAAGACCGTAATTAATGAAGTCATGCGGGCGAGTTCGTTGACTGCGCCCATCACGTCTCCTGTTACGCCTTTGAAATGTCTGTTTGAAATTCCTATCATGGCTAAAGCAGCAACCAAGCCTGCAATTGTTGCGGTGAGACCTGCAAACCGAAGTAAAGATGTTGTTATTCCAACTGAACATGTTAAGGCAGCTATTAGGCGAAGGTTTCGAAATTTAGCGTGCATGGCATTGACAAAATATGTGTTCATTCCTTTATGAGTGGATTTGCCAGTCCAAGCCGTTATCACCATAGCAAGTTTAGCTGATATCTCGGACACAATTAGACTTTGAACAATAATACTCATGCTTAGGTTTGCGATGCAAAAGGCCGTAGTTAACAGAGTCACCAGTCCAAGCACTAAGCCACCAGCACCAGTTTGTTGATCATGCATAATCTCAATTTTCTTTTGCGGAGACCCTTGAAACATGATTCCATCTCCAAAATCAAGCAGTCCGTCAGTATGATGAAGACCAGTTATAGCAAGGAGGATTCCCAGCGTTAACACCCCCATAATTAGGCTGGGCAAGATGTGGAGAGTAATCCAAGCAACTAGTCCCGCCAACAATCCAATAAGCGCCCCTACTAGTGGAAAGAGGTACATGCGATCTGCTGCGTCCATTAGGCAGTCTGGGTCCATGCCCACTGGGATAATTGTGAGGAAAGCTACTAGGTTCTTTATTTCCTTGAGCATCTCACTATATCACTTTGATCCTACTAATTGTTCGTAGTTTCTTTCAATTTCTCTAAGCAAAGTTTCTTTTGTTATAGAACCCTCTGACTTCATCATCGCGGCTATAGCTGCACCTCCGGCGCCAACTCCCTCCTTTACCACCCCTGTCTCGTATGCCCTTAAGCCATCGAACTTGGACTGGCTGAAGTTTAGGTCAGCAGCCAGTATCGGAACATCAGCGATCTTACTGATTATCCCCCTCAAGTCCGCCGTCTTGTCAACCATGATCCATCTAGTGGTTCCGATTGCCACGTTGCCTAAAGCGTCACGATTTAAGGCGTTGACAACAGCTAACACAGCGCCCATCTGGGTTCCGCCAGCCATCAAAACCGGAACCTTACCTGTTGCTCCGAGAACCAGCCCTGCAAAGGCGGGAATCATTGGGTCTCCAACACACGAAACGGCTTTAACAGGATCCTCCGTCAAGGCACCAAACTTTACACCTGAGGCCCTCAAACCTGCCTCGACAGTTTTAATTTTAAGTTCATGCGGGTTGCCAAACATACTACTACTAACTTTCTGTCTTGCATCCACACCCATAGCTAACAGAACAGCAAGCGTCGTTGTTGTACCGCCCGGAATACTCTCGCCGACTACAAGATAATCCGTCGTCTTAGCCAAATTCTCTCCGGCAATCCTTGCTCTCTCTATAACCTCTTTAACATCGTCCACAGCCTTCCCGGTTCTGATGTTTCTTCCAGGGCTTCCTCCCAGATTCAAAAAAGGCACAAAAGGGTTTATCTTCAGACCACCACTGGCTATCAAGGCTGGTATGTCTGCCAACTTGAGTGCTGACATAGTGATTAAGGCAGGTGTCGGTATCCCCTCCGGCGTCACGGGCACCCCTGAAATGCATTTACACCTTCCTAGGAGGAGAAGCTCAACATCCGCCGGTGGTGTATAGTCCGTCATCTCAGGATATTTCCCTGCAGCAGATATGCTCTGAATCTTCGCCGTCTCTGTCGTGCCTATTGTACAGATAAATAGCGGCTTTTTTCCAACGAGTTTCCCTAAGAAGGTTTCAGCTTTAGATTCGTTGTGAACCAGGATCACGTCAAAGATTTTTTTCATATCCCATCACCATTCTACGCAGTATCCTGACGATTCTAGGCACAATGGTCGTAAACAAAACCGTGTTATTGATGATAGCTGTGATCATCGATATGATACCTCCACTGAAGGCCGTCCCAAGGGCTACTACGAGCGGCATTCCAGAGACCAAATAAAACCATGTGGTATAGAGGTTCTGAAGTGATTCACTTATCAGAGTTAGAAGCACAGCCGTTGCGCCTAAAAATACACCGTTTGAATTTTCTTTTGAGCGACGAAGCATTCCTCCACAGATGCCCAGTAGACCGATAATTGCGGCAATAATAGGTGTCCAAAGCCCCGCCCACGTGAATAAATCAGAGACAATGATTATTAATACGCCAGTAATGAAACCCTGCACCGGTCCGAATACAAAGCCGCTGGTGAAGGCCAAAGTCTCGCTTAAACCGATCTTTACAACAACACCATAAGCAAGGATAGGTATGGCGAAAGCCACCAAATTCATTCCCACTCTCACTGCGGCTGCTGTAGCAACCAACAGGGATATAGTTGTAAGTTGTTTTACAGGAATCTCCATTTGTAGTTCACCTCAAGCGGGTTATCCGCTTCACTTGGATGGATAATCCAGCCAACCCTTATATACTTTGCTGCAAAATAAGTTTAAGAACTCAACTAAAAGAAAGCAGGATAGGGATTTGTATGAAACACGAGATTCACAACTTGCCCTTGCTTAAATACCTTGAAAAACACGGAATAACGTTGAAGGATATGGTTGACGCTGCTTTGGAATTATTTGAGCCTCATCCTGGCGTAGAAACTAGAGAGAAAGCCATTGAAATATTTAAGGAAGAGATCTTTGAGGCTTTGTCAGATGTAAACGTCTCCTGTTTAGAGGTTGCATGTTTCCGCGCAGAGGAGGACGCCAAATCTGGTTTGATTCCCGGCTTGACAAAAGAAAGGTTCATGGGACGACCGGGGCTAGTAACTGATGAACTTTTAGGAATGACTATAGCCAACTATATAGCCGGAGCAAAAGGGATTTTCGAGTTTATCCGATTTGACCAAGCTAAGCCCGGGATCTTGAAGAAGTTAGGCCCGATCATAAATGACGCGGTCGGTGGACTTATTGCGGGAGTCTCTTCAAACATGTACACAAGAGCTCATCAAAAAATAAACGTACGGGAAAGGTATAGAAGCCCATGAGATGTGTGTAAAAGAAATTGAAGGGATCTTAACGAGAGCTTTCAAGAATATTATTAGTTAAAGACAGAAAGATTTTTCTTATTTTTTCACATTTATGCGCGCGCACTATAGGTTCAAACCCTGTTTAAATCCTTAATATTTATACCCTTAAAGTCTTCAAAAAGGTAAATCTCGATCAGACAGCTTCTGAAGCAAAAACTCGATATTCCTTCACCCGATGATTTTCACGCTGGTGCCTTTCGGGTTTTTCTTCACCAAATCCGAGATAAACAAGCATTTTCCCTTAGCTTTCAAAATTTTGAGTTTTGCCTGATCAGAGAAGGCGAAGGCAGCCACGCTGACGGCGTGATCGATTTTTCCAGCGCCCAAAACCTTGCCTGGAACAACCACTGTTTCCCTCTGCTGTGTGTAACGGTTTAGGCGACTCACGTTTACGGTTGTGCGTCTCCTCCTTGAACTGGAAAGGTGACGGGCTAAGTCACGCCATATTCTAGCTTCGTTTTCTCGAGATTTCTTTCTTAGCAGTCGAACCAGACTGATCAGTTCCGGGTTAGTTGTTTTAACCTGCCGCATCTATTTCGCCTTCTTCAACTTCTTAAGGAACTCGCCGGCTTTTTTGCCAAGGATACTGCTAGATTCAAGAACAATCCGTTCAACAGGTAAAGCTCCAGTGGACTCTATGTCGTAAATAAACGTGCTTTTGTCCCAAGTTACCTCAATGGCGGATGGGTCGGCTGGACATGCGTCCACACATTCTTCGCAGAGAGTGCAATCAATCAGGTTCCTAACTTCTATTTTCTTGTCAACCGCTACCAGAATCTGTTTAGAACAAACCTTCACGCATTCCTTACACGCGTCACAGCGTTTTTCATCAACTCTGATCTGAGGAAAAAATTTGTAAGCGCACATGGAAACGGGTTGCCATTTCGCGTGAGCTTCTCCTTTCCCAAGCCGAGCATACGCTTCCAATTTTATTTTCTGACCTGAAACCAGCTTCGTGATGGGAATCCTGTCGCTTACGGGTCTGATATCAGGGTTTTCTGAAATCAGGTCTCCCGAGTACACGGTCTTCATATCCTTCACATCTTCAACTTTCAGCGCCAAAGCCACACGGCAGAGGTTGCACCCGAACTCGCTCTTACACGGACATTCTTCGGGCAGGTTATAGGAATTCAAATCAGTTGTGAGGGGAATAAAACCCAGTCTATGGGCAAGAATCTCGTCGTGAAGCACCGAAGAATTTTCAACAATAACCACATCCTCTATGGCCATGGCTGGAACCTCGGTTAACATGATCCTGCGCAACGAATTCATGAAAGAAGCGTCTGTGTCTCGAATAATTAATCGCATGGTGGTATCGGTTTTATCCACAATCTCAACATTCACGAGGTAACAACTCCGTGACTTTTAACCATCATATACACCTGTTAGACCCTTCGGCCCCTCCGCCCGCCCTTTCTCCTTGTTCCATCGTGCGGAACCGGCGTAACCTCCTCGATGCGCCCAATGCGAAATCCAGCTCGAGCTAGCCCTCTAATGGCTGCCTGCGCCCCTGGACCAGGTGTTCGGGCGTCTGACCCACCAGGAGCTCGAACTTTTATGTGTATGGCAGTTATTCCCTTGTCTCTAGCGATGGTGGCTACGTGAGCCGCGGCTCGCATAGCAGCGTACGCCGATGATTCCAGTCGATCTGCCTTAACAAACATTCCTCCGGAGGCTCGAGCGATGGTTTCAGCGCCGGATACGTCGGTCACGTGTACGATGGTGTTGTTGTAGGAGCTGTATATGCGCACCACCGCCCATCTGTCACCCTTTTTGCTCATCAGGTTTCCTCCTTAATCCCTCATTTAGTCTCCGGTTTCGTCTCAGCCGCACCAGCGAAAGATTCTCGTAAAGGATGATCAGGGTTTGACAAGGGGCTGGTTGGAGCATAAGCTATCTTCGCCTCTTCATCTTTCATAACAAGATAACTTGGAGAGGACACTCGTCTATCTTTGATGGCAACGTGCCCGTGAGTGATGAGTTGACGAGCCTGATACATGGATTTAGCCAAACCCGTCCGAAACACAAATGTTTGAAGTCTGCGTTCAAGAATGTTTTCTAGAGCTAAATCTAAAACGTCATTCAACGCTGCTTTTTTGGGAATAATTCCGAGACGAGCAAGTCTGCCGAGAAGCTGTTTTTCCAGTCTTTTTCTCTCCTCAGAGGACATGCCTAAAAGTGATCTGGCGATTTCTCGAAACCTTGAGAGCATTGTTTTGTGACGCCACAGTTCCTTCTTGTTTCGCAATCCGTACTGGCCAAGCAGTTTAAGTTCGTCTTCCAAAACGTCAATCCGCCAAGGAAACTTTGGGGTTTCGTATTTTTTCCGTTGCTTTTTAGGGTCACCCATCAGAGCGTCCGCACCCGTTTTCTTTTCACACCCACAGCCTTTGCTTTCCTTCCAGTTGTCTTCGTTCGTTGTCCTCGCACCTTCAACCCATGTGAATGACGGAAACCCTTCCAAGACCTCATCTTCTTCATTTCATCGATGTCCGATTTGACCTGAAGGGTTAGATCAGGGCCAATAAGGTGAATATTTTTTCCGGACACCCTGTCTTTTTGACGGTTAAGAAGCCAGTTGGGCAGTCCGTACTTTGCAGGATTCTTCAAAATTTCCTCAATTTTTTCGACATCAGCCTCTGGAAGAAAACCGAGGCGAACCTGTGGATTAACTCCGGTCTTTTGAACTATCACGTTGGCCAGTCTGAGGCCTATTCCTTTTACTCCGGTTAGGGCATAACCTACCTTTTTAGTGCCGTCCAGATCTGCGCCGGCGATTCGGATAATGTGGCGAAACTCTTTGGGCATCTTGAACCGTCCATGAATTTCCTAAGCTAACTACGGAAGTGACTTATAGTTTATTTAAACCTTGCTTTGTCTCGATCAGAAAAATAATGGAAGAGGTAGTTTCTTTTAAGAGATTTAAAGACTAGAAAGATGACGTGTTTTTATGTCGACTGCTCAAATTTGAACTGATCCGTCCAATTCTTTTATGAACGATAAGTCTATTTCAGTAATTTTGTTGGCACCCCTTTTTCAACGACACTTAATTGTCCACCTCTGCTGACTCTCAACTGGCGTTCGCCTCTAAATGTTACAACACGTGCGTTCTCAACTTGTACGAAGTCTCCCACAGAAATTGCGCCTATCTGTTTGTTCCATAAAGGCAGCTGGATAATTCCAGTTTCGTCTGTGATGCTTGCATTTGTTACCGTGGCAAATTCTCCAAATCTAGTGACAACGGACCTCGGCTTTGGAATTTCAACAACCTTTGCTTTTAAGTTAATTTTCTTCATTCCAGATTTTAAATCTTTGATCTGTAAATGTTTCACCTCAGCCTTCTCGATGGCACTTCTAAACGCTTCTGTGCACACAAATTCTTTGAGCGGAGAGACTTCTTCAAGGATACGCTTGGGTATGGAGAATTGAGCAACCACTTTGCAACGGTTAGTTATGAGAAAAATGGCTAAATTTCGAGTTCTCTCGCGACACTCAATCAAAAGGCTTCCACATGCAGATTCTTGGCCTTTCCAAGCTTCAACGAGACTTTCAAAAAACTTGTGGGAATCAAGTTCATATTTCATTGAAACCACAGCAAGATATTCGAGAAGCCTAAAATCAGCAGATGATCGACACTTACCGCGAGGTCGACCGCGCCTCCTTGACACTTTTATTTGCATCTAACTCGTTCCTATCCACGTGTTAACGTGATTTCCATGGTTGAAACGTTTCTTGTTCCGCCCTCTTCTCGCTTTATTTCTTCGGTTCCTATGATAATTTTGCTTAGTTTCAATTCTTTCAGGAATTTGCGTCTAACTATCTCAGCCACATCAACAGCCGTTGTTATCGACTGTCCCCTCGCCTTCAAGGTAACCTCTTTGGAGTTGGATCCTGAGAAAACTGTTATGACTGCCAACACATAGCTCATCGTAGGTTTTCTTCCCACGTAAACGACGTTTGTTTCTTCAGACAAATAAAGCCCTTCTTTTCACGCTACTAGTTCATTAAGTCCTTAATATCAGTATCTTCTGCGTCTATCTCTTCTCTTTGCCCAGCATTCCCGACAATACACTGGTCTGCTAGGATCGGGTTTGAATGGAACTTCGCATTCTTGGCCGCAATCAGCGCAGACCGCTTTGTGCATCTCTCTGGGCTCTCTTCTATATGCCATTCGGATTACACCTCTCTACTTTTCAAACAAGAATTGTTTCAGATTCTTGTGTTAGTCATACATAGACAAGTTTCCTTATAAACTTATGCAAGATTTACAAGCGATGGCTTTAATCTTGCTTTTTTTGACACAGGGAATAAGTTTGCGTCTCGTTTAAATTCTCGGGATCACGTACAGAGAAAAAGTGCTACTTCACGCTTTAATTATGTGAATATTTTATTAGAAGAAAGAGAAGGATGAGTAAAGTCATCCAGAGGGATTCGTCAAATACTGGAGATTGCGGGCATAGATATCAACCGAGTAGTTTGGTGATTATAGCGTTAACGGCTACCTACATTACCGCGAGGATTGTATCAAGAATTACCGCAAGGATTTTTGAGAAAACGCCCTTCCCAAAGGAGATTGAAAAGTGGATTGTGAGAGTTTCGAAATATGTGGTTTACATTATCGGAATTTTTGTGGCGATTTCTTTTTCAGGTTTTGATCTCACTTCGGTGATTGTTGGGTTGGGCGCTTTCAGTATCGCTATAAGCTTTGCCATGAGTACCGTGATTCAGAATTTTGTCTCTGGGATATTGGTGCAAGCGGATAAAGCCTTCAAAGTTGGAGATGAGATAAAGATACAGATCTATGAGGGAAAAGTTGTGAAAATAAGTATAAGAACAACAATTATAGAAACCAAAGAAGGCGACATTGTATCTATACCGAATTCCCTCTTTATAACCAACCCTGTTGTCAGAAAAAAAACGAAAGTCTAGCGTAGACTAGACCTTGCTCAGTTTCGTCAATCAAATTAGCGCGCGATTCTTGAACAATTTGACCTCAATGTGCGTGTCTGCGTGTTCGGTTACCTAATTATTGCGTTCAGGATGAAAATAACCCCGAAAAGTACGAATAGGAGAGAAGTTCCGATTTTCAGGTATTTTTCAGGTATTAACCTTACGAGTTTTGCTCCAAGAATTACCCCGATTCCGGTTACAACGGAAAACGCAAGCATGATGCCTGCTAATACGATGAGAGGATTTTTGAGTTCTGCCGCTAAGACAATGGAGGCGAGTTGCGTTTTGTCGCCCAGCTCCATGAGAGCGATAAGCGAAAATGTTTTGAGAAAAGTTGTTTTCTGTTGTTCAATTTTGATTTTTTCGTCGCTGCGAATAAATGAGAAGATTCCGAAGATTATGAACACTAGGCCCGAGGTGAAAGCTACCAGTTCATAAGGAAGGAAACTTAACAGTTCTCCTCCTATCAAGGCGCTTACTCCATCCACTAAGAAGAAGGCTAACATTGATCCTGCGAAGACGGATATTGCAGAGGATTTAGAAGAAAGC
>CP070759.1:1087637-1094190 GCA_020348945.1 Candidatus Bathyarchaeota archaeon
ACCCGAAATCATTCAACGGCGCCGTTCTGGAATCCTTCACCAAAGGGCTCGAAGACGGCGGGCACGCATTCGAAGTTTCGAACCTCTATGATATAAACTTTGATCCAAGGTTTCAAGCTGAGGACTTCCTTCAATTCACTGAGAAACCCATGCCATCCGATGTTCAAGTCGAGCAGAAGAAAATAGCTAGAGCCGACGCGTTGGTCGTTGTTGGACCAGTACTCGGATGGTTTATCCCTGCAATCCTTGAGGGATGGCTCCAGCGAGTATTTTCCTGGGGATTTGCCTGGACAGCAGATAAAGAGGGAATGCATGGGCACCTCAAGCACGAAAAAGGCCTTTACATCCTTACAACCGGTAACCCAGAGGCATTCTACAAGACAACTGGATTGGGCAATGCGATGAACAATATACTGAATTCTACAATGACTTCGTGCGGGATCAAATCCGCACACATTGAATACCTGTATTCAATCTCAGCTGTTGATGATGCCACCCGCAAAAAGTATCTCGAGAGAGTGTATCAACTCGGCAAAGAGTTTTGAGGGTCAAGCCATACCTTTGCTTCTTTTGTTCTTCAAAATTGCTCATCTCAGTTCAGATGACAAATAACTCCATGCGCAAGCATTTCGCAAGCGAGAGAAAGTTTGACGAGAGTGAGCGCACGCAGTGTTCACTCCGCTATGATAGAATGAGACTCTACCTTTTTCATCTCATTGTATAGATATTCAAGCCACCATTTAGTTGCTAAGAGCGCATAATATGAGTAAACTCGTACCTGTCGTAAATAACAACTTCTACAGCTGTTCCCTTTTTGATTCCTTCTCCCTTAGGAACTATTGTGTATCCATTGGATCTTACGAGTGAAGTTAAGACACTTGAGTCTCCCTTAACAGGTTCAGCCTCGAACTCGCCGTCCACATTGACTAAGCGAACCCGCAGAAAACTCGCGATCGGCTTTGCCTTCACGTCTCGCGTTATTCTGGCTTTAACAACAGAAAGAGGGAACTTTTTCCCTAACCCACTGTTTTGGGCAATCAAATGAGCAAGAATCAAGTAGAAACCAGCGTAGGTTGAAACGATGTGCCCTGGCAACATAACGATTGGTTTGTCCTTGACTATTCCAGCTCCCATTACTTTACCCGGGCTTAGTTTGACTCCGTGGAACACTATGCCTGGCTCGCCCAAAGCATTAATGGCGTCTGGCACCAAGTCTTTTGGTCCAACGGAGCAACCCGCGATGGTGGCAACTATATCCGTTTTCTCCAATGCCTCAGAGAGTTTCTTTTTGATCTGTTCTAGGTTGTCAGGTGCTATCCCTAAAAGTAGTGGGGTTCCTCCGAATTCTGATACTAAATTGGAAACGATCAGTGCATAATTGTTAACTATTTTGTCAGGGTTTTTCTCACCAAGCTTAATCAATTCGTCTCCGACAGAAAGTATGCCAACTTTTGGCCTTTTAAACACTTTAATCGCCTTCATCCCTGTTCCAGCCAACAACCCCACATCTTGAGGTCTCAAAAAACATCCTTTTTCTAAGATGAGACTTCCTTTTTCCACGTCCTCTCCAGCAAGAGCGATGTTTTCACCAGGCTCGACGGAAAAGCGTAACTGGATTTCATCTTCAAGTAACTGAACATTTTCAGTCTTAATGACGGCGTCTGAAGCCTTTGGAACAGGAGCTCCGCATGCAGTGAACACTGTTTGACCAGAAGACAGTTTGTGTGGAGTCTCACCTGGAAACGTTTTTCCAACAATTTTTAGTGTAACAGGATTCCTCGCTGAAGCGTTCATGCTGTCTGTGGACTGGATTGCATATCCGTCAAAAACTGCAAGATTTTTTTTAGGGATGTTTTGCATAGAGACTATGTCTATGGCAAGCACTCGACCAGCAGACTTTTCTATAGCAACTTCTTCGATCTCTAAAGGCTCGATGTGTGCAGCATCCTCAAGTCGATGTAATGCCTTTTCGTATGGTATTAGCTTGAATGTTCTTTTAAGGTCCTTCCTCCTCATGGAATAGTCTCCTATTTTCTTTTGATTATGTTCTTTTGGTCTCTTTAATTAGTGATTTAACTTCCTCAAGTCTTGTTTAATAAACTCTTTTGTTATCTCTGCGATGCCTTTAAAGGTCGGGTTCAGCGAGTTTAGATATTTCGGCGCATAGTTCGTCGGTCCATTGTGTTAGGTGGTTTATGAGAAAGATTTCCGGTGCACATAAATATTTACCAACTAAATCGCGCCCGCGAAGCCGAAGTTTGCCAGCTGACTTGTGTATGAAGAAAAGCTCATAATAGCCTTAAATCCTCAAAAAGGAGAATTAGTACCGTTTTCTAAACATGCTAGCGCGCATCTGTTTTTCGTCGAGAAGTGCGCCACTCACATTTATGTTCGCAGTAAATGTCGCCGTGTCCCATGCATGTCAATCGACTTAGTTTTGCTTTCCCACCCATAGCATTTGAAACCCCTTCATGAAACGCGTCATGGAGGACGTCGCACATCGTTTCTGGCATTTTGACAGCAAGTTCAAAAAACAGACAGTTGTGTACTCGAAACACAATTCGATTCTTGTCGATTTCCATAATTTCTGGCTCTCCCCCGGCTTCTTCGAGATATCCTTTTATGAAGAAATCTCTAAAGGCTTCAGAAGACCATTCTGTTATTTCATGTTTAGTCTCGATGTTTTTTACTACGCTTTTCCCCATGTTTTTTCCAACTCTTCTCAAGAGCGCACTAGCTTTTTTCGATCCAATCAATGATTGGAGAGTTTTTATCATAAAATTGGATAAAGTTAGATAACGGCGTTTCGGATAACCTACTATTGTGGGTTCTTTGGCAATCTGGTAGTAAACTTTTGGCCTTCCCACCGTTCGTTTTTTTTCTTCATAACTTTCTATGAAACCAGTATCTTCCAACGACTTCAAATGGTGTCTTACGGTAATTGGTTGCAGATCCACTATCTTTGCTATTTCATCAACACTCAAAGGCTTTTTGTGCAGCAATTTTAGGATTTCAAGTCTTGACGTACTGGATAGCGCTTCATAAGCCTTTTTCTCACTCAAGATAATCACTTCATTACTCTATGGATTACCTGAATATCGCAGATAACAGTTATGTTTATTAAACTTATCTGATTTTTGAGCGCTACCATTCTTTTTGCATTGCCAAAGATGATTTGATCTTAGTATCCTCCTAGCGATTTCGCCATTTAAACAAGATAGAACTTGAAATTAGTTTCGCGCACGCATATGTTCAACGAATATTGGATAGAATGCATGAAGAAACTCATTTTATCGCTATGTTTTTAAGGAAAGACTAGATATTTCTTTTGGGAGGCGTCAGTTTAGTGTTTGGATGGCAAGAAGTGGTTCTCATTTTTGCAATACTGTTGTTTGTCTTTGGCCCCACAAAGCTGCCGAAAATCGCAAGAGAACTGGGAAAGATAATGCAAGAATTCAATAAAGCAGCTTCGGGTTTTAGGGAAGAATTTGACAAGGTGAGTTCAGATACCACGAAAACGGTGCGCCCTTCTTCAACAAAACTTTCTGGAACTCTATCGAAACGCACGCGCAAGAGTAAATTGAACCAAGACAAATCGCTGTCAACTATCGCTGAAAAACTAGACATATCCACCCAAGGAAAGACGAAGGAACAGATAACGCAAGAGGTTCTTGAGAAGATCGAAGGTAAGAAGGAAGAAGCCTCCATTATCAAGGCTGAAAAGAGGTGAAAAAAAGTATGGCTTTCATAGGTTGGCCTGAGTTGATTCTAATCCTCGCTATAGTACTTCTCCTTTTCGGAGCAACTCGAATAAAGGGCTTGGCAAAGGCTATAGGCGAAAGCGTAACTGAATTCAAAAAAGCAACCTCTGAGAAACCTTCAAAGACAAGTAAAGAAGAAGAGGAAGAAGCTATCATTGAGGCTGCCAAGAAGATGGGAGTAGAAACCGAGGGAAAAAGCAAGGAACAAATATTAAGTGCTATGAGCGAAAAGGCCACTAAAACGAACTGAGAAACACAGTTTTCTGTGGAATGTTCTAATTGCGTGTCAGAGTGAGGGGTATTGATGTCTGGTAAAGATAAGAAAGAAATGGGTTTCTGGGATCATTTAACGGAGTTGCTTCATCGTCTCCGCACTGTTGCTTATGCTTTATTCATTTCCACGGTCGCTGTGATGGTGGTTCCTATTTCCCTCGACTTGTCCGATATGTCGGCTTCTAATCCTTGGTACCAAACTATTTCGTCGTCTGTTATCAAAAAACTGCAAGCGGATTTTCTTCCCGCTGACATCGAACTTCTTCCTATTAGCTGGTTTGCTCCTTTGGAGGTTTATCTGTATGTTTCCATCATACTTGGGGTTGTGATAAGTTCGCCGGTGATAATGTATGAGCTTTACAATTTCATTAATCCTGCGTTGCATCAGCATGAAATGAAACTCATTTATCCTTTTATTCTTGCTTTCATGGGTTTGTTTATTTTTGGGTTCAGCCTCGGGTATTTAGTGATTATACCTGCAACAGTAAGGGCTATGGTTATGTTTACAAGGCTTCTCGGTCTTACTCCGGTGTATGGATTTTCAGATTTTTTTTCTGTAGTTATGATGACTTTGTTATTGTCTGGTTTCATATTTACGTTTCCAGTTTATGTTGTTTTGCTTATTAAATTTGCAATTATCTCTACAGAGCAGATTAAGAAGAGCAGAAAATACATTTACGTTGGCGCTGTAGTTTTGATTGCTCTTATAGATCCTGAACCAAGTCTTATAACAGAGATAACTTGTATTATTCCCTTTATTGTCTTGTTGGAAGCAAGCATTTTAGTAGGGCGTCGCTTCGAGAAACAACGCGAAGAAGCAGAGGAATAATGATTTTGAGATAAGCGCATGTGCTTCTGGAATATCAAGAAAATTTATATGGAGATGAAGATTTCTGTAGATAGGTTAGAGATTTGTGCTTAAGAGGGATTGTGTATGGCGTACTTGACTAGGAAAGCTGGGCAGCCTGTTCTCATTCTTAAGGAAGGAACTTCGCGCAGACGAGGTAGAAATGCTCAAAAAAACAACATCATGGCGGCTAGAGTAATCTCTGAAGTTTTGAAGACAACGCTGGGTCCTCGTGGCATGGACAAGATGTTGATTGGCAGCGTCGGTGGCATAACTATAACTAACGATGGGGCAGTGATTCTAAAGAAGATTGAGATTAAACATCCAGCTGCGAAGATGGTGGTGGATGTTGCCGAAACGCAGGACGACATGGTTGGTGACGGAACCACCACTGCGGTGATCTTGGCTGGTGAGTTGTTGCGTAGGGCTGAGGAACTGCTGAGTCAAAATATTCATCCGACCGTGATTGTGAGCGGGTACAGAGAGGCTTCCCAAAGGGCTATGGACATTCTGGATAAGACCGGGATACTGGTTGATGTCGAAGATCGTGAGACTTTGAAAAAGGTTGCTATGACCTCTATGGGTAGCAAGGCTGTGGGTGCTGCGCGAGTTCACTTGGCGGATATAGCTGTTGACGCTGTGAAACAGATCGTCGAGCAGAGGGGTGAGAGGAGAGTTGCGGACATCGGCAATATTCAGATTGTTAAGAAGGAGGGGAAGAGTCTCTTAGACACCCAGTTGGTCAGGGGCATAATTATCGACAAGGAGGTTGTGCATCCGGGGATGCCCAAGCGGGTTGAAAACGCGAAGATAGCTTTGATCAACCGTCCGCTGGAGTTGAAGAAGGGAGAGTTCGACGCGGCGATCAGGATAAAGGATCCCACGCAGATGAAGGCGTTTTTGGACAAAGAAACCAGTATGTTCAAGGAGATGGTTGGAAAGATCAAGGCTTCGGGCGCCAATGTTGTGTTTTGCCAGAAGGACATCGATGATTTGGCTCAGCACTTTTTGGCTAAGGAGGGGATCGTGGCTGCTATAAGGGTTACACCGTACAAGATGGAGTATCTCGCTAAGGCTACTGGAGGAAGAGTTGTCACGAACCTGGATGACCTGAAGCGTCAAGATTTGGGGAAGGCGGGGCTGGTGGAGGAGCGAAAGATCGGTGAAGACAAAATGGTTTTCGTGGAGGGATGCAAGAATCCCCGTTCGGTTGCGGTTTTGATTCGAGCTGGTCTCGAGAGAATGGTGGACGAGGCGGAGAGGGCTTTGCATGACGCGCTTTCGGTTGTTGCGGATGTGGTTGAACACAATAGGATCGTTGCGGGCGGGGGTGCTGTTGAGTCGGAGATTGCTAAGGGGCTTCGTGGGTACGCGACAAAGGTTGGTGGGAGGGAGCAACTTGCTGTTGAGGCGTTCGCTGATTCTGTGGAGATTGTGCCGAAGACGCTGGCTGAGAATGCTGGTCTTGAGTCCATTGATATACTTGTGGCGTTGAGGTCGGCTCATGAAAAGTCGAGGGGGCGTTTGATGGGGGTTGATGTTTTCACTGGTAAGATTGTTGATATGCAGAGGAAAGGTGTGATTGAGCCTTCGCGTGTGAAGGAGCAGGCGGTGAAGTCGGCGACTGAGGTGGCGTCTATGATTTTGAGGATTGATGATGTGATTGCGGCGA
>CP070759.1:1094290-1115878 GCA_020348945.1 Candidatus Bathyarchaeota archaeon
GGCTTGTCTACGTTGATCATCCCAAACCGGACGTATTCTTGGATGGGTCTTTCTTCTGGCTTATGTCCATAGCGTGGATTGGTTTCCTCTTCAGTCTTCACCACAAGCTTTCGCTCGACTTCCCAAGGCGTTTTGGCACTGTGCATTACTGATCCTCTAAATGGATGTGAGGGGCTTGGAAAGTTAAAAGAGTTGAGGTAACATACGTCGAGTAGCGGAATCTATTTCTATGTGCATGTGCGATCAACACATACATTAAAGAACAAATTTTTAAACTTGCATGCTTAATCTCCAATTGTAATCTTGTCAACTAATTTTTGATGCTGTGCTCTTTTCTATGCAATCTCGATGCTTGTCAATTACATCATCCACTAGTTGCTTGAGGCGTTCTTTCGGTTGGAAACCTACAACTGTCTCGATGGGTCTTCCATCACAAAAGAAAACTAGGGTAGGGGTACCCATAACTCCATACTTAACCGCGACTTGCTGATTCTCAGAGCTCGTTAAAACGTTTAACTTCGAAAATTTCACTTTGCCCCTGTATTCTTCGGAGACCTCACTGTAAATGGGCTCCAGCCTCTTGCACCAAGGACACTGGTCATGCCAAAAATCAACGACCACCAATGTGTCAGCCTGCAAGACCTCTTTTTCCCAATTATCCGCATTTACGTCTGAAACACTGTGCATACACACGTCACCTTCCACACGAGGTCATATTCTTTTCAAGCTATTTAAAACATATTATAGTTTTGACATGTGCGCGCAACTAAGTGTATATATAGAGCTTGTCAAGAAGTTGGGTTAGGGTTTACTTTGCAGTCTAAAGCTTTCGTAGCTAAAGATGGGAGAAAGGTTGTGATTCGTCCTCCAACATGGGAAGATTTGGAAGGTTTAATGGAGTACATCAACAGTTTGATAGATGAGAAACTGGATATCATGCTGACAGAGAGAGTTACTCGAGAAGAAGAAGCAGAGTGGCTTGCAGAAAGGCTAGTTAATGTGGATAAAGGTGATTTCATTCACGTTGTTGCTGAAGTTAGCGGTGAAATCATAGCAGGCGCTGAAGTTGAAAAACAAAAGCATCGTATGAGCCACGTAGGTGTATTAGGGATAGGCATAACATCAAGGTTCAGAGGAATTGGAATAGGCACCTTTATCATGGAAACACTAATCGAAGAATCTAAAAAAGCTGGCTTGAAAATTTTAGTTTTAAACGTCTTCGACACAAATGACATAGCTAAAAAACTTTACAAAAAAATCGGATTCAAAGAAGCAGGCAAAATCCCGAAAGGAATCCGCAAAAACGGAAGATACATCGACCTTGTGAGAATGACGCTTGAACTCTCATAATTGAATCTTGCGCACACAACAAAAAGAAAAACTAGGTTGCTCCAATTTTGAGCAGTTGTATGTTTTAAATGATCTTTGAGAAGAGAACAATTCAATATTCGTGTTTCTCGTAGTAGCTGACGCCTGCTGATAGGCCGATTGAAATTGCGGTGACAATCACGGTGACGCCGAGGTCTCCTTGACTGGCGATGTAGGTTGCGCCTGCTGCTATGCCGTTTATTACTGCCATTATAGCGGCAAGTCTAGGTTTGAATTGGAATCCCATTTTGGAGTATCCACCTCCTCTCTCCTCTAAAAGCGAGAACGTTATGTTGATGTTCGAACAGTATTTTCAGCCTCCTCAGACTCCGTGAGTTCAAAACCCATCTTAACGAGTATCTTACGCACTTCATCTGGCCGTATATACTGGACTCCTGTGTTAGCAGAAATCTCAGAAAGCCTAATGACTTCTGCAAGGGTAATTTCAGGCGTCTCTGGTATTCCCCAGTTCAGTCGGCAACCAGCTTTCTTCGAGTCTAAACCAGTTTGCTGGATCAAAGGCGCAAAAATTTCTCGCTCCACAATCCGCTTGATGAAACGTTGAAGAGCCATCACCTTACGCTCAGCAATTCTCAACGCCGCCCTTGCCGAAGCCTCAGTGAAACCTGGCGTCGTGAAAAGCTTAGGCAGAGGTGTTTGTCCACCTAAGTAAACCTGATTGAGAATATGTTCCACATAGGCTTCGTAGCGGGCTCTCGGGTCCACCGCCACTGTTTTTATATCAGCGTCCGCTCGATCATACACAAATCTTGCGCCAGCCTTAGGCTTTGACTTAATTAGGCGCTGGTACTCTGCGAGTTTGTCAGCGGAAACTCCAGGAAAGAGCCAGAGTTCGTCTGGTCCTGCATATTTTTCGAAGATTTCTGGCATGACCTTTTCGATGCGGGCTTTCATTTCTAAGAAGGACATACGGGTTTCGCCGTTGAAGGAAAGGGTTTCGCAGAGGGATTGTAGCACGCCAGTTCCGAAGGCTTCTCCGTTGACTGGGATCCACTTGAAATGGGTTATATTTTCAGGCTGGAGGGTTTTGCCCCCGTAAGAAGCTGTTTGCCTGTAGCCTTTCACGTTGCCGTACTGATCGCGCACAATTTTCTCGACGCTAGTTAAAGGCAATATTCTCAGCTGCTCTAGGTGACTTGGCTCAATTTTCTCCCAGAAACTATTCCCTGTCGCCACAATTTCTCTCGCTCCAATCTGCAACAGCCCGTCAAGATTAACAGCTTCACTGAAATCGTCCACCGCTTGCTTTGCCTCTTCAGCCCTCGCATACTCCGAGTTCACAGTAGTATAGAAACCTGCACCCACAGTTTGATCTGCCAGAAAGTCTACGAAAGCTTTGCACGCTGGATCGCGTAAATAAGCTGAAATGAGTTCACTGAAACTTATGGTGGGAGTCTCACCGGAGACTTCACGCCAAGCAGGTAGCAGAACTCCTCGCTCTTTTCGCAACTTGGTGTAGAATTCCTTGATTTTCTTCAGAGTTGCGCTCATGTTTATCGTCAAGTTGAAAATAGTCCATACTTGATTTAAGTGAGGATTAGCGTAAAAACCATGTATGGTTTATCAGTTAATGAGTTTACGTGAGTCTTTGAAAAGTTCGGTGAGAGCGCGTCCTTTCTCAGTGAGACGGTAATACTTGGCTGGAAGAAAACCCTTATCAGAAACGTGATCGATTTCAACGAGATTGATGGCTAGACAATATCTTAAGTACCGATAAACCTTCTTAATGTCAAACCGCAGACCGCTATGATAGATTTGGTAAACGTTTCTTGCTTTCCTCCGAAACAGATTAAGAAACCTAAGAACCTCTAAGAAATCGCAATGCTTAGACCCCTTTGGCCGCCCTCTACGCAACTCCAACACCTTCGACGAAAATGTTATTCAGTTAACCATTTCATCCTAACAGGAAAAGCACGTGACAACGCTATCAAGTTTTTTAACGCCTTCATGCAACCCATGCTCTATATCAGAAACTTATATTCAGCAAGAAATGTCCCTAGGCAAAAAAATTCTTCAGCTAGATATTAAAACCTAAAACACGTTTTTATGTCAAAACTGTCGTCACACGCTAGTGTTTCAAGGAGATTTTGTCGAGGAAAAATCGGCATTTTTCTTATTCAAGAAACGTTTTCTCCATATGATTTTCAAGTTTTGGAGTTAATATGATAGTCAAACTGCTTCCTTCGCGTTGAACGTCCACATCTAACTCTTTATCCAGAAATGCTGGCAGAAACTCGTGAAACTTTTTAGGAAAATTCAAAGAATAAACAGCGTACTGATACAACGATTTATTGTAGTATCTTTTTTTCACGAACCTCTTTTGTATCCGAGTCACTGGTTACCCAACTCCCTGTCCCACTCTTGAAAGAACTTTTTAGAGAGTACTTTAAAAGACCTCCGAAGATCAGTATCCCTAAGTCGTACACTGTGCTGAGTGAAACTGAAACTTTTAATTGATTAAAAACCCAAAAGCTGAAAGAGGGAATTGCGAAACGTGAAAGAAGCGGAGATCAAAAAGTGGCTGGAAAACATTCTTGAGGCTTGGGAAGACTTTAAAGAATTGGAGAAAGAAACAAATCCTGACAAGCTTGTTCAAGAAATCTGTGGATTGTACACGAAGAAGGACCTCGCCAGAGCTCTGTTGATTTTGAAGCCTCTTGAAAAGGCTGAACGAAAATAACACGTTCCACAATTGGTTTAAAAGTAAAGCATGATTTCCATGATAATTTTCTCTTTTTAGAAGCCTCCCACCTCCTAAAGTTTCGGTGAGATTTACAATTGCCCTTTGGTAAGTGGGCTAGCTTCGAGGATTGCGTTCAAAACATTAAGAAGACGCAGAATTACGATGAAGAAACAGCCAAGAAAGTTTGCGGAAAGTTACAAACCCAACTTGGAAAAGAAAGCTTCAGTTGGGTCGGCGACATCAAACCTTCTGGCAAATTAATTCGCGGAAAAGCCCTTCATCCCCTGAAAACAGTGCACCCGGAAGAATGGCCCAGCGTCCGCGTTTACCTTGAAAAGGAACTGCATAAAAGCGCCCATACACTCGCTGGAAAACCTCTACTTATTGACCACACCTGTACTTTACGCGGCAAAGTTTTAGACGCAAAATATGAGAACGGAGCCATCGAATACATCGCCAAACTAGACGACCAAAACACACTCAACAAAATCCGAAACCGCAAAATTCGCCATTGCAGCGTGGAATTCGAGTGGAAAACTCTTGAAAATGTGAATGGAGTCGCGCCGAGAGGCATCAATTTTACGGCCCTCAGCCTCCTAGAAAACTTTCTGCCTGGAGACCCACTTAGCAGTGTCGAAGTTTGGGAAACCATAGTTAAGCGGTTGAAAGAAACTAAGAACGTACGTCGCGACGTACATAAGAAGGAACAAACTGAAAACCAAGAGTTCATTCTACATCAAATCCACGACCCAGCTGCATTTCTCGAGGAACGATTCTCCACCGCATGGATAGACCAAACCAATGGCATTCAAGGCATTTTTGGAAGACTTAGAGAAGACCCAGAGAATCCTCAACTAATGGCCCTACTTTTCATGAAAACCAATGACTGGACAATTGAAAAAGTGCAGAAATGGTTACACGACCACCCTCAATACGTTCGCCAAATTCAGCCTCAACCTTCTCCTGCGGCAGTAGGCGTTCAGCCTACACAGACCGCGGCGCCACCCAGTCAGATTCAAACAGGAGTGATGGAAATGAACAAGCAAGCGTTGAAAGAGAGAATATGGACCAGACAATATACTAATGATTTACCCGATTCCGCCTTTGCACTGATTTTACCAAAAGGATCAACCAATGAGTCAGATCGCACAACATCGAGAAATCTCAGAAAAATCCCTCATCATCGTGCTGACGAGTCTATCGACCTACTTCATCTCAGAAACGCTCTGGCTCGAGTTCCTCAAAGCGACCTCTCTCAAGAACAAAAAAAGCGTGCTCTTGCTCATCTCAAAAAACATGCGAAAGCCGCTGGCATCGGAGAGTTTGCAGAAGAGTCTCTGAAGGAACAAGATGGAAAAGCTCTGTCCGAAGAAATTCCCGGACCTGAGTTTAAAGTTGCGCCAGAACCCACCCTTGAAGAAGTCGTTGAATCCGTTGAAAATATTCTCGGAGAAATTCGCGATGCCATCAACAAAAACTTTTCTGATCTGGACGCTCGACTGAAAGCGCTAGAAAAGCCTGAAGAACCTGAAACAGTGGCGACAGAGCAGCAAGGCGAAACACACGAATGCCCGGAAGGACAACACGGGGATCAAGAGCAGGAAAAACGTGTACCGAACAAGAAGGCTTTAGGCGAGGCAATCATTGCGCCCTCAGCGTTTAGCCAGCTTGAACCAAGCGATTTAATCAACAAAAAAGAAGTCCTTGAGCTTTTGCCTGAGGAATGGATTGTCCGCGCCTGGAGTTATGGGCCTCAGTTACTCGTTCGACAGTTGAGGCATAAACTTGAATCACAGTCATCTGGCAACAGTGACCGGGAGTAAGCAAGGATGAACTTGCTGAAAACGTATCCAAAATTTGGAGGAAGTTGAAGTGACTGACTTATGGCCAGACGCGGAAGTTGGGGAAATAATAAGCGATGGAACAGTGCTCAGCTTTGAAGCCGAAGCGACAATAACGAAGGGCAAATGCGTTTACCTTACAGCCGACATAAAAGTGACGCAAGCGGCAGCTGCACAGGATTGCATCGGGGTTGCACTGAAATCCGTTGAAACTGGAGAGTTTTGTCCCGTTTGCGTGCAAGGCATTGTTAAAATCACTGCAAGCGGTGCGATAACGCGAGGCCAAGCTGTCTATGGAAGTGACGTTGACGGAGATCCACTTGCTTTAGCTGATCAAGCAGTGGATGAAGGTGGTACAGCGAAATACACTGTTTACTATTCAAGGCGCATCGGTTTTGCGTTACAAACCTTTGCTGACAACGACACAGGCTTGATAATGGTGCAGAAGTGATAACGATGTCCAATAAGAAGTCGTTACCTAAGTTAACTGAACCAAAAGGCTGGAGACTTGATAATGCAGAGTTGACCACCAAAGTAGCAGAGCTTGAGACACGCATCATGGAATTGGAAAAGAGAGGGAAGGGATTAAGATGACGAGTCCAAAGCTTTTTGAGGCCATCAAAAAGGACCCGAAGTATCAGCCGATTCTACCCGACATTTTTAGGAAAGCGAAGTCAAACCCCATGGTGAACGCTGTCATGAGAGAGGCGCTTCTCAGCGACGCGGCTGGAGCCCTTGGGAAGATGCATGACGTTGTGGTAGAAGCCGCTAAACCAGCGTTGATCGGAAGAGAAATCATCTGGGTATTACCAACCACCGAAACCTTAGTGAGGTTTCCGAAGGCCAAGCTTGGCAAAGCGCACAGAACCGCCGAGCTGTCGCAGGTATGGATAACCCAAGAGAAATATGACACCGTGGACATCAAAGCTGACGTGGAGATAAAGGCTGGCGCTGAGTATTCCAAGAAGTTTCTCGAAGATGCATCATGGAGCGTTATGGAAAGGCAGACAGCTGAGGTGGGTAGAGCTGTTGGAGAGTTAGAAACTGAAAGGGTTTTAGCTCTGTTCGACGGCATCTCTGCTGGCAATCTCGCTGGAGGCGGCGAGTACAATGGAGCTGGCACCTTGGACTGGGCTGGCCTAGTCGGGTTCTGGAACAGGGTGAAAGCGGAAAACTTTAACGCTAAAGTCTTGGTTATCAACCCAAACCAACTCTCTGACTTGTGGCAACAGGACCAATTTATCCACAGTTTCTATTTCGGAGGTATGGCTGATATTCGCCGAGGCGTCCTAGGCGAAACTTACCTAGGCATGAAAATCGTTGTCAGCACCAAAGTGACGGATGGAACCGTGTATTGCATTGACACAGAAGTTGCCGCCGTCTTGCTTCTGAGGCGAGACATTCTAACCGAACCCTTTGAAAATCCCAAAAAAGATCGTTACGGTATCGTGGCGTCTGAGCGCATCGGGCTTGACATACTGAGAAGCAAAGCTGTTGCACGCGGCTCTGGCTGGTAATTTGTTTGTCGCTTTCAATACCCAGCTTCCCCTTTTTTGTGGTGACCAAGAATGGTTGAATGGGGCAATTACGCAGAAGCGTACAAAGCCATTCACGACAAGCTGAACGAAATTCTTTCTAAACTTGACAAGCCTTCTGATCCAACAGTTCAAGACATTATCGACCGCGCCGCCCGCCAATTAGGAATTATATCGCCCAGCGGAGACATGGCCCGTAAAGCCTACTATGACCGCAATGCTTCGGTTATCATAATTATTAGTGGTGGCAACTACGGTCAACATTTGGGTTGGACGCAGAGATGGAGTTACACAGTTCCAACGGATAAAAAATACATGAATGCTCTTTGGCAAGCTGGTATCGAAACCACAATGACGACGGGAAAAGTAGCGAAGACTCGAATCAAAGTTAACGGCAATAGAATAATGATGTGTGTTAAGGATGATCAAGAAGGGTATTGGACACAAGAGTTGCACACACTTAGTCTTATGTTGGTTGAAGGTGACTCGGCTGCTTGTGATACATACAGTAACGATGGCGCTAAGACGCATTATATGAGTAGTGGTATGCTCGGCGTGGAGTTCGATGAATGATGAAAAAAATAACATGGAAAAGAATCAAAGTTAAAATGATAGGTGACGGAACTAGAGAAAATCCACTTCGACCAAATCTTCCAACCTACATGATAGACATTGAAAGAGATGCAAACGGAAAACCAGTTTTAGATGGCGATGGTAATGAACAAGACACAGTTGATTACACGAGGAAAGAGTGTTACGTACTAATTCCTGAGGATGAAACAAAGGATGCAAACGGGAAAACTGTTTTGAACGAAAATCGAATAAGAGAGAAATATAAGCAATGGAAAGATTTCAAAGCTTCAGATGTTGAAGTCGTTACGTAGGAAATGACGAAATGAGATATACAAACCTAAAAAGGTAAGCTGAAAATGGTTGCGAAAGTCGGTTACGTTCAAGGAAAATGCTCAGTTTGCGGAAAGCTCCTGATCGGGAAGCGTCCCGCTGATCTAGCAGTCTGCGATTGTTACGAGTATTGCCCTCTCTGTGGAGCGAAGATGGCGCCCTTTACACCAGACTTGACTTCCAGCATTTATGGAGCGGAAGAATCTTGCGGGTTGAAGGGGCAAGCTGTGGAGAATGCTGGGGCTGGCATTGAAACGGTCATGGTATGTAGTAATCACACGCCGCCTTATTATAGCCGTCAGAAGCCAGTGGAGGTGAGGTTGACGTGACTATACTTAACGAGAAGATTCGTTTGGCAGAGGTGTTTTTAACGGTTTTGGAGAAAAATCCGTTACGTTACACGCCTTTGCTGAGGAAGTGTATGAACTCTTGTGGGTCACCTCACAAATTCAACTACTTGCTGAAATGTCTTAGAGAAAAAGGCTACATTGAACCCGTTTTGATTGAGAAGAAGAAACATTGGAGGCTAACAGATAAAGGACTAAGGTTTCTTCGAGGATTAACTTAGCTCTTCACTGTTTGGCAATCCCACAAACTGGAGTTTGAAAACGTTCATTAGAGAATCAGTGTGCACAATACTTTCACCTATATATGGACAAAAATATGATTGACTGTGCCAATGTCCACTGCAGTGGGCTTTCACGTCTCATTCAATCCAATGCGAAGAACAATAGCTACAATCAAGTGAACTGCCAAAATATCTTTTGCACTTCTCGTGGTCTTTGCAGTCTTTATACTCCGTCACTGCCCAATTGGTTACTTGCACAGTGTAATATTTAACATTTATTGTGCGTGGACACGTGCGTGGAACTCGAATTATGTGACTGCCCCTTGTCCTTCAACCAGAAACATGTACCAGGCGATGCAGGAGATGACGATGCACGCAGTTGCTACACCAGCCCAAATCCACATTTGCCGAGTTATAACTTCTTTGCGAAGAGCTTGATAGACAGCCAAGTTAACAAGCGTGAAGACAGAGGCTAAACCCAGCGTAAACGCTTGGTAGATAGAGGCCGTCAGCTTGGTTTGACTCGCAACGCTAGCAGACTGACTTGCCAGTATTGTGGAAAAGAACCATATGGCACAAAAAACTAGGATTAACAGTAGAGCAGGGTTTCTGATCCAGAAACGCGGGTCCAAAAGGTTCGTCAGCGAGAATCCCACTGTGTCCACGAAGTTTGCTCTAAGAAGGTTAACCACTAGGATGATGACGTTGGATGCCAGCAAGAGGAGAAGTACCCTAGACCACATCGCCTTTGACTCCTGCTTCTTCATCTCCCATTTTTTCCCCAATATTTCGTGCTCTTGAAGAAAGACGCCACATTTATAAAATTTCGTATCGATTGTGTGTCCAAGCTAATCTAAATACTTCGCTTTTTCCGCTTTAATTTTTCTAAACCGCTTTTTTCCATCCGTTTTTTGCGTAAAACTGCTTAAATAAAGCTTATTTCATCTAAATCTCTACAGAGAGTGGGCGAATGACTAGCGTTTCACCCGACGACGTTAGAGACGTAATCAACGTGTTCTCAGCGGAAGTTCCAGACGCAAAGGTTTTGAAAATGATTAAGCGAGCTGAGGTTACGCTGGAACTGGAAACCAGTCGAGAAATTGATTACAGCAACTGCACAGACGCGGAGAAAGAGTTCATCACAGTTCTCGCCGCCATTTACGCCATATGCTACCTCACAGGAGGCTCAGCTGTGGGCCTAAGCTTCTCAGTTGGAGACCAAAACGTAAGCGTACTGGGCAAGGCTCCTCCGCTCGACGTCTTGCAAGTTGAGTTAGAACGCATGTTAAAGAAAATGCGGGGACCAGCCTTAAAGAGGGCGTAAAATGGGAACAGTTCCAGCCAGTTATTACCAGTTCATCATCGATTACGCTCCTTATTTCTATTACATCCCAGGCACCGGCGTGGATCCAGAGTGGGGCAGGGGTCCAGCTCCAGCAGCCCACGCAATTGACTTTCTCTACGAAGCCTATTATGACAGCCAGTTTGAAAGCAAAAAGACAGAAATTTCCAGCAAAATCGTGGCGTTAGCTGACTATCTTCTTTCCATTCAATGTAACGATAACTTGAAGTTGGCTTATGGTGGTTTTAAAAGCAAGGATGGAAGCGACTATTACTACTCAATCGATGCGATGCGAGCTATTCCAACTCTTTTGAAAGCATATGACCTAACGGGTACAACTGCATATTTGAACGCTACTGAACTGGCGGGGGAAACTTTTCTCTACAATATGCAGCACAAACCAAGCGAGTTAGGCCAGCACGACAGGTATTACGGAGGATTTGCTCAAGCAGTCACTACCGCAGATGCTTGGCTCTTAAACATGCACATTATCGATCTCCACGGTCTGGTCGGACTGAAAATGCTGTACGACCGCATCAGTGAATCACAATACAAAACAATGATTGACGATGCCTTGGGCTTTTACCGCGAAGGATTCGAAGACCTCTATCTCTACTATAAGCCTCCTCCAAGCGGAGACGGAGAATGGCATAGGATAGGCTCGTCGGAAAACGAAATTTACGATGACGATTTCAGCTACGCGTTAAACGGTCTCTTCTGGTATGAAGGGTGGAGCGAAACAGTTGAGAAAGTTTACACTCTCCTCAACGCGATCAGTTCAAGCGTCGACTATCCCGTGTACAATCCAGCTGTCTGCTGGGCAGGCTACATCGATGTTGTCAGCAGAAAACCAGCATGCGAATATTATGATGCTGTAACATCAGGAATATTGCGGCAGATCAGAGCTGGCTATGACGCTCTGTCGCTAGAGTTCAGTGTCAAAATTATCAGTTTGCACCAAGACGAATTCATGTATTGGGGACCAAAGTTCACGGATTACAGCCCAGTGGAAAACAAGAAGGCAACAGTTACAGTGTCATGGCTTTCCCTTCTATTCCTCAAGTACAACGCAGTTTTAACGCCGTTTACCAGAGTCTTGCGAAAACAGGGGGAACGAGTGACTCTCCATCCTGTTAGAGAAGCTAAGGAATATGTTTCTTACGGTGAAGAACTCACAATCAAAGCCATCGTGAACCCAACTAGGCCAGATGAAATCGTTATTGAACCAGGCTATATCGTGAACGATTACATCACCATCCACGTTTTCTCAGCAATCCGGTACCACGACAAAATTGAGTGGCAAGGCGTGGCCTACGAGATTGGTCCTGTAGAGGATTTTCGTTTCCAAGGAAAAACCATGTATCGGAGAGCGGTTTGCAGGAGGCTCATTGGCTAAATGCTTGAAATTGAAAATCCAACCGCAACGCTTGTTCGCCTTCTGGACAAAAACATGAGAGTGGTGAAGGAAGACGGATCCTTAGCCAACGTTCATGTTAGTGCAGAATGGTATGATCGAGAACTTCTCCGGCATTATGACGGTCAGGTGACGGTTGGTCTCGACCGCAGTGAAGATCAAAAGCTTGGGTTTTCAGCAACATCCAGGAGACGCGTTGGCTACTCTCGAATAAACATTTGGGTTATCGACAAACCGGGCAGCGTGGTTGGCAGAGAACTGCGGAACAAACTTCGGGAGGAAGTCAACCGCATCATAAGAGAGAAAAGAACGAAGCCAAACGAAACTAACTACGATTTTCTGGGTGTTGGACAAACCACTGAAACTCATAAAGCTTATCATGCTGAGTCAGCCAGTGAACTAGTTCCGGGAGACGCAGAGTGGACTGAGCTAACGAACATGGAGTATGAGAAGCTCTGGTACAGTGACGACGATCGCTTCAGCCATTCAACTTCGGTCAACCTAAACTATGCTCTGCTGCTTTTCCAGTTCAAGGTGGACCCAGACGAGAAAATTGTCAAAAAGATTGTGCTTAAGTTTGAGAGGTATGGAACCGCTCCAACCGGAAACGGATTTACAATAAAAGTTTGGAATTTTACGGCTTCAGCTTGGCAAAACGCTCAGGCGGGCACAGGTGGAGAAGACGAAACAGTCACGATCACGTTAACATCGTCTTTAACCGATTTCATTGATGTCGACGGCTACGTGTATTTGCTTGCGAGAACCATTAACGCAAGCGACGGTGCGACGGCAGCCGTGATTTACTGTGACTATTCTGAGTGTGGGGTAACGGTTGAAGGCATCACATACGCAGACATTGTTTCTTATCGAGACAGAGATGAGGTGCGGGTTAAACCGTTTTTGTGGCGCACTGAGTTCACGGTCAAAACTTGGTTGTTTGAAAACGTCACGGTCATGTAGGAGAGGTGAAAAAAAGAATGTCTACACCAGTATATGGCGCGCATGAGACAAAAGTCTACTATGTGGAAGAAACAACGTACGGAGTAACTCCAGCCACTCCATCAATGTTAGGCATCCCAACAGCGGAAAATGTGGAACCAGCGCTGAACCCAAGGCTCATAAAGGTTCGAGGCGTCGGGTCCAGAGATCTGAACGTTGTCAAAATAGGACTAAGGCAGGTGGGGCTTAAAATAGCGTATGCGGTTCCAAGCACAGCTCCAATCAACTTTCTCCAGCACATCCAAACGTTGAACTCGCTGAGCATCGAAGTCTTCTATGAAAAAACAAGCGGCATCATTGATTTACTGCATAAAGGTTGCAGATTCAATCGCCTAACGATTGAGTGTTCTGTGGAGGACGTTTTGAAAGCAACAGCCGAGTTGATCGGTCAAGACGTGGCTGTGGGAACAGCGAAGATCAGCGGCGCAACGTACAGCGACTATGGAGGAGCCGTGCCCTTCTATGAAAGCTACGTCAAGAAGGACACAACAACGCTGGAACGTGTCACCGACTTTCGGTTTGTGATTGAGAACAACTTGAAACGTGTTCCTGTCATCCGCACCACCAGCGGATACTTGCTCAAGTACCTTCCAGAACGACATAGAAACTGCGTTGGAGAGGTCACTTTCGAGTTTGAGAGCAAAGAAGAGTTCGACGACATCATCAACGACACGGAGTTCAGCTTGGAGTTTGGCTTAGGAGGCACCAACAAAGCTGTTTTCAACAACTGCAAGTGGGAAAACGTTGGAACACCAACGCGCATTGAGGATCTAGTGGCTTTGAAATCTCCCTTTGTCGCCAAAACTGTAACGATCAGCTGAGAGGTTGCTGAAAGTGAAAACGGAAACCGTTGAAATCGATGACCGATTTGGCGAAGAATGGGCTGGCAAATACGTTTTCCAAGAGATCAGTTGGGCTAAACGCAGTCGTATAATCCAGAAGCACACAAAGTATCATCCAGTGACAGGACAGGTTCTCAGCAGCGATTTTGTAGCAGTTCAAGCGGAAACCATCTGGGCTAGTTTAAAAACGCAGCCAGAGAACAAGTCGATCACTCTCGAAAAGTTGCTAAGCGACGAAGAAGACGGCGTTCCCATAGGAGTTGGAGAATTTTTCAGCCAAGTTGTCAACCGACTGTGCGGCGTAACCGTGGAAGAGACAAAAAACTCGTCCGGGCGATGAGACGTGGCAAACCACATCCAAGCCTCACCGATTTCCGGCTTTGCAAAGAATTCAGCTGGACACCGCTGCAGCTTGCACGTCAGCCCGCGAAAACCATTGAGGAATTCATCGTGATTCTCAACGAGGTGGACCGGCAAACCGAGGAGGAGATGAAAAAGACGGAGCGAGGTGTTAGGCATGTCCGTTGAAATGGAGATGCACATGGAAGGAGTTCCAGAGTTGAAGGAGAAACTGAACCAGTTAGATGGCGACATGAAACGCAATGTTCATGACGCTATGCGATTTGAAGCAGACGCTATGAAAAACGCGGCTAGAGCACGGTGTCCAATTCGAACTGGTCGTTTGAGAGACAGCATTTTCGCAAAGGTTGAGGAATGGACAGTGAAGCTTGGTGCAACCGCACCGTACGCTGTTTACTTGGAGTTTGGAACTCGTTACGTTCAGCCTCGCCGTTTTCTGAGTAACGCTGTTGAATCGAGGATGCAGAGCTTGGTTAATCGAATGAGCCGAGCCATTAAGCAAGCTATTGGGGAGGCATCTGCAGTATGAGTTTTCATGAAATGGTTATTACTGTACGGGCTGTCAACCGGGCATCAGCGCAGTTTTCTCGCATTCAGTCTGACGCTGAAAGCTTGACAACTCGTGTTAAATCCCTTGGTTCTGCCCTTGCTGGAATTGGCGCCACAGGTGTTGCTATAGGTCACATTGCTCAACAGTTTGGCATTCTCAGTGCTGAACAGGCCAGAGCTTTCAATTCTGCAATGATGGTTGTTTCGGTCATGGGCTTGTTTATGAGAACCAGTTGGGGCGTGGCTGTAGCCCAAAAAGTCTATGCTGTTGCTTGCTGGATTGCCACTGCAGCTCAGAACGCCTTGAACATTAGCTACGCAACTTTCCTAGCTTTAACTGGCGTTGGCATAGCTGTGATTGTTGCTGCGGCGGCTGCTAGGTGGAGCTTCGCATCTCGAATGAACGCGGCGACTGCTAGCATGAAAGAATACAATGCTGCTATGGCTGAGACACCGGGCCATAGTCGGAGCATTCAGAGGGCTGGGGAAGAAGAGTATCACCGGAGAGGAATAGAGTATTGAGTGTTGTGTTGCCGGTTGTCGCTGTAGTTTTTGGTTCCGTCACTCCTCCGCAGGGTGATGTTAGAGAACTGCGAGTTCACTTGGGATGCACAGACGAGGTTTCAAGCTTCGACTGTTTACTCGTTAATTTTGACAAGAAATACACGGTGACTTATCCGATCAATGTGGGTGACGATGGGAGCATAAGTATCGGGAGAGGAGTCAACTGTCCTTTAATAATCACTGTTCGCGTGGAGGAAATTCGATGTGAATCAACGCCCATTGAAAATTACATTCGGGTTAGAGGTCGATGCTGGGGTGAGCGGTTTTTTCGGCGGCAAGTCACAAAATCCTATGAGAACAAGAAGGGCGAGTATGTTGTTAAAGATTTGATTGACAATTACGTGGGGTTAAGTCATGTCCGCGATTCAACTGAGCTGGTAGAGAACACGGATACTACGTATGCGCTTCTGGAATATGAGGATGCACCGGTCTTTGATATTCTAAAATACATTGCTGGAAGTGCTGACAAAGCAGGAGTAATTGGCTTCGACTTTCGAGTGGAGCCGGATGGAAAATTTGCGTTTTTCCCTAAGAACAGCAAAACATCGTCTGTAAGTTTGTCTGAGCGCATTGAAATTTCAGAATACCGTAAGGATATCCACCGTGTTAGAAATAGAATCACAGTTTATGGTGCTGCGGAAAAAGCAAGGCCAACTGATAAGGATGCGTGGACAGAATCCTTGACGCCTACAGAGGGAGCTTGGAGCATCTACGGTGGAGGTTCAACTCTTTCCCTAGACAGTGTCGACAAGGTTGTGGGGTCATACAGTGTTAAGACTTCTGGAGGAACGGGCACAGGTCTCATATTTACTTTTAACGCTGGTAAAGAACAGGATTGCAATCTGCATCCAAGCTTGACTTTTCAGGTTAAAATAGCATTGGGATATCTAGATTTAACCGTTGAACTTGAAGACACGGCTGGGATGATCGTTGACAGGTTCGAGAGGATTCGCGACGGCAACTGGGTTCTCCAGAGCTTTCCTGTTGGAAAAAAGAACAGTGATCAGTGGCAGCACAGTGTGTTCAATACTCAGCCGTTTGATTGGGGTAATGTAAAATACATACGTTTTATTGTGAGCTCAACTGTGGGCGTTGACTTACGTGTTGACAACCTCTTTTTCAACAAGTGTCGATGGAAATCCGTTCAAGAGGACTCGGCTAGTCAAACCGCTTATGGACTGCGGGAACTTGTGGAGGTGGATGAGGAGCTTCACAGCGACAACGAGTGCATGTTGAGAGCTAAAGCCTTGCTGGCACACTTGAAGGACTCGGCTGAATACATAACGGTTCGAAGCAACGTTGTCGACTATGGCACCAATCAGCTCTTGCCTGGAGACAAGATTCACGTTGTGCTTCCAAACGAAAACATAGACGCGGATTACAGTATAATAAGCGTTGAATACCGTGTTGTTGCTGCAGAGCAAACTCTTGAAGTTACGTTGGAGCTTGGAAAGGAGCCGTCTTTGCTTGCTGATTATCTTTACACGTTAAGAAGCAAAACGGAGAGCTTAAGTCGTTACAAGGGTGGGCGTTACGAAACGGTTTAGAAAATTAGGTGACTATCGTGAATGAGGACTTGTTGAAGCAGATTAAACGGTTGCGGATAGGTGATTACGTTCAGATAGATTGGCACGATGCTTACAAGGGTGAAACTCGTATAGATCAGCAATTGGACAAGGCTAAGGCGCAGTTCGAGGTTCCAGTGACTTCTTGGGGTGTCTATGTAGGCACTGTTGGACGAAAGAAATACGTTGTTTTGATGCGAGACCGCTTTAACCTTAATGAGTTAGATGGAGTCGACGATATTGACCACAACGGTATTCCTGTTGGCATGATTGATGAAATCACAGTTTTAGGCCGTGTAACTTTGCCGAAGACTTTCGCTTTGAGATTGGAGCATTGGCTGACTAAGGCTAGAGTGAGAAAGAGGAAAGGTCGTTTAATCATTCCCAGAGAGAATCTAAATTGAGGGATCTGATACGTAAAGCGTTAACTACAACGATTTTAGTGAAAGACCGTGAGAGAGTCAAGCAAATTCAGGTAGTGCCTGGTGACCGTCTTGTTTACGGGATGTACTTTGCCATCGCTGCTCTGATTTCTTTAACATTTCTTGAAGCGATGTACATGTATGTATTCCGCAACTTTAGCAATGAAATCTTTGCAGCCATCACCTTAGTTATAGGCACTATTCTAGGCGCGTTTTTTGGACAAAAAGGGTGATTGTTGATGGTTAGAGGCAAACGGTGGACGCAAGAAGAAAACGAGCTTTTGCGGGAAATGATTAAGAAGGGCATGAGTGGTGAGGACATTCTCAAGAGCGGAAAGTTTCCGCATAGAACAGTTATGGCAATACAGAATCAGATGAGAAGGCTAGGGTCATTTGACAGTCAAAGGAAAAAATCTTTTGACAGTCAAATAAGAGAGACTGAAATCGTGGGCTTAGAAAGTATCGTTAAGCGTTATGTTGATGCTTTCAACAAAATTTGCGACAAAACGGATTATGATAAAGTGGATCTAGAGCGGTTCCGCATTATTTTCATGGCTGCTTGGAAGTATCGAGACCTTTTTGCGCAGTATGAGAGGGTGAGACGAGTTGAGGAACAGATTAAAGGGCTTCAGAAAGTTGTGGAAGAAATTAAGGCGCAACTTACAAGAACAGCTGAAACCAATTAAGGCTGAACTTGATGAACTGCGGAAAATCGGGCAACTGAACTATGCTAAAATGGGCACCCTACAGTTTTGTTCAAAAGTTTTGGGGATAAAGCCGTTTCCATACCAAACTAAGCTTTTGCGTGACAGCCACAAACGTCTTGTGGCATGTATGGGTCGCCAAAGCGGGAAAACTACAACCATCGCAATGAAAGCCATCAATTTCACCACCAAAAACGATGGCGTAACTGTTTTAATTACAAGTCCTTCACTTCGCCAATCAATGATTATGTTCAACCGCATCTGTAACTTTGTTTTCACTTCAGCGCTTAGAAGTCGAGTGAGTCGATCTACACGTACCATCATTCAGTTTAATAATCGAAGTGAAATCATCGCTTTGCCAGCCAGCGAGAATTTGCTTAGAGGGTATACGGCGCATATGGTTATAGTGGATGAGGCAGCGTTTATTCCAGAGGAAGTTATCACCAATATTTTGTATCCGATGTTGGCTACAACCAACGGTAGCTTGATTTTGCTGAGTACACCCTGGGGCAAAGATCACTTTTTCTATCGCGCATTTATGGACCCTGACTTTAGCGTCCACAGAGTCAAGTCCAGTGAATGCCCGTTGATTCCAAAGAGTTTTCTGAAGAAGCAACAGCAACTTATGACCGCTGAAACATATAGAATGGAATATGATGCTGAGTTCGTTGAAGCGGCCACTAGCTACTTCACACAGGACCTTATCCGCTCGTGCATCGTCCCCTATCTGGAACTGCAATATGATCCGGAAGCAGCACTCACATATACAAGGGGAGAGTTCTATGCGGGCTGCGATCTCGGCAAGCTCCAAGACTGTAGCGTCTTCGTTGCAGTGAAGAAAGAGAGGCAAACCCTTCAGCTTATTTTTTTGAAGGAGTTTCCACTTGAAACGCCTTACAGTCACGTCATCGGCTTCATGGTTCGAGGCAACGAAAAGTTCCGGTTTCGGAAGATTCTAGTCGATAAAAGCGGAGTCGGAGAAGTCGTTGCGGAGGAAATCGCAAATCAGGGACTGATGAATGCGGAAGGTCAGTCGTTCACTGTTCAAAGCAAGGGAGAGATGCTAGGATATCTTAAAGTGAAAATGCAGCAAGGACTACTGAAAATGCCCTACAATCGCCGGCTATGTGAACAGATCAATGAACAACGCTACGAATACACTAAATCTGGCAAACTGAAATTCTGGCACCCAACAGGCTCACATGATGATCAACTCTGGGCTTTAGCTCTCGCTTGTTTTGCAGCTAAAGAAACTGAGTCTCCAGGAGAACTTGTGAGGGCGTTCTAGATGCGGCGAGAGCTTTTTAGAATCAGAAAAGTTGCAAGAAGATACGATAAGCGCACGGGTAAATTTATCATCAGTATTTCTTACAAGACGAAGACAGACATAACTGATCGAACAATTGCTGTTTCAGAGGCTTTTGGGTTAGGCGTCGACGATTTTCAGAATCACGTTATTTACGATGATGTGGAGTTGAAGATTGGACCCACAGACATCGTTTACATCACTGGAGATTCTGGGTCAGGCAAAAGCGTGTTATTGAAGGCGTTGGAAGAGGACTTGGGATCTCAAGCGATCAACATATCCAGCACGGCTGTGGACTCTGACAAACCTCTCATCGACACGGTTGGCGAAACCTTTGAGGAAGGTTTGGAGCTTCTAAGTCGAGTAGGTTTAAACGATGCTTTCCTTTTTGTGCGCCGCTACAATCAGCTGAGTGACGGTCAGGGGTATCGTTATAGAATCGCAAAGATGATGGAGGCGGAGAAGCAGTATTGGGTTATGGACGAGTTCTGCAGCACGCTAGATCGGGACACTGCTAAAGTGGTGGCGTTTAACGTGCAGAAATTGGCGAGGCAAGAGGGCAAAGCGGTTCTCACAGCCACCACCCACACAGACCTATTTGAGGACCTAAAGCCTTCGGTTCACATTCACAAGAGGTTTGGCAGAGAAATAGAGGTCAAGTATTTTCCTAACAGAATAAACAAAACCTGTTCTTTGTCTGAGGAGATGTGCATTGCGGAAGGGTGTAGAGCAGATTATGATAGGTTGGCTGGGTTCCATTATAGAAGTGCGAAAGGCTTGGTTGTCACTCAAAAGATTTTTGTTTTGAAGCGAAGTGACGAAACCGCTGGTGTGATTGTTTACAAGTATCCTGCTATCACAACTTTTGGGAGACGTGAAGCCTTTGGCAGAAGGCTTCTTGTTGACGAGATAAACCGTGACCTATCGTTAATTTCGCGTGTAATTATTCATCCGAAATACCGCACGATTGGGTTGGGTGTTAAGCTGGTTAAGGAAACACTGCCTTTAGCTGATAAGCCATATGTTGAAACGGTGGCGGTGATGGCTAAGTACAATCCTTTTTTTGAGAGGGCGGGAATGGAGAAGATCAAAGAATCAACGCCGTCAAGGCATGTTTTGGAGGCTATTGAAAAACTGCGAGTTTTAGGGTTCAGTCCAGTTTTGCTTTCAAGCGAGAAAACGAACATGCGAAGGTTGAAGAAGATGTCAAGCAAGGAGGTTGAAGAGGTAAAAACCGTCTTGAAGGCTTTGTGTAGACGGGAACGTGGATATGGAAGGCGCTTGTTAAAGACTAGGAGCGTTTTTCCAAAGCTAGAGGAAACATGGAAGGCGATAGAGGAAGCTGGCTTAGAGAAACTGGCGAAAACCCTTAGAATCTTAAGCTTCCTAGCTCAAACAAAAGTCTATCTAATCTGGAAGAAACAAGCCGAGAGAAGATCTTAGCCCAAGCGTAATAGCGCTGCGCGCGCATTTTTCTAGTGCGAATGCGTGATTTAGTCGAGCTTTTTAATGTGACGTATTGAAGCACTAATACCCCACTGATGAATACACGCAATGCGAAGTATCTTTATCTCAAAGCGAACTCGCAATCCATCAACTTGAAATTTCTTACTTAAGTCATGTGTGTCGTAGTGCGTTCCATTGTCACTAACTATACCATAAAATCCTCCTTCAAAATTACAGAATATTACAGTGCCTGTCCCGATTACAACATCTTCAGCACTGTTCCATGAACTCGCATTAAGATAAAAGAAGCCTCCTTCAAACTCGTAATATTCTATGGTTCCCGATACTGCAATTGAAGCATTTTCGGATGGCACCGATAATTCTGCCGATCTGATTGCAACTGGAATTGCACTAGAATCTTGTTTATCTGTTGCAAGCCAAAAACCTTCGTACTGAAGATAACTCCAGTGAGATTTCACAGTTCCTATTGTTCTAATCTTCATATCAGAGAAATCTTCAATATGTGCAGTCAAATTTCTCAAATCAACTCTAAGAGGTTCTTGGTCAGGTTCAAATGTTATTGGCAGTAGAACAACTAGTAGAAACGTCACTAACAAAATGAGAAAGTAAATCAGAAGAAATCTCTTCAGGCTCATCAAGGTAGATTTGTCATGTCTTCTACTTCAGTTTTTTGTTGTTTATGGAAAAAGCTTGCGCGCGCATTGGGCACTGAAATATGTCGGTTTTGGGAAGATTATACTTATAGAAAATGTCTACTAAAATAAGATAGTGATAAACTATGACCTACACGGTCGAAATAAAACTCCCTGATTCAGGCAACTGGTTCAAATATGTGCCTAGGATAGATTCACAGGAAGAAGCGGAAAACATCAAATGTATGATAGAAGGCAAACTCGAAGCAAGAGTAGTCAAAAAATGAACTGAAGTTTGTGAGATGGATGAAAAGAGACCGTTTGGAGATTATTGCTGAGATACTGAGTGTAGCGAAGAGTGGGGAAAAAAAGACACACATTATGTATCAATGCAACCTAAGTCATTGTCAAACCAAAAGATTCCTAACCTACCTACTGGAAACTGGTTTCCTTAGAATAGGAAATTCTTATCATACCACAGAGAAAGGTCTACAATTCCTTCA
>CP070759.1:1115978-1119083 GCA_020348945.1 Candidatus Bathyarchaeota archaeon
CGCTTCCTCGTTTCATAAAGGGTGTTAAGTACGTGGATTACAAGATTCGCCCAGATAAAATGGCTGGCTCGCTGATCAAGATGGGATTCGGCAACGACAAACCTGTAGATGTGAAAGGTGTGAGGGTGGCTCCCAGAAACGTTCTTCTAGCCTTATTACCTCCAGCAGTAAAAACAGAATTGCAAACTAGCGAAAAGGTATATGGGTGCTCGCTAGCTGAAGTGAAGGGTGAGAAAGCTGATGAAAAAATCACTTATACTGTTTATAGAATATCCAACCTCCTCGAAGATTACAAAAGGTGGGGAACAAAATGGGCGGGAGTAGCTGTTCCAGCCGCGCTCACAGCTACCATGCTCGCAAAAGGAGAAATAAAGACCAAAGGAGTTGTGCCGCCTGAAGGTTTTGAACCGAAGCCGTTCCTAGCCAAACTCGCTGAAAAAGGATGGATCTTCCAAGAAAGTATCACAAAAGAAATACACCCAGCTTAAACACTTTTTCCATTTTCTTCCAAAACCAAGAATACACCAGCAATAAATCAATGCGCACGCCAACCTACTGGATTTCAGGTGCACACATCCACCGCGCCCCGCAGCATACCGCATACACTACTACCTCGGCTTTTCCTTTAAGGGGCATTAAATAGCCGTCCGCGCATGAGTGCAGAGAATTTTTGCGTGTGTAAATCAGGAACTCTGAAATACCAGAAAGGAAGGATGGTTATTGATGTAATTGAGGTGTATGATTTGAAGATTTCAGTTATTGGCGCTGGAGCTCAAGGGTCAGCCATAGCTTTAGTTCTATCAAAGAATCCTGAAGTGTCTGAAATTGTTTCCGCTGATATAAACTTGAAGGCTGCTAGGAAAGCTGCAGAGAAAACAAAAAGTGACAAGGTTTCTGCTCAACGAGTGGACGCAGCTAACGTAGAGGACTTGCTTCGGGTCACTAATGGATCGGACTCGGTCATAAATGCGACCACAAGATTCAACCTTAACATAATGAAGGCAGCCTTGAAAAGCAGAGCAAACTATGTAGACCTTGCTTCCATGGAAGTCGGGACCCTGGAAGATTCAATCCAAAAGCAGTTAGCGCTTAACGACAAGTTCAAAGATGCCAAGTTGACGGCGGTAATGTGCATGGGTGGGCCTTACACTACGAATGTGGCAGTAAAGTACGCAGCTGATAGACTCGACCGAGTAGACGAGATACGCCTGAGACTTGGGTTGACCTGGGGTGAAGGCGAAGAGTTTATACCAACATGGTCGCCTGCTTGGAGTCCGGAGGCAGCGCTGACCGAATGGATCCCTCCACCAGCGATCTACGAGAATGGAAAATGGAAACATGTGCCTCCCTTTTCAGGTGTAGAAGAATATCCGTTTCCAGAGCCCATGGGACCAGCAACAGTCTGCCACATAGAATACGACCCAACTTACACGCTTCCTCGCTTCATAAAGGGCGTGAAATACGTAGACTATAAGATAGCTCCAGATGTAATGGCAGGGGCGTTGATCAAGATTGGCTTCGGCAACGACAAGCCCATAGATGTGAAGGGCGTCAAAGTGGCTCCACTAGACGTTCTCCTAGCCCTCACACCTCCAGCAACCGAAACACATCCAATAATGGAGCAAGAGCTCTTACGTGGCGAAATAGAAGCACGTGCATGTTCACTAGCTGAGATAAAGGGTGAAAAGGGAGGTCAAAAAATCATTCATACAGTATACGCGATGCACAGTTTCCATGAAAGTATTAAAAAGTGGGGAACAATTTGGGCGGCAGTGGCTGTTCCAGCCGCGCTCACAGCAACAATGCTCGCAAAGGGAGAAACAAAGATCAAAGGAGTTGTGCCGCCTGAAGGTTTAGAACCGGAACCGTTCCTAGCCAAACTAGCTGAATGGGGAATGACCTTCCAAGAAAGGATCACAAAAGAAATACACCCATAACCACCCTCTCTATTTTTCTGCGCGTTCTTAAAAAAAGAATCCCTGTGAAAATAGCTGTTTACATGCCCTCGCAAACGTTCGAGTCATAGTTATGATTTCCCTTGGCTATCTAGCCAAAATAAGGGTCTGGTTAGAAACAGAAAATCACTAAGCACCTTGGTTCACCACGATGGTTGATGAGTTGCAACTGTTCTTTTCTTGGTGCGCGCGTTTTGCACAATTCTATGTTTTAGAATGGAATTAGAAACCAAACGATTAGAATGACAAGTATAATAGTGAAAACAAAGGTGACTATTAGAAACAACCGTCCTGCTTTTTTAAAGAATCCGCAAATCTTCTCTGAAAAGATGTCATCAGAATATCCAAGAGTCATGAAGAAGGCATAGGCACCCCATAAAACAACATATATGTTGACTAAGAATTGAATTCTTAATCGAAATCCCAAGAAATCAACTGCAGCACTTGAGTCCAAACTCATTATAAGAATGAATAATGCCATCAAAATAAGAAAAGCAAAGAGTCCTCGAAACTGTTCTCTAAGTATATCATCTGACATTTGTTCCACCAAACATTATGTTCAAACGATTGCATGGAAAAACTACTTATGTTTTTCTTTACATGCACGCGCAACCAAAGAGCTATATACAGCGCAAAGTTTTCAAGTATATTTCTCTTGAAACTAAGCAGGTAATCACTATGAAATCCTTCCTAAAAAGAAATCATCTGAACATCCTCAGCAGCGATGAAGTTTACAATATACACATTGCAACTCTGGAAGTCCTGAAGCGTACGGGAGTGATAGTTCGAGAGAAGAAAGCTCTCAAACTTTTGGAACAAGCTGGCGCCATCGTAGACTACAAAAAGAACCTCGTTAAGATTCCAGACTATCTTATTAAAGAAGCGGTGGCCAAAACCCCGAAGAGCTTCACTTGGCACGCTAGAAACCCGAAAAATAACATTAGAATCGGAGGCGAACCCACTAAGTTTGGCCCAGCATCGGGCGGCGTGAACATTATAGACTTGGAAACAGGCGAATGTCGTATTCCAACCAAGAGGGACACGGAGCAACAAGTTAGACTAATTGACGCGCTAGAAAACATTAGTATAAACTATCCTCCGGCCTCGTTGTCTGATGTCCCAGAGCAAGTTGCCGATATCTACAGCGTCG
>CP070759.1:1119183-1126452 GCA_020348945.1 Candidatus Bathyarchaeota archaeon
GTATGCGGCGCACGATGTCACGGGCCAATCCTTCTTTTTTCAATTTTTCAGTAACAGCAGTATCTACTCCGACAACGATACCTTCTTCTTCTGCTAAGGTGAAGCCTTCTTTCGGCAAAGTGCGTACCTCCACTTCTTCTGGCAGCAAAGTAATGACTTGATCGTCCATTTTCACCTCAACCCTCTGATTTCTCTTCAACTTCTCAAGGAGAACATTGGTGTCCATGCTGACTACTGCACTACGTAGTTTGGGAAGCAGCTTTCCATACTTCTTTCCAAGTATCTGTGGCAGCAGTTGTATCTCATAGTCCATCACTTCCTCCTTTTGCGTGGTTAAAGCTAACTCTTTTATGTTAAGTTCATCCTTGATCAAATCAGTAAACTTCTGCAGTCTATCCTGCATAGCCTCCTCTACCACAACCTTTGCCACGCGCAAAGGCTGTCGCAACTTTATTCCAGCCTTGTTACGCGCTGAACGTCCTAAACCGCAGATTTTGACAGCTAAATCCATGTCCGCTATCAGTTCTTTCGCAATCAGGGACCCATCAGCCACTGGCCAGTCGTTGTGATGCACACTTTCAGGAGCGTCAGGCTTTACAGCACGCACCAACTTCTGATACATTTCTTCGGCGAGAAAAGGAATGAATGGTGCCAGAAGTTTGACGAGAGTTGTCAAGCAAGTGTACAAGGTTGTGTACCCAGCCTTTTTGTCCATGTCAGCTTCGCTTTTCCAGAATCTTCGCCGTGAACGACGGACATACCATTTGGACAGTTTGTCCACGAACTGTTCTAAGCTGGAGGTGGCGCCGTATGCATCGTATTTTTCTAGGCAATTGGTGATGTCTTGGGTGAGTACTTGAAGATATGAGAGGATCCAGCGGTCTAAGAGTGAATACTCGGTCGTGACTTCTTTTGGTGTCCACTTATCAAGATTGGCGTATGTCACGAAGAAGCTGTAAACATTCCATAAAGGAATCAGAAACTGCCGTTTAACCTTATCCGCTTGAGCGTAACCGAAAAGCATGTTGTTTTCAGGTTTGCTCAAGCAGTACATCCAACGCATAACGTCGGCGCCCATGTTTTCAGCCGCATCATCAAACCAGATTACGTTGCCAGAGGACTTGTGCATTTCCTGTCCCTTCTCGTCTAGCACAAGGGCGTGGCCGACACATGTACGGAATGGCGGGCGACGCTCTAGGATGGTGCTCATGGCAAGCATGGAGTAGAACCAGTTTCGAAACTGCCCCGGTAGGGACTCACACACTAAATCGGCGGGGAACCATTTTTCCCAATAGTCTCTATCATGGCGATAGTTAAGTGTCGAATACGCAACTATGCCCGCGTCTAGCCAAGGATTACCCACGTCTGGAATACGAGAAATGACTGCTCCACACTTTGAACATTTGATTTTAACAATGTCTATCCATGGTCGATGTGGTGTGTGTCCTTCGAAATCCTTCCATCCTTCAACAGCTTGAGACTTTAATTCTTCCTTACTGCCTATTACATCGAAGTTTCCGCATTCATTGCATTCCCATATGGGCAAAGCTAGGCCCCAGTATCTTTTCTTCGAGATCATCCAATCCTCCATGTTCCGCAGCCAATCAAGCTCGTGCTGTAAGCCATAGTCTGGAATCCACTGAATCTGCTTGGTGACCTCCATAATCTGATAACGCAGATTGTTCTCCCTCTCCTCTTCACTGACCAGCTCAAGCGGCTTGTCAAGCTTCTTTCCCATGAAAATGAACCACTCGTCGACAAGGCGAAAAACAAGCTCGCTGCTGCAGCGCCAACAAACTGGATAGCGGTGAGTATAATCTTCTACTTTGAAAACCAAACCTTTCTCTTTTAAGTTTTTAATTATCGGCTGAGCTGAATCATAAACATGAATGCCTGTGAGCCAGTCAAATTCCTTAACAATGACGCCGAACTCGTTCAGTGGAGCAACAGCTGGCAAATTATATTGCTTACTGAGCTCAAAATCTTCTTTACCACAACCAGGCGCTATGTGAACGATGCCCGTGCCCTCAACCTCGCTTACCTCCTCCCACGGAATAACTTTGTGGGCATCAACAGCTCCCAGCTTCCGCTCGGCAGGAAGCTCGTCGAAGGGACCGTCGTAGGTCCAGCCGACCATATCAGTTCCCATTAGCTCTTCCACTACTTCGTAGTTTTCTTTAATGAAAACACGGTCTAGAGCAGCTTTAGCCAAGTACAAGCTTTCACCGTTATGACGAACTTTCACGTATGACATATTTGGATGAACTGCTGCTGCAACATTGGAGGAGAGGGTCCAAGGAGTCGTTGTCCAAACCAGAAGAGCCTCCCCATTTCGTCCGCGAAGAGGAAACCTAAGGGTAAGTCCTAGGTGTGTGATTTCTCGGTAGCCCTCAGTAACTATCTCATGTTGAGAGAGTGCTGTGGAGCAACGGGGACACCACGGCATCACGTCTTTGCCTTTGTATACCCATCCATGTTTATGGCATTTTTTTATGACAGCCCAGATGGTGTAGTTGTTCTCGTCGGAGAAGGTGAAATATGAGCCACCTAGCTGGGTTGTTCCCAGTCTGCCGACAAGGTTCTCCACGGTGTCAGACACTGGGCCCATGGGTCCTTTAATGGTTAAAATCTCTTCTTGGCTTTCTAGGCGGGTTACCAGTTCACGCAAGAGTTGAGGGTCGTCCCAGTTCATCCAGTATCCCAAGCGAATGGACTGTTCGACTTGTAAAGAGGAGTAGCGCAGAGCCCTTTGTTTGCATTTCTTGACGAACTCGGCGATTCCGTAGGCTTCAATGTCACGCTTTGATTTGAAGCCAAGTTCCCGTTCAACTTCAACTTCGATCCAGAGTCCTTGGCAGTCGAAGCCGTTCTGATAGCGAAGTTCGTATCCCTTCATGGCCCAGTAGCGTTGAAACACGTCCTTGTACGTGCGCCCCCAAGCATGATGAACACCCATAGGATTGTTCGCCGTGATAGGTCCGTCCATGAATGACCAAGGTTTCTTGCCTCGGCTCAGGTCAACGCGTTTCTTAAAGGCATTCGTCTCCTTCCAGAATTTTAAGATACGCTGCTCAAGCTTCGGAAAGTCAACTATATGCTCTACTTCTTTGAACATTCTCTTTCATTCTCCAAGCTCGCGTTTGATTTTCAATTTTGCAGAAGTGGTATATTCTTTTGCGGTTTCGGAGAGACTATAATCTAACGTTGACCAGCGTCTAGAATCAGCCTTGAATTTGACGGCCACCTCTCATCCCGACACCCGCCTAGCACCGAAATATTCATGGGCAAAATATAACCTTTTAGGTTAGAATATTAACACCATCAACATAGACGACATGTGCGCGTAAGTTCATTTTAATAATGTTAACGTGTAGGCGCTAACGTCAACATGAAAACAGTAGGAAAAACTGTTTACTTTGTTGCATGCATGCATGAAAGAAGTTGCTCATTACAAATATATTGGCAAAAAAATTGAAGAACACCAAGAGCGAGGCTGGCGTCTCCATACCTATCAAGCTTCTATGAAAGATTTGGGTGCAATCAACCATTACTTGCTATTTGAAAGAGAAACTACCTCGTAACTTTCCCTCTTTTTTTGGAGATTCGTTCTAGAAGAACATTTCTGAAATGTTAAATAGTATTTGCACACATATTTGAATAACACCAAGGGATATTCCAAGCCTTATGGCTGATTATCCATTTGAGATTGGGATCAGGAGGTGATAAAAACGAATAAGTATTGGAATAAATCCATTGTTGTTCTCTTGATTATAATGTTCGTACCCACGATAGTACCACTTGCCGTACAGGCGCGACCGCCTCCCCCCATACTCGCACCCCCTTACCATTATACATCCTTAGGCGGGCGTCATGATCCACCCTCCTCTTTTCACACTGCTTACGCAGACACTTCTACAGGTGAATTATTCATAACTGCTTGGAACTATTTAATTTCTGGTGATGCTTGGGACTTTGCGAACGCGTATGCAAAACTCTTTAAGGAGTTTACGGTTTCTACTACTGGTAGCAAAATCATTGATTATTCTTACGCCATCAACGGTTTGATAAATTCTGGACTGGCTCAGTGTCTTGTACGTCTTAAGATTTTTGTACAGAGATGGACTGGCTGGTGGATATTTTGGAGCTGGCAAACGGTAACTGAACATGTAATACTCGAATACTGGTCAACCTACAGGGTGGTGAGCGAAAGCGGTTCGGGTTCTTTTGTGCTCAATCCCCCTGGAACTGGTAGTTACAGAGTCGCCGCGGAATTGTATGGTATCGCCCCTGCTAATGCCTTGGGTGGTGTGTACTTCAGTGGATCTGGGCGTTACGCCAGAGTCAGCCTTAGAATATAGCGCAGTTAGCCCACCTTTGTTTCAAGAAGAGACCCACAAACTACTCCCCTCTTTTTTTGTTTTACATACATCATTTGAAGTTGGATTAAAAATTTAAGGAGAAAAGCAAACCGCTAGTTCGGATTTCTAGCTTCCGTTTACCTATACGTTCTCTATACACTTAAATCCATATGGAATTATCTTCTAGTCTTTCTTCATTACCGACAAAGATGTCTGTTTAAACCACGCCCTGTTTTCTGTATCGGAAACTTAGAAAGATGGAGACACAAAACGAGACTCAAATAATTCTGACGAATTTTGGATCGCTTAACGGCAACATCACTTTGTCGAAAATAGAAGAAGTCCTCTCGACAGAACTGCAATTCAATGTATTCGAGTCTGCTGTTATCCCAAAAGAAAGTATCCCCTATCTTTACTATCTTCTTATCGTGGTCGTAGCTTTCGCTGCGGTGATAGCTATGACACTGATTTACAAAAAGCGCAGGGATAACTCTGCGCACGCACATATTAAATTTTTGTGCAGAAACTTTTTATGTAATCGGCGAGCGCGAGGTTGTTTCATCATGTTTTCCATGGATTCTCCGACATCTGGGACAGAACCCACTCCGCTTTATCGCCATGTCGTGAGTGTCAATCTGGGCCTTCACGGTTGATGTGCTTCGCTTCTTCAAATCCGCTATCTTATGCATGCTTTGTTTATGGTCCAAGTAAAGCTCGATAAGTTCAACATGTTCATAATCACCGATAGTTTTGAAGGTCCTTCTGTCCTCGCCATACTGGGGTTCTTCGCCGTAGCTAACCTTCAACCCGACTGCCCTGAGAATGTTCTCGCCTTCCTGTTTATGCCAAGGAACCTCATTGAAAGCGCCTAGCCCGATTGCGCCGGACTTGCTCAATATAACGAAGGCTCCCTTAGGCATTTTTCTTATGAAGGCTGGACTGATCCTATGATACAACCATTCAAGGTCGTCGGGCAATCCGAAGAGTCCGAGGCTCTTTTTTATTTTTATGTGATGATTTCAACGTTTGCCATTCTTGGGCGCTTTCTCCTCTTCAGATCAAATTTCCATCCTAACGAATTGATGTTTGTAGTGCCCCAACTAATCTACATGTTGGTGGTTTCTGCAAAACGCTATTTGGAAATGATGTCACAACCTAGCTAGGGGTAACTGATTCCATAGAGTAGCCATGAGATTGAAGTTGCTGATAATGAAACGCCTACTATGAAACCGTTGACCGTTGTGTTAATGAATGATCTGCGTCTGAGAACGACATATATTGTTGCAATTACACTTGCAATAGAAAAAGAGATTATTATTTGGATAGCGCTTTGTTGGTTTTCCGCGCCACCTGTGTATCCTAATGCCATGTATGCAAGAATGCTGCCAGCAATCAAACCCATGATAAATCCGTTTCGAAAAGTCATACCGACTAATCTGAATAATCTAAACACTTAACGCTTTCCATAAATCAACATGTCGCTTACAAGTTGAATTATGTACACTTCTGTACATACACGGCTAGTTTTGCGCGCGTGTATTTATCTATTTTTTCGTGGATGCATAAAGAATGTTTAAATAACTCTTAGAAGGTTCGAGAATGCAGGTGAAAATATTGAAGTTTCTAGTCGTTGGAGCTGGAGGTCAAGGTGCCCCCTGTGCCTCTATATTATCCAGAGACCCTGAAGTATCTGAGATCGTTTTGGCTGACATAGATTTAGAGTTAGCTAAGAAAGTTTCTAGAAAAATAGGAAGCGATAAAATAACCATAACGCGTGTTGATGCCGGAAATCTTGAGGATTTGTTGAATGCTGCCAAAGGCGTAGACGCAATAATCAATCTGACTCTGCCCCGATTCAACTCGAACATAAAGAAAGCCGCATTGAAAAGCGGAGCACACTACGTAGATACTGCTTTTGATGAAAAAACATGGAAGGAGTTGACTGGAAATAAACCGTTGGAGTTTGATAAAGAGTTTAAAAAAGCTGGGTTGACTGCTGTCATTGGTTGTGGAGGGAGCCCTGGAATTACTAATGTACTTGTTAGATACGTATGTGACAAACTCGACAGCGTGGATAAGATAAGACTTGTGATGGGGGGTAAGCCCTCAAAGGAACCTGAGGAAGTCGTCGAGGCTTGGGACCCTGGATGGTGTCCTGACGTAGCAATTGATGACTACGCTGAAAAGCCTGTTATTTTCGAAAATGGAGAATACAAGCGTTATCTACCCTTCAGCGGTTTGGAGGAGTATAAGTTCCCAGACCCAGTAGGTCCACGACTAGTTACTAGACATTCTCATGAGGAACCGTTAACGCTACCTAGATTCATCGGAAAAGGCGTCAAAAATGTGGACTTTATGTATCCACTTGATATAATAGCAGGGGCATTGGTAAAACTTGGTTTTGCGAGTTACGACACCATAAACGTGAAAGGCGTAAAAGTCGCTCCACGCGACGTCCTGCTGAGCCTAGTGCGCCGCCCCGTTAACTCCTTCTTCACTGAGAACGAAAGCACAGTTGTAACTCCGCCAGAATACATCTGGTCTATGGTGATTGAGATAGACGGGGAAAAAGCTGGGTATAGACTAAAATATACATTAACTCAAGGAAGCACTGAAACTAGCGCAGATGAAAAGCTTAAGATGTTCAGGAGGTTAGGGACAACTGATACTTTTGTCGCCGCCCCAGCAATCACAGCAGCAAAGATGTGCATAAAAGGAAACGTAGATAGGGGTGTAATCGCACCTGAAGGCTTTGATCCCGTCATTTTTCTCAAAATGATGGTAGACATGGGGGTTCCAGTGAAGTTTCGAGAAATCGTATCCAAGAGCGTAACCATCGCTTAATCATTCTTGCGCACGCAAAGACTGCTTAATTTTAGTCTTCTGGTCCTAGCACCTGCAATCCAGATCA
>CP070759.1:1126552-1130942 GCA_020348945.1 Candidatus Bathyarchaeota archaeon
CCAGCGCCTATGACGACTGCTGATTTGGCTGTTTTAATGGCTTCTTCGATTTTCTCTCCGTCTTCGAGGGTGCGGACTACGTAAACTCCTTGTTTTTCTCGTCCTTTTATCGGTGGAACAAAGGGGGAGGCACCAGTGGCGATGATTAGGCTGTCATACTCCAGTTTTTCTCTCTTTCCCGCTTTGCCTTGAATTTCCACAGTTTTAGCTTCTGTGTCGATGCTTGTTGCAGTTGTTTCGTATTGGATGTTGAGTTTCATCATTTTGTAAAAGCCCGGTGGGTAAACGATGAGGTCGTTGAATTTGGGTATGTGTTTTCCTAATACAAATGGGATGCCGCACCGTGAGTATCCTGCTCTTTTTTCTGTGGTGAGGAGAGTGATTTCAGCGGTTCTGTCTGTTTTTCTTGCTGCTACTGCTGCATCGACGCCTGCGGCATGGGCGCCGATGATGACGATTCTCCGTGGCATGTTTAGCCTTCCTTGGAGTGTTCCTTGTGCCATTCTACTGCTTTGTTGAAGTCCATGAGCTGCTTTAACTCAGCGTCCAGATTGGTTGGGGATACGACTAGAAGCCAGCCTTTGTCGTAGGGGTCTTCGTTTAGTAGTTCAGGTTTTTCGCTTATTTCCTCGTTGACTTGTTCGATCTCGCCGCCTATTGGGGCAACTAGATCGGAGACGGCTTTGACTGATTCTACGGTTCCGAAGGGTTCAGCCTTAGTGAGGGTATCGCCTTCACTTGGGAGTTCAACGAACACGATTTCGCGGAGTTGTTTTTGGGCGTAGTCGGTTATGCCGATTCTGGCTTTTCCGTTTTCGACGCGTACCCACATGTAGTCTTCTGAGTAGTGTATTCCTTCTGGCACCTCGTAGTTGCCTACTTTTACCAAACTTTTCACCTCTTGACTACGTTATTGTGTAGGGTCTGTGTTTTAAAATTAACTATTTTTAGGGGTGATTATTACGTTGTTTTCTCTCTTTTATTAGACCCTTGCTATAGCTCTCGCGCGTGCAGGTGAGTGATTATGAGCATGTGTGGAGTTAAATTTTAACCCCAACCAACCAACTGCGCATGCATGCAAACGTTCACTCCCATTCTTCCATTTCCAGCAATATGCATTCATTATTGATGCCAAGTTTCTTGTATAATCTTATAGCCTCTTCGTTTTCTTTCTCAGCCCAGACATGAAGTTCGTGATATTTTTTATCTCTGAAAATCTTGATTATCTCTTCAAGCAATTTAGTCCCTATTCCTTTGCCTCTCATCTTTTTTGTCACAACAAAATTCTGAATCTGAGCTAGATGTGCTCCATGTGCAACGTCTGGAAAAGCCCACAAGTCAATAAAACCGACAACTTCTCTGCCTATTTCAGCTACTAAACACAGATAATCTTTATTTTTCAAAGCCTTCCGAAATATTTCTTCCCTACTACCAACGCTACTCCCCAAAAGTTCCTCGCAAAGCGAATTTATTTGATAAAGGTTGCTTAATTTTGCTCTATGAATTCTCAGTTCCATTTTCAGCCCTAGCTTAAGTTGGGAAGGCACGTGTATAAAAGAATACGCATGATCCGAGGGGGTGGGTGCTGTATTTCAAGAAGGTGTGTGTGTTTTGGGTTTGGGCTTAAATTTTAACGCACACACACAACAGAATAGCATTACCAGAATGATTGCGCGCGCATACCAGATTTTATATACAAGGAATACGGAATGAGAATGGGAGGATGCTGGTTTCGGCTCCAAATTCTAGCCTTCTAAAGTGGGCAAACATCTTAGCCTTTATTTTGATGGTTCTAGTCAATGGCTTAGCGGGCAGCACCACAATTCTCGGAGGAAAGGACACGGCTCAGATTTCTGATGCAAACCCGACGCTTATCACTCCTGCGGGTTACGTGTTCTCCATCTGGGGAGTCATTTACATTTTGTTGGGGATTTTCGTAGTCTTTCAAGCATTGCCGAGCGAGAAAGGCAAAGACTATAAGAAGGATATTGGCTGGCTGTTTGTTCTTAGCAGTATATTCAACATTGTTTGGCTCTTTCTTTGGCAGTTTGAGTATCTTAGTTTATCTGTCGTTCTTATGTTTCTGCTTTTGGCAAGTTTAATTTCGGTTTATCTGCGCCTCAGTATCGGGAAGTCCAAAATTGGATTTCGTGAGAAACTGGCTATTCATGTGCCCTTCAGCGTTTACTTAGGTTGGATCACCATAGCCTCGATTGCTAATGTGACTGTGACGTTGGTTTCAGTGAGCTGGGATGGCCTCGGAATAAGTCCGGAAACATGGGCCACTCTAATTGTAATAGTTGCTTTGTTGATTACCATGCTGGTCTTGGCCACAAGGAAAGACATAGCGTATGGACTGGTAATTATCTGGGCGTTAGTAGGCATTTCAGTAGGGCAAAGTGGAAACCAAAACATTGTCAACCTGGCGGAAGCAAGTGCAATTATCGTTTTTATAGCTCTAGCTGCCACAGTCCTCTTCACTAGGCTAAGACAACAATGAGCGTCGCGCGCGCATCAGCCAGTAGGACAATTAGGAATTCTTCTTCTTTTCTAGATTCTGTTCAGTTCTTTCGGTTCTACCATAACTTTTCTACATCTATTTTTGCCGTTGCCTTCTTCTCCATCTCTCAAAATATATAATTCCTATTATCAGCAATACGAAAGACATAATCATTGAAAGGGAGAAGACTGATTGAAATTCTTCATCCACAACATGGTATTGCTCACCCCTAGAAAAAGCAAGAGCAAAAGCAAGAGCAATAGGAAATAGAACAAGAGCAACTATGAGCAGAATAAAAAGAAACCAATGCCGTTTTCTAATTCTGCTTGTAATCATTTTTCTTCACAATTCTAATTAGTTCTCTTGGTTCTGCTATTAATTTTTCCACATTTCTCATGTTCAAAAATATTTTCTATGCATAAGGTAAGTGTCTTATCATGCCTTTTTAAAATATAATAGTGACATTATATACCATTAGGGGAAAAAGGAAACGATTTTTCAATTAACTTTGAGTCTGTTGCTTGCATTTTCTTTATTAATGTTGATTGAAATCTTCATTTGGCACCCTAAACTGAACAAGCCCTTTAAGCGGTTGTATGAATGGCAAACAAGAAAAACATCTTTAAGGTTTTATCTCTTTCCGAATGTTTACATCCTGAGATTGATAGTTATTTTGTTGATAACATTTTTTGTGTTATTTGAAAATGTTGGATACCTAGGATTTTCGAGGAATAACTTATCTATCTCTTTTGTTGCTGGCTTGCTATTAGGTTGTTTTTCTTTTTTCATAATGCCAAAACGCTCAAACATATCACTCAAAAAAGTATTAGGAGGCTTTAAGACATTGTTCTTTGAAAATCCTCTGGGCTTCATTGTTTATTCCCTTTTCCTCTTATTGTGTGGGGGACTGATTGAAGAATTGATTTTTCGTGGTTTCTTTGTTAGTGTTTGTGCTGGAATATTTGGGTTCTCAGGCATTGTTGTCGCTTCTGTTATTAACACAATTTGGCACCTACCAACATGGTACGCCTATTCTAAAGAACCAGAAGCCCATGAGATGCCTAAAGCGGGGTCACCTAAGGTAGCCTCTATCAAATCTGCATTACAGGTATTCCCATTTGTTCTAGTTCTCAGCATTATATTCTACTTTACAAACAATCTTACAGGTCCCATAGTCGCTCATTTTTTATCTGACTATGCGGGATACTCGATTCGGAAAATCAAATTGAACAAAACTCCTTACTAGAGAGCTCTAGGCATCTTGCGCACGCATTACCAAAACATGAATCTCAACCGCTAACTTTCTATTCATTAGATAGAGTTTGACTATGTGATGTTGGCGCGCGCAGAAAAGAGGAAACTAAGAGAGAATCGCAATTCTTGGAGTCCAATCCTTCCGTTCATCTCTCAGGAACTTTGCCAACAACAACGCTTCGTCACTAATTAAAGTTTCAATAGTCTGCTTTAGTTCTATTGAGCTCTTAACCTTTTTCTCATTAGTTGCATTGACTTCAGATGCGTGCGTACGCGTTTACTTTTCAGGTCTCTTTGAGAATGCGCCTGCGCGAGATTTCAGGTTAAAACGACAATATGGACAAATTTTGAAGTTCTCTGATATTTCCTTGTTGCATTTGGGACATGAATGCGCCTTTTCTGGTTCTTTTTCTTGTTTTTCCCTCTTCAACTTCTTTTTTGGTGGAAATGCTACTCCTATCATTGTCATCACTGTTCCTCCCATGACGAAAAAGATACCCAAGCGGACGTTTAAGAGAAACGCTGTGAATATGCCTACAGACAAGAGCACCAATCCGAGAATAGTAAAGATATATTCCTGAAATCTAATTTCCTCTGGAACCTTTGACACTAAAAATTCTTTCTCTCTTGAACTCA
>CP070759.1:1131042-1135397 GCA_020348945.1 Candidatus Bathyarchaeota archaeon
CAGGTTCGAGACGTGTTGTATGAAGATGTGAGTACCGTTCGGAGGAGGCGTCATCATCTTCAGATTGGCCAGATTTTGGAGAAGTTGCATGTTGAGAATCTTGAGGAGTATGCGGATGAGCTTGCATATCATTTTATGGAAGGGAGAGACGACACAAAGGCTTTGGAGTACTTTTTGAAGGCAGGAGATAGGGCGAAGGAAGTGTATGCTAATGGGGAGGCTTCCTCCTACTTCGAGTCAGCCTTAAACCTCTTAGATAGAACGGGTGGCGACGTAAGGGAGAAAGCCCGTGTTACAGAGACTTTAGGAAATCTGAAGAATTGGAACATGGAATTTGAAGCCAGTCTGAAGTATTTCAGCGAAGCAGTGATGTTGCTGAAAGAAACCAGAGACAAAAGAGGACTGACTAGAGTTTATTCTACAATGGCAGATATTTTTGTATACCAACTTGGAAGATACGAAGATGCCTTAGCCCACTTCAATGAGGCTTTGAAGATTCTGGAAAATGAGCCTGAAAGTCCTGAATTGGCTCAGGTTTACTTTGGGATGGCAGATATATACATTTATGTTTTGGGAAACCTCTCTAAGGGCGTTTCTCTAGGTCGCAAGGCGCTTAATCTTGCTGAGAAACTTGGTGCCCTTGAAGTCAAAGCAAATTGCTACACCGATCTTGTATTCACGGAACTTACTGACCTTCAAAAAGCTACCGAATACATTAAGGAGGGCATAAAAACTGCTTTAGAAAACAATTATCCTCTAGTTGCAGCGGAAGGGTACATGTTCATCCCTTGGTTTTATTTCGCGCTTGGAGATTTTCATAGAGCTATGGAATATGCGGAGGAGGGATTGGAGTATGCTGGGAAAGTAGGTTGCATGACTTGGTTAGGTTCTATGATGACAGGGAAAGCGTGGGTATACATGCTTACCGGAGACTTGGAAAAAGTCACAGAGTCAGCGGAGGAAGCAATGCAAACAAGCAAGAAAACCGGCGACCTAGCCAGTTTTTGCATTGCACTGGGCACACTTGGAGAAGCGTATCGAATTATGGGAGAATGGGATAAGGCACGCGAGTACCACTTGCAAGCCTTAGAAATTGCCGAAAAGACACATATCTACCTAGATCTCAATTTTGTTAACTCGTTACTTGGTCGTTTATATTACGAAAGGGAAGAATACGGTAAGGCTGAAGAAATCCTGCAGAAAATGATTGAAGTCGTAGAGAAAATGGGAGGAAAAACACGCTGCCCCGTGCAGTTGCCCTTTACGGGTTTTGTACCTTATATTTGGCTTTCCGAATTGTACCTGAAGATGGGTGAGTTCAAGAAAGCGGAAGACTTGGCTGATGAAGCATACGAGATCGCGGTCAAATCAAAAAGCAGACTCCACATGGCTTTGACTAACAGGCTGAAGGGAATGCTGTCTAGCCATGAAAAAGACTGGAAATCCGCTATAGAATCTTTCGGGAAAAGCAAAAGAGAATTTGAAGCCATAGAAGCTCTTCCCGAACTGATCCAAACCCTCTACGAATACGGCTCAACATACCTACAGCGAAACCAGGAAGGAGACAGAGAAAAAGCCCACAGCCTCCTAAATCAAGCCTTAGAAATCAGCAGGAAAATCGGCGCCAAAAAATGGATAGAAAAAATAATAGCAAAAAAGAAACTACTCACAGCCTAAAATTCCAGCCAAGACCGCGCGCTTGCACTTCGCTCCTATTCTTTAGGAACCTTTTTAAAAAAGAGGGAGTTGCGGGAGATGTCTCCACTTGTTGCGGTATTAAGCATTATGACTATTGATTTCCAATACTTCTATGTGGTGTTCTTTTGTGTTTTTTGAAGAGCGTAAGGTTTTTGTGTGTGCAAACGTAAAGCCAGTCCTCTTCTGATTTCCATTATTTCTGGGATGAAACTTGTTTTTCAGTTTTCGAGACTCTATTTGGAGCTTATTTAAAGTAGAACGTTGAAAACGATATTTTCATGAAAAAACAGCTTGCGCTAAGATGAAGATAGATTAGAGAAGTTATAGGTGAAACTACAAAGGAGAAAGAGGCAACCTCCTAACATTAACTCATAATCTATCAGAACTTTATGAATTGACGCATTCAAGCTACAAAATAGGAAAAGACATACAAAGAACAAAAATGGAAACAAGTGCAGGAAAAGCAAGTTTCCGACTAATCGCGAGTTTTGAAACGTCATCCAAAGGACCAGGATGCTTTTGCATAGATAGAAGAAAAGTAAACATAGCCATGAGATAATAGCCTGACAGAAACAGCAACATAGTGGCCAAAATCGAAAGAATACGACACGTTTGCTCTCCAAACAAACTTCGCATCGCGTGACCACCGTCCAACATGCCTGCTGGAACCAAATTAAGCATGGTAACAAGCATACCAATCCAACCAGCAAAAACAACAGGATGCACCAGTATCCAATCGCCTATTCCACTTGGTGGAAAAAACGTGACAGCGAAATCAAACAACCACTCAAATAAGATAGGTTTAGGATAAGGCCACGGAGTTGCGCCCAGAGGCAACTCTGCAACGCGAACGGACAAAAGAACCCCGATAAGAGTGACAAATATTGTCACTAAGAAACCCGCTACTGGCCCAGCGAACCCCACATCAAACAAAGCATCCTTGTTTGGAGGAAGAGACTTTTGCCTAATAACAGCTCCGAAAGTGCCAATGGGTGGAAGACCTGGAATAAAATAGGGATAGGTAGCCTCCACATCGTGTTTATCAGCCAATAGCTTGTGTCCCATCTCATGAGAACCCAGTATTGCCATAAGCGCCCCTGTAAATATCAGAGCATCCACAATGTTTACAGATAAAAGATATCCAGAAAGAAACACAGTTCCAAGAGTTGCAAAAAACAGTCCAATATTCACCATCTTCCGGCTGGGTTTTGTAGGAGGTTTCGGTATAACTTGCAACACAACTCTTTCATCTTTTTCCCTGAGAATTGGAACAAATTCCGTGGCGTCAAAGCGTTTAATAAGCCTCAAAAAAGCCTGCTTTGAATCCTGCCGCAGCTTCACGTAAAAAGTTGGAACTCCATACTCCATGAGACTGTCCTCCACATCAAACTCTGACTCCACTGTGTCACGCAGTTGATCAAACTGGGCGGATTCAACAAAAGGCTCGAAGAAAGGACTGGTTGAGGACACGCTATACGCCTCATATTTTTTAGTATTCATCTGCAACTTGAGATATTAGAACCTTCCGACCGTAATTGTAAGATTTTCCATTTCACGAACAAAACTTTCTAGACTTCATATGTACTCCATATGTAGGGAGGATTTTTGGGAAAAAAGAAAGAAAAACAACGCAAACAACATCAAAAACACTTTAAACGAAGCAATTATTTACATAGAGTCCCAAAACAATAATGTCAAACCCCTGTTAAGATTAGTGAAACACCGATGACTAACACAGTAATAGAACTCATCTGTATCGGAAACGAGTTGCTAATAGGTAAAACCCTCAACACCAACGCCCAATGGCTCGCCAAACGCATCACAACCCTCGGACTAAAAGTTCACCGCATCACCATCATAAGCGACAACATCGAAGAAATAGCTAAAGCCATACAAGAAACAATTCAACGCAACCCCCATTTCATAATCACCACTGGAGGACTTGGCCCAACCTTCGACGACAAAACCTTAGAAGGCATCGCCAAAGCAACGAAACGCAAACTGACAACGCATAATCAAGCTCTAAAAATGATAGAAGCAAAGTATCACCAGTACGCAGAGGAAGGCCGAATGGAAAGAGCTGAGCTGACACCTCATCGCATCAAGATGGCAAAACTACCAGAAAAAGCCAAACCCATTTTCAACCCCGTGGGAACAGCCCCAGGCGTGACCATAAAACATGACGACATCACGGTTATAGCGTTGCCAGGGATTCCCTCTGAGCTAAAGGCTATATTCGACGAGTCCGTGGCGCCTCTGCTTAAGGAAATTGCAGGTGAAGTAACTTTTTTTGAAACCAGTTTAGGCATAACCGGAATGGGGGAATCAGCGATTGCTCCCCTCATCGATCGAGTGATGCATGACAACCCCTACGTCTATATAAAATCGCATCCCAGAGGCGAAGAAACGATTCCTCACATAGAGCTTCACTTCTCCACCACAGCCGAAAATACGGGTTTGGCCAAGAAACGAGTGAGCAAGACTCTTCTCCAACTATCTGAGCTAATTCAAGAAAAAGGCGGAAAAGTCAAACCCATCAAGGCAAAATTCTAGCGTTTATCGAAAAACCTTTTCGCCTCTGCACAGTTTCTCAGCGAGTTGCAATGAGAGAATCACAGGCTAGACGCTGAAAAAGATAATTGAAGCTTCTAGTGTCC
>CP070759.1:1135497-1146456 GCA_020348945.1 Candidatus Bathyarchaeota archaeon
TTCTTCATCGCTCAATCCACAGACCTCCATTTTAGCCTAAACATGCGTCAACTATCGTAAGACTCACTATAATAACGCTTTAAACCCGCATAAAAGAATTGTTTAGCACATCTCAACAACAAAAATGAAGATTAAACGTGCAGAAAAAAGATCTATCCGACCGCTAAAACTCCTTCGAAAACACTGTCCGCAGCAACGTTTAGCTCTCTCGCCAACCAGATCTTCAGCAACCTAGTATCCCGAGGAAACTCCCCACTATAAGTCAGAACTCGACCTCCTTTCAAGGCATCAGCTTGGAAAGTCTTTTCCGCTTCCTTAAAAAGAAAAGAAACCGTCTCCGCTCCAGTCGCCAACACCTTAAAATCTTCCCATTGTTTGCACTTAACAATCACAGGTGGTCCGTGAGCATGAGTTCGTGCTTCACGGGGAGAAGAGATAAACTTGATTAAGTCAGAGACCTCAGTTTGAAGGCCCGAGAGACGCCCCTCAACCGCATCGAACTTGCCCGACACCTCACCGGTTTTACCAAACCGCTTTGTTACGTCATCTAGTTCACCGATCAAGCGGTCCAAGTCCTGTTCATGCTCCTTAAGCACGCTTATAATGAAGTCAAGGGCTTCAAGAGCCTCTTTCTTCGTTGGTTTCTTTGTCATGGTCTCTCTCCCTTACAACAATTAATACTCCAAGTTTTATGCAGATAAAGGTAGCGAATCGAGAAACAATATCCATACAAAAGCACGCCTATATTAATTAATAATTCAAACCAAGGAAACTAATGGAAATAAAACGAGTGATCCTACGACTAGAACAGAAGACATGTATCCCGAATTCGTATTTCCATCATGAATGGCAATATTCCCTCGCAACCTCTTTTTTCAATTTAAGAAGGGAGGTATCATTGGTGTTCAGGAAGTTTCGAGTATGTTCTGTCGCGCGCAGCGAATCCTTATGGCATTTTTCTCAAAATTTGCGCGCAGAACGTCTAAACAAGCGGTATTTGGAGAGCCGAGGCCAACCCGTCTTTGCATATTTGATCATGTCTGGGTTTTCCTTTAGCCACCGCAACATATGAAAAAAACTCTTTGCCCTTTTCTCTTCCCTCTCCTTGAGGGGTTCGTAACCTAAATTTCTTATCTCATCTAAGTATGCTATCTCAGTAAGGCGCTGCGATTCCCCCGTCACCTTAATTCGATCAATTGGAGAGTCGCCGTACTTCTTCTGTAAATCCTTAACAGCTCTATCAAAGATGTAGCCTTTACAGATCATGATGGGTTCATGCTTTTTGAAGTGAAGTATGTCCAGCAACTGGAATACTGTCTTTGAGGCTTGCTTCAAATAGTCTTTCCGAAGAAAACGGGCAGATTGAAAATACTTAACACTCACCACACCATATCTAAATTCCTGCGTTTCACTGCGATAAGCTCCAATAACAACGCCGAAAAGAAGGTCCCCACTACCAGCATCATCGATTATTATGGTCATTTAACTCAATCTCTCTCATGAGCGTAAAACGAAAAGACATATCGTTCTGCTTACCTGAGCCAGTTTATATTTCTTCCTATGTAGAGTCTACTTCACTACATATTTAATGGGACGTTTTGATAGTTTACTTGCAGTTATAGCCTTCGTTAACAGGGAAGAAAAAACGCGAGCTTGAGCTTGCGCGCACGAAAACCTATCATTCGCTAGACAGTTTCTTTTGCAGCACAGCCCCCAAGAGCCTAACATTTGTTTTAACCTCATCAACACTATACATTCCAATGTTGAAGGCATTGATGAATAAATGCTGCTGAAAAGCGAATCTTAAGGATGATTCACTTTTGCTTCGCAGTTTCCCGGCGTTCAAGAGTTTTATGACGTAGACCGCTTTGCCCGCTTCATAAGCGCCCTTGATGGCTGAAATATGTTCAGTTAACGTGCCATCTTCAATCCAAGCGCCGACCTTGTTCAAGATTGTGCAAATAACGTCTATTTCCGGCATCGCAGAAGCAGCTTTAACGACTTTAGTACTATGAGTTGAGAGCCCCACCGCCCGCACAACTCCACTTTCTTTAGCTTCGCAAAAAGTTTTCAAGGCCTCTAATCGTTGCTCTAAATTTCCTAACTCGATGTATTTGGTCGAGAGTGTATTGTGCTCTCGTTTTGCGTGGTAAGGCACGTAATGCAAGAGCATTATGTCGATGTAATCAGTATCTAGTTCTGTCAGAGACTTCTTGAGGTCCGCCTTTGCATCTTCGGTTGTCTTAGCATATGACTTATCAGCAATCACAACTTCTCGTCTTGGAACTAAACGCAAGCCCTCAGCGACATGAGGATGAGTTCCATAGTCGTTCGAAGTATCCCAAAAGTTAACGCCTAACTCAAGGGCGTTCTTCAACATTCGTCCGGCTTTCTCAGGCGAAACGTCTCCACCAATTTTTTGATCAGCCGTACCTTTGGGAATAGTGAAGGGTTCTGTACCAAAGCAAAGCCTCGATACTTCCAATTTGGTTCTTCCAAAACGAATTTTATCCATACTAAAGCTCCTCTCACCAGTTGTTGCTATTAAAAATTAAACATTACTGCGCGCGTGGACAAATTCTATATTGTATGTACATATAGGGCAATGTGGAGATATGACCATGTGCGACTCTAAGGCTCTGTTGAATTGTGGAACACGTAAACAATCTGGATTGCAAAATAGGGTTTTGAAAGAGATTGATGAAAAAAGAGATGAGATGACGAAATTTCTGCAAGGATTGGTTAAAATTCCCAGCGTTGTTGGATATGAAGGAGCTGCTCAAAGGTTTATGCAGAAAACATTCAGGGATTTGGGGCTGGAAGTTCATGTCTGGGAGCCAGACGTAGCGGAGCTTGAAAAACATCCAGCATACTTCAAGACCACCTCGTACACCAAATTTGGCTATAAAAGAAGGCCAAACGTCATAGGAAGATTGCAGGGCAGTGGAGGAGGAAGGTCCCTTATACTGGCTGGTCACATAGACGTTGTTTCCCCAGAGCCAGTGTCCGCTTGGACGCATGATCCATGGGGCGCCGAAATAGTTGATGACAAGCTCTACGGTCGAGGAGCAGCAGATATGAAGGGAGGCATCGCCGCCATGGTTCACGCGTTTAAATGTATTCAAGCCACAGGAGCCAAGCCAGCGGGAGACGTCATATTCAAGAGCACAATAGAGGAGGAAGACGGGGGCATCGGAGGAACCCTAGCCACCATATTGAAAGGCTATCATGCGGATGCAGCAATAATAACGGAGCCGACTGACGTATACAACATTGAAATCGCGAGCAGCGGCGTAATGTATTTCGGAGTTAAAGTTCTAGGCGAATCAGCCCACGCTGCTTTTGCCCAGTTAGGTGTGAACGCTATAGGTAAGGCAATGAAGATATACAACGCGTTATTGAAGCTAAACAATGAGCGACAGAGTAGAATAAGATATCCCCCCGCAGAGGTAGAACCAGCCACGAAAGGACACGCAACAACAATTAATATAGGAAAAATCCAAGGCGGAGACTGGCCCTCTACTGTCGCTGGATGGGCAGAGTTAGAATGTCGAATAGGGTGGCCGCCAGGAGAGGAGTTAGAGGATGTTAAGAAACAAGTTGAGGACACCATTTATAGAGTGGCAGAAGAGGACCCTTGGTTGAGAGAAAATCCTCCGAGAATTAAATGGTTTGGCTGGCGAGCAAGACCTCACGAGCAAGATGTAAATCACTCAATCGTTCAAACAGTGACGGAGTTTGTTAAGGAACTAACTGGAAAGAAGGCCAAGTTTATCGGTGGCTCAGCAGGCCTCGACACTCGACATTACGTGCTACATGGCAAAATTCCTGCAATCTGTTTAGGTCCACACGGTTCTGGTCTCCACTCAGCAGATGAGTACGTGGAGATTGACTCCGTAGTAGAAACTGCAAAGATTCTAGCATTAACCATACTTGATTGGTGCGGTTACGAGTAGTATGGGAACGGAACAAAAAGATGTGCACGCTTGATATAAAGAACCATTATGGACTAGGTATTGATTTCAATTTTTTTGGACTATGGTAAGTGCTATGCGCCTGAATAACAAGACAAACATTACCAAAATTTATGTATACACACGGTAACTAGCCATTATTTGTCAATCTTACAAAAGCTAAAAAAGGCACTGTTGTCAGTTTAGTAATTCTGGGGTGACCCATAAATGTCAGAAGAAAATTTAGAAATCGGGATAATAGGCGGCACGGGTATATATGATCCTTCCATGTTCATGGAAGAAAAGAATGTAAAGGTGTATACCCCATTCGGAGAACCGTCTGATCTAATCACAATTTCCCTTCATGACCGAAGAAAAATTGCGTTTCTTCCCAGGCATGGAAAAAATCACACAATTCCACCTCATAAAGTCAACTATCGGGCAAACATATGGGCGCTCAAAGAAATTGGTGTAAAAAGAATAATTGCAGCATCTGCTGTGGGTAGTTTGAGGGAAGATTACAAACCAGGAGATTTTGTCATTTTGCATCAGTTCATAGATAGAACGAAAAAAAGAGCAGATACTTTCTATCAAGGAGGAAGAGTTTGTCACATATCGGTGGCTGACCCTTTCTGTCCTGAACTACGAAAAGTTTTGATAAAAGCTGGGGAAAACATTGGAGTCGCAGTGCACAGTGAAGGAACTTACGTTTGTATAGAAGGACCACGATTTTCCACAAAATCGGAATCAAAGCTTTTCCGTGATTGGGGTGCTGATGTAATAGGAATGACTCTGTATCCTGAGTGCGTTCTTGCAAGAGAAGCTGAATTATGCTATGCTTGTGTTGCCATGATAACTGATTACGATGTTTGGGCTAAGAAAACCGTTTCAACCAGAGAAGTAATGAAAACTATGAAGAAAAATATCGAGAACTTCAAAAAACTGGTCTCTAGAGCGCTCAAAATGATACCAAGCCAAAGAGACTGTACGTGCGCCAAAGCTTTGAGAGACGCTTTAGTTTGAACGTTTCCGCAAAAGTCGCACTGGATTGAAAATAATATTCAACGATGTCTTAGCATCAAATTTGTTCTACTTAGCAACACTTTTTGCACTTTGTCTTATTGAAAAACCAATTCCAACGGCAGCGCTTTCGCATAGAGGAATATTTACCAGAATGTTCGTAATTTCAGTCATTTTCTTCGTCATTTTTCTTAGCTGATCCTTGTGATTGACCGGAAGTTCTCCTTGAATTGTGCAACAGTATGCTTTTCAATTTCCTTTTTCCTGTAACTCTACTCATCTATTTTGCCAAATTAGGTTAGTAAATGAAATACAGTTTCACAGCTTTGCGCTCGCAATGCATATGGACAGAAATATTATTAATGGAATTTCCAGATATGCAGGCACATGGAGAAATTTGATTGCTGGCTTCCTTCGTGGGAGGAAATATACGAAAACATCAACGAAATCGCGAGGAAAATCAAGAAAGACAGATATCAGCCTGACATAGTAATTGCTCTTTCAAGAGGAGGTTTTGTACCTGCTAGAGTCATCTGTGATTTGATGGTAATTAAAGATCTGGTCTCAGTAAAAGTTGACCATTGGGGGATAACTGCTGCCAAAGATGGAAAGGCGCATTTGAGATACCCGATTAATGCTGATTTATCTGGAAAGAAAGTCTTGATTGTTGACGATATCACAGATACTGGAGAGAGCATGATTATTGCAAAGGAATTCGTGAAAGAACTTAACCCTAAGGAAATAAGAACGGCAACAATATTCCACATTAAAACTTCAAGATTTATTCCAGACTATTACAGCAAAAAAATAGATTGGATCTGGGTGATCTGGCCTTGGAATTATTTTGAAGACATGTGCAACATTGTGCCTAAAATACTGGATAGCCGCAGTAGTTGTTCTATCAAAGAAATCAAAGAAAACTTAAGAAAAAAGTTCAAGATCGACTTGCCAGAACAAGAAATTATGAAAATAATGGATGAATTGGTTGCAAAAAACATTGCCCTGAAAGTTGATTTTGGTTGGACAAAGATCTAGATAGATTGAATTGTTGCGCATGTCAAAACTTCTCAACTAGTCAATTAGTATATGTGCGCACATTTCGTCATTGGAGAGCCACAATGGAATGTCACAGGACGAAAGATAGCTTTTACATCATGCAGTTGCTTGGGCAGAAGAGAATCTAGAACACCCTAGAATACGTTAAACTCGTCAATTTCAATAGCAATGAATACGTCTGCAAAGACACTGAGAGAGGCGCAACATCTCATAGAGGCTGGCTTCGAATGCGTTTGCCAAAAAGATGATATGATATTCTTTAGAAAACGAAAGTGTATTTGAAATTCATATTTTGAATTCATAAACTAGTTAAAGGTAAACGCTTACTATCGCTCTTTGATGGAGGATAAAACTTGAAAGAAACATTATCCCCTGAAGAGCGTAGACAACTCCAAAAGAAAATGATGAACACCTTCAAGAACGAAACAAATACACTTTCACAAGAGCTGCAAAGAATCTTAGCTGACGATTTGGTTACCGCCTTTGAGAGTCGACTGACTACTCTCGTTAGAATCCAGTCTGAACACGGTGATTAGCAAAAAAGAAGAAAATGTTGTCTAGATACAAAAGGGGTTTATATGGAAAAACGTAGTCTAAATCCGTAAATGATTTATAGAATGTTGAGGAAAAATAATGCAGAAGGTTTAAGAAAATGCGAAGATCCAAGCTCGAGATGTATATAGATATTCTTAAAGTCTTGGCTCGTCACGGACCTTTAAAGCTAACTCATATCATGTATAAAGCCAACATTAACTGCAGTGTTTTGAAACAATACTTGGACTTTTTAATTGCGCAGAATCTGGTTGAGGAAAAAAGTCTAGGTAAGAAAAGAATTGTCTACGCCACCACTGACAGAGGTCGAACAGTGCTCAAATACTTCAGAGAATTAAGAACTGTACTTCCAATCGTTGAGGAGGCCCGTATGCGCTTACCTGCCTCCCTCTACTGAATGCCCCCAACGAAAATATGTTCTCTTAGACTACCTCATTTTCCTAAAAAGTTGCCCTTTTATTTGAAAGGGTCCAATTTAGATGCTGTTAGAATGTGATAAGTCATTTTTAGGAATATTTTTGTTGATGAAATACGGTTTATAAGCGGTTCTAATGTTATGGTATCATAGATGACTTAAATTGTTTGAAGAAATGGCGCTGTTCGGTGTTCGAACGCTTGCATATCTTTTCTGGTTTCTCATAGTTTTCATTCTGTTTTTCGGGTGGATCTGGTTAAGGCAGTCACGTGTGTAAGCGTTTAGTGTAGACAGTCTCTTTCTGTCAAAGGTTCAGTTTGTTGTTTTACCAGAAATACGTACATACATGTCGTAAGACTTAATAGATACTATGCCCTAGAGTTGTGTAGATTTGTTATACACTTTCGGAGATTTGGACCGTGGCGGCGTATAGAGACATGGGAAGAAAACCCACCCAAATATTGCAAAAGATACGGGAGGGCCTTGATCGGCTGAACGAGAAAATGGATGTGCTGATTGAGATACAAAAACATGGTCGAAAAGAGGGTCAAAACATACCTGATGTTTTGGATGTCATGACGCTCCTTTCTCTACCCGATCACCTGAGAAAAACAGCAGTGACCATTAGCAGGCTCGAACAAGCGACGGCTGAGGAAGTTGCTGAACAAACCAAACGAGCTAGAGCAGTGGAAAGCGGTTACTTGAATCAGCTGGTTATGATGGGATATCTAAATAAGGAAAGAAGGGGACGCAAGGCCTACTTTTACATTGAAAAGGAAGTCTAGGGAGGATAGGCTGTGGGAAAAATTGTAGCGTTTCACTCGTATAAGGGTGGAACAGGAAAAACATTGATGTCCGCCAATTTGGCGATGATATTTGCCAGTAGAGGTAGAAAGGTTTGTCTATTTGATCTTGATTTCCGAGCTCCAAGTCTTCAAACAGCGTTTAAAAACGATGGCAACGAATACTGGTTAAACGATTATCTAAATGGGGTTTGCGATGTCAAAAAGGTTCTGGTAGATCTTTCCCAAAAAGATGTGAGAAAGGGAGAGTTCTTGATTGGGTTGGCAAACCCTTCCACCGAGGCCATTCGAGAGATGATGGCGAAGGACAGAAAGTGGGAGATGAAGGCTTTGGGACGTCTTTTGTCGCTTAAAGATTCTCTTCTTAATGGCATGGATTTTGACTATCTAATATGGGATACAGGTCCTGGGCTCCATTATTCATCTATAAATGCCATCGTGAGCACTGATGTAGCGTTGGTGGTAACGACTATGGATGCGTCTGACATTGAGGGAACTAGGCGAATGACTCATGAACTCTACGACCTTTTCGAGAAGAAAACTGGCATCCTTTTGAACAAGGTGCCCGTTGAAATAATCTCATCCAAAACTGAAAAGAGAAAATTGCGTAAACATTTTGAGACTACACACGATCTTCCCATCTTAGAGTTGGTTCCCTGTTTCTGTGACATACTGCGGGCAAGTGGAACATACATATTCACGGAGGAAAATCCGGAGCATCCTTTCACGAAGATTATGGACAGAATAGCTACAAAGATTGAGCGGTTCTAATTTCCAGAGTCTTCTCCGGTATACTTCTCTTTCGCCCTCTTCGCTTTTTCAACATATTTTCTTAGTCTTCGAAGCTTAATCTTCTTTTCAGGTAAAGTCTCAGGAGCATACATCAATGGCAAAACCGCCACAAACAGAAAGAGGCTAGCGACTGAAAACGCCGCATTTGCTGGGATGGATGCTAGAGGAGTAAAGAGGAAAACCATGAGGTCGGCGATGAAGAAGGGTATGCTTCCTATCGCATAATACTTTTCGCTTGCACTATCAGAAGACAGGTCACCCCACAAAACCAAGAAGAAAGAAACGGTAAATATGCCCCAAGCAATTCCATCAATGACGGCGTAAAAATACCAAGAGATTAAGTTCGCTGGAGCAATACCTATCACCGCGTAGGCCAAGCCTAATGAAACAAAACCATAAATCACCACTCGTTTTCGTCCAACATAATCTGACATTAAGCCGCCTACAAAAGCAGAAACTGTGCCTATGATTGCGCCTACAATGAGCAGAAAATCAAAGAAATCAGGTTCTAAAATACTTCCAAAAACGACAGTTTCAAACCCGTTGATTAAACTGAACATGAGCCACGGGACGAGATAGAGAAGAAACGATCTATTATTAAACACAAACGCGAAAGAGACGTGCTTTCTTTTTTCAAAAATAAAGGTCGATGGCTTTGTCAAAAAGAGCACAACTAAACCTAACGCTCTCCAAACAGAGGGTATTAGGAAACCTGCTAAAGAAATAGTGGTTGGCAACAGTATAATAAGAGGGGCACTAAGATTAGTTGCCAAAAATACTACGCCACCCATACGTCCTCGATTTTCGAAAACAGTGTGATTTACGAAAAGAGACAAGCAGCAGGGCATACCAAGCCCAAACGAGAACCCAAGTAAAAAGGAAAAAATCAAAGCTGTCAACAGATTGCCAGAGGGGATGCTTGGAAACAATGAAGTAATAATTCCTAGAAATATCCATATATAAAGAAGCTTTAATCTTTTGATCCTATTTGAAAGAAATGCGCCAAGGATGCCGGATATTATTATCGCCAAATCATAGATGCCCAAGATGAGGGGATTTTCCAAATACGTTACAAGAATGGCTCTCCAGGTTAGATAGTGCCAGCTCAAAGAGTTAAACAACAAGAAAAGAACTAGAAAGAGGGTTTTAGATGAACCAACAGAATCTCGTGCCAAAAGGGTCTTGGACACTTCTCCACCCCTCTTCTAACCATTACAGATAGAGAACGTTATTAGATTATTCTTTCTCATGCGAATATAATTTTTGTAACATGTGCGGGCTGAACCTCTCTTGAAATCGATGTTGTTTGCCTTCCCAACGTAGGCTCCTGATTTTTCCCTAAAAAACTCGTGGCATTGCCATACCAATCACAGTTAAATCACATGCTACTTACGCCCAAGTAAATTGGAGATCAATTCCTTTGTAAGATCGCAAGGATTATGTCATAGATATCAATGGGGCCAAACTCTTCTTTAGGCACCGTTGAAATGGCATTGCTGCATACGTGATGGGCTTATTGTAGATGTGTACAGCAAGACTTATATGCGGATATATACGAAACAAATATCTGGTGAAGATGGATGAAGAAAAAGCGCTTTAATGTTGTTAGATTCTTCTGGCGTTAAATCCTATCGTTCGTTATAGAGGCATGATCATAGCGTCTATAAGTAGTTCCAAATTGTTTTTATTGTAACGTAAATTGGATACGTGGGAATATGCATCGCCTCGAAGTTCTTCCATGAATTTTTGGAAATGTTCAAGTCCCCCTGTCTTGTCACTTATCTCTAAAATTGTTTCAGCGTCCTTCATTTTTATTGTCTTTTTCTGAAGAATCGCCTCCATTTCTGCCTTAACTTTAGAGTTCTGCAAAGTGAAAAGCATGGGAAGAGGAAGACATTCTTTTGTAATCCTGTGCACGGCTTCTTCATAGTCAAGCATGTCTGTCAAGTCATCCCTTAATATTGCCATCATGCCCAGAATTCTGCCATATTTACCGAGCGTGTCAATCTCTTCTTTTGTTCCACCACCGAGTATGGCGCTGATACGTGTATAAGATTCCACGTCAGCCGCCTTTTTCCTCACTACATGAAGATACTCCTCAGGGGTAACGTCTAACCGTCCTCGAAAATGAAGCTCTAGCGCTTCAGCATCCCCTAATTCAAAAAACATGTTTTTGAGAATACTAATGATAAGTGAGAGCTTTTCAGCTGGAATTCCTTTTTCAACCGCTTCATGTAGCAGGGTTAGACCTTTAAATAGGAGGGCGTCTCCAGCGAGCAACGCTATATCTTTACCGCATTTTCCTAGAACAGTGGGACGGGAATCCTTAGTCTTCGATTGGTCAATGATGTCGTCGTGTATGTCTATG
>CP070759.1:1146556-1154461 GCA_020348945.1 Candidatus Bathyarchaeota archaeon
CCAACTTTCCTCTGATGAAGAGCTTTAGTGGCTTCGCCAACCTCAGCCACAGTTATGGATGAAAGCCCATCTGAATTAATGGATGAGAAGCTCATGGGAACCTCGTCGACTCCTGGAATCCAAACCATCACAAACTGTCCTGGCTTAGCCTCTGCACAGTGTTTGTCGTGGAAAACAAAGGTTTTAACTGTTGAATTCTCCTCTCTAATTCCCTGAATTCCCACAATTCTAGGACGATTAATGCTTGTGAGATAAACCGACAATCTCTTTCACACTCCCAAAACCCATTCTTTCAAGATATGCCTCAATTCCCTCCGCAATGGATTTGAAAACGTCTAATCCTTCAAAGGCAACCGCTGTTCCTATCTGAACCGCTGAAGCCCCAGCTAACATGAACTCAACAGCGTCTTGCCACGTGGCAATTCCCCCGCAACCAACTACTGGAACCTCAACTCTGCGATGAATTTCATATACACACCTAACTGCTATAGGCTTTACAGCTGGCCCAGACAACCCACCGATCTTATTCGCCAGCACAGGCCGAGTTGTTTCAAGATCGATTGTCATGGCCCTAACTGTGTTGATGGCGGTGACGGCGTCCGCGCCAGCCTTAACTGCGGCCTCAGCCAATACAGCGACCTCAGCGACGTTCGGGGTTAACTTCACAAAAACAGGCTTGTCCACCTTGTTTTTCACTTCTTTCACAACTTTCGCCACCAAACGCGGATTTTGTCCAATTTCAGATCCAGTTTTTTCAACGTGGGGACATGAAACGTTCAGTTCCAATGCATCTGCGCCTTCTTCAACTGCTACTCTCGCCACCTCAGCGAAATCTTCGGGCGAATAGCCGTAAATGCTTACAATTACTGGAACTCTTCCCTTCCTTGCTTCCTTAATCTCCTCGCCAAAACTATGGATGCCTGAGCTAGAAAGCCCTATGGCGTTTAGCAGGCCGCAGTCAACCTGAACCACAGTAGGGTTAGGATAACCCCTGCGCGGTTTCAACCCTACAGATTTGGTAACAACAGCGCCAGCACCAGCCTCAGCCATCCTCTTCAAAAGTGATCCTGACAACCCGAGAATCCCAGCGGCGAGCATTGTTGGATTTGTAAGCTTTAACCCCGCTATTTCTGTAACAAGTCGACTCGACATTAAGATACGCCTCTATTGCAGTAAAGTTATTTCAGTAGTTAAGATAAATGTTAGCACAGAACAAGCTGAGAAAATTCAATGATGGGAAACCACATGAAAGCAACCATAATCGACTGTGTAATGGGCGTTTTAGCCTTCGGAGAAACCAACAAACTTGTTGACAAGATTTTCTTCCCAAAAGACCCTAGAGAAACAGCGGAAAAACTTGGAAAAATCGAGGCTGGAAAGGTTGTAGATGAAATAGCCACCTTAGTCAAAAGGCTGCAAACTATGGGTTACACGACTTTTGTGTTTGAGAGTTTGGAGACGGCTCGGAACGCCCGTGAAAAACTGAACATCAACATTGATGTAGCGAAGCCTTCGGAGGCGGGTGAAATGTTGCGGAGGAACCTTGAAAAATTCGCCGTGGACACTAGATTTGCAAGCCAAGCGGCAGAGCTCCGCCAATGGACTCACAGGGTCTCCATGGAGCTCACCAAGATGCGCGTCAAGAGGGCTGTTGAAAAACGAGACCTAGTGGTGGCACAAGTGATTCAAACGATTGACGATCTAGATAAGACCTTGAACCTTTTCATGAGCAGAGTTCGTGAGTGGTATGGCCTCCATTTCCCTGAGCTGGACAGGTTGGTGGAGAAACATGAAACGTATGCGCGCCTTGTAGCTAACTTGGGAGGAAGAAAAGGCTTCACCTTGGAGAATCTGGAAAAGGAAGATCTGCCTAGAGCCAAAGCTGAGCGCATAACTGAGACCGCTGAGGTTTCTATGGGCGCCAAGCTTGACAAGGAAGACATAGATCAGATACAGACCATTTGCAAAAACACACTTAGCCTTTACGATTTGAGGCAAAAACTGGAAAGCTACCTAGATTCAGTTATGAATGATGTAGCACCCAACATTCGCGCTTTAGCCGGTTCGCTGCTGGGGGCAAGGCTCATAGCTTTAGCTGGCGGACTGAACAACATGGCTAAGATGCCAGCGAGCACCATCCAATTGTTGGGCGCCGAAAAAGCCTTGTTTAGAGCGCTTAAAACTGGAACTCGTCCTCCAAAGCATGGAATAATCTTCCAACACACTTTCATTCAAGAGGCGAAGCGTTGGCAAAAAGGAAAGGTGGCCCGAGCTTTAGCTGGAAAGCTGGCTATAGCCGCTCGAACTGACGCCTTCAGCGGCAAGTACGCAGGAGACAAACTGCAAGTAGATCTTGAAAGGAGAATATCGGAGATTCATGAAAAATACGAGAAACCCCCACTCAAACGACCTCAGATGAAAAGACAGATCAGGAGAAAGAAACGTGGCCGTAAAAGTTAAGGCACACCCAAAGTTTCCAGAAATTCATTGGGTTACCCTTGAGGACGGAACTCAGAGACTAGCCACAAAAAACTTTACCCCTGGAAAAAACGTTTACGGCGAACGACTGGTCAGATGCATGGATGTGGAGTACAGGCTTTGGGATCCTTTTAGAAGCAAACTCGCCGCCGCCATTCTAAGGAACTTGAAAACTGTCCCTATTCAACCCGCCCACAAGGTTCTGTATCTTGGAGCCGCGTCTGGAACCACAGCCAGCCACGTTTCCGACATCGTCGGGGAGAATGGTCATGTGTACTGCATAGAGTTTGCTTCTCGCGTCATTAGAGAGCTGGTTAATAACGTCTGTGAGTTTCGCTCCAATATGTCTCCTATATTAGCGGACGCTCGACTGCCTGAGCGATATTCAATGCTTGTGGGGAAGGTTGACGATGTTTACTGTGACATTGCCCAGCCCGAACAAGCTAGAGTGTTGGCGGACAACGCTGACCTGTTCCTAGTGGAGGGCGGGTGGATCATGTTAGCCATAAAGGCTCAAAGCATTGATGTTACGAAGGAGCCGTCTGAAGTGTATAGGCAAGAAGTAGACACTTTAAAAGCCCGTGGTTTTCAAATAGTGGAAGTTGTGCACTTGGAACCTTACGATAAGGCACACGCCATGATTGTGGCTCAGAATTTAAGCGAAAAACCATGTTAAGGCTCAAATAGCAACGAGGTTTTGAATATATAGTTTTCCACTAACCTTTATATGAGACTGTTTGGATGGCTTTTTAGATGGCTGAAAGAAGATGGTGAACTGGGCGGAAACGTTAGACGCCACTGAGTCTATTTTGAAAAGAGCTGGTTTTCAGGTATCTGAAAGATGTGTTGCACGATCGAGTTGTTTTGACCTTGTAGCTAGGAGAGAAAAACAGCTAGCCCTCATTAAGGTACCTATCAATGTTGGAAGCATTTATGCAAAGGATGCTTCAGAGCTTCAAAGCATCTCTAATTTTTTTTCAGCCGCACTGCTTTTCATCGGCGAAACATCGCGTGACAAACCGCTCGAAGACGACACCGTTTACTCAAGGTACAACATTTACACAATCAATCTAAGGACGTTGGAAGGCATCACTTGTCGCAAGATTTATCCTTTGGTGGAAGCTGGACCTGGAGGCTACTACGTCAAGCTGGATGGAGATATAGTCCGAAAAAACAGGCAGAAGCTTGGAATGTCTGTTGGTAAGCTGGCGGAGATGGTTGGGATATCTCGAAGAACTTTGTATGGTTATGAAACTGGCATGGCTAAGGCCTCGGTTTCTGTTGCTTACAAGCTTGAGTGGATTCTCGGCGTTCCGTTGGTGCAGCCCATTGATGTGTTCCAAAGGGAACTTTCGGGTACAGGATTTCTTGCCGCGGCTAAACGCGTGATCATTCGAAATCGCTTTTTAAAAGCTGTTTTAAGGAGGTTTTCTCACTTTGATGTTAGCGCCACTCCAACGGAAAGGGCGCCATTCGACTTTATAATGCGTTTTCCCGAGGAACAGCTAAACATCATCGGTGGGGTTACGGATGGAAAGGAGCAGGATGTTGATCAAAGAACAAAGGAGATTGTCAACGTCAGCAAGGTCGTTGAAGCTCGCCCAGTATTTATAACAGATGGGCATCAGACTCCAAACAACGATATTCCGTTAATTTGTTACAAAGAGTTAATGGGGATACGGCATCCCAAAGAGTTTATCGACCTGCTCTAAACAACCACGCTTGTTTGTCTTCAGTTTTCTCCCATTCTTCCACAATCGATGTCTATTAGGGAGACATTCAAAGAATATTCTGAATATGTATTTTCCCTTCATAAGGCTTATTCGGACATTGTGTATTTCTGTTGAACAGAAACAAGAGGGCTGCTACCCGTGGCCAGCAACTGCACCAACTGTAGACAAGCGGTTTGTTCTTCTAGAGTCTATTGTGGCAAATTAAGAAAATACATGGATGACATTGTGTATTGTCCTCATTTTGAGCCGAACCCACTGGAATACAGGCTTTACAGGAGATCGTAGCTGACACTTCGGCTTTTTGCTCTAAGAGAGTGTGAGGACTCGAGCATCCATGGAATACTAAATCAGCACGTTTTTCATTCGAATACAGATTCGGAATTCAGAAACATCAAATACGCGAGTAATTCAGAATAGTAATAATAGGTGCCACCGATGCCCAACTTCATGAAGGACTTTTTACGGCGGATGAGGAAACAACCTTCTTTTCGAGTTGAAGCTGGGCCTGTCCTCAGCATGAGGGATGGAGAAGTGGCTGTTGCGACATATACATCAGCCGCGGACAAAATGAAGGTCTTCTCAGCTTTTATACGCGAGGGTATAGAGGGGGGTGACCAAGTCGAATACCTCTACCCCGATGAAGAGAGTGGAACTGTCAGAGTCAAACTGGAGGAGCATGGAATTGATGTCGAAAAACATGAGAAGAATGATACCCTACTCATGATGAGTATAACTGAGTGGTACATGCCAGACGGTAAATTCGACAAGGATAGGGCAGTTAAAAATGGACTCGATTTACGGGCTGAGGCTAAAAGGAAAGGATACAAACGTGCAAGAGAGCTTATTGACGTTGGCGATTTCTCTTTCCTCAACGGCCAATGGCAGAAATACCTAGAATATTGGGATGACCCCAAATGGGGAGCACCCCCTGGTGTAGGAATATTATACGGTCCATTCATTACAGAATTGACTGTCTTCAACGTTGAGGGTATGAGTGAGGCGCAAGTTGGCGACATCCTCAAAGCCTTTGGGGGAGGAACATATCCGCACACAAAGTTTATCGATTTCCTTGAACATGCGGAGGCGTTCTCTGAAAGGATCAACGTAACTCGCGAGAAGCTTCTCGGTCGCAAGTTTTTGCTGGAGTTTGATCCCGCCTCCAACTATGAGAGAGCTGTTGAAGACTTTGCGAAGGAGGCCATGGCAAACGTTGAGCCCGTAATTATCTTTACGTCTAGCACAAGCGCTGTCCGCACGTGTCTAGCCCAAGAGCACGCAGTTAAATTCTTTTTGATGTCGGTTTCAACGTCCACTCCAGAATTAATCTCTGAAAACGAGATTCTTCTGCCAGCCAATAACACAGCCTTAATCTTGGATTCCCTCAGCAAGTTTCTAGAAGCATACACTGAAGAGAACGTGTTTTTGGTCTTTGACAGCCTATCTGAACTCGTAGGGTCTATGGGCCTTGAGAAGACTTATAGTTTCCTGCGTTACTTGTTGGATATGGTCTTCTCAACAAGGGTGACCGCTCTCTTTCTCCTTAACACCAGCGCCCACGAACCTCAAGTGGTTTCCTGCTTGAGGGGACTCTTCCCCAACCAACTAAAATATAGGGGAAACGAGTTGAAAACGGTAAAAGGCTCTCTCTAATGAAAGCTCTTAATATTTTAAAATTCTTTCACATTTACAGAGTTTCTTAAGAAAGCCTTGTTTGTTTTGCTTCAGCCTTTGTTTTCAGTCTTTTCGCTGGCTTCCACGATTTACGCACAAACTCCGGGTAAGATCTGAACTTTTGAATCCAGTTTTCTAAGAATTCTATGGTTTTAGGGTCTGTTGGGTAGCCACAGCCTATGTTTCCGTGTCTCTCTTGCAGCTCAGCGATTGCTTTGTCACGTTCTATTTTAGCTATGATGGAAGCTGCTGACACGACTGGATATTTTACATCCGCTTTGTGTTCTGACACGATTTGAACCTCAAATGTAAGGTTTTCCGCGATGTGAAGTTTATATCGGTCAGCTAACACGTCGGAGGCGTCTACGTAAGCTATGTCGGGTTTGAGAGTTTCTATTACCTTAGCCATGGTTTGAGCTTCAAGCCTGTTCAGCCTGTGAAGCTTTCTCCCGGTTTCAACCACCTTGTCGATTTCGGCTGGAGCCAATTTTATGATGTGATATTTGAGAGCGATTTTTTTGATTTCTTTGGCAAGTTGTTCTCGCCTGTGGGGTGAGAGAAGTTTTGAGTCTTTCACTCCTAACTTCTTAAGCTTGGGCAAGTCCTTTTCATTGATCAGAACGCCAGCGATTACGAGGGGACCAATTACGGCTCCGCGACCAGCGTCATCCACCCCGACCACTCGCATGTTAACAACTCTTAAGACAACTTTTGTAGGAAGTTTACAACTTTGTCAATAATAAGGTTGTGAAGACCTTCTCTGTTCTCGTAAGTTACCTCAAAGATTTTCGCGTCCTCCCTCGCTCTTATAGCGGTGATCAACGAGTCTCTTGCCTTGTGGTGCACGGTTCCCAGCATTGGCTTTTCGCTATTTATTGCCTGAGCCACTGCCTCCTTGAAGGCAGGTGAGAAGAGTTCCATGGGTCCTATCTCGTCCACAACGACCACATCGGCATTTGCCACGGCGTTAAGGATGGAACTCGCGCCTATGACGTTGAGGTCCTTCAAGTTCACGTGGTACTTGCCTACTCGAGGACCAGTCGGGTGATTCACGTGGGCTAGCCATCCTTTTCGCCCTGTTTCAAAGTCAACGATTTCGAAGCCCACGCGGACTCCACTCTTGCGAACTTCACGGCTGACCATGCCACCAACCTTGTATCCTTTAGTCTTCAGAACGTTCATCGCCTTTAGCAGAACGCTTGTTTTGCCGATGCCAGGTCTTCCAGTTATAAGTATAAGACGCTTCAAAGCGTTTCACCTAAACTACTTCTGTTTTGAAAAGTTAAATAATGTGCATGCAGGAGCTGAAATTAACAGTGTTTCTTTGACTATACTGGCATCATTTTTTCGGAATATTTTTCATCCATGTCGGTGACGTGCTCGAATCCAGCTTTTAAAGAATGGTCAAAATTGCATGCGGTAAATCTATTAAATGGAACTCGAAAACTGTTGCAGGGGATTAATTTGGCATATGGACGCCTAGTACTGTTATCCGATAATGAAATTGCAAGTGTCCACGAAACAAGTTTGAAAATACTAGAGGAAATTGGAATAAAAGTTCTCAGCAAGAAAGTGCAGAGTCTGCTTGCTGAAAACGGTGCAGAAGTAGATGCCGCTCGTTCGATTGTGAAGATTCCAAATTCTCTCGTAGAAGAAGCGATTAAGAAAGCACCGAAAGACATGATTCTGTGCGGAAGAGACCCAAAATTTAACCTTAAACTTCCTGTGAAAGATTTTCCTTTCGTTGCCACAAGCGGTTTCTCGGTTTTCATGAGAGACTTCGAAACTGGAGAAAAAAGAATGACGAAGTCGTCGGATTTGAAAGACTTTGCCGTTTTAAGCGACTATCTTCCTCAAGTTGACTTCTTCTGGCCAATTGTAACCCCAACGGAGTTACCACCACCCATTCAAACAATTCATGGTTTAGCTATCGCATTTGAAAACACAGAGAAGCATGTTCAATATCAAGCCTTAAACGAAAAGGAGGCAAAATGGCAAATTAAACTAGCAGCTACCATTGTTG
>CP070759.1:1154561-1162963 GCA_020348945.1 Candidatus Bathyarchaeota archaeon
TATCAACGCTACAATTGCGCCACAAGCAGCCGCGACGAAATCATCTATACGTACATGGGCAAGCTTCTTCCCCACTTCAGGAACGCAACCTTCTCTGGGTCTGGATCTCTAAACCCTCTGATGAACGATCCTGACTACGAAACCATAGGAATCGGAACCAGAATTTTCCTAGGAGGTGCTCAAGGCTACGTGATAGGAGAGGGAACCCAGCACAGTCCTGGAAACCGCTTCGGCACCCTAATGGTTCGAGGAGACTGTAAAAAGATGAGTCCAGAGTTTATTCGGGGAGCAGCTTTCACGAAGTACGGCACAACCCTCTACATCAGCATGGGCATACCGATTCCCATACTGAACGAGGGAATAGCCAAAAAAGTTGCCATAACCGACGAAGAGATTCTTACTGACATAGTTGACTATGGTGTTCCAAGGAGAAGTCGTCCAAAGCTTGGAAAGGTAAGCTATAAGGAGTTGAAGTCAGGTAACATAGCAATACGTGACAAGAAGGTTAGAGTCAGTCCGCTCTCAAGCTTGAAAAGAGCGAGGATTATTGCAGAGACGCTGAAATCTTGGATTGAAAATGCATCCTTTTACCTGTCAGCTCCTGCGGAATGTCTCCCAATTGACACGGTGTTCAAACCAATGAAGCAGACCAGAGAAATAACTTTCGTGGAGAACCTCATCCACTCAGTCGTCACCTGTAATGAAAAAGAGGAGATAAAGGTGGTTGCTCAGCGAATCATAAATCGTTCGGTTAACCACATAATTGTGGTTGACAACCAAGAAAGGCTGAAGGGCATTGTGACTTCGTGGGACGTGACCAAGGCAGTAGCTGAAGGAAAGGAGAAGTTAGCGGACATAATCGTTAAGAAGGTGGTGGCAACGACACCAGACGAACCTATAGAAGCAGCTTCAAGGAAAATGGCAAAGCACAACATATCTGCCCTGCCAGTGATTGACCGCGACAAAAAAGTTCTTGGAATAATTACCTCTGAAGACACATCTAAGCTTCTTGGGAGGTAAAAATCTTGGTGAGACTTTTACTTAGGTTCTCAGAAAAAGTAGTTGGTCAACCAATAACCGCAGAGATAATCCTTGAACAAGGAGTTCCAGTGAACATTTTAGGCGCCCAAATCAATCAGTTGGGAGGGGAGATACTCGCTGAGATACCTTCCGCACACCTTGACAAGATTGTTAAGGCCTTCCGTGAGAGAGGGGTAACCGTTACCGTCCGCAAGCTAATCGAGGTGAACAGCGATAAATGCTTTGACTGCGGCTCCTGTTTCTCCCTCTGTCCAGTCAACGCCATCACATTGGAGGAAGACTTCTCAGTGGTCTTTGACGAAGGGAAATGCATAGGCAGCACATGCGGTTTATGCGCCGACGCTTGCCCAGCAAAAGCCATAAAACTAACTAGATAAGAGAAACGAAGACAAAATGAAATACAAACGAACTTTCAACTACAAAGAAACAAGGTGCACCATAACGGCGGACAGCGAAACCGCCATTGAAGTCGCGATATCATCCATCAAACGTCACAGAAGTCAGCTGGAAAAATACGTTCGAGACCACCCAAAGTTCCTTCATTCTTTAAAGCCCGTTCAGGTGGATAAGGGTCCTGCTGTAGCTAGGTTGATGGCTGAAGCGGCTAAGCTGGCGGGTGTGGGCCCCATGGCTGCTGTGGCAGGGGTGTTAGCTGACCTCGCTGTTGAAGACATGGTTTCAAATGGAGCCCAAGTGGCTGTCGTTGAAAACGGAGGAGAGGTCTACGCCGTATCCAATATTCCTATAAACGTTGCCCTTGTAGCCGGCGACTCACCGCTCTCAAAACGCATCGGCTTTAGGTTGGAAGACTTCCCGATAGGTATTGCCACAAGTTCAGGATTGTACAGTCACGCGTTAAGCTTTGGTGAGGCAGAGGCAGTAACTGTTTTTGCTGTAAACGCTGGAGTGGCTGACGCTGCTGCCACAGCTGTTGGAAACCTCGTGAAGGGTGAGGACTGGCGTAAAGCAGTTGAGTGCGGAATCGCCAAAGCCCTGTCCATAGAGGGAGTCAATGGAGTGTTAATCCTGTACAGGGGGCTCGTTGGAAAGGGTGGGCAGATTCCTAAAATAGTGAAGGTAAGTGCAACGTCAAAAGGTGATATGAAAGATTCGCTAGACTTGTAGAGTCAAACATCCTTTCTTTCTCAGCGCGCGCAATTTAGACTATGTTGAAAAGCATGTAGTTTCGTAAAAAATTATATTACAAAACCTTTTACAAAACCTAAAAAATAGTACCATTCATTCATTTCCATGTGGCACTTTAACATTAAACGTGGTGGTATTGTAATATAGTTAGTGGTGGCACTTAACATCAAAGGTGGGGGCACAACATCATTTTATCAATCCCCAAAAAAACATTTTCACCAGATTGACTAACAGATAGCTGGGCACAAATGTCATACGTTGTGTCAGCAGATATGCCAAGCAAAAATGTCCGGCTAAGCAAGGGTTGACTATCTAAAAAGAAAAGCACCAACAGAGCCTGTCAATTTTTCTTGTATTTCTCCAAAGGACATGGCTGGGTTGTTCTCTGCTTCCACAAATTCAATATCTTTGGGATGGGCCATCTCATACACAATAAAATTTGAATGTGCATTACACTTTTTTCTTCTGCATTTTACTGGTGTGATGCTGGAATCTGTTGTGAATACACCATTGCATAATCGGCATTTCCAGGTACATTTGGCTTTCCAATATCAGACCCTGATCATTGAGTCTTGAAAACGCCCAGCGCTTTTTTTGGAGATGAGACTGCGGATTTAGACACAAAGTTTCTCACTCCATTGTACGTAGTCTGTTGATGGCCTCGGGAACCCTGTAGAGAAAAATAGTGTCGCCGTGACGCCTTTCCTTCTTGGCTAGCTTCCACCCCTTTATTCCGTAAGCGTAACTGACGATTCGGGTGCCTACTCTGACCTCTCTTTCCAGCTTGAGCTTTAAACGCTGAATCGTCGACTGGTTGAGTTAAAGCATCAGGACTGTGACCTCGTAGAGATCGGTGTTGAAAAGGTCCCCGTTCACCAGCTTAACTCTGCTTTGAAGTCCTTGGCGCTCGATCTCCGCCAAGGCTGCTCCGCACAGGTCCTCCCTTATCTCGTATCCCACTGCCCTATCGGCCCCAAACTCCTTTACGGTCATGATGAGTATGCGACAGTCACCGCAACCAAGGTCGTAGACAACGTCGCCGGGTCCAACCCGGGCGATTTTCAGCATCCTCCTCACGATCTCAGGTGAGGTGGGCAAATATGGAGCTGTTGTCCAACTCATAGGTGCTCACTTCTGCCTCCTGTTCCTCTCGCCTCTCCGAGTCACCCGGCGCATGTAAGGCTTAATCTCTTCAGCGGTTAACATCCTAAACCTTTTAGTTTCAGAGGGAATCACCGCTATACTAACCGCCAACTTCTTTCCCTGGACCTCAGTGGCTTTGACGAGGCACTTTACAGCGAGCTTAATAACCTCATCAAGTTTCAGGTTTTCATGGTATTCCTCATCTAGAATGGTCTCCGCCACTTCGCGTCCGTAGCCCAATGCGACGGCTCTGTAAGCCCGGTAGGAGCCGCTCGGGTCAGTGGCGAACAGTCTGTTTCCAGTTTTGTCCACACCGCCAAAGACAATTGAGACACCAAAGGGCCTTACCCCCGCATGCTGAGTATATAGTTGTTTTATGTCTCCGATGCGTTTTGTGAGGACCTCCACGTCTATTGGCTCGTCGTATGTCAGCCTGTTGATCTGGGCGTCGATCCTCGCCTGGTCGATGAGGATCCGAGCGTCGGCCACCAAACCAACGACAGCTGCCCCAACAGGGTCATCTACTTTATGGATCTTCCAGCCGAAGTTGGGATTCTGCAGTTCTGCCTGAATATGCTCTTCCGCCCCCAAAACGATTCCTTTAGGGCATGAGACCCCCAGCACGGTTGCTCCACGGTTCACCGCTTCAATGGCGTACTCGACCTGTAGGAGGCGCCCATCTGGGGAAAACATGGTTATAATTTGATCGTAGGTTCCGGGTTCTGCAAACATGAGAAAAAACCCCTGCTTCGCTTTGAACTAACCTAGCTTCGAGTCAGTACCTCGCTCTCCTCCAGCCTCCGCCGAAGATTTTCCACAGCCTTGTAGATGTCCTCCCCCTTCTTGGCGCCGACACAGACGATCTTGCCATTGGAGAATATGAGGAAGACGACGCTTGGGCTTTCCATTCGGTAGATCGCAGCTGGAAACTGCTCCGGCTCGAAGATAATCCTACCGCCCATCTCGGAGTATAGTCTATCGAGGTCGATGAAACCGTTGAGGGTCGCAGAGGCGACGATGTTTGTGATCCGGATCTCCGGTTTTCCCGTGACGTTGATGCCTCCCTTCTTTAGCTTCCGAAAAACGGTTAGGATCGCCTTCCTCGCCTCGTCCTCGCCCTTGCCTCCGGTGCAAACCATCTTTCCCGTTTTGAAGATGAGCATGGTCGTCTTGGGCTTCTTCAGCCTAAAGACGAGTCCAGGGAAAACTTCGGGTCGGTACTCGACGTGTGGAAAAGCCTTCACTATTGCATATATGTCTAGGGGTTGATTGAAGGTGGCTGAGATCACCACGTTCTGAATCTGGATCGTTAAGGGCTTTCGTCCTGACATGTTTGAAGTTGCCGAGCGAGCCTTTGTATTATGTTTAATCCCTGATCGCCTCAAGCGTGCTCATCACATTCCACAGCTTCACTCTGGTGTAGGGTGGCATGTTGGGATCCTGCAGAACATCGTCGAGAAGGGATATGGCGTTTGACGCCCTCACCGCCGGGGTGTATTCCGTCACCTGTAGGACATCCATCGACTCCTTCGCGACCCTCCTTATGTTTCGGGGAGTCGTGGTGTCCTCGGAAACCTGCTCAAGAATGACTAACGCTTGTTTTATTATCTCCTCATATTCCATCAGCTTCTTCTTATGCACCATACAAAATCCTCTATTGCCCATTGAGCGAATGCTCAAATTACCTGCCGGAGTTTCCATTTTTCCTGCTGTGACATTTCCAAAAACTTCGACCTCCAATGTATCCATCTTAAGGCGCGTGCCTACTTCTTTTTCTTTCTAGGTGCTTGAAGCTTCCTCTTTCTCTCTTTTTTTTCCTGTTTCTTCCTTCTCAAGTGCTCTGTATGACTCTTCGCCCTTTCTGCTTTTTCCTGCCTTCTCTTTCCTTTGCTCAGCTACTTCGCCTCCCAATCAGCGGTACGCTTAGCTTTTCTCCCGGAAAGTGTAGTTGCATTTTGTGCATCTGAAAAACTGTGTTGAAGATTCTTCCAAACTTCCGATTTGAACCATCCATGCGTAGGCCAGCTTATTTTCACACCTAGGACACTCTATCCTAACCGTGGGCGAGGTTCGTAGTTTTTTTTCTCTCTTCCCTATTACCGCTATGCGTTCTTGAGGAGAGCGCTCTATAATCTTGGGGGCAGTCGTCATGGGACGAGTTGCCCGCTTTTCGTAGCCACACTTTGGACATGAAAGCAGAAGAGCAACCTTCCTCCTCTCCTTTTTCTTTAGTGGAGTCAACCTCATTCCACAACTAGGGCAAAAGTTCATTCTAAACGCTCTCCTTTTTCCTTGCCATAACTCCAACACTCCTCCTCTTCCCATGCCTCTTCTTCCTCTCCTCGTTCTTCTTTCCTTTGCTCAACCCATTGCTTGATGTCAGCCCGATTCCTGTATCCTTTGAGAACCGAGTCTAAGTCCTCCAGGGGCACAAAAAACAGTTGATTCAGAACCTTAATGGTAAGACTCTTTCCCGACTTGCTTAGAGAAACCCATCCTATGTTTACGATTCTCTCCTCCTCACCCATTCTTCACCCACCACCGAAAGATACAATATATCCTTACACACCAAGAACTCGCTTGCCTAAGTTCCTCACGTTAACCGTAACGGGGGGCTCCGGAAGCATTAAAGCAGTCTGAGGAGGCTTCTTTTCCATCTCTGTTTGTTTTGTCTTCTCTGAAAGTATGTTGGATAACTTGTTTCTGATAGCTTCAAGATTCCCTTTTTCGGCTTCAACTCGACTTAAACTCACTTGCAGCATTTCGATGGTTTGATACGATTTCTCGTCGATTTCACCCATTTCGTGTTCAACCTCTAAGTGCAACATCGCGAGGCGGAGTTCTATGACTTGTTGGCTACACCTAACAACCTCTTTATCTAATTTTTCTAGTGTTGTTTGAGCATCTGCTTTCAACTGATTCAACGCGTTTTCAAAGTTCTCGTGGAGATCATCAAACATTTCCGGGGGAATCTTTTCATTTTCTACAAGCTTGTTCAAAGCCTGATCTTTTCGCCAGACCAGAGGCATTTCGTCGCAGAGAGTCTTCGCCCTCTGTTCAGTCGGTGACAGAAGTGTAACGTCATCATCATCTGCTACAAACAGGTTGTTTGGATAGCGGAAGAACTCTCCATCCCCTCGCACAACAAGAACGCCGTCGATGCGTCCGTCAAGGTTGACCATAAATGATGCGACTCGACCGATTTGGCGTCCATATGCGTCTCTAACCAGCTTGCCAACAAACAAAAAGGGGTCAGTGGAGAACCCCATTCTAAACACTCTCCTTCTTTTTCCTCTCCTTTTTCGGTTCTTTTTCCACACGTTTTTCGACTTCGGTTTGCAACTTGCCAGTGCGCTCGAGCACTTCTTCTTCGTCTGTCTTCTTTTTTCTCCTACTTCTAAACCAGTCCATAAGACCCATGAAGTGTCACCTCCTCAATTCATAAATCATCTTCACGTATTCCCGGAACTTCTTTCCACAGCACTCATACTGCTTAACATGCGTCTTGCCTAGATCCCACTCCTTGACTGACGTTTCAACTTCTTTTTCACACGTCGGACATCTGGCCATTTTGATCACTCCCTTCAAAGGTTTTTAGGATAAAAAAAGGAGATTAGACAAAGGCGTTTTAGCGTCTATCTGGCTGAAGCTCGGTTCCACAATCGGGGCACAACGGCTTCTTGAGCGACGACCCGACCGGGCAACAGTCGCTGCAGAACAGCCTCCGGCAGCGCCGGCACCTCCACGCGATCAGCCCGGAAAGTCCTCCGATCGCCCTTCCGCAGACCGAGCAGAAGCCGTGCGATAGTCCACCACTTTTCCTATTACTTCTTTGTTTTTTTCTTTTTGACTGATTTCTTTTTCTTCTTCTCAGGCATGTTAATCATACCTCTCATTCTTCATTTCGCTTTCGTTTCTTTCCTTTGTTCGCTTTTTTCTTCTTTCCTTTCTTCCCCATTATTTTACCACTCTTCTTCTTCCTCTTCTTCCTCTTCTTCCTCTTCTTCTTCCCTCACGGCTCTTTCCTCCATATTTAGTCTATAAAATCGTGTTCTTAAGAGCTTCTTAATAAACTTATTGGCAGTGATTAAGAACTCCTAAAAACAGATATATTAAGGCGCGGTGCCCCTTATATATCGAGAGTGATAAATGTTGAGTCTGAAGCTGGACGAAGTCGACCAAGGAATCATAGAACGCCTCAGAAAGGACGCTCGCATGACCTTCGTGGACATCGGCAAGACGCTGGGCGTCTCGGACGCCACCATCTACAACCGGGTGAACCGTCTCACGGAGATGGGCGTCATAAAGAAGTTCACCATAGAGGTCGACGAAGCTGCCTTAGGCAGAGGGACATCTGGTTTCATACTGGTAAGCGTGAAGCCTGGCACCGTCAAAGAAGTCTCCAAACAACTGGTTGAAATCGAGAGGATCAACGAGATCCATGAGGTCCATGGGTCAGAGGATCTTATCGTGAAGGTTGAGGGCAAGAACTTACGTAAGCTGCGGTCCGTAATCCTGAAGGTCAGGAAAATTCCCGACGTTGTTCAAACCGAGTTCATCCCGATCTTTAAGACTTGGAAAGGCTAAAGTTCTTTACATACTTGGTTAAGAATTTCTTATCGTGAACCGAAACAGTTATCGTTTCACGTGCGTGCGCTTATTATAAGAAGAAACATCAATAGTTTACATTTTTTTAGAAACTGTTGGTTCAGAGTTTAACGATTTGTGCGTGGGGTACTCCTGAAATGTTCAAAACCGCCTCAGGGTGAATCATTCCCTTTTCTAAAGCCTTGTCCACAATGCATTTTCCAACCATGTTCACCACTGTAGATTGTCTCATGAGGTCAATAGCCTCCTCCACGCTCACTTTTGACCCTTTGTAAAATTGTTCTCGCACCTCGAAAACGATTTTGCCTTCTCGCAGAACCTTGCCCAGTAGTTCAGCGTCACAGGCTGCGAGGAGCACATTGTGGCCCCATTTTCGCATGTTCACGTAGACTTCCAACGTTCAACACTTTTACACAGATCTTACGGATGATCGTGCTCCACATGCATCGCATATTAAAAATGAT
>CP070759.1:1163063-1171973 GCA_020348945.1 Candidatus Bathyarchaeota archaeon
CTACTATGACCTACCATGCTTAGTTGCTGGTTGCTAGGCAGACGCCAAGATAGTTGACTCGCAGGCCGCCCATGAGAAAACAATCACAACACTGATCCCTGCGATGGTGACGAAAGGAAAAAACATATACGGGATGGGAATGCTGGATTCCGGCATGTCAATGAGCTTAGAGCAGTACGTGATTGACAATGAGATAGTCGCTGCTGTAAGACATAGCATTAAGGGCATAGAAGTGACTGATGAAACAATTGACTTGGACACCATCATAAATGTTGGACCCGGTGGACATTTCATGAGCCAACAAAGCACCCGTGAAAAGATCAGAACTGCGGTGTGGATACCTGAACTCTTCACAAGAGACTATAGAACAGACTGGGAAAAGAAAGGATGGAAGAACCTCTTCAAAATGGCCTGCGATAAAGTTGACGACATCTTGGCGCACCACAAACCTGAACCACTAGACAAGGACATCGCGAAAGACATTCGCAACATCGTGAAAGAAGCTGATAAAGAACTCACCTAAACATCCAGCTAATAGCTGGTGTCCCTTAGGAAAGGAGACAATCTGGTTTGATGAAACGCCCAAAAAGCCGGGAAGCCCGGCCTATGGAAGTTGAAAGCCATTCCCAACCTGAGTAAATCCTTTGCGTCAAAATTTATGTTTTCAAAAAATCTCATAGAAAGTAGATACGCACGTGTATTTACATTCTCAATTGAAAAAAAGGGAAAATGCGGGTGATATCTCCACTGGGAGTGGGGTTCAAATCCCACCCCGCCCGCCATGAACGCACTCCATCCTTACTCAAATCTGACTAACACAATGCACTAAAGTTAGCTTATTTCCTCCTTGTTCTCCTACACCTTGGAGAAGTGAAAAAACCACACGCATAGAGTTCAGCTCAAGAGCTACCCCCTGAGACACCTCACTGAAAAAGACACCAAGAAAAAGGACAGTTTTCTTGTTTAGACAAAATTTTTGCGCGTGCATAATGTAGCTGTTCGTTATTTTATCAGCCTAGTTGCGTCAATCCGCATTTCGAATTTGACAGGTGCGCCTGCTTCAGCCATCTTTCTCATGAACAACACGGGATCTAAGCACTCTGGACCGATAACTCCCTCCATACCTGCCTCTCCACTTATACACATCTTAACAGCAATAATCGCTGGCAAAGCAACATATATACCAGTCGTGCCAAACCTGTGAAAAGTAGTTCGCAACTCCTTGAGGTCTGGAGTGCCGCCTATAAATATAGTGTAGGTTAATTTTTCGCCTGCCTTTTCTCCAGTAACTTGTATTATACCACCCCTCGCAAAATTGAGGTCTTCCTCTGTTGGCTCCTTTTCTTGTAGGAAATCGTCCACAGGCGGTCTAACCATTTTGAGTAAGACGTCTCTTGGCACAACTTTGACGCCCTTTACATCTATCACCTTATCTTCAGCAAAACCCATTTTAATTAATGTTCCCGCGAGAGTGTCGGGTCTATTCTTATACTCCACGCGCTTCAAGCCTTTACCTATGAAGTGGCCAAGTAGAATAGGTTCCTCGTGGTCAACGAATGCTTGCGGAATTTTACCTATGGGAGGCGGAAACTCGTACTCTTCGTATCCGCTGAAAGGTGGTTTACGTGTATATTCGCCGTTCTCGAACACTATACCAGGAGTCGAATGATACAAGAAAGATACTTCCGGCGACCAGTTAGTCTCCCAGCCCTTAATTTCCAACCCTTTTGGTTCGACGAGCCTTTTGCCGCCATATCTGAATTTAATCTCCTCCACTGTATCTAGCTTGTCACATAGGTACCTTGCCAGTACATCTGAGAGGCCTGGGGTTCCACCACAGGATATGACGGCTGTTAAGTCTGCCTCTTTGAACAGTTTATCCAGACCTAGTTGCCTGGTTAACATCACATCTACGGGTTCCAACTGTAGATTTGGTCCTGCTGCGGTGTCTGTGTAGTGTGTACCACATTTCAATGCGGCTTTCATTATGTTCAAGTTGAATCTGGGTTGAGTCAGGTTTATTATCGCATCTATTCCTTCAGCAATGCTTACTAAATTGTTGACATCTCCTGCGTCCACCTTGACTGGAGTTATTTTGTCGCTATTTATTTTGTTAACGACTTTTTTTGCTAGTTCAAAGTTTACATCAGATAGTTTTACTTTGGAAATATCTTTATCCTTTGCAAGAATGGATGCTGCTGAGGCTCCTTGTGCTCCTGCACCAACCACTAAAATCTTCATTTTAGACCACCTTTCTAGGAAATCTACTGCGCACCTGCTTTTAAACATTAAGACTGTGTGCAAATCGGGAGAGATTTACATCGGTTGTTGCAGGAGTCCCTTTTGAAAACAGAAATGGGGTTTTGCGGGGAATAATCGGGAGATATCTCCACTGTAGGTAGGGTTCAAATCCCACCCCGCCCGCCATGAAAAGTACTCTTTGTCGGTTAAGATTGGGCAAATCGCACTCTAGTTTTGCAATAAACCAGTAACTACGGGTTTTCCTAACGTTTAGATAAAGGATATAAACAAATAGTTTCTTCTATACGTAGAAGAAAAACATAGAAAGTTGAGTGATTATAAATGGTGGGTTTTGAAAAGCGTTCCTTGATGCCGTCCTTTAGTGTCCTTAACGAAGACGCGCTTGACGCAATTCATTTGGCTTCACTCGAGGTTCTAGAAAACACTGGCATCAGAATTCATCACGGCGAAAGGATTCTGAAAATGCTGAAAGACAACGGGTGCACAGTGGATTTTGAAAAAGAACTGGTTTTGTTTCCATCCTATCTCGTCGAAGAAACAGTGGAGAAAACTCCGAAAACCTTTGTTATGCACGGAAGAAACTCAAAATACGACTGCAAACTGGATGGAAGACACATTTACTTCACCACTGACACCGAGACGCCCAGCACGGTTGACCTTTCGACTGGAGAATGGAGACCATCAACCAGAAAGGACTTGGAAAAGTTAACACGCGTTACAGATGCTCTGGAATCATATGCTGCAGGCGGCCACCTTACCACCTCTCTGGATAAACCGAATAACATTCGTTGCTTACACGATTACGCTGCTGCTTTAAACAACACAGAGAAACCTTGCGGATGGTCTGTTTATCCACCTGAACTAGCACCGCAACTCACTGACTACCAACTTGAAATAGCCACTGCAGCTGCTGGAAGCGAGAAGAAACTGAAAGAAAGACCCATAGCAGATGGCGGCTTTTGCACAGAATCGCCACTTATGTTTGAGGGAAGATACGTCGAAATCGCATTAAAACTTGCTAAGCTTGGGTTTCCCTGCGGGATTGCAAGTATGCCTCTTGGCGGAGCTACGGCGCCTGTAACTCCCGCTGGGGCTCTTGTCATAACGAACGCTGAGATTTTGAGCGGCGTCTGCACTATTCAACTTGCAGCTCCTGGCATCAGTACGAGCGTTAGTTATCTGATGGGAAACTTGGATATGAAAACTGGTTTGTGGGGACAAGGGTCAGAGGAAGGGCTTCTATGTGCTGGCGCAGTTGAAGTCGCCAGATACTACGGATTCCGCGTATCTGTCAACGGATTCAACGCTGCCTCCAAAATGTCTGGAGCTCAGACAAGCTACGAAAAAGCGATGAGCACTATTCTACCCGTGTTAGCAGGAGCAGATATTGTCTATGGAGCAGGCAGTTTAGAGGGAGGAATGGCCGCTTCCTTTGAGGAACTAATAATGGACGACGAAATTTGTAGGGCAGTGCTAAAAGCAGTTCAAGGAATAGAAGTAAACGACGAAACGTTAGCCGTAGACGTAATTAACAAAGTAGGCCCTGGCGGACACTTCCTTGCTAAAAAACACACCTTAAAACACTTCAAAGATGTACTCTTCTTTCCCAAACTAACGGACAGACACAGCTACGACGCTTGGAAGAAGACAGGAGGAAAAAGCATGATCAAACGGGCTAGAGAAAAAGCGGAAGAAATTCTGAGAGAGCATTGGCCAACACCACTAGACAAAGATGTTCAAAAGGAAATCTCAGAAATAATCAGCAGAGCCGAAAAGGAACTGCCAAAGAGCATTTAATGAGACGCTGTCAAAGCAAAGTTCAGGGGAGTTTACTCGCTATCATTTCGCCTAGAGCCTTCGCCATCCCCAGCTCCGCTTCGCCCACCGGCTTGTCCCCGCGAACGACGGCTATTCCGCCCACCTGCTTCATATTTTGGAGATCAAAGAAACTGCTTATGGCTGAGAGAGCTAGTTCTTGACCGTCCTCTTCTGCCACAGTGACGGCTGCACTTATCTTACCTTTTAAAGATTCAGTGTGATACAACGGATTAGCTCGATCAATAAAGTCCTTCACCAACCCTGTTACGTTCCAGTAGTATGTTGGCGAGCCAATAATGAGCACGTCTGCATCTTTCAACATTGGATACAACTTTTGCATGTCGTCCTGAATGTTGCATTCTCCCGTTTTTTCGCAGAAGTCACTGCAGCCAGAGCAGTGTTCAATGTCAAAGTCCGCAAGATGCACTAGTTCTGTTTCCACACTTTTCTTCCCAGCAACAGCCTCTGCAACAGCTTCAACCAGTTTGTAAGTGTTCTCTTTGCGGGGGCTTCCAACTATTGCAAGAACCTTCACCAATTCTCTTCTTCTCCTTTTTTACTTAAGATATATTCGTCAAACGCCAAGTATTGTTCTTTCGGCCTATAATAAAGTAATGGATGCGGATAGCCTCAAAAAAACGAGGCAAAAAAATAAAATTGGGATAGTTGCGTTGAGTGAAATAATAACTAATGTTGCCATGAGTAATGACAGGCAACTGCGTTTATGTAGTTTCATCTTACATTCTCCAAGACGTCTTGGATATTAAGACTCCATAGAATCTGAGTAGTCATATAAGTTTTTTTGAGCACAGATGACTATTGCTAATCAGTTTTTTGTTCCGAACCAGAACACGTTTCAATATTTCTTGTACATACTTTAAATCCACCACGCTTATTTATTAAGAACGAAGGTAATCAAAACAGGTGGTTTACCTAATCATGAAAATAGATGTGGAACTGAAAAATGTCACCAAAAAATTTGGAGATGTTGTTGCAGTCGATAACGTTTCTTTCAAAGTGAAAAAGGGCGAGTTTTTTTCGCTCTTGGGACCTTCAGGATGCGGAAAAACCACTACACTTAGAATTATCACGGGCTTCGAGAAACCGACTGAGGGAGAAGTGTATATCGGAGAAAAAGTAATGACGGATGTACCTCCATTCAAGAGACCCACTAATATTGTATTTCAAAATTTAGCGTTGTTTCCCCATTTGAATGTTTACGATAACATTTCATTTGGCTTAAAAATAAAGAAGTTGCCTAAAGATGCAATTCAAAAAAAGGTTGAAGAAATGCTGAATCTCGTGAGACTTTCAGGCTATGAAAAAAGAAGGATTAGGCAATTAAGTGGTGGCGAACAGCAGAGAATTGCCATTGTGAGAGCCTTAGTGAATGAGCCCACGGTGTTGCTTTTAGATGAGCCTTTAGGCCCTTTGGACCTGAAGCTTAGAGAGGAAATGGCTGTTGAGCTGAAGAGAATTCAGCGTGAAGTTGGCACCACTTTTATTTATGTCACTCACGATCAAGGAGAAGCTATTACAATGTCAAATAGAATTGCAGTAATGGATTATGGCAAGATTTTGCAAATCGGATCGCCGGATGAGGTTTATGAGCATCCTAACACGGAATTTGTGGCAGAGTTTATTGGACGAAGTAATGTTGTTAAGGGACAGTATAAAGATGGTGTGGTTGAAGTTAACGATCTGGGAGGAATGATAGTTGGTGCCCAGAATTTTGATAGTGGCCCAGTTTTGGCTTGTATCAAACCAGAAAAAATATTCGTTGGAAAAAAACTAGATAGTCTAGACAATATTTTCAACGCAGAAATTAAAGAAGTTTACTATCAAGGTCCTATCACTCAGTACAGAGCTTTGTTAGAAAATAATTCTGTAATCTCAATTATATCGGCAAACATCCGTGCAGGAGAGCTCTTCAAGTCTGGAGACAAAGTGAAAGTTGCATGGAATAAAGAAAACGTTGTAGTGATAAAAACATGAAAAGTGAAAAAAACAGAGAAAGGATTACAACAAAACAGAGAATTTTAGACGCTATTAGAAAAAGTAAAAAAATTAGAGAAAAAATTACAAAACAGAATATTTTAGACACTGTAAACGCTGTTAGAAAAAGTGAAAAAACCAAAGTTTCCTTTCTTTTGTCTCATTCATTAATATGGTACATAATTTTTCTCATCGTACCTCTAGGTATAACATTTGTGATTAGTCTTTGGCAAATGGAAGACGTGAATTTGATTCCAAATTGGACTCTTGAGAATTACGTGGAATTTATCACTGAAGGGGTATTTAATGCTCCGTGGCTTGGAGTGTTGCTTGGATTCGCTGCGAGTTTAATCGTTATAACAATCATTTTTTACAGTGCTGATCGCACTGTGTTTAGAAAGAAACAAGTAATGCTTGCGCGCGCGCGTGCATACCATTCGCATGTCTTATCGCGTTTATCGGTACATCTGTTTCATTGCTTTCGAAAAGCTCTCAGTATGTGTCGGCGCTCGCAATTTCTGTATGCACACATGCTACGCGTCGCTACCCGTGTAGCAAAACTGCCACAGACTTTTTTTGAAAGAATTTGGACTTTTTTTCATGCGCGCGCGCTTAACGACGCGTTTGTAATTTCTTTTCTTGGGGCTCTTATGGGTACAATATTTACTTTGATCCTTCCTAGGTTTGGGTTTAGTGTGATTTTATCTCTTGTTGTTGGTGTGATTCTTTCTCTCATGTTTTGGCTGCTTTTGATTAGGCGTTACTATGAAACGAAGTGGTTGGGGGCCTTTGCCGTTGCGACTTTAGCAACAAGCGTATATGCAGCTATTTCGTTCATTTCAGCCTCTCCTTTAATTCCCTCATCTGTGCCCTTATATGCTGGGGTGTTGATTAAATCGATTTTTGTATCTGTTGCTGTGACGTTAGGATCAGTAGGTGTGGGATATCCAATTGCTTACTATCTTTCCATGAAAGTAGAAAAATACAAGTATACATTATTGTTTCTCCTCATGGGACCTTATTTAGCCAGTTACATTCTGTTGGTGTTCGCTTGGAAAGTAATTCTAGACTATGGTACGGCAGAGGGAGGCGGTGTAATAAATGCTGTACTCTTGAATTTGGGATTAATCAAAGAACCAATAACATGGCTTATGTACAACATAGGACCCGTAGTATTTATCTTAATATTTTCTTGGGGTCCATGGCTTGTTTTTCCCATGTTTGCCAATTTAGAGAAAATGGATAAAACCCTTCTGGAGGCGGCAGCAGACTTAGGAGCAAATCCTAGACAAGCATTTTGGAAGGTAACTTTGCCTCTTAGTAAGCCAGGAATTCTTGTAGCGATCCTCTTCGTGTTTATTCCCACAATAGGCGAATTTGTTACGCCATCCATAGTGGGAGGCACAGAAGGGATGATGTACGCTAACATTATCGAGGGACGGTTTAAACGGGGATATAATTGGCCTTTGGGATCAGCATTGTCGTTCATTCTGTTAATAACTACGTTGATAATGGCGTCCATACTGATTAGGAAAGTAAGTTTAGAACAGGTCATGGAGAGTTTATGACAAATGAGAAAAATTGGGGATAAAATTTTGTCACTTTATTTCATAGTGTTCTTTCTCATTGTATATGTTCCCCTTTTTGTGTTGATGGTGCTCTCTTTCAACGATTCATCTCTGCTAGGTCTTCCATGGGTAGGATTCACAACAAGATGGTATGAACAGTTTTTATCTAACCCTTCCGCTTTAGGGTCAATTCTAAACACAGTTGTCGTTGGATTGATAACAGCTTTCTTAGCTACCTTAGGAGGTATGATGGCAGCATTTGCCCTAGTTCGCCACAGATTCATGGGAAGAAGCATTTTCAATAGTTTAATACTAATACCAATGGTTCTTCCCTACATACTTATGGGAGTATCCATATCTTTATTGTTCCAACAAATACTTCACTTTGAACTCTCTCTTATTACAGTGGCAATCGGACACACCCTTGTAGCCTTACCCTATTCAACCCTAACGATGGTGGCGAGATTGACAGGGTTCGATAGGTCTTTAGAAGAAGCTGCAATGGATTTAGGGGCAGATGAATTAACAACATTTAGAAAAGTCACCCTTCCCCTCATAATGCCGGGAATTATTGCCTCAGCATTTCTAGCGTTCACCATTTCTTTCGAAGACATAACCCTTGCATATTTCCTAGGAGGCTAGGAGCACACCCTCCCGATTTTTATATACGGTCAACTGAGATACTCTCAAAGTTTGCCTATGTTGACCGCGCTTTCAGTAACAATGCTGTCATTTTCGTTTGTACTCTCATTTATTTCAAGTATTAAGGCTAGACTCTAAAAAATCAGCGCGCGCAGTTAGGGATTCTCTTGATTTACAAGGAAACCTTGGCAAACCTTCTTTAAATTGGTTTCCACGAAGGAAAAATTCACCCTTATTAGGTTCTACACGCACGCGCAAAGGAAAGAGAAAGTACAAAAGTTTTATAAAGAAAGAGATGAAAAACGTTGGAAAAGAGGTTAGATTTATGACTCAATTTTCAATGTCCAAATCGGCGATAACTAAAATTCAAGCAGTAATTATCGGTGCCATTATTGTGGTAGCGGCTGCTGCAGGAGGCTACTACTACTTGGTAACTCAAAAACCCGGCAAAAAGACTTTGCGTGTCTTTGAGTGGGGGGGCTACGAGGACCCAAACTTGTGGAATGTAGGAAAGGATGCATTTAAGAAGATGTATCCAGATGTTGATGTGCAATTCAGCTTTTTCGTGGACGAAAATGAAGCTTTATCTAAGATCAAGTTAGGGTTCAGACCAGATATTATACAT
>CP070759.1:1172073-1226553 GCA_020348945.1 Candidatus Bathyarchaeota archaeon
GTCAAAGCAGGAGCTACTACAATACCTGATAACACAAAGAGAAAATGGGACAATTTGACTGATGTTAAACTAATATTAGGTTATGGCCTCACAGAAGCTTCACCTGAAACCCATGACAGCCCACCAAATAAAGTGAAAATAGGATCTGTTGGCATACCCATAATTGACACCGATGCAAAGATTGTTGACATCGAAACAGGCACGAAAGAACTTGCCCTTGGCGAAGTCGGCGAACTAATCGTAAAAGGACCGCAAGTCATGAAAGGCTACAAGAAGCGCACCGAGGAAACCAAGAAAACGCTTAGGAACGGTTGGCTTTACACAGGAGACCTTGCAAAAATGGATGAAGAAGGCTATTTCTACATTGTTGATAGGCTAAAGGACACGATCAAGTATAAAGGCTACAGCGTATTCCCAGCAGAAGTCGAGAATGTACTTTACACTCATCCATGGATTAAAGAGTGCGCTGTGATAGGTAAACCAGACTCGGTTGCTGGTGAAATCCCTAAGGCTTACGTTGTTTTGAAGGAAGGAGCTGCAATAACCAGAGACGAGGTAATTGAGTATTGTAAAAAAAGAATAGCGCCTTACAAAAGAATTAGAGAAGTTGAATTTGTAGCTGAATTACCCAAGAATATTGCAGGAAAGATCATGAGAAGAGCTTTGAGGAACAGAAAATACGTTAAGAAAAGGTAAACTTTTTTGAATGCACGCTTTGACTTCGCGTTTTTGATAAACGTTTTATATAAAGTGGTCTTATTGCACGATAGATAACAAAGGTGAGATTTTTCATGAAAGTTCTGATTCTTGGCGGCGCCGGGTCTATGGCGCTAGCTACTATACGAGACTTTTTAGAGTTTGATAGCAGTGAAGTGTCTGAATTAGTTATAGCTGATATAAACTATGAAAAAGTAAAGAAGCGTGCTGAGGAATTACACAATGAGAAGGTGTCTCCTGCCTTTTGCGACGTGACAGACCATGCAAATCTCGTGAAATTGATGAAAGAACACGAAATTGTAATAGATGCGACTGAGATAGCTGGAGTTCTAACGCTGAAAGCAGCCTTAGAGGCTGGAGTGCACATAATTGACCTTGGAGCATGGTTTGAAGGTACATTAGAACAGCTGAAGCTAGACAGCGAATTTGAGAAGGCTGGGCTAACTGCCATTTTGGGACTCGGAAGCTCTCCTGGGATCACAAACCTATACTCGCGATATATCGTGAATAAACTGGACACGGTAGAATCGGTACATTTGAGTTTTGCTTATGCTGAGTTGACAACGACAACATTGTTCGTTCCCTTTGCGGGTGCAATAGGAGAATTCACCAATAACGTAATGATCTTCCAAGATGGAAAACTTGTGGAGGTTCCTCCTCAGAGTGGTCAAGAAAACGCTCGATTTCCTGACCCAATAGGTGTTCGAAGGTTAATGTATGTGCCCCACCCAGAAGTAGCTACTTTTCCAATTTATTTTAAAGAAAGGGGAATAGAAAACGTTAGTGTGAAAGCAGGATTTGTTCCAGAGTTTGTAGAAAAAATCAATTTCTTAATTAATTTAGGTCTTCTCGGTAAAGAGCCAATGCAAGTAAAGGATGTTACAGTAGTGCCAGAGGATGTCGTTATGGCTTGTATTTCCAAGCTTTCTCAACCTGCAGAACGAATTGATTATGGTTGTACTAGGGCTGTGATAATAGGCGAGAAATCTGGAGAAAAAATGAAGTACACGACAGAGTTGTTCAGCCGTCCCTACCCGGGATTAACCGGAGTACAGCATAGAACTGGGCATTCACCGGCTATAGGAGCTAGGATGATCAGTAGAGGAGAGATTAAAAGAAGAGGTGTATTTCCTCCAGAGGTTGGCGTTGATCCCGAAAAGTTTTTCAGAGAACTCGCTCGAAGAAAATTAGACGTTTACTACACAGTTAAACATTTTATTTGAGCGGTTATATTAGCAACAGTTTGATACAGAACCATGCGCGGTTGCATAATATGTGTCACATCCAAACGGTGTAAAGGTACGCGCCTCTTCCGGGATGCAAAGTGGTTGGTGTATATAAGAGACTGGCAGCGAAGACGTGTTACTGGAAACCTGGCGAAGACTATTTCAGACAGATAGCTAAATCCATTGAAAGGGAAGTAAGGAACGGAGACTTTGTAACGGTCTCGGAGAAGGCCATCTCAACCGCTCTGGGCAACCTTGTGGATGAAAGCGTTGTTCATCCTGGCTGGACCGCGCGTTTTCTAGCAAAATACTGGATGCATTATGTTTGGGGCTACCTCCTAGGACTGCTCTGTCATCTCAGGGTGAAGACTGTTCAGCATCTTCGGGCATACCCAATGAAGGAGGGAACAGTTCACAAGCAAGTAGTCTTAGAGCATGCTGGGCTTTTACAGGCGTTAATGATGGGATCTGAGGGAGGAATTGATGGAAGCAACTTGCCCTACTCTTACGTAAGTCTACCCCTGAAGAATCCTCAGCAAACAGCGCAAAAGATTCGTGAGCACATTAAGTCTGTGTTGGACAAAAAAGTTGTAGTTATAATAGTTGACACAGACAAAACTTATTCTTTCAGAACATTTCATTTTACCCCTCGCCCCAGACCAATCAATGGAATCCACTCATTCGGAGGTTTCCTCGCCTACATAATCGGAAGATTTTTCAAGATGAAACGAAGAGCAACACCCATCGCAGTTGCAGGCTCCATACCTGTAGAAGAAGCTCTTAGAATTGCGGAAATCGCTAATAGAGCCCAAGGCTTTGGCGCTGGCAGAACCATCTGGGACACGGCAGAAACCTTCAGGGTTCCAATGACAGGCGTGACTTGGAAAATTCTTGACAAGGTAAAACACAAGCCAATTGTGATCGTAAGAGTTTCTGGTGTCTCAAAGCTGTATAAAAAAAATGATTTAAATACAAAATGTTAGCTACTTGGTAGTATCAGGAACATGGGAACCATAAATACAAGTTCTAAGAACTCGTACAAATGGGATTTTTGGCGGGACTGCAATGACGGGGAAGTTGGAGAGGGAAGTAGCTGGAGAGTACAACACGTTTCGTGTGTATTTGTATATGTTGAGGATGAAGAAGGCTAGGACGAGGGAAGTCCAGCGAAGTCTAGGGTTTTCCAGCCCCCGCCTCGCCGCTCATCACTTAGAGAAGCTTAATGAGCTGGGGTTAGTGGAGAAAGAAAACTTTCATTATCTGGTGGTGCCAAGAAGCTTCGGCGTTCTGAGACTGTTCTTTGTCTTCGAAAGGTGGATTCTGCCAAAAAGTTTCTTCCTTGTAATCATATTCTTAGCGATGACCGTTAGCACCTACATCCTTCGCGCCCAGCATCCTTACCTACTCATGGTTTTGCCGTTATCTTTAATCGGGTTAGCAATCAGTATCTACCTAACCGTACAATTCTACAGACTTCTGCCAAAAACCTAATTGAATAATTTCTTATACAGGTTGTATAAGAAAATGACTCAAATAGGAACAAGTGTTTACGATTATTTGAAGGAAAATGCGAGTCTATAGCTTGAAAGCGTTCGCAGGTTTAACTATTCTGTCTATTATTCTTGGTACCGTGGTTGTTGAGTTTGTTTATTTAGGTTTGGACGCGCTTTACCCCTACGCTTCTACGTCTGCCGGAGAACGGGGAGATGAAGGTGTCGGCGTTGCCACATCTTATGGCGAGTTATCCCTCACTGCCTTTGCGTTTTCCCCCAGCGATGTAAAATTGACCTTGTCGCTTGTTAACTATCGCACTAGTTCATACGACGACTTGACGGTTTGGATTGCAGACCTGCACACTGGATTGCCTGAGGGATTCGAATTGGTGACTGGTAACCTGAGTTGGTATGGATCCGCTGAGGTTCCGGAGGTGAACCTGGAAGCCACGATTAGGGCGGTGAAGGATGGAAAGTGGAGACTAACTGGAGCTGCGCTGTGGTACCATGGTGGTAGTCAAAGGCAGGGTTCAGGCACCCTCGACATTATTGTTTCTAACGGAAAAGTGGCAGACATCAGAGTATGGAAATCGTCGGAAAGCAATATACCACTTGTTACAGAGGCCATGAACTTGAGGGAACTCTTACCGCCCATAGACTTGGAGATCCCTCATGATCTTATTCTCACCAACAATAATGTGACCAGATTTTACAACATGACGGTACTTATTCATGGCAACGTTAAGCTATTAGAAAATGCTACTCTCATACTGGACAATGCGGAGCTATACGTCTTTGCCAAAGATATATTTCTTGGCGGAACTTCAACATTTATAGCTTTGGGATCCGTGGTTGATCCAAACACCATCAGAGCTGAAGATCACTCAAATCTCCTCGTATCAAACACACATCTACTTTGTGGACTTGTGCTTCAGGGCTCAGCGCAACTAAATCTATTCAATTCAAGTGCGGGACCAAGCAACCTATATGATTACTCCGAAGCCACAATCTTCAATTCAACGATAAGATTAGACGTTAGCAGTTCCTCAACTGTCCGCATCCACAATTGTAATTCTAAAGAAGGACTCGGCGCGACAGGCACCTCAAATGTTGAAATCTTAAACTCCACGATTGAAGAAGTTTATTTACGAGGCAACACAAGCTTGTCGATGTTCAGTTCAAAAGCAACATATCTCTACTGGACATATTATAGAGGAGTCCCCCTGTGGAATGGTTCAGCCTATTTTCACTGGCAACTGACCGTAAATGTTGTGGACTCCACCGGCTCTCCTATTCCTAACGCGGAAGTAAAGGTAATAAGGGTCAATGGAGACGCAACAGAGCATATTTTTAACGGAACAACAAACTCCGAAGGAATAGTCGAAACATATCTCCTCGAAAAAATAGTTAGAGCAAGAAAAATTTTGATGGGTGGAAACGAGACGATAGCCATAGAGGAGGAAATCTTGAACAATTACAAGGTTGAAGCAATATACAATGGAAACTCAGCCTCAACGACGATCCTGATAGACAATGAAATCTCCATCCAACTCAAAGTTTAGCGATACTGTTAACTTACTAGAGATGAAAATCCGTTCCTTAATTGAATAAGGTTTTTGTCTTCCTAGTTTTTTGAGTTCTTCATAAACAGGTTAATAAGAAAAACCATCCAAATATGCAAAATAATAACAAACTCTCTGGGAGGGAAATAGAGTTGGAATCTGTTATTGAGCAGATGCACCGATTTTTCAATCCGAAGTCGGTTGCGGTTGTGGGCGCCTCTCGCAAAATCACGAAGGCGGGACACGTTATTTTCAAAAATTTTGCGGATAGCAAGCGGAGAGGCATACTTCGAGGAGAGTTGTACCCCGTGAACCCGCATGAAGAGTTCATTCTTGCGTTTAAATGCTATCCATCCATCACAGAAATTATTGGAGAGGTGGATCTGGTCATCATAGTGGTTCCCGCCAAAGTCGTTCCACAAATCATGAGGGAAGCAGCCGCCAAAGGCGTGAAAGCAGCAGTTATCATCAGCGCTGGCTTCAGTGAAATCGGAAACCATGAGTTGGAGAAAGAGGTAACTACCATTGCAAAAGAGGCAGGGATTCGAGTGTTAGGTCCCAACTGTCTCGGCGTTTACGATTCCCATACTGGCGTGGACATGCTTTTCCTTCCAGAAACCAAAGTCCTCATCACTGGCGACGAAGTGGTTGCCACGCCACGTCCCATGAAGGGTCACATGGCTGTTGTTACGCAGAGCGGAGCCTTCGGTGCTTCTGCCCTAGACTACTTGGCTGGTAGACAGTTAGGGGTGAGCAAGTTCGTGAGCTTCGGGAACAAATGTGACATTGACGAATCGGAGATGCTTCGCTATCTTCTCCACGACGAAAAAACACGGGTTATCCTCATGTACACCGAGAGCATAGAAGCGGGAAGAGAGTTCATGAAGGTTGCGAGAGAGATCACGAAAAAAAAGCCTATAGTTGCATTGAAAGTTGGCAAAACAGGGGCTGGAGCGAGGGCAGCCCTTTCGCACACAGGAGCAATAGCTGGCTCTGACAGTATCTACAACGCCGTTTTCAAGCAGGTCGGCGTGGTGAGAGCGAAAGACATGGAGGAGTTCTTTGACGCTGGCAAGGCTTTATCCCTTCAACTTCCAGCAGCTGGAAACAACGTTGCCGTGGTCACTGATGCTGGCGGACCAGCTATCATGGCGGTTGACGAGTGTGAATCGAAGGGAATAAATGTAAAGAAGTTTTCCGAGGAGACCGCTCAAAAGTTTGAGGATTTGAAGAGGGAAGGCACGATTCCTTCTTTTGCGACGAACTTAAACCCATTAGACCTCACGGGTTCAGCAACTTCTGAGATGTTTGAACATGGCGTAAAGATAGTTCTGGATGACCCTGAAGTCCACGGCGTCATCGTGATTGGTTTGCATCACGTTCCTGCTCTCCAAGAGGATTTTGTTGACAAAATAGCAAACTTGTCAAAGGGCTACACTAAACCCGTGGTAGCTTGTGACATAGGTGAAACCGAAATGGCGCTGTACACCCGTTCTAGATTTGAAAAGCTCGGGATTCCAGCTTACCCGTCGCCGGAAGACGCTGCGCGGGCCATGACCGCCCTCGTCAGCTACGGGCTATACCTAAAAAAGAGTGACAGTTTTGAACAATATCTAGAAACTTTTCAGAAAAGAACCAGAACGTAACTCTCCGTTTTTTCAGCTCTGTCCTTTAAGCCACTGAGTAACCTTTTGGAACAACGGACTCGTGGACATGTCGATAACAGGGACAATGAACCTCTCTTTGGTCTCGATTTTTGGGTTGTACTCCGGCATCAACGTGTAACTCACAAACGCCCAGTTAACTCTTTTCTCTTCGATGAGAGACTTTGCGGCTGCCTCGGTGCTTACTGGTATCGGATAGTAGATGAAGGCTACTCCTTCCGCCCAATAAATACCCGTTGGCTTTCCTCCAGTGGCGATGCTTGCAAACCGTGCCAGAGCATCGGGTGTCGGAAATTTGTTGCACTCCATGATTACAACTTCCTTAAACGGTTCATACCGGATAACTGTTTCACTCTTCTTCATATAGGGGCCCCCAGTCACAACCCCTATTGAGTAAAGCTCCTTTTTACTTTTGCTCCAAGAAAAGCGTTAGCACAAGTTAAATAAGAACTTGGCAACAAAGCGCTCTTAAAAGATTTAGTTATGGAGGAAATGGTTTGCCAGAAATTCGGGTTGCGATTGTTGGAGTTGGCAATTGCGCTTCAGCTCTCGTTCAAGGTGTTGAATACTACAAGAAAGTAACGGAAGAAGTAACGGTTCCGGGACTCATGCATGTGAATTTCGGAGGCTACCACATACGTGACATAAAGTTTGTAGCCGCCTTCGACGTGAACAAACAAAAAATCGGGAAGAACTTGAGCGAAGCAATTTTTGTGGAGCCAAACTCGTGCTCAAAGTTCGCAAGTGTGCCCAAGCTGGGAGTGAAGGTTCTTCCTGGACCCATTTTAGATGGTGTTGCTCCGCACATGAGGAAGCCTTTCAAGTCACATGAGGAGACTATGAAGCCTGTGAATGTTTCTGATGCTCTTACAGAAGCCGAGACACACCTGCTCATCAACTTTCTACCAGTAGGAAGCTACGAGGCAACACGCCATTACGCGCAAGCAGCCATTGATGCAAAATGTGCCTTAGTGAACTGCATACCCGAGTTCGTGGCCTCTGATCCAGCGTGGGAAGAACGGTTTAGAGAAAAGGGACTTCCTGTGGCTGGAGACGACATAAAGAGCCAGCTTGGTGCTACCATTCTCCATCGTAACTTGGTTAAACTTTGTGTAGATCGGGGAGTCGAGGTGGAGGAGACTTATCAGCTTAATCTTGGTGGAAACACAGATTTTCAGAACATGACCGTGGAAGAACGACTGAAAACCAAGAGGATCAGCAAAACCGAGGCCGTCACCAGTATGGTCCCCTACAAGGTTCCCACTAGAATAGGCCCATCTGACTACGTTCCCTTCTTAGGCGACAAAAAAATCTGCTACCTTTTCATCAAAGGCAGGAAGTTTGGAGACCAACCAGTCACTGTTAAGGCGAAATTGGAGGTGGAGGATTCTCCAAACAGCGCTGGAGTTGTAATAGACGTTATTAGAGCAGTGAAGTTAGCATTGGATAGAAAGATAGGCGGGCCGCTCACCAGTATATCTTCATACGCGTTTAAGCATCCGCCAGTTCAGGTTGCTGATGATGTGGCGAGACAGTGGGTTGAAGAGTTCATAACTAGAAAACGCGAACAATAATTGAAAAGTAAAAGCACGGTTACGTTAAGAAACGCGTTTTAGTTGGAAGAGGCTTTGCTGGAATGTTTAGTTGCTTCTGGATTTCTCTCGCTAGAGTTACAGCGTCTCCAGCTCGATAGTTATCGGTTATGACTAGTTTTGGTTTACTTTCTTTAACGTATTGAATCAAATCGTTAAAATCAGAATGGTCACTTAAGGCAATCACGTACTCGTTTTCAGCTATTCTGCGGTAAGGACCATCGAATTCCCACCCACTCATGCAGATGCGTAAAGCGTCTCTTCCAACGTATCGTCGGGAGCCCATATGGTAGAAGGCAACGTAAGGCTGAAGCCTCTGTTTCATCAACTGCGCCTCTTCACCGTTAGACAATAGGTATCTTCCAAGCTTCATTCCGTGCTTTTCACAAATCTTTGAAACTTTGAAGATTTTCTCTGGAACCACAAAGGGAGTCCTCACTCCGGTTCTATGCAGGATCTGCATGGCCTCCTGAAGCTTACCATAATAGCCGAAAAGATAGACAGGTCCCTTCTTCAACCCTTGCTCAACCAATGAAACGAGAATGCTCTTAACAGTTTTTTTGAAAGGTCTAACGCGGGAGGGGTTTCCGTAGGTTGTCTCCATAACCAAGACATCGCTTTCAACAATCGGCGTCTCGGGCAGTCTAAAATCGCTGGTGTACAGAATTCTCGTTCCTTCAGCGTCTTCTACGAGAACTTGAGCCGCACCCAGAATATGATCCGCGTAATACAATATCAACCGTTCATCCCTGTACGTGAATTCCTCTTCATACCTAACTGTCTTCACTTTCCCAGCCGTCAAGAAAAGCGGTCCTTTCAAAACGGCGATCAGATCCTTGGTGACTTGGGTCATCACCGCCATCTCACAATTTTTTAGGCTCTCTCGTAAGCCAAGCATGTGATCGGCGTGAGCGTGAGTAACCACTCTTAAGGGTCTGACCTCGTCAAACGCGTCGCATGCTACGTGTTTTCCTAAGAGAATTGCTCCTCTCTCTGTCACAGCGGCTTTCAACGATATTTAATACTCCTGAGTGTAGCTTTAGGAGTTGTGAGTTTTAAACGATTTTTGAAACTTTTGCGTAAAAGTTTGCATATTTAGGAGTTTACAGTGGAATGGAGAGCACTAAATATGCGGGACCATTATGTTGACGAAATCGACAGCGTAGAGAAACTGCACAAGTTATACAATATGTAGTATGAAAGGCACCTTTTCTAGAGCTTGTAAAGCACTTTTTTCTAAATTATTTTTCTTCCTCTGGCCCTGAAATATGCTGGGCGATAAGGTATTTTTGATGTTGAATAGTATTGCTTTTCCCGCAGCCCCAAGGCGATTTCAACAATTTCAGTTATAGTTTGATGCACGAACCTTCGAGCTGGATTTCCCCAACGTATGCCCATGCACAAGGGATCCACGTAAACGTAGAGCCTTCGATCATTGTAATTGTACAAAGCTTCGTTGGCTCTACCAAATTTAGGCCTACTGAGAATTTTGAAGGGCCAAAGCTTGCAAGCCGTGGGTTTCATGTATTGAAGACCGCAGAGCCACTGGTTGAAGTTCTTGCACAGGAATATACATGAGCCGTCGCTTCTTCTCTTCAGGTGGAACTTGCTTATACTGGGCCTCGTGACCCCTACTCCATAAGAGTAGATAATGTTCATCCATTCTGGGAAGGAGAGAACCACCTCATAGCCTTTGCAGCATGCGCCGCAGGCGATGCAGTTCCAGGATTCTACGTATCTCCAGGGTACCTGTCTCATTTGTTCATCATCAGCTGGATTTTATCATTTAAGTTTTTGGTGAACTTTTTTATGTGTTTTGTGCCTTCCACTATGTTGCGAAAGGTGTATTGAATAGTAATATTTAATACTGTCTTTTTTCATGATATACTTGAGCGTGAAAACGTGAATTTAGATAGGACACGATTCTGGAGCTTCAAGATAGACTCAGCATTCATAAAAGTTATTATTAACGCCAAAAAATACACCCAAGCTACCATGTGAGGAAAAAGACAATGAAACGCACTTTGGTATACAAAGTTGATTTAACCAAAATCGAAGGAGACGGGGCCTTTTCCTGCCCAAAATGTGCCACCACTATTTCCCCTGATGATGAAACAGAAAACGCTTACACCATTCTGGAAACAAAGTTTAAAGGAGATTCATTGAATAAGCTGATAATCCAGTGCAAATGCGGGAGTGAAATTCATTTAGTAGGATTCCTTTCCTCCTAGACGCTGAATGTTGCAGGAAACTTGACAAAAATACAGAAGACTTTTAACGAGTTAATGACCAAAGTTGGGATTCAACTATAGCTTATAACTGTAGAATCACCTACGAACCACGTATATCATAAATAGTGTGGAAATATCCCCCTGCAAAAACCCTCTTTTCTATAGGTCGCGCGCATGCATTAACAATTCTTCGACATATTGTGCAGTTTGAAATAACTTCTTTAATTATTCTTAAGCATGTTTCTTACAGGGTCGGTTTAGCATGCATGCATCGTGTCCAAAATGCAGAGAAACTTTAGCAAAAAAAGAGAGAAGAAGTAAATGCTGCTGCGAAAATGAAAGTTGCCCCGTGCGTATGCGCGGGCATAAATGTATGCATGCGGCGTGCATGTGGTTACTCGCTTCCAAAGTAGCGAGTGTATCAGATGATTAAACAACGCGCGTGAAGTTTCATACGTAATTAATGGAAATAAAAATTTACTCATAGATTTTGGATTCTCTATTCAAACTTTTTGTGGGTTAGCAAAAAACATGCGAGGGCTACAAGAGCAGTTTCTATTCATTCAAATATCTCAATTGATAAATCTGCCATAAATCCCAATTTCTCTAGTCTTTATTTTATAGATTTCGTGTGTTTTCTAGAAGATATTGCATGAATGCTTGTAGGGTTGAAATCGTCAACCTTTCACGTTTTACAGGGAAAAGTTTGCCTAGGTGAAAGAATGAAAAGAGACTGTAAAAAGTCTAATCCTAGGCGCGCCGTCTCCTTTCTGCACGGCATTGATTTCACCCATGCATACATGGAGGCTTTAAAGTTTTGCGCGCATGTTGGTTACTTCTAATACAGACTCCAGTTTAACAAGAGTTAAATCTGTTAACATCATGCATGCGAAATGGCGCACGAGTTCCATCCTAGGGAGGTGAATCATGGACTTGAAAAGGGAACCTACCCTTATTAAGAAGCTGAAAACTGAAATGCATGAACTAAGCAAACGGATAAATAAAGAAAAGAATTCAACAAAAAAAGCTAAGATGGTTAAAGCTTTTCATAGAATGTCTAAAGCGTTAAGCTGAAAGTGTAGAAAATAGTGAGTGATTTTAAAGAGTTTACACCGCCTTAACTGTAACTGTTTACTTGCGCATGCATACTTCGTTCTAATCGCTTGATCATTGATTTCTTATAGAGCAGAAGGGAAATGCTAAGTCAATAGTTTTTCAGGGTTTTCTAAAGCCGTTTTCACGTTCTGCAGAAAACGCGCAGCAGGTGCCCCGTCCACTACACGATGGTCAAAGGACAAACTCAGACGCATCACAGGCTTAACCATGATTTTCCCATCCGCCACCACTGGTTTTTCTACTACCCTTCCAACACCCAGTATCGCATTTTCAGGCGGATTAATAATGGGTGTGAACATGTCCACCCCAAACATACCGAGATTAGTGATGGTGAAGGTTCCGCCGCTCATCTCTTCCCTCGTGAGCTTTCCCTCTCTAGCTTTTTCCACAAGTTCTTTCAGTTTCGAGGAGACTTCTTTGAACCCTCTCTTGTCCGCTTTACGTATTACTGGAACAACCAGTCCATTCTCGGTAGCAACGGCGACGCCAACATTGACATCCTCAAAGATCTTAATTTGATCTTTTTCCAGCGTAGAGTTCATGACAGGATGTTCGGTCAAAGCCTTGGCAACAGCTTTAACTAACACATCAGTATAAGAAAACTTGAATTTTTCACGCAGCTTCGCAGCGTTAGACATGTCCACTTCCATGGTTATGGTAATATGTGGAGCTGTTTGAGCGCTTAGAGAAACACGTTCCGCCGCAGTTTTTCTTATTCCAGTTAGTGATATAACCTCTCTCACTCTCAGCTCTACTTTCGCTTTCTTAACATTTTTCCTTATGTCCTCTTCAACGATTCTTCCATCGGGACCCGTACCCTCCACTTGGGCTAAATCTATGCCATACTCTCTCGCCAGTCTCTTGGCTGCTGGGGAGGCTACGATGCGCTTCTCAACTTTTTCTACAGGTGCTTCAGCGGCAGCTTCAACATCTGAAAGTTCTTCATCTGGTGCAGTTATGATGGCAAGTGTTTCAGCAACCGGAACGTCAACTCCTTCCTCTGCCAAAATCTTGCGAATAACTCCAGCGGTGGGCGCTTCCACTTCGTATGTCACCTTGTCAGAGAGCACTTCTACCAAGGGCTCTCCCTTCTCTACCTTCTCTCCTTCCTTCTTGAACCATTGAACAACAGTTCCCTCCTTCATGGTTAGACTAAGCCTAGGCATCATGACATTAGTTACCAACTTAAACCTCCTCTCCTAAGTTAATGGACAACTTCCTTTACTGCCCCTATTATCTTGTTCTCGTCAGGTATAACAAATTTCTCCAAGGGAGGGCTGAAGGGTATGGGAGTGTCTGGTTCCGCCACCCTCTTAACCGGAGCATCAAGATAATCAATAGCTTCCTCTGCAACCACCGCCGATATCTCCGCACTAACACCTCCCGTCTTGCAGTCTTCTGTAACAATCACGATTCGACCCGTTTTCTTAACGGATTTCACAATCGTCTCCTTGTCTAGGGGAACAAGCGTCCTCGGATCAATAACTTCTGCGCTGATTCCCTGTTTAATAAGCTCTTCAGCTGCGGCGAGCGACTTGTGAACCATGTATAGAGTGGCAACAATCGTAACGTCCTCTCCTTCCCTCTTCACGTCTGCAACACCCAACGGAACAGTGTACTCTTCTTTTGGAACAAGCTCTTTAATTGAATAAAGAAGTTTATGTTCAAAAAACATCACTGGATTATCGTCTCGTATCGCTGTTTTCAGCAATCCCTTTGCATCATAAGGAGTCGAAGGCACCGCAACTTTCAAGCCTGGAACGTGTATGAACCAAGCCTCCAAGCTTTGAGAATGATGCGCTGCAATGTTAACTCCAGCGCCGAAGGGCATTCGGATCACCAGAGGCACTTTAGTTTGACCTCCAAACATGTATCTCAGCTTGGCTGCTTGATTCGCAATCTGATCCATAGCGAGGGTGGAAAGGTCTCCGAACATGATCTCGGCGACAGGTCTCATGCCAGTTATAGCTGCTCCAGTGGCAACTCCTATGATGGCTGACTCTGAGATAGGAGTGTCTTGAACTCTCTCATCCCCAAACTCTTCTGCCAGCCCCTTCGTCACCTTGAAGGCACCTTTCCAGTACCGCCCAACGTCTTCGCCCAACACGAAAACCGTTTCGTCTCGAAGCATCTCCTCCCTCAAAGCTTCACGAAGAGCATCTCGATAAGTTATCTCTCTCAACTTTCAACATCTCCTAGATATACACGTGTTCGAGGGCTTCCTCTGGTGCTGGAAACGGACTCTCTACAGCAAACTTAACCGCATCTTCAACAGCAGCAGCAACATCTTGCTCAATCTTGTCAGCCTCCTCCTCAGTCAAGGTCTTCATTTCAAGAAGCCTCGCCCTGAATCGTGTGATGGGGTCTCTCTTCATCCATTCCTCAACCTCCTCTTTTGGTCGGTAAGTGGCAGGATCAAAACGGGAGTGCCCCTTATGCCGGTACGTCTTACACTCAATCAACGTAGGTCCCTTTCCACTCCTCGCCCGCTCAACAGCCTCACATGCAGCTTCATACACTGCCATCACGTCATTTCCATCCACAACCACACCGGGAATACCGTATGCTACACCTCGATCCGCCACATTCTCTATCGCCATAACTCTTGACTGACGGGTTCCCATGGCGTAAAGGTTGTTTTCACACACAAACAGAACTGGAAGCTTCCAAAGTGCCGCCATGTTAATTCCCTCGTGAAACGTCCCCTGATTGGAGGCGCCCTCGCCGAAGAAGCACGCCACAACCTGGTCAGTTTTCCTCAGTCTGATGGACAGACCTGCACCAGCAGCAATGGGAAGTCCAGCCCCCACAACAGCAGTGGCGCCCAGCATGCCTACACTGAAGTTTGCAATGTGCATGGACCCTCCCTTGCCCTTGCAGTAGCCTGTTTTCTTGCCCAAAATCTCAGCCATCACCCTGTTCAGTTGGGCGCCTTTGGCTATGCAATGGCCGTGTCCTCGGTGAGTGCTCGTTATGTAGTCGTCTCTTCTAAGGTTGGCACACACCCCAACCGCCACTGCTTCCTGTCCAGCGTAAAGGTGTATGGTTCCTGGGACAAGGTTCTGGCCGTACAAATCATAAACTTTCTCTTCAAAGTGCCGGATTTCCAGCAGCTTCCTGTACATTTCAATTTTTTTTCTTTTTTCCAGCGTCAATTCGTTTTCCTCCTCGGAAAAACTACCTTAGAGAAATCAAGGTACCTTATATAAAATCGTTACGAGGAGAACATGGATTGGTGTGCCTTATCATGTTTGGTATGCGCAAACTTTTTATAAAATGTCGAGTGTAGTAATACTTCGGATATGTGTCTGGAGCAGTACATATTGTACAAACGTATAACATCAAAACTGTTCAACACAACTACTAGAACCATTAAGGTTGAGATTAATGCAGTGAAACCAAGAGTCCAGAGCAAAACTAAAAAAAAGGAAAGAAAGCCCAAAAAAGAGAAAAAGAAGCCTAAAAAAGAAGAAAAAAAATCTCTACGAACGAAGTGCCCATATCTACGCTCGGACAAAACGTGTACAATTCTTATCACTGAGGGGTTAGACGGCGGCGTCTCCGACGTTGACATCAAACATTTTTGCAACGGTAATCCTCTTCTTTGCTACTATTTTCGGTTGTCCTCGCAAAAAGAGAAGTAAAACAGGGTTATCCTTCTTTAAAATCGAGAGTGTTAATAAGGAAAACTTTAATGTTAGCCCAAGAAAGGGTGAAAAGACAAGCGCTGTAGCTTGACATGTTTGAGTGATGGCTGCAACAGGGCTCTAGGTTGATGGAAATGCATGGTCAGTTGGTCACCCGAAAAACCGTTTTGTTGGTCACTCTTGTTCTTAGCACAGCATGGATCTTCGGACCTGTCCCATCCAAGTCCATAGAACTCAACCAAGAGTTTCTGAAATACAGGCTCAGAGCACCCATCGTTAGCAACCTCACACATACCGTTCAAATCCACAACGTTGGACCTTCAGAAACTACAGATGTTCATCTTTATGTTCCCCTTATTCAAAACGAAACTGCCCGACACTTCGTGATGATCAACAGGATTTCGCCGACGCCGCAACAGTTTCTGGAAGACAACGGGAACGCTTATGCTTACTGGAATGTTGAAGCGGTTCCGGTAGGACACACTTTTAACGTTAGCATAAACTATTATGCGTTGGCTTTAGATGTCGACTTTTTGATGAATTCTAGTCTCGTCGGCACGTATGATGAAGACTCCGTTATCTTTCAGGAGCACACAACACCTGAGGAGTTAATAGAGTCGAATCATGCCCTCATCGTTTCAACCGCTGAAAATGTGGTTGGAGAAGAAGAAAATCCCCACGAGATGACTTTGAAAATCTACGATTTTGTGGTTGACAGCTTAACGTATGAGATTCAACTAGAGGAGATGGGAGCCCTCTGGGCGTTGCAAAACGGAAGAGGAGACTGCTCCGAACATTCTTACCTTTTTGTGGCTCTCTGCAGAGCCATGGGAATTCCCTCCAGAGTTGTCACAGGCTTCGCCTTCAACAGTTACAGTGAACCATTGTCCGATGGTCACATGTGGGCGGAATATTACTTGGAAAACTATGGTTGGGTGCCCACCGACCTGAGTTGGAACCTTTTTGACGAGATGGACAGTCACCACTTTGGCTCCCTCTGGGGCGAGTTAAAAATAACTGAACCCCCTAGTTACGCCAATTACTACCTCACCTACAACAGCAACGCTCACGTGAAATCCTACCAAACTGTACAAGCGCAGAGAATTTCAATCACTATTTTAAACGATTTTCCATTCGCTCAAACCATCTACGACGTGGTCTCAAAAATCCAAGAGGCCGAGCTAACAGTTATGGTGGCGGAAGCTACAGGAACACCATTCCTTTTCCCCTCAGCCTTTAGTAGAGCAAAAGAAGCCTTAGCCGAAGCGGACCTTTACCTTCAAAAGGCAGAGGACACTTGGACCAGCCAACCTCATTCTGCTCAGAGGTATGCGCAAACCGCTCGTGAAAGAGCGGAGGAGGCACCGAGACTGGCAAGAGACGCCATTTTAAAAACGGCTGGCATTGCCGTTGTTGTTCCCGTAATCATCGTAACAGTTATCGGGGTCTTAGTTGTGAAACGTAGAAGAAAGGAAGTGTCACATTATTTCGGGGAAGAAACTGGAAAAGAATGGATCACCTAAATGAGTTAATGATTTTCTCCGCGATCAGGATGGCTGCGGCTCTCTGGCCTTCTTTTGTTTGGGCTCCTATGTGGCAAGTGCAGATAACGTTCGGCAATCCCATCAACGTCAGGTCTGTTGGTGGCTCCGTTTCATAAACATCCAGTGCGGCTCCACCAAGCTTTCCGGACTGCAATGCTTCCAAAAGGGCTTTTTCATCAACGATGGCACCTCTTGAAGTGTTGATGAAGAAGGCTCCGTTCTTCATGAGTTGGAATTCCTTGGCACCAATCATGTGGTTGGTTTGGGGAGTTAAAGGAACGTGAATGGTAATAACGTCGCTCCGTTGAAGTAGCTCTGGGAGCGGAATGAATTCTCCTTCGAGTTCTCTCAGCAACTCGGGCTTCGGAGGGGTTCGCTTCGTGATCAGTATTTTCATTCCCATAGCCTTGGCGATTTTCGCCATCTTCTCACCGACGTTTCCCAGTCCGACGACGCCGAGAGTTTTGCCTTTCAACTCCCAACCCCTCAGCTTCTTTTTGATCCACTTTCCATCCTTCATTGTTCGATCTGCAAGGGATATGTGGCGTGCCAGTGATATCATCAACCCTATTGTCAGCTCAGCCACAGCTTCAGAGGGGGCTTCAGGAGTGTTCAGAACGGTGATGCCTCGTTTTTTTGCGGTCTCTAGGTCGATGTTGTCTAAGCCAACGCCAGCGCGTCCTATAGCTTTCAGTTGCTTTCCAGCTTCGATTATTTCTTTGGTAACTTTGGTTCGGCTTCGCACAATCAGCGCGTTGTAATCTGAAACAGTGTTTCTGAGTTCCTCGTGTGAAATGGTGGTTTTTACGTCAACGTCGAATTCAGTTTGCCTCAGCTTTTCTATTCCGTCTTCATGAATTGTGTCGCAGACAAGAACTCTCACTTTTGGCTTCATATAGCTCAGCTCCTTTTTAACTTCTGAGTAATTCGTTAGCTTGCATTTATTTTTTCCTTCAACTACGTAAATGTAATAGAGAAGCATTGAGATAACATTCGCGAAAACTTCTTTGCTACCCATTGACTCATCTTGCGGCACCAATGACAAATGCTAGTAATCCGATGATGAACCATAAGAGAACATTTTTCTTAGTTTTTCTAGCATTTTCCCTTGAATATTTCTTCATGAGCATAAGTGAAGATGCTACGAGTCCAAAATCAGTTATAGCTACCAAAGGAATGAACCATAAAGAAACAAGGTCTAGAAGCCAAGGTATTGGACTTAACAGAACCGCGGAAAGATAAAAGAATGAGGCTGCAACTGCAGCTGTTTTCTCTCCATAAAGCACAGCCAAAGTTTGGATGCTCCTTGCTCTATCTCCTTGAACGTCAACGATTCCTTTTGTTATTTCTCTGCCAGTGTTTGAAAGAAAAGCCATAGAAGCGAAAAATAAAACGTTTAACTCAATTTTATTAGCGACCGCTAGACTGCCATAAATAAAGGGCACTGCCACACAGGCACTAACGAGGAAATTGCCGGGAAGCCCTGTTCGTTTTCCAACAGTGGCATAAGCTACGGAAACCGTCCAAGAGGCTATGGCCGTTATGAAACAGGGAAGGTTTGTCAAGTATGCTGTTACAAAGCCGATTATTGTGCATATGAAAGCGAATGCTAGTGCTTCCTCTGGCTTAATTAAGCCGCTGGGGATGGGGCGATTAGGCTCATTTACAGCATCAATTTCCCTATCGTAATAGTCGTTTATGGCCATGGATGCAGCAGTCAGCGTAAAACCAGTGACAAAAACATAGATGAGGGTTAGCAAAGGTGCTTCCAAGAAAATCGAGGTTGCGAGGACTGTTCCAACTATAACTGCAAATCCCATCATCAAACAGTTTATGGGGCGCGTTAAACGTAGGTATGCAACCATTTTTGTTACAGTAACGTCTATCTTGTTCACTTTCCCCTTAATTTATCCCCATTTTTTTGTTTGCGAGTGTGACACGAAGTCAAATGAATAAATAAATGAACGATAAAGGTTCACCTTTAAAACTTTCTATGTGCTTTGTGCATCATATCATGTTCATGTACGTGCATAAAACGTTTAATAGGAAATGCAATTGTTACATATGTACATGCACGCGCCTAAAAAGTTGCGCCCAAAAACACCACCACGAAAAAAAGAAAAAGAAGCAGTTCCACCTCAATTTTCAAAAGAAGAATGGAAGACCTTAATACAATATTTCACCCGCATGTATCATCAGGATAAGCATGGAAAAACATCGTCATATACAGTAGATTGGTTCCCAGGCTTGCGTTTCCCAAAAATAAGCGAAAAAGACAAACGCTAACATTCACAGACTATTCTGTTATTACTTGTGCACTTGGTTCTTCAAGCCTCCACACGCATATTTAACCGTTGTAAGTCACTGGAATTTAGCGTCAGTTGTGCATGTTACGCACTGTTTTTTTTAAATCTACTAATCGCGTAACAACATTGGAGATTAAACTTTATGTCGACTGCTGACGAGGAGGAGGAATCTTATTACGAAGGAGAAGAAGAAGAGGAGACTCAACTTCTGAACGCTGAGGAAGTCACTCTAATAGCAACCAATTTTTTGAGAAGACTGGGAAACAAGCGTGGCCTTAAACCAGTTAAAGCTACTTTGGAAGAAGAAAGATACATTGTGGATGTTGAGTTAAAAAAGAAAATTGCGACGGTGCAGATCGATGCCATCAATCAGGGAATTAAGGAATACGAGATCAAAGGCAAAGCGAAAGAAATCGTGTCTTCTTTCCCACTTACACGAAAAAACATATTCTTAATATGCGGAATTATAATCATAGCGATTCTTGTTTCCGGTCTCTTGGGAGTTCAATCATTTTTACCCAGCTTGTTATAGCATTCATCTGACAGATAGACTGCGTGCATTGAACGAGTATATGCGGAAAAAGCTAACCTAACGGCTTCATTCTTTTCAATAGTTTCTATTGGGTGACAGAGTGATACCACTGGATTATGTACTCTGGCAGCTTCAGTCCTCGTTCACTAAATCTTTCAGCCAGTTTAACTGGTAAAGGGCTCAAAACGTATGCTGTTCTCATGTAAAACCTTCTAGGTTGACCTAGTTTAACTGCTTCTTTTAGAGTTATATTGAAGTCTGACTTTTTGGCTAAAGTTGACTTTTTTGTTCCCGTAATAGACAGAACAACTCCATTCAGCTTTTTGAAGACGTTGCACCAGCTGATGACAGGTTTGGTTTCTCCAGAAAATGACACCAAAATCTCAAAGTCTCCAGCTCTAGGATGCGGAGTGCTCACGCCTCTGGCTATGTAAACGTTGTCTCCCAAGAAACCCTTTATGTGAAAAAGTCTTATACCAGCCATCTTGACGATTTCGTTTGCTGTGCCCTTTCCGCCTAGAAACACGTTGCTCCGTCTTTCCAGCAGATCAACTAAGTGCGTGTAGGTCTCTGATTCTACATTCGAGTCGATCATTGGCCCTAGCTTAGTGAATTCTTCCTCGCAGAGTCGAAAAACTCCATCTACCCGTAAGTTTCGAAAAATCGCTTCCGTCATCATACATAAAAGGAGCAAGCTTCCCAGCTCGAACATGTCGCCCATGATACCTATCTCGCTGTATTCAAAGGAGGGCTTCGATTTTCCTCGCCCTCTCAGCTCAACCACATGTCCATGTTCACTGACTATCTGAGTTAACGGAGAGTTCATGTTAGAAGTTACGAGTCCCATGGAAAAACTTGACGCTTTTTTGTCTTCTATGTATCTTGCCAAATCTTCCGCCATCGTCTTGGGGTCTCCAGAGAGACCGCTTCCAGAGTTGATCAAAAGCAGAATTCTTTTGTATCGTCTTTCGAGTTCGGCTGCCGCATCGTACATGTTTTTTCCAGGAAAGCCTGGGTCATCCGGAGTCAGCACAACTTTGTTTCTCCAGCCTATCTGGCTCATTGCGATTTGGCTCATGGCGGCATTCAAAGAATACAGTGACCTGCCTGATCCACCGCAGACTACGCAGTCGGCGGATTTCAGGTCTTCGTATAGTGGCAGCAGTTTTTTTCTTTTTAGACTGAGAAGGTTGTCTCTGATCCTGTTGACGTATCCTACCTTGCTGATCTTGCTTCTGATCTCACTCACACCTCATTCAAGAAGTGCTTCTAACGGTTCTAAACAAACGTGGGAGATTTTAGCTGAAAAATCTTTCCCATAAGCGTTTTGAAAAAAAGTTTAATGCACGCACGTAATGTACCATATTATAACTGAAATACATTTATGTTAAACTAATTTAGTTAAGCATATATTAACCCCCAGAACGTAGGAGGCGCATGTTTGAAGCGAGAATATCCTACACAGCCTGTTGCAAGCGTTGGAGCACTCATCGTGCACGAGGGAAAGCTCCTCATCGTAAAAAGAGGAGTGGAACCATCAAAGGGCAAATGGAGCATTCCAGGCGGAGCCGTTGAACTCGGCGAGAGGATTCGAGATGCGCTCCTTCGAGAGGTAAAGGAAGAATGCGGCTTAGACGTGGAAATAGCGTTGGAAAAACCCATGGACGCCATCGAAAACATCACAATAAGCAAAGATGGACGCCTCCAGTATCACTACGTTTTGCTACAGTTTCTAGCTCGACTCAAAGGAGGAATCCTAAAACCCGCAAGCGACGCGCTGGATGCCAAATGGGTTCCTTTAGACGAAGTGGAAAAATACGACTTAACAAAATCTTTTCGTTCATTCTTCCAAAAGCATCAAGATGAACTGAGAAAAGTTTAGTTCTTTTCGGTGAAGAAAAGCCTCGTATGTCCCATCGCTTGAACGTCAAGGGCCTTCACCCTAACAACAACAGGAAAATCTTTCACCGCCCTTCCAAGAACAAGACAGTGGCGAGGCGGCAAATCTCGTGCGACAGACTTCACTGTTTCAGCGTCCACCTTCGCAGCTCGAGACACGACTTCAAGATCATGTTCGTTAGTGAAGTTGAAGAGAAACACATTGTCGGCTTGACGGTAGATGTTTTCCCGTATGGTGTTGGGCTGATTTGTCACGAAAGTGGTGAAAACTCCGAAGTGTCTCATCCTAGTAACGATGTCGTCCCAGTAAGTTTCGCGGAGGTAAAGATGTGCCTCTTCAGCAAAGAGAAAGACAGCTTTTATTTTCCACTGAGTTAACATCTCAACAAGCTTTCCAAGCACGTATTCCACCGCGACCTGTCGGTCCACCAAAGAAATGTCGTGCAGGTTTATGACCAAGGCCCCGCCGTTTCGAATTTTACGAAAGTTTTCCTCAAGACCATTCGCATCTGCTGGATTATCGGTGAAAAAACGGGAGTTCAAAAGACTGTAATAGCGGGAGAAGAGGGCGTCCCGTACGTGAGTATTGCATTTCCAGTTTTTTATAGTCTCACCGAGCTCATGTAGAGTGAGGGTGCCTTGCTCTTGGAGGAAACGCCATATGCGTCGAAACTCTCGAGCAGAGGTTCCTGGAAGGTGAAGAGCGTGGATAAGGATGTCCAGCATAACCCGCAATTTCATCTGGGGAAGTGTCATCTTAAGGTTGTCTCCTGGGGTGAGCGCTTGAATCTTGCTGAAATGTTCATTTTTTTCTCCATTCGAAGAGAAGCCTAGGTGGGTGTACTCACCGTTGAGGTCTAAAACAACCACCATGGCTCCATGATCAATGAGTCCCATGACCAACAGCTTGGAGAGATGGGATTTCCCTGTTTCCTTCTTTCCAGTTACGATGTTCAGTCTTCCGTCTAGAGTCTGAGCGTCAATGTTGAACTGGGACAATTCCCTTGTCTCACCGAGCTGGATAGGAAGATCAGCGCTTATCTTTGCAAGGGTTAGGAGGGATGTTGTTGGAAGCTTTTTGATTGTGGACTGGGAACGAGAGGGAAGCCACGAGGCGGTTACCCTTAACTTTCCATCTTCCATGGTTCCGCGAATCTTGCAAACGAGCAACCGTGAATCTTGGATATACGCCACATGGGAGATTACCCCTAACGGGTCAAAACTTTCCTCGTGAACAAGATCGTTAGTGGTGGAATTTCGCAGAAGCTCTTCTAAGATGCCGGGAACGTTGGCGAACTGGACGTCGATTACTTGAGTGATCAAGCTTCTACGAGTTGCAGGGTCTTCTATGAGGAGGTATTCTCCCTTCTCAACGTTCTCGGTTGGAAGAGCTAGAATTTGAACCGTGTTTCCCTCTTTTCTGTAAAGTCGCATCGCTAATCCTCTGAGCCCTTTCCGAAAAGTCCGAAAAGAAGTCGACGCACATTTGGCCGCGTAACCATTTTCAGCCCACATTTTTGAGCTATGAAGCGTTGAATGCCTATCACTTCGTTGGCGGTGAAAGTTGAAAATATGTGAGCCAAACGTAAAGTTTCGGGATAACTCTGAAGAAACATGTCGTTCCCAAGAAGTCTCTGGACGGCTTCTAATCCATGTTCCCACGAAATCTCTCTGTCAATGTCCAACCGAAAAGAACAGCTTCCCTTGGTGAGCTTAGCCACAAAAATGTTTCCTAGAAGACACATTGTACCCGAAGTATGGGCAGGGAAATCGTTGAATTTGAGCAGGTAAGGCGGTGAACACTTCCCCGATAGGTCAGTCAGTCGATGTCCGGAAAGCCTTAGGCGAGTGATCTTAGAGAACGCCAAGACCGTGTTTAGGCGGTTTCTGGCGACTTTCAAGAGTTGAGAAACAACGTTCACTGGACTGTCTATTGTTCCAGCGGTCAGGGAGCCGTCCCAAAGGATGACGCTTCGATGTAGGGAACAACTGATACCCATCTGAAGCCACCGTTCAAGCAGATTGCACATTCGATTTTGCATGTTAATGAGGCTGGGAGTGTTAGTCTCTCCTGAACCTTTAAAACAGAATTGTCTGAGCATGCCGTAAATTTCCCGCTTATTTTCCTCTGTTATGTGGAATGGAAATGGCCCGATGCGGAGGCATCTGTATCTCCTTTTTTCCCTCCAAACTACAGCTCCCCTCAAGGCGCACAACACTCCGGTTTCGGTTTCTCCAACTTTTATGCTGGAAACGTCCACGGCAACGACCGTAGTGTCATCGAGAAGGGGTTTCAAGGGTACAGATCGTAACGTGCAGGAGTTGTGATGTGGAAAAGCTAGTGTAATGTTTTCTGTGCTTTCTTTGGCGGGTTCGTAAGGTGTTATTTCGTTGGGCTGAAAATATTCTCCGTTGATTTTCTTCATGGATCTAAGGCTGAATTCGATGAACCGTTGTGGGAGTTGCAGGTCTTCGAGGGATTGTGGAAAATTATATTTTGGTGTTGTTGCATAATGTAATTGTTCAATCAACAATATTCACCAATTTGCAGTTTATGGAGGTACTGAGTATTTAAATATTGCGCATGAACAACATGTTCAATACAATAAACAATAAGGGACACAAACATGTCAGAAGAACCAAAAACTCCAATCCGCCTCAAAATGAAAATTGGAAACATGGAGTTCGAAATCGAATGCCGAGAAGACCAACTGGAAAAGACAGTTAAAAAAATCTTATCAACAGTCAAAGAGTACGCCAGAGAGCCAATAATGATGCCAGAACGAAGATTGCCCCCCGCGAGAGGTGAAACCTGCAAGGGACTCATACAGAAACTTTGGTCAGAAGGCTGGTTCGCGTCTCCCCGAGGACTCGGAGAAGTGCACAGTGAAATGGCACGAAGAGGCTACCACTACGACCGCACCGCAGTGGCACACGCCCTCATCGACTTGGTTAAAGATGGCCTACTAACAAGAGAGGGAAGACCTCGCCGTTACCGTTACGCCCAGAAAAGACCTCCACTGACCAGTCAGGTTTGAATCTTTTCCCGAATTTTTAGCAGAATTCCTTCTTGTAAACGCTTAATCCCAATGGTAGTTATTTTATAATCGCCTTCATCGGTTTTTGTTGCCATTCCTTCCCGACAGAGTTCACTCAGTCGTGTGCTCGTGATTTTGGAGCTTTTTCCAAGTCGTGTTTGCAGTTCTTCCTTGGAGAAAGAATTTCCGTTCAAGTGTCCAAGTTTATGGCCTATGTGAGCGGCTAAGAGATATAGTTGGATGGTTTCGCTGTCCGTGAGCTTTTGTTTAGAGATGAGAATCTCGGGGCCTTCAGGAGCAATTGCAATGACGCCCTCAACGTTTTCGATGAGTTTTTGAAGGTCAACGGTGAGCATCACCTTGCGCGCTACATGAAAGGAAGGAATCATTTGGGTGAAGAAACGGTTGACGCTAACCCAAACATCATCTACATTACCAACAAACGTTTGTTCAACATCCCTGTACTTAACCTGAACAGTTATCTTCTCTTCACTCAACTCATTGCCCTCGAAGCTTAGCTAGCAGCTCTTCCTCAACCCACCTTTCGCCTTGTACAGTTAACTTGAACTCCGGTCTAGACGGGTCTGGTTTAAACACCATTCCCCGCTTGGTCATCTCGTTGAGACGTGCCGGCACCATAGATTTGATTCCGCTTGAACTGAGCAGTCGGCTGATTTTGGTAGCGGTGCTGACTTTTTCTTCAGAAGCATATAAGACCAGACCAATGGCTTCGTAGTGGGTTAGCTTTCCTCGAGTAGTTATTACTGGTCCTTCCGTGGTAAGTTCAACGATTCCCTCAAGCTGCGCTTTTATTGGTGGAGCAAGTTTTGTGGAAACTAGACTGCTTATTTCGCTCATAAACTGGGCGGGCATGGTTCTCAGCGTCTCAAGGATTTCTTGGGCGTTGTCTCCCTCCAAAACTATCTCGCCAAAAGGAGTTTTGATCTTCACCTGAATCTTTCCCATGTTTATGTCTCCTTTCCAGCCAAAGTGTATACGTAACCCTTTTTCGTTTTCCACCTTTTAATCCTGCCTTTCTTAACAAGCCACACGAGCACCCCGGAGAGGGTGGTAGCTGGATAGTGTGCCGTATTTGCCTTCATGGCTTCCACCAGTTCAGGCAGGGTTCTGGGCTGCTGTTTTCCCCAGTCTGTTTCAAGTAGCTTCAAAACTGTTTCACTGCAGTTCGCGGAAGACGATATGGTTGGATAGAGTGGGAGAGTAGATTGAGGCAGAGTTACGTTGATGTTGGCTGTATCAAAAGCTTTGGAAACGTTTGCCACCAGACTGGGAAGTTCCTCGATAGTTTTTATGACTTCCTCACGTGTTCCACTAATCTCTATCTCATGACTGCCGAATTTAACACGAAGTGAAAATGGCATCCATTTTTTTCTCCATACTTCGAATATACTGCTGTCCTTTTTAGAATTTACGACAAGTGTTAAATTTCTGATTCCAGTTGGTGCCAAGGTCGTTAAACGAGGTCTTTCAACTTTCTTTTCAATGTTTCGCTAACTGACTCAACCTTGACTCGTCCTCGGGTTCTCTTCATAACCATGCCCATGAGGGGCCCAAAAGCACCCTCTTTTCTCTCTTCTATCAAGCTTCTGTTTTCTCTTATCAAATCATCTATTATTTTTTCCAGTTCCTCTTGTGAAATCATAGTCAACCCCAGACTTTTAACAGCCTCCTTCGCTGTAGCGTTCTCATTTTTCGACAGCCAAGTAATGCTGTCTGATATTGCTTCCTTAGCGGTTTCTCCGGCGTCCACAAGATGAAACAGCTCTTTCAACTGCTCATCACTAACCTTCTCCACTTCGATTCCATCGCGTCTCAAGGCCTTCATGGTCTCCGTTAACGCAACCGCTATGACAGTGGGAGAAACCTTGGTTTCCTGAGCCAGCGCTTCAAATAAATCCGTGTACTGTGAATTCAGAATTTGCCTCACCAGCTTAAGATTTAAACCGTACTCTTTTGTTAAGCGCTTCATCTTCTGCTCGGGCAACTCCGGAAGACAAGCGCGCAGATTTTCCACATGATCTTCACTCAACTGGATTGGAGGAACATCAGTCTCCGGATACATTCGAGCAGCCCCAGGCCTCGGACGCATGTACCGGGTAGTCCCATCTAGGTTTGCCGCACGCGTTTCTTCAGGAACTCCCATCACCGCCTCTCTAGCTCTCTGCGTCACGACTTCAATGGCGTCGTTTGCGTTTTCCACACTATCCGCCACGAATACAACAGCATCTTGGGGTTCCGCTTTCACAAGCTTCTTTAGATCTTCTGTTTCTTTGACGGTTACTCCATAGGCTGGAAGCTCATCCGTGTGAAAGATTCCGCCTACCCTTCCCCAGAAACGAGCAATGTCTGCCATTTCCATTCCAAGCCTCATGCCAGGAGCTAGCTCCATCTTGAGTAGCCCAGCAAACATGGGCAGTTTGACCGCTAACACAAGCTGGTTTTGGCTGACTGCTTTTTGGATGACTCGACACTTTGTTTGCTTGAAAATGGGTGTAACGTCCACGAACTCGTCTTTGATGATCTTTTCTGTTACTCCGCGTTTTTTCAACTCAGCTTTTATCTTGAGGAGACCGAGCTGGCGCTGAACCTCATACTCGACAGCCTTCGAGACCAGTTCAAGCTGTTGAACTCCCTTAATTTCGGTTAGAGCTCCGTCTCGAATTGATATGTTCAGGTCTTGGCGAATGGTTCCTAGTCCTCGCCTAACCTTTCGTGTGGCTCTCATTACTCGCCCGATAGCTAGAGCGGTTTTTTCCGCTTCCTGAGGAGAATAGATGACTGGCGCTGTGGTGACCTCAATGAGGGGAATTCCGAGGCGGTCGATTCGATATCGAATGACAGAGTCTTTTTTCACCATTTTTCTAGCAGCGTCTTCTTCAAGACTTACGTGTTGTATGGGAACTTTTTTTCCTTCAATGTCCAGTTCTCCGTCAAGAGCAATGACGCATGTTCGCTGGAAGCCTGTGGTGTTCGATCCGTCTATAACGGTTTTGCGCATCACATGTATTTCATCCACGGATTTGGCGTTCATCATGAGTGCAGCTGTGAGGGCGATTTCCACTGCTTCTCGATTAAGGTCGTGAGGGGGCTCCTCATCCATCTCTACGAGGCACGAGGTTTCTCTGTTCGCTTCGTACAGTATTTTCACGCCTTTCTGAAACTCGAAGAAGGCTGCTGGATCAATTTGCCCCAACTCGCTCTGAGTAGGTCTTAGCCTCCTTAGAAACGTGATTTCTGATTCTTCTTTGAAGAGTTTAGGCTTGCAGGAGCAGAAGAGTTTTGTCTCTGTGTCGAGTTGCTGATGCACTTCAAGCCCGATTTTTAGTCCAACTTTTGGATAATTGATGTTCATTTGTTGTTTACTCCTCTTCTTCAGGAGTGGTTCTGGGCGAGATTTCGTGAGCTATGTTTGCGGTGAGAAGCTTTTTAACTTCTTCAACATCCTTGGTTTGTCCTAGGACCCACATGAGTTTCACTAGGGCGGTTTCGGGCAGCATGTCTTCAAGCGGGATCACTCCCATTGCTAAAAGGTCTCGACCTGTGTCGTAAACGTTCATGCCTAAACGTCCCCAAATACACTGCGAGGTCATGGCGACAACCACATCGTTTTTAACAGCCTTCCTAATCGCTGGGAAACAGTAGTTGCTCACGTGGCCAAGTCCTGTTCCCTCGAGGACAATGCCCCTGTAACCTTCTTCAATGTGCCACTCGAGGATTTTAGGATTTAAACCTAGATGAAACTTGACTAGCGCCACTTTTTCATCAAAGTCTGGTTTCAGAACCAGTTTTCGTGAGGAGTCACGCTGACAATAATCATCCACCAACATGGTGATCTTCTCGTTTTCTATCCTAGCGAGCGGTGAGGTGTTCACGGATTGAAAAGTGTCCCGTCGACTCGTGTGACATTTTCTAACCTTAGTTCCCCGATGGAACACGATGGAAGCGTCCGAAATCGTTTCGTGCATAGCTAAGACCACCTCGGCAAAGGGAGCCCACGCAGCCGCCCTTACAGCACCTATCAGGTTGGTTGCAGCATCTGAACTAGGGCGGTCAGCGGATCGTTGGGAACCCACCATTATCACAGGCACTGGCAGATTTTGAAGTGTGAAGCTTAAGGCGGCTGAGGTGTATGCCATGGTGTCGGTTCCATGGGGTACCACGACTCCTGCTGCGCCTTTTTGGATGTGTTTGGCGACGGTTTTGGCTGTTTCTGACCAGTGCTTCGCTGTGATGTTTTCGCTGTAAAGGCTGAAAAGAATCTGTGCGTCTATTGTGGCGACTTCTGAGAGTTCCGGAACAACGCTGTAGAGGTCGCTTGCGGAGAGGGCGGAGCGTACTCCTCCTGTTCGGTAGTCCACTCGGCTGGCGATGGTGCCTCCGGTGCTGATGATTGCCACTTTAGGTAATTCTGGTTTTTGTTTTGGAAGCGGTGGCGGTGTGAAAGTGGGTTTGGCTCCTACTCCGATTTTTTCGATTTGTGTGTTGAGGGTGATGTTGATTCCTATGTTGTAGCCGCTTTTCATCTTAATTACAACGTGCTTTTCATCGCCATATTCGGATCTGGGAATGAGGATGCCCTCGTAGGTTTTCGCGTCTTTCGTGATGCGGATAAGGTCGCCGATTTCAGCTCCAGCTTTCCTCAGAACTTGTAATGCTTTTCCTTTATATCCTGGAAAACCTTCGCTCAAACCTTATTTCTCCAGTTTAATACTGTAACGTTACAACTACCTAAAATCACTTCTTTAACGTTAGATATATAAAAATTGAATACTTTTGATCGATTAGCTTCACTTATACGTTTGAGTTGCCCGATGACCTACTTTATTTTCAAATATTGTTTCAACGCGTTGGTTACTGTCTCGGACAACGTTAATTGTTTCTTATGCATTTTCTTTGTAACTTCTTCCCATAATTCGTAATCTATGGCAAAAGCTACATCTAGAAATTGTCGATTTTTCTTGTCTTGTTCTGTTTCCAACGTTTCATTCCTTCTATACAAACCGAACAGTTTTTCATGATGCGTGCGTGTTCGGTTTCAACTGAAAAAAGGTTGGGCACTAAGATAAGGGTTGTTAATCATCACTTATGATTTGGAAATTTTAGTTATTTTCTTTCAAACTAATCTATGACTTAAAAAAAGTGGTATCGCCGACTCCTAGTATGACTATTTGCGTGTGCATTCTTTATAATTTCACAGTTTTCACAACTTTCTGTCGAATATTAATTAATATATCACTAAAAATAAGGCCAAAATAAGCTTGAAACTATGGAAAAGGCTTGTAAAACAATACGCGGGTAAAACACAAAAGAATTGCGCGCGCAAAACGGGTCTGATGATGTAGAGAACAATAAGCCTTTTAGGAAGGCAACTTACCCAAGTAGAGAATAAATAATGCGCGCGCTGCAATAGTGAAGAGGTGTCTCGATTTTATAAATTAGATGTGTGATACTGATGCCATTCACGCCGTTTCATTTAGGTCCAGCTTTGGGTTTAGGGCTTCCCCTTAGAAGGTACATGCATGTACCGACGTTTATTTTAGCTAACGTAATAGTTGATGTTGAGCCTTTCTTAGTACTTTTTCTCGGGTTACACTATCCTTTGCATGGATATCTTCATACATTCTTTCTATCTTTCTTTTCTAGAAGTTATTTCCATAACCGTTAAATCTTAAACAATACAACTGAAAATGAATTTCTATGCTAAAGAAAATAGAAATGGAAGAGAAATTATACATAATGCTCAAAAACGAGTAACTGCTTGACGGTGTTGTAAAATGAAACGAGGCCTGCTCGTTTTAATGGTTATCTGTGGTTTCACGTTGGGCGTGGGACTTAGCTTCACCGTTCATTTGACGCGTTACAGCATTGAGAACATTGCGGCTGTGAAAATGGTGGGCGTATCAGTTTGGCAAGATGTGAACCTTACGACGCCGTTGACCCAATTGGACTGGGGATTTATCGAGCCTGGAGAAAACGTGACAATCACTTGCTACGTTCGAAACGAGGGAAATATACCTGAAACACTCGGACTTTTAACGGAAAACTGGACGCCCGCCAACGCTTCGGATTGGATAAATCTTTCATGGAACCTTGAGGGCGTAACCATAGATTTTGGTGAAGCCTTGACGGGCAACTTCACCTTAACGGTTTCATCAAGCATCACGAGTGTAATAAAATTCAGTTTTGACACGGTGATTGTTGGAAGCGGTTAATTTGAATTTGTTCGAGTTCACCGTGTACGCGTGTACACTTGAAGTTTTTTACTCTTCAAGAGGTTCTATGACTAGTCTCTTTTTTCCAGTTTTAAATGATACTTTAACTCTTACTGAAGTTTCTGTTTGAAAGGGAAACATAGAATCTGTTGCCAAATCTAAGGGCAGATAAATCAAGTATTTGCCATCAGCCCTTTTGAACAATCTTCCCTTACCAGCGTTAACCATGCGATCACCTCGCGCTTTTATCCTCTATGGAATACTCTTTATTAAATCTTTAGTTCAATTTTGAAACAAAACGACATTAATATTAATCAATTAAATGAAAATAACCCCAAAATTGATTCGTAGAAACGAGAGAAGCTGAAGAAAGTGTAGAAGAGTGAGGCTATGAGAGAGAATAGCGTAAGCAAAATCAAACCATCAGTTCTCCAATATCTTGGAAACATACGGGTCATCACAGTCGTAACCAAACTTTTTGTAATATTGCTTTGTCCCCAGAGCACTTGTAACAACAATCTTTCTTCGATCATATTCTTCCCAAGATATCCGTTCAGCTTCTGAAAGAAGAATGCCTCCGTAACTCTTATGTTGCCACGCTTTCGCCATACGTTTTCCAACAGGAACCAAAGGACCGTAAACATGTAGTTCACGAACAATCGATGTTGCCTTGGGAAGGATTTCAGGTCTATGCGCCTTTTCAGTGGGGATACGCAGCCTAAGGTAACCTATGAGAATCTCGTTAATTGAATCTTCAATAGAGATAAAAACGTCTTCTCCTTCTGAAGCTCTCTCTTTCGTAATTATTGTTTGTATGTTGTTGAGATCAGGCTTTACTTCGTCTTTCAACCATCGATGTCCCACCTCACGGCATCGGATACAGTGACACTTCATCTTCTGTTCTTTAAGTCTCCGCAAAACCATCTGTCGAAGATTACCCTTGTCTACTCCAGCTTCGATGAGAAAAGCGGGGATGTCTCTCTGAACTCTCATGATCCGAACCCATTGAGGAACCATTTTTTTCACTTTCAGAATAAGTTGAGTTGCCTCTTCTGTGGTGTAGGGCTGGTACTTTCCTTGACTCCACCATTTGTAAGCTTTTGTTCCTTTGAGAACAAGGCAGGGATAAATCTTAATCATGTCTGGCTTGAAGCTGGAATCCGTGAAGATCTTCTGGAATCCTTTCAAGTCACGTTCAAAGTTTGAGCCAGGCAGTCCAGGCATGAGATGGTAAGCCACTTTCAGTCCAGCATCCTTCAATATACGGGTGGCTTCAATCACGTCTTGAACCGTGTGTCCTCGACCGACCAGCTCATAAATGTCGTCATAAACGTTTTGGACACCTAATTCCACGCGAGTTACGCCCATGGACAACATGTGGTCAATGTGGTTTTCTTTGGCCCAGTCGGGACGTGTTTCCACGGTGATGCCGACATTGCGGATTTTGCTTGTTTCTGCAGTTTTTTTTGCTTCTTCTAGTGATTTAGATTTTTTCTTGGTGATGGCTTCTAGGCAACGTTGAATGAAGTGTTCTTGATAGTTAAGGGGCGTGTTGGGAAAGGTTCCTCCCATTACCACTAGTTCTATTTTGTCCACGGTGTGTCCGATTGCTTCTAGTTGTTTGATGCGATTTTTAACTTGTCTGTAGGGGTTGAATCCGCTTTGTATTCCTCTCATGGTTGCTGGTTCGTGTCCTGTGTAGCTTTGAGGAACTCCTTGAGGTGGGCCGCCTGGACAGTAGGCGCATGGAGTTTTTTGGGGGCAAGGCCAGGGTTTAGTCATTACCGCAACTATTGTGACTCCGGAGATAGTGCGAACTGCTTTTCTGCGAAGGACAGGGAGAAGTTTAGTTTTTTCGTGGGTTTTGAGATGGGATATTAGTTTGGAGTTGGGTGGAATAGTTTTAAGGTTGTATTTTTTGGCTATTTTTGTTTTAATTTGGTTTATGTCCTGTTTTGTTGGGTTAGAGATTTTCATTAGGTGTTGGATGATTTCTCTGTAAGCTGTTTTGTTCATGGAATTTCAGTTAGAATAGTGTTGTGGTTTTAGATAAATGCTGTAGGTTCTTTGGTTTGAAGGAGAGTGTTGTTTCTCTTCCTTTTCCTAGACTCCTTTTCCCCCTTTTTTAGCGCAAGCTGTTTTTCAGTGAAAATTCTGTTAAGGTTAATTCCACAATTACTATTTACTCTAATTAGTTTAACAAAGTAGGAAGAATTTTGCGTGCGCAGGAAAGGAAATGCGTGAAGTTAAAGAAGTTCTTGCAGTTCTTTCCATTTGTCGAGAAACTTTAGCCCTTTACGAGTTGTTACATATTTCGTTACGCTGTGGTGAATTTCTAGATGCCCTCGTGATTGTAGTTGAGAAAGATACTTCTGGAGCATTTTATACGATAGATTTGTTCCATATAACACTCTAGTTTTGGTCTGTGGCTGTTTGCACAAACTTAGTATTTCTGCCACGATTTCGAGGCTGTTTCTCTGTGCCATTAAATACCACTCGCGGGTTTTCGCCTTACTTGGAGGCGTCAAATATAAGGATTGCGCCAAGGAGTGCGCGCATTCAGCTGGAATTCTAGGCTGTGAGGAGTTTCTTTTTTGCTATTATTTTTTCTATCCATTTTTTGGCTCCGATTTTTCGGCTGATTTCTAAGGCTTGGTCTAGGAGGCTGTGGGCTTTTTCTCTGTCTCCTTTTTGGTTTCGCTGTAGGTATGTTGAGCCGTATTCGTAGAGGGTTTGGATCAGTTCTGGAATAGCGTTCATGGCTTCAAATTCTCTTTTGCTTTTTTCAAAAGATTCTATCGAGGATTCCCAAGCTTTTTGACTGTTAAAGAGCATCGCCTTCACTCTGTTAGCCAAAGCCAAGTATAGTCTGCTTTTCGATTTGACTGCCACCTCGTATGCTACATCAGCTAGGTCTTTAGCCTTCTTGAGTCTACCAATCTTCAGTTGTAATTCGGAAAGCCAAATATAAGGTACAAAACCCCAATAGGGCAACTGCGCGGGGCAGCGTATTTTTCCTCCGATTTTCTCTATGACTTCAACCTGTTTTTGAAGGATTTCTTCAGCCTTGCCGTGTTCTTCCTTTTCGTAGCATAGACGACCAAGTGACGAGTTGATTATAATGAGCCACGCGTGGTCATGCATCCTTTCGGCAATTTCTAAGGCTTGCACGTAGTACTCGTACGCCTTATCCCATTCCCCCATAGTTCGATACGCCCCTCCAAGTACGGATAATGCAATACAAAGACCATAAAGATCGCCGGTTTTCTTGGTTGTCTGTATTGTGTCTTCTGCTGTCTCTATGGCTTTTTGCAAGTCTCCGATAAACGTGTATACCATTGCTCGCACTGCCATCATCCAACCTGACCAACTCATATTGCCCACTTTCCTTGAAAACTCAAGTCCCTCCTCCAAATATTCCATAGCTCTATGAAAATTTCCAAGCGCGATGTGATAAAGCGGAATATAATAGTACCCATCCACTGCAATTTCGGGAATATTGTTTTCTATAGCAATGTTTAGGCCCTCCTCAACGTATTTAGTGGCTTTTTGAAAATCAACGAGTTTCGTGAATATGAGCTCGATGTAGCATCCTGCTTTGACATCAAGGGCACCAATCTCCTCAGCAAGATTCAGCGCCTTGCGGCCTAGAGAAACAGCTTTAGAGAGATCTCCCAAACACCAAAGGTGTATGTCTGCCAAATCCCAGTAAACATGACCTAATTCCCGACTCGTAGGCTCATTTTTCAGAACCTTCAAAGCCTCATTGAGATGGGTCAAAGCATCTTTGTATCTTCCAAGCATCCATGTGAGAATTTCCGCCATTTTATCATGAATTCTGGCCTGTCCTCTTTTGTCTCTGGTTTCTTTCAGCAACTCCAATGCTTCGTTAAAATACTCTAGGCTGGCTTCATATTCCATGTTCCCATACTTCAAATCCCCTAAAGCCTCTGCAACACGGGCTTTCTCCCTTACATCGCCACCCGTTCTATCTAAGAGGTTTAAGGCTGACTCGAAGTGGGAGGAAGCCTCTTCATTAGCATACACTTTCATCGCTCTGTCTCCTGCCTTCAAAAAGTACTTCAAAGCCTTTGTGTTGTCTCTCCCTTCATGGAAATGATATGCAAGCTCGTCCGCATGCTCCTCAAGATTCTTAGCATGCAACTTCTCTAGAATCTGACCAGCCTGAATATGAAGACGCCTCCTCCGAACTGTACTCACCTCTTCATACAACACATCTCGAACCTGATTGTCGGTGAAAGTATAGATCTCCCCTGTGGGAACGCGACGCTCCTGAATCAGTCCATCCCTCAAGCAGTCGTCCAAATGAGTGACAAGCTGATCCTCTTCTAAACCAGTAATTTCCTTAAGCACTTGAAAATCAAACTCCCGTCCCACAACAGCAGCTAGACTCAAAGTTCGTCGACACGCTTCATCTAGATGCTCAAGACGTTGCGTTACCACAGCCTTAACCGTCCTAGGAATCCGAACCCTAGAAACATCAGGAACAACCCATCCTTTCTCTCCAGGCTGAACCATCCGCTCCTCAGCTAGGCTACGGAGAATCTCCTCCACAAAGAAGGGATTACCTCCACTCTTTTCATACACAAGCTTTGCCAATTTTGGAGGTACTTTGTCACCAAACGTCTGCTTCACCATTACCCTCACTTCTGGAGCATTCAACCGCCTTAAAGGTAAAGCTTGAAACAGTCGCTCCCTGTTCATGTCAAGTAGACACTCTGACAAAGCCTTTCTTTCCTCTAACTCCAAGTCACGGTAGGCTCCTGCAATCGTCAACCGCTCCATCTTTAGACTTCGTCCCAAGTGATGCAATAACTGCATCGTTGAAAGATCACCCCATTGCAGATTGTCCAGAAATAGAACTAACGGATTCTCCTTAGACGCATTAATGAAGAACTGAGTTACAGCCTCAAACAAACGGAGGCGTTCTCCCTCAGGCGTAAGTGCAGGTAAAGAGGGAACCGCTCCAAGCTTAGACGCTGCCTCTGGTACTAACTTGACAATTTCTGCTGAATAGATACCTGCAACCTTGTACAACAGTTCAGGTCGCGATCGACGTGAATACTCACCAATAATCTGTACCCATGGCTTGTAAGGCACAGCACCCTCCCTGTAACAATTCCCAACAAGAAACAGAGCACCCCTAAGCTTAGCATAAGCCTTCAGTTCCATGAGCAACCTAGTTTTCCCAATACCCGCTTCACCCGTAACAAAGACAAGACTCCCCTCACCTCTAAGAACATCGTCCAAGCGACCCTTCAAAGTCGATAGCTCATTCTCCCTATCAACTAGAGGCCGAGCCCAGATCGGCTCAGGAGACGGCAAGCTAACAGTAGGCTGAACCGCTACGCCAGGCTTAGTCACCGCTAGTCTTTCCTCAACTCCCCCAATGGACTGCAGCGCTTCCTTCAGTTTCTCTGCAGATTGATAACGCTCATCAGGGTCCTTTTTAAGCAACTTAAGAATAACACGCTCCAATTCAGCGTCTATATCTGGATTGATCCGACCTGGTTTCATCGGTATATCATTGATGTGGCTGAAAATCACTTTGACAGGATCATCTCCTGGAAATGGCGGTCTACCCGTAGCCATGTGATAGAGAGTAGCGCCTAAAGAGTAGAGATCAGACCGTTGATCTGAATCTTTTCCTAAAGCTTGTTCAGGTGGAAGATACGCAGGCGTACCTACTATCATTCCTCTCTTAGTGATTCTCGTTCCGCCGAGAGCCTTGGCCAAGCCAAAATCCATCAGTTTCGCAGTGCCCTCTTCAGTAATCAGAATGTTTTCGGGTTTAATGTCCCGATGCAGAACGCCTCGAGAATGAGCGTATTGAAGGGCACCACAAACGTCTAAGCCGATTCTTAAGATTGTCTGTAAATCGCATTTTCCTTCGCGATACGTTCCCATGAGCCCGCGTAGATTCATTCCATCAACAAACGCGAGGACAAAAAACTGTTTTCCATCTTCTTTACCAATGTCGTAGATGGGAACAATATTCGAATGGTCAAGCTTAGCTACTACCCGTGCTTCCCGCATAACACGAGAATACGCCTCTTCACTCAAAACTTCACTCTTAAGCACTTTAACTGCAACAACGCGGTCCAAAACAGTGTCTCTAGCCTTGTACACGACACCCTTTCCGCCCTCACCCAACTTCTCTAAGATAGTATACCTGCCATTCTGCAGATGCTTGAGAGACGACAATACTCCCTCTCCGCACTAATTTCCAACTATATCATGTTTTCTCTCAAGTTTTTATGACTTGTGGAAGAATCATTGATTGAATCATGAATTGATCTACAATTGAAAAAGAGTTTATTTGGTACATGCGCGCGCATGACATTAATTATAGAAGAATGGGTCACAATCCGACTTATGCTAGCCGTCGAAACATCCCTTAATAACAATCCGCGGAACTATGAGGTTCTAGAGAAAAAATGTTTGCGCACACACGTGGCGTTCCATGGTTGCTCTCGGGAAGAATTCTTGTTTTATTACTCTATTGCTATTTTTGTAGTGATGTCTTGTTGTTTAGTCAGACTGTGGATACCTTAAAGTCTTGTTTCATTCTAACCTTAAAAAGTTCTTTCCTCAGTTAATGAAAATACTGTTTTCAACATACCTTTTCTATACATGTCATGTACGTTATGAATGAGACTTCGCTCATATATCCTACCTTTTGACTGTCAATAAAAAATTTCCTTTGACGGTCAATAGACTCCTTTTTCCCTATTTTTTCCACCGCAGCACTGATTTCTGGAAATATTTTTTTCAACATTCTGCTGTTATTAGAATCCAAATATGCCGTGTCAGTCGCGGAAATTGTATCCCAAAACATTTTTTCTATAGGGTCCCAAAACTACACTCCTTCCACCTTTTCAACATTCTACCTTTAACAGACTCCCTAAATAGCGCTCCTTCCATTTATGAATGAATATTAGTAGGTTACGTCAAAAGTAACCGTGTAACCGTTTGTGCACACAAGTTTGACATTATATGTATTTCCGCTTGTATATGTCCCAGTTATGCGAATGATCGCAGTAGAGCCAGGTAGAACCTGCACACTTGGAGTGAGAACAGAAGGCACTTCATTTACATAAACATAGTTTACAATGAGTACTTCTTTGCTACCTATGTTTTTCACATTTGCTGTTATACTGACATCGTTAACAGAAACTGAATTGAGCACTAATTGTCCTGATGAAACATTAGGAATGTTAGCTATGACATCTCCCACTATTCCCGTTACATAAGCATAGAGAAGAGCACCTGCGCTTATGGCTGTTAAAAAAGTTAACAGCATAGCAGAAACCGCTACACGCATTTTTCAAGCCTCATATTCAACTGTGATGTTAAGATTCGGAGTTTAATAGAACTTATGAATCACCAATAAAGATCCAAACTGCACAGAAACTGACAAACAACTGAAAAAGACAAAAATAAAACTTGAAAGACCAACCTCCATACTCATTTCACATGATTTGTAGCCCGTTTTATTGGCCGTTAATGTAAATGATTATGCACTTGCGATTCCGAACACTGGAATATGCTGATTTTAGAAAGATGGTATTTATAGTGTGCTCAGCAAGTAAAAAAGGAGTGCACTAAAAGCTGTGATATATAATGAAAAGAAGTTTTTTTGAAATAATCGCTGAAATACTACGCGTAGCGAAGAATGGAGCAAAAAAGACCCGCATCATGTATTCATGCAACCTTAGTTTTCACATGAACAAAAACCTTATCGCCTATTTGCTGGAAAATGATCTGCTTAAAATAGGAAATTCCCTTCACACTACAGATAAAGGCCTTGAATTCCTTCGAATCTATCAAACCTTAGAGCTTCTTCTAGACACAAAAGTTCAGACAGGTATAAAAAATAGAGAGGGTTAAGGGACAAAGCTTACGCGTGCGTCCTCTCCCTTAGCAAGTTCCCAGATTTGACAGGCCATGTTGTAGTAGCAGTTTTCACACGATGAGATTTCTTTTTGCTCAGCCAAATAACATCGCATTTATTTTTTCACCACTTTTTGAGTGTCTTACTGAAGAACACCAACAGATCTATGATTACAATGTACATACGCATTATTAATGCATCCGTCGATATTTGAAATGGTTCGGACTTCGTTATATGAAATTCTTGGAACATCTGTTTTGGAATAAAAGTTTCTAAAATGCAAAAAAGAGGGGAAATTAAGCTGAGATTCAAAATTGATCCAACTCCAGCAGTTCAAGACTTTTTCTAAATCGTCTGCTTTTATCCACGTCTTCCGTAAAAGCTCAAAGCGTACCCAAGATTTCTTCATTAACTATCACGTTGTTACGTTCGCTTTCAACAGCTATCTGAACAAAACCGTGTGAATAACCTCCAGTAAGCTCCGTGAAATTAAGGAAAGCAACAACCTTTTTCAAAAGCTTAACAGTCACTTCAACATACTCGCCCGCAGAAAACCACCCATGCTAACACTCTGCAAACAAAGCCAGATTGTCACGTTGCCTGTTCGTTCGACAGATTAGACGGTTTGAAAGGCAGTTTTATCGCCATCATATAAGCGTCTTCTTTATCCGCGTAGTACCTCTGCAGTGTCCGCTTGACCTCAAACCCTATCTTCCTGTAAAGCTTTACAGCTGGCGTGTTGCTCGCCCGAACCTCCAAAAAACATTCCTTCGCATTGTAAAGCAACATAGACTGCATAGCTTCCTGTATCAACGCGGAACCAACGCCCTTATGTTGATATTCCGGCAAAACCGCAATGGAAATCACGTGTCCCTTTTTCCTTCGACTTATCCCAAAACCGAGCAGTCCCGTTTCGATTCGACACATGATATAGCCCACTACATTCTCCTTCTCTTCCACAACCAAGAAAGTTTCTGGAAATCGCTTATACAAATCTAAGAAAAAGAAGCCCGCGTAATTCTCTGGAAGACACACACGATTTATGTGCATCACCCTCTCCAAATCTGAAGGGTTAAACCGCCTTAGCGTGAACGTCGTTTGCACGATTTGCCCAGCCGCCCGCATTTTGCGCTGTTATTCTGGAGCCTTGAAAATGGGCAACGTCATGTTTCCGTGAGACATGGCCCAAACCTTAGCGTTCTTACCAGCGATGTTAAAGGCATCGCGCAACGCGTCGTTGATCGCCCTCGCCGTCTTCAACTTGAACACGTTCTGAGCCAAATAGTCTGGCATGGCGGAAACAAGGATTATCTCAGCCTTCTGCACAGCTTTTAACATGTAGTAAGCTTTGTGGCCTCCGAGACGGAAGCGTCTCTTTATCTCTTTCTCCATCTTCTTCATATCCTTAAATTTCGTCATCCACTCGTAGAAAACATCGTGCCCATGCCCCTCAGAACACTCAGCAATCAAAACCATGACTCCACCCCTTTTCACAGCGTCAAGCGCATTATCAACTCCCTTGTAAGCTTGATAAAGGTTAAGGTCAAGGGGATGACCCCCAGAACTCACAAGCACAATATCTGCCCTCCGTTCAATTGGCACTTTGTACATCTCGTCTACAAGCTTCACACCCTCATAGAAAGCCTGTTCCAAATCTCCCGCAAACGCCCTAACCAGCTCATTCTTGCTGTTGGTAACGATGTTTAGAATGAAATCAACCTTTGCCAGTTTCGCAGCCTCCACCATGTCTTCATGTACAGGGTTACCCTCTAACACACCCGTCCTAGCCTTAGAATTCAAAAGCATGGCATGATTAGTTTGAATGGTTTCCGCGCCTGAAACCGCGGGCAAAACGCTTTTTCTCCCACCGCCATATCCAGCGTAATAGTGCAGTTCCACATCTCCAGTCAGAATCCTCACGTCAGCCTCAGCGAAAACCTTGTTCACGTAAACTTTCGTTCCAAACTTGGATGTTTTACCAAGGTAAATCAGATCCTCAGACTTGCAGTCGTGACTCGCCGCATTCACTCTTTCTAATGCCTCTTCGCCTACAAGCTTCTTCGTCTCTTCCGGCTTCACTGCACGATGGGTACCGCACCCGAGAATAAGAGTGATGCTTTCGTCCTTTACACCCGACAGATTCAGTTCGTTCAGCAAAGGAGGAATCATTAGGTAGCTTGGGGTTGCTCGGGTTGCATCGTCCACCACCACAGCCACTGTATCACTAGGCTTCACAATTTCACCTAACGGCTTGGTTCCAATAGGATCTCTTAGAGCTCTCTTAACTTCAGCTTGAGCGTCTGCTACTCCAAGTTTTTCCTTTGGTTCAATATTGCCCAAGAAGTTTCTAGTAGGAATTCTCGCGCAAACCTTGGTTTTGCCATAAGGAAGCCACACATCAACCATTAAACGTCCCTCTTGCAAAAAATCCTACGAGTTTCATTTAAAGGTTTTCTGTACGAAAAGATTAAGCTAGGCGAACCGGATAGCACAAGCCCTTTAAAACCAAACCCATAATAAAGTTAGATAAGGATCGTGAAAAAGGGGTTGAGGATAAGTGGAAAAGAAAGTTTTGATAATAATCGCTGCAAGAGACTTTAGAGACGAAGAATATCAAGAGCCGAAAACCATCCTAGAAAAGGCGGGCGTTAAAGTTGTGGTGGCTAGCACCGCGGCTGGAACCGCCAGAGGAATGTTTGGCATGCAAGTAACCCCTGACACAACCGTGAACGAGGTTAACCCAGCGGAATTCGATGCCGTGGTGGTTGTTGGAGGATCAGGCTCTCAGACCTATCTATGGAATAACATGCATGTTCACAAAATAGTTCAAGCTTTACATCAACGTGGATGCCTAGTTGCAGCCATCTGCATATCCCCAGTGATACTAGCTAAAGTAGGGCTACTTAATGGTAAGAAGGCAACGGTTTTTCGAACAGCAACCACTCTAAACGAGTTGGAGAAGGGTGGAGCCCTAATCTCAAATGATCCTGTTGTAGTTGACGGAAAAATAATAACTGGAAGAGGACCAGAGGCAGCTAAAGAGTTTGGCCGGAAAATCGCAGATAACTTGCTGATATAGTCTTTTGAGGGAAAAAGTTGTCGCTGGAGAAAGAAAGAGAAGCCATGAAAGCTGAGCTTTGTCGAATCTTAACCAAGATTGACGCCTTAAAATTTGGAACCTTTAAACTTACCAGTGGGAGGATAAGCCCCTACTATATTGACCTCAGAATCGTCCCCAGTTTTCCCGATGTGTTTACAAGAATTTGTGGCCTCTACGTGGGCCTCATAAAAACCGAGTTGAAAGCTGACAAATTCGACCGAACTGCAGGCATACCCACTGCAGGCATACCTTTCGCCTCTCTCATAGCGTACCAACTAAACAAGCCTTTCCTCTACATCCGTCAACGCGTCCGGCTGCACGGGCGAGAACGCCGAATTGAAGGTCTCCTCATGCCTGGTGACCGTGCGCTGTTAATAGACGACCTTATCACTACTGGAGTTTCTTTGAGAAAGGCTGCGGAGGCAATCAGAGCTGAAGGCGGAATAGTGACGGACGCCGTGGTATTATTGGACAGGGAAGAAGGCGGGAAAGAAAACCTAGCAGAGGACAACATCACACTGCACTATTTACTGAGGATGAGCGAGGCAGCCGAAAAACTGTACGAGATGGATGCCATCAAAGAGGACCAATACAAACTTATCTTGAAGCAGGTGAAAAAATAAGAGATTTTCCTGAGCGCTATTCGTAGTATATTAGGTCTTCCTCTTCGAGTTTCTGGTGAAGTTTGCTAACTGCATCGTAGACATCTTGCTCCCTCTTGGCGCCCGTGCAAACCAGTTTTCCGCTTGCAAACAGAAGGATCACCACCTTGGGGGTGTCCATTCGGTAAATGAGACCTGGAAACTGTTCAGGCTCGTACATAGTTCTTCCCAGTGAATAAGCAGATTTTTCAAGGTCAATCATTCCCCCAAGACTTGCCGAGGCAACGATGTTTTGTATTTTCAGTTCAGGTTTACCGATTATGATTATGCCGCTCTTTTTCAGTTCCCGGATAACCTTCGCCACAGCCCTTCTAGACTCTTTCTCTGACTTGGCGCCTGTGCAGACCATTTTTCCTGAGTTAAAGATCAAAGTGGCGGTTTTCGGTCTTTTCAACCTGAAAACTAGACCTGGAAACTGTTCTGGGCGGTACTCAACTCCTGGGTAGCCCTTCACCACCGCGTTAAGGTCAATCCTCTGGTTTAACGTTGCGGATGCAACAACGTTTTCGATATTCACCGAAGCCTTCACCTTCGGCATATAAACACCTTCACCAATTTCAATGAAAGTGAGTTTCTTATAAAGGCTTGGTTTGCATGAAGGAAAAATGCGTCTAAGCCGTTAATGTGAATATGGGTGTGCACGGTTCCATTCTAGGCGGCTAAGTTTCATCTTCAGATTTCCAGTATACTCTTCGACCGAACACCGCGATAAGGAATAACACGCATCCCGGCATCACAAGAAGAACCAAAGTTTCTAAAAACGAATAAAACCTAGGCGTCAATCTGCCAAATGTGTCATACCACAAGGCTGGTGTGATTCGTGTTATGCGATAAATAATGTCAGAACCTATGGCGATGGCTACCAGAACAAACGTGATGTACCACAGAATAAAGGCAGTGTCCCAGTCCTTCAGAATCAGAGGAGCAACTAAGCTTGTTATGTACCAGGATACGAACGCAACAATTTCCACGTTATAGATTATTTTTTCACTTAATCTCAGAGAAGAAGCCCCATAGGGAATGAACATTATACCTATTAACACAAAAAGAAGAAGTTTCTGTATGCTTGGTATGTTCATAGCTAAGTCTTAAACGCTTCACTTTTAATATGGGTTTCGATGCTGAAACTCATACGCTACGCTGTGAAACTAATACTATTTTCGTTTCCTAAAGACCCTTTCGCCATAAATGTTACCCACACACTCGTGTTGTCTCTTGGTTCCCCGTAGACTGCCTTAAGAACCATTGCTAAATCGCTAGCCGAAAAACACCTTTGCTCTTTCGTAGAGCCTCAAATCAACGGTCTTTCGTTTTTTAACGACATCTTTTAACTGAACAGAAACGATTTTGTTTCCCTGAAGAGCCACCATATGTCCAAACTGGCCTTTGTGAACTAGGTCTATGGCGGCGATTCCATATCTTGTTGCCAAAATTCTATCAAAGGCTGTTGGAGAACCGCCGCGTTGAAGGTGTCCAAGAACCACAACCCGTGTTTCAATGTCCATTCTTTTTTCAATTTCCTTTCCAATATAATAGCCTACGCCCCCAAGCCTAGGGTGTCCAAACTCGTCTACGCCGGAACTATAACGAATTTCTGTGCATCCTTTGGGCCTAGCTCCCTCAGCAACAATAATGAGACTGAAGATTTTACCGCGATTCTGTCTTTGCTTAATGTAGCCACAAACCTCGTCGATGTCAAAGGGTTTTTCCGGAATCAGGATAATGCTTGCTCCTCCTGCAATTCCAGCTTCTAACGCAATCCATCCAGTATATCTGCCCATTACTTCAAGGATCATTACCCTGTGGTGCGCCTCCGCTGTGGTATGAAGCCTGTCGAGCGTTTCAGTTGCAATATGAACTGCTGTGTTAAAGCCGAAAGTATAATCGGTGCCAGCTAGATCGTTGTCGATTGTCTTGGGAACTCCGACGCACGGGAGCCCCTTTTCGTAGAGCTTGTAAGCTACACCTAGAGTATCCTCTCCTCCAATGACAACTACCCCGCTGAGGCTTTTTTGTTCAACATTTTTCAGAATTTTCTGTATCCCTCTTTCATGTTTGAAGGGGTTGGTTCTCGAAGTTCCGAGAATGGATCCTCCACGAGAAAGCAATCCAGAAATAGCTTCTAAATCAAGTGAGATAAAATTGCCTTCAATTAATCCTTGCCATCCATCTCTAATCCCGACAAGTTCATAACCATAGTTCCGAATTCCTTTTCTCACAACTGCTCTAATAACTGCGTTGATTCCCGGAGCGTCTCCTCCTCCGCTTAAGATTCCAACTTTCATTTTCTTTCCTTTCTCGTTCTTATTGTAGGGCGCACGCCTAAACTTCAATATTGGATAGTACTTATGCGTGCACTATTTAACTCGTATGAAAATGGAATCTAAATTACGAATAAACATTCAGAGTTGGAATCAAATGCACAAAAAACTATTAGTTCTTTACTGATTGCGTAGACTAGCTAAGCAACCTAGAGCACACTTGATTCCCTTGTTCCACGTTGTCGATGTTCTGGCTTTTAATATAGCAATGGTGGGACCTTTTGCGCTCCTTCAATTATTTGGAGAGCATTATTCAGTTCCCAGAAGTATTTGAGTACTGTTCGACCTTTTTCTGTGATGGCGTAAACAACTATTGTTTTGTGTCTTTTCTTTTGCAATGTTTGTTCTTCAATTAGATTTTGCTGGATTAAAAAGTTCAAATGTTGTTTTAAGACGCTGCAGTTTATGTTAGCCTTATACATGATGTGAGTTAGCTTTAAAGGTCCATGACGAGCCAGAACCTTAAGGATATCAATATGCATTTCCAGCTTTGATCTTCTCATAGCCAACAAACCCATTTTTCGTATGTCGCGATTTAGTAATATCTATTATCTTTATAAGAAACTGTGTGTATGTGGAAGCTTCACATTCTTTATGTAAAAAATCATAGCAGAGAAGGAACCTCTGAATCAGCTTCACTACCAAACAACAGGACTCTAACTAAACGTGCGTTTCACTGACTCTTTGATTGTTCATGTAAGAGATAGTCGAACATTTCATCGAATGATTTTTATGCGTATGTATAAGAGTTATAGCTTCAACTTTTTTTAGAACGGTTATTGTGATTGTTTTGAAAATTTGAACGAAAGGAAACTCACGAATGCGAAGATAGATGCTAAATACATGGTAGTTCTATAGTCACCAAATGTTATCACAAAAGTTGCCATGAATGGACCTATTATGGAAGACAGACTTAAGACAGAACCGAATAAACCGCTGACTGTTGCTTTTTCAACGTTTCTGTCCATCAGATATCTTAATCCACCGACATACATGAGTGACCAAGAAACACCTAAAAGAAATTGCGTTGGAATTATCTGCAAATAATCAGCGGCAAGAGTAAAAGAAAAAAATGTAATACTTGACAAGAATAATCCTGCGATAACTGAAGTCATGTATCTTATTTTACCACTTAGAGTATACATGAATATGAACTGAGTTATGCTGGTTATTGCTGGAATAACACCAACCCAGAATAGATTCGCCTTGAGTTCTTCTTGCAAGAAGAGTGGCCAGAAAGTCCATATCATGTGAGCTCCACTTTGACGGATTAGGATGGATAGATAAAGCGGGAGATTTTTCTTTATGAGTTTAACTGGAAACATAGGGACATCTATAGAACGGTGCTTTCCAAATCTCATTTTTAAGGCTATCAGAAAAGCAAGAAAAAACAGTAAAGAGCTGAAGACAAAAATGCTTCTAATAGCGAAATAGACGGCTATTGAACCCGAGATAAAAGATCCGAAAGCCCAGCCAAATGATCCGAAAGATGAAAACTTGGATAGGTCTTTTTTGTTCTCATGGACGTATGCAATTAATGAAGCGGGGTATATACCTAAACAAAAACCAGTTAAAACACGTATTATTAACAAAGTCAAGAAATCTTGAGCAAATATTTGCAAGAAAAACGCAATCGCAGATAATATTAAACCAATCAGTAGGAATAACTTTCTACCATACTTATCAGATGCACGACCGAAAACGAAAGAAGACAAAAATGAAGCAAGAGAGTAGAACGCTATCATGAAACCGATTTCTGTATCTGATATTCCCAAGCCTCTAGCAAAAATAGACAGGTATGTCCAAGAAGACATCATTGAAGCAAAAGTGAAGAACCTGATCAAATTCGGTTTCATTGCCTAAGGCCTCCGTTTTAGTCACATAACTATCGCATACACGCTTAAAACTTAATTCTTGAAGCATACATGCATCCGTGAACTTCATTCATTCACTCGACACATCAGACAAAAACCTTGATGTTCTATGTGTACGCCAATGAAGAAACATAATAATTTTCGGAACTGTAACTTTTCTCATTCTATTATTTTCAAGATTTTCTCTGCTTTTGCCTTTGTCGCATTCCGAGCGTTATTTAACTGTCTTTTTACAAATGAAATCACATAATCCTTATTCTCAATTTGATCAAAAAACATGCCGAAAGCTAAAATGGCTTTACCCAGTAAAATGTTCTTGCACTCTTGATTCCTAGGGATCTTTTCTATCTTAAAGAGTTCATGGGTAATTTTTTCGGTTAGATGTGGTTTTGCTTTAGCAATCTTTCCTGAATTATCAACAACATGGGCAACAGTAATCATGCTTTCAGCTGAAAGAAAGCTGTAATATTTTTTGAAGATTTTATCGAAGTTGTTTTTTGAATCAACTGAAGTTAAATTTCCGATAACGTCAATTGCGTTCCATTTAAGGATTCTATTCTGCCTATCAAGGAGATTTACAAAGAAATCCATTTTGGAATATAGTATTTCAGGATTTTCTTCGCTTATGACCCTTAATATTTTTGCAGACTTGAATTTTATTCTGGAGTTCTCCGAAGATATTCCATTGAAAATTTCAGGAAGCAAACCTGGATCTTGAATCACATTTTTTGCAATATTTTCTGCCTTGATTTCTTTTTTCCCAAGTTTTTCTAAAATATCAATTTCCACGAAAAGCCCTGTTCTCCAATAGAATCTAAGATTCATTTAAGCATTCTTCTTCCAACTGTATGGTCTGTTATTCTGTTCTCGTGAATTGACTTCATAATTCTGTATCTGTGAACACGAAAAAAGGAGTTCACACAGGATATTTCCATTGTTAGACATTTCGACGCTTCAACTAACTGAAATTACTGCAGCATTAAACGGTTACATCCTTGCGAAGAAAATGGTGCATTCTATACGCCTGTATTTGCAGAAATATTCAACAAGACTGGCTTAAGATTCATGATGTTTTTCTCTAGGAAAATGAACCCAGTCTATAATTATCACAACTAGCATCGGTAGAATCACAAGTATTCCAGCTGGAGTTCGCATTAGGAAAGTGATGAAACCTGTCATAGGCACCCGCAAACTTACAACTCTACCAATCAAATGATCTTCCGGGACTTCCCAGCTATCTGACCCAAAGTTTGCGTCACCCTTTGTTTTAAAATACGTAATGTTTCCCCTAGTAGACTTGTCAATGGCTCTGTGCACGATAAGGTCGCTTGGATCAGGGACCCCCCCTTTAGGTCTGTAAAACACGATGATATCACCATCTGGAGCCGGAGCCGCATTAATTTTATCTGGGTTTAACCCTTGAACTATAATGATGTCGCCGACTTTTAAGATGGGTTCCATGCTTCCAGAGGCGACCCCACATAACGGGTACTCCGCCCTTAACCCAGCCTTCAAACCATACCAGAAAGCAAAAGTACTAATTGCAAAGATGAGTAACATAATAGCGAGCTTCACATAATCGCTTTTAAGTATCTCCCGCAGTTTCACTGGCTTCACCTTTCTAGCAGAGAACGCAATTGTGTATTAAAAACTTACCGTTTCGCTATAATAATAAAAAAAGGGGGATATACAGAGTTCCCACGCGCCACAGCCTTATCAAAGACAAATAGACTTCGCCTTCAGCTCTCATTTTCGCTTTGCCAACAACCCCCCCGCAAAGCTGCTTCCCGCAAGGGATGTCAAACATGCCAAAGATTGTAACGGTTATTCCCATCTTCTCGTCGGGAAACGAAACGACGAGCTTCCGTGTTTTGTAAGTTTCTCCACCAGTTCTCCACAAGAGGGGCAGGCATTTTATTTCACTCGCTTCTTCTGCACCCGGATCGGCCTAAATGGTGCCCGTGTCTAAATCTTTCGCTTCGCCAGAACTTTCCTGAAAGCCCCGCATTTAGGGCAGTCGAAAAGACCTATTGTTAGCTCAGTTCTCTTGCCACTTCTGTCGGGACGACCCGCCATCTTCCACGATTTCCTCGGGTTAGCAACTTGGCCTCCACATTTCGGACATTTAGCCATACATTTCCCTCCATATTCATGACCATGTTTAAACGATATTGAATAAAAAACTTTCCATGCATGCAACGCAAAATCGTAAAAATTAGACACATTTATGTCATCTTTTAACAGTTATAAGTAGGCCCCTAAGGTTAATGATGTGATACAAATAGTCTAAATTGACGCACAAGAAGAAAAAAGATAGAGAAGGGCACAACTGATTCGAGCGTACTTTTGCCTTCCAAAACGCTTTTACACGCGCTTCTTTAGTATTTCCTTGGCTCTGGATAGGTTGACTTATGGAACTTCCAAAGAACGCTTTCACGATACTCGTTAAACCCATTCGCAGGCTGATCGAGCAAAAGGGATTCGAGACACCAACCGAACCCCAAGAAAAAACCATACCCAAAATCCTCGAAGGAAAAAACGTTCTCCTTATATCGCCAACCGCCACCGGAAAAACCGAAGCAGCTGTTCTTCCTGTTCTCCACATGCTCCTTCAAACGCCTGAAAGATCTCGCGGAATCAAGATTCTTTACATAACTCCGCTAAGAGCTCTGAATCGAGATGTGCTAGAGCGCCTCGAATGGTGGTGTAACAATCTAGACGTGAGGCTTGCGGTGAGACATGGCGACACCGACACTAAAGAGCGCACAAAACAGGCTCGAAGCCCACCCGACATGTTAATCACCACACCCGAAACCCTGCAAGCCGTGTTGCCTGGCAGGTTGATGCGTCAACACCTTCAAAAGGTCAAGTGGGTAATTGTCGACGAGGTTCATGAACTGGCGGACAGCAAGCGTGGAAGCCAGTTGTCGCTGGCTCTGGAAAGGCTTCGATGGGTCACTGGCAAAGATTTCCAGATGATTGGTTTGTCAGCTACTATCGGCAGTCCCGAGAAGGTTGCCCAGTTTCTAGTGGGTAGCAAGCGAAAGGTGGAAATCGTGAGGGTGCCCGTGGCAAGGCTTATGGAATTAGAGATTCTTTTCCCTCAGCCTACTTCTGAAGATCATGAGCTCGCCTCAGCACTTTTCACCCATCCTGAGGTTGCTGCTCGGCTCCGTGTCATTCGTCAGTTTATTGAAAAACAAAATTCAGTTCTTCTATTCACTAACACGCGCTCCGCCTCAGAGGTTTTAGCTAGCCGCTTCAAAGTTTGGGACATTGACTTTCCAGTGTCTATTCACCACGGTTCTCTAGCTAAACCATCGAGGATAGCTGCTGAACGGGGGCTAAAAAACGGTGAACTCAAGGGGCTTGTCTGCACCAGTTCGCTGGAGTTAGGCATCGATATTGGAAGAATAGATTTGGTAATACAGTACATGAGCCCTAGACAGGTCACACGCCTCATTCAACGCATTGGAAGAAGCGGACACAGAATTGGGCGCATAGCTAAGGGGCTCATCGTCACTCTAGACTCCGACGACACCTTAGAGGCCATGGTCATCGCCCGCATGGCGTGCAGAGAAGAGTTGGAACCAGTCACTATACCGCCAAAACCCTATGATGCCATAGCCCACCAAATCATAGGACTGTTAATGAAGAAAAGGCGCTGGTACTTCTATGAAATTTATGATCTGTTCAGGAAAGCCTACCCCTATAATGATCTTGCCTTGGAAGACATTGCGAAAGTCTTAACTTACATGCACTCCCGCTTCCCTAGACTAGCATGGGTCTCATTTGAAGACATGATCGTCCTGAAACCTCGCCGAACCACGGCCATGTATGAATATTACTTCGGAAACCTTTCTATGATTCCCGATGAAAAACAGTACCTTGTAATAGATGAGACATCGGAAGCCGCTGTGGGCATACTAGACGAAGCCTTTATGGCAGAATACGGAAAACCAAGCGTCAAGTTCATCATTCGCGGAAGCCCTTGGAAAATCATAAACGTATCCAGTGACCACGTTTACGTGAAATCCGTTGACGACCCAACTGGAGCCATCCCAAGCTGGGTTGGGGAGCAAATTCCTGTTCCCTTTGAAGTTGCTCAGGAAGTCGGGTGGATCAGAGGCTTTGTTGAAGAACAAATGAAGAACGGATTTACGCCCGAAGAAGCCACAGCTCGGTTAGCTGAGAAGTACCCAGCGGACAAAGACACAGTTCTACGCGCGATGTTAGAAACCGTTGAGCAGGTTAGCAAGGGCTGTCTAGTTCCAACTGATAAACGGATAGCTGTTGAAAACTGGGAAGACTTTGTTATCATCCACGCCAACCTTGGTTCTCTCACAAACCGTGCGTTCGCTCAGTTAATTGGCCACGTCTTGTCTGAACAAACCGGATACACCGTTGCAGTGCAGCACGATCCGTATCGCATTTTCATTCAAACCATGGGGGTCGCCAACGCTGACTACATCGTGGCACTGTTTAATGAGATGAAGAAGTGGCCCGATTCAGTTGTTCGAGACAAACTCACAAAGGCTGCCGTGAAAACGGGAATCTTCAAACGACGAATGATTCACGTGGCTCGAAGGTTCGGCGCCCTAAAAAAGTGGGCTGATTTCAGCCGCGTGAGTCTTCGAAGTTTGATTAAAAGTTTTGAGGGCACCGTCATATACGACGAGGCTCTCAAGGAGGTCTTCACGAAGGACTTGGACCTGCAGCACACGATTCAGATTCTCAACGGAATTAGAAAAAGCAAGTTTAAGATTCAAAGGCTGGAAACCGAAGGAGATGCCACCCCAATCGCACGCGTCGGCTTTGAGAGAGCTAGCATGAAAACCGACATTATCTCTCCCGAGAGGATGCGGCTCATACTCATAGAATCAACAAAGGCACGCTTACTTAATGAGACCCGCACCTTCGTTTGCACTAGCTGCTGGGACTACCTTGAGATGATCCGCATAAAGGACTTACCCAACAAACCGAAGTGTCCTAAATGTGAGTCCACAGCCCTCGGTGTACTCCGCCAAGAAGAAGATGAGGCTGTTTCATTAGTAGAGAAGAAGGGTGAAAAACTGACGAAACTTGAACAAAAATGGCGTGGATGGGCTTTGAAAACGGCGCAGCTGATGTCCAAGCATGGAAAGCCAGCCGCGATAGCTCTTTCCGGAAAGAGGTTGACGTCATTTGACGTAAATGAAATTCTTCGGAAGGAGAAAGAACTTACAGATCATTTTTTCGAATTGGTGATAGAAGCCGAGAAGAAAGCGTTGAAGAGAAGATTCTGGTAGTTTGTTTCCACAAACACACGATTATTCTTGAAATTGAACAGTCCATATACATAATCGGTGTGAAGAAGTCTAAAGTTAGATTCTTAGTCGTTATATGAAATTCTCAAAGTATAAAAGATGGCATAGAACTAGTTGGACTTGTCACATTGTCGTGGAGAGAGAAAAATGAAATTAAGCCGTCAAAAGATGCGAGAGAATGTCTTGGGCCGATTTAAGTTCGTCAAAACTTGCGTTTTGGCTAGAGAACTTTGTCTGCTCGTGCGTACCAACCGTGTGGTGTTCAACACAAAAGACGCAAATAATTGCTGTACCTATATCGCTACGTTGTGCAGAGAGGCAGGTTGCAAGGAGCCAAGCGACCTCTGCAGTAAGGCCGCTGAAGCAGTTCTCGCAAGTGAAGAAAAATATCTCGAAATTTGCGGGCAGAGTTGTTTGAAGTGCGGAGAATCTAGACGGCCAACGCCCACTCAAAAACCGGATAAAAGAACATACGTTGCCTAACAATCTTAATGTCTCAAACGAGAACGAAAATCATGAATATACACCATCATTTTTGACTTTCATTCGAAAAAGAAATAAGCATGTATTAGAGAAGAAGTGAGAGTAAAACAGAAGTCGAGGAGGCCAGAGTTTGTATATTGCACCGTACGTTTCCTCACCGCTTTCAGTGGTTCGTCGGATGCTTGTTCTTTCCGAACTAGGTTCAGGCGAGTTGATCTATGACTTGGGCTGTGGAGATGGGAGAATAGCCATCATGGCGGCTCAAGAGTTTGGAGCTAGGGCGGTGGGGGTGGAGCTGAGGGAAGACTTGGTGAAGAATGCTCTTGAGAAGATTTCTGAGCTTGGTCTAAACGGCAAAGTCAAAATCGTTCAGAACAGCATGTTCAACGTGGATTTGAGTTCAGCAGACGTGGTAACCCTCTACCTCACAACCAGCGCAAACGAGAAAGTTAAGCCGAAAATGGAGTCAGAGCTTAAGCAAGGGGCACGAGTTGTGTGCCATGATTATGAGGTTCTCGGGTGGAAACCTCGTAGTGTTGATAAATTCTGTGAAAACCCAAGGCTTGGATATCCATCTCACACGATTTACGTTTATCGCAGATGATTTTAAGCTTATAGCGGGTCATTTCCGTTTTCTGAAGATCACAAGGTGTGTGCACCTTCAAAGTTTGTGGTTACGGTTTACCCGAAACCAAAAAGTGAGGAGTTTGCGGGAGACATCTCCAGTGAAATTTAAGTAAGTTAGACTACGACCCCAAAGTTTCTGTCCACAACCCAAAATCACTAAAAAACACACTTAAGTTAAGATAATTTCTCTCTGCATTTTGAGCATTCAAGCTTATCCATGTTTGGTTCCGCAAAGAAAGCAGCAACGGATTGGAATGCCTGCCTCCAAAAGAATCGCTCACAGACTTGATAATGGAGTGGATTAGATTATTTTTATCTTTAACTGGGTGAAATGTGCTTTTGGACATAAACCTTCTGTTTTTATGCTATTCAATTTTTGTTGGTTCCAAAAATTAATAAAAAGTGTGGATGTTGGTGGTTTTTGTCTGAACGATGTTCAGACTCAAGGCTAGTGCGGGGAAAACCAGCCCAGACAATGTTCAGTGTGGTTCAGTTAGATTTTAATGCCTCTCGTGTTTCGGTGATTTGGTAGAGTGCTTAAAGAGGGTTTGTTCAATCCGCTTGTTAGTTTTCTGTAGATATGATTCAGTGAGATTTCAGTGGAGGTGAGCATGTCCGCGCCTTGAGGAGTGAGGTTGTACACTTTTCTCGGTCGATCGTTTTTCAGATCCCACTGGCTTTTGAGGTATCCTTTTTCTTCAAGAAGGGCGAGAAGCGGGTAGATGGTGCTGGGTCCAAAGTAAACTCCGAAGTGCTTGCGGAGGCTGGAGATTATTTGATATCCGTGCATGGGCTGGTTTCTCACAAAGTTTAGAATCACGAAGTCTAGGAGTCCTCTCATGAGTTTCATCTGGATCTCCCTTGACTTTGGTCCCATGTTTTTCTTTCTCCTGTGGTTGTGTTGAACAGTTTTCACGTTATACGTGTGTATGGCATGTCCCGTTTAGGACATGTCAAGTCTTTATATACCAGACAAATGATATAAACGTTTATGTGAAATAGAAACATATTTAGGCATATTTAAGCATAAAAAACCCGTTTAAGCACCAGATAGTTCAGATAAACTAAAATTCCACTCACAAATATAAAAGAAACGAAAATAAATAATATTTGGAAAGTGAAACGTTGATTGAAACTTTCACCAAGAAAATCAGACAACGGTTCGCCAAGGTTTTTCTCGATGTTCTTGTGCTCAAGCTTATTCAATCAAAACCCATGTGGGGCTACAGAATCATCAAGGAAACAGAAAGGCTTTTTGATGTCAAGCTCAGGCACGGAGCTCTATATCCTCTTCTCCATTCGCTGGAGGTTAAAGGCTTCCTGAGAAGCCGGCGAGAGGTTAAAGGGGGACGGGTGAGAAAGGTGTATGAGATTACGTCAAAGGGAATACAG
>CP070759.1:1226653-1235426 GCA_020348945.1 Candidatus Bathyarchaeota archaeon
AGAATTGGTATCCGAGGCTTTGTCAACAACAAACCTCATCGAACAACTCGTAGAGCAGAAGAAACTACACGCATCTCAGCTTAAAGAGAAAACGATTCTGTGGGAGCCTGAGGGCGTTACTTTGATCAATGTGCCGTTTTACGTGTTTGGATATGAAAACGGGGAGAAGTCTCGGTATCATGTCCATTCACCTGTGGTCGCTATGGGCTACGAGGGCATCATAAGAAAGATTCAAAAGACTATTTGGAGCTTTAGCCTTGAATCTCGAATCAAACTTCTCTTGCGTTCAAGGTCAAGGTCACTGGTGGAAATGTTTACTTCAATTTTTGCTGAAAGGCTGCGGGAAGATGAGACTCTGGAAAGGGTAATGTACGAGCTGGGCTCTTCTAACAATCTTCTTGATGCCCAAGATTTTGGGGAAGCGTTGGCTAGGGGGATGAAAGAGCTCAAAGCGGAGGGCTGGATCAGCCAAGACGAGAAGGATACCCTATTGAAAGCTTACACTCACTGAACACACATTCTCCTTACACTAACAAATCTGGCGGTAATTTCAGCTCTTTTTATTCTCCAACTGCAAACAACTTGTTCTCTCTTCCAAAAGTTATTTAAAAAATAGTAGAGGAATGGTAACTCTAGTACACGCTTGATTTTCCATTAAGGGGAACAAAAATGGCTTTTGACGACAAGTTGCTGGAACGCAAACTCCTGCTGAAGCGAGCCTTTCCACGGGTCGAGCTCTTTGAGGTTGGAAAAGAACTGAACATTCCATACTTTGCCTCCTTCACGAGCGGATGGGAAATCGATGAAGACGAAGCGTCCATTAATATAGCATCCAACATAAGCGATGTGCAACTAAAGGAAATCTTCGATAAACATGCACCTCGCGAGTGGGTGGTATTTAGGGGCGCGAACTACACCTTTGAAAACGGGAAACTGCGTTTGGAAGGGTCCAGCAAGACCATTCAAGCTAATGTTTTTCAGGCGAAGAAGAAGTACGGAGAAAACTGTGTTGCCATTCTGAAAAAGCTGGTGGAAGCTGGTAGAGGTTACAGTTTGGGTGAAATAGAGAAGAGTTTGAAGTTGGGCGTTGATCCCCTTCCTATTTTAGCTGAATTGGAGCGGTTGAATGTTATTGTCACCTCCTATAAGGGTGGCCAGTATCAAGAATGGAAGATACCTGAGGAGGTCTCTCCAATGGTTCAGATGGAGCTGGGAATTGGAGTGCGTGCGCCTTCCAAAATGGCTGTCGCTCCCACGGTTGAGGTGGAAGAAGCGGACTATATGTTAGAGGAGCGCCAGAAAATAGAGGGCATGGATAAAGAGTTAGATGAATACTTGAACACCCTGTTAAAACATCGTTTAGACGCAACTATCAAATTTGGAAAGACTTTCTCCTTAACTTCTTTGGCAAGCTACCTTCGAGACCTCTTTGGACACATTTTATACTTTGACAGTTTACTCAGCATCACTCAACAGTACGGACTGGCTGACACAGAGATTATCCATGAAAACGGAAAAACAGGAATGCGAACGGGTTGGAACCTCTCGCTGTTTGGAGAGCCTGGAACAGGGAAAAGCTTCTCTACCCGAGATATGATCTTGGGAAAGCTGGGTGCCAAGATCTTTCCACATGGGATTCCTGGACGCAACCGTTATGCGGGTGGAATAACTCCGGCCCGTTTCATCAGGGTCGGTCAAGCCTATGTGAAGCGAACTTTCAATTTCATCGTTCCGGAGTTCAACGATTGGTTTAAGTACAAGGGCATGGTGGAGCCGTTGAAATTAGCGATGGAGCGAGGGGAAATCAAGTATGAGGTGCACCGTGAGGTTATTGGGCCGTACCGTTTTAACTCGTTTTTCAGCGTGAACTATAATGTGTCAACCTATGGCAGAGGATACGAGGTGACGGTGCAAGATCCTAACTTTAACGCCATTGAGGATCGAATGCTTTGCCGTTTGCATAGATTAACGAAACAGCGTTACGTGGAGATTGCGAAGAGCCAGAGGAGACTTGCCTTCAGCGCGATCGACATTGAAAAGGGTGCTCGGCAGATTCGAGACCATCTCACTCTTGTTCACGCGATAGAAACGGGACATTCATTGGTGAAGGGGCGATTTCCTTACAAGCCTGTGTTAATCACTCCTCAAGCGTACGACTTGATTAAGGATGTTAGGACGGCTATTTTGGAGCAGATTCCCCATGAGTTCGTAAGGTTTTCGGCGCGTTTAGAGAATCGAGCCATTAGATTCGCCTGTGCTGCTTCTCTTCTCAACTATTTTCATTCGGATGTGGACTACATACCCGTGAGTGAAGACGCGCTCAGGTATGCAGTGAAACTGTATGCTGAAGAGGCTTCAGTGAGATCGCGCGAGGAATTCAAGCCTGAAGAGGTTTTGGAGAAACTGGTTTAGGCTATGGGCTTTCCACTTCAACTTTTTAACGCTGATTCGATGAGACTTCTATATGCATTTGAGACTTCTGTCTTGTTTGCGTGTGCATGGGCTTTCACTTTTACGTGGACTTCTCTTTCGATTTTTGGTCTCACATAAAGTGGAATCAGTGGCTCCAGCTTTTTTCTCTTGCTTATGATTTTAATTTTTTCTTCGGGAGAAATTGGGGAGATTGTCCAAGCTCTCTCCAACATGAACAGTAGTATCATGGATTTTTCGTCTTTTGTTTGGGTGAGAGTTACCCAGTGTTTTCCCGGTGCTCTTTTGCCTGTGGCTTCTTCGTAAGGCACAATCCGGAAGTGTTCGCGGATTGTGGTTGGAATTTTTTCTAGGCTGTTTACGATTTTTCGGTGAAGTCTATCGCTTTCGTCTGCGTGGGTTAAGGATATGACGTCGTAGAGTTGTCCTTCAATCTTGCTTTTCTGGAATAGCATGGTGTTTCCTTCGAGTTGAGCGAAGCGTCTTCCGGGTGGACACTTCACTGCTTTCACCATTTTTTTGGGTAATTCTTTGTCTGAGCAGACTTTGAAGAGCCAGTTGCCTGTGAGAAAATCTTTAACTCGGTAGAAGCGTACTTTGCCTTCTCGTAGTTGTCGCAGGCTCAGGTCGAACCATGCGTCGTTGGGTCTCTCTTCAACTTGGGTGATTTTGATTTGACTTAAACGTTGCAAGTTGGTTTCAGCTCTTTTTAGTTAATATTTTAGATTTGGGCGATAGACTGCTTAAGTTTAATGGCGTATCTCTCTTTTAGCGCAAGCAAATTAGACTATGTTGAATGCATGTTTTTTCGTAAAAAATTATATTACAAAACCTTTTACAAAACCCAAAAAACAGTACTCATTCGTTCATTTCCATACGGCGCTTTAACATTAAACGTGGCGTCACAGCATCATTTTATCATATCTTTAGGAGAAATATTTTCATCAGAATTTGAAGAAATGAGATGAATGTCATACGACATGGTTGGCTACTTTCTTGCTCGGATAATTTGTATACTTACGTTCACATCTCTGTGTATACCTAATTGCATACCTATGGATGAAGCATACTAATCAATCGTACCAATGATTGGCACCTTTACCTATTGGTCATATGCCATTGGTAATATACGCGCGCTAGGAAGTTTTTACGGCTTCTAATCCGTTTTTTCCGTAGACTAGTTGGTTGCCGAATAGGCTTTTCAAAGAAGAGGTTACTTGGGGTTCGTGGGCGCTTGTGTTGAAGAGAAACATGGCAGTCACTTTTTCTGAGGCGAGCAAATCCAACGCGTGATGAAGGAAAAGGTAAGTTCTTTCTTGTCCCACCGACGTTAATAGTTCTGAGAGGATGCCGAAGACAAAACAGACATTAGCATCACCATATGTTTCTAGCGCTTTGCTGAGAGCGTCGAGAATCAGAGGCATGTTGTTGGCTGGTAAGATCACCGTGTTTTTGGAGGTTGACTTCGGAATGGATGTTGAAACCGATGACAAGAAAAACTTGATTCCTAGCTCTTCAGCTAGACACGAATGGATGCTGCTTGTTTTGGAGGTGAAAACGAAGATTGGCTCAACGTTCGCCATGGCCTCCTTCGCAAAGTCTTCAACAACTCTCTCATAGTTGAAAGTGGGATCAAACTCCAGCAAAAACTTGCAACCGAGAAGCTTCTCGTGAGTTATGTTAATCCTTTTGGAGAATGCTTCTTCATTTTCAAGAAGGTCGATAGACTTTGTGTGTGGATATGTTCCTCCACCGAAGGCTTTGAGGATGTCGCCAACTTGCGCCTCATTCATACTCTCAACGTTGAAGACGGTTAATTCTGTGATGAACGGACCGTATAATATTCCTACGCCAGGAGGTGCTCCCCATCTGGGGTCGTTCCAATATTCTAGGTATTTCTGCCACTGACCGTCGATGAAGGAGAAATCGCCAACGTCAATAAGCTCTCTTGCACGTTTGTATCCTTTCCTTTTAGCCTCAGCCCGTAAATCGAGTCCCTCTTTAACTACTCTATCCAAGTCGAAGTTGCCGTCAGGCATGTAATACTCAGTTAGGTTGTTCATAATCAGGGCACCCGTCCTTTCATATTTTTCCACGTCGATTTCGTGTTCCTCCAGCTTTGCTCTGACGATTTCACCATTCTCCTCGGGATATGTGTAGTCGACTCTGTCACCCTTCTCAAGGCCCTCACGTATATAGGCCGAGAAGATCTTCATCTTATCAGCAGTTGACATGTACGTTGCAACAGCCACTTCTCCCTCTCTCATGCTGAGGACAGATCCAGCTTCAACTCTAAAAGAAGGCTGCATCTCCATCCGCCGTAAAAACTCTTTAATGAAGCTTAGCATCGGCTCCACCTATTGTTACTATTTCAAATCAACCGCATATTTGACGCTTCTTAAGTTGAAATCTGAATATGCAATACACGCGCGTATGAATAAATCGTGTTCAGAATTGGAAAATCTCGGAACCATAAGACAGAACACAGTTTCATTGACTTTTGAATGTCAAACAAGATGAAGCGCGCGCAAACATATCTCCGTGAACTATATTTTGCTCAGCAAATCTAAAAGGGAGAACAGAGAACAGTGAGGGTGATGCTAAAAGAAGAATACAGGAGTGTCGAAGAATGGCGAATTTTTTTGACAAGTTGCGAGCGAAACAGTACGTGGAGGTTACTCAAGAAGATGTTATCAAGTGGACAAAGGCAATAGGTAAAGGTATACTAGCTGCTGTAGTGACATTTGGTGTAATTTTCGATATTCTTTACATCCTATTCACATATTTGAAAATGTTTCCTACATCAGTAGAACCGAACTTGGCAATGGAGGACTCACTCAAGCAATTGCCAAAGTTAAGCATGGCTTTCGTGCGCGCGCGAAAAAGTAAGTGCCTTACCCAAGGATGCGACTTGAATAGGCGTTAAGCCAGGTGCATTTTACCATAAAAAAGAGAAAAGATTCAAGTTTCACTGAATTGGTGTTTTAAGTAGTCTTCGTTTGGTGACGGCTATGGCAACGGTTCTGTTAACTTTTGGGACTTCTAAGCAAAAGGGGTAAGGTGTTAACTATCGAGACATGAGTGTGATTGTAAAGCTATATTTACATCATGATAATAAATTTTAAATTTTCTGTGTCTCCAGAGGTAGTACTCGCAGAAGGGGAGAATGGTTCAACATGAATACAATTTCGTTAGAAGCTTTTCAATGGATTCTTTGTTCTCTCTTCCTCGCGCTTGACGTGTATAAGATGAGGTGCATGTGTGCGTGCGCGTGATCATCAATCATCATATTCTGAAAAAGTTAATCAAAATCCTTTCAGCAGCAATGGTAGCACTTTTTCTCCTCGGTGGGATGGTTCTAGCCGCAGCTAGCGAAAATATGGGCAGTACTGCACCCACTATCATCTATGCAGGCACCTCCTATGGAGGAGTTTATAGCTGTTTAACTGAAAAGGAGAAGATATTCGACGATGGCATATGGTGGATTGAAGAAGATAGGAGTGAGCCGCATCTGGGATGGATGAAGGTCTATGTGGATGGAGAATATAAAGGCGAATGCAGCAAGCTTGACTTTGGACACAAAGTCGAAGGAGTCAATAGTTGGCCTACAGTAGCAGTGATCTATGCTTCTGGGTACGTACGCTTGAAAGAATGTCGGGAACCGGATGTTTATCTTGGCACAAGCTTCGTCCTCGGACCTGCATATTGGGAAGGTGGAATTTACCATCATAATCCGCAGATAAAAGAGGCCCATATAAACACAGGTGGCGCCTCATCCAGTCCATTAAGCCTTGAAATAATAGCAGACATGGAGCATTTCAACATAACGTATAACATCACGATGAGTGAGCCTACTAGGGAAATCATGGAATTAGATGTGGAGCAAATATTTGAGGTTGCCAACCCGTTTGTGCTTAACGAGTCGAGATTTGAAAATCATGAGGGATTTAAGCTCGTTCAATTTTCATCAATGTATATCGATGATTATTACCATGATTCAGATGGCGTAAGGTATATCGATGAAACCGGAAAACTGGTTACTGTGAAGTTTCAAGAAGTAGGGAAGGATCGCTTTGTCTTTGATGACCCTCAGAAGCTTGGAATAAATTGGTTTGAGTGCATGCATAGCGATGATGAAGGATGGCAAGGCAATACGCCAAATTGTGTGATCCTCCTTGACGATCCCTTACTTGCAACAGAGTGCACGCCTCAAGGGTGGATCACTGATACTTCCGATCCTAACGACGACAATGTAGGGCTTTGGATACATTTTGATAACGCCTCCTTAGAATGGAACATCGGGGACAGAAACTCAATTTCCTATCAGCTTATTGCGCGAGATAATTCTATGCGCGCGCCGAATGGTTCTTGGGTTTGGGTTAGGGATACGGTTACTGGTGCTTGGGGTGAAGCTGTGGTTGGGACTGGTGACGCCATTTACGTAGCAAGAAAGACTAGTTTCTACCGTTATACTACGGTTGACAATAGTTGGACGGCCTTAGCGGCTCCGTCTAATCCTGACTCTGGCGACGCTTTCAAGACAGGCACAGCTTTGGCTTGGGATTTTAGCGATTACATTTATGCTTTGTATGGAGCAGCAACAGGTGATAGTCGTAGATGGTTTTATCGCTATAGCATCTCGGGAAATTCCTGGGAAGCTCTAGCGAACACAATGGCAGATCAGGGTGAAGGAGACGCGATAACATGGGTTAGCATAGAGAACTGCGCCTATGCCACGATAGGCGGCGAGCAACGTTCCACATATTTCGTTCGTTACGATCCGTCCACAAACAGCTGGAGCGATGAGCCTGCAGACCCGCCGGCTGGCATGGGAGATGGAGCTTCACTTGTTTGGACAGGTGGCGATTTTCTATATGCTTTGCGTGGAGAGTTTTCCGAGAGTTCGCCGCTCTACGATTTTTGGCGTTATAGCCTCACAGATGATATTTGGATTGCGATGGCAGATATTCCAGCCGACCCTCACGACGGCGGCGAAGGCGGCGTAGGAGATGGAGGGTCGCTTCTTTCTGTTGGGTTCTGGCTGTCAGACTATACTGATTATATTTTTGCGCTCAGCGGAAACCAAGTGAATGAAATCAGAGACAACTGTACGTACCGATACACAATATCGATGAACAGTTGGGAACGTTTAACTGACCTTCCATTCGAAGTAGGCTACTATGTAGGATGCCGTTTGGGCTACGCTGATGGAAACATTTACGCGTGGCAGGGAGCACCAAGCACATGGGCTGGAGGAGGCGACGAACTTGCCAGATACGAGCTTCCAATACGTTCTCCTGTTGCGTCATTCACTGAGAATGCTACGACTGTGTTGACTGGCGAGACGATTAGTTTTAATGCCAGTGCCAGTTCCGATCCTGACGGCTCGATTGTCAGTTACTTCTGGGATTTCGGTGATGGAACTAATGCTACTGACGTTGCAACAAGCCATTCGTATGCTGATGATGGGACGTACATTGTGACTCTCACTGTAATGGATGATGATGGTGCATCGGACTCTGCGAATGCTACTAAGACGGTGTTGCATGATTCCACTTCACCAATGATAGAGATTCCATCTCGCATGCCAAGCGGTGCTGTTCAGCCAGAACAAGCAGTGGAAGTTTCAGTGAACGTAACGGATGCTGAAAGTGGGGTGAAAAATGTCACGCTATTCTATACGATGAACAATGGAACCAGTTGGGCAAACCGCACAATGAACTATAACACTTTAACCAACCTCTACGAAACCACAATACCCGGTCAGCCTATTGGAACACGGGTGAAGTTCAAAGTGGTCGCGTATGACTACGCAGGAAACAACGCAACCAAAGATGGAACAGAACCACACTGCACATACCCAGTAGTCCCAGAATTTCCATCAAACATAGTCTTTCCACTATTCATGGTTCTCACGATGCTCACTGTTCTCTATGTAAAGAAAAGAGTGTTGACAAAACCGAAGAACTAACTTTCTGGCGCACGCGCATAAAGCATTAACACGTTTTCCTTAGTCACCCAAGCGCGCGCATGACAACGGGTGTTTTTTCGCCCGCTTATCCTTGAGATTTCGCCGTTCCTCTCCAACCAGGACAAAGCCGATTTCAACTTTATGATAAGACTTTAACTAGAAACAGATTTTCTAGATTTCTTAACCGCTGTGTAAGACGTGGTAGTTCCAAGGTATACCTTCATCTTCTGCCACGGACCAGTGTGGGAAGAATTATGCAGCATTTCAATTTGGAACTAAAACAGAATTACTATTGTATAAACACGGTCACAGCCTAGGCGCTCGACATGTATACGGCTGCTGTTTTCCCAGCCAACTGAACTTCAAAACGAC
>CP070759.1:1235526-1248038 GCA_020348945.1 Candidatus Bathyarchaeota archaeon
AAAGTCCTCAAACCTTGGACTATCCCAAACATCCGCTAACTCATACACAAGAGCAACCGGCTCACGACAATGACAACCAGCCACTCTACCCATGTGATCCACAACAAAGAAACTTTGAAGGGCTCCACACTTCCACGTTCTTTGACGTTCCAAGAAGAACCGCTTCAGAGCAACCAACGTTTTGGTCGTTATGAAAACTCCTTGACGCTCCTTTTTCATAGCCATAAGTTCGTCGCAAACCTGTCCAATAGCTCCCCGGTCCCTTATTTCAAACTCGTTGATTTTTTTTCCTATCTCAAACAGTTTATCTCCAACTGGCTGGTCATACCAGTAGAGACAATACCAAACAGGCACCTTGTGATCAGTGAAGTATTTTGTAAAGTTAATGATCTCGTGTAGGTTTAACTGTGAGATTGTTGGGGAAACTCCTACGAAAATTCCTTCCTCTCGAAGGGTTTCAACAGCTTCCACAGCTTTTTTCCAAGCTCCGGACACACCCTTTATGTAATCGTTTTTCTTCGCGTCTAAAGTATCCAGTGATATGGCAACGAAGTCCGCGTTACGTAGAGCATCGATTTTTTTTAACGCTAAACTGCCGTTGTCGTATACGGTGGTTATGAAAAATTGGGAAGCGTAATCGATGATTTCGTCGATGTCTTCTCGCAGTAGCGGGTTTCCGCCGGAGAGCACGAGTTCCATGACGCCGAGTTGTTGAAGAACATCTAGACCTTTCTTCACTTCATCGGTAGACAATTCCTCCAGGTTTTCTTGGTTGCGCCAGACGTTGCAGCCTCTACAACAGTAGTTGCATCGACGGGTTAACATCCATTGAGCGTGGTAAGGTCTGTTAGGTGTTAAAGCGCGTCTCATCACGCTCAAGACTTTTCGTGAGGAAAGTTTCATCTGTTGTGAGCCCCGGCAGCTTCGAAGTTTAATCGCATGAGATGTTAATATTAAGTGTTGAATTTTAACTTTTACGTGTTTCCAGCCTCTGCTGAAATGGTAAACCTAGTTCAGCGCGCGGGTTGCCAGACCCCTGACAAGGGCTTTCCACGCAACACGAAAAAAATGTAATCTGTGAACCAGATGCCGAGAACTTTAAAGAATCCCAGTTTTCGAAACCGCCTCAACGACTCGTGAACTGTGAGGTCTCTAATGAACACGAATTTTCCTCGCTTTGACAATCTAAGGGCAAGATCGTGGTCCTCAAGGCATGGCATGTTTTCGTCAAATCCGTTGATTTTTAGAAAGTCGTTTTTTCTGACTGCAAAGAATTCTCCTCGAGAATGTGGCTTGAACTTGGTGCAAAATTGAATTAGATGGTTGTAAAAGTAGAAGAAGGCGAGTTCGGCGAGTCTGGATTTGGCTGGCATAATGTGGCAAGTGGCGCCTATCACTGTAGGGTTGTTGAAGGTTTCAAGTACTTTTTCCACAAAGTCTGGTGGAGGGTGCACGTCTGCGTCGAGGAACACTAATATGTTTCCGCTGGCTTTCTTAGCTCCATGGTTTTTTGCTCGTGATATTCCTCGTTTCCGTACCTGGTAAACTTTGTCTGTGAATTGTTTTGCGATGTTAACTGTGTTGTCTCGGCTTCCTCCATCTACCACTACAATTTCAATAGTGGGTTTCATGTTGACAAGGTTGGACAAGGTTTTCGCTATGTATCTTTCTTCACGGTAAGTTGGGATGATTACTGAAAGTTTCACAGTTTTTGCTTGCATAGTTGTTTCCGTTTTCTTTAATGCAGTTGTGGTGTAATAAATATGCGGTTATACGAAGCTGTAGCGTTGATGTCAGTCTCTCTTTCTAAGCTCCTTAAGCACCTCCCTCTTTCAGAGCAAGCTGTTCTTCAAAGAAAAACCTGTTTTCAACATACCTTTTCACTACATGACCCAAATACGCTACATCAGCCGCAACGAATTGAGCCCCAAAACATTTTTTCTAACGGGCCCCAAAACTACACTCCTTCCCAATCTCACCACTACTTTCAGAGAAAAACATTAATAGTTATTGGAGCTCTACAAAAAACAGCGAAATCAAACAAATCCAAAAACAGTTATTACTCTTCTCTTTTAAGATATTTTTGCAGTTCCTGCCAGATGCCTTTAACATCAGATATCTTTCCTTCAAAAAACAATCTTTTACCCTCAGTTTCAACACTCAGATAACTCCTTTTCCTCACCAAACCCCCTTCACGATAGCTTAAACTCTTAATAGCCTCAAGCCGCTCAGTGATAACCCGGTCCTTCTTGAAAACCTTCCCCTTACCCCTGTATATCAGTATCCTTTGATCCGTTATGTAAAAGTAGAACTTGTCTCCCAAATAACGAACCTTACCTAAACTCTGATACTTTATAGCTTCGTTAGGCAACAGAAAGTCCTTAAGAACCAAACTTAACTCACAATCAATTGCTATCCTCGAAACGCTCATAATCTTTACGGTTAAAAATTAATCTCACACCCCACCATACTCATAAGAGCCAGGTGAAAGACATGTCAGGAACCGAAACCCTAGTACCTTACATCAAAAAACCCACTGGAGAGAAGCAACCCACCATCATCGTGGACAGTCGAGAAGCCACCACTGCCCCAAAAATCATTAAAGGACTGAAAGAACGCGGTGCAGAAATCAGAATAGAGGCTCTTCCAAAAGGCGACTACGTCATATCTGACCTCTGCGCCATCGAACGCAAAACCGTCCACGACCTCGTGTACACCTTGACCAGAAGACATCTCTTCGACCAGCTTTTCCAATTAAAAGAGGTCTATGCAAAACCTTTCATCCTCATTGAAGGATATCTACCCATCATCTACAAGTTCAGCAGAATCCAATCATCCTCAGTCTGGGGTGCCATGTTCGCCCTGGCAAAACAGGGAATCAACATGATCCAAACGACCAACAAAAAAGAAACTGTAGACTTTCTTTACACAGCCGCCAAACAAGAACAAATCGTTGAAAAAAGAATCCCAATTGTGCATCCCGTGAAGAAACATGAAACCTTAGCCGACGCTCAAATTTTCTTCATAGCCAGTCTCCCCAACATAGGCAGAGAAAAAGCAACCACTCTTCTCCACTCATATCAAACTCCACTAAACGCCCTAATCAACGTAGACCACTGGACCAAAGAAGTTCACGGTCTCGGACCTAAAATCACAAAAAAAGTGAAAAAGGTGCTGCACACACCATACAAAGAGTAGTTAACTAGAAGACTCAGACAACCTCACTAACTAGCGAGGCGCCTTCAACATTCTGAACCGTGATCATGTGCACATCCTCCTCATTGAAAGTCACTTGGCTAGGTGTAATGGCTAGATACTGAGCGTTCAGCCCTCTAACCGAAGACACAAGTAAATTAGCAATAATCTCCCTGTTCTGAGGATCCATGTGAATGTCATATTCGTCAACGGCTCTGAAAGGTGAGCGAACATGTTGTTGCAACGCAAGGAGAAACGTCATAGTTGCTGTAGTTCTTTCTCCACCGCTCTGAGTGTACATGTTAAGGGGAACAGGCTTCCCTCCCTTAAACCCAACCAGAATCTCAAGGCCTGCCGCCTCAATGTCATTATCATCAACCAGCCGAACCTCCGCAACAGCGTGAGCTTGCGAAAGGATTCTTTGATATTGAAGGTTAACATGCTCCAGCAAGTTCCGAAGAACAGTTCTCCAAGCCTCCATCCTCGCCTTCACCTCCTCTAAAGCCTTTTCTCGGTTCTCCGCCACCAAACGAGCCTTCTCTTTCAGCTCCAAGTAAAGTTTGGAATACGACTCATACATGCGCTCAATATCCTCTGAAACGTCAGCGAGGGCAGCGAGATGTCCATCCGTAACCCGAATTTCATCCAAAATCTCAACTATGCTCTTCATGGGCACTATTTGGGGACCTGTCTCCTCAGCCTTCCTCACAACTTCACGGAGATCTGCCAGTGAAGTTTGAAGCTCCTTGTTCAGTTTCTCCAGAGCTTTTTTGAGGATTTCTCCCTGATAACGCAACAAGGCTAGGTTAATTTTTCGATCCACAAAGTCATTGTTAGCGCTGTCCATCTCCAAGTTTAGATGATCCATCTTGACTTGAACATCTGAAACTTGAGTTCCCAGTTTGCCAAGTTGCATGCTAGAGTCTTCAATCGACCCCTTCAGGCTTTCGTTCTTGATGGTGAATCGCTGAATCCACGTTTTTTCCAAGTTTTCGTAGGCTACTCTGATCTCGACTAATTGAGTTTTGAAATCAGAAGGGTTCTGAATTTCGCTCATCGCAGCTTCTAATCGTTTTATCTCGCCTAGACAGCCATTCACCTGTTCTTGGCGACTCTCAGCCCACAATCTTGTTTCTTCCAAGGCTTGACGAGCTAGTGAAACGTTTGACTCTTGTTTCGCCCTTTCACGTTCCATGGTTAACCGTTCTTCCAGAAGCTTTTGCCACTCAGCTTTCAACTGTTCCAGTTTTCCCTCAAATTCGCCTAGTTGACTGTTGATACTTTTGGCTTCGCTCTCAACCCGTAGGACTTCGTTTTTTTCCTTTTGAATATGCTTCTTTAACTCAGAAACTGCTTTCTCTCTCTTCGAAACCTCAGCCCAAGCCAACTCCCGCTGGAGGAATCGCCGCTTCATCCTCAACTGCTTTTTCTGCTGGTAACGGTCGTACTGTTCCCTCCAGTAGCTCAGGGTTTGCTCGGCAGATTCCAAGAGTTTTCCCACTGACTCCTCTTGGCTTAGGGCGCGACCCAGCTTTTTTTGAGCCTTCAAAACGTTTCGGCGGTAGGACTCGAACCCCACCGCAGCTTCAACAATTCTAAGCTTTTCCTGAGACGAAAGAACCGTGAACTGTTCCACCATGTTCTGATGCATGATAATAAGCATGTTATCTGGGTTAACTCCGAACTTAGACAGAAGCCTCACAACATTGCTTTTGGTTGCAGCTCTATTGCCTAGTTCAAACCAGTACATTCCATCCCGCCTCAGAACTCTAGTCAAAAATATGGAGTCTCTGCTAATTTTTGGAACTGGCCGACGTTTTCCCTTGAGGGAGTTGTCCAGAACCAAAGTGACCCGAGCCTGATCTTTTCCCCATCTAATAAGGTCGCTTAGCTTCCTAGACCGTTCGGTGTAAGATTGGCCTAGCGCCACTGAAATTCCCAACAACATAGATGACTTACCAGAGCCGTTGGGACCGCAGATAACGTTGACACCCGGTTGAAAGGAAACCCTAGCATACTCGTAAGACATGAAGTTTTCCAAGATGATTTCTCTGATCAGCATTGGCGGCTGTCCTCTCAACGTAATATAGGTAGAAACTTTTTTCCTCCTATTAAAGTGATTAGGCAGTTTGTTCTAGTTAATAGGGTGTTGTAGAACCAGAGGCCTAGTAGATGTCATGACTAGAATTTTTCATGTTCCAGTGGTTGCAAAGGAAGTGAGCTGCAGCCAAAGCAGAAACCACGGTTTTGCCAAGAGCTGTAGGTAATATTACCATGGTGTTTTCCTGACAAGCGTTTTCTGCTACAGTTTGCTGGTAGAGTCTGGTCTCCACGATTTCAGGCCAGATTAAAGGATTCTCAACGTATTTCCCATTCAACTCCCATGAAAACGTGACAAGGCATGTGTTTTGAAATCAAAAAATTTACTTTCACTGCGCTCTCTCCTCTCCACGTCTATATGTTGGGTCGGAGGCTTTAAAACCAATATGTAAAGAATTCATGATCAAACGCAATGGATAATTTATTCAATCTGAAAAGGTGAAATTGAATTGGAAAACAACGATTTAGCAACTCTTGACGGCGTTGGCCCAGCCATGTCCAGTAAACTCAAGTCTGCTGGATTAACCACTATCGAAGCCATCGCCGTGACTCCGCCTAAAGAGATAGCTGAAAAGACGGGAATAGGATTCAACACGGTCCTCAATATTGCTGCGGCAGCCAGAAAATCGGTTGGCGTCGGCTTCATTACGGCTGAAGAACTGTGGAAAAAAAGGCAGAACATGCTCAAATGTTCCATTGGTTCCAAAAACTTGAATGAGCTTTTAGGAGGCGGAATTGAAACTCAGGCTATGACTGAGTTCATAGGAGAATATGGTGCAGGCAAAACCCAAATCTGTTTGACGCTGAGCGTTATGGCCCAGCTTCCAGTAGAGAAAGGAGGATTAAACGGTAACGTGGTGTACGTTGACACTGAAGGAACTTTTATACCAGAACGTATTTTTCAGATAGCCAATGCATTAGAACTTGATCCCCACGAAACTTTAGGGCACATTTTTCTCGCTAGAGCCTACAACAGTAGCCATCAATGTTTGATAACAGACCATCTTTTCAAGTTTTGTCCAGAAAACAAAATAAAGCTCGTCATCGTGGATTCTATGATCGGTCACTTCAGAGGTGAATATGTAGGCAGGGAAAACCTTTCCGAACGTCAACAGAAACTCAACAGCCAACTCCACAAGTTGTTGAGAATTACAGAAGCCTTCAACCTGCCCGTAATGGTTACAAATCAAGTTCAAGCAAACCCTGCCCAATTCTTCGGAGACCCTAATAGACCAGCAGGTGGACATGTCATGGCTCATGCCTGTACACATCGGGTTTTTCTTAGAAAAGGAGGTAAGGGAACAAGGATAGCCAGGGTCATTGACTCTCCATATCTACCAGAAAACACTGCACGATTCAAAATCACAGAAAAAGGCGTTGAAGACGCTCAAGAGTAAACCAGAAAAAAAGATTAGGAGATAGATTTCGTGCATCTATTCGTTTTCTGAAAGTATTTTTCTTGCTTTCTTGACTATTAACTCGAGAGTTTCTTTTCGAATTCCTGTTTTTCTTCTGAGTTCTTTCGGACTTTTTGTGGTCAACTGTTTTAGCAGAATTATTCCAGCAGACGTTAATTTTTCTCTTGTTTTGATGTTTAATCCTTTAAGGTAGTGTACGGGATACAGTTTCTTTTCTTCAATCATTGTTTGAAGGTCACGATTAGAGGGTGAACTCCACCCTATGTGACGAATTCCCCTGCATTCCACGTAGTGTTCAGCGTGTTGTGAAAGCTTCGTATTGCAAACTATCATTGCTTTATCTATTTTGAGGTTGTTCAGTCTAAGCTTGAAGCCTTCGGTTACATCTTCGAAGACTGCTCTTGCAATACGGGCTGCGTCTAAACCTGTAGGAGTGTGATAGTTAGAATGATGTTTTACTTCTACAATGTATGTTTCTCCATTTTTTGTTGCAACGGCATCAACTTCATGCTCTACACATTTTCCTCTAACAATTTGGTTTGGAACGACTTCATAGCCGTGTTCCCTCAGCAAAATCCGGATAAAACGTTCAAAATCAGGCGCCGACTTCATCATGCTTAAAGCCTTACGCAGGTCAATCTGGTATCTAACGGCTGGCTTGTACTTATTCAGGTGCCTGAAAATCATCTGGAGAATCTTTCTTGTTTCGATGCCATTGTAAATGTTTTTTCCAATTTTCTCTGCAATTACTTCAGCAACCTCTTCGTTAACACCCATTCTTAGGCAAGTCTTCACAACCTTTTGTCGATCAAACAACTGTTTTTTTCCATCAGCTTTCGTCACAAATACAGCCAACACTAGTCACTGAAAGCTAATGGTGTATTTGTCTGCTAAAATCATAACGCGCACGCAACCAGCTTTGGAACCAGCAAAAGTAGGAACATTGCTTAACTAATTATTTAAGTCTTAGAAGTAAAGAATGTGGAACACAAACAGATCGGAGGTCAAAATGAAGTGGTGTATATTTTCAACGTACCGTTTCGTAGCAACACAAAGTTGGAACACATTGTTGAAGAAGTGAAGAAAGACATGAAATTACACGCGTTTTGGAGATGTTCCAACGTGATGGCGATTGACCGTCTGGGTTACACGGATCACGGACCGACACACGTGAAAATCGTTGCCAACTCAGCGTTGAAGCTTCTGAGAATTTTGGTTGAAAGAAAAGTTTTGCCCAGCATTGTTGAACATTATGATATGGAAAACGAGGACGCTGAGGTTGTGGTAGTTCTCGCTTCGATTTTTCATGATTTAGGCATGATAGTTGCAAGAGATGGACACGAAGAGTACGGTGTTTTTTTAGCGTTGGAATTCATAGAGAAATATCTGCAACGGATTTACTCTGAGGAAGAACGTGCCATAATTTGCTCCGAAGTGCTACATGCCATAGTGTCTCATGAACGCCCGAGGAAACCTTTAACTGTGGAAGCAAGCATCGTGCGAATTGCCGATGCCCTTGACATGGAAAAGGGAAGAGCAAGAATTCCATTTCAAGCAGGAAAAGTAGACATTCACGCAGTTTCAGCGCTCTCAATCGAAAAAGTGGAGATTCAAGAGGGGGAGAAAAAGCCAATAACGATAAAGATAACAATGTCAAACTCTGCAGGCATCTTCCAATTAGACGAGTTGCTAAAAAAGAGAATTGAAAACTCGGGACTGCAGAATTATATTCATGTTGTGGCTGAAATAACTGGAAAAAAAGAGAGAAGAATAATAGAAAAATTTGAAATCTAGCAGATCACAGCGTGCACAGTGAATCTCATAGATTATTTGAAACAAGGTTAATAGGTACCCGCATAACTGTGAGTTGAGTTTTATTCTCTCAGTAATCTTAACGCTTTTAGCAGAGTTATGGTTCTCGGGTTTTCCCTGTTTAGTTTAATCATCCTCAAGCGACCGCAATAATGGGTAGTCACGATACCTTCGTGTTCGAGAATCTGGAGGTTGCGGTTAACTTGGCCGTAGGTGCTGTTAACTTTGCGCACCAAATCCGTGACATGGGTTCGCCTAACCTTTGACAAAGCGTCAAGAATTCTTTGCCTGCACGAAGAAGCCATCAGCCGACCCAAATCTAAGATCCAAACCTCCGAATGTCATTGCCAAACGCCGGCCTTAAAAGAGAAATGCTGGAACTGATCCGAAAAGAGGAGGGAGATGCCACTTAAAGTGAATTTTCCAAGAATACTTTCACGTATCTCTATTCTTCCCAAACACTCCGTAAATATTAAAAGTACAATCATCGACAATAAACGACACAGCGCCGAGGTGGGGCGCAACAAAACAAATACCAATAATTAAAGGAGGAGGTGATAAAATGAAAACAAAGAGATTCGCCAACAAATTGATCTTATCTACAGTGCTGTCTGCTCTGTTGATTGTTGCTTTTCTTATTATGGGATTCCAATCGGCTCTTGCTTCTTCATCAGTGAGGATTCCAGCTGAGTGGGAACCGCATGCGGCAACTTGGATACAATGGCCCGTACATTGGGATGAGATGCGACTCAGACCTAACCTCGCCGCTATTATCGACGCACTGCAAGAATATGAGCCCGTGTACATCCTTGTCAACAAGAATAATCAGATCAGCGATGTCAAAAACTATCTGCAAAATCGTGGAATACCACTCACGAACCTTAGCTTCTACGTTATCCCACACAACTGGGCTTGGATGCGTGACAACGGTCCGGTTTATGCCGTTGATTCAAGCGGTCATTTCGTCCAAGACTGGGAATTCGATGGCTGGGGCGGCTGGGGCAAGCCTTTTGGCAAAGACAACAAGGTTCCCATAGAGGTTGCCGAGCTGCTTGGTTTGCCTCTTGTTCAATACGATTTGATTGTCGAGAGAGGAAACCTTGAGTTCAACGGCAATGACACTCTGATCACAAACTGGGCTGTTCAAACCCTGAGGAACCCTGATGTGACTATGGCTGAACAGGAGCAAATATTCAAAGATGCTTTCGGAGTCACCGATGTTGTCTGGCTTCTCCACGGACCTTCCGACGACCCAACTGGAGGCCACGTCGACGGTATTGCCCGCTTCATCAATGCGAGTACTGTTGTTGTAAATCGGTTCGTGGACCAGGATGACCCTGACGCTTGGGTGTACGAGGAAGCTGCCGACATCGTCGAGGCCGCGGGCTTCAATGTTCTGCGTCTAGACATACCGGGCTATGTCACATACAAGCGTGCAACTTTCTACTGCGACTACGCGAACTGGTATGTTGCCAATGATGTCGTGGTTATGACTGGGTTTAATGTGACAGAGTGGGATAATGCTGCGAAGCAAACTGTCGAAGGATACTTCCCTGACCGCGACGTTATTGTCGTCGAAACCCTTCAGCTTTGGAAGGATGGCGGTGGCGTCCACTGTGTCACCAATGATCAGCCTGACCCGAGCGTTACGCTGTAGAGAATCGTCTCTTGACTGTTCAACCAGTCAATACCTCCTCTTTTTTTAGAAAGTTTGAATGTGGATTAGTCTTCATGCGTACGCATCAGATTGATTGGGGGTTTACTTGTTATGGAATTTTTCTGCGTTTTCTTCCATCTTTTCAAGTCGGGTATAGTAGTCTGGAAATTCGTTTAAGTGGGCCAAAGCGATTTTGCCAGTTATTATCGGGTCATCGTTTGTGACATTGGTGTTAGGATCATGGAGACCGTGTTCTAACTCTACGTCCATACCTTTTCTAAATTGTTCGACATCAAACTTGCTCCAGTCAATCCCCAAGGTCTCGCCAATTCTTTTAGCTTCTTCAGTTGTAATTTTTTTGTTATTCATAGGTTGATAAGGTTAACTAAAAAGATAAAAATTTATCTGATTAACTGCACGCGCTGATGGAAAACAGAAACATTTGTAGATTTAATCCGCACGCCAGAAAATGGGGGTTTTTCGGGGGACATTTCCACTTGTTGCGGTATTATATGTTTCGTTGTCTTATTTGGAGTCTCATGACAGCGGAATGTTGAAAACAATTTTTTCTTTGAAAGTAGCGTTGAGACTGGGAAGGAGTGTAGTTTTGGGGCCCGTTAGAAAAAATGTTTTGGGGTTCAATCCCCGCGAATGACACGGCATATCTGGATCATATAGCGAAAAAGTATGTTGAAAGGGCTGATTCAAAAGCTCTTAAGACGTTGGCTCTCTGCTGGGCATATTGAAAACGTGCTTTCTCGGTGAGTGGTCTGTTTCGTCGTTTGCTCTCCGACTTGATCAAGTATTTGCATAATTCAAACCGACAGTTGCGACAGATCACTCTTTCAGGCGAAATCATACAAGAAGAAAAATTCCATGTAATAGGATTCGTTCCCGCCGATGTCATCCGCCTAAACAAAGACATCTGGTTCAAGAAACTAGATTCAGATCAAGTCTCTTCAATAGACAAATTCTTGACTATATCCCCCGTATTGATGAATGCATAGGGGGTTAAAATTTAACCACACACACAAGAGAAGAGTAGGTAAAGAAAAAACTGTGTTTAAGCTAATCGGAGGGAGTATCATCGAAACGCATTATCCCTCGACAATTAGAAATTCGGTACTGATCACAACCAAGGAAAGGCCCTAATCTCCCATCACGATAAACCATGTGACCACTACGGCATTTCTCGCATTTCAACTTCAGGGATAAAACTGCTTGTCTGATAAGAACCCTATCGGCTTTCTTCTGGATATTACACTTTCGATCCAACAGATTTGGGCACCCAAAATACAAACTATTGTCACCCTTAATCAGTACAAGTTCTTTGCCACATTTAGGGCAAGTCCCAGGACCTATGGATTCCAGCAATTTCTTCCCAACCATCTGCACAATGGATATCCGAGAAGAATCATCCCCTGTGATGTTTTGATACTTCCGGATTACTCTCTTAATATCAAAATTCTTTGCCAGTTCTTCAATGGCTCTTCTTCCCCGGAATGCAAGCATGCTTTCTGACGAGTTGGATTGTGAAAGTATATTCATACTCCCATAGTAAAACACGGAATTATCAATCATTGCAATCTTTTCGTGAAACTTCTCGTGAAACCCGATTTTCTTAGAGGCAATGACTACGTTGATTCCCATCTTTCGCATCTTTTCAATGAGTTTTCCAGCTTCCAATTTGCTGGTGCCCTGATGATCTGGATGTCTGGTAACAACATAGATTTTTATTCCCTTCTTCATAGAGAACTTGAGACCGTTGATTAGACTTCTCAAGCGTTTTCTGGCAACAAATGGACTGAAGATCACCACTGAAGACTTTGCAGTTTTGAGATCTTGAAGGAATATATCATAGAAGTTCTTTTCATTCAAAATAGCAAGAGAGCATATGGATAATTGTCTGCCAGCTCGTGGGATTATGGGACGTTCAATTTCACTCTTAAAGGATAGAGAGAGAATACTGAGAGCATCAATAGTCTCGCCATTTTTGCCGATCTTTTCCATTATTTGAAAAATCGCATCATTCGTGTTGAACCTACTTCGGATATATCTGCCATTTCCGACAAGAATAAACTTCCCTTCAGCACGGGAAATTGCAACTGTGATCAATTTTCCAGGTTCGGAATCAATAAACGGGCCCCTAGTGAGTATACCTGGCGCAAATGGCTGTCCTTCAACAAGATCGAAAATTACACAGTTTCTTTCATTTCCCTGAAACCTGTGAATTGTGGACGCCATTACACGTTTTTGATCAATGTGTTCATCCTCCAGAATTTTCGAAAGCAGTTGCGCTTGGGCTGAATATGGGGTCACTATTCCAACGT
>CP070759.1:1248138-1258808 GCA_020348945.1 Candidatus Bathyarchaeota archaeon
AGTTTCGCGAGAGTGTTAAACTCGCCGCGGAGAATCCATATGTCAGGTTTTTCACGTATCTCCCTCTTTTCGTAGAGAGGTTGTAACTCGCTTAGAACCGTTTGCTCCCACGACTTCACAGTGTCCTCTAATCGCAGTCTAACCGCACTCAAAGCTTCTGACGGAGACTTCGGATAGTATCGACTGGGTCTACCTCGCTTGGTTTCAACCCATCCCTTCTTCTCCAACGAGTTGAGAGTTTCGTAAATCTTGGAGTATGGAACATTTGCGTGGTCGCTAACTTTACTGGCAGTTGTAGCTCCTTTCTCCAGCAATGACAAATAGGCACGGGTCTCGTACTCAGTTAGCCCAAGTTCCCGCAGAATCTTTTTCGCATTATCACTTACAGACATATGTACTCCCCTTTTTCACCTTATGAAACGTTTGGAAAACTTCTTATACAGTATTCTAGGCTTAGATAACTTACAACTTTCGGTGGTGTCAAAGTGCAGGACATTAAGAAAACAAAATCCATATGCCCCGAATGCTTCAAAGCTCTAGACGCTACATTATTTGAAGAAGACAACAAAGTCTACATCAAAAAAGAATGCTCTGAACACGGGAAGTTTCAAGACGTTTACTGGTCGGATTACGAGCAATACCTACGCGCTGAACAGTTCAGGTACGACGGCGACGGACTTCGAAATCCCCGCACCGAGACGAAACAGGATTGTCCCTTCGACTGTGGCATCTGTCCCCAACATAAGTCGCACACTGTACTTGCCATCATCGACGTAACTAACCGGTGTAATCTACGGTGTCCAGTATGCTTCGCCAACGCCGCTGCCGCTGGTTACGTGTACGAACCTTCGAAGCAGGAGATTCGAGAAATGCTGGAAAACCTTCGAAACAATGACCCCGTGCCCACAACCGCACTGCAGTTCTCAGGAGGAGAGCCAACAATCCGAGAAGACCTTTTCGACTTTATACGCATGGCTAAAGAACTGGGATTTCGACATGTGGAAGTGAACACTAACGGTTTGCGACTTGCACAAAGCGTAGATTATTGTCGTGGATTGAAAGAAGCTGGCATGAGCACGGTTTATCTACAGTTCGACGGCGTAACTCCTGAAGTGTACAAATTCACGCGTGGATGCGACCTGTTTGAAACGAAATTGAAAGCTATTGAAAATCTTCGAGAAGCTGGAATAAACAGTGTGGTTCTAGTGGTCACGTTGATTAAAGGTGTCAACGACCATCAAATAGGAGACATTGTACAGTTTGCCATTCAAAACTTCGACGTGATTCGATGTATAAATGTTCAACCTGTTTCTTTATGCGGAAGAATCCCCGAAGAGGAAAGGGCAAAAATGCGCATCACCATCCCCGACTTCACTCGACTGTGCGAAGAACAAACTGACGGAAAAATAAAGGTCTCCGACTTCTACCCAGTGCCCGCCGTGGTTCCCGTTTCCAAAGCAGTTAGTGCGTTGAAAGACAAACGATACCCTGAGTTCACAGTCCATCCCCACTGCGGAACTGCCACATATATTTTCATTGAAGACGGGAAAATCATCCCCATCACTCGTTACGGTAACATTGAGAACTTCCTTAAAACCATGAACAATGTTTACGAAGAAGCCGCTAAAGGACACAACAGAAGAGCTAAAATTCGGCTGTTGGGTGCACTACGCCACGTCAAATTTGGTTTGCTGAGAAAATATCTTTTGTCAATAGTAAGATCAGGAAGCTATGAGGCGTTGGGTGAACTGCACAGAAAGATGCTAATGATCTCAGCCATGCATTTCATGGACCCTTACAACTTCGATCTTGAAAGAATTCAACGATGCTGCATACACTACGCCGTGCCAGAAGGCAAAATTATCCCCTTCTGCACCATGAACTCCATCCACAGATCCAAAATCGAAGAAAGACTTGGTGTTCCAATAAAAGAATGGCAAAAGAAACGCAAGATAGAAATCAGCGCAATAGCCTAGCAGAAGCGTTGCAACAATTTTGCTCAGATGGGATAGGCACCACAGGTTCTGCAAAAGGTGGAGTTCCTTGCAACGTTCGAGTTACATTGAGGACAAAGTTTCCCATATGGATCAGTGGGATACGGAACGCCTACAACTGACCTGTAAATCTCATAGTAGAAGAGTTGTTCTTTACTTCGAATCATCACTTTATCCTTCTCAAGATACCTGCTCTTTTTCTCCTTGAACTCCGCATCAGCAATTTTCTGATCGAACAAGTTGGGAAGCACAGTGGTTCCCGAACCCTGCTCAATGGGCACTTTAACTCTCCACACGATTTCCTCGGGCAAAACATCTTCGTAGGCCTTGCGAATAACCAATTTGCCCTGCACGCTTCCCTTTTCAGTTTGAACCTTGTATTTAGAATCGAGTTTCATGGCGAACGCTTTAAAGTCTGAAGCAAGATATGGAAGTTTTGCTTCAATCCCTAGAGTTTTCGCCAAGGGTACAGACGAAAATGACATCACGGCCCCCAGTTTCCTCAACTCCAAGTCTAGCTTTTCTTTTTCTAGATTAAAGAGAAAACTGTATCCAGCGAACAGTTCGTCGCATCCATCTCCAGTCATAACCGTGTTTACCCCTTGTTCTTTTGCCACCTTTAAACCAATTAGTATCGCTGCGCTGTTGCGTACTTCCATGGGATCAAAAGACCTCATCGTTTTTACAACTGTTCGAACGGCATCATGTAATTCGTCTTCATCGAAGTAGTGAACAAAGTGTGTGAGATGTAAACGGTTAGTCATCAAAGTTGCATATTTGACGTCGGGAGCTGGGAATCCTTGAAAGGCAACGGTAAAGGCCTTCAACGAGATGAATTTTGACGCAACCACCGCCAAAACGCTTGTATCTAACCCACCGGAAAGCAGAATACCCTCAGCTAGATTCTTTTTCACTGTCTCTTCTAATAATGATCGAAGCTCAAAACAGGTTTTCTGGATGTCAGCATTCACGATCAAACAGCTTGCTCCATAGATTTTTGCAGCACAGAGTTTTCTAGTATCCTTTTCATCAACTTAAGTCTAACTCGAAAATAAAGAATATGTTTGGGGGAAAATCTATAAGGAGCAGGTTATCTCTCAATTATTGGATGAAGAATATGGGTTCAAAGAAAAGGCTCACTCTTAAACAAATGGATAAACCGACGAAGAAGAAAAAAGAACGAAAGACGAGTGGCTCCAGTCGATTTACCACTGAAAAAAAGAGTATAGGAATAATTCCACCTGACCCCAAAAGTGGAAAAGTCGTTGATCAACTGAAAAAGATGAAAGTTCTTACGCCCTACACGGTGGCTACACGCTTGGACCTGCGTTTAAGCGCAGCGAGAAGTCTCCTTAAAGAGTTGGAGAAGCAGGGCACCATTGAGTTTGTTTCCGGAAGCAAAAACCTCAAAATATATAAACTCTCTGACTGAAAAACCAGACTTTCATTGTTCACTTTTTTTCAGCCTAGTTTCATCTTAACATAACAAGCGTGTATGACCAGACTTTGTCATTGGGGTATAATACATGGAATTTCCGGAGAGAGTTTACACTATTGAAGAAGTGCAGAAAGCCAGAGAACTCATCGAAAAAGGTTACATGCATCACTTAGATGTAAGGGGAAGCCCAGAATTCAAGCGCAAAGTTGAAGAAGCTTTAAACTTAGTCAAGACAGCCAAATATTACGATTTTCTCCGAACTTACATCAAACAAATCGTAGAAATAGACGGCTTAACTCAGCTCCGCGAGTCTGAAGTTGCCATTTGGGCAAGCATGTACATAGTTGCCGACCCAGTTGACGCAGCCAGCCTCTTTATACAAAAGGCACAGCAGATGAAGGACTTCATAGAGGGCAGACTCTATTATGAAACGGGAGAGATGAGGACGGTCAAAAAACGCATCGAATTCTTGGAAACGCTGAAAGAAACGAGCAAAGATCTTGACGTGAAAAAGAAATGCGAAGAACTTTTGAAAAGCTGGACTGAAACCACGTTTCCATGAAGCTTTCAAGAAGTCTCTTCCACTTTGATTTTGGCTCCACTCTTCACTTGCTCAAACAGTTCTAGGTTCTTTGTCACCTGACCAACGATGTTGACTGGACTGTAAGGTTGTGTCTCACCATAGAAAATGCACAATGCGCTTCCCATAGGCCAAAATGCGATGGCGCCTTTTTTCACAGTTGGTTTCGCTTTTTCGCTTCCCATTTTCACTGGAATTTCAAAATAAACTTCTTCTTGCCAGATGGCTGCTTGACCTTCTATGGGGAGTTTTTTCATTATTGTCTCCACGGTTCTTGGAGCGAGATGGCGAATGAATTCTCCCTCAGCCTCTCCAATTCCTTCAATCACAAATTTGATGGATACGCGGGAAACACTCATTTCAAAAACCACCTATTTTTTGGAAAGACCCTTTCTCAAAACGTCTTCGAGATTCGGCTTGCCGATCTCTTGAAGTTCATATCTAACTCTCACTGCAGGCTTATTGAGCTGCAAAGCTTGTCGCAAATCAATAGGGGTTCCGATGACAACAGTGTCGCAGGGCGTTGCGTTGATTGTTTTCTCAAGTTCCTTTATCTGTTTCTTGCCATAACCCACTGCGGGCAGAAGCGCTTCTATATGCGAGTATTTCTTGAAGGCGTCTTTGATTGAGCCAACAGCGTAGGGACGTGGATCCACAACGCTCGCTCCCAACTTTTCTGCTACAATTGTTCCCGCACCATATTTCATGTTGCCATGGGTTAAGGTTGGACCATCCTCCACAACCAAGACTTTTTTCCCTCTGATGAGCTCTGCATCATCCACAGTAATAGGTGAAGCTGCCTTCACAACCGTTGCGTCCGGATTCACTGACTTTATGTTCTTTTGAACGATTTCAATGTTTTCAGGATTAGCAGTTTTCACCTTGTTAATAATCACAACATCAGCCATTCTCAAGTTAGTTTCTCCAGGATGGTAGGCTAATTCGTGGCCAGGCCTGTGCGGATCAACCAATACCATGTGCAGGTCGGGTACGTAGAAAGGCACGTCGTTGTTGCCTCCGTCCCAAACAATGATGTCTGCTTCTTTCTCAGCCGCTCTCAAAATCTTTTCGTAGTCAACTCCAGCGTAAATCACGAATCCGTTGGCAATGTGCGGCTCGTAGTCTTCTCGCTCCTCGATGGTGCACTTATGTGTATCTAAGTCTTCCATGGACGCAAATCTCTGACACATTTGCTTGCGCAAGTCGCCATAGGGCATGGGATGCCGTATAACCACCACATTATAGCCCATCTTCTTCAAGATTTTGCAAATCCTTCTTGAAGTTTGGCTTTTCCCACATCCCGTTCTAACTGCACAAATCGAAACCACGGGAACCTTAGCTTTCAACATGGTGGCTGATGGACTCAGCAATCTGAAGTCTGCCCCGCTCGCTAGCACTATTGACGCCTTATGCATAATATACTCGTGAGAAACGTCACTATACGAAAATATCACCTGATCCACCTTGTGTTCTTTGATGAGCTCTGTCAGTTTCTCTTCAGAATAGATTGGTACACCATCTGGATAGTTAGGACCAGACAGTTCAGGCGGGTACATCCGTTTCTCGATGCCTGGTATTTGGGTGGCTGTGAACGCCACCAGTTCGTATTGTTTGTTATCTCGGAAATAAGTGTTAAAGTTGTGGAAGTCTCGTCCAGCTGCTCCCATTATGATAACCTTGATTCGCATACAAGAGCCTCCGTAGAGAAAGTCAATGTCTTCGGTTAATATATAAGTCTTAACAAGTTAACGGATCACATGTTTCACTGAATCCGCAATATAATCAATCTGTTCTAAGGTTACACCCGGATGAACCGGCAACGAGAAAACCTGTTGGGCGGCTCTTTCCGTTATAGGAAGACTCTGTTTTCCAAACAAGCGGTAGTAGTGCATGAGATGGATTGGAGTATGGTAATATACGGTAGCGCCTACGGAACGTTTTCTCAACCCATCCACAACAGCGTCTCTCATCTTCGCGTCGGCGTCTCGAAGTCGAACAGTGTAGAGATACCAGCTGTGTTTACGTTCCGGTGGTTCCTTAGGTAACTCCAGCCTTCTGACCTCGCTAAGCCTTTCCGTTAACAGCCTCGCATTTCTCCGTCTCTTTTCCAAAAATTCCGGAAGCTTGCCAAGCTGCACACATCCTAGGGCTGCTTCTATCTCAGGCATACGGTAGTTATGTCCGAGCATTATAGACTTGTAGCCCTCTTTCTCCCCGTGCATCCTTATGCAACGCAACCTCTCCGCGTACTCTCCACGATCTGTGGTTATCATGCCGCCCTCTCCCGTGGTCATGTTCTTACTAGCATAGAAGCTCCAGCACGCCATGTCCGCAAAACATCCGGGTGGCTTTCCCCTGTAAACGGCTCCATGAGCCTGAGCTGAGTCCTCAACAACCGCTAAGTCATGTTTCTGAGCGGTTTCCCTTATCACCTGCATGTCTGCTGGCAGTCCATACAAATCCACTGTCATGATCACCTTCGTTTCCGCGCTAATTGCATCCTCTATCTTCTCAGAGTCAATGTTGTAGGTGCGAGGATCGATATCTACAAAAACTGGTTTGGCGCCAGTTAAGACCACAGCCTCAGCCGTTGCCGTAAACGTGAAACTTGGCAGAATCACTTCGTCGCCAGAGGTCACTCCGATCGCTAAGAGAGCCATGTGAAGAGCCGCAGTTCCATTGTTCACGGCGATGGCATGTTTAGCGTTTACGAATTTCATGAACTTTGCTTCGAACTGTTTAACCGCGGGCCCGTTTCCAAGATGAGCGGTCAACACGCCGCTTTTCAAAACCTTAACAACCGCTTCAATCTCTTGCTCACCGATTTGAGGCACGTTAATTGAAATCATCTTTCGCAATGTCTCTTGCTCCCTGTCTTCTTAAACAATATTATTTCGTTAGTACGCATTGCTTATCATTTTCGGTGTAGAAAGATAGCCTCTAGAAAAACTTATGCCCGCAAGAGAAGCCATCTTTCTCCATGGTCTCAATTTCACATTTTTGCTCTGAATCATCTATCTAATTTTTAAAGGCTCATAATTCCTGAGATATTTTGCAGTATTTAAAAAAGTAGTTGAGTAGTGTTTATAGGGGTGTAATATCTTTCTAATTCTGCGTGCGCACAGATGTTGAGGAAGAAGAATTGGTACGTATCAGTCTCAAAAATTTTATCGAAGAAATAAGTCATTGTCCAGATTGTAAAAACAATCCTTCTTTTTTCCTAAGTTCCAAGAAGGTTCCGATGTGCATGAAACATTGGAAATTGATAGCAGATGCGCCTGTAACATGGACAAAAGAAGGCAAAATTACTCTTTTGACAGAAACTTAACGCGCACGCAAAAATTTCTACACTAAAGTGGCAAGGAACGTGAGGGAAGCGCGAGAGCTCATTGAAAAAGTCTGAGAACATGTCACGATGTGAATGGCGTGAGAGAATCTAATTCCAAGCAGATATGATTTAGGTTCTAATTTCTGGATAAACGCAGGCAATATTGAACCATTTTTAGAAAGACTTATATCCAAAACACGGTTTTTAATGTCGCAACAGGAGAGTTGATTGAAATTGTCATCGGAACTTGCTGCTGGAACCCCCGTTCTTGTCCTGCGGGAAGGATCAAACCGGTCCCGAGGAAGGGAGGCCCAGCATGCTAATATTATGGCGGCTCGAATAGTCGCAGAGGCAGTGAAGAGCGCACTTGGACCGAAAGGCATGGACAAAATGCTTGTAGACAGTTTTGGCGATGTCACAATCACCAGTGACGGACGCACCGTTCTCGACGAGATGGATATTCAACACCCAGCCGCAAAAATGATGGTAGAGGTTGCCAAAACTCAAGATAACGAAGTGGGCGACGGAACCACCACATCTGTGATCGTGGCTGGAGAGCTCCTTGGAAAAGCCGAGGACCTTATTAAGAAAAATGTCCACCCCACTGTCATCATTGATGGATATCGAAAAGCCGCGGATAAGGCGCTTGAGATTCTTGAAAAAATGGCTATCTCGGTGAAATCAAATGATAAAAAAGCTATAGAAAAAGTTGCGACGACCGCCATGGCAAGTAAGCTTGTAGCTGAGAGCAAAGAATACCTCGCGAAGATAGCCTCTTCCGGAGTTCTTCAAGTTGCTGAGAGAGTTAAGAACCAATTTAGAGTTGACATCGACGATGTGAAAGTGGAGAAAAAACCAGGTGAAGCATTAACAGACACCAAACTCATCAAAGGCATTGTGCTTGACAAGGAAGTGGTTCACTCGGGTATGCCAAAACGTGTGGAAAAAGCTAAAATCGCCATGTTAAACAGCCCGCTTGAAATCGAGAAAACTGAGTTCGACGCAAAAATTAACATTGAAAGCCCTGAACAAATGGACGCCTTCATGCGAGAAGAAGAGAACATGCTGAAAGAGATGGTTAAAAAAATCGTCGCAAAAGGTGCCAACGTAGTGCTTTGTCAAAAAGGCATTGACGACTTGGCTCAACACTTCCTCGCCAGAAAGAAAATACTGACAGTACGCAGAGTTAAAAAATCAGATATGGAGAAACTTGCAAAAGCAACTGGAGGAAAAATCGTTACCAACCTAGACGACATGACCAAAGCAGACCTTGGCTACGCTGAACTCGTAGAAGAGAGAAAAATCGGCGACGACAAAATGACTTTCGTTGAAGGCTGCAAGAACCCCCGCGCTGTCACCATCCTCATACGAGGCGGAACTGAAAGAATCGTGGACGAAGCGGAACGCTCACTACACGATGCACTGTGCGTTTGCCGTGACGTTGTCGAAGAACCTGAAATCGTAGCTGGAGGAGGCGCGCCAGAACTAGAAGTCGCGAGAGTGCTCAAAGAATACGCTGGAACACTTCCAGGAAGGGAACAACTCGCAGTGATGAGCTATGCAGAAGCGTTTGAGGCGGTGCCAACCACCTTAGCTGAAAACGCCGGACTCGACCCCATCGATATCATATCTGAGCTTCGAGCTCGACACGAAAAAGGCGAGGTTTGGACAGGAGTCGACGCTCACAAGGGCAAAGTGGCGGACATGAAAAAGATGGGCGTCTTTGAACCGCTCGTAGTCAAAAAACAGATCATTAAATCCGCTACCGCGGCTGCCTCATTGATCCTAAAGATCGATGATATAATCGCGTCTAGCAAAATGAAAGCACCACCAATGCCCCCGAGAGGTCCACCTGGAATGGGACCTGGGATGGGGCCTGGGATGGGGCCTGGGGAGTTTTAGCAAAACGAGCAGAGACAAGATTTGGATAGGCCCCCCGAAACTTACGCGTTTTGAGAAGGCTCGAATAGTGGGAGCGAGGGCTCTCCAGATCGCAATGGGAGCTCCTATACTCGTGGAATCTTCCAAAGACCTTTCAAATCCAATTGACATTGCCCTCCAAGAGGTTGAAATCGGAATACTTCCCATTACCATCCGCAGGACGCTGCCAGACGGAATCAACCAAGACATCCCGCTAAAATGGCTTCTTCAAGACTAAAATCCACTTCTTTAACCCTATTTTTTGCAGGTTCACTTTCGTTTCCTGAAGATTTGCACTCTTTTCTTACTCAAATTTGACTAACACTCTGCTTCAAGGTCAGTTTGTTTCCTCTTGTTCTCCTACACCTTGGAGAAGCCAGAAACACCACACGCGTGGTTCAGCTCACAAGCTGACCTTGAGACACCCAGCCGAAAAAAGACACCAAAATACGATTCTATTTCTTAACTAATGACAGTTTTCGCGTGAAAATTACATGTGCGTTTCTTATCATCGCCCTTTTATGGAAGAACGACGTATAAACACGCTTCTGAAAAGGCTGATGTTAACATGGATTGGCTAATCTTCACTCTTATTGCTACCGTGTTCTGGGCTGTAGGTGCTGTAATAGACAAATATATCTTGACGAAGCACATGCGAGACCCCTTCTCTTACCAACTTTTCCTCATAATAGTAGAGGCACCAGTTATGTTGATCCTCTTACTCACATCAGTTTCTGCTGCCCTTCCTTGGTCTCTACTGGGCATTGTTGGGGGTCTTTGCATGTATCCTGGTTTTATTCTTTACTTTAAAGCTATGGCAATAGAAGAGTCCTCGCGAGTGATTTCACTGTGGTACACAGGTGTGATCTTTGTTCAAATATTTGCCTATGTATTTCTGGAGGAAAAATTTAGTCTACCAAGCTATTTGGGTATTCTATTGCTGGTTCTCAGTGCGATGATCGTTTCTTATAGAAAAGAAAAAGGTAGGAAGCCTGTAGTATCTCCCGCATTGGGACTAATCTTGACATCAGGCCTTGTATTTGCGGGATACGAGGTTTTTACAAAACATGTTCTCGGAGCTTTAGATTATTTCTCATATCTCTTCTGGAATTTTGTAGGAACCGCAATATTGGGACTTACATTGTTTTGTTTTCCAAAGATAAGGCACAATTTCTTAAGCGACATCCAGAGGGTGAACAGAACCGTTCTATTGTGGAGAATCATAAACACTTCAATGGGCCTCATTGGAACAGTTTTCTATTACATTGCCATCTCCAGTGGACCCGTGTCTTTGGTGTCTGCGGCGGGATCGTTAGAACCGTTCTTTGTCTTCGTGATCACTCTCTTGCTTAGCCTGTTTGTGCCGAGAATATTGAAGGAAGAGACAGGAAAAAAAGTCGTAGCCGTAAA
>CP070759.1:1258908-1263393 GCA_020348945.1 Candidatus Bathyarchaeota archaeon
TATACAGTGAAGTCAACAAATTTGCTAATGTGTTGAAAAGTCTCGCCGTGAAAAAAGGCGATAGAGTTGGAATATACTTGCCAATGATTCCAGACGTGCAAATAGCAATGTTGGCATGCACCCGCATCGGGGCTATACATAGCGTGGTCTTTTCCGCCTTCAGCGGCAAATCTCTGCAAGAAAGGATGCTGGATGCAGAAGCAAAAGTTCTCGTAACAGCAGATGGATATTACAGACGAGGAAAACAAATAAACTTGAAGGCTGAGGCAGACAAGGCAATTGAAGGGATGCCTATACAAAAAGTTGTTGTTGTGAAACGAATTGAAATAGATGTAAACATGGTCGAAGGCCGAGACTACTGGTGGCATGAACTAATGAAAAATGCAGACGATTACTGTGAACCCGAAGTCATGGACAGTGAGGACCCATTATACATTCTTTACACAAGCGGCACAACAGGCAAACCCAAAGGGGTTGAACACCACACGGGTGGATATGCAGTACAAGCATACTGGACGACAAAATGGGATTTCGACCTTCATGATGAAGATGTTTTCTGGTGTACTGCTGACATAGGCTGGGTTACAGGCCACACATACGGTTGCTACGGCCCGCTTTTATGCGGCGCCACCATGCTAGAGTATGAGGGCGCTCCAAACTATCCCGAACCAGACAGATGGTGGAACATAATAGAAACTTATGGTGTTACGGTTTTTTACACAGCCCCAACAGCGATAAGAATGTTCATGAAATGGGGTGAAGAATGGCCTGAGAAACATAACTTAAGCAGTCTTCGAATACTCGGCACAGTAGGTGAACCAATAAATGAAGAAGCATGGCTATGGTATTTCCACAAAATTGGCGGTGGAAGATGCCCAATAATTGATACTTGGTGGCAAACCGAAACCGGCGGAACCTTAATCAACTCCTTACCCGGCATAGGACCATTCATCCCGACGGTTGCTGGCAGAAGCTTTCCAGGCACACGCCACGATATTCTAGACGAGACTGGAAAACCTGTGACTATTGGCGAAGGCGGCTACTTGGTACAGAAAAGCCCGTTCGCGCCAGGAATGCTTAGAAACATCTGGAGAAACTCGGAAAGATACAAGGAATACTTCAACGTGTACAGCGAAAAATGCTACTATACAAGCGATGGAGCGCGAAGATGGGATGAGTTCGGGAACCTTCGGTTAACTGGCAGGGTTGACGACGTAATGAAGGTTGCAGGGCACAGATTGTCAACAGCAGAATTAGAAAACGCCATGACAAGCCATGAAACAGTTGTGGAATGCGCAGTCGTATCATGCCCACATGACATAAAAGGCGAAGTGCCTGTGGCCTTTGTAACCCTAAAAAAAGAAGTAAAGCCTTCAGACCAGCTGAAAAAGGAGTTAACAAAACATGTTGATGCTGTTATAGGGCCGACAGCCAGACCCGACAGAGTAATATTTACTAGTGAACTGCCAAAAACACGAAGCGGAAAAATCATGCGAAGAATCCTGAAGTCTTTGATTAAAAAAGAACCCATCGGGGACATTACAACACTTATGAATCAGGGATGTGTTGAGCAGCTCAAAAGAAAACTCGGCTACAAGGAATAGAATTTTCTTTTTGTGTGGTGCAAGTAGAGGTGAGAAAATGGATAAATTGGAAAAGATGTTGGAAGAGATGAAGAAGGTTTGGAATACAGAACTTGATTGTGTTTGTTGCAGAAAAGCCTTCAGACTTGGAGATATGTTCGCGATTTGTGGCGATTGTTACACCTTATTTCTAAAAGAAAGAAAGTTTATGCAAAAAACCTATGGATGCACAGATCCATCAGACATATCAAAAAGACAAACTAAAATACGCCTGCGCGTGCTGAGATAGCGAGTAACGATGTTTGTACATGTATTCAGATGGCGTTGCTTTCTATGCACCATGCACGCGTATCATTGTTTTCATATATACCTAAACTAGGAAAAGAGGAAATGAAGAATCAAATAATAATCCTCAAAAATAGATGTAGAGGCTGTGGTTATTGTGCATGGATTTGTCCCAATGAATGTCTTGTTGTTAGGAATGAAAGAAATGAACTAGGAGAGCACATAATTTCAGTTAATCCCAATTCAAAATGTAGTGGTTGTAAAATGTGTGAAGAAAAATGTCCAGCGTTTACTATCTTTGTCAAGAAGAAGAAGCATGTGCATGCGCGCCTTATTCAACAGTTGTGAATTGGATATAGGAGTTAATGACATGGTCTTAGATTTTTGGCTTATATTGGTAATAGTGATTATCTTAGGGTTCATAATGGAGGTGGTTGACGCCGCAATAGGAATGGGTTATGGGACGATTTTGACGCCTGTTTTGTTTGTGATAGGCTTTGATTTCTTCCAGATTGTTCCAGCTGTGCTGATTTCACAGCTTATAGGAGGTTTATTGGCAAGTTTGTTTCACCATAGATTTAAGAACGTAAACTTTGCCATAAGGGGAAAACACTTAAGAACTGCAATAGTTCTCGGTGTTCTAAGTGCTGCGGGAGCTGTAGCGTCGGTCCTTGTAGCAAAAAGTCTGTCCAAATTCTACCTAAGTCTATACATTGGTCTGCTGGCGACCATTCTAGGACTCGTTGTGTTTGCCACTCGCAATAAAAAATACGATTTTTCATGGCCTAAAATAATAGTTATAGGATTGTTTGCGGCGTTTAACAAGGGTTTGAGCGGGGGTGGCTACGGTCCCATCGTCACGGCAGGCCAAATAATGTCAGGCATTTCCGAGAAAAGTGCTGTGAGCATCACATCGCTTTCGGAGACACTTGTAAGCTTGACTGCGGTATTCACATATGTATTAGCCAGAGGGAGCGTAGATTGGGTTCTCACTGTTTGCTTGGTAATTAGTGTTTCGTTTTCAGCCCCAGTAGCAGCTTTCGTTGTAAAAAAAACGGAAAGCGGAAAACTGAAGGTGCTGATAGGTGCTGCCACATTTTTGCTTGGGGTGGCTACGATTCTGAAAGTAACTCTTTCATAACGTACGCTCGTTTACGCGTGACAAGATTAATCAGGATTTTGTGTGTGCACAACAAAAATTTGAATCTATCGTGGTCTTGTCATTTTGCGGACTTTTTTTCTATGATAATTTTTCCATCTTTCATCGCGATTCATCTTAATGAATTTCCATCTTTAAGCTTTAGCAATTTAAATATCTTGGATGGAACAGTCATTCTGTGCCTATACTTTCTGACTGTGACCTTCGTTTCTTCTATATAAAGGACATCTTCTAACATTTTGACCACGAATAAATTGATTGGCGAACCTTCATAATTGTTTTGATATGCTACTGAAAGGATTCGAATAGTCTTTTGACCTAATCCTCGCGTGCAGTCGGGATAGCTTTACTCATACCCTGACCCACTTGTGCATTTTGTCAACCCTCAGATGAGTCAAGTACCCTATCAAACCGTAGAATGGGAGAGAAAGAATTTCGGTTATATTTCCAATTGAAATTGGAAAATCTCCAAATACAAAAAAGCTCAATAGAAGAAGAAACGCTACATAAATTGTTAGCGATTTGAAATTATGGAAGGTTTCGGTTATCTTCCATCTTGGCAGTATCCCACAGAAAAAAACCCAAATGAACAATGGAGCAAACAGAAGAAGAGCGTACTTCTTTTCCCATGATAAATCTTTATTTATAACTCTTATATCACCATAACTCTTCTTTCTTCTATAGATAGAAGGTATGTCTGGAAGGAAATTGCTGTAGAAGAAAATCAATATACCCAAAAACATAGAGTCCAGAGCGTTCTCTCCAAAGAAATAGAAATTTACAAAAACATAAATGAAGCTTGCTGGCAAGACTACCCATTTGAACACTTTGATCAAAGAATTAACATGCTCTAAAGTTTCACACTTCATATACCAAAGGATTATGCTTGACTTGGCCCTTCGATTTACGCTCTTGAAGTAGAGCAAAACACAACCATAAAGAGTTTGATACATTAAATACGCCATTGCTTTGAAAAACCTTTTTACTTTGGATAGTTTCGGTTCTTTAATCTCAACTTGCTTTATGATACATCTATCTGCTCGGACAACGATTATAGTTTCCTCATTCTTCTCTTTCTTTTCCTCTTTCATCTTCCCATGTCCAACGCAGTATATAGCGGGGTCGTTCCTTCGATGTTGTCGATTGTGCCCAAGCTTGACGAGTTGGCGTATTCCAAAAAGCTTCACGTGCACAGTGGTTAAGCAAATACGTTGGCTAATCCGTAAACATTTAGCACAGTTAACCATAATCCTATGGCTACGCCTAAGGCGCGCTTTGGAGTCTTTTTCGTCAGCCAAGAGGCAAAAGGCGTAAGAACTACGCCTCCGATAATCATAGGCAATACTATATTCCAGAGGAATGTTTCAAATCCTATTAGCGCTCCGAAGGTTAAAACTCCTGCTAAGCTAACAAATGGCTCAGTGAACTCCACGGTGCCTACTGCCTTTCGCGGGTTTG
>CP070759.1:1263493-1304385 GCA_020348945.1 Candidatus Bathyarchaeota archaeon
TTAAGTATGAGACTGACTAAAGTCAATGAAAGCGTGGTGAAAGCCTAATGGAATACGTACATGCTGCAATACTGCTTCACAGGGCCGGAAAACCCATCAATGAAAAGAACCTGACCAATGTGTTAAGTGCCGCTGGCATAAAAACAGACCCTATTCGAGTGAAGGCTCTCGTAGCTTCTCTAGCCGAAGTCGACATCGAAGAAGCAATCAAGTCTCCACCAGCGTTCATGACAGCTGCTCCAGCTCCAGCAGCCGCTGCAGCACCAGCTGCAGAGGAGAAACCCGCAGAAGCGAAGAAAAAGACAAAAGAAGAGGAGAAAAAGAAAGAAGAGGCTGCAATTGAGGGCCTTGGAGCCCTATTCGGATGACTCGGTCTCTCCTTTTGCGACGGCTTCATAGAGAAGAGCTCTTAACCAGCTTCAGTTATCTTTAAAGCGCATGGTTTCCTTCTTGATGGAGGATGAGGGATGAAGCGCTTTCCACAGGATGAGTATCACGTTTCCTTCTTCGACGAGTACGGGTACGTTCGAAAGTTATGTCCAACTTGCAGGGAGTATTTTTGGACGCAGAATCCGGATCAGGAAACTTGTGGAGAGTTAACCTCGAAAGATTGTGCACCTTACACTTTTATTGATAATTCTCCAACGCGCAAACGCTACAATGTTAGGGAAATGCGGGAGGCTTTTCTCTCTTTCTTTGAGAAGCATGGACATGAGAGAATTAAGCCTTATCCTGTTGTAGCTAGGTGGAGGGACGACCTTTATCTTACCCATGCAAGCATCATCGACTTTCAACCCTACGTTACGAACGGAATAGCTCCCCCTCCAGCTAACCCCCTCGTCATAAGCCAGCCCTGCATCAGACTTGTAGACGTAGACAACACGGGACTCACCTTCGGTCGACACCTAACTATATTCGAAATGGGAGGCCACCATGCCTTCAACTACCCCGATAAAAAAATCTACTGGAAAGATCAGACTGTGCGGTACCACCACGAGTTTGTCACTAAAGAACTTGGAATAAAATCAGAAGAAGTAATCTACAAAGAGGACGTTTGGTCTGGCGGTGGAAACGCGGGACCAGATCTTGAAACAATTATTCGAGGACTAGAACTCGCCACACTGGTGTTCATGAAGTTCAAAGTAGTCAATAACGAGTTCATCGAATCGCCCATACAAACAGTTGACACAGGATACGGAATCGAACGGTACACTTGGCTGTCACAAGGGTCAGTAAGCTGCTTCCACGCAGTCTACGGTTCAATCTTAGACGCTGTCTTCAAGATGGCGGGAATAAGTAAAATCGACAACCAACTGATGATGAGGATTGCGGAACTTTCCGGCGTGATGAGCTTTAGAGAAACAGCCTCTCGAAGAGAAGCTCGGAAAAAGGTGGCTGAACACGTCGGAATGAATGTGGAAGAACTAGAGAAAACGTTAATTCCGATTGAAAACGTTTTTGCAGTCGTGGATCACACTAAATGCTTATCATTTATGCTCGCTGAGGGCGTCGTCCCCTCCAACGTGCGCGAGGGATACCTTACTAGATTGATGCTACGCCGGACTTACCGACTGCTAAGGGCTCTCAACTTGGAGGAGAAACTGCTTGACATCATTGACCTACAAATTTCTTTTTGGTCTGAAGATTTCCCGCGCCTAAAGGACATGCGGGACGAGATATTGGAAATCCTCTCGGTGGAGAGGGACAAGTTTGAGCAAACTCTCAAGAGGGGAGACTCTCTTGTCAAAAGAATTGCTCAGGGACTAAAAGCAAAAGGGGCTTCTGAGATTCCGTTGGAAACGCTGACCGAACTCTACGACTCCCATGGACTTCCACCCGAGGTGGTTCAGGAAACAGCTGAAACAGAAGGAATCAGGGTGGGTATTCCTGAAAACTTCTACACGATGGTTGCTGGAAGACACGTTCAAGCGCCCCCGCCACGAGAGGAAGAGAAAATAGGGAAACTGGAAGCCGCGGTTTCAGATCTTCCCGAGACAGGGATGCTCTATTATGAAGACCCTTATCTCTCCGAATTCGAAGCACGGGTTCTCCGAGTCCTAGACGATCAGCGTGTGATACTGGAAAAAACAGTGTTCTACCCAGAGGGTGGGGGGCAACCAGCTGATCACGGCTACCTAACGTTTGGTAAGGCACGATCAGAGGTTGTGGATGTTCAAAAAGTTGGAAAAATCATTGTTCATGTTGTGAAGGGTCATGTTCCTCGAGAAGGAGAGACTGTCAAGGGAACCATTGATTGGAAACGAAGAAGCAGTTTCATGAAGCATCACACCTCCACCCACGTCATCATGGGTGCGGCTAGACGAGTGTTAGGGGAACACGTTTGGCAAGCAGGGTCCCAAAAAGGCGCTGAGAGGTCCCGACTGGACATTTCCCACTTTAAACGATTGACACAAGAGGAAATTCACGAGATTGAAAGGCTTGCGAACCAAACGGTAATACGAAACATACCCGTTGAAACCTCGTGGCTGTCTCGGGAACAAGCGGAAAAGCGCCACGGTTTCAGGTTGTATCAGGGAGGCGTTGTGCCGGGAAGAGAAATTCGAGTTGTAAAAACCGGAGACTGGGATGTTGAAGCCTGCGGTGGAACCCACCTGAAGAACACAGGAGAAATCGGGTTCATTAAAATCGTGCGTACAGAGAGAATTCAGGACGGCGTTGAACGAATCGTGTTCAGCGCTGGACTTCCAGCCCTGAAGGCCGTTCAAGAAAACGAGAATTTGTTGTGGAAAGTTTCTGAAATAATAAATGCGCCTCTTGAAAAACTAGAAAAGACTACGGAACGTCTCGTCAAGGGATGGAAAGAAGCTCGACGTGAAATTAAACGTCTTATTAAAGAATCTGCCGTCAAAGAAGGTCTCATTGACAGACCAGTAGCCCTAGACGTGCGTGTACACAGGGAAATAATAGAAATTAATGGAATAAAGTTTGTCAAAGAGAAGTTTGAGCCTGTTAATGTTGATCTTATGGTTCAAACAGCCAGTGAACTAGTTAAAAAGAATCCTGGAGCGGTTGTAGTGTTTCATGGAGTCGAAAGAAAAACCGCGCGAATCGTGGTGATGGCTGGAAAAGAAGCGGTGAAACATGGCATAAACTCAAGTGAAATCGCTGGAGAGGCAGCATCTGTGTTAGATGGTGGAGGTAGCGGCAGAACCGACTTTGCTCAAGGAGGCGGAACCTTGGTTATGAAGATGTCAGATGCGTTGGCGAAGGCAGAGGAGACCGTGAGAAAACAAGTAAAGAAAAAAGCAACAGATTAAAGCAACTTTGCTCCATTAATTGGCGGTGCTAAATTTGAGGGATCGTTTTCTCTCCAGAAACTGAAAAAACCTTTAATTCTCAAGACACTCCAATGGCTGTCATGGACGTTTTAAGGCAGATCGAAGAAAAATGGAGAAAAGCATGGGAAGAAGCTAGAATATTTGAGGCCGATCCAGATCCAAACCGGAAAAAATGCATGGTCACTTTTCCCTTCTCCTACATGAATGGTCCTTTACACGTGGGCCATGGCTTCACAGCTACCCGCGTTGACGCCTACGTGCGATTCAAGAGAATGCAAGGCTACAACGTCTTGTTTCCATGGGCTTGGCACTGGACCGGCGAAACCATAGCCGGAGCAAGCGAGCGAATTAAGGATGGAGATGAAGAATTCATCCACGCCTTAAGAGATATCGACGGTGTTTCAGAGGAAAATCTGAAAAAATTCGTTGACCCGACTTACATGGCTTCATACTACACAAAGGTGAGCCGAAAAGCCGTAAAGCGAATGGGTTTTTCAATAGATTGGAGAAGGGAATTTCACACAACTTCTCTATGTCCAACGTTCAGCAAGTTTATCGAGTGGCAGTGTGAGCGGCTACATGAAAAGGGATACATTGTTCAAGGAACATATCCTGTGGTTTGGTGTCCCCGCTGTGAAAGTCCCACAGGAGATCATGATCGTCAAGTTGGAGAGGGAGTTGCCCCTGAAGAATATGTGCTCATGAAGTTCAAAATGGGAGACGCTTACCTTCCTGCAGCAACTTTCAGGCCTGAAACCATTTACGGCGTGACAAACATGTGGATACACCCTGACGCCGACTACGTTAAAGCCCAAGTCAACGGCGAGCAATGGGTCATCAGCGAGATTGCCGCCAACAAACTGGAAGAACAAAAAAGAAAGATAGCGATCATCAGTAAATTCAAGGGCAGAGAAATCATTGGAAAACATTTTGTAAGTCCGTTAAACAACAGAAAAATGTTGGTCTTGCCAGGATGGTTTGTGAGCCCCTCGAACGCAACTGGAGTCGTGTACAGTGTCCCCGCCCACGCGCCTTTTGATTGGGTGGCTTTAAGAGACTTGCAGGGAAAGCCTGAGTTGCTGAAGGAGTTTGGTATTGACGCTGATTCTGTGAAGAAAATACAGCCCATTTCCATGATTCGCGTGGACGGCTTTGGAGAGCATCCTGCCGTAGAAATGGTGGAACGGATGGGAGTAAAGGATCAGTATGATCTTAAGGCTGAAGAAGCAACGAAATTGCTTTACAAAAAAGAGTTTCATAGCGGTGTGTTGAAGGACATCTGTGGCGAGCACTCTGGAAAAATGGTTTCTGAAATGAAGGAAAGTTTGATTCAAGACTTTAAGGAGAAAGGCTTCGCTGATTCTATGCACGATTTGCCCCAACCAGTTGTTTGTCGATGTTTAACTCCTTGCGTAGTTAAGATACTTGAGGACCAGTGGTTTCTAAAATACTCAGATGAAGCTTGGAAGGAGAAGGCTAAGGAAGCGCTGAGTAAAGCTTCCGTCTATCCAAAATCAGCTATACAATGGTTCCTCAATATCATTGACTGGCTGAGAGAGTGGCCTTGCGCAAGAAAAACTGGTTTGGGCACACCTCTGCCTTGGAGTCCAGGCTGGATTGTTGAAACGTTAACCGACTCAACTGTATACATGGCTTTCTACACTATAAACAAACACATAAAACAATATGACATAAAGGCGGCGCAGCTGAGCCATGAAGTTTTTGACTATCTGTTTTATGGCAGAGGCGATGTTAAAAAAGTGGCTGAGAAATCGCGTGTGAACCGTCAGGTTTTGGAGTCGATGCGAAGCGAGTTTCTATATTGGTATCCGTTAGACCTACGAGTCTCAGCTAAAGAATTGGTTCCAAATCATCTGACCTTCTTCCTCTTTCATCATGCAGCGTTGTTTCCAAAACACCTGCCTAAAGCCATTGGCGTAAACGGCGTTCTAAGTATTGAGGGCAAAAAAATGTCTAAGTCAAAGGGCAACTTCGTAACGTTGAGAAGCGCCCTTGATCAGTACGGTGCTGACGCCACACGCTGTGCATTGCTGTTGGGTGGGGAAGGAATGGGCGACCCAGATTGGAGAAGCGAAAACGTTCGTGACGTTAGAGTTAAGCTTAAAGGCTTCTACAACCTAGCCAACGGTGTAATCGAAACGGCAAGAGAAAAGAAAGTTGGGCATTTGGAAGAATGGCTAATTAGTGTGTTGCAACATCGAATTAAGAACGTGACAGAAAACATGGAGGTACTGAAGACTAGAACAGCCACAGAGAACGCGCTTTTTGAAGTTTGGAATGATTTTCGTTGGTACGCTCGAAGGAAAGGAAAAACTGATTCAAAAGTTCTGAAACATGCTTTAGAAACTTGGGTACGATTGCTAGCTCCCTTTGCGCCTTATGTCTGCGAGGAAATCTGGAACAAAATAGAAAGCGACGATTTTGTTTCCTTAGCTGAATGGCCGAGATACGATGAACAGAAGGTCAATTTGAGAGCTGAAGAGGCTGAAAGTCTAATTAAAAACGTGCTGGAAGACACTTCAAACATACTTCGGGCAACAAAAATGGTGCCAAAGAAAATCTGTTACTATTCCGCCGCGCCTTGGAAATGGAAAGCCTACCTAACAGCACTGAAAAAATCGACTTCCGCGAAAATCACCTTAAACGACTTAATGAAAGAACTGATGACGCATTCAGACTTGAAGGAAATGGCGAAAAAAGTTTCGAAATTCGCCCGCCAAATCGTTGATGAAGCTAACCAGATGCCTGACGACAAAAGGAATAGGCTGGTTAAGATAGAAAGCGTCGATGAACATCAAACGCTGAGGGAGGCAGAAAGCTTTTTCGAAGGAGAATTCAACGCGAAGATCTACGTTTACGGTGAGGAAGACCCGCAGCGCCACGATCCTAAGAAAAAGGCTGAACTAGCCAGACCGTACCGCCCCGCCATATACATCGAATAAAAGAAACATGTTAGAGCATTTTTTTATCCTAAAATCTTGGCGGGCCCGCGGGGATGCCGTCGTTACAGGGGACGAATACTGAACACTTCGTAACCTTGCCATTTTCTGAGTTTTCTGTTTCTATTTTCAGCTCATATAGCATTTGAATCACGTCACATCAAGAATGGTGGAACTGCATTAATAGTTTTTCATTAGCCTGAACGTCATTCTAAAATCATCCAGGCTATGCATGCATGGACTCTCAACGGCACAAAGAACGACTAACTCTTTACAGATCTATCTTCCGTTGAACATTCTCAGGTCAATCTTTTCTTCATTTTCAATGTTATAAGGTCTTTATGGGCACACGGTGGTACAGAAAACGTAATAGAGAGCTAGAACTAGAAGAAGAGAGTTAATGAGGAGAAGCCTTATGGAGAAGGGACTATACAAATTTGAATCATTGGTCACTCGACGTATACGCCTTCAAGTGCCTTTATATCAGCGCAACTATGCTTGGGATGAAAAGCAATGGGAAGATTTCTGGAATGACCTGTATTACCTAGATGCTGATAAGACCCACTTTTTTGGCACAATAATTTTAATGGAAAGAGGTAGACATGAAGAAATGCAAGGATTGCACTTCGAGAAACTCGAAATAGTAGATGGGCAACAAAGGATTGCCACAGCACTAATTCTACTATCAGAGATCATAGCTCAAATAGAGCAGATCAGAGGGTTGCCTGAAGAGAACATAAGGAAGCTCAAAGAAGACTATCTAAGGTTCAAAAGCGTCTACAAACTAGAACTGCTCGGAGACGATAGGGAATTCTTTAGGAGATACGTGATAGATGGCGAGGAATATCTAGACAAACCGTTAACTCTATCGCAAGAAAGACTGATAAAGGCCAAGAATTTCTTCAAAAAGAGGCTAGAAGAGGTCAAGCCTTCATATCCACAAAAATTCAGAGATTTTCTGATTCAGCATAAACAAAAGATGGAGACAATGGAAATAATGGTGTACCCGATAAAAGAAACAGCTGAAGCCGCCCGTATGTTTGAGTTAGTAAATGACCGAGGAAAGATCTTGACCAATTTGGAGAAAACAAAAAGCTACTTAATGTATATGATATATCTGGCGGCTCCCGCCGAGGAACAAGAAAGATATCTGAGAGACTTGAATGACCGCTTTGGAAATATCTTCAGATGGATCGTGGAAATACAGGCATCGAGATTTGGACATGATATAGGAGAAGACAATATCCAGAGATATCATTTCACAACCTTTGCGACCAAACATATGTTGTCACTGTATCTCTCTAGAGCTGAGGCGTCCTATAGATATATGCAAATTCTTAAAGATCACATTATGCAAAGATACAGAACTGACAAGAAGAAATGTTTGGAAATAGTATTAGATTACACCAAAGACTTAGAAAAGGCATTTTCCGTTTTGAAGAACGTCCTAACGTACGATAGGGATAACGAAATAAAGAGCTTCTTGGAAAGAATCTTCCTCTTGGGAAGGGCAGCCAACTTCTATCCGTTGTTAATAGCGTGCTGGCCAAGGTTCCAGGAAGAAATCGAGAGGCTTAAGGAAATTTTGCGGTTAGTAGAAGTCATAGCGTTTAGAGTATACGCAATAGGCAGACGAAGAGCAGATACTGGCAGAGGTAGATTATATGATTTAGCTTATGAGGTTCGAGAGGCATTAAGAGATTATGATGGACTAATCAGCGAGTTGAAGTACCTAATCTCAAGATATGAATGGAACCGTCAATTTGAGACCCACTTGAAAACTGACGACTTTTATGTCAGAGTTGCTGGTCGCGATATAAGATATCTGCTATATCAGTATGAGAGCCATTTGAGGAAACTCAAAGACGAACCTTTGGAATTCACACTAACCGAGATATTATCACGTGACGACTGGGGAAGACCCAAGTATGAGATAGAGCATATATGGCCGCAAGATCCTTCACTTTTGGGACTGAGCAAAGAAGAATTAGAGGAACACGAACAATGTGTGAATAGACTTGGGAACTTAACGCTGGCGGCTAAGGGATGGAACATACGCATGGGCAAAAAGCCTTTTGATAAAAAGTGCAAAAAGTATGGAAAGTCGATTCTTAGAGTTCAGATTGAACTGACCTCCCACAAGGAATGGGGAAAGAAACAGATTGATCAAAGAGAGAAAGAGCTGACACAGTTTACCTTAGGAGAATGGAGGGTTTAGTCCCCTATTCTTACAGAAGTAAAGAGAATGCATGCATGCAAGAAGGGCAAGCAACGAATGAAAGGATAACCTCTTGCGCACGCACACTATAATCGGTCGATTGTGTAAAAATCGTATTGATCTCGCATTAGACCGCTTGATGGGTTTGCCTTTGCTGAGGTATATATACAAGGTCGCAATTCTGGGAGGAAATTCCGGAAAGTTTTGTTTCGTCCCCATGGTTGAACTTTCATTTCTTGAAGATAACCAATGAATTCTCTATAATAGCGCAAATCGAGTGTTCCCGAATGTTTCTTGCATTCGTATATTGACAGAATTTTCCCACTTTTCGTTTCTCTCAATACTATATCGGGAGAATGGTCAACTCCTGACCTGCCTTCAAATTGCCCATTCAAGAACAGGTCGAATGGTGCACCTCTGACGTCTTTAAACGATATGTACGACGCGGAAAGCGGATTGCTAGGTTTTGAATGAGGAGCAAAAATGCGATTGTGGACATTCTTTAGTAGCGGAGTTTTTCCTCTCTTGATCAGTTCGTCGACTTTTCTGAAATAGCAGAAGAACTCAAATACCAGTTCATCTCGAGAGCTCGCCACCAAAGGTCTAAGTCCTCCTAAGACCTTTAGGAAGTTGTTAACGTATTGGAGTCTCTGCCTTTTTGCTATCATTCTCGCCTCCGAACCTGTGAAGAGCTCATATAACGTTCATAGTCTTCCTTAAACTCGAGTTGCCGCAACAGATCCTCGAAAGCACTCTGGGGTTTGACTTCTCTGAGCTCTTCTCGAAGCTCAAACAAGCGAACATCTTCGTCATTCGCATCTTTAAAGATTAAATCCTCTATAAAGAGATCTGAATTCTCGGAACTAATGTTCTCTAAGAGTTCTGCGATTCTGCTGACCCACTTCCCAACTCTTATGAACCTTACTTCGATGAAGTGAAGCAGACGGAAGAATCGCAATTGGGGGCTGAGTTCTGCAATATTCCGCACGTTCTCACCATATAGCTCCATAAGCAACTGATTTCTCTCTTCTTCTGACAACCATCTGTATATCAAAGAAGAAGCTTCTTTAAAGAAATCGAAATTTTCATTCTCAATGCTCAATTCTTATCGAACGATCTGTTATATCTTGAACTTTATTAGCTTTTGTGAAAAAACGAGGTCTGCGGGGAGACGTTGGCACTTGTCAATACATTTAAGAGAATGCCAATAAGAAAACTATCGAGAGGGTTATTGTGACGTTCATGCATGCATGTGGTATGGCATGATGAATCCCATAACATCGAGAAGGTTATGAAGATATTTTAGGTTTTTGCGCGCGCTGATGGTTCAGTGGCATGAACGCTGCCCTCGCATGGTGAAGGTCACGGGCTCAAATCCCGCCCAGTCCACACGCGTTCCGGTAGTATAGTCCGGTTAGAACTGTCGCAGATGGAGATATCTCCCGACTTTCCCCGCGGCTCTCTCCTTTTTTCGTGAGGCTTTGAATTCGTAGCTTGAATTCTCCCATACCAATATCGTATTATTTTTTTCCAGTCCTAGGGATGAGATACTCTAGTAGGTCTCTGTATTCTTGTAGTGTAATCTCTCTTGACCTTTGATAGCAGAAGGCCTCTGTGACAGCGGACACAAACTCTATTAGCTCTGGTGTATCCTTCAGTTTCTTCATAGAGATGCCAGACCTTAGTGTCTTGATGTGTCTAAATTCAAAAACTCTGTTCCATCTCCACGCATGGTTTCTCTTCTGGTCTTTAACCCACAGCTGAGTATTTCCTGGAATTTTCTTTCTTTGGCAATATTCGTTCCTACTGTAAATTGTGGAGACCAACTCTCCGACGTAGATTTCATCTAGCAACCAATCTTTGGGAGTAGTTCCGCTATGATAGGCGGGTTGGACTTGCTGAGTTGAAGCTCCTCTTGTTTTAACAAAGAGAATCCTATCTCCTATTGCTAAATCAAATCCTGACAAATTCTCTATTGGACACCAAATTCCGCTCTCCCGTGCAGGTTTTGTTTCATTGGTTCCTTTGTTAAAGTTAGGCCCTTGATACATCACCCAGACCTTTGTTTCAGTGTGTTGGCGAATTTGTCGATTCAAGAGTCTCACAAAATTTTCCCGACAAAAGGCGATGAAGTCAACTTGATCGATCTCATACACATCTATTTGCTGATCTTCTAATCCAGAAGGAATGTAGTCGTGGCTTAGAACTATGATGGCCCTCTATGATCTCGGAAAGTCTGGTATTTTGAGACCTCTTTCCTATGATAGTCAAAGAGGGAAGTCGTGAATTTGACTTCAGCTGGGAACTCCCCAGCACCGCCGCTCAAGCATATCGAATCAACATCTGGAAATGCTGTTCCAACAATTGGTTCCAGCTTGACTACTCTTTTCCATCTCTCCCTTAGCTCCAATTTCCCTGCCTTGACTTTTAGTCTCAGACGAAGAGTCTTTTCCAAAAACCTTGCTGACAAATACTCATAGATGACCCATTCGTGTAGAAATGACCATTTGCGTCTAGGCATGAGAGTGAATTCCGAAGAAGAAATATAATAATTTGATGCTATGATTTCGCGCAAATAAGACATTCGTCAAAGCATCTCTACAATGGAGATATCCCTCGCAAACTCCCTTTTTTTACTTCAACTGATCTATTGATTTTGGCCTACAAGGTTGCGTGCGTGTGCTCCTAATGCATGCATAATCTTGAGAGAAGAGATACGCATCAGGGATTATGGATACATAGTACTATTAGACGACTAACAAACAATCTTATTAATTACGGTCTAGAAAAAGTGTACTTGAAATGAACTTCATACTTTTCCTTGGTGCAGGTGCCTCCGCTGAATTCGAAATTCCTTTGTTCAAAGAGATTGCCCTTAATCGAGACGAAAGTCAATTACGAAAATGGTAGAAGAATTGTGCGCTATGGTTTTGCACGCTAGTATCCGCTCACTGTAGTTGGCGGGCCCGCGGGGATTTGAACCCTGGATCTCCGGCTTTCCTCTGTCTATAATAGAAGGCCGGCGCCTTATCCAACTAGGCCACGGGCCCATTAAAGCTTCATTTCCCATGAGAGGAGAGGAAGCTTTTCTAGTTCTTGAGAACTTTTCGTTACACTCCTTTATCTCTTTAACTGTGAGCGCACACTAAGAAAAGGATTATAGAGTGTTCTATTTGGATTCCAATAGTAGTGGAATGTTGAGAACGATATTTTTTCAGAAAAACACTTTGTTCTGAAGGGGAAGAGAGTATAAGGGGTGCATTAACAGAGAAAGAAAGAGAATGTTCCACAGAACTTTACAAATGTATACGCAAATTATAAATTACCTTAAAACAATACAGTAACCACCACTTAAAATTGCCATGTTAATGTAAAAAGAGATGGAGTAAATGGGCACCCACGCAGAAGACCTAAAACTTCGGTTAATGACCATTGAACTACTTAGAACCGCAAAGAAACGATACACCTACCGAGAGTTATCCGCTAAAACCGACCTACCTGTAACTGTTCTGAGCCGATACGCTAAAGGCCATGTCTTGCCAAACGCTGAAAGAGCTCGCCAACTCTGGAGCACCCTAAAAAAACTCGTTGGCTTACAAACCGAACTGCGCAAAATGGTACAATTCAACAACCAAGGGTATTTTAACAACACATGGATCATCGGCGACTTCAACATACTCAGACAAGCCGCCCACCACGCCCTTGCAGCCTATGCTGGGAGACGCGTAACAAAAATCTTAACTGCTGCAGTAGATGGCATACCACTGGCAACCATGGTCGCAGACTCCTTAGGCATCAGTTTAGTTATGGCAAAATGGAATAAAGAAGTGGGAGTTCCAGCGTTTATTGAAGAAACGTACGTGTTGAGCGGCTCCGGCGTAACCCGAACACTGTACTTGCCAAAAGATGCCCTAAAGAGAAGAGACAGTGTGCTCATCGTGGACGACATGATAAAGAGCGGAGAAACCCAAGCTGCCCTCGTTAACCTCGTTCGCAAAGCAAGGGCAGAAATTTCTGGACTCTACTCTCTTATCGCTGTTGGAAACGAGTGGGAAAAGAAACTAAACCTGCCAAAAGGCTGTCTAATTGAAATCGTAACAAGAATTAAGAAAGTGTAGCAACCGAACAGCGCCATCTAAATATGCATTGTTTACATTTTTCTCTTTCTACAGAAGTCTTTGCCGAGCCTAAGCAAAGCGGTCGCAAAGTTTGCGAAGGTCTTTTCGCTTATCTCTGACTATCTTTGTCCAAAACTTTAAATCAACAGAATTACAGCTTTCACGAAAATCCTCTTGTTATCATGGTATCTAACTCGTTATAAAAGCTGAATATCATCTAGTTCACAACAAAATAAAAATCCATAAACAAGTAATAGAGAAGGTCAACGGTGACGCGCATGAGAACCATAGAGTGGAAAGACGGAACAGTTATCACAATAGACCAGACAAAACTACCCAACGAAACGTCCTTTCTGAAAATGAAAAAATGCAGCCAAGTGGCAACCGCTATCAAAGACATGAAGATCCGTGGAGCTCCGATCATAGGAGTAGCGGCTGCCTACGGCTTAGCTCTCACCGCTCATCATTCAAAAGCCAGAGAAAAAAGAGAATTAATGAGAGAACTTAAACAATCAGCTGAAATCTTGAAGAAAACGAGACCTACAGCAGTGAACCTTTTCTGGGCGGTGGATAGAACTGTGAAAAAAGCACAGGAAACCTCTGGAAGTGCAAAGGCCGTGGCTAAAGCCGTAATCGACGAAGCTCAAAGGATGGCGGATGAGGACGTTCAAGCTAACCGCAAGATTGGTGGACACGGGGCAAAACTGATTGAGGATGGAGACACTGTGCTCACCCACTGCAACGCGGGAAAACTAGCCACCGTGGATTATGGCACCGCACTAGGGGTCATACGGGCCGCGTGGGAACAGGGCAAACAAATTAAGGTTATAGCAACGGAAACTAGGCCCAAACTTCAAGGTGCCAGACTTACAGCGTACGAGCTAAAAAGCGACGGCATTCCAGTCACGCTGATCACGGATAGCATGGTTGGATATGTAATGTCCAAGCGGATGGTGAACAAGGTTGTTGTAGGAGCTGATAGGATAGTTCGAGACGCTGTAGTAAACAAGATTGGAACGTTCTCTATTGCTGTGCTAGCCCATGAACACGGAATCCCATTCTATGTTGCCGCTCCCATATCCACCTTCGATTTAACACGGTCCTCAAAGGACGTAGTTGTTGAAGAGAGAAACCCTGAGGAAGTCACGCATTTTCGTTCCCAAAGAACTGCTCCTATAGGGATGAAGGCTCTAAACCCAGCGTTCGACATTACCCCAATGAAATACGTGAGCGCCATCATCTGTGAAACCAATGTTCTATCCCCAACTAAACTAAAGGACTTGCAACGTTTGGGAGAGTTTAAATCCTAAGCGTGTGTATGACAGCGTTAGACATGGTTGGAGGTTGTGGTTTTGAAACAACTGGAGGGTAGGGCTGAGGCGAGTCACGAAGCCGAGTTAAAGATAAAAGCTTCATTTGGCGAGAAAGGAGTTCTGGTTTTTCCACCTGAGGACATCGAGGGACTTTCTTCCAGAGGCTACGGAGTGTCTGAAAATGGGAAGGTGATGCTCACTTTCTATGAAGCATTGTTTCTGCTAGGTAAGAACATCCTCCAGATTGAGGATGAAAAAACCGGGAAAGATTTAAGCTTTCAAAATCTCCTTAAGCATTTTCAAATTGTTGAAAAAGACGCTTGGGTCAAGTATCTGATTTACCGAGATTTGAAGAGCCGAGGATACGTAGCGAGAGAAGGTTTCGGACTTAATATAGACTTTCGCGTGTATGAGCGAGGCGAGTATGGAAAAGAAACTGCCAAGTATCTCATATTTGGAATTCAGGAGGGACAACCTGTTTCAGTGGAAGAGTTGGCGCGAGCCCTTAGGTATGTTCAAAGCTTGAAGAAAAAGCTGGTGCTTGCGGTTATAAACAGGAGAGGAGAAGTTGTGTACTATTCCCTCTCACAACTGACCTTAAAGTGAAAAACATGGAAAAAATTGTAGGCGCCAAACGACTTATCCGCCCAATAAACCTGTACGGGAATCTTTGGTAGGTGATGGGATGCCGAAGTTTAAAACTGTTCGGGGAATGAGAGATTTTCTGCCCAAAGACGCGGAGAAAATGAGATATGTGGAGGTGGCTGCGAGAAACATCGCTAGACTCTACGGATACGGGGAGGTTATTACACCCATCGTAGAACACTATAATCTATTGACGGCGAAATCTGGTGAGGAAATCCGTAAGCGCATGTACGCTTTCAGAGATATGGGTGACCGAAGAGTGGCTTTGCGACCCGAGTTCACTGCTTCCATAGCCAGGCTAGTGACTGCTAAAATGAGACAAGAGCCCAAGCCGATGAAACTTTTTTGCGCTGGAAGCCTCTATCGCTACGATGAACCGCAGTACGGGCGCTTCCGAGAGTTCTGGCAAGCCAACTACGAGCTCATTGGCTCCAGTAAACCTGAAGCCGACGCGGAAATTCTCACACTCACCTATGACTTAATGGAAAGACTGGGATTCCGCAACTACTGGTTTAAGATTGGACATGTGGGAATTCTTCGGGGAATCTTGACTCAGGAAACAGTGGCAGAGGAACAACAGAACACAATCGTGCAATTGTTGGACAAAAAAAAGTGGAATGAAGCGTTAACTGCCACACATAAGTTAGGTGCTTCGCAAAGCTGTGTAGCGGTTCTGAAAAAGCTTCTTGAAACTAGGGGAAAAGACGTTTCCAAGGTTCTTAAAGAAGCGAAACATGTTGTTGAAGGCTACGAAGGAGCTGTTGCCGCCGTGGAGAATCTGCAGGAAATTCTTGAATTGACGAGAAATAGCGGCATCAAGTTTGAAACGTTGATAGAAGCTGGGTTTGCTCGAGGACTCGAATACTATACTGGAATGATTTTTGAGTGTTACGTTCCCAACATTGAAGTAGCGCTGGCAGGCGGAGGGCGCTACGATAAGCTGATCGAACTTTTTGGTGGAGAACCAACCCCCGCGCTGGGAGTTGCCCAAGGAATAGACCGTTTAGTGCTAGCCATGAAGAAGCATGGAGTCACTCCAAAAGTTCCGGAAAAAACCAAAGTTATGATTATTCCGGTGGACGAAGAACTGAGAACAAAAGCGATTGAACTTTCAATAAATTTGAGAAAGGCAAAGATACCTGCCGAGGTAGAAGTGATGGGACGCGCAGTTTCTAAGGCTTTGTCCAACGCTGACAGAAGAGAGGTAACACATGCTGTTATTGTGGGTCCTGAGGAACTTAGAGAAGGAAAGGTGGTTCTGAAGGACATGAAGAATAGGGAGCAGAGAACCGTTGAAATCGCGAATCTTTCTAAAGAAATCTTGGAAGACACCAGCTAGGTCAAAGCAATACTGGTCAAGTTTCCTCTTTTTCCTCTTCCAAAATCTTTCCACAGTGTGGACAGAACTTCATGTCCTCGGACAGCACCCAACCACACTGGCGACAAAATTTAATTATTGGCGGTGGCGGCGTTGGCAGTTGGATGGGCGGAGACGGAAGAGAAGCAACATTTCCTTTCCATTTTCTGTAGATCCAAGCACTGAGTAGAACTGTGAACATTAACAGTCCGAGCATACCTACGATTAGAGTTATGAAGTCAATGAGGAAAACGATGGGAGATAATGTGGGGTAGAAGTCAAGGGCAAGATTGAGACTGTTCCAGTAGTAGTTGAGGAACCAGTGTAAAAGTATTGGAGCTTGAGCGCCGTAGAGCAGATACACTAAACCGAAGGCTAACCCGTTTAAAGTCACCGATATGCTTTTTCCAGGCTCCCAACCGCCGCCTATATGAGCCAACCCAAAAGTCACCGACGTGAAGACGATCATAATCCATTCAGCCAAGCTGATGCTTCTAATGCCAAATTCGCGCACCGTTCTCACTCCAAGCAACTCCTTTGCTTTGTCAGGAAACAGCGGTATCAAAAAGAGAACCTTCAAGAGATTTTTCCTCGACAACGTCGCCATCCTCTCTTTTCCCACCACAAAGAGGTAAACAATTAGAAAGATACCGATCGGACTCAAACGAAAGGCGATTTCTTCAACCAGTGGGGCGTAAGTTACCCAAAAGAAGTCTTTGAAGGGTTGAAGAGGATCTTCAGATGGCTTAAAGGGACCGGGACCCGTTGGAACGCCCAAAGAAACATGAATTATGATGAAGGCTACGAGCAACATGCTCGCTATGATGGGCATAGCGAACAGGTTGTTGTTGAAAAGTTGGCTGAAGGGACGTGAGAAGGCCTTTTCAACAACCTCGTGGAGGCTTTCTCTGGATCTCCAAGCACCAACAAAGCAGACAGTGTACACACTTAAGAGAAACAAGAAAACTAGTCCGGCGTTGATTGGCACGGGAATAGAAAAGTCAAGCACCATGAATAAGTGAATTGGAAGATTTTTCGGGTAAAGCCTGCTAACTTCTAATCCTGGAGGGGTGAAAAAGAACAGTGCCAGTCCCAAGGGCATCGATAAGAGATATGAGAAAACGAGAAAAAGAACTGCAATGATAAGAGGTACTGTGAAAAGGATTTTAAAAGTTGTTTTCATCTCGTTCTGTGCCACCACTAAACGCTCCAACAATCTGATTCAGCGTTCACATTAAGTTCCACGCTTGTTAGTAATTAACTTCAACTACGTCTAATTCTGTTCAGTGAGAGAATTTATGTTTTATTCGCTTGAAAAACTATATAAACAACAATGTTGAGTGTTAATATCTAAGCTTAGGAGAACGGAGACCTATGGCAGAAGATGTTTTGAAAAGACTTAAGGAAGCTATCATGACCTATGATGTTGAAGGAGCGGTTGAAGCCTCAAAAGAAGTGATCAAAACTGGTTTCGACCCGCTTAAGGCAATTGAACAGGGCCTTGGAGAAGGTCTAAAGGTCGTTGGGGAAAAATTTGGAGCTGGCGAAATTTTCCTTCCAATGTTAATGATTGCAGCTCAAGCCATGAAGGAATCCCTAGCCATACTAGAGCCCACGTTGGCAAAGGGGACTTCCAGAAAGGTTGCGGGTAAAGTTGTCATCGGAACCGTTGAAGGAGACATTCATGACATTGGCAAAAGCATTGTTGCCGCAATGCTCACTGCAAACGGCTTCGAAGTACATGACATTGGATGTGACGCTCCAACCTCAAAGTTCGTTGAAAAAGTGAAGGCAGTCAACCCAGACATCATCGGAATGTCCGCCCTTTTGACAACTACCATGCCAAAGATGACCGAGGTGATTAACGCCCTCAAGAAGGAGGGACTAAGGGGAAAAGTAAAAATTATCGTAGGAGGCGCCCCAGTCTCAGCTGCGTGGGCCGAACAGATAGGAGCCGATAGTTACGGCGAAGACGCCATGGCAGCTGTTGATGTTGTCAAAAAATTGGTTGGCAAATAGAAGAACGCTTTTTTCCTCAAAAGATTGGGCAATACATCGGAAAATCAGCTAAAGGAAAATGTTCTAATGATAACTGCCAATGGGAGTTAGAGGCTGTTAAACTCGTGTTTTTAAAAGTCATAGAGCAGAAATGGATGATGTGAAAAGGAAAATTGAGGTAGGCTGAAATTGGTTAGAGCAAGCTTTAATCTACTATCAAAAACCGAATTAGACACTATCCACAATGCAACATTGGAAATCTTAGAAAATCCTGGACTGCTAGTTCCAAGTGAACGAGCCTTGAAGATTTTAGATAAGGCTGGAGCCTACGTTGACTACGAAAAAAATCGTGTAACCATTCCCTCGCATGTGGTTGAGGAGGCCCTGAAAAAGGCTCCGAAAACCATAAAATACTGCGCCAGAAACCCAAAATATGATTTTACGCTTGAAAAAAAGGAAGTACACTTCACAACAGATGGATATGGCGTTTACATAAGAGACTTTGAAACAGGAGAGCGCAGAAAATCAACGTCCGCAGACCTCGCCAAATGGGCTGTGCTGGCAGATTCTCTAAACATGATTCACGTTTTCTGGCCATCAATTGCACCATCCGACATACCAGACGCCGTGGAGTGGCTCCACTGTCTGATTATCTCTTTAAGCAATACAGAGAAGCATATTGAAAGCGATGCGTACACCGCTAGAGATGCCCAATACCTAATCGAGGTTGCAGCCGCTGTTGTTGGGGGTAAGGAAGAGTTAAAGAAGAGACCAATCATCTCAGCAGTTCAGTGTCCAATTGCTCCTCTTGGATATGAGGAAGGATTGATAGAAGCTGTTATAGAGTTCGCTGAGGCTGGTGTTCCCGTTGTTCCATTATCTATGCCTTTAGCTGGCGAAACAGGACCAGTTACACTAGCAGGAACAATTGTTATCAACAACGCTGAAGTTTTAGGAAGCCTCGTTATCTCTGAGTTTGCCAGCCCTGGAGCACCCGTATTGTATGGCGGGTGTCCTGGCAACATAGACTTCAAGACTGGAATGCTTGCTGAATCACCGGAGGGAGGGTTGCTCAACGCATCTCTTGCACAGTTAGCTCGCTATTACAACTTGCCAAGTGAGGTTTGCGGTAGCTGTTCAGATTCAAAGGTTCTAGACGCCCAAGCTGCTTATGAGAGAACCATTAGCCTTCTCCCTGTGATGCTTTGTGGTCCAGACATCATCTGCGGTATGGGTGGTTTAGAAGTAGCTAAGACAATGGTGCCAGAGCTTTTGGTCATTGACAACGAGATCCTAGAAAGCATGGACCGATTTGTCCGCGGATTCGAGATAAACGATGACACTTTGGCATTAGATGTTATTCGTAAGGTTGGACTTGGCGGCCATTATCTGGCGGAAAAACACACTCTAACCCATTTTCTGAAGGAACACTGGGTGCCAAAAATCAGCGACCGAAAACCATACGATACATGGGAGAAAGCTGGCTCAAAGGACATCGTTAAAGTGGCAAAAGAAAAAGTTAAAGAAATCTTAGCCACCCACAAGCCTGAGCCTATGCCTAAGGATGTTCAGAAAGAAATCTCTCAAATCCTGAAAAGATATGAAAAAGAAGTCCTAGGGTAAAGCTAGGGCAATCGGTTTTGTGATGAAACCACTGGATAACGACGTGTTGCATTAGAAAACGGTACTCTGCAAACCATAGACATCAAGTTCTCTAGGATAAGCTTCGGCAAGCCTAGCAAGAATTATTATATTAAATCAGAATTCTATTGTGAAGAGAAAAATGGAAAAAATAATCACCGTAACGTTTGAACCCGAAGGACGCAGAGTAAGAGTACAGCCAGAAACTAGCATATTTCAAGCGGCAAGGGAAGCTGGCATCGGGATCAGAACCGAATGTGGCGGAGACGGAACCTGCGGAAAATGCAGAATCATCGTCAAAAATAAGAGTGTTATAAATGAAGTGACCGACGCTGAGAGGACCCACTTATCTGAAAAAGAAACTGATTCAGGTTACAGGCTGGCTTGCCGTACAATTCCTAAGCAGAACATTACGGTGATGATTCCTGAGGAAAGCAGAATCGGAGCGCGCAAAATTCAGATTACTGGTTTAGAAAGGCCCGTGCCGTTGAATCCGTCAGTTAAGAAATTTCACGTTGTGCTACCGAAGCCTACCCTATCTGATGTTAGACCAGACTTCAAAAGACTCCTCGATCACCTAGCAGATGCGTATGGTCTTAAATCATTGGAAATTGACTATGAAGTTTTGAAGAAATTGCCTGACATTCTCCGCGATGCAGATTGGGATTTCACAGTTACAATTTGGGACGGTCACGTTATTATCGCTGTTGAGGCGGGAGACACCGCGGATAAACTCTTTGGGTTAGCCATCGACATTGGTACGTCGAAAATAGTTGGCTATGTTGTTAACCTAATGACTGGTCAAACTGCGAGTATAGGGTCTATTGAAAACCCACAAATTATGCACGGTGAGGACGTAATATCGCGGATTACGTTTGCCATGGCTGGTGGTGAAAAACTGAAGGTGCTGCAAAAATTAGCAGTTGAAGGAATAAATGACGTTCTACACGAAGCGTGCACTCAAGGAAATGTTGACTCGAATGACATTTATGAAGTAACAGTGGCTGGAAACACAGCCATGCATCATTTTCTATTGGCGATTCAACCAAAATACCTAGCTCTTTCACCATATACGCCAGCTGTGAAGAAGCCGATAAAAGTTAAAGCCAAAGAATTAGGCATAAAAATCCATCGAAATGGTGCGGTTTATGTTTTACCAATTATCGCTGGCTTTGTCGGCGCAGACGCTGTTGGAGACGTCTTGTCCAGCGGAATTCACGAGTCCAAGGAGATCTCTTTACTTTTAGACATAGGAACAAACACGGAAGTTTTTGTTGGCAACACCGAAGACATCTTGTCTTGCTCTTGTGCCTCAGGTCCAGCTTTTGAAGGAGCCCACATTAAACATGGAATGAAAGCTGTAACCGGCGCAATCGAAAAGGTGCGCATCAGCCCAGACACATACGAAGTTGAATACGAAACAATAGGTAATGTTAAGCCAATAGGCCTATGTGGGTCTGCAATGGTTGATGTTGTAGCTGAAATGTTAAGAAGCAGAATAATAAATCATCATGGGAGATTCAATCCTAATCTAAAAACATCACGACTAAAAAAAGTTAATAATATTCCAGAGTTTGTTCTTGCAGGGGAGAACGAAACCGCAACTAGAAAAGAAATTACGGTTACGCAAAAAGACATTAATGAGATACAGCTGGCCAAGGCTGCAATGTTTACAGGCTGTTCAATTTTGATGAAGAGGAAGAACGTGAAGAGGAAAGACCTTGACCGAGTTTTCATTGCAGGCGCATTTGGAAATTACATCAACCCCGAAAACGCAAAGTTCATTGGGTTAGTGCCAGATGTGCCAACAGAGAAGATAAATTTTGTTGGCAACACAGCGGTGACTGGTGCCAAAATGGTTTTGACTTCAAGGGAGGCAAGGGAAACAGCTGAGATTCTTTCACGGAGAGTTCGCTATATTGAGCTTGCGATTGATCCTGATTTTAGTCAAGAATTTACTCGTGCCCTGTTTATCCCACACAGAGATTTAGACAGATTTCCATCAGTTAAAGAACATTTAGAGAGACTAGAATAGAGGCATTAGTGGAAGAGCTTAGCAAAACTCTCTTTCCACTCTTTCACGAAGAACAGTCGCAACCGTCAGTGTCTCATAACAGCAAAGCTACGCTATTCGGTAAAGAGGATGTTTACGGTCAAGTGTTATCTTCTTTTCGAAGAGAAGATAACCATAAGCAGCGTCCGTCATTGCGACAACTGGAAAAACATATCCCGCGTCTTCTGCTGGTCCGTACATAACGAAGTCTGCTCCAACCGCCGTGGCGACAACGCATGCGGATGCGACAGCTGGCTTTACCGCTTGTTTTCCCATTTTCTTCTTTAAGCCTTTCCACAGGCTAACCGCGTTGTGGGCTCCACAGCCAACGGGCAAACCGAATTCGTTCTTCAATTCAAAGGAGGCGCGGCATGCCATTCCCAAACCTGGAATGTCAAGGACACACGTGTCAAGTAAGGGGCTGTCGATGCCCGCTTCACGAGATACCTCTAGGAGCTGCCTGATAGCCTTGATTCGACCCGCCGTCGTGAACTCTCTTGGGTTGTAGGCGAGGAGGAGAGCATTCTTTAGACCTACTTCCTTAATTTTCTCAATTTCCTCTTGCTTGTGCTCTGGAATTAGCGAGTTGTAGACAACTCTATCAATTAACCCAACTTCCTTTGCATATTCTAATCCCGCTTTTTTCGCTTCAAAAGTCGGGCCATCCATTAGAATAGGAACGTCCGTGACGCTTGCCGTGAACTCGAGGAATTTCTTCATGGTTTCCGGTGAAGCTCCCACCACATCCACCATACAAGGGTTTCCGGTTTTATCGGAAAACTCTTCTTGAACATTTATTACGTCCTCTACTTGTTTTCGGTCGAAGTCTCCAGCTTTCTCGTCGCGAAAGACTTTGTGGCCGTGATAGAAAATTGTTCCTATTAGAACTGTGGGGTTTTGTCCTGGGATTCCCCCCACTTTGACTCCTCCTATGTCGATTACGTGTTGTTTACTCTTGAATTCAAACATAACATGTGTCTCCCTTGTTTCCTACTAACTTCACTCCGTTCTATTCAAATCTAATCCTAAATCTTTTAGCTCCTTCTTAACTCCCTCGTATATATTTAAACATTTTCTTGACGGCTTCCCTGTCTTAATGTCGCAACATTCCTGAAATTTCGAGCCTATTGGGGGGTCTACAATCTTATTAACATACTTTGAAGCTAGGTTTTTCACGATGTCGTTAGCGTCTTCTCTTTTCATCCCAGCAACCGCGTAAGCCACCTCAGCGGCGAATTTTGGTTCTACTGGCGTCAAGTAATCTTCTCGTCTGCCCTTTGCTATTCCTCCTGTTTCAATGGAAACACCAGATGTCACGGCAGCTGTATGTTGCGCGGCTATCTCGTATAGGCACATTTCTGTGCATGGTCCTGCAGCTGTATAGTTGTAGTAAAGTGCCAACAAATGGGTGTTTCTGCTAATGGCTTGGGCGTAAACGCTAGCGACCCACAAGAGTTCTGGCATGCTGCTGGCTATGTGTTTAATGTGGATTGGAAAGGCGAGGAACCATCCTGCTTGATATACGAGGGCTCCCATCAAGTGGTAGGCAACGGTTGCGACCGCTGTACCCTCTGGTCCGCCGCAGTAGCCGCCGTATATGGGTCCAAAGATTGCGGCTGTGGGAAGACCTAGAGATTTCAAAGCACACACTCTGTTGAGGAGGTCGAAGTTTGTTTTGAGCTCTGCAAGGGTGGCAACCATGTATCCGTCTGTTGGTCTGAGACCGTATTCTGGGTGGAGTCCTGCGATTAACGCTATTGCTGAATCAGCGGTTGCGATGGAGTTCATAATGGGCAAGCCTGGTCTGCCCGCTCTTCTTATGGCTTCTCTTCCAAGAACTATTGTTCTTATTGATCCCAAGATCTCTAGAGGTGAATAAGGTCTTATTCTTATTCCGTTTACTCGGGTCAGAGTCGGCGTGGTTATTGCATTAGCAATGGGGATTTTCGCGTAATTTTCCACCAGCCCCATAAAAACCTCCTCACAGGATACAGCGACTCCACCTGCTCCTAGAAAACGCCATGGCAACGTCTTGTCCTCAGGTTTTCTCGGAACCATTGTTCCAGCGTCTACTCCTTCCCCGAAAACAATTTTGGAAGGAGCATTTTTCAAGCCCTCTTTAATCTCGTTTTCATCGAATTTAATTATCCGCTCCGTGTCGTTGCAGTATGTACCTACTTCACAATAGAAATCAAAGGCTGCTTTGAAAATATCGTCGGCCAAACTGTTATCAGAGGAGACAAGGTTTTCTGGGTCGAATTTAATATCGTATTCCTTTACTACTTCCCTCAGTTTAGTGGAAAATATTTTCAGGTCGTAATCTCGCTCAGAACAAGGCTTCCCAGTTAGAGCCTTTTCAATGGCATCCAGGAAGACAACCATTCTAACTCCTCGTTTTAATCAGCTCTGAAGCGACCTTTACAGCTTCCGTGGCTGTCTCTGCGTATCCGTCGGCACCAATCTCCTCAGTCCATTCCCGTGTTGTAGGTCCTCCCCCCACCATGACGATGAATTCTTCTCTCTTTCCCGTTTCCTTTAGATAATCTATGACATCCTTTTGTCCACCTATAGTTGACGACATGAGCGCTGACAATGCAATAACATCAGCTTTAACCTTCTCCGCTTCTTCAATGAACTTTGATGTGGAAACATCTACGCCCAGGTCATGGACGTCAAAGCCGTTGGCGCTAAAAAGAGCCGCCAGAATGTTTTTTCCTATATCGTGTATATCGCCCTTCACAGTGCCACAGATGACTATTCCTTTTTTCGAAATTTTTCCTTCAGATATTAGAGGAAGCAGAACATTTAGGCCCGCCTTCATCGCATCCGCTGCCATCATCAAGTCTGTTAAAAAGATTTCCAGTTTATCGAACTTGTCGCCTACTACTATTGCGCCCTTTGACAGTCCCTTTTCAATCGCCTTGAGGGGGTCTAACTTCTTTTCAATGGCTTGTTGAGCTGCCTTCACCACTGCCTCCCTATCGCAAGAGATGACTGCTTCACTTAGCTTCCTGAGAAGCTCTTCCTCACTCATTTTAATCACCAATGTACGCCTAGTAGGGAAAATTCAGTAATTAATAGTTTTTGCCAACTGCAATCAAGTAGCGAAGTGTTGACGTTGTCTTCTAAGACAATGTCCTCTTCATCTTCTCGTATACTGGCATTTTCATTTCCGTCAGCTTGGACAAAATTACATTCCTAACTTCCAAGTCTAAGCATTCTGGAGCGATGACACCAGTGGTTTTTATATCTCCTCTTCCAAGCATCCAAGCAAAAATTGCAGCTGGAACACCAGTGCAATATGACTCTTGAGTTACGCCTGGCATTATCTTGTTGGCTTCACGGATATTCAATGTGGGCCACTCATAGGTGTAGCGTATCGTTTCATCTGCTTTTTCACCGGCAACTTCTACTATTGCAAATTCACTGGCGTCAACCAGTATTCCTTCTTTGATTTTTTGCTGTACTTCCTCCATGGCAAGAGGAGGCGGAATCGCAGAAACGAAAACCTCTCTTGGAACCACCTTTGTCCCTCTGACATCGACAGGCTTTTTACTTAAGAGGCCGATTTGCCAGATTGCCTTTGCAATGTATATGTCTGGGTCACCCATCTTAAAGTCAGCGTATTTTAATCCTTTTCCTATGAACCTAGATAACGTTACTACTTCTTCGTGATGATGATGAACGAGTTTTTGAGAGCCGAACGGTTCAGGAAACGGATATACTTCTTCGCCACTGAACGGAGGGACTCTTTTCAACTTTCCGTTCTCGTAAAGAAATGGTTCTTCCGCCATATCAGCCCACATGGTCTCCGGCGACCAGATTGAGATGAACTCTTTGGTTTCCATGAGACCCGTGTATCTTATCTTTATTTCATCCACTTTGTCAAGTTTATCGGCGGCGTGTCTCGCAAGTATGTTAGTAACTCCGGGCGACGATCCTGTGTTTATCAAAGCGGTTAATCCTGCGTCTTCGTATTTTGAGCTCCGTTCTATCTGTTGTGAAATGAATTCATCCATCGGCGTGTCAGTTGGGCCAGACGCAAGGTCTTGATAGTGGGCTCCACCCTTCAAAACCGCATCCATCAATATCAAATTGTATTTAGGTACAGTTGCGTTTACAACTAAGTCCATTCCCTTCGCGGCACTCGTCAACTCGTCTTGTTTCGTTGCATCAAGTTTCTTAGGTGACACCTTGTCGCTCTTAAGTCTCTCAACAAGTCGCTTCGCCTTCGCCAAGTTCCTTCCAGCACAAACAACCTCGGAAACCTCAGGTCTTCTTGCCAAATAAGTGCATATTACAGAGCCTTGAGCACCGTATCCTCCTACAACCAGTACTTTCATGTTTAATCCCGTAGCTAATACTTGTCTAATGGCTTTTAAACTTTAATGATACATAAATATTTGTTGTTCGAAATTCTTTTATGTAAGAAAGTTAATTGTTTAAAGATGAGGCTCTGGGACCCATGAGAAAGAAAACGGTGATTCAAACGATCAACTGTTCAACGGCTTTCTACGCCTACAGCTATAGCTTCCGCTATTTTTGAGGCCCAGTAGCTAGATTTTTGCGTCAATTTTAGCTTCGTGGGCTTTTGGAGGTTTGATTGGTTTATGAAACCATCTAATGTAAAAAACTGCAAACGAATCGTGGTAAAATATGGAGGAGCTAGCTTAGCTGATCATGAACGAATGTTAAGAGCTGTTTCGGCTGTTGCTAAAGAAGTAGCAAAAGGCACGCAGATCGCTGTGGTTGTTTCAGCCATGGGAAAAACAACTGATTTGCTTCTTAACGCAGCCAAGAACGCTTCTAGCGGAAAAGTTGAAAAAGGAGAGTTAGACGACATTCTAGCAATGGGAGAGAGAACCAGCATCAGAATTGTCACCGCAGCTTTAAAAGCAAAAGGCGTAGAATCCCGTTACTTTGACCCATTAGACCCAGACTGGCCCATCGTAACGGATGGTAACTTCTCTAACGCAAACCCAATTGAGAAACAATGCAGAAAAAGGATTCAGCAATACGTACTTCCCCTTGTTGAAAAAGGCGTTACACCGGTCATTGCAGGTTTTGTGGGCAGGACACCTGATGGAAAAATAACTACGATTGGACGGGGCGGAAGCGATGCAACAGCGTTCATTCTAGCGAAAGCATTAGGAGCCGATGAGATTGTTTTGGTTACTGACGCTCAGGGAATCATGTCTGCTGACCCAAAGGTTATTCAAAACCCTGAAACAGTTCGAGAGATTGATGTGAACACGCTGGTGGGACTCGCTGATTCAGACACGAAGTTCATTCATAGAAAGGCCCTAAGATACAAAGACTCGTCAGTCAATGCAAGGGTGATCAGCCATGTTCATGGCGATTTGAATGCAGATGGCACATTAATCACTGGAGGTTCATCATCTGAATTAGATGTGGTCGTGGTGAGTCAATCTCCTGCAGTCTCGATAACCGTGGTTGGTCGTGGAGTTTCTGAAAAACCTAAGGTCATCCAAGAGCTAACCGAGGTCATTAAAGCTCACGCGTCGTTGTTAGGTTTGTCTGTTGATTCCAATTCTATGATTTTGTACGTGGCAGGAGGGGGAGATTTAAATGCTCTCTTGGAGAAAGTTCATGAAACAATGCTGAAACACACGGAAACCATCGCAATGTCTGTCAAGGAGCAGTTAGCCTTTCTCAGAGTCAGCGGTGTGGGCCTAGAGGAAACCCCCGGCATCATAGGAAAAATATCAGAGACTCTGCGGCTAAATGAAATAAACATCTTCGGCATCTTAACAATCACGTCTAGTATCCTTATTTTTGTGGATTGGAACGAGAGGGAAAAAGCTCTAAAGCTGATTAAAGGCTCATTACGAGGTGATAAAAGATGATGAAAGCTGCAGTCTTGGGTGCAACAGGTTCAGTTGGTCAAATTTTCGTCCATTTGTTGAGTGGGCACCCATGGTTCGAGGTTTCAGTTGTAGCAGCTTCTGAGAGAAGCGCTGGACTGAAATATTCAGAGGCAGCGAAATGGAGACTTCCAACTCCGATTCCCGAGAACGTTTCCGACCTCGATGTAGTTGACATAGAGCCTAAGGCCGTTAGAAACATTGAAGATGTCGACGTGGTTTTCTCCGCGGTGCCCGCTGAGGCGGCTGGCAAGACAGAGGAAAGCTTTGCTGAGGCCGGATACGTCGTGGTGAGCAACGCTTCTTCCCACAGAATGGACCTAGACGTGCCTCTGGTGAACCCGGAAGTCAACTGTGATCACGTCTGCCTCATCGACGAGCAACGCAGGAGAAGAAAATGGAGCGGGGCAATCGTTACAAACCCAAACTGCACCACCACAGTTTTGACCCTTTCCCTAAAACCGATATACGATGAATTTGGAGTTGAAAGAATGATAGTTTCCACGATGCAGGCCATCTCTGGTGCAGGATACCCAGGCGTCGCCTCCCTCGACATCGTAGACAACATTATTCCCTTCATCAGGGAAGAGGAGGAAAAAACGCAAACCGAAACTCTAAAGATATTTGGTTCTCCTTCAAAGCCAGCTGACTTCAAGATTTCAGCTAGCTGCCACCGGATTCCAACGTTGGACGGGCATATGATGGCGGTTTTCGTCGAGCCAAAACGCGAAGCAGACCCTGAATCAGTTATGGCTGCGATGGAAAGGTTTGTTGGGGAACCTCAGAAGCTTGGGCTTCCAACCGCGCCAGCGAAACCCGTCGTCGTTAAGCATAATGAATATAGACCGCAAACGAGACTGGACAGAATGGAAGGCGGCGGCATGAGCGTTGTGGTTGGCAGAGTTAGAGAAGATCCAGCCCTTGGAGGAGTTAAATATGTCGTTCTAGGCCACAACACCATAAGAGGGGCTGCTGGTTGCGGCGTTCTAAACGCCGAATACTTGAAAGCAAAAAAATACCTTTAGGAGATGAACAAGTTTGGAACCTGGTAAAAAGAAAAGGTTAAAACGAATCTTCCGTGACGACCAACGAACTGTTATAGTGCCAATGGACCACGGCGTAACCGTGGGCCCAATTAAGGGGCTTGTGAATATGCAAACGATCATTGACAAGCTTCTGGAGGGTGAAGCGGACGCGGTTGTAGTGCACAGGGGAGTGGCGAAACACGTTGACACTGGACAAGCCGGCTTGATAGTACACTTGTCCGCTAGCACAAAGCTTGGCCTTGATCCAAACTACAAGGTTCAAGTGTGTTCCGTAGACGAAGCCGTAAGAATCGGTGCAGACGCTGTTTCCGTCCACATCAATGTTGGCGCCGAACAGGAAGACAAGATGCTCATGAAACTAGGCAAGGTTGCGGATGACTGCGACCGATACGGCATGCCCTTGCTAGCCATGATGTACCCAAGAGGTCCGAAGATTAAGAATCAACACGCTGTGGATGTGGTTGCGCACGCCGCTCGGTTAGGTGCTGAGCTAGGCGCTGACATTATCAAGACCAACTACACGGGCAGTATTGAATCCTTCAGAGAAGTGGTTCGCGGTTGCCACGTTCCAGTCATAATCGCTGGCGGTCCTAAGGTGGAAACTGTTCGAGAGATTTTACAGATGGTGCAAGACTCGGTGAAAGCTGGCGGCGCAGGACTCTCCATTGGTAGAAACGTGTTTCAACACGAAAACCCAACCCTGATAGTTAAGGCGCTCTCAGCAATCGTGCATACTAACGCTTCAGTCGATGAATCCTTAAAAATTATTGGTGGGGCTAAGTGAAAGAACTCTGGATTGAAATAGACGAGTCATTTCCCGTTAAAGTAAAAAACAGCCTAATGAAATCAGCCCCTAAGTTCTGCGATGTCCTTTTAGTTGACTCACGGGATGTAGAAAAAGCTAGAAAGTCTGGAGTCAAAACAGCGGCCAGCTCAGGCGACAGCGACATCAATGTGCTAGAAGTCTTTGATGAAGGCAAAGCTAAAAAGTTGAAAGAAACGGGGAAAACTGTTGCAGTGAAAGTAAGTATACATGGAAGAGAAGATGAGAAGACTATTGCCCGTGCCGTGGAATTATCCTACGATTATATAATCCTCGACTGTCCCGACTGGAAAATCATCCCCTTAGAGAACGTAATCGCGATGACGCGTGGGAAAACTAAACTGCTCGCCGAAGTTCCAAGCGCAAAAGACGCTAAGGTTGCCTTAGAGACTCTAGAGCTGGGGGCTGACGGAGTTGTCCTGAAAACTTATAGCCTTGAAGAACTTGCAAAGACAGCAGCTATCACGAACAAGAAAACCTTAAAGATTGAGTTGATGTCCGCCAAAGTCGTGGAGCTGAAACAGATTGGAATGGGAGCCAGAGTCTGCGTTGACACGTGCGACCTTATGAAGTTGGGGGAAGGAATCCTCGCAGGATGCCAGTCCTCCGGTTTGTTCCTCGTTCAAGCAGAGGTTCATAAAAGTCCCTACGTGGAAACACGTCCGTTCAGGGTTAACGTGGGACCAGTATCTCTATACGCTCTTTCCTCACTCAGCAAAACTAGATATCTCTCAGAGCTGAAGGCGGGCGATGAGGTCCTCGTAGTTGATAGGAAAGGAAAGACTAGGTCAACGCATGTAGGGAGGGTAAAGATAGAGTGGAGACCTATGTTGCTTATTGAAGCTGAATGCAAAGGGAGGAGAATAAAAACAATAGTTCAAAACGCCGAAACTATCAGACTTGTAACCAGAGATGGTTCCAAATCGGTTACTGGTTTAAAAACTGGCGACGAGGTTCTGGTGTATATAACAAAGGAAGGCGGCAGGCATTTCGGAACCTTGGTGAAAGAGGAGATGGTAATAGAGCGTTGACCATCAGGATCTGCGTCTCGGTCCTTCCTGAAACTCTCGCTGAGGCTTTAAAGCTTGTTGAGAAGGCTGAAAACCACAGAGCAGACCTTATTGAAGTCAGATTAGACAACTTTAGAGAACACGATGAATTATCTGACATCGCAAGTTGTAGTAAGATGCCTCTGATAGCAACGAGCCATTCAATTAAATGTCACGGCAAATTTCGGGGAAGCGAAACCGAGCGCAAACAAATACTACTGAAGGCCGCTGGAAACGGGTTTGAATACGTCGACATAGAGCTATCCGCATCTGAACTGGAAAATATCGTTAACGACGCACATGAAATGGGTGTAAAGTGCATAGTGTCCTTCCACGACTTTAACCAAACTCCAAGTTTGCCGCAGATGAAGGAGGTTCTCCGGAAGGAAATTGCGAGTGGAGCCGACGTGTGCAAAATTGTAACCACGGCCAAGTCGGTTGAGGACAATTTAACCGTTTTAAACTTCGTGTCCGAAGCCTGCAAAAATGCTAAGACTGTTTGTTTTTCCATGGGAGAACTGGGCAAGATTTCTAGGCTTCTGTCGCCATTCTTCGGTGGCTTTTTCACGTTTGCGTCTCTTGAGAAAGGGGGAGAAACAGCGTCGGGACAGCTGACTATTCAAGAAATGAGGGTCGCGTACGAGGCTTTGGGGCTAGTGTGAAATGGAAATTTCTGGAAGAACAAAGCTTTGCTGCGTCATTGGAGATCCTGTAGAACACACGTTGAGTCCTGTGATGCACAACGTTGCTTTTGAAGAGTTGAACCTCAATTTTGTTTACCTAGCCTTTAGAGTCAAAAAAGAAGAATTAAGAGACGCAATACTTGGCGCAAGAAGTTTAAACATTCACGGGTTAAACGTGACTATGCCTCACAAAACAGCCGTCATGGAACACCTAGACGAAATAGACTCGATGGCAAAGTCTATTGGTGCAGTCAACACTATCCTCAACGCCGGAGGGAAACTTGTAGGCTACGTCACCGACGGTGTTGGTGCAGTAAGAGCGCTGAAGGAAAACGGTGTAAATCTGGAGGGAAAGAAGGTGCTTCTGCTTGGAGCTGGTGGTGCCGCAAAAGCAATAGCGTTTCATGTAGCACAGGAAGTGGAGGAGCTTAAGATTCTCAACAGAACCACTTGGAAAGCTAAGGAGCTGGCAGAAGTTTTAGGTAAAAAATTTAACAAGAAGGTAAGTGGAAACTTATGTTCATCTGAATTAGTGAAAAAGGAGTTGGAGGAAGCGGATATACTGATTAACGCAACCTCTGTCGGCATGCACCCAGACGTTAACCGAAGCCTAGTGGACCCGAACTGGCTGAGACCTGACTTATGCGTTATGGACATAATCTACAACCCACTAGAAACCAAGCTTGCAAAGAACGCGAAGTCCGTGGGAGCTAAAGTGGTCAGCGGCATTGAAATGCTTGTCCATCAGGGCGCCGCCTCCTTCGGAATATGGACTAACCAACCGGCTCCAGTCAAGGCAATGCGAAAGGCTGTTTCAAATAAACTTTCAACGCTGGGTGCTCTCAGTTGACGGGAAAAGCTGAAGCTGTGTCCCACGGAGCCGCTACCATCGTTAACGCCATCGCTACTGGTAAGGGAGCAGCTGTCGGAGTGGATTTGTGGACAAGGGCAAGAGTCCAGTTGACAGACAAACCGAGAGTTATTGAGAGCAATATTATGTCAGATCCCACCGAAGACACGGTTTTGATTGAAAAAACGGTGGGCAAGGTTCTTGAATATTTTAGTCTTGAGGGAAAGTTCGGTGCGAAGGTTGAAACATGGTCGAACATCCCTATCGCTAGGGGCTTAAAGAGTAGTAGTGTGGCGGGGAATGCTATAGCCTTGGCAACTGTATCTGCTTTAAACAAAAGTTTAGATGACCTGACGATTTTAAACCTAGGTGTGGACGGGGCGGTAGAGGCAAAGGTTACGATAACGGGTGCCTTTGACGACGCTTGTGCCTCCTACTTTGGAGGAGTCGTGGTTACTGACAACATGAAAAGGAGAATCGTTGAGCGTTTTGAAATAGCTGAGGAACTAGCCGTTTTATTTTATGTTCCAGCAAAAAAAGTGTACACAAGTGGTTCTAACGTGCAACGAATGAAAGGGGTAGCATCTCTCGTTAAGATAGCCCATGAAGAAGCAGTGAAAGGAAATTTCTGGTCAGCTCTGACCCTCAACGGTTTGATATACTCATCGGCGTTAGGATACACCCCCTCCATAGCCGTGGACGCCTTAATGGCTGGAGCGTTAGCCGCAGGGCTGTCTGGCACTGGTCCCGCAGTCACCGCCATCGTTCCTGAGGAGAAAATCGATAGTGTCAAAGACGCGTGGCAGACGTACGAGGGTGACATCCTGCAGACTCGCGTAAACCACGAAAAAGCCAAGGTGGTAGGTTGATCAAAGTTGACAGATGTCCTGATCAAGAAAAGCGAGAGATTTGGCGGCGAAATCCGCGCTCCTCCGTCCAAAGCTTACACGCACAGGATGATGATTGCCGCGTCACTGTCAAGAGGAAGTTCAAAAATACTGAATCCTCTCTCCTCTAACGACACTCAAGCAACGCTGGAGACCATAGAAGCCTTCGGAGCAAAAGTAGAACTAAAAGAAACCTGTTGGACGATTAAAGGAGCATCCCCCCTTGAAACCCCTAAAAAAACCATAGACTGTGGAGAGTCCGGGTCTACCCTCCGTTTTATGATACCTGTAGCGGCTCTAGCACCCGGTTCCTCCACTTTCACTCTCGGATTGTCCCTTAGCAGGAGGCCTCTGGAGCCCCTTCTTCAAAGTCTTAAACAGCTGGGGACAGAATCCAGTCTTCAACGAGGTGAACAAGGTCTGACAATCAGAGTTCATGGCGGAGGGATAAGCGGGGGAAAAACGTCAATAAGGGGAGATGTAAGCTCCCAGTTCATTTCAGGATTACTGTTTGCGTGTCCAAGGGCGGAGGAAAACACTGAGATTGCAGTCACTACGCCTCTGGAATCCAGAAGCTATGTTCAAATGACCCTTGAGGTCCTTGAAAAACACGGCATCAAAATATCAGCATCAGATGATCTAAGTCGACTGAAAGTTCCTTCCAACCAGAACTATAGCTCGTGTGATCATAAGGTTTCAGGAGACTTCTCGTCTGCATCCTTCCTTCTAGCCGCTGCAGCAATAACATGCTCGAAAATGAGAGTGAAACATCTTGATTATCATACGAAGCAGGGAGACAAAGCAATACTGGATATATTGGAGGAAATGGGCTCAAAAGTGAGCGTTGGATATGAATACGTTGAGATTGAAGGAAAACAACTCAACGCCGTAGATGTGGATGCAAAAAACATACCCGATCTAGTTCCAGTCTGCGCTACCCTCGCATGTTATTCAAAAGGAACATCCAAATTGTACAACGCTAAGAGGCTCAGATACAAAGAGTCTGACAGGCTGTCTTCCCTGCACGCTGAGTTAAAGAAAATGGGCGCCGACATCAACATGAATGAAGACGGTCTAATCATAAGAGGACCCTGCCAATTGCATGGAGCAACAATCGATCCTCATAACGACCATCGAATTGCCATGGCTTGTGCTGTTGCGGCTCTAGGGGCGAGTGGCGAGACGAAGATTCAAAACTCTGAGTGTGTTAGAAAATCTTATCCGCACTTCTTTGATGATTTACGTTTGTTAGGAGCGGATGTTGTTGGCGGGTGATGCTATAGGTAAAGAGTTTGTTGTAACCTGTTTCGGTGAAAGTCACGGCAGATGTGTAGGAGTTGTTGTGGACGGTTGCCCAGCTGGTCTCCCACTTTCTGAACGAGACATTCAAGAAGAAGTGGACAAGAGGATTCCTCTCAAACCCGAGATTGTATCTGCGAGAAGAGAAAAAGATATCGTTGAAGTTCTCTCCGGAATCTTCAATGGCTTCACAACCAGCGCCCCCATCTGCACCCTAGTTTGGAACAAAGAAGCGGCTCCTGGAGAATATGATCAAGTTAAGGATACGCCTAGACCGGGACACGCAGATTACCCTGCTCGAATTAAATACGGAGGCTTTACCGATTATCGTGGAGGAGGAAGGTTTTCGGGCAGAATGACGGTGGCTTTTGTGATGGCTGGGGCCATAGCTAAGAAGTTGCTAGGTCTTTTCGGTGTCGAAGTTTTGGCTTACGCGATTGAGATAGGTAAAGTTAAAGTTGAGAAGAAACTCAAGCTTGAGGAGATTCGCAGCAACACGTATAAATGTGCAGTTAGGTGCCCTGACTTGGAACGTGCAAAAGCTATGGAAGAGAGTATCTTGAAGGCTAAAAGTGAAGGCGACAGCGTGGGCGGTGTCGTTGAGTGTGTTGCTCTGAAGGTTCCGGTGGGAGTCGGCGAACCAATATTTGATTCTCTGGACGCTGACATAGCTAAGATGTTGTTTGCTGTTCCAGCAGTCAAGGAAGTTGAATTCGGCGCCGGATTCAAGGCTGCTCAACTGAGAGGATCAGAGAACAATGATGCGTATGCTATACGCGGCGGAAAAACTGTGACGTTAACAAACAATGCAGGTGGCGTTTTGGGCGGGATATCCTCTGGGATGCCTATTGTGGTTAGAGCTGCCATAAAACCTACTCCTTCCATATCGAAAGAACAGAGGAGCGTTGACCTATCAAGGATGGAGGAAACACTGATTCGAGTTAGGGGCAGACATGACCCGTGCATCGTGCCGAAAGCGGTTCCTGTTATCGAGTCTGTGGTTGCCATGGTTTTGGCTGATCATATGCTTCGAGCAGGAGTTATACCCAAAGTTTTGCGGGAGGAGAAATAGAATGGAGAAGATTTCATCACTAAGAAAGAAAATTGACGAAATTGATGACCAAATTCTGCGTTTTTTAAAGGAGCGAGTGGATGTCTGTGAAAACATTGGGCTGATCAAGCAAGAGCAAGGGATTCCCGTGAAGGACAGTCAAAGAGAAAGCGAGCAGTACACGCGAATCGCAAGAATAGCGTCGAAACTGGGACTTAACCCACAAGAAGTTAGAGCTGTGTATCAAGAAATAATTGCCATGAGCATACGTGCTCAGGAACGTGAAAGTTACAGAACCTAAAGTAAGTAGTGAAGAAAAATGTTGTATGAAATAAGTCAAAGAACAATGGAACTTGAAAGTGAAGGAAAGAAAATTATAAAGTTAAATATTGGAGACCCTGACCAACCAACTCCAAAGGAGATAATTGAAGCGGCCTTTGAAGCCATGAAACATGGAAAGACAAAATACTCCTTTTATGCTGGTGAGAAGACGCTTAGAACAAAGTTGGCAAGCATCCACAATGTTTCCGCAGAAAACGTGATAATTATCCCAGGTTCAAAGTGGGCTTTTTTCTCCATAATGTACCTACTGCTGAAAAATGGAGGAAACGCTGTAATTCTAACTCCATACTGGACCGCTTATGAAATGGCCGCCAAAATTCTTGGAGTGGAAATAAGATTTTTGAAGGCAGAATTTGATTCTAACTGGAAAATTGACATTGAAAAGTTGAGAAATCTGATTGACCAAAAGACGCGGCTGCTAATACTGAACAATCCTAACAACCCCACCAGCAAAGTCCTAGAGAATAGTTTACTTGAAGAAATCGTTGAGGTTGCAAACGATAAGAAAGTCACAATTATGTCTGACGAAGTCTACCGTGATTTAAGCTTCGTTAAGACAAAGAGCACTTTAGACTTCGGTGGCAGCCAAATACTTGTCAACAGTTTTTCCAAAACATTTGCAATGACGGGATGGCGGATCGGCTACGTTGTCGTGGACAAGGAGCTGGCTGGAAAAATGATGAAACTGAACCAGATGACCTTCACAAACGTTCCCGTTTTCGTTCAAGAAGCCGCTTTAAAGGCTTTGGAACTGAAAGAGAAAATCGCCGGGGAGATGAAGGCGATATACCGACGAAGAGCAGATTTGGCCTGCAAGATTCTTTCGGAAACAGAATTAAAATTCACTAAACCCGATGCTCCCTTCTATATCTTTCCAAAGTACGCCAATCTAGATTCTGAGAAGTTTGCGTTTGATTTGCTGGACAAGAGAGTCGCCATAACTCCCGGCACCTCTTTTGGAGACTATCGAGAACACTTCAGAATAGCGTTAACCATGCCAGAAGAAGAAATCAAGCTGGGATTAGAAAAAATTTGCGAGGCGCTAGAATGAAAGTAGCTATAATTGGCGGCACGGGAAAAATGGGTCGATGGTTCACAAAGTTTTTCTTGGATGAAGGCATGCAGGTGATAGTTTCGGGTAGAAATAAGGAAAAGTTGTTGAAAATAAAAGATGAGCTTGGAGTTGAAATCGCTGACAACGTAAATGCAGTCAAAAGTGCTGACAGAATTTTCATATCCGTGCCCATGGAGAACTTCAAAGAAGTCGTAAGGGAGATACGTTCACACATACGTCCAGACCAGGTGGTTATGGACATCTGTTCAGTTAAGGAGTTTCCCGTCAAAGTAATGCACGAACACATAGAGACTGGGATAACATTGGGAACCCATCCCATGTTTGGTCCTCGCGCAGAGAACATTCAAAACCAAAATTTCATCCTCACCCCAACCAACAACAAAGAAAGAAAATTTGCAGACGATTTTAAAAGTTGGTTGGAGGAGAGAAAGGTAAATGTGTCCATAATGTCTCCAAGAAAGCATGATGAGCTAATGTCTGCGGTTTTAGGGCTTCCCCACTTTATTGGTATAGCCATTTGTGACACCTTACTAAATTGTGTTGACCTTGTTGAAACAAGAAAGGCTGCTGGAACCAGCTTCAAGCTGTTGTTGACGCTAGCTGAAACAGTTGCTTCTCAAGACCCGGAATTTTGCGCAAGCCTTCAAATGAATTTACCCAACGTAGAGAGCGTTGAAAGCTTTTTCTGTGAGAAATCGATAGAATGGCTGAACACGATCAAACGAAAAGATAAATCAGCATTCGCTGACAAGATGAGAGTTGTTAAAGCGAAATTGGAGAAGATAAGTGTGTGAAGGCCAGCGCAAACACGCTAGAAGGTTGAGGCCTCCACTAAGTTCTTCTTTAAACCACTGAATAACACATGAAGCTTGAATAAGGGAAACGTTATAAAACAGTGTCTAATACAAAATCCATCAACAAAAATTGAAGGGTGAAATTAAATTGCCTACTCTTTTAGACGCCGTAAACAGAGCCTTAACGGGGAAACCCTGTTCAGAAAGAGACTATGACCTAAAAATATTTGCGACTAAACTAAGGGAGCTTGTAAAAGATTATGAAATCAAGTATGACCCAGACGTCTCTGTCTCATCAGACGACAGTTTAGCTGACGATGTTTTCAAAGCTGCCCTCGACCTCTACCGCGAGGTCGGCACATACTGCAAAGACACAGAGCGGATAATTAAATTCGATGAAAACGAGATTAAAGAGGGCCTGAAAAACGCTCCTTCCAAAGCCAGCTTCGGAGAAGGGAAGGATGCCAAGATCATGGTTCCGAGAAAACCTGAGGACAAGACGCCGCCATGGTGTTTCATCGGGGCAGGAGGCGCACCCGTGTCCTCTGAGGAAGTTCTTGCAAGTTTAGTGCAAGGTTATGGATCGATACCTATTGCCGATTCTATAACTACGCCAGCTCTAACTTCAGTGGATGGAATGAGAATACGATCTAACTCGCCTTTAGAAATCTATGGATCAATAAGAAATGCAATTTTAGCAAGAGCAGCTTTGAGAAAAGCAGGAAGACCCGGCTTGCCAATCATGAACGCACTCGCAACCGCAGAGTCCGCTCCATCATTGATTGCAGCACTTCATCCGCAATATGGGCTTAGACCTTCAGATGGATACCTGATGGCCGCACTAGCAGAGTTGAAAGTAGATTTTGATCGCCTCAACAAAGCCTGCGCTCTGTCAAACCTCGGCGCTCGTATTGTCGGGGAATCAGGTCCCGTATTCGGTGGCTACTGCGGCGGACCAGAGGGCACAGCCATAACTGCTGCTGCCTATCATATTCTAGGAGTTCTTGTATATCAAGCAACATGTCACCTAGTTTTTCCAGTTCACATTAATTATAGGTGTAGTACAGCACCGGAACTGTCTTGGGTGATAAGCACTTACGGCCAAGCAATCAGCCGGAACACCCATTTGTTGTCAATGAACCTAACTTATACCGCAGCTGGACCCTGTACGGAAATGTGCTTGCACGAAATCGCAGCACGCGTTATAACAGCTGTTGTCTCTGGTCTCTCAATAGAATCTGTGGGAATTGGAAAGGCAATTCACGAGGATTATATGACACCTATAGAACCTCGGTTTGCTGCCGAGGTTGCCCATGCAACTGCTGCAGCTGGATTTAAAAGAGAAGACGCTAACGACATCGTGAAACACCTTGAGTCGTTGTACAAGGATAAGCTCGCGAATCCTCCATTAGGTGTGAAATATCAGGAATGCTTTGACGTAAAGACAGGAAAGCCATCTCGCAAATGTTTGGAGATTTATAACAAGGTTAAAAAAGAACTGGAAGAGCTAGGCCTAGAGTTTTGAAGCCACGCGTTGGCGTGCGCGTTAAGTGTTCTGTTTTCACTGAAGAATGAAGAAGGCTGTAACTATGAGAGCGGTTCCCACAATGGTTCTCTGCAAGATTCTGCCTTTCGAACGTACTTCGCGTATTTGACCTGTTTTAATGAAGCCTATGCTTAGGAGTACGCCGAGGAGCAGCACGGGAAACACTAGACCGACATTGAATATGGTTACACTAGCTATGGATTGGAGAGGCTGAATTAAGGGGAGAGAAAATAGTAGGGGCAAAGTGCAGCATAGTTTGATGAAAGAAAACAATACTCCCACTGAAAAATCGAAATACACATTGTTCTGCAGTGATATTTTCTGGATGAGTTTTTTAATGGGTTTCGGGGTTTTGAATAGGGGAACTATTGGGTCTCCTCCTGTTCTCCAATTTCCTGTGTAAAAGTCATGAAACACTTCTATGAGATGTGCACCGCCTAGAATTGCTAGGATCGCGGCGAAGGGAATTGTGAAGTAAGTGGCGTAGCCAAGCACGGTTGGAGCAGTGATAACGGGGACAATTAGGTATAAAATGATCATTTGTAAGTAGAAAACTCCGCCTGTGATGACTATCACTTTCTTTAACGCTCGTTTGGGGCTTCCCCAAGATTGTAGAGTTGCCGCTACGACGAATGAGATTAGCGCTATCAGACATGGACTGAAGCCTGAGACTGCACCGTAGATGAAGACAAGGGAATAAGACGTAGTGTAGAGGTCAGGGTTCGACTGTCTGGAGCATTTAGGGCATGGGAGGCTTGTGTTAGCCTCTTCTAGGATTCTTTGTGCATTAAGAAAGCTACCGGCAAGAATTAAGGCTAAAATTGAAGTGAAAAGAGCTGCCTTTATCCGCCGGTTTAACATTGTTGTGCAACTTAATACAGCGTTATGAGTTCTACCTATAAAAGTTAGTTTAAAAAAAGGGAGGATTCGAAGTGGTTTATGTGGTTTTCTTCCTCCGCGTTGCAGCGTATGCGATTGCTACAATGGCTATGACAGCGATTCCTGCTATGGCAATGATGATTTCTATGGGTATCAGAGGCGGTGGAGACGCTACTGTGACCATGCTTTCCTTGGTATAGCTTGAAAATTCAGCTTTTACTTTTATTGTACAATTGCCTGCTTCCACGTTTGTGGTGTCCCATGTGAAGGTTAGGTTTGTGGTGTCTCCAGCGGATAAGGATGTGACCGTTTGTGTTTCTATGGCGGTGGTGTCGTAGTAGGCGGTGACATTGAAGGTCTCTGTCTCGGTTCCCTCATTTGTAACTACGGCATCGATTGACACGGAGTCGCCAGCTGTCACCGAGGTTTGGGAAGGTGTGACGCTGGTGATGACTATTTGGGTGGTTAGATTATAGTAAAGCTCGATGTAAGGGACGCCATACTCTGGGAATCCCCACCACCAATCCCAACCGGTCAGGTTTAAGGGGCCCGTATAATTCATAACTCTTTCCACTGAATCGTAGCTGATGCTGCTGGGACCTGAGGTGTCAAATCCGTTCCATTCTATAGTTTCTATGTATACGTAACCTAGACTATGTCCCCACATTTCGGTGACGTTCTTGGAAAACGTGCTTCCATAGTGCAGGGTTCCGTTGTGCAGATACGCTGGTATGGGAATGAGATCGCCGCTGGGAAACTTGAGTATGAGTTGTTCGCCTTCCTTGAGGTCCCACCCTATAGGCGTGTAGTCTATTGTCAAATTCGCTTCGCCATACCATCTGTTGCCAGGCCCATAACTCTCGTATGGAGATTTCCAATACTCACCTGTTGTGGCATTAACGTATAGGTCAAAGTCTGACACGTTGTGCGCCGGAGACGATGCTAGGATATCTCCAAGCACAGCCTCAAAGCCCCAGACAGCCCACTCATCACCGTAGTCCAGTGCGTATAGTGCGTAGGCTACTCCAGTGTCCAAGTCCACATCAGCATGGTAAGGCGTGATGGTTGCGTTGAAGTGCAT
>CP070759.1:1304485-1324695 GCA_020348945.1 Candidatus Bathyarchaeota archaeon
TCCGGCTTCTGCTGGGGACATGATGATGGAGGCGGCGAAGCCTGTTGCTGTTCTAGCTGCTGTTAGTGCCCATTTTTCGTTGTCAGCGGTTATCACGATTCTACTTGCCCACATCGGAAACATTTCGGCGAAAGTATCTTCGATTTCAACATTATTAACTCGGAATGTATCCAATATTATGTAGACCTCCAAGTTTTCTTTGACTAGCTCACAGGTCATTTAACCTATCTGCATGTCGGTGACATATTCAAAACCGCTTTCTATTAATGTTTCTGCTTCCTCCAGTGTGATTTCAACTCTGCTCAAGTATTCGTCTTGTTTTCCAGTTTTCAGTATCTGCACGTAAATTTGAATTGGCGTTATGCTTTTTGGCCAAGACGTGCCAAGACATGCATGCGCGCGCTCGGCGTGGAAGTAATCCTCTAGTCAACGTACTTAGAACTGATCCGCTAAAGGCAAGCCTATTGAATTCAAGCTATTGTTTATGGAACATCCTAAAAACTGCTGAAAGAGAAGGTTTAATTAGTCAAGAGCTTTTTGCAGGAAATGAAGAAATATCTAATAACGTTTTAGACAAATTATGGAAAGAAATGTTTCTAGACGCAGAAGTTTTAAACATTATCTCTATCGATATGAATAGACTTCTAGCTTGGCTTAAAACCCCTCCAGGGGCTACTATGCTAAAATATACACGCGAACAAAAAAAACGAAGAAAAAATGCAAGAGATAGTACAATTAATCCGCAAGTATGATAAAGGTAGGTTGATGAACCAAAACGCACCTTAACAGTAACTACATCGTAGGAAACAAAGCAGTTACCGCTTTTACATAGTTAGAGAAGCTACGGGTAAAGTTGGGACCTCTAGACGCCATTACAATTTATACTTCTTAGAGGAAACTTTTTTCAAGAGCCCCATTTCGACCTTATACTTCTATTTTCGAAAAACGTTCCCTATTAGGTTTTTACGTGTATTGAAAAGGAAAAATTTAAATCTTTCATGCAAACCTTATGATAGGTGAGGAGAGGATATGTCTTATCAGTTAGTTTTGTCTGAGCTTATCAATGAGAAAACTAAGGATGTCGGAGAGAATATCTTTTTTAATGATCTACCTTCTGATTATCAAGTTTACGTGCTATATTATCCGGGTATTAGTCTAAACGAAGATCTAGCAAGCAAACTTAGAAACCTGGGAGAGATTGCGGGCAGAAATCTTCTTGTGAATATAGCAAGACTAGATGATCCAAACTATAAGAAGATAGTGAAAAAATTTGGCATCAGGACCTTCCCTACAATAATAGTAACGGCTATCGATAAACTAGCTTCACCACCAACGGAATATTCAACAGCGTATGTGAAGATCGATAATAAAAGGCTACTGAATTCCCCAGATTTGACCTTTGAATGCGTACAGAAAATGTTTAATCTGTTCATTGAAGGCAAAATATCCGAAGCCATACGTGAGAAGAATCATAAGGTACGTATGTCTCGCATTAAAGGCATTATTAATAGTGCGTTAAAGGGGATTCGAGATTACTTAAAGAAATGGGATGTAAGTTTCTCCTTCATCACAGGCAAGCTTGAGCTCAAACATAGAGGAGGGTGATAATGCCAAATGTTATGCCCAAGCGCCGGGCTGTAGTTGTGGGCGTACAGAAATACAAGGAACTTCCAGAACTAGAAGGTGCTGAAAATGATGCTTGGGATATTTATAAAAGGTTGAAAGACCCCCGTATCGGAAGTTTTACGATACCAAAAAAACACTTTTTAATAGGAGATAAGGCCACACATAAGCAAATTCTCCAAGCTATTAGTGATGTATTCTATGACACCGGTAGGAGCTGTGACTTAGCCCTTTTCTACTTCTCAGGGCACGGGGTTGAAGTTGAGTGGTATAACGAAGGATACATAGCTCCTTGTGATATGTCTATGAAACATCCTTTTGTTTCTGGCATAAGAATGAGTGAACTCACCCGGGTGATTTCTAAATCTGTTGAATCTGGTCATGTGAAATGCGCCATGACTATCCTTGACTGTTGCTACAGTGGAATCGCCACGAAAGGTAGCAAAGCCACGTTCGATCCCGGGAAAAAATATGACGAACATATCAAAGATTTTTCTTCTAGGGAAGGAATGATCATACTAGCCTCCAGCGGAGAAGATCAACAATCAAGAGAAATGCCTGAATGCGTGCATAAACATGGAGATGAAAAAGAAGCTCACGCTCATGGAGCCTTCACATTTTGTCTGATAGAAGGACTGGATGGTGAAGCAGCAGATCCTGATGGAAGCGGAATAATCTACTTAGATCGACTTAAAGAAGTTGTAAGGTCCAAACTAGAGGTCATGGGAAAACAGAACGCACGCGGACTATTTGCCGGCGAATTGGGCAATCTGATGATTGCGAAGTGCCCAACGATATATGAAGAAAATATACAGCAGAATATGAATGCGGCTGAGAAAGCCTTCAAGAAGAACAAACCTGTGTTTCTATTTCAGGCAGTAGATCGCATAGCTAACGTCTTGGAAATCAACCCAAAACATAAGAAAGCACTTGATTTCAAACGTGAAATAGATGCAACCCTGATGACGTATCAAGATAAGGGGACCAGTTGGCTAACTGACAACATGCTGTATATTAGCCCAGAACTCATATACGTCTACCCAAAACTTGAAGATTTGGTAGATAATTTCCCTGATTTTGACAGAATCACAAAACTCGATGATACCACGAAAAAATTGTTCGTGTATTTATGTAGAGCGAGCAAAGGAGATATGAGCCGGAAAAAATTCATAAGAATGTGTAAACCATTCGAAAATCCCAGTAGTTCCAGCGCACTGAAAAAAGATACGCCTACATCGGAGGTGCGCGCACATCTATGACAGTTGATAGCGATGCTGACGAATGGAATGACAAAGGTAATGTTCTTTATAGGTTAGGGAAGTATGATGAAGCAATCAAGTGTTATGACAAGGCCATAAAGATTGACCCAAAAAAAATTTTCCCAAAGAAGAACAAAGGTTTGGCCCTTTACAATTTAAGAAAGTATGATGAAGCAATTAAATACTTCGAGAAGGTCATAGACATAGATCCCAGTTATGCATCGGCATGGAATGATAAAGGCAATGCCCTTCACAATTTGAAAAAGTATGATGAGGCTATGGAATGCTATGATAAGGCTATAGAGTTAGACCCAAATTTCAAATGGGCATGGCTTAACAAAGGTATAGCTCTTTACAATAAAAGAGAGTACGAAGAGACGATCAAATCTTGTAATAAGACTATAGAGCTGAACCCAAATTACGTAGATGCATGGATTCAGAAAGGTAATGCTCTTTATATGTTGGGGAAGCATGATGAGGCCATTGAGTGTTATGATCGGGCTATAAAGCTAAACTCAAATTCTATGTTGGCATGGAATAACAAAGGTACAGTTCTTCGAATAAAAGATAAACATGATCTTGCAATAGAATGTTTTGACAAAGCTTTGGAGATAGAACCCAGCTATGCTTCAGCATGGGCAAATAAAGGCGATAGTTTACAAGCTATTGGTAATTTGTCCGAAGCTGAAAAATGTTTCAATGAGTCAATAAATTTGAACCTCAAAAATATCAAAACTTTAGATTTCATGGATAAGATTTCTCTTGCGGAAAATCTTGTTAAAGTAAAAAGATGCGAAGAAGGAAGAAAATACCTTTTACATGGTCTGAATCAAACAAGGGACAGTGTAGACCAATGTGGTATTAGATTTCTTGTATTATCCTCATATTTCTTGGAAGACGATTCAACTGATTGTGCAAGAGAATTTGCCAGTTTTCTTGAATACTACAGGAACCTAAAAGAAGACTTTAAGGTCAAGAAAGAATACTGGGACTTCATTGGTCTTATTAATGTAATAAGTAAAGGCAATAGTGATTTACAGACAAAGTTTTTATTACTCAATCTCATCGATTTGCTGCAGGGAAAAATCGACAGAAGTAAATTATCCTTTTTCCATTCTTTTTGAGAATGCTTAACATCTATTTATTCTGACCATACACTCTGTGATCTTCAAGGAACTAATACAGTTCTTGTTGTAGATAATCTCTGATAACTAGCCCTAAGTGCAAAAGGTTTGATCAATATTGGACAGTTCGGTTAACGAGAAACGCGCGCACATCCGTCCTCGATGTTTTATTGTATGAACTGGGAAAAAATCAAAAGGAACTGGCTATTTTAACTAAAAAATTACTGATCGAGGAATGGTGGAAGGAAATGGAGAAAACAAGTTTAAAACTCGGGTTTATGAACTCAGAGAATCTATTCTCTCCCGGACATGCGCGCGTTGAGTTGAGGAGAGACAGGTTTTGAGGGCAGTCAAGATTCGTGTGTGGGCACGATATTTGGGTATTTCTCTCTTATTCGTGCATCAGCGATTTTTGCAATCATTGCATTGGAAATCAGCACACATTTGACTCCTGTGAGATCAGCTAGATTCGCTGGTTTCTGGTCCTGAGTCACCAGTAGTAAATTGTTTTTCTTTGCGTACTCTATAACTTCTCTGTCTTTTTTGCCCTGTAACCCTGCCTTTTGAACAGTCAACACAGTCCATCCGAGAACTTCAAAATATTCTTTCAAACCAGCATACATCTCATCAAGAAGAATCTTCAAAAACACCACCTGCCTGCATAACGTTGAATTGCCACATAGCAACTAAATAGCTTTTTCATAGAACGATACTGTTAAGTTTGTTGACCTAAGCCTTTTCATCACTATCCCGCATCAGATGTAGAAATCAGTTATCCTGAGTTGACCAGACTTTGAAGCTATCTAAATTCAACTTCCTGCATAATCGATCCATTCAATTTTGAATTTTTCATTTGCGAAGCCTTGAACTGCACGACCGTTATCACACGCCAAGAACAACGCATGAATAACATTTGGATCCGAACTATTGCCAACATAGTTCTTCTGGGTTCCTGGAGCCAGATAGACAAAGACTTTTTTGCCTGTCGTCTCAGGCTGATCATATACACGAAGACGCTTAATGATTCCCTTAAACACCGCCATTTCTTTCATCACCTCCTCCCCATTGCAACTATTAGTCAGTTGACCATTACACCCCACATTGGTGCTCTTGAGAGAAAATCGTCGCCAATCATCAAGACAACAATTCTCAGTTAAGTAGTTTAATAAATCCACTGATAAAACTTATGAAACGAGCCTACAGAATAACCTTCCACATGTTCTAGGTTAACCTTGACATGTATTAATAGCTCTCCAAAACCAATCAGGATCAACAAACTTAACACTATCCCATAAAACAACCCCAACTTTCCTGCTCAAAAACCACAACATCACACATTTAAAGTGCAAACCTTATGCCAAAAATCACCAAATTACAAAACTCTTTCCCTCTCCATCCTCCCTATAACAACCCTCACCTTCAACACAAACAATCCTTCCAAAAAAAACACCAATCCAACATACCTTCTCACCACATGACCCAGCTACACTACATCAACCACGGTAATAAAGCCCCAAAACATTTTTTCCTACGGGACCCAAAACTGCACTCCTCCTCAACCTCACTCAGCTAAACGTTATTAACACGTACAATCATATGCCAAACACGGAGAGTCACCAACAGCATGGTACACCTAGAAAAAATCAAATACAAACCTATGCCAGTCCGCAACCTACTCATCGAAATGAAAGACATATCCGAATTAATGATCGACCTAGCATACTCCGCAGCCCTCTTCCACAGCCGCGAACTCGCAGAAGAAGTACTAGAACTCGAAAAACGCGTCGACACCCTCGCCTACATCCTAGAAATGAACGCCATGCTCGCCGCCAGAGACGCCGAAGACGCCGAAACCCTCGTCGGAGTATACACAGTAGCTGCTGCCGCCAACAAAATATCAGACGCAGCCGCAGACATAGCTGGAATAGTACTACAAGAAATCGGTGTCCACCCCATTGTCCGTGAAGCCTTTCAAAAAGTAGAAGAACAACTAACCCGCACTGAAGTTAACCCCCACTCCATTCTAGCAAAACACAAACTAAAAGAACTAAAACTAGCCTCAAAAATCGGAGTCGACATAATCGCAATTCGTCGAAAAGGAAACTGGATCATCAACCCAAAAGGAAACGAAACCATCAAAGAAAAAGACATCCTCATCGCCAGAGGAGCCCCATTAGGCATTGAAGAAATCAAAGGCCTAGCCAAAGGAACAATTCAAAAACTTGAGGAATAAACCATGACCTCAACCAAAAAACCCTTCAAAAACATCGCAAACAAACTTGTAGAACTGAAAGACACCTCCGAACTCATGATGGACCTAGCCTACTCCTCAGTTCTCCTGAACAGCCGAGAACTAGCAGAAGAAGTACAAGAACTCGAAGAACACATCGACAACCTACACACAGAATTCGAACTCCTTGTTCTATCCAGCGGATTCAAACCAGAAGAATCTAAAAACTTTCTAGGCCTGATTCGACTCGGAGTAGTCGCAGAAAGAATAGCAGACGCCGCAGCCGAAATCAGTGAAGTCGTGCTAAGAGGCCTAGAGCCTCACCCCGTATTGAAGCTCGTCATTAAAGAAGCTGAAGAAACGGTGACCCGTGTGCAGGTGGCGAAGGAATCTTCCCTCGTTGACAAAAACTTGCGAGGCGCTCAGCTCCCAGAGGAAACAGGCATGTGGGTGCTAGCCATTAGAAGAGGAAAAAAATGGTTGAGACCTCAACCCAATTCAATAATCAGAGCTGGCGATTTGTTGATTGCTTCAGGCTACACTGAAGGTGAAGAAGATTTTAAAAAACTTGCTTCTGGAGAGACCGTTCTGCCTGAGTGAAGCGTTTCTTTAATGTCGTGACGTTTCAAGCCGTCTTCAATGATTTTCCTCATCCAAAGTAGGTGGAAGCATCAACTTTGTTTTAATTAAAGATTTACCCTTCTTCGAATGTGGTTTTCTCACCAGAGTGTCAGCATATTTTTCAATCTCCCTTGCCTCCTCAGCTAATCTAGCAGCCGCCTGAGCCAATTCATGCGCACAAGCAACAAGAGGAACGTATTTCGCCTTCTCCTTCTCTACGAAACAAGCTTTAATATCGATTTCAGCAACCCTCTTAACCATTTCATATGCAGCCATAGCTTTGGCTTTAGCATAAGGATTTTGAAAGTCAGAATTATCCCGAATACTATCCGTGTCGATCACAAATCTCGGCAAAGTGATGGCTGACCCTTCTTTAAGGGCTACTATTAATTTATCAATCTCCTGATGTAGCATTCTGCAAACACCAGTGATTGCAAGCACTTTGAGGACATTTGAGTTGAAAATCGCCATTTCTACAGGGTCCAAAAACTCTCTCCGCGCCCCAATCATTGGATCACCCATTATTACTATGTAGCCTAACCCCTGTTCTTCAAGTTTGTTCTTGATGCGTTTCGCTACGCTGTCCGAGATTACCACGCTGGGCACACCTTTGTTTGACAAAAACTCCCTTACCTTTGCAGGTCCAGGAATTGCTGGGTTTGGAGACATGAAAATTATGAGGTCAGGGTTAAATTCGAAGATTTTGGGTAGAGTCTCTTCGATGTCTTCAACGCCCATTTTGGAGCCTGTTGTTAATGTTCGTACTTTAATGTCTTGACGTTCTGCTAGTTCATCAAGGAGTAGTTCAAATATGGGAGATGCTCCGATGTTGCCGCATTTAAAAACTCCTATTTTCACTTTCTCCAAAAAGATCACCTGTTCAACTTGCTAAGTGATTGTTATTAACCGCTTATTAACAGTATCTTTTCCTTTCTTGAAACCCTTTTGTCTAGGAGAACTGTCAGCCTGCAAAGATAGTTTCCAGATTCCCCACGGCAAACCCCTCTCTTTGTTCGTTCTTCGTAGGTTTTTTGCTGCAAACGGTTATTATCAGTATATGACGAACAGTGGATGTCTTGTACTTGAGGTGATTAAGGATAGTGACCAAGAAATGCGCGAACATCATAAGTGATATATAAAAGATTTCTTGAACCCATATATTGGAGTTAACCCCAAGGGGATGAACATTGAGCAACCGTAGTTTCGAAAAGCTCTTGTTAGAAGCAGTAGAGGAAGGATTGTCTTCGCTAGGTGACTCTGCAAAGGACGTAGTTTATTTCTATCTGGAAAAGACTTGCAACATTAACAGGCAAGACATTCCCTACAGAATTGAAGAGTTTACAGACGCCATTGAAAATTTCTTTGGAGCAGGAGCCAAAGTTCTTGAAATTATGATAATGAAGCTGCTCTACGAAAAAATTGGGCATGTTATCGAGTATGATCCAGAAGTGGGGGACCTAGTGTTTACTGAATACGTAGCGGCAGTTCGGCAAACTTTTTTGAAGAAAAAGAAACGTGCGTAGCAGTCACAGGGTTACCTAGATTAGAATGGCTATAGTTCGTCCCTATGATCCACTATTAGATGTTGGTTAAGCTATGTAGAAGTCTATGACTTTCTTCATTCTTCGTGAAGGAAGCCACCCTTTTTTCTTGAGTTCGTTTATTATCTTAATTATCTGTGGACTCAAGTGTGCAACTCTAGCAATATCGGACAAAGTTACTAGACCAACAAGCTGCTCGTTTTCCATTATCGGAAGCTTTTTTATGTTCTCTTTAAACATTAGCCGCGTAGCATCTTCTATGTACATGTCTGGTCCTCCAACTATCAGAGGTTTGGACATTATTTCTGAAACTTTGATCATTTCCGGGTTCTTAGATTCTGATATGATTCTTTTTAGAACGTCTCTCTCGGTTATTATTCCCACGGTTTCTTCATTCTCGGCTACAAGTAGACATCCAATCTCGTATTCATTCATTAGTCTCACAGCTTCTTTAACTGTCGCGTCAGCCCGTATGATGACCACTTTTTCAACCATAATTTCTTTAACATTCAATCTAAATGTGCCCCCAAATTTCCTGTTCTAATTTTGATGTATAAACTGCTGTGTGTGCATTCGAGCGACGTTCAAGTTTCTATCAAACCGCTATTGTATCCCTCTTCTCCTCTCATGAAAGCTAAGTTTGCGAGACATACCATCAAACGTAACAAAGCAACTCACAGAAAAAGCAAGCGAAAAAGAACATGGCATCTAGTGAGTCAAAATGTTCATGTGGAAACGCTGGGTGCTCTCCGTTTTCTCTTTGAAAGTTTAATCAGTAAATTAAAAGCTCTCTTTTCTTCATCAACAGATTTTGTTTTAACTAGTCCGTTCCTCTCAGCACTTTCAAAAAATTCTTCGCCTTTTTCAGTGCGGATAATGATGAAGGTCCAGCCGTTTAGTCCTAAACCGCCAGCTGATATGTCGGCAAATTCGGCAGAGAAATCGGTGCATGGGAGGCAACCTTTACGGGTGTATTTTTTTGCGTCTGCAAGGGAGATAGTTTTTATTTCGCCGGATTTGGTGGTAACTAAGATTTTTCCTTTAATGTTAATTTTACTGACATCATGCAGGTTGATGCCGAGTTCTTTTTGAATATGTTTCTCCATTAACCCTTCATATGTGAAGGATTCAGTGCACATCAACCCAATTGTTAATTGCAAGGAATTAGCGTATTTTTTAAGGGGAACCATCTCAATTTTTCGCAAGGAATGAATTTGGCATGGTGTTCCAACAAAGGCTAAGCTCTTCTTCTTTTGGTTAATTCCTTCCCGAAATGCGAGGAAATTTGGTGAATAAGAATATCTTGTTCCAGCACACTCCAAAACCATCTGTGGGGTTGCTGCCAATTTCGGAACAGGATAAAATGGCCTATCCTCACCGACTCCAGAAACGATGGCACCATCCACCAGTTCATTTTCCAGAGCAAACGTTAGGAGAGCAGTGACTGCTCCTCCATCTTGGCAAGCTTGAAGTATGTTTTTGTCACAAGCCTGTGCAATAACTATGCGCCGATAAATGCCAAAATCTTCTTCCGGCTTCCTTTCTCTCCCGAACACGAATTTTTCTATAGCAGGCCATAAGAAGTCGTATCTGGGACAAACTTTGGCGCAAATTCCACATGCTGTGCATTTACTCACCAGTTTTGGTTTTTCTTCTAAGTAATCTAGGCAGCCAAGTGGACACATCGTGACACAGGCAGCGCAACCCATACAGTTTTCAGTAGAAACGACTTTTTCCAAGCTTTCCTCAAAACTCAGCTTAACGGCTTTTTCAGTTGGTTTAGGCATTTTTGATTTCACCTGAATGTTGTGGTGGGAATGTATCCGAGTATTAGCCATTTCGGGTGCTTTAAAGCTTGCGTGAAGAATATTAATAAGAACACGTTTCTTCTCAGAAGGTATGGAACTAACTGACAAAGACAAGGAAGAACCTTCGCTAGCGTTTGGCGGTCAAGCAGTAATAGAAGGAGTCATGATTCGCTCTAAAAAACACACGGTAATCTGCGTTAGACAGCCAAATGGGGAAATACTAACAAAAACCGAGGAAATAAAATCCCTGTCTGAAAAATATAGGATCCTAAAAATACCATTCTTAAGAGGAATTTTAGCACTATTTGAAACCATGTATTTAGGTATCAAAGGGCTCTATTTCTCCGCAAATGTAAGTTTGGAAGAAGAAGGCGAAAAAATTGAAACTAAAGAAATGGCAATAGCGTTTATTTTAGCTATAGCCTTATCCATATTCTTATTCAGCATTAGTCCTTTCTTCTTAGCCACGCTTTTAAAGTTCAAAGGTGTGGTTTTCAATGTGGTAGAAGGCATAATTCGAATTTCAATTTTTCTCCTTTACCTCGTAGTCATGACTTTTATTGGCGAATTTAGGAGAGTGTTTCAATATCATGGTGCAGAGCACATAGCTATTAACACTCACGAAGCTGGAGTTGAATTGAGTGTTGCGAACGCTAAAGACTATTCTAGACTTCATCCAAGATGTGGAACGTCTTTTCTTTTCATTGTGCTTTTGATAAGTATCCTGTTATTCTCGCTCTTACCAAGGCAAGATTTCGCCACAAGATTATCTTACAGGATTATACTTATCCCTGTAATTTCCTCTATTTCTTACGAAATTCTGAAAATCAGCGACAGATACAAGAACTCAACGATTATGAAAATTCTAACAATACCGGGCTTGGGACTTCAACATTTAACAACAAAAAAGCCAGATGAAGACATGATTGCGGTTGCCTTAAAAGCTGTACAAGAAGCAAGCAAATTATCGAAAAAACATTAATGAGGGAGTTTTTTGAGAGAACTGAAGTAGCGTTCTCCAGATTAATCGCATCAACAAGATTAATAGGTGACCATGCGAAAATAAGATTTTCAAAAGCTTGTAAATGAACATGCCGCTTACTGAGGTAGGTAGATGCCTAAGCTAAAGGTTTCACTGATAACTGGGCGAACGATAAACCAAGGTCGAGGAAAAGAAATGGGCAAACTTTCCAAAGAGTACTTAGAAAGTGTGGTGATCTGTCAAATAGACCCCAACGACATGAAATTTCTCGGAGTAAAAGAAAACACCAACGTTAAAGTCATCACTGATTTTGGTTCAGTGGTTCTGAAGGCTGTGAAATCCGCTAGGGCTCCTCATCCTAAAATCGTTTTCATTCCCTACGGCCCTTGGGCAAGTTTCATCATGAACCCTAAAACTCATGGAACTGGCATGTCATCCTTGAAAGGTATACCTGCAGAAGTTGAACCAGCACCCAATGAAAAGGTGTTAAGCTTGCAGAATCTGCTTAACCAATTTCGCAAGGAGAGACGATAGTGACTGTTATTACTGGAGTAACTTGTCCGGTTTGCGGTACTTTTTGCGACGATATTGAGTTAGTTGTGAAAGACAATGTCATAATAGATGTCAGAAACGCATGTGCCATGGGGGCAGCCAAGTTTCTGAGCTACGCTGCTCATCGAAGTTTAAAGCCTCTTGTTAGAAAAAACGGTGAATTAGTTGAGGCTTCGATGGATGAAGCTGTTGAAAAAGCAGCAAAGATTCTCGTAGACGCTGCTTATCCCATATTGTACGGTTGGAGTAACACAAGTTGTGAAGCAATTCGCGTAGGGTTGGAGCTAGCGGAAGAGGTTGGCGGGGTTATTGATAACACATCTACCGTTTGCCATGGCCCATCTATTCTAAGCGTTCAGGATGTCGGCATCGCATCTTGTACTCTAGGACAACTGCGGCATCGAGCAGACCTCATTTTTTATTGGGCAAGCAACCCATGGAGCGCTCACCCACGCCACATAGAAAGGTACACCATGTTTTCAGAGGGCAGATTCCAAAAGAGCACCTGGAGAGGTTACCTTTCACGTCTAAGCGGTGGTCTTTCAAGAAAAAGACTTCAAAGAGCCGTTAATCTTGTTTTGAGACGCGACATTTTCACTACTCCTGAAGTTAAACGCCGCATGCCCTACAGCATGTTCCAGAAAAAAAGAAAAATGGTGGTCGTGGACGTTCGTAAAACTCGCACCGCTGAAGCAGCAGACTATTTCCTTCAAGTTGAACCAAACAAGGATTATGAACTTCTACAAGCCATGCGTATGCTCATTAGAGACGAAGAACTTGACGTTGACGAGGTTGCAGGAGTTCCCGTGGAAACCCTTGAAGAAGTCGCTGACATTATGGTAGGATGCGAATTAGGCGTATTCTTTTTCGGATTAGGCTTAACCATGAGCGAAGGAAAACACAGGAACGTTGACGCAGCCCTCCACTTAACTCGCGATCTAAATCAACGCACAAAATTCCTCATCATGCCTATGCGAGGACACTTCAACGTAACCGGCGTAAATATTGTATTCACCTGGCAAACAGGATATCCCTACGCCATCGACTTTTCCCACGGCTATCCTCGATACAATCCAGGTGAAACTTCAGTGATTGATATACTGAACCGTGACGAAGCAGACGCCAGCCTCATAGTTGCATCAGATCCAGTTGCTCATTTTCCACGAAAAACTGTTCAGAATTTAGTTAAAAACCCTCTTATTGCAATTGATCCAGAAGTGAGCCCCACAACATTACTGGCAGACGTGGTGTTTCCTTCAGCTTTTGTGGGAATCGAGGCTGAGGGAACAGCTTATCGTATGGATCATGTTCCCCTGCCTCTAAAGAAAATTGTGGAACCTCCAAAAACCTGCCTTTCCGACGAAGAAATACTGAGAAAAATTCTTCAGAAAGTTCACAAAATGAGGAGGAACCAGAACTGACAAAACTCATTATCCAGAATGGATTTGTTTACGATCCTCTCAACCGCATAAACGGAGAAAAAATGGACATCGCCATCAAAAATGGAAAAATTGTTAAAAAAGTTAACGCAAAGAAGGCGAAAATAATTGACGCTTTAGGAATGACAGTGATGCCAGGGGGAGTTGACATTCACAGTCACATTGCTGGCGCTGAAGTGAATTCTGGCCGCCTTCTAAGACCTGAAGACCACGTTAATGATGTGGAAGTGAAGACAGCTTTAACTAGGTCTGGTGTAGGCTATTCCATTCCCTCAACTTTCACAACGGGTTATCGTTACTCCAGAATGGGCTACACGACTATTATGAATCCCTCAATGCCTCCCCTTGAGGCTCGTCACACCCACGAAGAACTTGATGACACGCCCATGGTTGACAAAGCTACTTACCCCTTGCTAGGAGACTGGTGGTTTGTCTTAGAACATTTACGAGACGACCTAATAGAAGAGTGCGCTGCCCACATAGCATGGATGATGACCGCTACGAAAGGATACGCCATAAAAATCGTTAATCCAGGCGGCTTAGAATCTTGGAGCTTTGGCCGAAACGTCCAAAACCTTGACGACCCTGTTCCAAATTTCAATGTCACTCCAAGAGAAATTCTTCGCGGTTTATGTAAAATAAACAAGCTTCTAAATCTGCCTCACACAATTCACGTGCACACAAATAATCTTGGAAAACCGGGGAACTACGTCACAGCCTTGGAGACTATGAAATGTGTAGAAGACTTGGCAGAAGGGAACCGGCCAGTCATACACATCACTCACTGTCAGTTCTGTGCCTATAAGGGCTCGGACTGGCGAACCTTGAGTTCTGGAGCAGAGGAAATTGCAAAATATGTTAACCACCATGATCACGTAACTCTTGATATGGGACAGGTAATTTTCACTGACACAACCACCATGACGGCTGACGGCCCATTTCAATATGGCCTCTACAATCTAACTGGAAACAAATGGGTTAACCATGATGTGGAAACTGAGACAACCTCAGGTATTGTGCCCTTCAGGTACAAACGCAAAAGCAGTGTCCACGCAACTCAATGGTCTATTGGACTTGAACTCGCCCTTTTAGTCAAAGATCCGTGGAAAATCTATATGACAACCGATCATCCCAACGGCGGACCTTTCACAGCCTATCCAAAGATTATCGCATGGCTTATGAGTCAGGTGGCAAGGAAGAAAACGCTAAGTAAAATAAGTAAGCGAGCGAGACGAAAAAGCCTGCTTCCCAGCATTGACAGAGAATTCAGTTTTTACGAGATAGCTGTTGTTACACGGGCTGGTCAAGCAAAAGCTCTCGGCTTAACACAAAAGGGACATCTTGGAATAGGAGCAGATGCTGATGTTGCAGTATTTAACGTAAATCCAGAGCAAGTTGATGCTTCTAAAAAATACAAGACGGTTAGAAGGGCTTTCAAAAAAGCCGTTTACACTATTAAAGGCGGCGAAATCGTGGTGAAGGATGGACAGATTGTAAAACCTGTTTTTGGAAAAACCTTCTGGATTGACGTGAAAACTTCGCTACCAATGGAAGTAAACGACGACTTAAAAAGAAAATTCCGCGAGTACTGGACCGTAGAATACGAAAACTACCCCATTCCAGAAAGCTTCTTACATGTTCCAGCCCAGATTTCAGTTAAAGCGGAGATTTAAAATCATGATCACATTACACCCAAAACATCCGTTTAAAGCTCCTGTAGATGCAGAGTGCATTAGTCCCGACGTTTTCGCTGAGAAATCAGCCAAGGAGATAGCTGCGTTACAAATTTGGGAAGGAAACCGAAAACGAACTCTCAGCGGCCTTTTCAAGATAAAACATGAAAATGATTCTTCATCAAAAGAATTCACCATACGGATTTGCGGAGATGTCAGCAAAGTTCGAAAAATCGGTGCCAAAATGTCTAAGGGCAACATAATTGTTGAAGGTGACGCTGGCATGCATCTTGGCGAAGAGATGAAGGGAGGCGTTATCACCGTTACTGGCAACGCAGACTCGTGGACTGGGTCCATGATGAAAGAGGGAACCATTGAAATCAAAGGGAACGTTGGCGACTATATTGGAGCATCATATCGTGGAAGCACTCAAGGAATGAGTGGGGGAAAAATCATCATACATGGAGACGCTGGATACGAAGTTGGTTGTTTCATGAGGAAAGGGCTCATCAAAGTGCATGGAAATATTGGAAAATTTGCTGGCATCCATATGAGAAATGGAACGATATTTATTCAAGGAAACTCTGAAGGAAGAGCTGGCGCTCAAATGATTAGCGGAAAAATTGTTGTATGTGGCCACATCCCATCCATACTTCCCACCTTCACCATTGACAACGTTAGGCCGAAGGTTAAAGTGAACGGAGAAAAAGTTGAAGGTCCCTTCTATAGGTTTATCGGCGATCTGGCAGATGGAGGCAACGGAAAACTATTTGTTTCCAAAACCAAAAACACACATCTAAACTCTTATGAAGAATACTTGTGATACAGTGTTTGACGCATCTTGGAGGAAAAAAGACTGCCCACGCCAAGATTGAGCGTGAACCGAACCGCATGGAGCCTTGCAAAGAAACTGTGTAACCAAGCTGAAGAGTTTGGGGTTGTCGTCAAAAGAACGAAGTCAGGTGCTACTCTGATCGACGCTGGAATCGAAGCAAAAGGAGGATTTCTTGCAGGTAGAATCATAACAGAAATCTGCCTCGGTGGATTTGGCAAGGCAGAAATTTTTACCAGTCAATATGACGATCTTGAACTCCCATCAATCTCTGTTTACACAGATCATCCAGCCATAGCAACATTGGGGTCTCAGTTTGCTGGCTGGCAGATTAAAGTGGAAGACTATTTTGCCATGGGATCTGGTCCTGCGCGAGCGCTGGCTCTGAAGCCGAGAGAACTCTACGAAAGGATAGGGTATGAAGATGAAGCTGACGTAGCGGTGCTTGTTCTCGAAACAGCTAAAGAGCCTCCTGAGAACGTAATTGCACGCATTTCCAGTCAATGCGAGGTTACGCCTAACCATCTATTCCTGATTCTGGTCCCAACCACAACCGTAGCTGGCTCTACACAGATTTCGGGAAGAATTGTGGAAACTGGACTGCATAAGTTGACGGAATTGGGTTTTGATCCAAAAATGATTACGAATGCGTGTGGATACGCTCCTATAGCACCGGTGCATCCCAAGTTTGCTCAAGCCATGGGGAGAACAAATGACGCAATAATGTACGCTGGAGTTGCTTGCTACAACACAAGCTATGACGACGATGAAAGATTGAGGAAGTTTGTGGACAAGGCACCTTCTTCAGCTTCCAAAAGCTATGGGAAACCGTTCTTTGAAATCTTCAAGGAGGCTGACTACGACTTTTATAAGATCGATCCCGGTTTATTTGCCCCAGCAGTCTTGATTGTTAATAACGCCAAAACTGGTAACATGTTTAAAGCCGGAAGAATTGATACGAAGATATTTAAGCGATCCATAGGGCTCTAATCATAGACCCGTTTTATCATCTTCAAAAACGTAAAAGAGTATCTGCTATGTAGAGAAATAATTGGTTTGTATTAGCGCCATCTAAATTGTTCGTAGAGCTTTGTTGGATACACTACAAACCAAGAAACAACAGCGTCTACAACGCCTTGCCACGTGTTCCAAAGGCTAACTCCCAAAATGTAATATGCGAGCGCGTTTGAACCCAATGAGCCACCCCAGAAGAAGAAGTTAAATGCTCCTGGAACATCGCTAGGTTTCAAGTTATACATAAAGGGAACTGCCCAATAGTAGTTTAAGAACATAGTTACAAAACACCTAACAACAATAGCTATAGCCATTGAAAAGACGTAAGTCTTCTTCGCCGCAAACGATTCGCTAGAGCTTCTGGACCGAGTGAACTTCAGGACGAGAGCTGGAACCAGTATTAAAGGAATCGTAGCCGAAAACTTCATGGTTGCACCGACGAGTGGAATGGCCTCTTCTGAGAAAAAGAATATTCCGAGAAATCCTATAATCGAAGTTAGTAGGCCACTTTTTAATCCAAAAAGTAGAAAAGCAATTATCCACGGTATTGCAATGAAGTCTAAAGCCGCCATTCCCCAAGGAAGCCTAACGTCTGGAGTGAATACAAGAAAAATTGAAAGTGCTCCTAAGACAGAGGAGACAACAAGTTCACGAAGAGAATAGATTGAAGACTTGACCTCACGACTCACGTCCTCCGATTTTTCCGTTGTCATCTGATCTACTCCAGCAACGTTGTCAGCATAAGACACATTTAAGAGTAACTACTCAAAAATGCGTATGCTTCTGAAAACATTTTAATGAGGCATCTCGTAAGGAAGAGTGGAAGTAGAGTTATGTCTGAGGAACTCGAGATACCGCTCGAAAATCTCAGAGAATGGCTGGAGAAAGAAACGATTCCCATAGTTGACCCACTCAAAACTGAAGCAACAAATTTGCTCAACAATTTCAAAGACAGACTAGAAGACATTCGAGAAAACGGCGAAAAATTATTAGACAACGGCGAAAGTGAGATGTTTAAAAGCAACCCGAAAACTTATCGGCGAGCTAGAGGACTGTACAGACTCGCTCGGGATATACTAGAACTGATCGACGAAACCAGCATCCCAGAAGAGGTTTCATACGAGAACATACAGACATTCTGTGCAGAATTCAAAAAAACTCTTTCAACGATTGGACGAGAAAGAGCAAAACGTTTCCCAAGAATTTCGCCGTACTTCATACTTGACCGTAGAAGATTCGATGTTGCGTTAAAGAAAACCGTTGACTCGTTTAAGGAACTACAATCCTTCTCATCCGACGAATACGAGAAAGCCAAAACTATAGAAGATTCGTTTTCAATGACTGGCAAACTTCTCCAATTGTTAGACGAGCTGGATACAGCTGAAAAACGCCTAGAAAAAATGGAATTGAAAAGAGAAGCTCTAGAGAAGAAGATAGCGGAAAACCAACAGAAAACCACATTGATAAAAACTGAGAATGAGATAAGCGAACTGGAACAAATAGACAGAAAAATCAAAGAATTAGAAGAAAGAGCAAAACATGACCTTCGCCATCTTCAAAAACCCTTTCTTAAGTTTCAAAGCTTGGTTCGAGGCCCAGGTTATCCTCTTCCGCCAGACGGAACAAAAAAGCTCGGCGAGTATCTAAGCAACCCGTTTATGGCCTTGGCAACCGAAGATGAAGGGTACCCGCTGCTCAAAGGTATTCTACAAAAGATGGAAGACGCCGTGGCTAAGGGAAAACTGAAATTAAAAAGCAGTCGCCTAAGAAAGGCTCAACAAAAAATTAACGAAATTCTCCGAAAAAACGCTCTAATTGCTCTACATCAGAGTTGTAAGGAAACGTTTTCTCAAAAACAACAACTCCTCACCTGCAAAACAATGACTACTTTTCAAAACAAATTGACGCAGTTTCAAAAGAACCTGAGAGAACTGAAGAAAAAAAGGGAACTCATGGATTCAAAAAAAGCCGTCTTAGAAAGCGAACATCAAAAGATAAAGCAAAAGATTAAAACCCAGAAGAAAAAGTTAGAGAACACCATTTTAAGGTTAACCGACAAGAACGTAAGAGTTGCATGTTGAGAAAACTAAAACTGGTGGTGAAAGGCTGAGCCTTAACGTCAGAGACCCTTCTGACTTAACTAATTTGGCGGTGCAAGCAAACTCCGATGAACTTCTCCAAGTGATTAAAGATGTCACCCAGCTGTTGACTAAAGAAGCTGGGCGAGTTGGAAGTCTAGAAATCACTGGCAGACTCATCAGCGTGCCGCCGAAGGATGAAATAATCGTTGTTGGAGACATCCACGGAAGCCTAGAAAGCCTCGTGCATGTTCTAAGAAGCAGCGACTTTATGAAGAAGACGCGTAGAGATGAAGAGCTTTTTCTCGTCTTTCTTGGGGATTATGGGGACCGAGGTTTATACTCGCCTGAAGTCTATTACATGGTCTTGAAGCTGAAGGAGATGTTTCCCCAAAAAGTTGTGTTAATGAGGGGAAATCATGAGGGACCTAACGATCTTCTAGCTCATCCACATGACTTGCCAATTCATTTGAACAGAAAGTTTGGTGAAGCAGGAGCAACTGTTTATACAAAGCTGCGGGAACTCTTTGATCAACTGTATAATGCGGTGATCGTTGAAAATAGGTGTGTTTTGCTTCACGGTGGAATGCCGAGCAAAGCCTCTACAATAGAAGACCTTGCTTATGCCCACGAGAAACATCCACATGAAACTCATCTTGAGGAGATTCTATGGAGCGACCCCAACGATGCCATAAAGGAAACCTATCCGTCGCCTAGAGGAGCAGGAAGACTCTTCGGTAAGAATGTCACAGAAAAACTCTTGAAAATGCTCAACGTTAAGATTTTAATTCGCGGACACGAACCAAGTAATGAAGGATTTAAGATAAACCATAACGGAAAAGTCCTAACGTTATTCTCAAGAAAAGGCCCGCCTTACAACAACGAGCACGGAGCTTATCTGCAACTAAACGTCTCTGAAATCTTGGAAAACACAAATCAACTTCAAAAGTACATTCATAAGTTCTAGATTTGCTGCACGATGATGCTACATATTTGAGTTCACAGTTTAAACTCATATGCTCATTGTTTTTCACCATTCCAGCTTACGAAATTTATGTGAAGTTTAGTTGTTAAATTGAATTGTAATGACGCATTCCATGATTCAGCTAATAGTTCACCATTTTCTCTTTGTGTTTTAGCTGTAGCAACATACATAACTTTCCTCGCGCTCACCGTAAAAGTTGTTAGTGCTGTTCGGTTTGAGACCGTTTGACCGTTTGCAACCCCGTTTTTCCATAGGTTATTTGATCGTAAAACATGCTTCTTAACCTTGAAACGGTTTTTGGGTCGTGGGCGCTTGTGTTGAGGAGGAAAAGCACAGTTGTTTTCTTCGAAGACAATGTTTGTAATACGTGGCGAAGAAAAGTAAAAGTTCTTTCCGAGTTAAGCGATGACGATAAGAGGTCTGAGAGTCCATCAAAGACGATGGATACG
>CP070759.1:1324795-1337327 GCA_020348945.1 Candidatus Bathyarchaeota archaeon
CCAAAACCACTCTCCTTCTCAGTCTCACCGCTGCTTTCTGAGAAAAACATTGTTCTCAACAACATCAAACTTTCTAAATATATTCAAAGGCATGTTGCCTTTTTCAACACGGTTTTCCATAACATAAAATAGACATTCGCCCATTAGGAATTCGCACATAAGTGTCATGATTTGAAAACAAGTATCGGATTTAGGACTATCAAGCTTGAAGAGCTCTTCATGAGATATTGATGTTGCAAAACCTCGTCATCAATGTACTCGCTCATATAAATCGTGTATTCCTTATCTTGTTCATCCTTTGCGATCAGGTAAGTTGTACCAAAATTATCGGTGACAAGCCTAGCACCGAATATTGGTGTAGGATAAATCCCTCTCAGACTTTCTGCCAGTTTATTCATAAGATCGAGAACAAAAATAGCAGGCTTTGACTCGTGCAAATCTTTCTTGCTAACGTCGTGAACGTAAAATTTACGATATGGAGAGATCTGATCGAGCCGACGAATTATCTGACCCTTAGGATCAAGAATGGTTTGTCGACCGAAGAAGTCGTCCATTCTCTTGGACAGTTGAGGTGTCTGTTCAACGTGTTTTTCCATCAATCGTAGTATCTCGACCAACTGACCAAAACTGGCTCTTTCTATTGATCGAACTCGCCCTTCTTTCCCATAACACATTCTGAGAATTTCTTTCTCAATGTCCTCAAGATCCTCTTTTCTCTTTTGTAGACTTTCATCTTCATTGTGGATTAAATGAGCCCCATAAAAAAATGTAATATCCTTCAATACTTTCTCTGTCTCGACAAAGCCAGAAGTGATTGAGCCTACGATTGTCTCGAGTTTCTTTGTTCGACTCAAAGTTCTTTTTAATCCATTTAAGATGTCTACATAATTATTTAGACCACTCGGCGATACAGGTATGAAAAAACCCATGTGAAAGAGGATTAGATTAATAAGTTCTTGCTTCTTCGATGGTAGAAGTTTTCTTTTTATTCCATGATGTTTGATAATACATCGCCTGAGAAACGGTTCTCCTATTAGACTTTCGATTATATCAAAAGGGTTGTTTTGTATGCAGTAAGCCAAGACTCTGTCGTTGTAGGAACCAAGCTCAGGATTGAGATAAAGCTCAAGATCTTGCTCCGAGAACTCGGTACACAAGAGACTGGATAGCTTTTCAATAGGAGTTTCACCAGCGTAGTGTATTCCGTATCTTTTATCAACTCGAATGCCCCAAGGAATATCTTCTTCTAATCTATCAACATCGAGTTCTTGAGACAAAATCATATTTGACAAAATTTGAAAAGTTCTGCTCGCACCAAGTTCAGAAACAATTCGTTGAGTCGTTTCAACTGGAGTAGATTTTCTCAATCTAGCTTTATTGACAATTGCATCCAATAGTGGTTGTTTCGTATTCTTTAGGAATAGAACAAGTGCAATCGTAGCATCAGCATCCTCGTTAGGTCTCAAAACTGTGACTCCAAGAGGTCCGATGACTCTTCCATCGTAATTTATGCGTACAATAAACTCTTCATTGGCGAGACCTTTGAAAATGGACATCAACTGCATCAATTTGGAGTTGACTAGAACCGTCCTAGTCAGGTCTCCTCTATTCATTTGTTCATCTACGGGAGCATCAAGTCTATTTCCAAGCTCGTAGAGATTGTCCCATTCCAGATTGACTAACAAAGGGATTAGTTCTATCTTATGCGAAGCCTCATCCACTTTGTCAAGCGACAATACCTTCAGTAGACCACTATCGCCTAACTGAGTTCTAGCCCTTTCGAGCAATGTCTTGTAAGGATATGACTTAGGAAGGGTTATTTCAGTCGATCGTTCCATGAACTCTATGAATGCTGATCTTTTAAGGAACATTCTGTGAACATAATTTCGGAGAAAATCCAAATTCATGGTATTAACGCTCTCTTCAACATAGAGTTATTCAGAACGACGTAGAAATATTTAACTGCATCCGCTAGGATCGTGAGAATAGGTATTTTGTTGATACTACGTTTTTTCCATAACATGTTTTCGACATTTGCCCTTTCAATTTTTGCACATAAGCCACAAAAAGCCAGCATTGAAATTCTTAGGCTCTACCCAATATGAGTATGATGGACTTTTCCCTTACGCTCACTAAGGCGCTGTAGCTCTGTATGGAAACTGTTCGCCAGTGGATATAATTAAGTATATGTCATATGTGGTTCCAGAAGTCCATGCTTCACCATTCTTTCCAGTTTCAAGGGTTATAGATACAGTTTGTTCTTTAGGAACTGACATAGGGCTATCTTTAACATCATGTTGAGTTCCACCAACACCCAATTTGTACTTGATAACTGACAAGTCCATTGTTCCAGTGTTCTTGACTGTTAGAACGATGGTGTTGTCCGTAGCGCCAGAGCTACCACTAAATGTGGCTCCGTAGATTTCAAGTTGTTTTGCAGGGGGCGGTACCTGCACTATTGTTAGAGTTATTTCTTTGTGGATGTTGTTTCCTACAAGAAAGATTTTTTCAGCATTCTCCAAATAGGCAGTAACTTTCCATTGTCCAATTTGTAGGCTTTCTGTCTGGTGTGGCATAATCAAATAATCAGAGTAAACTTCTATGTAGTCCCATCCCATAGTTTGGTTTATGTAGAAAACTAAGAATTTAGGCTCAAAGTAGATAGGTGTTTCAGTAGGGTTGCTGAATGTAATGTTCAATATTTTGTCAGGGTCACGTCCTATGTGTGCATGTATAATGTATGTTGCATTTATTGTCAAGGAACCGAAGTCTTGTGAACTTTGAAGATTGGAGACTTGTGGTTGGTAGATTAGATAACTTGTTCCCAATCCCCCTGCCATCCCTGTTATCAAAGACAAGATCGCAACACCTATTGTCAATGCCTTACTCATTTCGCATCAACTATTTGTTTTTCTGTTACACTTGTAATTTGACTCTGGAGATACAAAAAAACATTCTGAAGCAAGAATCCAGATACTAGTTAAACCAAATTCTTCTAGGAATTTTCCTAATGTTTTCGACATTCGCCCATCCAAAAAATCGCACATAAGCCCATTTGAACTAGAAATATTGATTTTCATTTCATAATTGTTAATAAGCCGAACATTCGTGAATCCTTGTTTGGAGAAAAAAGCCTATGGCTGATTATGTGGATAGTGGATTGAAAAGAATTGGAATTACGATTTCGAAACCTATGCTGGCAATAATATGCATCATTTTCGGGATGCTGGTCATATTGTTCCCAAGCCTTCTCGTATGGATAATCGGATTGTTTCTAGTAATTCAAGGAGTCCTGCTATTGGCAGACATCTTTGAACAGGAAAGACCAATAACTCCCATGGCTATACCCAATGCTGTCTATTGTTCTCAATGTGGAACAGGAAACACGGAAGAAGCAGTCTACTGCAGAAACTGTGGAAAAACGCTTGAACAAGTCAAGCAAAAGAAAAACAAGCGAAGCTAAATCAACTGGATTTCGGTTTACTAAGATTTTTTCATTGCATAATGCCAAAAAATGGAGAAGAGGCAGAAAAGAAAAATAGAGCAAGCAGTTTATGAAGACTTGCTTAGGTCTTTTAGTGTTTTCTTAGTCTGATTTGTCCTGTTTGTCTAGATTGAAGCCTACGAATGTCATTAGCCTGTCCAATTTTTTGCTTAGGTTTTTGATTCTTATGCCTAGTTCCGCTTTAATATCCTCATAAATTTCTCGGATTTCCTTGCTGTTCTCAGTAGTCTCTGTCTTATGTGGTTTATGAAGTTGAAATCCAACTTTTTGTCGGATGTTTTCAACATTCTACCTTATTAGAGTTCAAATATGAACCATAAGTCTATAGGCATTGTCTAGCGTTTCTTGGTGACTTTAAATTGAGGCGTTCTATGGAGGGCTTCTTCGTATGAAAAGATTTAAGACACCGTTGCTTCCAAATTGAAGGCGGCGGGGATAGACCGTAGCGAGAGAGCGTTGAACTCTCCTAGACGGGTGGGGTAGCCAGGTGAACCCGCTGGGCTCATAAGCCTTGTTGGGAAACCCAGAGATCGGTTGTTCAAATCAACCCCCCGCTACCATCATTGTTTGTCAAAAAATCTTAAGTACAATTGGAGATTTTATAAGGAAGCTTGAACTAGTTTCAGTCCCAAAGGATGCTTGGTGTTGTGGATAAAGAAAAAATCATACAGAAAGTGAAAAACGAAAAAATTGAGTTTATAGACCTCATGTTCTCTGACTTGTCCGGTCGTTTAAAAAACGTCACAATCTCACCTAGAGAATTACAGGATTGTTTGGACAACGGAAAATGGTTTGATGGTTCTTCCATAGAGGGATTCAGGAGGATACATGAGAGCGATATGACGTTGATTCCTGACCTGTCAACCTACATTCGTCTTCCATGGTCTCGCGACGGAAAGAACGTTGCAAGGATGATTTGCGACGTTTATGATCCGGGCAAAACACCTTTTGCCGGCGACCCTCGGTATATTCTCAAGCGGGTTCTGGATAAAGCGAAGAAAAAAGGATACTTTTTCTATGTTGGACCTGAATTGGAGTTCTTTTTGTTTAGATCGAAAGAGAACAGGACCTATCACGACACGGCTGGGTACTTTGATTTCTCTCCACGAGACTTTGCAACTGATATTCGAGCAGTTATGGCGTCTACTCTTGAAAGGTTGGGGATAAACGTTGAGATGAATCACCACGAAGTCGCGCCAAGCCAACATGAAATAGACATAGAATACTCAGAAGCTTCGAAGATGGCAGACCGAGTTATGGTTCTCAAGCAGACAATTAAAACTGTGGCTAATGACAATAATCTACATGCGACGTTTATGCCTAAACCAATCTTCGGCGTCAACGGAAACGGGATGCACACTCATCAGTCAATTTTTGACAAGAAAGCTGAGAATCTGTTTTATGACAAAAAAGACAAGTATAGATTGTCTCCTCTCGCCTACCACTTCTTGGGAGGTCAACTAAAGCACGTTAGAGAACTCGCAGCCGTTCTGTGTCCTACCGTGAACAGCTACAAGCGTCTTGTGCGCGGATACGAAGCACCAGTATACATTTGCTGGGCTCAGAGAAACAGATCAGCGTTAATCAGAGTTCCACGATACAGTAAGGGCAGAGAAAAGTCAACCAGACTTGAGTTGAGATGTCCAGATCCGAGCTGTAATCCATACCTAGCCTTTGCCGCCATGCTGGCTGCAGGCCTTAAAGGAATAGAAGACAAGATTAAGCCACCTGACCCTGTGGAAGAAGACGTGTACGAGTTTGACGACAGTAAACTCACAAAATTCTACATCGAAACTCTTCCAGCTTCTCTGGGAGAAGCAATAGAAGCGTTCAAGGGAAGTAAGTTGATGAGGGAAACTTTGGGAGAACACGTTTTTAACAAGTATCTTGAAACAAAAAAGGCAGAGTGGGAAGAATTTCAGAGGAGTGTCACGGACTGGGAGCTCGATAGATACAAGAACCTATAAACGTTATCATAAAAAGCTTTATTTTTTCTTGTATTTTTACTTACTTTGAGGAAAATGTCTAGGCATACACATTTCGAACCGTACAGTGTTAGTTATGATGAAGTTGTGGGGTTCGTTGAGGAAAATGAGTGTGTAGCCAATTGGTTGAAGAAGTATAGTAGTGCTCCCCACAGTGAAAAGAAGCTTTCTGGAAGTAGGTTGAACAAGGCTAGTGTTCTGTGTAGGTTCTTCAAGTGGTTACGTATCAGAAAGAGCATTAACCTTAGACCGAAAGAGTTTTTGAATCGTCAGTTGCGGTTTAGACAAAGCATTGAACACTTGGATGGAAACAAGATTTCGCGAAAGCAGGAAAGACAACGTAGTTGAAATTCAAGAAGCTCAAGCGAACGCCCTGACGCCACCACGCTCACGCAATTCAACCCAACTTTTGTCCCTCGGCCTTGCCGCAGACCTTTATGGGACAAGAAGAAGCTGCATATATTTGTTGCTGTGGTGCCACAGTCACACACACTTAAAAAGCATACGAAGACACATATCTTACAAATATGCAAGGTGTTGTGCGAATGACATTTGGTAAAGCTAGTTCTCTGAGAATGGATCAGTTGAAGAAAGAGATACTCCATCTAAGAAAGGAAATTCCAAAATTCAATGGTGAAATTAAGAAGAAAAAAATAGAAACCTATTCCAAATTGTTTAATGAGATTTTACGCCTTGAACGGATAGAGGAACCCCTCTATCTGTTAAGATACGAGTGATAAGACACTCGCGGGGGAAAAGGCGTTGAAGGACTTCAATAAAACATTGGAAGTGGATGCTATTGCTTGTTTTGATAGTTTTAGGGTGTTATCTTTCAGCATGGAATTACTTCAACGCGACCAGACGCGCGCGCACGCACGCGCAAATGTCTGCATTAGATGTTTTTCTTAAGCACGCACGCGTTAGGTGAATGTATATGACCGAAAGCGTGTATACGTTCTTATCCGTGTTAAACAATTCAATCGTTCGGAAGTTAATCAACTCCTCAAGCAAGGCATGTCCCAGATGTGGCAAGAGTCATTTAGAGATAGCTCTTGACAACTACATCGGTAACAGAGACAAGAACCGCCGCTGTGTTAAAGGCAGGCTCGTTTCGAGTGCTGTAAAATATGCTCTTGGCAAGAGTGGCAAAGCCTTTGGTGTCAGTGAGGAACAATTAAAGCAAGGTCTTAACGATCCATATATCAGACGGGGCATTGCAAACATCCTAGCTGGAACAGCAACTTTCGGTGTTACCAAGCCGCAAACCGTCGGCGCACCCTTTCTTGTAGTTTGGAACTACACCAACGCTTGTAACCTCAAGTGCAAGCATTGCTACCAGAACGCTGACAAACATTCTTTAGGGGAACTTTCAACAATCCAAAGAAAAGAAATTATCGATCAACTTGACCAAGAAAACGTGGTCACCGTTGCATTTTCTGGTGGCGAGCCCCTAATGCGCAATGACTTTTTTGAAATCGCCAGGTACGCAGCCAAGAAGGGAATTTACGTGTCTATGGCCAGCAACGGCACGATGATTACAAGGTCTGTGGCGACCAGGCTAAAAGAAGTTGGAGTGGGCTACGTGGATGTAAGCCTAGATGGCGCCAAGCCTGAGACTCATGAGTCCTTTAGGGGAGTGCCGGGATGTTTTGAGAAAACTATCGAAGGGATCAAAAATCTTGTGGAAGGTGGTATATCTACATGTGTAGCGGTGACCGCGACTAAACGTAACCTATATGAGATTCCAAAGATCGTTGAACTTGCCAAAAGACTAAAAGTAAGGCGCATTATTGTCTTCAACTTTATCCCCACAGGGAGAGGACAAGAACTTTCTGATATTGATCTAATACCCACCGAGAGAGAACTTTTGCTTGAATACCTGTATGACGAGTTGGCCAAGGGCGAAATTGAAACATTGTGCACTGCCCCGCAACTTGCACGAGTATGTCTAATAAATTCTCAGAAGACTGGTCGTGACATAGTAGCGCCAACCCATTTCTGTGCTACCGACTTCAGTGGGAGAATCAAGTATCTAACCGACTTTATAGGAGGTTGCGGAGCTGGAAGACTCTATTGTGCAGTTCAGCCAAATGGACTAGTTACCCCCTGCGTCTTCATACCCATCGTTGTTGGAGACTTAAGGAAACAAAGCCTTAATGAAATTTGGCGACACTCACCTGTTCTAGACGACCTTAGAGAACGTGGAAAACTGAAGGGTCGATGTGGCCGCTGTCAGTTCAAATATGTTTGTGGTGGGTGTAGAGCCAGAGCTTACGCATACTATCAAGATTACCTTACACCAGATCCCGGTTGCATTCGGGAAATAGAAGAACCGAGCATAGAGTTTGCAGGAGAACTTGGGGTAATGAGCGCTAAAGCGGGAGGACGTTAACCATGAACGTCGCTTTGATAAATCCTCCGCAACAGCCTGGTCTCAAAACTTTTTCTGAGATAGGCTCAGAAGGCAAGTATGGCGCATTGAAAACAATCAGGTCAAATTTTTCATTCGACCTAATTGGTCGGAAAAGGTCTCCCAAACGAAATTCTATTTTCTCTTCAAAACCATTTATTTCCGCGTTCTTCTCAGCACATTTGATCGCGTATGGGTTTATGTCAACAGCCACAACCTTCTTGGCGTTTTCAGCCGCAAGCACCGCAAGAATTCCGCAGCCAGTTCCCATATCCAAAACAACATCGTTTTCTTTTACTTTCATGTTTCCAGCTAGAAGAAAGGTGTCTTCAGCTGGCCAGTAAACCTTTTCGTCAACAAAAAAAACGTAGCCTCTAAACAACAGTTTTTTAGGATATTTCATTTACTATCAATTCTTCAAAGGCTACTAAATTCTTTTTGCAAATGCGTGTGCCATGTTAATTTTAAGATTTCCTTGCTCGTTAAGTTGAAAGTTTGTTACGTTTACCTTTTGTCAGGTCTCCAGATAAATCATAGGCCAACTTAACCTGCTTCATATCTAAGATGTTGATTGGTTCATCGCCATTAACGTCTAAACAAAGTCACATTCTATCCAGAGCTGACTTCCAGTTAGATTGATTGATGTTGCCGAGAATGTAACAGCCAGACGGTAAAAAACTAGCCACTATTTTTCTCTTTAAAACGGTATCAACTCTTATCTAAGTAAAGAGGAAACAGAGAAAGAGGAGGTGAGGAAAAAATGTGGGTCAGTGGGGTGATTCCAATTGATTTATGTATCTTGCCAGAGACTTTACGTACATTTTTTGCTTTCAATTCGAGAGATTACTGATTATTGATTCGTATTTTCAATCTTCATTTTCTATCTTTATTTATAAAACGTGTTAGTGCTTCAGAAGTATAAAATATGGGATGCGTTCAATCACAGATTAATTCCGAATTCGATTCGAAGTGAAAGAAAGCGGTGATATGTCGTGGAGGTATTAAAGGAAAAGTCTGAGCGTGTACTCAGTCTATACGACGAAGATGCACGTGTATGGAAACTTCTCAATAGAAGCAAAGAACCTCCAGAGTCTCTTAAAATCATTGAAGATGCACTTCTCAAATTTGACCTTTCAAGAAATGAAATAAGGGTCTATATTTATCTTGCAAGATCTGGAATGTGTAAAGCGCGTGAAATTTCAGACATTCTTTCACTTCATAGAACCGAAACGTACAGAATCTTGCGAGACTTGGAAAAGATAGGGCTGGTATCTTCTATTCTAGAAAAGCCCTTGAAGTTCATGGCTACTCCCTTCGATCAAACTCTTGACACTCTCATTAGAGCGAAAAAAATGAGGATACAGTTTCTGGAAAGAAAGAAGAAAAATCTCATTGACCTTTGGTTTTCTATTCCTCAAAGAAAGGTGGAAACTCAAAAGAAAGAGGTCTTTCAGATATTAGAAGGAGAAGAACAGATCACTTTGAAGGCCAATGAAATCCTCGAGAAAACTAAAGAAGAAATTTTCGTACTTGCACCTGATTTGGATCTTCTACGTCTTTATCATTCAGGCTTTACCGATCGATTGGAAAAGTTCTCTAGAAAGAACGTGAAGGTCCGGCTTCTGACAAATAATTCGCCAAAAAGCCGCTTCATTGCAGATAAAATGAAACTGAACATTGTGAAGTATCTGTTTTCAAATATTAATGATCTTCCAAGTTTCATAATTTCGGATCAGGAGCAGCTTCTTTTTTCTATTAAAAACGGTGACGATGCACGCGATTTTGGAGCAAGAAAGAGAAAAGGTCGAATTGCTTCTCTTTGGACGAATTATGAAGCTTTTGTTAAAGCGCTGAAGACGCTTTTCTTAGAGTTGTGGAACACGAAGATGTTGCCGTCTGATGCTAGTTTGCTTGAAGAAACTGAGATTACAAGATAGCCAGGTTGACCGACGTTTTGGTGTAGCATTCTTCAAAAATCGATATATTTTTTGGAACTGAATTGGAAGCGCTAAGAGTAACTGCGCGCGCTTCGACAAAAATTATTTCTGGCTTCCATGCAAATTCTTTCTTACCATTAAGTTAAGGTTCAGCTCTATAGGGTTATTGACAAATCTTTCCAAACAGCTTGTTCAAAGAACCAAATGTGACAGGTCAATGCATGCATGTATTAGGTTTTTTTGATCAAGCTTTTATCTGCACTTTTGATGATCTCTTGGACCTCTTTCTTGACATCTTTATCAAGGGGCGTGGGCTGATGAGTTTTCAGAATTTCTTTGGTCTTTTCCCTCGCGACATCAATTATACTTTTCGCGCCTTCTCTTTTCCAAGTTTCATATGGTTTCCGAATACTTATGTCTGGAATCACGTGTTCCTTAAAGTGTTTCAACGTGTGTTTTTCCGTTAGATAGTGGCCACCTGGACCAATTGAATGAATTAAGTCTAGAGCAAGAGTTTCATCGTTCACTTCAATGCCTTCTGCAAGTCTGAAAACCATTTTACAAATTTCATTGTCGATCACAAGTTCTTCAAAAGGAAGAGTTGTACAAGCGTCAACCAAACCAATTCCAACTGCGACATCACATCCGGACAGTATCGGGAACAACCCTGAGATGACTTTCTCCCAGCAGGCTTGAGGACCAGGAACTAGTGCATCCGTGCCGAAACCCATCACGTAGGAAGGTAGGCCATAGTATCTAGCTAGCTCGCTTAAAGCCGCCCAAATCATCCCACCTTCAGGAGAACCTGCAACCCATCTATTAGTACGCATATCAAAATTGGAAGACGCAGTGCTGTAACCTACTGGCGAGCCTGGGCTTGCAACTTGGGAAATTACGATGCCAGCTAGCGTCTCTGCGTTATTAACAACAAGGGATCCTGGAATGGTAGCGGGTCCTGTTACGCCAGTTTGTGGCATTGACATGAAGAATACAGGAATACTCGCATTTACAAATTCCAATACTGCCTCAATGGATTCTGCGTGTTGAAGCGGTGCAATTGCACAGTAAGTGAAGCTCACTAGCGGTCTCTTCTTCAATTTTTTCTCATCTCCAGCCACTGCAGCGGCAATTTTAATTTCATTCTTTGCTTCCTCTGGTGTAGTAGTTGTTTCAAACCCTACGTGCTTCTCAGTGTTGTTCAACGCTGCGTCAAGATCATGCAAGACTCGAACGTGTGCTGGAAAATCTTGAGAAGTAACCATCGGCCAGTAAATGTTTACCATATTCAGATAATCGCTAATCAGGGCGCTCTTAACTACGTCGTCTTTAACTGACTCCCTTCTTCTCCCAGTCTCAAAATCGAAAGTATGAGTTCCAGTCCCGTCAGTGCAAATGTAGGTATGTTTTCCATCTAATACTAAATCATGTTTCGGATCCCTTGCACAAAGTCTTATCGTTTTTTGTCTCTTCTTTAATGATTCATCAACAAGGTATGACGGTATGAAAGCGATCTTTTTCTCGTAGTCTACTGTGCATCCTGCCCCTTCCAACATCTTAAGGACCTTGTTACTAAAGATCTTGATACCAGTTCTATTCAAGACATCCAATGTGGACCAATGAATCGCGTCAAGAGAGTCTTTCGACAGTAAACGGAACACAGGAGTAGAAGTTGTCCTAGTAAATTTATACAAATTCCAAATCCCTCATTTAAGTCTTGGAGAAGATAACACTATCTAAAACAAATGCTTTTAATTATTACGACTGTACTTGAAAAATGGCTGAGAAAAGATGGATCTTTCAAGAAAGAATCACAACGGAAATCCATCCTCAATGCGCAGAGCACTCTTTGATTCGGCTAGAAAATCTTCCCAAGGTTTGCTGCGCGCGTGCAATAAACAATGGTTTATCAGTGTTGGTATCTTAACGGGTTTGGAGGTGAACAATATATCAGAAGGAGATCCTCTCAAAATACTTAGGGATGTTGATCCAGAATTTCTGAAGGTCTTTACTGATACAGAGAATCTAGCGTTTTCTGAGGGAGCTCTCACGGCCAAAACCAAAACACTAGTTGCCATGGCGATTGATGCAACGCATGGATCAGTTCAAGGAGTAGTAGCCCTGGCTCAAGAAGCCATAGAAATTGGAGCTACAAAAGAAGAGATTATTGAAGCTCTTCGTGTAGCGTACTACATTGGAGGTGCAGGAGCTATTTACACTGCAGCATATGCTCTTCAAACAATCTTTCCATCAAACAAATGATGCGCATGCGTGCAAATAATACGCGCGCGCATTATCGACGTGACCGTGACTCTTGTTTGAGAGTAACGTGTCTCAATCGTGTATCTTAATACATAATATTTTTATATTTTCGAACCGATAATTTTCAAGGAGAAAACGCAAATGAGAGGCCTTGCGAAAAGTAGGAAGGGTCTTAGCACAGTGGTTACGACGCTGATTATTCTAGTGGTTTCGGTTCTATTGGCGACGGTTGTCACTTTTTATGCCATAAACATGACCACCACCAGAGTGCAAGAAGAGAACCTGAGAATAACAAAAGCGCACATATGGGCAAACAGCTCTGTCGCACAAGCTGCATTTGTCATAGTTAACATCGGTGGAAGGGACACCCTCATCGACAAGATTCAGGTACGCGGACAAGACATAACATGGGGAAGCAGTGTATACTATAACAGGT
>CP070759.1:1337427-1357884 GCA_020348945.1 Candidatus Bathyarchaeota archaeon
AGCCACGGAGCTACCGCTGATCTTGTGCTCGTTCACTCCCAACGTTATGGAAGCTGGTTTAGTCGCGATTAAGGACAGAAACCCCCTAATCTACGCGGCAACGAAGAACAATTGGAGAGACATGGCTGAGCTGGCACTGATGTACAATTGTCCCTTAACCATTTTTGCTCCGAACAACCTTAAGCTTCTGAAATCCCTAGCGAAGACCATGATCGAGTACGGAGTTGAGAATATAGTGCTTGACCCGGGAACCTTCGCTGACGAAGGCTTATCGGATACCATCAACAACTTCACCATGGTGAGGAGAAACGCATGCAGTAAGGGCGATAAGCTATTTAGCTTCCCCATCATAGGAACGCCCATCACTGCTTGGATCGGCAAGAAAGCTTCAAAGGATATGCTGGCGTGGAAGGAAGCCTGTGTTGCCTCTATGTTAATGGCGAGATACGCAGACCTATTAATAATGCACAGTCTCGATGGGTGGGTTCAATTGCCGACTGTTATATGGAGATTCAACATATACACGGATCCGAGGAAACCTGTTGCAGTTGAATCTGGATTGAAAGTCTTTGGAGAGCCAGATGAGAATTCTCCGTTGCTGCTCACAACAAACTACGCCCTAACATACTTCACAGTTGAGTCCGACATCAAAGCGGCTAAACTCAACTGCTACCTGCTTGTAGTTGACACCGAAGGAATCAGCGTTGAAAGCGCTGTAGCTGGAAGGTACTTGACGGCAGAAAAAATCGCAGATGCAATTAAAAAGTCAGAGATAGAACAAAAAGTTAAACATAGGCACCTGATTCTTCCCGGCATGGCTGCGAGGTTAAGTGGGGAGACAGAGGACCTAAGTGGGTGGCGTGTTACGGTGGGTCCAAGAGATTCATCTGGAATACCGAAACTCCTGAGCGAGAAGTGGCCTCCGAAGGAAGAGTAACGCAAAGAGATTCGAAAGACTTACTTTTTGGCAGAAGTTGGTGTGGCTTAGAATGTGCTATGACGTGGAGCTTGGGAAAAACTCTTTTTTACCTGGAATGTAGATTGCCTCGGAATATTTCTCCGTGAACTCTACGTCGACAAGAAGGTCAATGTACACCATATTCTCCGCTATAGCCTTCGCCTTTTCCCGCTTCTCCACTGACAATAACGTGGCATATGCGCCTGAAAGCGAACCATTTCCAATTGGGCGAACCTTTGCATTCGGAAACTCAGGAAAAATTCCCAGCTTTGTTGCATTCCTGAGATCAGTATAGGCTCCAAAAGCTCCTGCGAGATAGAGGTTTTGAACGTCGTAGATGGACAGTTTAAGTTTCTTCATTAAAACCGTTATAGCCCCGCAGGTAGCAGCCTTTGAGTCCATAATGTAATCCATGTCGCGCTGCGTTATCACTATGTCTCGACCAATCGCCGTTTTCTCTGATGGAACTACAACATACTCTAAGCCGTCGCGTCCTCTTCTAACAAGGGGCGTTCGGCCCTTCACAATTTTCCCTGCGAAATCTAAGATGCCAACGGAAAACATTTCTGCCGCGACATCAATAATACCCGAGCCACAGATGCCCTTTGGAAGTGTATTCTCGATAACAGTGTACTCTGCCTCAAAGGATTCAGGGTCAATTTTAACATGTTCTATTCCACCGCGCATTGCTCGTATCCCAAATTTGATGCCTTCTCCCTCGAAGGCAGGACCAGATGCACAGGAACAGGATACAAGCCAACTCTTGTTCCCGAAGATGATTTCTCCGTTTGTTCCCATATCAACCATAAGCGATAAATCATCAGAATCATACATGCCGGAGGCTATCACATCGCCAACGGCGTCCCCTCCGAGGAATCGACTCACGTTGGGAAGACAATAAACATAAGCCTCAGGGTTTGTGTGGATTCCGAGAGTTCTCGATTTTTTGATAATGGGGCTTCTGGAAACTTCAACGTTCGCCATGCTAAGGTATGTTGGGTCCATCTCCGCTAAGAGATGGTTCATGACCGTGTTTCCGCCTACACAAAGGTCCGTGATTTCTTGGTTTTTTACCCCAACTCTGGATGCGAGTTTATCCACAATCTTATTTATACTTTTGACAATTTCCAGTTGGAGCTTCTGCAATCCGTCGGGTTCATCTGCGAATGCGATTCTCGGGATGAGTTCTTCGCCGTAGGTAATCTGTCTGTTCAAACCTGATTCTCTGCCTAAGACTTTTCCGTTTATTAGGTCAACAAGCAATACGGCAACCGTTGTTGTTCCAACGTCTATGGCAAGACCGTAGTTTGAACTTGTCCTATTGCCTGATTCAACATTGATAATTTCCGGATAGTTGTTCGTACTAGTTAAGGTCACGGTGACTGGCTCTTCAGATTCCAACGAAAGAAGCTTGTTATGAACTTTGTCATCTACCTTTGGCGTTGGACCCGAGTAGCCTTCAAGTCTAATCGAGCGGTGTAGAAGCATTTGTTCAAAGCTTCGGAAGGGCGACGGCTTCATTAGATATTTTTTCGACGCAGGATAAAGTCTGTCAATGACCATTTCCATGCTGAGAAGTATTTTAGGACGGTCAATTCGGCTTTCAACAGGAATTGTAAACTCACTGTCGCTTAAAACGCGAATTTGACATGCAAGACGGTAGCCTTCGGATATTTGCTGAGGAGAGAGATGCTTTCTATAGCTGGTCGATAGACTGGAGACTTCGCCTTTTTTGAGAATCACTTTGCATTTTCCACATTCGCCTTTTCCACCGCATATGCTTTCTATCCTTATGCCAGCCTCTCTGATTGCAGAAAGCAGATTCGTCCCTCGCTCTACTTCAATCTCCCTATTCATCGGGTCGAAGAAGATTTTTACGAGGTCTCCCATCTCTTGCAACTCTCAACTTGCTATTGGCTACGTCTTCGCCATCGTTAACGTTTAAGTTGATTATCCATCAATGTTATGAAGGATGTCTTTATTTCTTTCTTTATTTTTCGGATGGCACATTCTGGTGAGTCCAAGAGATTTAGCCTACAAGCACACGTTTCCAGAAACCCTTCGTTTCTTTCATTGCTTCCCAGATAATTATAGTGATGAACAACACGAAAAGCACCGACTGAACAAATATTGTTGCCAGTTGCCAGTCACCAAAAAGCACAAGCGCATCAAAGGATTCGCTTATGAACGGATACAGTGTAGGATTATATTCGTGATGTAACGAATCAACAATTACATGAAATACGCCTCCGACAAAACAAGCCAAGACCAGTCCTTTCGAAAAGTGGCACTTCTGTTTTATCGTCTCCTTGTCCATTCTGAATATACTAGACGCTATCGCTGGATAAGCGTAAACGGTAAACAACACTGATACCACTGTGCCAAGAGTTGCAACACCAAACAAGCTGTGAAGAAAACCTCTCGCATGAAAGTTATCAATGAACAAATAGACCAACCTCTCTGTATCCGGCATCACAGAACCGACAATAAGCCCTGAAAGGCTTAGGCTTTGCTTCCACTTGCCAATCAAATAAGCAACACCATAGTGGAGAGGAGTAACAGGCATTGCACGTTCTTTCCTAACTGTAGATCTCTGCAAAGTTGTTGTAGAGTGTCCTCAGCTCCACAGCCCTCTCTTCACTTTCCCCGAGCCTTAGCTCTTCACACTCGTAATTCAGCATTTCCCTCATTATCCTAACAGACTTTTCAGTGAAGACCACTGTTCCATCATTCTTTATCTCTTGTATGCCATCAAATTTCTGCGCCTCCTCATTAATCTTTATCGCCTCCTCAAGACTCAGTTCTTCAGGCAAAACAACTTCAGCTCCCTTCGCGCTCAAACGAACTGGGTATCCTCCAGGCAATCCGTTTGGCCCCGGAGCATGGGTTAGCTCTCCAGTATCATTTAGGATAGCAAGTATGTTCTTCACAGCTGAGGACGCTACCTGCTGATCGCTCTGGTTTCCAAGTGGCGTTGGCAGCGGCTCCGAAAATATTTTCTCAGGGTCCAGTTTTTCGGTCACGTTTTTGTCGCCTACAAGAATCTTTAGGAAGTATGGTGCGCCGCCTGTGGTGCCGAAGTCTTCAACGAGAACGTCGTGAACGTGATGACCGACCATAAAGACTGAGATGTTGCGCATAGGCACACTCAGTTTCTCGCTTACAATCTTCTTTATCCTAGGTATGAGAAGATCGAAGTTGCCTATTCCAACCACAGGAGCTAGGTCTACCTTCCCTAAAACCGGGTGTACAGCATCTGGAAAGGATGAGCTCACAACGTGAGTCTTTATTCCAGCCTTCTTAACGGCCATCATCAGTTTATGTGTCAAAGTTAAATGCATGGGCAACCAAGGACCGAAACCAGCGCCTAAAAGCTTCTCATACACTTCGTCTTGAAGTAGACCGATCACCCACCAAGACTGAAACGTGGTGGCGTTGAATATTAGATCAGGTTCCTCATTCCTCACTATCTCGACAGTTCCCTCCACATCGTTCAGGTCGATTTTTCTAAATATAATATTTGGATCGAAGCCTTGATTAACAGCTCCTAAAATCGCGTTGTTAGTTTTACGGACTCCCCAATCTTCGTTCACGTCTGCCGCAATTATCCTGTTCACCCCGGGTGTGCGAGCGAGAAACTCCAACACATGTCCGCCGAGGCTTCCTAAGCCGACCATCAAAATCTTGTTGCTAGCCAAAGCGATGCCCTCTTGATGACTAGACGACTTCGCAAATATAATTTTCTCTGCTTCATTTCTCGTATAAGAGGTACTTGCTTAATGTATGAATTGTGTGGAGAATCGGAGACTCCGGGAAATATGTTCGTTCCTTTATGGAATCTAACAGTTTTTCAAGATCATTTGTAGATGTTGGAAAAGACTATGTTTATTTCTGTTTCACATGAATTTTCATTGGCGCTGGGAGTTAGGTTCAAACCTCTGGTTTAAATCCTTGTTTTTTACTCTTCTCACGCGTGCTTAGCAAGTTATGGTAACGCTTCTGAATGTTTTCAAAGTTGAAATTACGTGATGAATCTTCTCCAAGATTTATACCAGATTCTTGCAACTGACTCTACAGCATCATGGAATATGCGATTTGTAACGTCTTCAAAATCTTCCGCAAAAGTTCCATCACCAAAACCTTGATTATTTGAAACCAGTCTTTTGAATTGACCATATGTTTTCGGCATAAAGGAATCCCAATCTATATCTTTGGAAATCCATTTTCTTGCAACGGCATAGGATACTCGTGTCGTGTAAATCATCTCGTTCCATTCGTCACCTTTCAATTTCTTTTGAACTTTTTCGCTTAGTTTATACTTCGAGTCTTTGTCAATTTGTATTATAGTATTTTTAGGCATTTTGTCGACAACTATTTTGTCCAATGTATCTTTGGTGTAGGCAGTGAGGATGAGTGACTTCTTTGGCGGGAAGTTTTCTTCCCAGTACTTTTCAATCCAAGGATGCAATTTCTTAGGTAAGCGTCGCTTCCACTTATACCATTTCTTCGTTGGAGAAAAATCCCTGAGATCACAATGCAGTGGCATGTGCGCGTCACATACGTAATGAGAAATTATGAAAAATGTCAACGCTATTTCGCGTGCGGTAAAGTTTGGAGATTTTGACAGATCGCGTATTTTTTGTTCTGACATGTTGATGGGAATGTTGGATGAATCCATAACTTTTTTCTTCTCTTTTTTAGCGTATTGGGCAAGTGGAAAATTACTCATCTTCAACATATCGCCAATCATGTGACTCAAGGCGATGACTCTGTTTGGCAGATGGCCTCCTTCTTTTGGGTGAGACCTATAAGGGTCGTCTAACTCTTGGGCGTCGCTGGCGTAGTCTACACAAAGACGTTTGCCTACAAGCAGTTTTCTAAGATCCTTTGCTGACTTGATGAACCACTCCTCTTGTGGTAATTTTTTATAAATAATTTTGGGGTCACTATCCATTTTGTAGATGTGTCCATAACGCATATCTACAATTCTAATGTCTGGTAACCACGCGCCATCCCAGATATCATGTAAATAAAACGAAAGCATTTGTGTGAGCTTTTCTGCTTCTCCCCAATCGTCGAGCATTTTAAGTGCTCTTAGAGCAACCCATGCATGAGCTTGCTGTTTCACAGGACCAGCCTCTAACACACATGAAATAGTGATGTTTTGCGCGCGCATTTATTCCCTTGTAAGGTCTTGAATTGTTGCCTTTGGAGCGTTTTTTTTGACTGAGGCTATCCCTTTCTTGCAACTACTTTTTGATTTATAGCCTTCACTATTGGCTATTATCTCGCCATTTGGTGCTCTTAACCTAAATCTGTATTCACCAGAAGTATCTTTGGTTATTTCAAATTGTGGGTCAACCATATTTCTTCACCTTCTGTTAATTTATGAAGTAGTATTATAAAAAAGCTTTGTGCGCACAACCTTGGATTTAAACGTAATTTATGTAGTTTGGCGCCGGGAGTAGGATTCGAACCCACGCGGTCCAAAGGACCACAGGCTCTCAAGGCCTGCGCATTATCCGCTCTGCCATCCCGGCTGTCCGATAAAGTGCAAGTGTTCTCAGTGTTATAAAATGTTCCCTCTTCTGTTTGAAAATAGAAAATGTTTAAATCACAAGGTTCACGAACTGTCATAGCCAATCTCCAAGAAGATGAAAGTAACTGTGAAGTGTCAATACTGCGAGAAAGACGTTGTTCTTCCATTCAAATGTCGCTTCTGCAACCAGCATTACTGCACTGAACACAGGCTCCCCGAAAACCACGAGTGCCCGGAATACTGGAAGGCTACAGTGCCACGTGAACAACCGCCTCCAATCGTCGTGGAAAAGGAGCTAGAAACAACTCCGTACGAATATACGTATTCCTACACGCCGCCACGAATCTCTAGACCCTTCCGGTTTAGCCCAAAAGAACTTAAACATCTAACCATCGGAGCGCTGCTTGTCATAGGCGTCGGGTTATCTTTTATTCCTCAAGCTGTGCGCGCTTTGGATTTATCAGTGTCAACGCCAGAACTTCTGTTGAGCCTTGCACTACTTTTCACGTTTTCCTTTCTTATTCACGAGGTTGCTCACAAACTGTCGGCGCAACATTTTGGACTGTGGGCCGAATTCCGGTTAACCCTGTTCGGAGCGCTTATCACTTTTCTCTCAATGCTGCTTCCACTCTTCAAAATTATATCTCCAGGAGCTGTGATGATTGCGGGCCCGTTAACCAAGGAAGAAGCTGGAAAAACAGCCATTGCAGGACCTCTAACAAACATAGTTCTTTCAACAATATGTATCATAGTTCTGGTAATCACGCAAAACACGTTTCTCAGGGTCAACTCGTTTTTCGGCGCATGGATAAACGCTCTCATAGCTCTGTTTAATCTCATCCCCTTCGGCATTATGGATGGATTTAAAGTGTTTCAATGGAACAAACTAGTCTGGATTGCAGCTTTCATTGCGTCCATAACCTTGACATTATTCACTTTCGCAAGATGAAAGTTAACCATAAGCTATTGTGCTAAAAGCTGGACATATTATGGTCTTACCTTACCAACTAACGTGTGTTTTCTACAAAAGTTCGATGCTAACAAAAACTTCTTCCGGCACACGGATTCTCATGATCCTTCTCATGGCGCGTTCTTCCGCATCGATGTCGATGAGACGCTTATGGATGCGCATCTCCCACTTATCCCAAGTGGCGGTTCCCTGGCCGCAAGGAGTCTTTCGAACAGGAACGCGCAGTCTCTTCGTTGGAAGAGGGATGGGACCCGTCATCTTGACACCTGTTTTCTCAGCGATGAGCCTCAGTTCTTTACAAACACCTTCGAGCTTCTGGTAATCCGTGCTGGTTAATCGAATCCGCGCTTTTCTCGCCATCGCTGCATTTTCCCTTTAACGTTGCCCTTATCCATCTGTCCAAGTTTTAAATACTTTTCCTTATTTCCTGAATTTAACACCTATCTTTTTGAAAACTCCTAAGCTTCCAGATTATCTGAACACCAATCATTGTCATGAAATAGTTAAAGCGCACGCATAATGAGACTTTAAAACGAAAGGAAAGAGAAGGAATATATCGGTGTTACGCTATCGTCTTCACTACTTCCTTGAATGCCTCTAGGGTTCCTTCAACATCCTTTTTTGTGTGTTGCACTGAATACCTAATTTAAGATTTGTGTACGTTAGACTTATACCTTATAGAGTTATAGAAAATTGAGGTGTGAATATTGGGAAAAAATAGTATCCCCAAAATAGTTGTTACGCCACCTGGCCCTAAGTCTGTAAAATTAATGAAATTGGCAGAAAAGTGCGTACCTAAAGCAGTTTACACTGTTACGCCGATATTTGTTGCTGAAAGCGAGGGAGCGATGGTCAAGGATGTTGATGGAAATGAATACGTAGACTTTGCAACAGGCATCTCCTGTCTCAACGTTGGACATAGAAACCCTGAGGTTATGAAGGCTATAAGGGAGCAGGTTGAGCTATATCATCACTTATGCTTTCACGTAACACCCTACGAACCCTACGTTAGATTAGCAGAAAAACTGGCGACAATAGCTTCCGGAAACTTCGAAAAGAAGGTTGTTCTCGTCAACAGTGGAGCCGAAGCCGTGGAGAATGCGGTTAAAATTGCAAGGAAATACACTGGAAAACCCACCATAGTAGCCTTTGAATACGCCTTTCACGGGAGAACAAGGCTTGCTATGAGCTTGACCGGCAGCGTACATCCATACAAGTATGGTTTCGGACCACTAGACCCCGCCATCCACAGAACTCCGTACGCCTACTGCTACCGTTGCTCCTTTGGACTTGAACGCCCAACATGCAACATGAAATGTGTGGAGTATATAAGAGACACTTTTGCCATCCATCTGTCGCCTGACGAGGTTGCAGCCATAATTGTCGAGCCGATTCAAGGTGAAGGAGGCTTCATAATTCCGCCGAAAGAGTTCCTACAAGGTCTTAGAAAGATTTGCGACGAAAACGGTGTCTTGCTTATAGCCGATGAGGTTCAAAGCGGAATAGGCAGAACCGGCAAAATGTTTGCAGTGGAACATTACAACGTGGTTCCGGATATGATTACCTTGGCCAAATCGCTTGGCGGAGGGCTTCCACTAGCTGCGGCCATTGGCAGAGGAGACATAATGGATTCTGTTCACATAGGAGGACTTGGAGGAACGTTTGGTGGAAACCCAGTGTGTTGCGTTTCGGGCTTGAAGACTGTTGAACTAGCTCAGCAGCTACTGGGAAACACCGAAAAGCTCGGAAAGCTTCTAATGAGCCGACTTCAAGAGATGTACAAGAAATACGAGATAATCGGAGACGTAAGAGGCATAGGCCTAATGGCTGCAGTAGAACTAGTTAAAGACAGAAAGACCAAAGAACCAGCTAAAAAAGAGAGAAACCAAATTCTCACAAAATGCCATAAAAACGGACTCGTAATAATAGGCGCTGGAGCCCACAAAAACGTCATAAGATTCCTACCACCAGTGAATATAAGCGAAAATCTACTCAACAAAGGCCTAAGCATATTCGAAAACGCAACAAAAATAATTTCAGCACGATAGACAAACTTTTTAGTTTACATACACGTTGCACATGCTTTGTTTTGTAGTTCGTTCGATGTGCGCAAGAAAAACGAGACTTTCAAGAGAATAACCTCCATCCTCTTCATTATAAACGCTTTTTCCTTATTTTTCTAAATTTAACACCTATTCTTGAAATATCTTGGTTCCCAGAAGGTCTAGGCGCCATTGTGGTGAAAGATGTGTGTACACACATCTCTTTTCACAGTTATTCCTTCAGCCGCAGGGTGTGATTTAAATACTTATTGAATCAAATGATCTAAATGAGGTTAGGTGAAAAAGCATGCCTTATTGCCCAAAATGTGGCACAGAAGCTACTGAAGGAACGAATTTTTGTTCAAAGTGCGGCGCAACTCTTAGACCTCTGCCTCCACGAGTGCGGAGGGAAAAGGCGGAAAAACATGAGAAACGGGAAAAATCTGAGAAAGCGGAGAAACATGAAAAGGGTGAGTATGTTAACCGATGGATTTTCATTGGTATGCTGATCGGCGGCTTAATCTTAATCATTTCCGGTTTGAATGATTATCTACGGATGTTCAGTCCTTGGTATACCCGTTATTCGCAACCTATCTTTTTGATAGTGATCGGGATAATCATCATTTTCGTTGCGATTTACGCGACGATGACGGCTGTCGAGAGGAGTCCTAAGCCTCCATAGTTCTCAGCTCTATAGAAACCATCGGAACAGAAGTCTGTACAGCCTGTGTTCAAGAATAGTTAAGGTTTTGGCTCTTCCAAAGACGCGGAAATAGTTCTTTCCTAGGGCTTCTATCATGTCTCCAATGTCGTATCTGGGAAACAGGCAAGACGAGATGATGAGTCTTCCCCATTCACCTCTCTCAAGTTCATGAAGCATTTTCGAACCTTTACTGGTTTCAACCTCGAAATAGTATTTGTCATAGTTTGGAGTAATAAAGGGTAAATCGTCGAGTTGCTGCGCAAAGACGCCTTCAGTGGCACTGTACATTTCTACTATGGGAACTTCGCCGAAGTATTTTCTGAGAACAGGTCCATATTTGAACTGTATCTTTCGAACACTCGTGCAGAAAAGAGCATGAAGGCTCCACAAGTCCTTAGGTTTTTTTCCATGTCTTCGCTTAACATATCTGGCAAAAGACAGTATAACCGGTGTAACGCCCATGGCAGCAACTACACGTTCATTCAGCGCTTGCTCATAGACTAATTCAAATCGTTTCTCCCAGTCTAATTTCGTGATTCCGGGACCTAAAGAGTCAATTTCTTCCTGTCGTGGCAAGAGACTAACTTGATTTAACATAGGATTGAGTTTTGCATAAGTTCCTGAACTGTATCCATAAGTTATCTTTTGTCCATCTGCATCCATTGTGGTCACTGTTGACGGAAAGTTAAGGTTCAATATTTTCCCAGTTAGAAGTTCAAAATCATTCTTTCTTAGAGCATAGTTAACAAGCGCCCGCGCCCCGCATGCAAAAATCTGTTCAATATGCGTCTTTGTAACAGGGAAAACTTTGGCTGGACCTGTAGAACCTCGCGTCATAACCCAGCACACAGGTGGTTCAGATAGGAAGATGCTGTGGTTGCCTCTCCTAGCTTCCTCAAAATATGGACAAAGTTCTTTATAGTTTATCTTTGGGAAGTTTGCTCGAAAGTCAGCGGCTCCTTTAACTTCGAGGGCACCATGTTTTTTCCCGTATAATGTTTTTGCGTATCTTTCAACTAGGTTCTTTAAAACTTGCTGTTGCGTTTCCGCGGGATTCTGTAGAGCTTCATACCACGGATTAACTATTTGTTTCAAGAAATCTGCGCCCGTTTTCGCTGATAGGTGCATGAATAATCACGAGACCGAGGTGGTTAAAATCTTTGCCCCTCCTTTTTTCCGTTGATGTAGTTAAGTTTTGCGAGCAATAAGCATATTAGCCAGAATTCGAGACTACCCTGAGAGGAACTAATTTGGCATTTGGACATTTAACACTATTATCTGATGACGAGCTTGAACGTATTCATGAAACAAGTTTAAAAATACTAGAGGAAATTGGAATAAAAGTTCTCAGCAAGAAGGTGCAGGGTCTGCTTGCTGAAAACGGCGCAGAAGTAGACGCTGCTCGTTCAATTGTGAAGATTCCGAGTTCCTTGGTGGAAGAGGCAGTTAAGAAAGCGCCAAAGGAAATAGTTCTGTGCGGAAGGAACTCAAAATTTGACCTTAAACTTCCCGTGAAGGATTTCACTTTCATTGCTACAAGCGGCTACTCGAGTTTTATGAGAGACTTCAAGACTGGAGAAAAAAGAATGACAAGATCATCGGATTTGAGGGATTTTGCCATTCTAGCTGACTATCTCAACAGCGCTGATTTCTTCGACGCTATTGTAGCTCCTACGGAACTACCGCCTCCTGTCCAAACAGTTCATAGCCTAGCCATCTCTCTTGAGCACACAGAAAAACATGTCCTGAATAGAGCCCTTAATGAGAAACAAGCAAAATGGCAAATTAAACTAGCGTCCGCCGTTGTCGGTGACGAAGAGAAGCTGAGAAAAAACCCCATATTCTGTTCGACAAACTGTCCTGTCAGCCCCCTTTTATTCGAGGAAGGCTCGTCTGAAGCTATGGTTGAGTGGGCTATGGCTGGAATTCCAGTTGTCCCCATGTCCATGGCTTTATGCGGTAGTACGGCTCCTGCAACGATTGCAGGAACATTGACCATAATTAACGCTGAAAACCTTGGAGCCCTTGTCATTGTCGAGTGCGCCAGCTCAGGTGCTCCAATAGTTTATTGTGCAGAATCATCGTCAGCAGACATGAGGACGGGTGCGATTAACTATAAGGCACCAGAATTTCCTCTCATTGCAGCAGGGGCCACTCAACTGGCAAGGCTGCACAAGCTTCCTTGTTATACAACGGGAATAGGGATGGATGAAACTCCGAATGATTGGAAATCTCTCACTGAAGCTTCCAAAAGGTTCGTTCTTGTACAGTTGAGCCGCGGCGACATTTCCGCCGGCTTGGGCGCACTAGAAGACGCTGAAAGCGCGGCACTGGAACAAGTGATTCTTGATGTTGAGGCATGGGAACAGGCTAAGGCTTACCTTCGTCGATTCAAAGTTAACGAAGAAACTTTGGGTTTCGATGCCATCAACAAGGTTGGTCCAGGCGGAAATTTTCTAGGGATTAAGCATACTTTGGAACACTTCCAACAGGAAATATGGCTCAAAAAAGAGGCTGCAATTCTGCCTTCGACAGGCGGCTCTGTCGTTAAGAGAGCAAAGCGGAAGGTCAGGCAGATACTTTCGTCACACGTACCTGTTCAGCTCGATGAGGAAGTGAAGAGGGAAATAAGCCAGATTCTTCGTAACTGTAAAAAAGATTTGCTGTAATGTGTGATAGTCTCAGCAATGAAAATGTGTTCTGAAACTCTTTACTTAACTGTGCGCTCAATGTAACCGTATAAGATTTCCAGCAATCCTCAACAAACTTTTATACTCTAATTCTCTCTACCCCATTGTAGAAGGAGAACATGTTTGCATGACGGAACAATCATCATCTCCGTTTTCCAACAAATGGGCATACGCCTTCATCTTCCTTGCTATTCTCATTATCAACACTGGATTTCTCACCGTAACTTACTTCAACATTCAAAACCAGCTTTCCACCCTCCAAGACAGCCTAGATGATCAAAAACAGCAACTCCAAGATATGCAACAGCAGTTTCAAATTTTAGACTACATAAACCAAACCAGACTCATGCCTTGGCCGAAAGTCTACGATCAAATTAAACATTCCATAGTTCTCATTCAAACCGAATTAGGCTTAGGCTCAGGTTTCATCTACGATCTTAAAGGTCACATTATAACTAACTATCACGTAATCGAAGACGCCACCACCATACAAGTTACGTTCTTGAAAGGAAATGTGACCGAGGCCAGCAGAGTTGGCGAAGATCCATACAGCGATCTAGCTGTCATTAAAGTTGATCCAGGAGCTACATCATTACGTCCAGTTGTGCTTGGAAACTCCTCAGCTCTTATCGTGGGAGAACCAGTAGCAGCCGTAGGAAACCCCTTCGGTCTCAGCGACACCATAACCTCTGGCATAATCTCCGCCCTAGGAAGAGATTTGGAAGCCCCTAGAGGCTACCTAATCATAGACATCATCCAAGTAGATGCTGCCATAAATCCCGGAAACTCTGGTGGACCCCTCGTTAACTTTGAAGGTCAAGTGGTGGGTGTGAACACGGCTATAATATCTGGGTCTGGAACTTTTGCTGGTGTAGGATTTGCCATACCCTCCGACACGGCGAAAAGGGAACTCCCTGATTTGATAGCGAACGGCACTTACATACATCCTTGGGTAGGCATTTCTGGAACAGATGTCACCCTTGCCATCGCACAATATATCGGACTGGAAAAACCGCAAGGTTTTCTCATAATCGAGGTAGTTTCGGGTAGTCCAGCAGATCAAGCTGAACTTCGAGGCGGAAATGAGTCGGTTATAATAGATGGGCGTCAAATTCTGATAGGTGGCGACGTGATAGTGGGAATAGATAATCAATCGGTGAGAAAACTCAACGACCTCGTAGTTTACACGGAGAGAAACAAACGTCCAGGAGACCAGATAACTCTAACCATTATCAGGAGCGGCCAACAACAGCTTATGAATTTAACCTTAGGAGAGCGTGAATGAGTATAGCCTTATTTTTGATAGGTTTAACGATATGCATATAAGGTCGATATATACAGTCAAACATAACGGCGTGTTAGAAAATGGAGAAAACAGAAACCTTCATAGCCGCACTCATACTGGCAGCCGTGGTTTCAGTTGCGGGAATCATCGTCTCCATAAAAGTCACTGCCAAAGAACGACTTAGAATTTCCACCACCACCAGCCTCTACGACAGCGGCCTCCTAGAAGCCATCAGAAACCAGTATGAAACAAAACGTTCCATAAGCATTCAAATCATTTCAAGAGGAACAGGCCTCGCTGTAAAGCTGGCGCAGGGTGGAGACGCAGACATGATACTGGTACACGCCCCTTCCAAAGAATTTTTCTTCCTAAAGCAAGGATACGGAGTTTGCAGAAAAATTATAGCCTACAATTTCTTCGCCATTGTAGGACCAGAAACCGACCCAGCAGAAATCCGAGAACTAACTCCTCTTGAAGCTTTAGCAAAAATTGTGGAAGCGGGAAGAAATGGACAAGCCAAGTGGGTCTCTAGAGGAGACGAATCTGGAACGCACATTAAAGAAAAAGTATTGTGGGAAGCAGCTGGTTTCATTTGGGAGAATCTGAGAAGTGAAATAAGCTGGTACAGAGAAGCCAGCAAAGGGATGGGCGGCGCCCTAATATTAGCCAGCGAACGCTCCGCTTACACGCTCACCGACATGGGCACATACCTCAGTCACAGCAAAGCCGGTCTAATCGCCTTAGATGTATTGGTGAGTGAGGGGGAGGAACTGCTAAACGTTTACAGTGTTATCGCAGTGAACCAAACAAGGCATCCGCACACAAACTTTAACGGTGCAATAGATTTCATAAAGTTCCTCGTATCTGATGAAGGACAACAACTAATCGGCGATTACGGTAAAGACGATTACGGTCAGCCTCTCTTTTATCCAGCTGTGAAACTTCTTCAGGAAAATAATGACCCAGTGACGGATTCGATCAAGGAGTATGCTTTTTTCAATGGCACTGAATGTCCAGCGGAATATCGTGGAGATTATCTGGAATTGTATGGTTGAGGTGTACACCTATTGAGTTTAGAGATAATTGAAATAATCCTCAGATCCATTTACGTGTCAGGAACTGCAACATTGTTGTCAGCCGTGTGGAGTCTCCCCTTAGGCTTGACTATTGGTGTCAAGAATTTCTATGGGAAACGCTTTGTAAAAGGAGTGTTTAACGCGTTTTTGGGCATGCCTACAGTGGTGTTGGGGCTAGTTCTTTTTCTCCTCATTAGACACGCAGGGCCTTTCGGATTTCTGAACCTTATGTTCACTCCCTTAGCCATAATCGTAGGTCAAGCAGTTCTAATAACTCCGATAATGGTTAGTTTTATAACAAGCGCCGTAGAGTCCATTGACTCCGACATCAGAGATCTAGCAAAGACTTTAGGAGCAACGGAAATTCAAGCTTCCCTAGCCGTTTTAAAAGAAGCTACCGGAGGCACTCTTTTAGCTTTCATCGCCAGTTTCAACAGAGCAATAGCTGAAATGGGAATCGCCTACATGGTGGGTGGAAGCATACCGGGATTCACAATGGTGTTGACAACTGCCATAGCACTTCAAAGAGATATGGCAAACATAGAGCTTGGATTAACCCTAGCAGCCATACTATTATCAATAGTTTTTGCAATAAATCTCACGCTAAATCTAATTCAGAAGCGAAAACCATGAGACCAATCATAAAACTTGAGGATGTAACCAAAAACTACGCAGACGCAACAGCCCTTGACCACGTAAGTCTCAAAGTCAAACAAGGAGAAATTTTCACCATCGCAGGTCCAAACGGGTCTGGAAAAACCACAATGCTGAGAATCATGGCTTTAATCGACACACCCACAAGCGGAGAAGTCCACTTCAACAGCGTCAAAATTGGCGAAGAAAATAGAAGTCAAATTAGAAGTAAATGCACCATGGTTTTCCAAAAGACCGCTCTCTTTAACACAACTGTCTACAAAAACATAGCCTACGGACTCAAACTGAGAAGATTTTCGAAAAAAGAGATCGATGAAAGAGTTAAAGACGTTTTAGACTTAGTGAAACTGAATGGTTACGAAAAGCGTTTGGCGAAAAAACTTTCCGGAGGAGAACAGCAAAGAATTTCCCTTGCAAGAGCACTGGTGCTCGACACGGAACTCTTACTTTTGGACGAACCCACAGCAAATTTAGACCCTAAAAACATGTCTATAATCGAAGAAACCGTGTCTCGGGTCAATCGGGAACGCAAAAACACGGTTGTAATGGCCACCCACAATCTGTTTCAAGCAGAAACCATAACAAAAAGGGCAGCTCTGTTGCTGGGAGGAAAGATTGTAGAAGTTGGAACAGCTCAAGAAATTTTCAGAACTCCGTCGAGACACTTGGCAAGTTTTGCGAGACTAGAAAACGTGTTTTCAGGCGTGTCCCGAAGTCTCAAAGAAGGAACTTCGCTGATCGATGTGGGTGATGGAGTGGAAATAGAGGCTGCTTTGAGAAAATCTGGAAAAATATCGGTTTTTGTGAGGCCTGAGGACATAATTCTGTCGAGGAAGCCTATAAGCTCCAGTGCAAGAAACGTGTTTAAAGGAAGAATAGTGGAAGTCTCAGATTTGAAATCAGTGGTAAAGTTGAGAGTTGACGCGGGAAAACAGTTCGTTGTTCAAATTACTAAGAGATCCTTCAATGAGATGCAACTTAACGTTCGTTCAGAGGTCTTTCTCACCTTTAAAGCTTCATCAGTTCACGTAATCTAACCGTTTAACTCTCAGATTTTTGTTTTTGAAGTTCGTGAAGAATGACAAGGGCCTCGCCTAGGGGCACGCCTAATTTCGCGGCTAAATCTGAGGGCGTTACGTTAGGCTGCTCGTGGAGTACCACGTCTCGGGTGTAAGCTTTGTGGTGGGGGTAAAGGATCATAGCGTGAACCGTTTCGACGAGAACAGACCATAGGGGACTGCGCACATACTCTTCTAAGGTCATGTAGTTCACTTCGTAAAATCTTGTGTCTTCACGTTCAATTGCTTTTGGTCTTACAAATATCTTGTGTGAATGAGTTGGTGTAGCTGTGTAAAACAGTTCAACGGAAATGTTTATTAAACATTAAGATATAAGATATGATGTTGAAAACCAGCATCTGACAGAAAAAAACACCATAGTGGTGAATAATGGTGAAAAGAGAAAAAAAGTTTAATGAGAAACTTATGAAGGCCGTAGATAGAGTATTAAACGAGACCTTCGGAGAGGCCAGTCTACTCATCTACACTTATCTAGAAAGTCAATCAATAAAGCGAGAAGAGATTCCAGAACGATTGGAAGCCTTCGCTAACTGCCTTAAAAGTTTTAGCGCAGGAGGTTCGGTTGTGGAGGCAATGATTCTGAGGAATCTGTATTCAGGATTTGGGCTCGAGTTTAAGCAAGATTTTGATAGCTACAACTTCACAGATCAAGTAGCCAAACTAAGATGTTCTTTATAACACTAGAAATCTCGTGAAGCTTAGAAAAGAAACAGCGAACTTTTTTTGGATTCTAACAACCGCATTCCCATTTCTAAAAAGATAAATAACATTTGCTGCGAGATTTATCATTAGCACTTAGAATCTTTGGAAGGGCTCGCAGCAATGATTCGGGCGATTATCTTCGATCTCGACGGAACCATCGTAGTTTTCAATCTGGACTATAAGTTGGTGCGGGCAGAAGTTATACAATTCCTCACCAAACAGGGCTTTCCCTCGTCGCTCTTTTCCATGAAAGAAAGCGTGTTTAGCATGTTGAAAAAAGTGGAACTTTACTTGAAAAACAAGGATAAAGGAGAATTGGATGTTGCGAGAGTGAAGGAAGAGGTACTTTTGGTTGTAAATCGCCATGAGTTGGAGGCTGCCCGCACAACCAGCTTGATGCCAGGCATTCCAGAGATGCTTAAGACTTTAAAGAAAATGAAGCTGAAAACAGCGATTTTCACTGTTAACGCTGAAAAATCAACGAACTATATTCTCAACCGTTTTCGTATCAAGCGCTTCTTCGATGCGATAGTCCCTCGTGATTTTGTCTCTGCGGTAAAGCCTGATCCAGTCCATTTGGAAGCCGCTTTGAAGGCGCTGAATGTTGAGCCGGAGAAAGCCGTTGTTGTGGGCGACAGCAAATGGGACATGATGTGCGCCCGGGAACTTAACGTTGTTGCGGTGGGCGTTGCAACTGGCATATCTTCCCCAAAAGAGTTGATGCGCGCTGGCGCCACCTATCTAGCCTCGTCACTTACAGATATACCCTCTTTGATACAGCAACTCAATGCTCAAGTTAAGGTGGCTTGAAGAAGTATCGAGGCCAAATGGGCCATTGGGCAGGCAGGTTTGTGTCAAAGTCAACCGTTAGATTCATGCCAACCTTGATTTCTTCTGGCTTTACTCCTTGAATCATGCCCAGCAGGTGAGGGCCGTCTTCTAGTTTGACTATTCCTACAGCGTAGGGTGCTAGCGACTGAAACTGTGCAGGCGGAATGTGGATCACTGTGTATGTTGCTAGTTTCCCCTTCTTGTTAAGCTCAATCCACTCAAGTTCAGTTGAGAAGCATTTTGGACAGATGTTTCTAGGAGGAAGAAGCAGGCTGGCGCAGCTACGGCATTTGGCGGCCATCAGCTTTCTTTCACTTATGAATTTGTAGAACTGTTCTATTGTGAAGGGAAGGGTCTCTGACATTTCATTCCCTCCTGTAAAGATGCACTGCCGCTGAGGCACCTGAACCCCCAACGTTGTGGGTTAAACCTATCTCCGCATCTTCTACTTGTCTTCTCTCCGCTTGCCCTGTTAGCTGCAAGTAAATTTCATAGGCTTGGGCTGTTCCAGTTGCCCCTACAGGGTGTCCTTTGGACTTCAATCCTCCGCTAGTGTTGACGGGAAGCTCTCCCTCAATTGCGGTTGCCCCTTTCTCCATTAAGCTTCCACCTTCCCCGGGCTTGCAGAAGCCGAGGTCCTCGTACGCCACGATTTCAGCGATTGTGAAGCAGTCGTGGACTTCTGCAACGTCCACGTCTTTGCTTTCAACTTTTGCCATTCTGTAGGTTTCTCTTGCTGCAAGCTTGGCTGCTTTTAATGTTGTAAATTCTTCTCTTTCGTACAATCCTATGGCGTCACTAGCTTGTTCTGACCCGATTATGTGAACAGGTGTGTCCGTGAATTTTCTAGCCAGTTCAGGCTTTGTCAAAATTAGGCAGCTGGCTCCGTCTGTTATGAGCGAGCAGTCGTATAACTTTAAGGGCCAAGCGATCAGTCTAGAGGACAAAGCTTTCTCTAACGTTATTTCTTTCTGCATGTGTGCCTTAGGGTTTAAGGTTCCGTGTCGATGATTTTTCACAGCAACCATGGCCATCTGCTCCTCTGTTGTGCCGTATTTGTGCATGTGAGCCGTTGCTATAAGAGCGTACAACCCTGGAAACGTCATTCCATGCCACTGTTCAAACGGAAAATCAGAAGCCATCGCTAAAAATTCAGTGGCATCCGATGTGGTTCGATGAGTCATTTTTTCAACCCCACCCACCATCACTACGTCATGCATGCCGGAGAGCACCGCGAAGATTCCACATCTTAATGCGACTCCAGATGAGGCGCATGCAGATTCTATTCTAGTCGCTGGTATTGGTAGCAGCCCAGCCCAGTCTGAAAGCGTGGGGCCTGTGTGTCCTTGGTGTTCATAGGATTCGCCCATATGACCTACAATTAAGGCTTCAATGTCTCGTTTGGGTTCTAGGTTGGGGCATCTTTCAAAGGCTTCTGTTACAGCCTCAGCGAACATTTCTCTGCTGTACATTTCTTTTCGTTTTCCAAACTTAGAAAGTCCCGCGGACACGATTGAAACCAAAGGTTTACGAACCAAGAGTTCATCCTCCAATAGGGCGTAAGTTATACAAGAGATGGCTTGAGATAAAGGTGTATTTGAAGTTTATCCGATGATCAACGGATAGGTTGTTGCATTAAAACCAAGTCTACTAGGTTTTAACTTGGCAAAATGTGTAGCTGACCGCACAAACGTGCAGCATAATATCACTGAAACCAGCATTGTTAATAGCATTTATTTTACAGTAAGTTTTAACTGAACCGTTGACTTCATTGACTTTTCAGGAGTTACTATAAATGGTTGAGCTTATTTCAAGTTACAAGAAACTGTTGGAAAAAGTGAAAGACATTTTTGTTCTCGAGTCAGCAGCTGGCATTGTTCACTGGGATATGGAAACAATGATGCCGCCGAAAGGAATTAACCTGCGAA
>CP070759.1:1357984-1382564 GCA_020348945.1 Candidatus Bathyarchaeota archaeon
TTTTTAGCCAAGTTTACCATTAAAAAGGTGAGGCCCACAACTGTGAAAAGAAATAGGGGATAAGTCTTTGCGAGAGCGCGCACCACTCTTTATAAAAAAAGCATACAGACATGGTTTACAATCCTACGCGCGAACACGCATAATAACAAGCCAAATACGGCTACTACCCGATTTCATCATCATTGGAGCTCAAAAATGCGGCACATCTTCTCTGTACAGAAACTTAATAAAACATCCATGTGTTGGTTCTGCTATCTGGAAAGAGGTTAATTTCTTCGACATCAACTTCAAGAAGGGCACTGCTTGGTATCGAGCCCATTTTCCATCTTTTCTACACAAATATTATGCTAAACAAATACGCAAACAAGATTACGCTACCGGAGAAAAAACCCCAGATTACATTTTCTATCCTCATGCGCCCAAAAGGGTTTTAGAGACAGTTCCACAAGTTAAGCTGATAGTGCTTTTAAGAAACCCTGTTGGCAGAGCTTATTCTCACTACCGTCACGAAGTGAGACTTGGATATGAAACTCTGTCTTTTGAAGATGCAATAGAAAAAGAGAAGAAAAGACTACATGGTGAAATGGAGAAGATGCTCGAGGATGAAAATTACTACAGCTATAAATATCAACATTACTCGTATCTATCTAAGGGAATTTACATAGATCAACTAAAAAACTGGATGAAAATTTTCCCAAAAGAACAAATTCTGATATTGAAAAGCGAGGACTTCTTTAATGCCCCAACATCAATCTTTAAACAGGTTTTAGAGTTCCTGAACTTGCCAACTTGGGAACCAAAGGGATACAGAAAGTACAATGTTGGTCAGCTAACTGAAAAGATGAATGCTGCTACAAAAAAACGCTTAATTAATTATTTCGAACCGCACAACCAAAGATTGCATAAATACTTGGGCATAGAGCTTGGTTGAAACGAAGGATGATATGCGCGAAATTTCAGTCAAGAAACACTTGTGCGTGTGAAAATACTGAGCAGGCGCGCGTATGCCCTGTCGTTCTTGTAAACAGTCATTGAGAAAACACGTTTTCCCAACAGGAGTTTACCTTGTTTGTTGAGCATAATTTTAAATGACAAAGCTAAATACTTTGAAGATTATCAACATATGGGAAGACACGTGAGTTACGCTGATGTTAGAGTTTTAGTGACGGGAGGAGCGGGTTTCATCGGAAGCCACCTAGTTGATACCCTAATGAAAAAAGGCGGCAAAGTCGCAGTTTTAGACAATTTAAGTGCAGGGTCCAAGCATAATATTGATAGCTGGATCAGACATCCAAACTTCACCTTCATCAAAGGCGACTGCCTGAATCGTCAAAAAATACGTAATGCACTGAAGAACTGTGAATTAATCTTCCATTTGGCAGCCAACTCTGAAGTGCGAGTTGGAGTTACAAACACAAAGATAGACTTTGAACAGAACATCGTTGCCACATACAACGTTCTTGAAGAGATGCGTGAAAGCAAGACAGCAAAAACTATACTCTTCACGTCCACATCAACAGTTTATGGAGAAGCAAAAAGTCTTCCCACACCCGAAGATTATGGCCCGCTTGAACCAATTTCTCTCTATGGCGCATCTAAGCTGGCGTGTGAAGCCTTGGTCTCAGCATATTGCCACACTTTCGAAATGCGCGGGGCTGTTTATCGCTTTGCAAATATAGTTGGCTCTAGAAGCCGACACGGAGTCATTTGGGATTTCATCCACAAACTTGAGAAAAATCCGAACAGGCTTGAAATTCTAGGCGACGGCACCCAAACTAAATCGTACCTCACAGTAGACGATTGTGTTGACGCCTTGCTATTCGGACTGGAACACACCCACGAGAAAGTTGAAATCTACAACATAGGTTCAGAAGACCAAATTAATGTCACAGACATCGCTGAAATCGTAACAGAGGAAATGGATCATAAAAACGTGGAATTTCGCTACACAGGAGGAGTTAATGGAGGACGAGGGTGGATAGGTGACGTCAAAAAAATGTTTCTAGACGTTTCCAAAATGAAAAAATTAGGATGGAAACCAAAACACAACAGTGCAGAATCGGTTAAAATAGCAACTAAACAAATTTTAGAAGAACTAGAATTCGAGTGAAGAAGGTGCTCGTGCACAACTCTCTGCACAACAAACTGAAATTCTACTTCTTTTCGCAAGTTGGAGTGGGACTGGGCGGATAGAGAAAGCTGATTGCGTGCGATTGGAAACAAGCTAATTATCTACGTAATCTGAATCTGAGTCAGAATACAGATTGCAAATTCACAATTGTTAAAAATAGTTTTGGCGCCTTGAGTTACATCCGCGCGTGCATGAGGGAGTGTAGATGATCTTGGATATAGGATGCGGGAGTTTTCCTCTGGGAGATGTTAATGTAGATGCAAAAAGAGGTGTGCTTCCGACATATATCGAGACTATTTCTAAGAAAATAGTGAATTTTGTTTTTGCGGATGCGGAACATTTACCATTCAGAGAAAACACGTTCAACGTTGTTTATGCCAGTCATTTATTGGAACATGTTGAACATCCCTTTAATGTACTATTAGAATGTAATAGAGTTTCATGTAACGTTGTTTACCTTCACGTTCCAAGCCCAAGATGCCCGAATCAATCAAAATATCACATATACCGTTGGGATTCCAACACATTTGAAACCCTACTTAGAAAGGTCTTCAGCGATGTAAAAATATACTCCTCTGCGCGAATTGTTCCGAGAATGGGAAAACTAAACATGCTTCAATTAATCATCGAAAAACTGTATCGCGCCTTATTTTCAAGGAGACAAATGACAGCAATATGCTACAACTCGCGCATTTAGTTCATGGGCTATTGGGAAACGGTGGCTCAAAAGTTTTCTGTACGCAAGCGCTCGCAACGAACGCGTGCGCAAACGATTAGATTATTTCGAACCACACAATCAAGGTTGTATGAATATTCAGTTGTGGATCATAGTTGAAACAGACAATGGATCACGCTTAGCTTTTCATTTTTTCGAGGATTAAATCGTGAAAGTCAGTAAGTTCAGGGTTGTCTAGCCTAAGAGGAATGTTAGAAGAGTAAAATGCGTAATTTGTATGTAAACCCTTCTTCATTCCATGATCTGACACAATCAGAACCCATTGATCCTTCACTTTCGAAAGCAATTCACCCACAGCACTATTCATAAACCGATATGCATTCTTTAGCTTTCCAGGCTTATACGAGTAAAGATGCCCAATATTATCCAAGATCAAAAAATGAACCATAAGCAGATCCCAATCGTCTTTCCCCAACATCTCTGATGTATAGTTCAGCTTTCTCCGGAATATTTTCCAATTTGCCTCGATACATTCACTAGCCTTCTTTTCATGACGTTTTCCAACAAATCTAGCAAGAGGATACTTCAAGCGCAACTTATGAATCGACTCCCACTCGTTGTACGCTGGGATTGATATGGCTACAGGGTTTTCAGCATGGCCAAATATCGTTTTAGCTTGCAAATCACGCTTATCCACACGCCTAGAAGACATTCCAACTTTAGTGAGCGCTCTGTAAAAAAGCCAGATCGGAGTGCCGTACGGATCGATTCCAAGAATTTCCAAGAAGTTTTTACTAGCTTTTACAAGAGGATTCTTAACAGTGAAAGCCTCCACACCATGTTCCACTGTCCCCGTGATAAAAGCCCCCCAAAGAATCGGAGTCAAAAGTTTTGTAGTAGGCTCGATAACCTTGCCGTATTCAACCTGCTTTATGTGACGAAGATTCAGCTCCTCCACTAAATCATATTCCAAAGCGTCTATCGCAAGAATTAAAACTCGCATATTCATTCACGCCCTGAATGAGTAACAAGCCACAATCAACTTGCAATCCCATCGTGTTTCCTTCTCTTCCACAATGGTCTCGTCTGTATGGAAAGAAGCTGATGTCCACGTTATCGAAGGCAGTTTCTGCAATTGCTTCAAAACCTCTTCACTACTAACAGTTCTTAGGGTTCATTCAGTTTAACCTTGTTTTCCAGAGATATAAAAATGGTTGGTTGCGATGCCATAACAATAGTAGCCTCACAACGCATCTTGGGCACACCAGAACCATATCACTAAATCGCACGCACTCAGCAATGAGTCCCTTTATATTTGACAAAACTGATGCTGCAGACACTGCTTTTGTCCTATGCTGGTTGCCATATAAACTTGAAGAGATTTTCTAATTGTTCTTCTGTCCGTTTCTTCAAGCGCTGGTACAATTTTGCCGCCAGCTTTTCGTATTCTCTTTGATTTTCAAAGGCTGACAAGAACGAACTTTTTACAATATCGACATCATTATCTGGTATGATGAAGGGACAGTCTTTCCCGAGGAGTTTTTCCACCGCGGAGTTTTTATTAATGATTATGGGGCGTTTTGATGCCAAAGCCTCAATGACCACGTGAGGTATTCCATACGGCTGTTCAGAAATATTTGCGACGAAATCGCACGTTGCTATTAATCCGCGATACTGTTTATCAGGAAGAAAATCTGCAAAAATGACGTTCTTCGTTTTCAATTCCTGAGCTCTTGCAATGTACTTTTGAAGGAACTTCTTTTCTCCAGTTATCACTACTATTGCATTAAGGTCATTACAAGCTTCAATCAGTAGATCATGGCGTTCAAGAGGATGTCCACCACCAGAGATTACAATGATTTTCTTGTCTTTAGGGAACTCTTCTCTAACAGAGAAATCCGCACCTTTAGTCCATGTTTCATCTACAAAATCATATATCGTCAAAGCTTTTTCAGCGCCCATTCTAGTTAGCTCGTACTCCCAAGGATCTGCGTAGGTTATGTTCAGGTCAGCCTTCTTGATGCAAAGCTTCTCAACAGAGTCCACGAGAGATTTTGCTATTGGATTTTTAATAACATCGGCCATGCTCCAAATAGAATGATGATCGATAACAATCTTAGTTCTCGAAAGTTTGCCGTAAATTAAACATGTCAATGCTGCAAAAATAGGTGGGTCTTGAACAACAACAATATTGGGCTTGGTTTTCGCTAGCTTAATGAACGTCTTAACTGCTTGAATTGGATACTTGAATGAAGACAAAAGCCGCATTTTGTGGAAAATGCTGTAATTCCAAATTTCAGCTTTCAGAAGTGAACCAATGTCGTGCATTCGCCTAGAACCCTTCGGTGTCCAAGTTAAGCAAAGGATTTTCAGCAATGGCACCGTGATGTCCTCTAAGCATAACATAGTTTTAGTCATTTAACAACTTTTCGTGAAGCAACCTGTGTCATTGTGTAAACTACGCAACAAAACCTCGTGCAGAAGATACATCAATCGAACCCAAAAATGTGTCTGGATGAATTCACTTAGAGATCTAACTATGAAACAGAATTTTCTATGAAATGATGATTGAGGCAGTAACAAACTTTCCAGAACAGTAGCGTCTCAAATTCGTTAACACAAAAACAATTCAGCAACAACCCATAGTCAAGAAGGAAACCTATTTCCTTCCAAAATGGGACTTGTCCCAAACACGCTCATGGAAATAATACAAGGCAATCTTTGCAAGAAATTCGATGGAGCCAACTTTAAGGCTAGTCACAATCTCTCCCGTGAAGACGAAGACCAGAATAACAGTGGTCAAAGTCGCGATCAAACGAAAGCTTACAGATTTAAAGATACTTCTAGTACGATTTTCCATCATTTTCTACCACCGTTCGTTAGTTTCCAGTACTCTAGCTCATCCCTCCTTTAAATATTTGCGCGCGTATTAAAGAGGCATACTAGAAACCCAATTCAATGTTGAAGAAAATGTCAAGATGCACATGCAGTATATCAGCGATTTGTGACCGCAAATGAATATTTTAGGTGACTTGTAGAGTAGGCTCTATTGGAAGCGAATTTCTAGCAAGTTAGGTAAAAAATTGCGTGCGCGGTGAGTTATTTTTTAAGTTGCTGCATACATTCCACCGCTATCTCTAAAGCCTTCAAACCATCTTCTCCGGACACAGGAGGCTTTGTCGGTTTTTCCAAACTGTTTATGAAGGCTATAAGCTCCAACTTAAGCGGCTCCATATAAGGTATGTCAATTTCCGTTACAAATGCGCTTCTACGGGCGTGGGTAATTAATTCGCCCTTTGAATACTCCATTACCTTCTGGCTTATGAGGTCTCCTAGAATGAATTTTTCAGCTGTAGTTGCTTCAATCCTTCTAATCTTGAGCGGTGTGATTCTGTTTGCAATTATATAAGCCAAAACTCCATTTTCCATCTCAAAGGAAAGCATGGTTGATTCTTCGATTCCAAGTTCACGATTGGCTGTGAAAGCACTAATTTTTTTGAACTCAGACATGGTTAAATACCGAATTATGTCAATGTCATGCACAGCGAGATCTAGGATCACCCCAGTGCCTACTCTTTCTGAAGATATTGGAGGTCCAACTCTCACTGCCCCAATTATATGAACAGGCTCCTTTCCAATCCTCTCCTTCATCTCTTCAACTACCGGGTTAAACCGTTCGATGTGTCCAACCATCAACTGGACATCCATCCTTTCCGCAGTCTCCACTATCTTCCTTGCTTCACTGATTGTGTGGGCTATGGGTTTCTCGACAAGCACATGACATTCCTTTTCAATAGCGTCCTCCGTCACTTCACGGTGGAGCTTTGTAGGCACCGCAACTACCACAAAGTCGGGTTTTTTCTCAAGCATTCTTTTGTAATCTCTAAACCAGTCTACTCCATATTTTTCCGCAATCTCCCTCGCCAGATTCTCTCTTACATCGGCGACTCCGATTAGTTTTGTTTTGCCTTCTTCCTGAAGTTCGTGGAGCACGCGGACGTGGTTGGATCCCATGGCTCCAAGTCCTATCACACAACCTCTCAGCATTGGTTCCCCTCCTTTAGAATGTCTAGTATGTTATGTCTTCTTTAGTGACTGTTAGACAAACATAAGCTTTGTTCACAGAAAAAATATTTTATACTAAAATACTTACCATGCAAATAACAGTTTAGTGTACGTATAGGTTGCTTCTAGCGCTTACCGCAACATCAAATTTCTCTGAATTTTTCAAGAGTTATTTTTTGACAACGTTTTGAACAATTTCTAGTTAACTCATGAAGCTAATAGAAAATGTTTTCCTTAACCCATGATTCCTTCTGTTGTAGATCAAACATACTTGACCTCGTAAATGCACACGCGCGCGTAGACTTGATTCTGGATAGCTTCTCCCTTGGAAAAATATGTCTTCCCGAAATAACGCTCGAAGGTGTTCACGTCAAAATCCAAGGACAAGGTGGGGATTTGGTCGCGTTTTGCATAAGCCATCATTTTATATAGTATTGTGCTTTGTCCTTTAACATTAAATATAAACTCGTCATTTTGACGTCTACCATCCTCATTTAGATCTACCCAATCTACTCCAAGACTCTGGTTTCCAAAAGAATTGTCGTCCAGTCCAGGAATTCTTGCCATCCACCTCCACTTGCCTTCATCACCAAAATTAGCGTCTGCACCGCTAGTAGAGAAGGTTGTGAAGACTAGAACATGACTTACGTTGTAGTTGAAGCCTAAACGCTTGGCACCCCGATTAAGCTCTTCCAAAATCTTAAGTGCTTCAGTCTCATTCGACATCATCATCCGCCCTATCTTTTTTATCTGAGTCTGGTTCCATGTGCCGTTGTCGGCGAGACTTGTTCTGTTCCCCCAAATCGTTATCCAGTAGCCGTAGTCCCACCAACTCGCCACCACAGCGTTTGGCGGCAGGTTCTCCCGCATCCAAGCTAGGGTGTCTACCCAGTCACGAACCGTGTTTTCGGCTCTAAATGGCACACTGGCAGCCGCGATAGTTGTAGGCGTATACGCTTGAGTGAAGATTCTTGGGCTAGGCAAGATAAAAGTGAATGTTAGCAGGAGGAACATGACAATTAGTATGGCTCCGCTGAATTCCTTTCCCACGTGAGTTGCAAAACGTGTCTTCCGCCTTGTAATAGCTGGAATCTCTTTCATAATGGTGATGAAAGGCTTCAACAGTTGAACCAAGCCTAATGCCCAGAGGAGAGCGACAGCAGGAGCTAAGATCAGAGTTAATCGTATCATGGAACCAGCGAAATAAATCGAGGTTAAGCCAAAAACGATTAGGAAAATGTTACGATTCGTGGGATTTCGCACCGCAAAGAACAAACCGACGGGCACGAAAAAAGCGCCTACACCAAGGTCATAATAAAAGGATCCCCACGCGGCAGGTCTGTGCTCTTGCACAGATTGTGCGAATTCAGGTCTTGTCGCAGGATTCAGAACGTATATAAATTTGTTCTTTAATGGATTAATAACTCCAAGCCATGAAAGCACAAGAAGCGAAATAACGCAAAAAGCCAAAAAAACAAGCACAAAGATCATTTTTTTCTTGGTGGTTTTAATATAGCTGACGACCTCGCAAGCGCATAACAACAGGAAGACTCCAAGCACCGCGAAAGTAGAACCTTCAGTCAAAATTCGCATGTTTCCTGCACTTAAGCGTGGTACGTTGGCAGCTATGAAAAGAGCTACACCAAACGTTGTGCTGTAGGAAATAAGTAAACGAGACGAATACCTGCGCAACAAGACTAAAACAAAAGCAAAAACAACAATCATTCCCATTGGATAGCTAGCGGCTCCCCATGAGGCGAAAAGATACCCTAAAGATAATCCCGCGGCAACCCCGTAAATCAAACTATCTCTCAAAGACCTTTTGGTTTCGATTGACCTTATGAAGAAGAATATGGACAAGAGGAGACCGAAAATTCCAATGGTTTCATCGTCGAAGAAACCCCAAGAGGTGCGGCCAATATAGGAAGAGTTTAAGGCTAGGAAAAGCGTTGAGAAGAGACCGATCTCCTTGCCGCCGAAGTCCTTGCCCAAAAAGTACATGACCAAACACGTCAATACCGCCATGATTGCTGGAAAGATCACGACCAGTTCAAGCAGGGTTATAGGCAAACCCAGCGCATTCAACACAAGATAAGAGCTTGCAGCAGTGAAGGGTAGTCCTGGAAACGTGTTGCGCGCGATTTCACGTCCAAATGGCCACCAGCTCTGGTAGTCGTGCCAATTTAGCCAAGAACCAGATCCGAAGAAACCGTTTTCAACTACATGCTCGGTTACGCGATACTGATAATAGGGATCAAACTCGGAGAGGTAAGTGCCCCAGCGCATAGGGAGAATCCTAATCAGAAAAGTGATAAGAAGTATAAGTAAGAGCAGAGAATAAACCGCGAGTGAAGAATGGGATATCCTGAATCGAAGAACTCCTAAGCTCCTTAAAGCCTTAACCAACTTCTTCTTACGAAAAAATTTTCTGATTTCAACCATATAAGATGAACCTTCTCTCTCAAACGATTAATGAACCCTTTTATTTGATTTTCGGTTTTCACAACGCACATGTATGCGGGTTTTACGCGCCCGGTTGATTCGTGTGGATGTGTCCTTTTTTGATTAGGTAGTCATGGAGTGCTTCTTCCCATTTTCTCATTTGTATGCCGTATTTCGGCAGCTTCGCACTAACCAGTGCTGAGAACTTTGGCCTCTTAGCTTTCAATTGTAGTTGGTGCGTTTTTATTGGTGTTAGAGTTGGATTTAAACCTGTTAGTCTGAAGATTTCATTGGCAAATTGGAACCATGTGCAGTAGCCTTGGTTTGTTGCGTGGTATGTTCCGAAGGGTAGCTTTAATTCTATTATCTTCTTTATTGTTGACGCTGCGTCTTTTGTGTATGTCAGGCTCGTCCACATGTCATTAACGACGCGGATGGCCTCGTTTTTCTCGGCTTTTGTTATCATTGTTTCGATAAAATTTCCTCCTTTACCACTTGCTCCTGCTATGCCAAACAGGCCTGCCACCCTGATAACATAGTGTTTTGGGTTTTGTTTCGTGTAAAGTTCTCCAGCTATTTTCGAGATTCCATACGTGCTAATTGGATTTGGAACATCATCTTCCGCATAAGGTTCGTTTTTGGAACCGTCAAAGATATAATCTGTACTTATGAACATGGCTATGGCTTCAATTTCTTTGGATATCACGGCTACGTTTCTGGCGCCTATGGCGTTTACGGAGAACGTTTTCATGGGTTCTTCTTCACATTGGTCGGTCTTGTGGAATGCAGCAGTATTTATGATGATGTCGGGATTGTGTTCCTTTAAAATTAGGCAACTGTTATAGTCAGTGACTTCTATGTCTTGATGTGTGAAACCTATAACTTGATATTCATTTTGCAATGTTTTCACGAGGTCTGTGCCGAGTTGTCCTGTTGATCCGATTATGGCGATTTTCATAGCACCACTCCGTTGATTTCAACATCCTTAATGAGCGAGTGTATTTCTAGGAGGTGTTTGTACCATTTGACCGTTATTGTCCGTGAGTCATCTGGGTTTAATTTTCCTTCTTTAAGGGCATTAAATACTTCTTTTGCCCCTTTTTCTGGGGGCCATCGTGGTTTGAAGTCCAGTGTTTCTTTGATTTTGTTGAAGCTTACTCTGTAGCTTCTTTTATCGGGTGAACCGTACCATTCGTAGTTGAATGGTAAATCGATAGATTCTGCTACAAGTTTAGCTAGATCAAAGATCTGGATGTTTTGTTCATTACTGCCTACATTAAAAACTTGGCCGTTAACCAGTTCTTGTTCCGTCTCTAGAACTTTGATAAAAGCGTTTGACGTGTCTTTTACGTGCACAAAAGGACGCCATTGTTTTCCGTCTCTCATAATAGGTATTTTGTCGTTTTTGAAGAAGCCTAGGACCATTCCGTTAATTGCTAGATCAAACCTCATTCTAGCTGATAGCCCGTAGACTGTAGATTGTCTGAGCACTGTTGCGGTGAAGGATTTGTCTGCTAGTGGCAAGATTTCCTTTTCAGCTAGCGTGTTAGCCTTGGCGTAGGTTGTAAGTGGGTTGAGGCTGGACTCTTCTCTCAGGATTTCTTCTTGGAATCCGTAGACACTGCAAGTGCTGGCTAGAACGTATCTGGAGACACCGTATTTTTTGGAGAGTTTAGCTACTCTAACTCTTCCCATGTAGTTTATTTCAAGTGTTTTTTGTGGGTCGAGTTCGCCGCTGGGATCATTTGAAAGGGATGCTAAGTCTAAGACGCAGTCTATGCCCTTGAGAATTTCTGGTTTAAACCACCTGATGTCATCTCTGACTAAGCGTATTTTGTTGGCGATTTCTTTTATCGAGTCCATTCCAAAAAAGAGCCTGTCCAAACACGTTACATCATGACCTTTTTCGAGAAGAATTCTGGAAAGAATGGAACCTATGTAGCCTGCTCCGCCAGTTACTAACACTTTCATTAGTTGTTGTCCCCTTATTTGTGTGGAGGATAGAACCAGTCCCATGGTTTGCCGATGCGTGGACCGTCTTTTTTGCCGTTTATTTCCGCTGGAACTATTGTCGGGTCGTTCCATGGCCTTCTTTTCTCGTCTGGTTTTGTGTAGTTGTATAATCTCGTAACAAAGTATATGGTCAATGAAGGTTCGTTCCCAACGGTTTTTGTTCCATGCCAGTAGTGTCCAGGAATCCTAACGACTTGTAGTTTATGCTCGCTGGCTACGATCTCGTCGAGTTGTTTTGTTTCATTGTCGTAGGCGCAGATTTTCATGGCGCCTTTAGCTACGATGAAGTAGTCCACTTGTCCTTTTAGGTGTCGATGCCAAGCTCTTACCATCTCCGGATAGCTGTACGATAGATTTACTTGAGCTATCCATTCCTCTCCAATTATATCTTTCCAGTCTTGACGTAGAATTTCGCAAAAGAATCCTCTTTCATCTGGGAATTTCTTCAACTTGTATACTTTTACTCCTTCCAACAGAGAAACCACCTTCATTGCCTAGTACATTTGGTTGCTGTTTTCAATTAAAAACTATTTAAAGATTGTCTACGGAATAATTTGATATTGTTTTGATGGCGACTGAGAAGTCAAAGCAACATTGCTTAGATGCGAATAAAGTAGAGAGGAAGTTGGCGACAAAGCTTTTAAAGGTGAAAGAAAGTCTGATGAGATAAATGAACAGATAGCAGTTTCAACTCCACGGGTTTGGCATAAACGATAAAAATGCGCGGTGTTAAAATCTTTTAGCGGTGTTCTTATTTGAAAGGCGTGATTTTGCATGGTGGAAAGGGAACAAGGCTTAGACCTTTAACTCATACTGGGCCTAAACAGTTAATTCCTGTAGCTAATAAGCCGATTTCTCAGTATGTACTGGAGAATTTGCGAGAGGCTGGAATTCATGACATTGCGATTGTTCTGGGGAACACCTATCCTGAGAAGGTAAGGGAATATTATGGAGATGGAAGTCAGTTCGGTGTCAAAATAACGTATATTTTTCAAGGTGAGCCGAAGGGAATAGCACATGCGGTGGGATTGTGCAAAGATTTTGTTGGTGATGATTGCTTCGTTGTACATCTTGGGGACGATTTGATTAAAGGCGGCGTCAAGAAGTATGTAGAAGAGTTCAAAAACTCCACTTACGATGGAATGGTTCTTCTTTGTAAGGTTACGGACCCGCAGCGATTTGGAGTTGCTGAATTTGACTCAGATGGAAAACTCGTTAAATTGATTGAGAAACCTGAAGTTCCGCCCAGTAAGTACGCTTTAAGTGGCATTTATTTCTTCAAACCTGTAGTTTTTGATATGATTAGCCAGTTGAAACCTTCTTGGAGAAACGAACTAGAGATAACAGAGGCCATTCAATTTTTGATGGATAACGGGTACAATGTTGGCTACGAGTTGTTTGACGCTTGGTGGAAAGACACAGGAACTTGTGAAGATATTTTAGAGTCGAATAGGCTGGTGTTGGATGAGTTGGAGCATGAAATAAAGGGAAAGGTTGAGGATAAAACTTCAATTCAAGGGAGAATACGCATTGGCAAGAACTCAGTAGTTGAACAAGGCGCTATTGTCAGAGGACCTGTGGTAGTTGGGGATAACACGATGGTTGAAGCCAACGTTTATATTGGCCCATACACGAGCATCGGCAACAATGTGGTGATTAAGAAGGGAGAAATTGAAAACTCTATCATTATGGATAATTGTCTTATAGATATTGATGGTAAGATTACTGATAGCTTGATAGGCCCTCACTCAGCTATAATCACAAATCAGACTGGTGGACCTAAAGGTTATAGGTTTGTAATAAGTGAACGATCCAAAATAACAATATGAAAATGCGGTTAAAATATCACGCACCAATTACAAGACGAAGTCGACGCATTTTAGAAAAACTTATGCATGTACCTACGTAAATTTAAATGACAAGGACCTCAGACATGACTAATGAAACTGTTCCAAGAGTTGCTAACCTTGAAAAGAATCATCTCGAACATGTTGACTAAACTAAGTTTAATCGGTCAAGTCAGGAAACAGTCCGCTGCGCGCGCTTGGAAACGTGAGCAGAGGGCCAAAGAAGCCATCACATGCTTGAAACTGACGGGGCATAACCCGAAGTCAGGTGTGTTACTTGACTTAGGATGTGGTCTAGGCTATCTTACCAGATATTTTTCAAAGCTTGGAATCGAGTCTGTTGGAGTAGACATCTTAAGCCATAAAATAAAAATTGCAAAAAAGAAAGTCTTCCGAAGTGGAAACTTCATTTTGACTGACGGTGTTAAATTGCCGTTTAGAGAAGAATGCTTCACCACTGTAATATTGAACGATGTTTTAGAACACGTCCCTTACACTCTCGCGAAGCCTATGCTAATTGAAGTAGAAAGAACGCTGAAAGCAGGTGGCAAGTTATTCATCAGCGTTGAGAGCAGATGTATGGTTCGAGAGGGCCACAGTCTAATTCCGTTCTTAACATGGTTTCCTAAACCGTGCTGGAATGCAATTTACAAAATATTCACAGAACATCCGGTATATCCTTTTTATCCTTATACGATTGGAGAGCTGAAAAGAGTTTGTTCAGAAACGAATCTCACCTATAGAAACTACACATGGTTTTATGCTTGGAATAAGATATTAAACGCCAAGGGTATAGGAGACCCAACGCTCAGGAAAATAGTTAAAATGATCAGTAAACTTAAGCTTTCCAAACCAGCTTATGTCATCGCGGAAAAAGTTAGCGTAATACTATTCATCTGTGAAAAAGTAGATTCAACCAGTAATCCATAGAAATTCAATTGTTCTCTGCATCTCTCATTAAATCTAAGAAGAAATTAAATGCATCATTTGACCTTTTGTACGTCCTCGTTTGAATTTCACCATCAATAACATTCTCGACAAATTCCTTGCTCGGATTCGGGTTGTGCAACATAAATTCGTTTTCAATTAACCATTTGTCTACTGTTAACAACTCCTCTCTAAAAGTTGAAATGACCTTTTTCCCCAGTACAACAGCTTCCCTGTTCATAGTTCCACCAGCGCTTATTATAAGAGAAGAGTTTGCTATCACATTTGGTCCGTCCAACACCTCCGTGGGAATGAAAACGCTGCTACCAAAGATTCTTTTGTAGACAACACGCTGATCTGGAGACCTTGGCATAAAGATTATGAAGTTATCTTCTTTCAAAGTTTCTATTATAGGAACGAGATAATCTGTTTCTTTGACATATAAAGCCTCAGACGCTTCTGGCCTTATTAGAATGACAGGTTTAGTGGTTTCTACGCCTATTTCTTCTAAATATCTCTTGTTCGGTTTGAAATCTCCAAGATATACGTCTTCTTTCAGCCCTGGATAATGAAGGATGTTATCTTTTTTTGTTCCCATTTTTACAAAATTTTCCTTTGGAATGAATTTGGGGATGATTACTTTATTTGCGAATTTAACGCTTGGAATGATGGTGTACTTTGCCTTGTCGTTATCTGAAGTCCATAGATTGTAAATTCCTGTGAAATTTGAAGCGATGCTGCAGTAAGGTGAATCGTGAGTGATGGAAAACGATATCTGGTTTTTTTGTTTCATTATTTCTCTCCAGAGAATAAGCGACCTGAAGAATAAACCAAAAGCCTTCCTCAACGTGTTTCTTCCATAATGTTTCCCAATAATCGTATAGTTCAACTTCTTTTGTTTCAGCAGTTCAATTGAATGTTGATAAGGTCTAGCAGTAATCAAGAAATCGATTCCTTCTTTTTCTAACGTTTTTATTAATGGCTCAAAAAATAAGACATGAGGACCAGTTGTCATATCTATCCAAATTTTCTTCGATATCTTTCAACACCTTTGCAATTTCTTAGTTATATCTCCTTCAGAAGCAATGAAAAATAAGGATTCCTTTTCAAGACACCCTTGAGCCAAGCGCATGCTTAGCTGGCGTATCTCGAACCGCCAATTAGAATCAACGCGTGCTACTGCATTGTCCCTCCCTAAAAATGTCTCTTCTTTGGCAGTTATTATATTTGTCTTTTCTTCAGAGAAAGCTTTGTTAGTGGGCTCCACTTTGCATGACATGGTAAAACTAGAGAAGCGGCTCAGAAAACATTTTTAAATAGGATGAAGGATGCTACATGTTTAGAGGCGCGAATATTGTCTGAGAAACGTGTGCAAGGACTTGCATATGAGTGCGTGAAATGTGGTGCCAAGGTAGCTTCTGAAGAATTGGATTTGAGAGGGGGAGGAGTAAAGTGTACAATCTGTGGCTATCGCGTCCTCAAGAAAATAAGACCGCCAGTTGTGAAACGATTAACCGCCAAATGATTTCCACTGTTTACTCAACCTTTGAGAAATTTCTATTTCCCTCAAAAACTTGTGGGTGTTGGTCTCTTTGGTGTTTAGTTTAACAAAGTCAGTTAGGTCTTCAACGGTATCGATGTCTAAAGCGATTCCCGGCAGTTTTATTGTGTGAAAGCTTATCGCTTGCCTTGAAGCTTCCTTGATGTACCGTTGAAAACTATGTTTTCCGTAAGATGTTGGAAGAATGTTAGGAGGAGTAAGCAACAAAGCATTCGTTCCATCTTCACTTCTAGAAGGCGATATAACCATGGCTGCTTCTTTGCCTAATGAGAAAATCCTGTTTAGATCTCTAGGTGTGATTAATGGGATATCGGCGGGAAGAATAAGTGCGGACTTTGCTCCGTTCTGGACGCACCAATTAATTGCCTCCGAAACTGCTTGATTTAAGCTAGGCTGACTCTCCATTAAAGTAACCACGTCAAAACTTTTCGCGGCTTGAAGAACCGTTGGATCCACACTAACTACAACAGTCCAGCGAATGCATTTCGTTGTTTTTACAGCTACCAGAACATCCTCTAGCATTTCGAGGCAAAACTCTCTGCGCTCGTTTTTAGATAAAAGAGATGAAAGCCTGCTTTTGGCATCATCTAATTTTTTAACCGGTATGATTGCAGAAACACTCATCGCTGCTTCCTCAGTTTGAACTTGACATGACTATTTCTTCAACTTTTTATTGTGTATGTGTTTAAAGCTATGGAATATTAAATTTGGGAACTCGATTCAACCGACTTTAAAGTCACTCTAGCCAGCTGGATTTTGTCCTGTAGACTTTTCATAATGGTGTTTGTTGTGACTGTGTGTAATCCGAGTTCTTCAACTCGTTCTTTTTTTGCTTGATCTATGTTGTCAATGATGAAAACGTCGAGAAAATCTCGGTAGAGGTTGGCGACTGAATAGGTGGAAACCTCTAGCCCTAAGCCTTGCATTAGCTTATCCGCGGGTCCTTTAATGGGAGCGCCGCCAACAATTGGGCTTATCGCCACCACCTTCGCCTTTGTTTTTCTTAACCCGTCCCTCACGCCTTTTACTGAAAGTATAGTGCCTATGCTCACAATTGGGTTGCTGGGACAGACAATAATTGTGTCAGCATTTAGAATTGAATCAATAACTCCTGGGGCTGGTTGAGCCTCTTCAGCGCCTTCAAACATGACATCAATTACCTTGTCTTGTGCGCCCCTCTTAACGAGGTACTCTTGAAAATGAATGGTGTCTTTGCCTGTTTTAATGTGGGTTTCGAACTTGTCGTTGGTCATTGGTAGAAGTTTCACTTTTAGTCCCAAGGATCGACAAAGTTTACTAGTAGCTTCGGATAGAGAAAGTCCGCTTTTTAAGAGGAGAGTTCTCTGTATGTGAGTGGCAAGATCTCTGTCACCTAATTTAAACCACGTTTCATGCCCATACTTCTGGAGTAATTCAAGGCAATGGAAAGTGTCTCTCTGAATTCCCCAGCCTTTTTCTTTGTCCACGATTTCCGCTAACGTATACATGATTATGTCAAGATCTGGAGAAACGTGTAAACCATAAAGTTGAATATCGTCGCCTGTGTTCACGATCACTGTTAGCTCTTTCTTTGGGACAATTTTAATTAGTCCTTGAAGAAATCTCGCAGCTCCAACGCCTCCAGCTAGCGCCGTAATCAAACAACGTCCCCCCAACGGTCTTGGTAAACAATTTCTTGTAAAGCCTTTCTAGGAAGCGGTTCAAGCAGCTCATCTGAGTGCCCTAACGTTATTAATGCTTGAGGTTCAACATTGTGAGGAACCTTTAGAACTTGCCGAACAACATCTTGACAAAACAACGGTGCACAGAACCAACATGAACCTAGTCCCTCAGCATGAGCAGCTAAAAGCAGGTTTTCAATAGCTGCTGCCACACTTTGAACAGCCAAGATATACTCGATTTTCTGTCTCCGCTTATCCAGATATTCATCCATATCTTCCATTGTTAAGCATGCAACGATAAGAACTGGTGCATTTGTAAACCGTTTAACAGAAATTTTAACGAAGCTTTGACGATTTTCCAAGGGAACACCATTTTTACTCATATCTTTATCCCAGCGACTAGCCATAGCTTTGGCTAATTCCCGTTTCAAATCTGGGTCTCTGATCACTACAAAACGCCAAGGTTGTGCGTTGTGAGCTGACGGAGCCCATCTAGTCGCTTCCAAAATCTCAAAAAGAACTTTGTTGGACACTTCGCTTGATGAATAATCTTTAACGCTGCGTCGATTCCTAAAAAGACCAAGAATACTCATAGACTTACGCCTCCAAGATGATTCACGCCTTTAGACCATATATAAATTGTAGAGTTGCATTCAATTATAAACGCCCTTCCCACAGGTAATGATGGGATAGGATAAAAAATGAAACTTTGGCGGCGATTAACGGCTTCTTAGAAGATTTCTTTATCGCCTATTTTTCGCAAAACTTTGCCTCTAAGCTTCACCGCCGGAATCATTGCTTCTTCAGGCTCTATGTCCATGGTTTTTCGTTTCACGGTTTTTCCACAGATTCCTTCGGGCAGTAGTCGTCGTCCCGCGCACATTGCGTAAGTGCACTTCGATATCTCGCAGTCTTCTTCGGTCCATCTGCACCACACAGTGTTTCCGCGATACATAACGGCGTTTTTTCCACAGCGAAATAATTTACAGCTTGAGAAACATTTTTTGGCTTCAGTCAATATTGGCACAACCTGCTTCAAAACTAAGGTCTTCAAAAAGGAATAATGTGTCCCACTATTTTATGCTTGAACATTGTGTGTTATAAACTTTCCTCTTTTAGGATACTTCTTTTTTCTTTACAAATCTTCGTAATAGTCTTCTGTATGTCAGGGCTAAAACGAACACGACAACTAGCAAGCCTATGGAAATGTATACTATCAACTGGCTGGTTTCCACTGGATATCCAGCAATCACTGTATACTTGCCTATTTTGAAAAGAATCTGCTTTGATCCGTCTAGATATAGATGTTCAATTCCGTTGAGTTTTCCTGCTACATACACGGAAATCCTGCAGTCACCACCAACAAGACCACGCAGCGGGACGAAACGGGCAAACCCGTCTAATCCAGTTGTTCCGTTTTCTATTTTCACCCACTCTTGCCCAAATTTTCGTTCAACCTCAACTAGGGCGTTAGGTATGGGTTGTCCAAAGTAGTCAAGAGCTTCCACGTAGAGGCTTACGTTAAAAATGCTGCACTGAATATCAATGGACATTTCATTTTTTACCAGATCAATCGTAGTTTCATTCAAAACAACTTCGCGTTCTAGCACTGCACTGTAATTGTACACGTTAATCTTGTATCGTCCAAACGTGGCGGAAAAGCTGGCGTTACCATTATCGTCTGTGTTGTTTGAAGCTATAAGGGTCAAGCTGCTCCATTCAGTTAGGCTCACCTGAAGATTCGGGAGAGGGGTACTCTTCGAATCGACCACGTGAACGAACAGTGTGTACGTAGGGAGGAGTATTGTTATGTTGACCCAGCTCATGTTCATCGTGACGGGTAGTTTTTCCATTGTTGTATTAAAGAAAAGGAAACCGTATCGTCGAGCCTCGACTGTGTAACTAATGTTAGTAAGCATATAATACGCCTTTATTATTCCCGTGCTGTTTGTTTCAAACGAGCGTGTTATGTTGTGATAAGTAAGGGTTACGTTAATGAAGGGAAGAGCAGGACTTACCACCATCCTCAGATGGGTAATCCAACAGGTCAAGTTCAATGTAACGTTTCCTTTGATGCTCTGGTTGGATAAGGTGCCAATCAGCACGTATTTTGCAGCTTCTATTGCCCAAGAAGCTTCAACCGTATAGTTACCACCCTCAACCGAAAATCTTGCTAAGCCTTCATCATCAGTTTTGTCAGAACCAACCCATTCTTTTGTTGCATTGTACACATCAACCTTTACGTCGGCCAAGACTTTCCCATCAAGTTTTTTGGCCCGAACTTGAAACGGTATCTTTACAATCGTGAAATTCTGAGTGTCAGAGACTGACTTAACGGTGCCCGGGCTGGTGGAGTTGGTCACAGTTACATTATACAGCCCCATTGAAGCATTATCTGGAATTTCCCAACTAGCCTTGATCAGCGAGTTGACGGCTGATACGTTCTCAGAGAAAACGGTTCTGTTACCGAACGTTATATTCACCCATGCCCATTCATTGAGTTGAGTATAATTTGCGGCTCGAATGTCAACAACTTGGAACCTATGGTATTCAGTGGCGTTTGTTAAGCCGATCGTGAAATTTCCGGTCTTGAGAGTTCCGTTGAAGGCTATGTTGTACATGCCTGTGTAGTTCGTGTGGGCGCTGGAGCCAAAGTGGGTAGGATATATTGCGCTTCCTTTTCCATTGCCAGTATTTGTGGTGTTAGTGAGCAGGAGCGTATCGTTATAGTAAATTGCATCTGAAGGATCAATTACGGTGATGTTTGCCCGATAGCGGGTGTTTTCTGCTCCTCCAGTTACGTTCACCCAAATCTCGGTTATCTCTCCCTCTTGCAGCTGTTCTGGCTGTGTTGGCACAACCGCTTCTATGTAATACGCTGTTTCAAGAGTGAACGTAGCGGTATCGCTAGTGTTTCCAGCTACATCATGCAGCTTCACAGTATAGTTGCCTCTTGGGCGGTGAGGCACGATGAATATGTCACTAACCGCTGTTCCTATCGCTGTTCCATTTTTCACTTCTTCTTCGTCAAAGAAAATCTTGTATGATCCATTCTGGGTGTCGATTTCTCCAATAACTCGCATGATGTCTCCGACATATTTTCCGACGTATCCTTCTTCAGGGGCAACAGAGGTTACTATTATTGGTGTTGCGGTTGCTTGTGGAAGAAGTGACGCGATAATCGTTGTTGTGAGTAGCAGTATTGCGAAGGTTGCTGTGATTTTGCTTTTACCCAAGCGTTTCCCTCATTCTCAGACTTTGCTTGCTTCTTATCCTTAAGACGTGGGTGTTTTAAGCTTTATCTTTTTCAATTTTTCTATGTTTCGCGTAGACACAAAAATTCTGAAGAAAGGTAAGATTTTACAATTTCTGTTTTCCTGACTACTGTGCTACTTTTTGGTTTTCTAACTTTAAAGATGTAAACTGCCATAGCCGACACAGTGATTATGGCTGCGGTAGCCGCTGTGTACAGGTAGATGTCAGTTACTGGTTTTTCTATCTCTTTCACCGTTGCACTCTCCACATCGCTTTCGTCGGCTAGGGTATTGTCATCGCCTTCCCAGCTGGTTTTAACCTCATAGCTTCCGGGCTCTGTGGTCGTCCAATTATGTGAATATTTACTTTCAGAATCTGTTGTCACTGTTGCGAGTGTGGTCCAGTTTCCATCGCTAGGTCGGTATTCAATTGTTACGTTAACGCTTGCTCGCACCGGAGAGATAGCTCCGCGTATAGTTATGTTTGATCCCACGGTAACGGAAGCTGGGTTGACAGTGACTGATACAGTGCTGCTTAACTTTCTGATGGTAACTTTGTCGCCAATGCCTTCGTTATCCACGGTGTCTGTTTCTCCAGCCAAGATGCTTGCCACGGCTTTTATGGTATAATTGCCTCCAGGTACGCCAGTTGTATTCCAGTTGAAGCTTAATGTTTCATTGGCTCCTGAAACCAGAAAAGCAACGTTTTTTGTTCCGACAACGCTGGAGTCGTAATAGACGGTGACGTTGAAGGTTTCGCTCATGTTTCCTTCGTTGGTAACGGTTAAATTGATGAAGAAGAAATCTCCAGTGGTTACCGTGGCTGGAAATGCTGTGACTCTGGTGATAGCTACGTCTCGAATCAGCAGTGTCTCTGTAACATTGACCCACATCTGGTTTGTGTCCCAGTTGCCGGAGTAGTCTGAAACGTTTAATGTCACGTTAAAATTTCCGCTGTTATAAAATGTGTAGTTAGGGTTTATACCAGTCAAGACTTTGGTGATATTATCTGTAAAAGTCCACGTGTAGTTCGTGATGCCGTAGTTCACGATGCCCAAGTTATCAGTAGACCCACTGCCGTCAAAAGTAACTGTTGTCCCGTTCACAACTAGCTGGTCTGGACCAGCGTCTGCTACTGGTTTCGTTTCATCATAAGGATCTGTCAATGGATTGTGGTCTTTGTTGTTGTCGTCGATCACGTATGGGCCTGTGCCGTTGTAGTCGCTCCAGTAGTTTCCTTTAGCGCCGTTGTCCCAGACATTTATACTGGGAATGGTTGGATATGTGCTGTCGATGACCACTTGTTCTGTGTTGTTGAAGTTGTTGTGGTAAAAGATATTGTCGCTGGAATCGGTTAAATCGACGCCATAGTCATCATTATTTGATATTGTGTTGCCTACGATAGTGTTGTCGCTAGTTTCGTATAAGTCGATTCCCAACTTGTTGCTCGATATCGTGTTATTGCTGACGGTGTTGTTGCCGAAACCTTCCACGGATATGGCGGGCTGATTAATGTGTAAGGTTATGGTGTTGCCACTAACCGTGTTGTTGCTGGAATGATATAGATAGACGCCCTCACCGTAAGCGTTTGAAGCTATCACGTTGTCGCTGATTGTGTTGCCACTGGAATATTCTATGAATAGGCCGCTGCCTATGACTAGGCCGTTTGAGGTTATCGTGTTGCCACTGATAGTGTTGCCGCTGGAAGACTGCACATAGATGCCGTCGTATCTGTTTAAGGTTATTTTATTATTGCTCAAGGTGGTTCCATTACACCTGTTTAGGTGGACGCCGTCCCAACTATTTCGAACCGTGAAACCACTAATATTCACGTTGTTTGCGGTGATCTCGACTCCAGTTCCTGTTCCGCCTCCATCGATAATGGTAATGTCGCTGCCCGCTCCTTTGAGTGTCAGAGACTTGTATATGACCAGATTTTCGTAGTATGTTCCAGAAGCCACCAAAATGGTGTCCCCAGCCATCGCTGCATCTATAGCAGCTTGTATCGTCGGGTAGTCGCTTGGAAAGTTGATCGTTTCAGCATTTATAATCTTCAGAGAAAACAGTGTAAGCAGAATTATGGCAAACGTGTAAACAGACGCTTTCTTCTTCAATATCGTCATGCCCATTATTCATAGGGTTCCCGAATTCTAAAAACGTTTAGGATGCAGTTTTGTGTTTGTTGGAATGGTCGGAATAACTTTTAATTAGCCACTTATCATTTTATGTAGATGAGGAAATCGTGAGTTGAGAAGTTTACTTTCAGTGACCTTTCATTCAATGTTTGTTACGTTAAACAAAAGACAGGAGTTCTCTCGTTGTCAAATAGAATAAACCTTTTCTCAGCCCAAATTAAGACCTTCGTGGAAAGCCTTTTCGTCCCTTTCTTTCTTGTCCTACCTATACTTGTACTTTACATTCTTGCCCCAAACTCGTTTCAGTCAACGTGGAAAGGTCGGTTTCTTTACATCTTGTTTCTATGGCTGTTCTTTCTAGAACTCGCATTAGCTGGGAAAAGAATTCCCAAGAACATGCTTGGCAAATCAAAATGGATAAGAACTCTGGTAGCCGTGGTAGCCATGGCGGTTCCAATAGCTTACGCGATAGCCACGGTTCATTTCGGGCTGAATCAGGAGATTATAGAGTTAGGAAAGTTTGTTGGAGTGCCATATGAGGTGTACGGCGAAGGGTTCTTGCAATTTCATTGGCCTCTATCTCTTGAATATTTGGTTTTCACTGCTTTCTTCGTCATCTCTGTCCTGCTCACATATGGAATTAAAGGGTTAAAGAGATTCTCAGTGTCCCTTTTCTTCCTTGGAGCAGCAGGATCATTCTACATGATTGACACGTTCTATCCCTATGGAACTCTTACTGTTCTCCAATCCTTCGCGCCAATTACAGCCTCGTCTGCAGTTAACGTCTTAAAATGGATGGGCTACAATGCAATATTGATTCCAAACGCGTATATGGGGATGCCGGTTCTACTTGCTCCCAATTTTGTTCCTCTAGCGATCGGTTGGCCATGCGCCGGTGTACACAGCCTCTTCATCTACACTTTTGTTATTCTACTTTTTCTCAAAGACATCCCTTTCGCGCTTCAACAGAAAAAAATTCGCGCGGCCATTCCGAAGGGGCTCAGGTTCATGGCTGGAAGTAAGACGTTATCTTTTCCGATGCAGCATGCGAAAATTCAAGAGGGGATTATGGCGACTGAGAGGCTTATCGTTAACGTTCTCAGAATGATGCCCGTTTTCATAATCGTTTTTGTTGGAGCGGTTGGCACGTTTATCGTTAATATTCTGAGAATAGCTTCCATTGTCATAATAGGAGTTAACGTGGGAGAAGAAGCTGCAATGATGTTTCACACTTATTATGGAGAACTCTATTTCATAGCTTGGATCCTACTCTACCTTTTTGCGATCATTTACGGCCCCAAAATTTGGACAAAGCTGCGGAAGATTAGAAACCGTGCATGAAAGGGTGTAACGCACGCGCAGGTGAACATGTTTTAGGGTCGCGTTGATAAAAAGACGTAATCAGCCTTTCTATGATTTGGAACTCGGGAAACTCTTAAATTGACGAACGTATCTTATTATGATATAAAGAGAAGGGAGAAAGTGAAAAACATGAAGAAAAACTTGTTGCGGATATGCCTTATCGTATTGCTTATCATCAGCGTATTCAGCGCTCTCAGCGTAAGCACGATAAAAGTTTCAGCTGTTGATTACCCAGGTATTTACATAGAACCAGCTAACATCACGAACTTAGGTTTGACTCCTGGCGACACCTTCACAATCTCTGTGAAAACGAACTACACAGGCAGCGACGTTTATAGTTATCAGTTCAACCTAAACTTCGATGCTGGCATCTTGCACGGGGGCCTAAACAAAACGGACATTTGGGCTGGTGACGGAACGACTACATATACTACAACTGAATACCCAGTATATCCACCTGAAAAGATCTCTGTGAATGGAAGCAGCATGCGCAAAGTTACGGATAA
>CP070759.1:1382664-1407536 GCA_020348945.1 Candidatus Bathyarchaeota archaeon
TTGTGTAGTTTTGTTGAACGAATAAACAAAAACGTTTATTAAATATTACTATATAATAAATATTTAGATTTGAAATCCATATTCTGTGGCAAAAGGAGGGAAACAGCCACATAAGTTGTGAATTGAGGTGAAGGAATATGAAAGATTCCCCAATTTTTGTTGTGTTCTTTGTGTTCTTCACTTTGGCAACCGTTGTAGCTCCGGTTCCGATGTTTCCAGGAAACATGATTTACATATGGTTTGAAATGTCGCCTATGTCATACGCTTTTTACATAAGCGCTATCATAAATGGAATCACTTATGGGCTAGTTGCTTGGATAGTTTATGTACTGGCTTCTAAAATGATTGGAAAGTCAACCTCAGAAGAGATGGCAGGGGGAGAGAAGAAACCAAAAACTTGATTTCAAGCTCGAATATGCCACCAAGTGGACAGTTAGGTGGCATGCTTTCGCAACCTTGGCAAAACGAAAGTTTCAAGCATTGTTGAAAGAATTCAAATATCTGCTTTTTGCTTTGAACTGTTTTTCGTAGATATCTTTAACCTTCTGAAGAGGGAAAAGGTGACGCCACTGACTATGTTACAATACCGCCACGTTTAATGTTAAGTGGCACATGGAAATGAATGAATGGTACTTTTTTTTAGGTTTTGAAAAGGGTTTTGAAATGGAAAAGTTTTCATAACTATGGACAATTATAAATTGTCAATTAATCGTGCGCATAACAGAGATATTATGGCTTACCTAAACTTCGAAGAGTTCATCTCAGAGTTGCGCGGGCGCTGAGGGGGCAGGGATATAGTCGGGAAATAAAAAACGGTTTGAGCTTTGTCTTTACAGATAGGCTTCTGTAACATATCTTCGCATCATTCGATGGCTGTTAAAGTAGTATGCAACCTTCCCTATAGAGTTCTCCATCATGCGTATCCAATTGTCTCTCTTTTTGTAGAACTTAGAAATGATTAAGTACTCCAGTTTATTGTACAGGTCTTCCAGTTCTCTATGTCTTCTTTCATTTTCTCCGATGGGTTCCTTTGGCGATGGACCTATCGCCCAACCCGTAACATCTTCGATGCAGCCTTCTATCCACCAACCGTCTAGAACACTGAAGTTTATTACGCCGTTATGTGCGGCCTTCATTCCACTCGTTCCAGAGGCTTCAAATGGCGGCAAAGGAGTATTCAACCAAACATCTACACCAGAAGTAAGCTTAGCCGCCATCTGTATATCATAATCTTCCAAATAAACAATTTTGATCACGTTTCTAAGCTTCGCGATGTAACCGTAGATTTCCTCTATCAACTGCTTTCCCGACCAGTCCTTAGGATGGGCCTTGCCTGCAAAAATCGCCTGTATCCGTCCTTTGCTGTTAATTTCTTCAAGTCTTCCCAGATCCGAAAACAACAAAACCGGTCTTTTGTATGCAGTTGCCCTCCGAGCAAACCCTAAAGTCAGAACATCCCGATCCAGATTGACATTCGTTTTTGTGCTAACGAAATCCATAAGTTTTTCTTTTGCTTCCATATGCGCCTGCCAAATCTCTTCATCCGGGATACTGTCCACTCTAACTAGCAACTCTGGTTCATTTGCCCATCCAAGTAAATACTTATCATATAGTTTTCTGAAGTCATCGCAAGTCCAAGTGAATGAATGGACACCGTTAGTTATCGCTGAAATATAATACCCTGGAAACAACTTCATAGAGAAGTCTTTGTGTCTTTTAGCGACGCCATTGACGTATTTACTCAAGTTCAAGGCAAGAAGTGTCATATTCAACCTATCTCGGCCACCAAGTGCTTTCAGAGTTTCCAGAGGAACTATCTCTCCCATTGTCTCCTGAACGAGGTCATAAGGAAATTTGTCGTGTCCCGCTTCAACAGGAGTGTGAGTAGTAAATATGCAGAGGTCTCTAACCTTATCTGGGGTCATATCATTTTTTCGCAGCAACTCCAGAGTTAGGAGACTTGAGTGGCCCTCATTCATGTGATATTTTCTAACTTTGAAGCCAGATGCTTCTAGCATTTTTACCCCACCCATTCCTAAGACGATTTCTTGTTTCAACCTATATCTCTCGTCACCCCCATACAAGAAAGAAGTAATTTTTCTATCCTCAGGAGTGTTGCCTTCGACATCGGTATCAAGAAAGAGGATGGAGACTAGTCCTCCTGTCAAACTTTGATGATCGTAGAGCCAAGCCTTTATTCTCACTTCTCTGTCTTCAATTTGCACCGTGATTTGGGTTGGCAGCTCATTCATGAATTTGGACGGCATCCACTCAGTTGGGTGTTCAATCTGTTTTCCCTCTCTGGTGATTTCTTGCTTCAGGTATCCCTTTTTGCTGATGAGCGAGACTGCAACTAACGGAATTTTTAAGTCTGCACTAGATCTTATCGTGTCGCCCGCTAGAATTCCCAAACCGGCACTATAGGTGTGAATATCGTCAGTTAACCCGATTTCCATTGAGAAGTATGCTATTCTCTTTTCTTCCAAAAAAGTATGTATGCAATATTCCCTACAGAAGTAATACGTTCTTCCCCTCACTTGCACCTTGAATTTTGCATTCTTCTCATCCAAAGGCATTCCACAAATGGGGTCTCTAGCCATTTCTCAAAACCTCTTAACCGAAGCCAACCGTTCATAGGTAATTGAAACTTCTTAATTACTTTGGCTCTTATCGCGATTATTAAAACCACTGAACATCATTGACCGATCAAAAGAATAAGGTATCAAAGGAAATTAGATAAGTTTAGGAGATGTCTAAGTTTCATGAAGATAACTTCCTTGACTTTGCACCGCTTTTATTCTCTGCGAGGAACTTTTCAAGCTCCAATCTGCTCGGTGAAGATTGGGCGCCTTCTCGTGTACATTTTATAGCGCTGCATCCAACTCCATAGATCACAGCGTCTTGGAGGCTCTTTCCCTCGAGGAACGCTGTTAGAAAACCTGCATTAAAAGTATCACCAGCGCCAACAGTATCTATCACTTTTACCTTGAATGTGGAAACTGAAACTTTCGTAGTGGGCGAATATGCGAGAACGTCTTCTTTACCGCCCTTAACAATATAGGTTTTATCCTTTCCTATTTTACTTTTCATTTTTTCCATAACGTTTGAAATCGGCTCGTTGGCATCAACAGCTAGAAAAGTCCTAGCCTCTTTCCTATTTACAAACAAAATATCAATGTTCTTTAATAATGGCATTAATGTTTTGTGTCCTAACTCAGATTTCTTGCGTCCCGGATCAAAAGAAACTGTTAGGTTAGAGTTTTTTGCGATTTCGGCTGCTTTCACCAGCGCTTCCAAGTTTAGCCCTGTCATGTGGAGATGTCGGGCATCTTCGATGTAGTTTGGACGTATCTCTTCTGGGCATATGGGCTCGGATGCGCCTATCATCTGAACAAACTGTGGTATCCCTTTTCTGTTAACAGTGATCAAAGAGACTCCTGTGGGGTTTTGAAAATCAACCAACGCATGGTCTAGGTTCACCTTCTGCGTGCGAAGGCTTCGGATAACACTCCAGCCGTACTCGTCGAATCCAACTTTTCCGATTATCCCGCTTTTCAGCCCAAGCTTAGACGCCGCAACAGTTGAGTTTGCGGCTGAGCCGCCCGCGCTGAATCTTAGGCGTCCCATGATCACCGCTAGCTTGTCAGGTAATGGGAAGTCGTTTACGTAGCATCTAATATCGTATAATAGATGCCCTAGACCAACAATGTCAAGAGTCATTCAATGTTGCACTCCTAAACACTTCTGGTTTACATGTGCATATATTTGTGGGGGTCTTTTTCGAATGCTGCTTTGCATCCAGGGGCGCAGAAGTAATAGGTCTTTCCCATGTGCTCCGTTTTGTACTTTGCCGTGTTCTCATCCACTTCCATCTTGCAAACAGGATCTTTCGCCATACATTCTCACCTCCAATTTAACTCAAGCATTGAGGCTGCTATTTTTCCTTCTTTTGATATTCTGAACGAATACGTGCCCTTCTTAACAGATTTGCATTGGTTACCACAGTCACAGAGCTCGTAGCCATGCCTATTTCAGCTATCACTGGGTGGGCCAAGCCCAACATGGCTAATGGAATGGCAGCAGTATTGTAGAAGAACGCCCAAAACAGGTTTTGTTTGATCTTTCTGAAAGTTTCTCGCGATAGCTTTATGGCGGTGACTACGCTGGACAAATCTCCTCTCACTAACGTTACGTCAGCGGATTCAATGGCTATGTCTGTTCCCGTTCCTATGGCTATTCCCACGTTAGCTGCTGTTAAAGCAGGAGCATCGTTAATGCCGTCGCCGACCATGGCAACCGTTTCGCCGTTTCCCTGCAGTTTTCGGATTTCCTTAACTTTCTGATCCGGCAAGACTTCTGCCAAAACCCTTGACATGCCCATCTTTTTGGCTATGGCCTCTGCGGTACGTCTGTTGTCTCCTGTAAGCATTGTTGTCTTCAGTCCCATCCTTTCAAGCTCCTTTACGGCCTGCACGGAATCTTCTTTCAGAGTGTCGGCAACAGCCAGAGCTCCCATGATCTTTCCATTATTAGCCACGAGCATCGCTGTCTTGGCTTCCTCTTCGAGACGCTTTAAATCACCTTCTAAGGATTTGTAGTCTATCTTCTCTTCTTCCATCAGCTTTCTGTTCCCAACAAGGACGAATTTTTGAGAAGAAAGACCAATTTTAGCTTTCACACCTCTCCCTGTTATAGCCTCGAATTCGTCTGCCTTATGCAGTTTCAGGTTTTCTTCCTTCGCTTTCCTTAGAATGGCTTCTCCTAGTGGATGCTCTGATCCAACTTCAACGCTTGCAGCTATGCGTAGAACGTCTTCTTTTTTGCGGCCTTCCGCTGGCACTATATCGGTAACTTCCGGTTTTCCTTTAGTAATGGTTCCCGTTTTGTCAAAAACGATTGTATCAATGTCTTTGAGCGTTTGTAAGGCTGCTCCGTGGCGTATCAGCACACCGTTTTCAGCTCCCATGCCGCTTCCAACCATCAGAGCGGTAGGAGTAGCGAGTCCAAGGGCACAGGGACATGCAATTACGAGAATCGAGACAAATGCAGAGACAGCGAGAGTAACAACTCCTAGGTTTGGATCAACCCACGGCAAAAACGGTTGAGCCCAAACAGTTACCCCCTTAGCCAAATCAGGCGCAACAAACCACAATGCAAGAGCGAAAAATGCCAGTCCTATAACGACTGGGACAAAGTAGCTCACTACTCTATCAGCGAACTCTTGGATTGGAACCTTGGAGCCTTGGGCTTCCTCTACCAGTCTTATGACCTGAGATAGGAAAGTGTCCTGTCCTACTTTGGTAGCTCTTACCTTCAACAGTCCACGCTGGTTCACAGTGGCGCCAATAACTTCGTCGCCCACTTTTTTTTGCACCGGCATAGATTCTCCAGTGGCCATGGATTCATCTACGGCGCTTTGACCTTCAATCACTACTCCATCAGTGGGGATTTTTTCCCCTGGTCTGATGATCATTACGTTGCCTACTTCAACTTCGTCGATGGGCACCTCCTTTTCTCCGCCATCCATCAGGATTCGAGCGGTCTTAGCTTCCAGCTCCAGTAACTTTCTGATAGCTTGGGAAGCTCTTCCCATTGCTTTTGCCTCTATGTATCTTCCCATAAGATGAAAGGACATGATCATTCCAGCAACGCCTGCGTAGTTCAGGATGGAGCTGAAAAACATGGCTGGGCCCGTTATAAATGCAGTTAATGTACCCATTGCGATTAACACATCCATGTTGGCTCGCCCATGAGAAACCTTTTTCGCTGCTGATAGAAGAGTTTCCTTGCCTGCCCCAAACAGCACCGGAACTGCCAAGAGAATCATCCCGATGTTAAATACCGTTGGATTTGGCCAGGCTACTCCAAAGATCATCTCCGGGATCATCCAAGCTATAATGGGTATGGTAAAAGCCCATGAAACCGTCATTCTCACTTTTGCTTTACGAAATTTCCTTTGTTCTTCCTCTATGGCCTTCTCGTATTTAGTCGCGCCTTCCTCTCTGCCAAGCACTTCATAGCCTGTGGCCTCTATGACTTTTTTTATGCCTTCGTAATTGATTTCCTGCGGATCATATACGACAACGGCTTTTTCAGTCGCAAGGTTCACGTTTGCTTCTACGATTCCATCGGTTTTTTTCAAGGCGCTCTCTATGGTTTGGGTGCAGGAGGCACAGGTCATCCCACCGATTCTTATAATGGCCTTTTTCGTTTCAAAGTGCGCGTTGTAACCGGCGGCTCTGACGGTTTTTATTAGCTCTTTTTTATTGGTTATTTTTGGATTGTATGTTAAATTAGCCTTTTCTGAAGCAAAGTTGACATTCGCCTGCTCTACTCCTACCTGTTTTTTTAAGGCTTTTTCTATTGTCTGGGCGCAGCTTGCGCAGGTCATTCCTTCAATGTCGAGAGAGGTTTTCCTGCGTTCTTTAATTTTCTTGGTCAACTTGCATTCGTCCAGTAGTTATTTTTCTGATAGAAATATATAAATGTATCTTTTTAAGATATATCTTTTAGAGACTAAACGGTGATCCCTATGAGCGTCGATGAGTTCATCTCAGACTTTTCCCGCTTCTACATACTCACCCTTCTTTATGAGGGCCCCTGTCACGGCTACAGCATAATTACCAGGTTTAAGAGAAGGATAGGAAAAGAGGTAAGCCCTAGTCTGGTCTATCCCTTCCTGCAACAACTTGAACAAAAAGGCCTAGTGGAGCACACCGTCAAACCAGTAGGCGAAAAAGAAAGAAAGGTATTTGAACTCACCATCGAAGGAAGAGAACTCTGCACCAGACTATTCAAACGATTCGCCAACATAATCTCGATAGCCATTGAACCAAGCCTAGAAGTTTGCGCCCACTGCGCATGTAAAGTCTACGAAGGAGGCCACATTGAAGTCATGGGCGGGAAAGAAACAACCTTCTGCTGTAAACATTGTGCAGAGTCGTACAAGCGAGAGAAAATGTCGCATGTGTAAGGGAAAAGCTTATTTATAACGGAGTTATATAAAACTACGAGAACTCGCAATTAGAAAGGCTAGTGATCGTAATGAAAAGTGAGGAATTATCAATTTCAAAAGAATCCGAAGAATACCTCGAAGCAATCTACCGACTAGAAGAAAAATCAGGCTCCGCCAGAACCATGGAACTCGCCCGCCAATTGAAAGTAACACCTGGATCAGTTACAAACACCATAGAAAGCTTAGAAAAACGTGGACTAGTAATACACGAACCCTACAAGGGCGTAAAACTGACGAAGAATGGACGAAAACTCGCCTTAAATGTTTTGAGGAGACACCGCCTCGCCGAACGACTGCTCACCGACGTTTTGCATTTAGACTGGAGTCAAGCACACGATGCAGCTTGCGAACTTGAACACGCCATTGCAAAAGAAGTTGACGAACCTCTTGAAAAAGCTCTAGGACACCCGAAAACCTGTCCACACGGAAATCCAATTCCGTCGGAGTCGGGAAAACTGGTTGAAGAGAAAGCAGAGCTTCTAACCAAACTAGCTCCTGGAGAAGACGGCACCATAGCCAAGATAACTGAAGAAAAACGTGACATGCTACAGTATCTGGCCACGCTGGGTCTTGTACCCGGAGCATTTGTCAAGATGGAGGAGAAAGCTCCGTTTAACGGTCCCATAATTGTGAAGGTGATGGGCGCAAGCTACGCTCTGGGACGCAACGTTGCGTCAATCATCTGGGTAAGAAAATCTTGACTCTATTGAGAGGATAACAATGTATGAGGGGTTGACTCCAAGTTTTCTGATAGCGTTTAGAGAAGCACTGGAGGCAGCTCTGATCGTAGTAATTATGGCGGCATACCTCAAAAAAATAGGAAAAGCAGGTTTGAATCGGTACCTTTACTTCGGGACGGGTGCTGCCATAGCGGCAAGCATGATACTAGCTGTGATCGTGCAAGCGGCTTACGGCGGGCTTACTGGAGTAGCCGCAGGAACGTTTGAAGGAATCGCTTCCCTCACGGCTACAGCAGTTTTGACGTATATGATTTTTTGGATGTCAACTAATGCCCAAAAGATAAAGGGCGAACTACAGCAAAAAATTAACATTGCGATAACTAAAGAACAACTGTTTGGAATCGCTGCTCTAGCTTTTGTAGCTGTGTTCAGAGAAGGCCTTGAAACTGTGCTTTTCTTAACCGCCACATTTTTCTTGGACCCGCTAGGCGCGGCAATTGGGGTATCAATAGGTTTTGTTATTGTGGTTATGTTGGCAGTGTTTTTGATGAAGGGAGTGTACCGGCTTGATATAAGAAAGTTCTTCACGTATACGAGCATAATATTGCTAGTTTTTGCGGCTGGGTTAGCTGGCTATGGCGTTCACGAACTCATAGAGGCTGGCAAAGGATCCGGAATAGAATTTGGAATACTGGGTCAACAAGCGTATAATATTAATCCGCCAACAAATCCAGATGGAGTCTACCCTCTATTGCATGAGAAAGGCGCCATCGGTTCCATCCTGAAGGCACTAGTCGGGTATGACGGTAACCCAGAGTGGCTAAGGATCATAGTTTACGTTGGGTATTGGGTAATAGTGGGTACGTACCTTCTAAGAACCTATAGAAGAAAAGAGGTTTCTCCGAGTTGAATACGCCACTGAAGTACCTTCTTGAATAACGCTGGTTGAGGTCATAATTTTGAGGAGGTCTTGCCAGCGTTGTCTTGCCATAAGGCTCTGAAGGAATTAAAGGGAAAAACGGATTTAACAATAGCGTTGGCTGGCAACCCGAACGTTGGTAAAAGTTGCGTTTTCAACCAGTTAACTGGACTCAGTGTGGTTACGGCAAATTATCCAGGCAAGACTGTGGAGCTGAACATGGGTGTAACTCTGCACAATGGCACTAGGATTGGCATTATTGATCTTCCCGGCACCTATGCCCTCAGCGCAGTTTCTGATGATCAGTTGGTTGCGAGGAGAGGAGTTTTGGAGGGGCGCCCAGACATTGTGGTTGTGGTGGTGGACGCCTCTAATCTGCAGAGAAACTTGTATATGGTATTGCAGTTTCTTGAGCTCGGTTTTCCTGTTGTTGTGGGTCTAAATCTTGTTGATTATGCAGCAAAGATCGGATTGAAGATAAATCATGAGAAACTTTCTGAACTTCTCGGCACTCCAGTTGTTCCCACAGTAGCTGTTCGAGGGCAGGGTATTGACGAATTAATCCACGCAGTTGTCGATCTCGCGCAAGGTAAAAGCAAGATGAAAGAACCGAAGATCACATATGGCCGTGATGTGGAAGGGGCTATCCAAACACTTGGGGAAGCCATCCAAGAAAGGTTAGATGAAACTCCTTACAACTTGCCTGCCAGAGCTCTAGCCATTCAACTCCTTGAGAACGACGTAGAATTCGTTGATATGTTCAAAGGACGACAATCAAAGCGAAGGAGGAGAAGGCAAAGGCGACGATTAGGGCAAGGACAAGATCGAGAAGAATTTCTGAAGTTGTCCGCTCGTTTGGCTAGGCAGATCGAAGAGAAACATGGAGAGCCAGTTGGCATTAGAATCGCGCGTGAGAGACATGGATTAGCTGGGACGATTGCGGATGCAGTGCAAACTAAGTTTGATCAACCAATTCTTCTCTCTCAAAAGCTGAAACATTACACGGTGGCTCCGTACACGGGAATACCTTTGATGGTTGCAGTGATGCTCGGGATTTTTGCGTTCATTTTTTATGTGGGTGGCTGGTTGAGCGCTTTTGTTGATACGTTATGGGTTTCGTTTATTTCATCTAACATGGGTGAATTGGTTCATTTCGCTGTTAAGAATGAAATATTAGCTAATGTCATTCTTTGGGGCGTTGATAAGGGAATCTTGGCGTGGCTAAGCGTGGGCGTGCCATACATACTGACCTTCTACATTGTCCTGTCCTTCTTGGAGGACAGTGGATACCTCAACAGCATGGCCTTTCTAATGGACAATGTTATGCACAAGTTGGGGTTGCACGGAAGATCCATCATTCCAATACTCACAGGAGCCGGCTGCAACGTGCCAGCTATCATGGGCACCCGTGTGCTCACAACGAAGAGAAAAAGAATTTTGGCATCTACCCTAGTTGTTTTGGTTCCTTGTAGCGCAAGAACAGCGGTTATCCTCGGTGCAGTGGCTAGTTTTGTAGGGTGGACTTACGCCCTTCTAATTTACGTTATTGAATTAATGATCATTGGTATGGTTGGTTGGGGCTTGCACAGGCTTCTTCCCGGTGAATCATCTGGCTTGGTTATGGAGATGTTTCCCTTCAGATTTCCCTCGGCTTCAGTTATCCTAAAGAAAACGTGGTTTAGGTTCAGGGACTTTGCTTATGTTGCTTTTCCTGTAGTTACGGTGGGAAGTCTTGCGCTGGGGGCTCTCTATGAAACTGGATACTTATCGGCTATCGCTGAGCCATTAAGTCCGATTGTTTATGGTGTGTTAGGGCTTCCCGCTGTAGCCGGAATCTGCTTGATATTAGGTATTCTCCGCAAGGAATTAACCCTTGAGTTGTTGGTAGCCTTAGCTATTGTAGGAGGATATGGCTCAGGAGCTCAAAATCTTTTAGCCTTCATGACGCCTATTCAAATATTCATTTTTGCCTTAGTCGTCACAATCTATATTCCTTGTGTGGCAACCGTAGCCGTCCTCGGCAAGGAACTGGGCTGGAGAAACGCGTTCCTCATAATGGTTTTCACCATAGTTCTCGCCATTGCTGTTGGAGGAATCGCCTATCGCGTAGTACCTTACTTAGGCCTATCGGGGTGAATTGACATTTGGCTAAAAGTGATCAAAAGCTTATAGAACCATTTCGGTGCCCTCTCTGTGGTTCTAAGTTCAATCGAGAAGAGACAAAGGGATGTCAGGGGTGTCCATTCAAGAATCAATGCAATTTAATCATGTGTCCAAAATGCTATTACGAGTTTCCTCAAATTCTGGAGTAGATTTAGAGCGATATTCCTCTCCTCTTAATATAGTGAACCAAAATCTCAGCTAACACTGAGCTGATTACCACTTCAATCGTCAATTTTATCATGATGGTGGTGATCAATGACCACGCAACCGCTTGCGGCATTAGCTTGAATGAGATAAACCAAACGTAATCCGTAACGATCACGTAGGGCGCTTGAACGCACCACGCAAAAACTCCTGCAGGAAAAGGTCTAAATCTTCTAGCGAAAAACCCAGTTGCACAGCCCAGTATGGCGAGTCCGCCTACGATAAACGGAATCATGGCAAAGCTCATGTATAATCCGCCGATGGCGCCTGCCATTAACCCTGCTGTGGGACCGGCAAGAACTCCGCATAGGAAGATGGGTAATTGGGATAAGTGAATTTCTGTTCCAGCTGCCAAGGGAATGGCTATGGGTGGAATTGAGAGGACGATTGCTAGAGCCGCCATGATTGCTGTGAACGTTATGGTTTTTGCTTGTTTCATGGAGTGAGTTCTCCCGGCTCGAGTGTTACGAAAGTTACGGTGAGTAACACTAAATATAAAAGCTTTGTTCTCGTATCAATATTTCAAAGGGATGATGTTATGCCTCAGAAACAGAATGTAGTAAGGTTCAGCGTGTCACTTCCGCCCAAGTTAGTAAGGGAACTGGATGAAGTTTGGAAGAACATGCAATATGTTAGTCGATCAAAAGCTGTTCACGATGCTGTACAAAATTTCATAAGCGAGTACAAGTGGATGCAAGAGGAGACTGGAGAAATAGCTGGTGCTATCATGATGCTCTATTACATAGATAAACCCGGTTTGTTAAACAAGATAATGCAGGTTCAACATAAATTCGAAGATGTGGTCTCATCAACCATGCACATTCATCTGGCACAAAATAAATGCTTAGAGATAATAGTTGTTAAGGGAGACGCAAAGAATGTTAGAAGCCTAACACAGGAACTAATGACAAAGAAAGGCGTGAAACAATTGAAATTTACGGCTATAGCTCCATAAGTTCTCAATGGAGGAGTGACTGTTAATTGACTGCATTTGAACGAGAACAGAAACGAGAATTAAAAACTATCCTAGAGAAAGCTGCAGACTTTCATGGACACTTTGGTCCTTTTCTGGTGATAGGCGTTAGAATGGGACTCATCGGCATTAGGCGATTGGAAGCAAAAAAATATGATGGGAAACTGCGTGTTACAGCCATGTTAGAGCATTCTGTTCCATTTTCATGTGCCATAGACGGGATTCAAGTGACTACAAAATGCACGATAGGAAACAAAAAACTAAAGCTAATTGATTCCTCGGGGATTGCAGCTAAATTTGAACTCCAACACAAAGGACAAGTAACCGTTATGGTTAACCCAGTGGCTTTCAACAGATTGAAACGCAGGTTGCTCTCTGAAAACGTTCCGCCAGAGAAGATGGAGAAACTTGCCCGAATGGTTGCCTCTATGCCCGAAGAAGAGCTGTTCATCATAGAATAAGTAAACTTTTTCTAAAGCGTGTATCTTCACGTAAAGAGAATGAGAAATGCGAGACCTAAAGCTTGCCGAACACAGGTTGAAAGAAAAGAACTTCAATCTTATCATAGTAAAAAACGGTAGAACCGTTTTCGAGACCGAATCCCAAGGCATACGTGGCCTTCTACACGTCATAGAAAAACTGGGCAAAGAGTTGACTGGGTCTTCTGTGGCTGACAGAATCGTTGGGCGAGCAGCGGCCATGCTTTGCGTCTACTCTAAAGCGGCTTCTGTGTTCGCGGTCACGATAAGCGAGGAGGGAATAAAAGTACTTGAAGACAACAAGGTTTTCTACCGTTTTGAAAACTGTGTTCCAAACATTCTTAATCGCGAAGGAACCGACATCTGTCCCTTCGAAAAACTAGTTATAGGCTTAACAAAACCAGAGGAAGCCTACAAGAAATTAAAATCCTTCGCAGGCACTCAAAGGTAAGAAGCCTTATATGAATTGAACCAATAAGCGAACTTGAGGAAACAGAATGTGCGAGTTCAATGTTCTGCTTAAGGGAGAAATCGTGTTTAGAGACGCAATCTATGCGAAAGTTGATGGAAATAAGGTGATTTTTAAAGACGTATTAGGAGTTTCCAAAGTTTTTGGAGACTGCAAGATTGTGGAGGTCGATGTGCGCTCAGAGCGCCTCGTCCTAGCTTCATCCAGCTGAAATTCTTGGGATTTACATGAAAATCGCTGTTGCAGGCAAAGGCGGGGTTGGCAAAACCGTTGTTGCAGGTGTTCTCGCCAGCTTTTTTGCTGAAAAAAGCTTCAAAGTTTTAGCCATCGACGCTGATCCTTCTCCTAACTTAGCCTTAACCTTAGGCATACCTCTTGACAAGGCGAACAAAATTGTTCCAATCTCTGAGAACACTGGGTTGATTGAACAGAAAACATCAACAGGCATGGGAGGAGTATATCGCCTCACCTTCACCGTTAAGGACATCGTTGAAGATTTCAGCGTGAAATCTCCCTACCACGTGAACCTGCTCGTCATGGGAACCATCAGATCAGCGGGTGCAGGATGCACATGCCCCGCAAACGCGGTGATCAGGGCGCTTCTTCAACATCTGCTAGTGGAGCGAGACGAAGTTGTGGTTATAGACATGGAAGCTGGGGTGGAACACATGGGCCGGGGAACCGCGAAGCACGTTGATGTCCTGCTCACAGTCACGGGTCCAAGTTTGAAGTCGATTGAAACCGTTAGAAAAATTCACAGCTTGGCCGTGGAAGCTGGTGTTCCTAAGATTTTCCTTGTTTGAAACAAGGTTGCGAATAAGGGTGAGGCTGAACTAATTGAACGATTCGCGGCTGACAACACCCTTCTTTTGGTTGGGATGATTCCCTACGACGAGCAGATATTGAAAGCTGATGTGCAGGGTGAGACGCCGCTGGAATATGCACGGGATTCAAACGGTGTGGCAATGATTCGAAAGATTGGTGAAAAGTTACTTGAATACAAGGCGTGATTTTCACGCGCGTGGTCTAACTTGCGTATAGTTTAAGTGCCCACATGAAAGCTATGCCGACAGAAAGCAAGATAAACTGTGCAAGTGAACGAACTGGATTTCTTTCTTTGTGCAGCTCCGGAATGAGGTCTGTGGTTGCTATGTAGATAAAACTGCCAGCTGCAAATGCTAGCAGGTAACCTAAGTTTGGAATGAACGCGGAAAAAAAGTACGTAAACATTGCTCCGACAATAGCTGCTATGGCTGTTAAAAGATTGTAGAATAATGCTTTGTTTCTATTGAAGCCGCCATAAACTAGTATTCCGAAGTCCCCTATCTCCTGCGGTAGTTCATGAGCGACGACCGCCCAAGTTGCAGCCACACCTAGTGCGATGTTGGGTGTGGGTGGAGAAAGGAAACTTGCAGCTATGATAACTCCGTCAATGAAATTGTGTATGCTATCGCCGAAGAGGTTCAAATAGGCAAAGGTGTGGACTGGGCATTCTCTTTCGTGACAGTGTCGCCAGAGAGATTTTTCAAGTAGAAAGAAGACAGCTATTCCGATGAGAATTGCGATAAATATACTTTCATCGTATGGAAATAAAGACTCAGGTATTAAATGTAAGAAAGCTCCTCCCAACAGACTGCCCGAGGCGAAGCTCACCAGCATTGACAATATTTTGCTAAGCCACTTTTCTTTTAAAGCCAAAAAAAGAATTCCGATGACAGATATGGCACTTACTAAGATAGTTGAAGCCAAAATTAAGGCGAGGGTGAATATAGTGCACCACCACTTCTTTACTTTTTAATGTACTCTATGCATTTATTTGCTCTCTCTTAAAAGAACAACGAATATTGAATTCTAAGAACCAAGCAATTCCACTTTACCGATGGATTCAAATCGCCGTTTTACAGGGGTGTACTGGGTGGTTGCATGGCTGAGGTTGCGATTGTAAAGGGAACATACCCTGTGGAGGTCACGGTGAAGGCTTTAGGGATGATAGATGTGGACGAAGTCCTCTCCGAGGAAAAGCCTGTTCTGATAAAGCCTAACTACATAAACGCAAATCACCCGTCCACAGGGATCACAACAGACAGCAGGGTCATTGAAGGTGTAGTCAAGTTTCTAAAGAATCGAGGTGTAAAAGACGTTTTAATCGGAGAAGGAAGCGGGTTTGGAGACACTTTCAAAGCTTTCAGGGTTGCGGGCGTTGACAAGGTGGCGAAGAGATGGAACGTGGGTTTGATCAACCTTAACAAAGACGATTTCGTGGAGGTTAGTCCTCCGAATCCGCTTGCCTTGAAGAGGGCGAAAATAGCCAAAACAGTTCTGGAAAGCACCATAATCAGCGTTCCAAAACTTAAGCTCCACCGAATGACTGAAGTCACTCTGAGCATAAAAAACATGATGGGAGCAGTAACCCCGAAAGGATCCATGCACACTAGTCTTAACGAAAAAATCGCAGACCTAGCTTCCACCATAAAACCGAGCATTGCGGTCGTGGATGGAATAATTGCCAGTGAGGGACACGAGACTAGCGGAAATTCTCTAGAGATGAATCTAGTTATAGCTGGAACCGATCCTGTTGCGGTGGACGCTGTTGGCGCGGCTGTGATGGGTGTGTCGCCGAAGAACGTCAAACACTTGCGTCTGGCAGAGAAAAAAGGAATTGGAACGTGCGATCTGGAACGGATAAAGATAGTGGGCGAGCCCATAGAGAGAGTGCGGAAGAAGTTTAGACGGTCTCTTTCATCTAGGGTTCTACGTTACTTGGCTTGAACCTGATTTTTGACAGGAGACGCCACTGGGCTGCTCAGGTAACATCTTCTTGTGGAAACCATCTCTTAGCGCCGACCTCACAATGTCCCGGATGCATTCTCCTCGACTTGAATAAATCCCAGCCTCTATGAGTTCGTCAATTATTTCTACACATCGTATCGGAAGGCGAATGGTGAACGCCACACTTCTACTACGTTTCTTGTAACTCAATTCTAACCACTTTAAACCCATTCTGTGTCAAAAAGGTTAAAAATTTTGCAGTGGTATGCTGAGTGGCGTCTATTCTGTTGGAGGCTGGAAAGTGAAAGAAAACGAAGAGCTCACGGTGAAAAGACTGTTTGAAAACGACGCAGCTGAGGTCGAGGAATTGCTTAGAGAAGTGTGGCCCAAAGCAGCCGAGTATCCTGAAAAATGGAGGAGTGCAAGAATTATTGGGCAAAGACAGATTATGAATGAAATGAAAACTGGCTTCCACTACTTTGGAGTCAGACTGAACAGAAAAATAGTTGGGTTCTACAAGGCGCGTGTACTCAAAGACGCTTATATTGGAGAACATCAATCAGTTCACCCAGCCTACCGAGGACGTGGGTTGGCAAGAGCCATGTACAAACACTTCATACAGTTCGCTAGAGAAACCGAGTATAGAAGGATTTGCGTTAACGTTCTACCAAGCCAAGTTGCCAGTGTGAAGCTTATGGAAAAATTTGGGTTTAAAAAAGTGAAAGAGTATGAACAGATACCGGGAATGCTCGTTCACCTGTACGAAAAGGAAATCGAGAGCGAAGATGCAACGGGGAAAACAGTGAAATGAAAGTTAATTTGCTAAGGCTAAAAGTTGAACTCCTCTGTAACGGAGGAAAATTAAGCGCAGAAATCTACAAGGGAAGGAAAGCCGGCGCAGGTCCAGCTGGTGGAAGATACATTGTGTTGCCCGGTGGATTCTGTGTAAACACCGCCTTCTGGGGAAACTTCGTCAAAGAGTCTTCGTGGGAACTAATTGAGAGAAACAAAAACTATTTTCTGATGAGGAAGAGTGAAGAAACTGTGGAAGAAGTGCCCGTCGAAATTGCACCTAGTCCAAACTTCTATTTCAAAACAACCTCTGATGGGACGCCCATGTGGAAGGTTGCTCTCCTCCACGGAACGAATTGTTTGGCAACAACCGTGTACCAGAAGTGTGACTATTGGAAGCTTGGAAAGAAATGTAAGTTCTGCGGGATAGAACTGTCGCTCAAATCAGGAGCGACGATTCCAGTGAAGACGCCAAGGCAGTTTCGCGAGGTCGTTGAAGCCGCCGCTGAAGAAAGTGTGTGCAGTCACATAACGCTTACAACAGGGACAACAACGTCACCTGATCGCGGCTCTATACTGTTAGCTGAAGTTGTTAGAGAGGTGAAGTCTTACCGAAATATTCCAATCCATGTTCAGGTTGAGCCACCTGATGAGGATAAATACTTGGAGATGTTAGCTGATGCAGGTGCGGACACTATTGGACTTCACGTAGAAACGTTTGATCGAGGAGTTCTGGAAGAGGTTTGTCCTGGAAAGGCTGAAACGATGCTGGAACGGTATTTCGAGGCGTGGAAATGGTCAGTTGAATTGTTTGGAGAAGAACAGGTAAGTTCTTTCATCATAGCTGGATTGGGGGAAAGTGACGAAAGCATCTTGAGGGGAGCTGAAGAGCTGGCAAGGATAGGCGTCATACCTTACTTAATTCCGTTTAGACCGATAGTTGGCACAGAATTTGAAGATAAAAGTCCCCCTAGCCCCAAAAGGATGATTTCGCTTTATAAGCAAATAGCTGAGATTTTGAGAACTTACGGTTTGAACCCAAGCAGAAGCAAAGCTGGATGCGTGTATTGTGGTGCATGCTCAGCTATCAAGGAGACAATGCTCGTTTGAGCTGTTGCAGTGTGTAGACAAATGAGTGCTCGTCAACTAGCGAATTTGATTGCAAAGCTGAGAGAATTTAGAGGATTAACCCGCAAGTCTGTGGTTGGAGAAATCTTGGACATACTGGATGAAGCAAGTTATGACGACGCTGGATTTTTTGATGCTAATGGTATTAAAGTGGTTGTTTCCTGCGACGGAATAGTGGAAAACCTCGTTAAAAGTGACCCTTTGTTGGCTGGTTACTACTCGGTTCTTGCCAACGTGAACGATGTTGTGGCAAAAGGAGCCCGACCAGTAGGTTTTGTTAACATAATTTCTTCAAGTTCAAGTGAGGTGCGACGGAAGGTTGCAGAAGGCATACGAAATGGCTTGAAAAAATACGGATTGAAGCTGTTGAAAGGACACACACATTCAGATACCTCCTACAGTGCAGTGGATGCAACGGCTATAGGCGTGGCGAGAAACGTCATCCCAAGCACCACCGCGAAAGTGGGCGATTCCCTTGTTATGGCTGTTGATCTCATGGGAAGATATGGTTCTGCAGACTGGTTGAAAACTTTCGACTCAACGACCATGAAGTCAAGTCGAGAGGTTTTACATCGTTTGGACTCTATGATCGAGTTGGCTGAGAAAAAACTGGCGAACGCTGCCAGAGATATCAGTGGACCTGGGGTCACCGGGACCATCGCTATGCTCTGTGAATCCAGCCGGGTTGGCGCGAGAGTGAATCTAGAGAGCATACCAAAACCTAACGTTAAACTGGAGGACTGGTTAACCACTTATCCCGGCATAGGCTTCATCATTTCAACACAACAACCAGCGGACTGCTTGCATGTGTTGAGAAACCACAAGCTGACAGCTGAAAGGATTGGAGAAATCACGGCGGACAGAGAAATCTGGTTTTCCCATAAAAAGCATCATGTACTTTTTTTTGATTTGAAACGTGAATCCGTATTTGGAGTAATTCGTTCAGATAAGAAGCTGATATTCTGAAAGTTTATCCGAATGCAAACTCGCACTGTTCATCTCCTTTTCCGGCGCTTTTTTCTTCGTTAACTTTGATTGATTTTTTAAATAGTTCTGAGAGCCTGCTAGAAAGCCTCTCAGTAAGTGGCAACTTGGTTGACTAGTTTTGCGAGCTACTGTTTCAAATGAATTCACTACTAGGATTTTCCCTGAGCCTTTTTCGAAGTCTATGTCGTGGAAGGACAGTTTACCCCAATTCTGTTCGCTTTTTAGCTTTGAAAGATGATTGAGTACCTTTTCATTTGTGTTGGCTTTTGTTATTATTTTCCTGTACGAGTTTGTCCCGCATTTTAATGCTGTCATGAACAGGATTACAGAGGCTGCTGAGGGCGAGAAGATTAGCTCTAGAGTGGATTCCATCTCGCTGAATGTCTCAAATGGAAAGGAGAAGCTTCGTTTTGGCAGTTTCCCTAAAGAGCCTTTAGTGTCACCCGTTTTTCCAGTCGGGTTCATTTTTATCGATAATAAATGGAATCGGTGGGCATGTTTAACAATTCGTCATGTGTCTGAATCAGCGTCTGAATAGAAACAATTTTTTTTTATTCAACGCAGACTGCAAGACCTAAATATTTCTTTGGCGCAATATTCAGTTAAAACGGAGAAACTGGTTATGGACCTTTCAGAACGAAGAGTTGTGGGCTCCCTCCTGTTACTCTCAGGACTAACTTTCTTCACTCTTGGATTGCACACTGAACAATTGGAGTTTCTTTTAGATATCGTGAAGAAAATATTTGAAACAGCGGTTTTGGGAGTGCCTTAACAACTCGCGGATCAGTTTCACGGTGTGTGGGTGTAAACGTTTTATTTCTCGAGTTCTAAATAGAACTGGTTAGGTGCATGAGGTGGAATGATTGTGCCAATAATCAGCAGTGATGATGGTGAAAGAGAAGGAGTAATGCAGGTTTCAAAGTTGATGCTCGTTTCAGCTAGGACTGCTCCAAAATCCGGTGGCGTTGACGACATATTAACTGCCCTCGTCTTTGGGGAAGAGAAGGATTCTTTGGCAGCGGTGATGGAAAAGATAGGGAAGGAACGAAGTATAAGCGGGTTTGGACGAGACGCTGGGAACGTGAGGAACTCCGAAACGGTTGTGCTCATCGGCGTGCGAGGAACAAATAAGTTTGGATTAAACTGTGGAGCTTGCGGCTACGTCGACTGCGACGAGTTTGAGAAGGCTGAGAAAAAAGCTGGACAAGATTTCGCTGGTCCTACCTGTGTCTTTAAAGCGTTAGATCTTGGAATCGCGTTGTGCTCAGCGGTTAAAACAGCCAGCATCCTTAACGTGGACAACCGAATCATGTACAGAATCGGAGCCGCAGCCAGACGACTAAATATGATGCCAGAAGCAAATGTCATCATGGGAATCCCAGTTTCTGCAAGGGGCAAGAGCATATACTTCGACAGGAAATAACTTTTCAGTCTCGATTAGGAACCAGTCTTCATCTTTTCATACATTTTCTCCAGTGTCCACCGTATAGTTGACTTGAGTTCCTTTAACCTCTCGGACCTGATGTTTTGTATCGTAATCTCACGAACTACGTCTCCTTCGCGAACGATATTATATGAAAGTATCTTTTCCGGGGCAATCTCCCCAGTGCCCGCAGCCTCTCGATCCTTTTCCTGCATTTTCACCAGCACCCTCTCTACAAGGAATGACATAAACGGAGGAGTATTAATGTTAAAGTCTTTTTCTTCCGCGAGAACAACCCGCATAGAATTCTCTTCCACGTATAGATTCGCTAGGAGGTCGCCGGTTGCTGTCTTCAAAGGAACGCTCCTTTTATATTCCACTACTGATGGAGCAGCGGTTTCAGGTAGAATAGTGGACGCGGGTTTCACCATTTCTGCCCGTTTAAACCCTTTCTCCAATAACGCGGTGTTCATGAACCCTAGTAGAACTCGCATTCCCTCTAGTTCGGTCTCCATTTCCCTTATGCGCTTTTCCAGTAACGTTCTAAACTCAGCTATCTTCTTTACTTTCTCTCCTTCCGTATTCTCTCTGCTCATCTTTTTTCCCTCTACATACATGGCTCGTAGATGCTTATCAAATCTTCTCAAATTTCCAATCGAAACAACTAAAATTTCAGCAATAAAAGATAATTTCAACTAATAGAATAGACGTGAACAGGAAAATGTATGATTTTAATCTTCTCGTCTCCTGTTCTTGGGGCGCTTACAGAAAGGCGAAAGAGGAAGTTCTGAGCATCCTTGAGACGCTTGGTGACGAGAAACCCATCGTAAGGTGCACAATCGCAGAGGGAATAATCGGCGTAAAAACCCGCTTAGATTCCAAAGTAGTCATTCGTGAGCTTAGAACGCTATTTGACAAAGGTCCCTCGATCATCCAGCAAACCTTGAAATGGGTGCCAGTAGATCTTTGGACATACGCGGATATGGATTCCATGAAGGAAGCAGTTACTGAGCTGAAAAACAAGATTCAAGTGGGCGAACGATGGCGTATGACTGTGGAAAGACGTCGCTACACTCGATACCACAAGATTGACATTGTGAGGGAACTCGCTGAGCTTATAGACGAAAAAGTTGACCTTGAAAACCCTGATAAAATCCTTCGCATCGACATAATAGGCAAATATGCAGGAATCTCGGTTCTAACGCCTAAAGACGTTTTTTCAGTAGAAAAACTGTTGCCTTAAAAGCGCAAGAGACAGATAGCAGGATCATTGGAAAACGAAATTTTGAGAAAGTCAACTATTATAAGCTTCCTCTGTCAGTTAGCTCACAGCTGGTTGAATCTTAACTCCACACTTCTCCAAGAAACTTTCAAACTCTTTAAAAACTGTGCTATTCGTTTCGTTCAGCCTTAAGCACACTGGCTTGCCTGCGTAGGCCCAGCTGAGATCGTAAATCGCAATTCTTTTCGAGAGTTCAGGGTTCTCGGTGACTATCTGCCTCAGCTTTTCAGATGGAGTCTCCGGAAAAACCCAGGCTGTGTACGAAGCCTTTACGACTTTGTAGGAGATGCCCTTGCGAACGGCGCAGCTGTGGCTCATGGCAACTTTTTCAAACGTTGAGGGATGAACTGTTCGGGTCCAGAGAAAGTTGTGGTATTTGTTACCCTTCTTAACCCAGTCTCCGTAGTCAGAGGTTTTCCAACCTTTTAATCGACACTGGTCCTTAAAGTGTTTGAGAAGTTCCCACACTCTCGGGATATTTAGAAGAGTAGTCATTGATGCACCGACATGTAAATATTCTCTAGAATCTTATTCTATCACCACAGATTTAAGGTTATTTAACAAAATTTTTGCAAAACCTCCTTAAAAACTTTGGATTTTTTGAATAAACGTCGAAAAAGCGCATTTTATGTCTACAGATTTACAAACAAATCCACATCCCCGTTATATTTAGAAACAGAAAATTTGACGAAATTTCTAGATTTTTTCTACATTTTTCCGACGGCAAAGGATAAATAAAAAGTAACTACATTTCAAGTTTGGATATGAGCAGATGAAGATAAAAAGGCTAGCGGTTTCCTTAGATGATCTAGATTGGAAAATACTGCGTGCCCTTCAAGAAAATGCCAAGCAAACCTATTCAGAAACTGGGCGTCTCCTTAATGTGGCGCATTCTACTATTTTTGAAAGAATTAAGAAAATGGAGGAGCACGGTGTTATCAAAAAATACACGACTATTGTTAATTTTGAGAAGGCTGGGCTGAAGTACATCACCGCAGTTATGAATATCACTGTAGATCCAAAAGAAAGCGAAAACGTGGCGGAAAAGCTATCGGAGTTCAATAACGTTTTAGAAGTTTACACGTCGCTTTCCGAAGAGTTGCTGATAAACGTCAAGGTGATTGCTAAAGATCAGAGCAAGCTTCACTCATTCATTGCCCATTCTGTTGCCCCTCTTCCAGGAGTATTAAAAATTCGAACTGCGCTCATCACGAAAAAACACAAGGAAGAGGGCTTTCCGGTTAGCCTGAACCCTCACTTCTCAAAGGAGGTAGCCGCGGATGAATAACCTTGGAGAACTAGACGGTTTAAGCAAGTCTAAATCGGAGTTGCTGGAAACCTATAAGGGCGAATAAGTAGAGTAAATGAATAAATGGATAAGTAAATAAATGGATGAATAAATTATTTAACTTGAGGGGGTTGTTTGTGGTGGAATCTGTTTCTAGAATTCTTAGAAAGGTTCTGAGAGAAGAGGCTTTCTACTTCTTTTCTTCCATAGGAAATTATATAGGCGAGAGAGCGGTGTCCATGGAAGAGTTTTCGGAAAAAATCAAAGAAGTCAACAACAAATCACTGGAGTTTCACCTTTATCGAGGGGATTTTGAAAAATGGGTGGACGAGGTTCTTGGAGACGCAAAGCTAGCTAAAAGAATCAGCGAGTTGCGAAACCAAAAACTCGTTGGAGGCTACTTGCAGGATAAGCTTTACTTAACTGTTTTGAAGCGATACAAAGAATTAAAATCCGACCTTCCACAGTCGGTGTAGGCCAAAAGTTATTCTGTAAACTTCTTCAGTTGATTCCGATACATCTGAACTATTTCGTTAACAGTGGTTCCGTCTTCAGCGGACTTGTCTAATCGATAGTTTCCTGTGAAGCGTGGAAACCTTATGGCTAATCCGCTTCCCTTTCGGATAACGTTCATGGCGCAAGTATGGATGGGACTGAGCGTTATCTCGGCTCCAATAGTTTCAATAACCACAGTTGGTTCAAACCAAACATCTGCCTCAAGGGTGGATTGAACCCTAGGATGTTTGTTAGGTATTTTATGTTCTTTCATCATTTCAGGAAGTTTTTTGAGATTTTCATCAGTGAACCCTGTTCCACATTTAGTAACGGTTTTGAATGAGTCTTCATCCGGGTCGTACGCAGCGAGAAGAAGGGCGCCGTACGTTCCAGCTCTCTTCCCCCTTCCATAAAACGCCCCCACCACCACCAGTTCAACTGTATCGGTCATTTCGCTTTTGTAATCGCGTTTGTACTTTATCCAGAGCCAACCTCTTGCTCCAGCCTGATAAACAGAGTCTTCATTTATTGATTTACAAATCAAGCCTTCACATCCGTCTTCGACTGCTTTCTCGAAAAACCTTTCTAGTTCTTCTGGGTTGTTTGTGATGTGGTATTGTGCAATCTTGACGCGGTCAGCTTGTCCAATAGTCTTCTCAAGAATTTTGTGTCTAACGAGATATGATTCTAGAGTTAGATCTCTTCCATCAACATATAGAGCGTCGAACATGAAAAGTGAAACTGGATATTCTTTCATAGCCTTTTCTACGCCGTATTTTCGCCTTCTATGCATCAAATCTTGGAAGGGCCTCATTTCTCCTGTGTCCGGATCAATTGCAACGCACTCTGCTTCGATGATAGCGTCCTTGGCCTTCACGTGTTTTCTTAACAATTCAGCCGCGTCAGGGTACTGGTTCGTGATGTCTTCAAGTCGTCGAGAGAAGAGGGTGACCTGATTTTCTTTTTTGTGGGCTTGTATTCTCTCTCCATCGTATTTGTATTCAGCTATGCATTTTCCTCCAAGCTTTTCAAGGATTTCTTCGGGTGAGCCCAACCGCTCTGCCAACATCGATCTGATAGGTTTTCCAAGTGAAACTTCAAATTTCTTTACACCTTCCACTCCTTTTTCTACAACAGCTCTCGCCACCCTACCCAAATCAGCTGAGATGTTGTATGCTCTCTCCACATGCTCTCGAGCCTGTTTGCCCCCACCATAGGCAATGGCTAACGCGTCGAGAACAGTCATGTCAGCGATTCCCAACCTTAGTTGACCCATAACCGTTCGAACAATGAACTTAGCCTCCTTTGAAGCAGCGTTGGACAACAGCCCAGCTAAAAGGTTTTTTTTCAGATCCATAGAGCCAGCGCCTGTAGCCTTCGCCATCTTGTCTAGATCTCCATAAACTTTCTCAACGGTCAATGGCTCTTGAAAGAGTTGTACCTGAGTTTTCTCTTCCAAAAACTTCTGAGCTGTCTTGCCGAGGTCTCCAGTCTTTTTTAAATCCTCTACGATTTCCTTTTCGCTGTGACCTGTTGCTTTAGCAACGGCACGTACAGCCATTTTTTCTGCAATGCCTATTTCAATCCCGATGAAGTCTGGATATAATTTTCCTTGAGTCAAGTAAACGACCTTGTCGATTAGGTCTTTCGGGGTTTGCTTGAGGAGCTCCACCAGATGGTCCGTCATCTCCAGTCTTTTAGTGGTGGCTTCTATTTTTTCATAAACATCAGCAATGGAAGCGTACTTCAAAGCAGGTATCCCCGTTCCAATATGAATTGGAGAAGGAGATATTAAAAGTTAAACTC
>CP070759.1:1407636-1465173 GCA_020348945.1 Candidatus Bathyarchaeota archaeon
AAATCTTTTGCCATATCTGGATCAACATAATACATATAGATGTATCCAGCTAACCAACCTATGAATCCACACAGAAGTGCAAGTAGATAAAAGAGATAACTTGGTCTTGAATGGACTCCCTTAGAAGGGTTTTTGATTTCAGACAAACCCAAAACATCCTATTCACGGTATATGTTTCCTCTCTCCTTAAATTATTAATGCAACTTGAAATGAAATAATGGCTATTAGAAAACAGCAAACCAAACACCCTTCTTTTTTTCTGTATCAGCCAATCATTCAAAGCCGTTGCTCATGTTCGCTCCGCTCACATTCGCAAGCACAAAACCCTCTTCTATGTTTAGTTGCCACTCCTACTTTTTCGCCTGCTTTCCTTACGCTCTCTTTTTATGAGCTATCCAGAAATTATGCCGACTAAAGCGTCCACACTGAGTATGAAGAAGCTTGAAAATGCATGCGGAAAAGTTATAACAAAACAGAAAGAATAACTACAATTGAGTAAAATGAGACTTTTGTACAATATTGCGTTGGATGGTCTTACTGGTTGTGTCTGTTAAGGTGAAAAAAGTAGTAGCTTATGTGTTGATGAGAGTAGAACATGGTGCCAACGAAGAGGTTCTCGAAGATCTCGGACAGATCGAAGAGGTCACAGAATCTTCTAGGGTGTTTGGGGAATTCGACATCCACTGCAAAGTAGAAGCGGACGATATTGATAAACTGGCGGAAGTAGTAGGAAAAATCAGAGAACTTAAAGTCATAACTACAGAAACTCTTGTCACTCATAAAAGAAGAATAAAAAGGCTTTCAAATAGACGACACAAGGAAATCAGGAGAACTCGAACTCCAAGAGATTAAAAGAAGAAGATTAAAATTTAACCAAGCCGTTGCTCAGGTCGCTTCGCTCCATTCGCAACAAACACAAAAACACCTAACGACCATTCAAACGCATAAATGCATCACGAACATTAGTAATACTCATATTCACAGGAAACCTAGGACAAACCCAATAAACAACCTCATTACCACGCACATAATCAACCACCTTGCAACCCACAAAATTCTCACTCTCAAAATGTTTGCCATCCACAACTCCAAGAAGAGATTTAGCCTTTTTTTTACGAGTGAAAGCGTGTTAAACTCGGTTGAAGCAAAGAATATTTCTTAAGCTAAAGCACAACTAATATTCTGTGGTGAGTGGTTGAACCGCGAAAAACTAACTCCAGAAGAAAAAGTGAATTTAACGATAACCATGGTGGACACATGCGTTAGCATCTGCGCAGACGGCATTAAAGACCACGATAAAACTATCAAAGACAAAAAGCTCATAGAGAAACTTAGAGCCAGAATCACCCTTAATAAGCGACGTCACCCCGAGGTTTAAAAACTGGACAAATTCGAGGACTTCATCAGAAGAATCGCCAACGTTTTAAACAACGCTGAAATCAACCTTTAAATTGACGAAAGACATGGTGAAGTCTGCTTTTCCTCTGTCAGCGTTCGAAGATTTCCTCCTCTTCCAGCTCTTTACCCTATCTTCTCCTTCTCACTTGAGACTAGCCAAACTCATCACGTGATTCAACAAATCCTCCACGAAAAACAACGCAATCTTCCCATCAGAAGTAATGTCGTACACCCTTCTCGGCCTTCCGTTCCGAAACTCAAATCTGCTCTCCAAATATCCCTTCTTTTCGAAACTTGAAAGCAGCGGATAAAGAGTGGATGGAGCTGGATAGTACCCGTAAAGCTTTTTGACAGCGGAAAGGATGCCATAGCCATGCATGGACTGGTTCTTCAACAACCGCAAGACCAAATAGTCCAATAGACCTCTGAGCTTTTCCATCTGGAGGCTTCTTAACTCCGCCTTGAGGAGCCATGTTCCAATTTCTTTCCTACTTCTTCCTTCTTCTCCCCTCATTTCCAATTTGAAAAACCTCGCATACATATTAGGTATCTTGTCACTAAAAAACTTTGTGACAAAATACTATAAGGTTCTACTAGAAGTTTGTACCATCAGACAAAAATAACAAAAAACACAAAGTTACGCAGGAAGTTTATGCCAGCCTGTACAAAAAGCTAATAAGTAGTAAACTACAAAGGCACCGAGGAAACCAAAAAAACCCGAGGAGAACCAACCCGATGGCCCGCAAATTAGAGCTAGTAAAAATGTTTAGCGGCGGAAAAGTCACAATTCCACGAAGCATCAGAAAAATGCTTCGCCTTCAAGACGGTGACTACCTTGCAGTAACCGTAGATGAAAACAAATCGAAAATAATCTACTTTCAGGTTAGCATAAAGCCCGCTAAACCATAGCTCCATACCTCACATGTTTCAACTTCACATCTCAACCGCTATCACAGCTTATACTATAGCGGCTCAAACTAGAAGCAATGCTCCAAGAACAGAGTCCCAACGCTCAGATGGGAACGAAAAGTTTTTGCAACTCCACTACCTCACTACTATTTCTCGCCCTAGCATAACTGTCCAAAAGCTCCTTGTTCATCGTGATGAAGTGTAGTCCCCACTTGAAAATGGAAAGCAAACGTTCAGCCTTCTCCCCAAAACCTGCAATGTACAGGGCTGCAGCCAAAGCCTCCACCGTGCTCAATTTAGTAGGTACACCATAATTAACAGGATTAACAGCAATCAAATACGGCAAGCAACGAGAAACCCTACGCACAGAAAGCTCAAACACATCGTCTGCATGTATCCAACTACAGTCTACAGCCGATAAACCTCGCCTCTCCAGTCTTTCACGATCCGCTGGGGAGAACGCCCTCTCAGAAAACGGGTCTAATATAACTGATCCTAGAGGCAACCGCTTGACTTTATGGGTCACTCTGACAAAATGATGACGCTTAAGCTTCAGCGTAGTACACTTCTTTGGGTCACACTGCCGTGCGTGATACACCCATATCTTAACGTCCTCACCATGCACTCTTCCGCACCCTTACATGAGACATCGGATCATCCATAACCTTCGGAATCCATTCAAGAATGTCCGTGGAAACCATGTGAAAACCCTTCTCCTCTTGCACAAAATCTCCAACAGCTCCATTAATGAATGCACCTGCCACCGCAGCCTCAAAGGGGTCAACTCCCTGCGCCAAGAAAGCTCCCACAATCCCGCTTAGAGTATCACCCGTTCCTCCCACAGTCATTCCAGGATTACCCGTGAAGTTAAATTTCACCCGTTTTCCATCAGAAACCACATCCACGTTTCCCTTCAACAACATTACAGCACCAAACTTTCTGGCAGCCTTCTGCACTTCAGTCGCCCTCTTCTCCAAGTCCTTAGGTGGCTCCTTTCCAGTTAAAATTCGAAATTCACCAGCGTGAGGCGTCAACACAAGAGACAAACATGTCTTCCGTTTAAACTCGGCAAAAGCCTTGAGCCCATCTGCGTCCAGCAACAACGGAATCTCTGCTTTCTCCACGGCTTCCATAATCTCCTTCACCGTGTCTCTAGTTTCCTCGTGCAGTCCTAGCCCTGGCCCCATCACAACCGCGGTCGTCGTCTCCAAATAACGTTTGACTACAGAAACATTGCGGGAGTTAAGATGGTCTCCCTCCAGCTTTATAGTGATCAAGTTTGGAGACATGGAGGATATGGCATAGGCTGTTCTATGCGGAGCCGCAATGTAGGCAAGGTCCACTCCTGCCCAGAGAGCCGCTAAAGCTACCAAGGCTGGAGCACCTGAAAACACTTCACTTCCACCCACCACTAGAAGCTTGCCAAAATCTCCCTTGTGAGCTTCAGGGACACGGGGCTTAGCAACCAGTGAAATGTCGCCGGGACCAGCGAACCGTTCAAACTCTGGTGGCACTCCTATGTCTCTCAAAACCAGTTCTCCCGTGTATTTTTTGGCTTTGAGCAGTCCTGGTTTCACCTTGTGAAATGTGACTGTGAGATCGGCTTTAACAGCTTCGCCTAAAGTGTCACCTGAATCCGCGTTGATTCCAGTGGGCACATCCACCGAAACACGAAAAGCCTTCGTTTCATTGATCTTTTTCACCAACTGCATAACGGGTGGACGTAAGGCTCCCTTTAATCCTATGCCGAGTAAAGCGTCCACCAGAACCTCGGCTTCAATGGTTGAGATAAGCGACGAATCGTAAACCTCGTGGAGCGCAACAATGTTTCTTAAGGGTTGTAGAGCAAACCAGTTCTTTCGAGCCTCCTCGTCCAGAATGTTCGCAGGCTTTCCAGCCAGCATCACTTCCACACGGAAACCTAAGCTGTTGAGGTGGCGAGCCGCAACAAAGCCGTCTCCTCCGTTTCCGCCCAAGCCACATAAAACAGTGACCCTTGTTTTGTCGGGTTTGAAACGTGAAGATATCTCGGCGGCAATCCTTTGTCCCGCGTTTTCCATTAGTTGCAGTCTCGAAACGCCGAAGTACTCAGAGTTCAACTCTAGGGCGCGCATCTCCCTACTCGATATAGTCATCTCTTAGTCCACCTTTTTTTCCTCTTACAGTGGTCAGTGAAATATTCTATGGGGGCAACACGGTGCTAGGACTTTGCAAGTTTTACCCAAGACAGGACTTCTTCAACGGTTGGTTTTTCGTCTTCAGTGATCTTTCCTTCTTCCACATAGGTTTTGGCGATTTCTCTTACTTTTCCGCTGAGTTGAATTGGGTCTTGCTCAGCTAGCTCTCTTATGGTGAAAACTTCTGCTTCTTTAAGTAGCTCTGCATCGTTTTCGTCGACTCCTGGAATCATCTGTAGCTGAGCTGTTGCTTGCAGATGTTTAGCCATGTCTTGTGACACCCGGGTTTTTTCGGCGATGACCGCGGGGTCTGTGGTGACAAGTTCTGCCACGCTTGTTATTCCTATGGCCTTGAATTCTTTTGCTAGACGGGGTCCGATTCCTCTTACGTCTTCTGGTTTGTCTAGGCTTGTTAACTTTGGTTGAGGCGGTTTAAACTCCTCCATCTTTTCCAGTCTAGTTCTCATGTCAATTAGCTCTGCCATCTGTTTCTCCATCGTTTCAGCACTCTGCTTGTTTAGTCGCTCCACTTTTTGTATCGCTCTTCGCTGTTTTCCCAGCGCAGCCAACGTTTCTTGTTTAACGTTGCTAACGTTTGTGTCAATTGCAGAGCGCAACTCTTCACGAACACTTTGAATGGTTTTCCACTGTTCTTCCAGCCCGTCCATTATTTCTTTTCTAGCCGTACCGAGGAGTTTTTCACTGGCCTTTTTGTTGCCGTCCAGTCCTTCGAGCATGTCCATCCGTACGGTTTCCAATGTATTTTTGTTTTCTTCCAAGCCTTCTTTCAGTGTCTTTCGGTTAGCCGTCAAATTTCCATCTAGTTTGACAAACATCCTGACTAGGGCTGGGTCCAATGGTGGTTTGCGGGTTGCAACGATGGCGGTTAAACCTAGAAAGACGAATGTTAGTGCCGTTGATACCCAGAAGTAGCTTATCGCTTGTATTTCTCGCGTTCCCACTATGTTTTGTGTTATGTCGCTTATGACATAGATTTGAATGGGCGAGACAGTGTATTGGAGTGCTCCTAGCATTACCGCGTTAAGTGTGTTTAAGGCTGCCAGAAAGGTTAGGAAACTCAGTATCCACAACGTTATTCCTTTCTTAAAGTAAACCGACATTACAGATACCTCTCTCATTGCCTATTAGGTTGAGCGCTTATGTTATTTATGATTTTAGCGTCAAATTGAGTTTCAAACTCTGTAGTCAATGCAATTCTTACAGAAAACTATCTAAAGCATCCATGGAGATGTCCCCCCGCAAAACCCCTTTTTTCTGTTTTCAGATGCATTCTGTTTGGGTTGTGCAGAATCTGCTTCGATGCTGTCTACCATGCTCTTTCTCCGAAGTTGTCCACCAAGATGAAAAAGTCGTCGGCAACAACTCTGCCGCTGTCGTCGAAGTCGCAGTTCGGGTTCCAGTTGGAGTCTCCAGGCCTGCTTCCAAAGGCATCTACCAGAAGGAAGAAGTCGTCGGCAACAACCCAGCCGCTGCCGTCGGCGTCGCCCGCAATCGTGACTACAATCCAGCCGTCGATGAGAGTGTTGTCAACTATGTCGGTTTCACCTTCGAGTATAGTAGCATTAGCGCTTATGGTGCAGTTGCCATATGGAACGCCAGTCGTGTTCCATGTTAGGGCGATGGTTGTGGAGTTTCCGCTTGAAAGGGTGATGTTTGTAAGTGTGGCGATGATGGTTGTGTTGGCATAAGTGGTTACATTGAAGTTTTCGGTGAAGTCGCCTTGGTTCTCAACAGTAACATTGAGCGACATTGTGAAGTTTTGGCTCACAACTGTTTTGGAAGCTGTCACGTTCGTTACTGACATGTCGACGACTGCGTATTGAATGGTTATTTCGTGGGTGCTGAGGGTGAACTCGAAGTAAATGAAATAGTGAGTTCCATTGGAAGTGATTATTGGGAATGGGGGTGGAGTAAGTGGAGGACCATGATCTACCTTTACTTGGATGTTTGTTGTGTTAATCATCGGGAAGGTAACGTTAATCCAACCAGTCGATCCTGAGGGTCCCGAAACATCAAAATGAAGAATGTTTTTTCTGACAACAGCTTTGGTTATATTCACGTTGCCTTCAATAGTTGCATTTCCATCGCTAGGAATAGGTATGTCGACGCGCACGCGAGCGAAGTAGCCGTGTTGTACATGGTTGGGCATGTCCCATTCGTGAACGATGTCATAGCCGTATCCAAATAGTTTGGTTTCGGGTCCAAGGGTTATGTGTGACTCTCCTGTGCCAACTACTTTAAAGGTCACGTTGGCTAGAGTTCCTGGACCATTCGTTACGGGAACTGTTTCACCGAAGGAAAGGAAGAATGCACCTGCCGATAGTATGCCAGTGGTGTTGTCGATGATTTCTTGCAGCCAAAAGGCTGACGGATCTTTGGCTGTAGTGATGAGGTCTCCGTTGGTGACTTCTACGCCGTGCAAGACATCAGGGTTGTAAGTTAGGGAGAATTGCCAACCCCAAATGTCACTTCCGTTGTAATCCGTATAAATAGAGACTGTGAAATTTTCGCCTATCTGCAACGTTGGATCCACGATGGTCTCAGGGACAACCATAATGGCTGGATATTCAACGTCGTAGTCTCTAAGCTCGGTCACGCCAACTTTTTTGTATGAGTAATATCTTCCGAAGTTATCTACCCATTTGTAGAAGTCATCTATGTCAACTAGGTCGCTGTTGTCAAAGTCTGGATCTACGTCCTGGCCTGGTTCAAACCATATTTGTCCTGTCGTTTTGCCGAAACATTCCCTCCATATGTAGAAGTCGTATATGCCAACGAATCCGCTAAAGTCTGCGTCGCCCACAGGTCCCTTCGTGTAGTCGGTGCCCACTTGGGAGTAATACCACATTTCCATGTATTTTATCGCTTGAGTGATGTTGGTTTGGTAAGGTTGAAGATTGTCGTTGTAGAGGTGGACTGTCTCGTTGCTTTCGTCAGTGTAGTAGTGGGCGTCAACGATGGGGGTTAACCCTCGATATGCGGTTTCGATGCCCCAGTCTGGCAGTATGTTGTCGAATATGTGTTCGTAGTCAATGGCATGGGCTATAGCCTGTCTTACATATCTGTTGCTGAGGACTGTGTGATCAAGGTTGAAGAAGAGGAGATTGCTCGCAGACCTGTCATATTGGAACACTCTGACGTTTGGATGAAGCGTTGAATTCGACAATGCTTGATATTCGCCCACAGATGCAGTTGAGTACTCTCCGAAATCAACGTCGTTATTTTTCAGCGCAAGAAATCTTGCGGGCGCGTCAGGTATCCACTCGAAGATGGTTTTGTTGATGTTGTATGGTCCCCAAGCAGGTGAACCCACAATGCTTTCATCGTAACCAAAGTAGAGGTCGTTCCTCTCAAACGTTGCGTGGTCGTCAACCACCAACTCGACCATTTTGAAGGGTCCTGTGACGGCGGCAAAATATGCTGGATCAGGTTCAAGAGGACCACCAGTGTTATATGGGCTATTCCTTAGCTGCTCTGGATGATCCATATACCCTCCAAGTTCGTGGAAGGGCATAATAGAACCGCCTCCCCAATCATTTGCAAGGCAAGATTTCAAGTCGATCATTGGCGCCTCGTAGTTGAGGTAGAAGTCAACAGCCGTTTCGTTATAATATGTCACGTTCTTTATCATATTTGCGAAGTCGGCGTAGCCAGTGGATCCAGTGGCTGGGTTCAGGGTGCAAGTGTTGAAGGTAAACAGCACGTCATGTACAGTGAGGGGCTCATTGTCACTCCATTTAACGTTGTCCCTAATGACAACTCTCGCCTTCTTCTTGTTCCCAGTTCCATCGGGGTCAATGATCGGGTCGATAGCTGCTATATCAGGAACAATGTCCCAGTCTTGAGGAGCAACTTCGCTCCCATCCATGTACTTGTACCATTCACTATCCTTGATGGTCCACTTGTACAAGGGTCTCCACAACTGAGCCCACATTTTCTCTTCTGTGTAAGACTCCGTGTAAAACGGGAGCAGAGCCCACACGGACTCAGTAACAGCGTATATAGTTGTGTTTGCTCCAACCGCTAGCCGATCCACGTTCGTCACAACGTTGTTGAATTTTGTCGCGTTAACGGTCAGGTGCGAAACGTCGTACCACTCTACCATCGGATTGTAGCCAGAAATGTAGGAACCCATTGCGTCATAGACCCTAGGGTTGTAAACGTTGACCGCGGGAGGATCGTGTAAGAACCATTCCTGCCACCTCCAGAGGTACTGTTTCTTTTGCAGCGCATCGGATGCCTGTATTCCGCTCCGAAGAAGTACATCAGCCCCTGTGTTGTTCCAATGGAAAATGTTATTGCCCCCTTCGGGAGGCGTCATGTTGGCGGTAAACAGTGACTCAAGCCGGGGGACAAGGGCGTGAGGTTGCAACCGCCATTCGAGCATGGTTACGTCCCATCCTCCATTTTGGTGAGTCTTGTTCCAACCTATATCCCAAACACGACTCCACCAAGAATAAGCGTCAGTCGTGAAAGATGTGTCAAGGGTTATGCCAATCTCTGAAAGGTTAGATTTAACGACTTCCCAAAGATCATTATAACCACCATAATATCCCCAATAGGGATTATCAGTTTTCGTCGCGACAAGCGTGAGTGGTTCCCAGGGAAACGCCGGGTCTGCCTTCGTTGGCATCACCACAACTCCGCTTCGCGCAATTGTACTAATCAGTATCAGACAAGTCAGCATCACTAAACTATGTCTCAAAACTTTCTCAAATCTCATGAATCTCCTTCTCCTTCAGCGTATTATTAATGTATCCATCTGCTTTTAAGATTTTAGAAAGAATCTTCTATTAAATTAAATAAGATATTTTTTTGAATCATTTATTCTGTCGCAATCTCATGAGCATCAGAATAATACGTAGATATTTGAATAGACGCAAATTAAACGTGGCAAAACGTGTCAAAATATACACTCAACGAGCATTGTCTTAGATTGCGCGTTAGTAGTCTTAAGGCTGATTCTCCGAAGTTTGGTGCGAGCTAGCGCGCGCAAGCAGAAATAGACAAAGTCTATCTAAAAACGGAAAATTGAGTATAGAAAATTATTTAGGGCGTCAAACTAATCATAGAGCCAAGGAGGAGACATGTATGCCTGTAGCCTTTGTGTTGATCAACGCTGAAATTGGTTCGGAGGAAGAAGTTCTTAATTTGATTAAAGACGTTGAAGGGGTGGACGAAGCCTATATCGTCTACGGTGTCTATGACATCGTGACGAAGATCAAAGCTGATACCATGGACAAACTCAAAGACATCGTGACGTGGCACATACGACGGCTAAACAAAGTGAGATCATCCCTAACCATGATTGTGGTTGAGGGAACATAACCACCACTCCTTTTTCTGCACGCTTTGCCATGTGCGAACCATTTTTCCACTCTATACAAGAAATCGTCACTGAATCATCTCTTCACCCAATTCACTCATTAAGTGAAAGTTCTTATTGTCATAATACGTTTCATGAAGTGGTTGAGCTGACACCATGATCACAATGCACATTGGATTCGACGACACTGACTCTCCGAAAATGGGATGCACCACTTACATAGCTGCCCTTCTCGTGGAGAAACTGTGCAAACTAGGCGTTTCCTTCATAGACTACCCAAACCTCGTTCGGCTTAACCCCAACGTTCCCTGGAAAACCCGTGGCAACGGCGCTCTCTGCCTGAGAATCCAGTGTGCTGAGAGCCTCACGGAAGGGATCATGAGGATGGTGGTTGACGCTGTCGAGAAAAACTCTGACTTAGACTATGCTGGCACTGATCCAGGCGCTGTCTTCTTCTTCCACGACAACGTGCCGATCGAGTTCAAAGAATTTGCTAAAAGAGCCATACAAGGCATTGTAAAGATGGAAGAAACTCTTAAGCTCATTAAAAAGTTCGGGGCGGAGGCAGTAGGCTTCAAGAAGGGAAGAGGCATTATTGGAGGCTTAGCCGCAATCGGCGAAACTTTAGAGGGCGATCACACTTACGAGGTTATAGCCTATCGAAAACCTCAAAATCGCGGAACACCTAGGAGAATTCAAGTTTCATCTGTTGCTGAGATGGACAAGAAAACTTCGCCTTTAACCTTCAACAACATTGACTCTGAGAAACAGCGAGTCCTTATAGCTCCAAGAGGACCCGACCCGATTCTGTACGGCATCCGAGGGGAAAAACCAGAGGTTGTCAAGCAAGCCCATGAGATAGTTCGGTCTCAAGAACCAATTGAACGGTGGATCGTCTTCCGCACAAACCATGGAACCGATGCCCACTTGCGAAAAGTCAGTTCTATCCGCGAGATACAACCCTTCAACCCAGTGATCGTTGAAGGCGTTGTAAGTGATGAACCACGGATGATTCCAGGAAGACACATTATCTTCGCCATCAAAGACAAAATAGGGCATATAGACTGCGCAGCCTACGAACCAACAGGAACCCTTCGAGAAGCCGCTAAAAAGCTGATCAGAGGAGATCAAGTTGAAGTCCATGGGGGTGTCCGTCCCGCCTCGCCCCAACATCCAGTTACCCTAAACCTTGAGAAAATGCGAGTTCTAAAGTTGGCTCCAAAAATCTTTTTTCACAACCCCATGTGTTCTCAGTGCGACAAGCGGATGGAGTCCATGGGAAGAAAGAAAGGATTCAGATGTAAGAAATGCGGCTTTCGCTCCTCAAAGCTGGGAAAGGTGGCAGTTGAGAGCAAGCGTTCTCTTGAGAAAAAACTGTACATAACGTCCCCTCGATCCCAGAGGCATCTAACAAAACCACTTCTTCGGTACGGAAGAGAAAAAGCCAATGCACCAAAGAATATGATTGAAGATTGGCATTCTCCCTAAACTTACGTGGAGACGAGACCGATGAGATGTGAAGAGAGAAAAAGATAAAGCAATCTTTAGGTTTTAAATCACCAACTACACGGTTGGGATAAACTAATGAACCAAAGCTTTTTCGAAGCAGTTCTGGAACTGGTTGAGGCGAGCAGGGCGCATGAAAAATACAGAGCCGCAGATTGTATAAACCTGATAGCAAGCGAGGGACTAAAGTCTCCCGCAGTGAGGGAGATGCTGAGATTGTCTCAGGACTTAGAGTGCAGGTACGCTGAGGGAGAGAACGATCTAGAAGGGCATGTTAAAGTACGCTACTATCAGGGGCAAAAGTACATCACGAAAATTGAGAACTACGCAGCTGACTTGATGAAAGACTTGTTCGGTTGCAACTGGGTTGACGTGAGACTGGTTTCTGGTACCCACGCGAACTTGGCCACGTTCAAAGGACTCTCCATGGCAACCAAAAACAATAGGATGGTTGTTGCACCCCTCAGCTGTGGAGCCCACATCTCCCACGACTACACAGGTCTCGCAGGAGAGGTTATAGGGCTGGAGACAATTGATCATGCCTACGACGTAAACGAGATGAACATTGACCCAGACAAGTCCGCGGCAGTGATAAGAAAGACGAAGCCAGGGATAGTAACGTTTGGCGGGAGCCTGTTTCTGTTTCCTCACCCCTTAAAGGAGTTGAGAGAAGCTGCCAGAGAAGTTGACGCCTACGTTGTCTACGATGCTGCTCACGTCCTAGGATTAATAGCTGGCGGACAGCTTCAGGACCCGCTTAGGGAAGGCGCAGATTTCATAAACGCTTCAACGCATAAAACATTTCCAGGGCCTCAAGGCGGCGTGATTCTCGCAAATCTAGAAGACAAAAGGATGAGAGTGGGAATAAAAAGCGTTCAGCACTCAATTTTTCCGCTAACCACATCTAATACACATCTTGCAAGGTTGCCCGCCATGGGACTGGCTGCGTTAGAAATGAAAGTGTTCGGTGTGGAACTCGCAAAGCAAACAGTTAAAAACGCTCAGGTTGCGGGGGAACATTTCTGTGAAAACGGAGTGAAGGTTTTAGGTGAAAAGAAAGGTTTCACAAGATCACATCAGATTGCCGTGGACATCCAAGAGTATGGTGGAGGGAAAAAGATAGCTGAAAACCTTGAAGAGGCTAACATTATTGTTAACAAGAACCTACTGCCCTATGATGATCCGAAGAACAAAAAGAACCCATCGGGACTCCGAATTGGTTTTCAAGACGTAACTAGAAGAGGGTTTAAGGAGGACGACATCAAACGACTATGCGACTTGATGATAGATGTGATAAAGGGCAAGAGAAAGCCCTCCGATGTTAGAGAAGACACAATCGCTTTGAGACAGTGCTTTAAGGAAATCAAGTACGGATTTCAGAGCATAGACGAGACAGTGAAGTATGCAGAAAAACATGGTTAGAACTTTCATTTCCGAACAGGCTTTGGTGGCTTAGATGAAATATCTGCTCATAATCGGTGACGGAATGGCCGACTATCCTGTTGAAGCTCTAAACGGAAAAACTCCTCTGCAAGTTGCTAACAAACCGAACATGGACGAGCTTGCATCTGAGGGGCGCAACGGCATCTTGAGAACAATCCCAGAAAACATGGGGGCTGGTTCTGACGTTGCAAACCTTTCCATTCTAGGGTATAACCCTGAAAAATGGTACACAGGCAGAGGACCTCTTGAAGCCGCCACTAAAGGAATTCACCTAGCAAAAGACGACATAGCATTTAGGTGCAATTTAATTACAGAAGAAAACGATGTTCTAATGGACTACTCTGCGGGTCACATAACAAGCGATGAAGCCAAGGAATTAATGAAGGCTGTAGAAGACAACTTTGGAAAACCGAACGAAATAGATTTTCACGCCGGCGTCAGCTACAGGAATCTGCTGGTCTTTAGGAACGGACCATACTCAGACGATGTTTTGTGCACACCACCCCATGACACTGTAGGTGTTAAAATATCCGAGACTCTGCCAAAAGCTAAAACATCAACGGCTGAGTTCACGGTTACCACTTTAAAAAGGATGATTTATGATTCCAAAAAGATTTTAGAGAATCATCCGGTGAATGTTAACAGAGTTGCCCTTGGCAAGAGACCTGGAAACATGATTTGGCCTTGGGGTCAAGGTAAAAAACCAAGCATGCCAACATTGCAGGAAAGATATGGCATAAGCGGAGCGGTCATATCGGCTGTTGATGTGATTAAGGGCGTAGGAATTTACGCTGGAATGAAAGTTATCAATGTTCCAGGCGCCACCGGTTTTTATGATACAAACTATGAGGGCAAAGCCGATTACGCGCTTGAGGCTCTAAAAAGATATGACATGGTTTTGGTTCACGTGGAGGCTCCAGACGAGGCTGGTCACAGTGGAGACCATGAACAAAAAATTAGGACGCTAGAGGATTTGGACCGAAGGTTGATTGGACGATTGCTGGAGGGTTTAGATCAAGATTGCACCATTGCTGTTCTGCCAGACCACGTTACACCGATAAAAATTAGAACGCACGCAAGGGACCCTGTTCCGTTTACAATCTGCTCTCCCCTCATTGAAGCAGACGAGGTGAAGTATTTTGATGAGGTGTCTGCGAGAAAAGGTGGTTTTGGATTTTTGGAAAAAGGAGATACGTTCATGCGGTTATTCGTATTAGCTAAGTAGTCTCTTTTTCAGAACGTTTGGAAAAAATTTCTTTAAGCCTTTTTTCTGGGGCTCCTAGGCAGTAGAGTATGCCTGTTAAGTTCTCTTTTGTTATCACGCCGTCAGCCACTTTTTTAAGGATGTCTTTGGGGTTGAGTGCTATTCCTAAACCCGAACTTTGAAGCATGAATCGGTCGTTGGCGCCGTCTCCAACCGCAACGATTTCCTCCAGCAACAGGTTTTCTTTTCTAGCTAACTGGCGGATTATTTCGCCTTTTCGTTTGTCATCGATTATGGGTTCTTCCACTTCCCCCGTTAACTTGCCCTCCCTGATTACGAGTTTGTTGGCATAGGCATAGTCGATGCCAAGCTTCTCCTTAATTTTGCCAACGAAATATTCGAAACCTCCAGATACTAAGGCGGTCTTGAATCCTAACGCCTTGAGCGTGTTTATCAGTTCTTCTGCACCAGGCGTGATTTCCAAGTTTTCCGCTATGACTTCAAGAACCTCCACTTTTAAGCCCTTTAACAATCTTGCGCGTTCTCTGAGGGCTTGTTTGAAATCGATTTCACCGTTCATTGCTTTTCGCGTGATTTCCTTTACCTTTTTACTTACTCCAGCGGCTTTGGCGAGTTCATCGATCACTTCAACTTCGATTAACGTGCTGTCCACGTCAAAAACCATCAGTCTCTTTGGTCTTTGAAACACATCCTCTGTCTGAACGACCACGTCTTGTCCAGCTTCGCTGCAAGTGTCTTCAAGTCCGCTTCTGAAAGCTTCAAAATTGGAGGAAATGTCGCTGAGGTCCGTAGATATTTCCATGACGTTTAGCTCTCCAGAGGTAACCATCCTTATCCTCTCTATGTTCGCTTTTTTTTCAGATAGAAACTGTGAAATCTTTGCGACTATGCCTGGGCTGTCTTTTCCAATGGTTGTGAGTAATGCAAGTTTCTTTTCGGCTTTGCGTCTCCCAGCAATGTAGGGTTCCATGGTTAACTCTAAGCCTATCTTGTTTCCGATGCTCGCTAACTGGTCCTTGAGGTTTTCAATTGGTATGGCCGCGGTGCGGCAGTCCACTATCATGAAGATGGCGAAGAGTCCCCTTATGCTAAAGGCTTCGATGTCAACGATGTTCACGTTTGCGCTGGCTATGGCATCAGTTATTTCCGCGATCAGTCCAGGTTTGTCTTTTCCTGTTGCTGTGATTACGAAGTTCATTGTCACGTTGAACACCTTCTGTTTACAAGTCTCTTTACTTGTTGAACCCTTAATTTTCGTGTTTCGGTTTAGAAGGTTTCGGGTGCTTTTGGGTAGGAGCCGAGAACCCTTATGAAAGCTGACTTCTCTTCAAGAGCTTTCAGTGCTTCTTGACAGTTTTCTTCAAGTCTATGGCCTTCAAAATCTAAGTAAAAATTGTATTCCCAAGGCTGTTGTTTCGTTGGTCTCGACTCGATTTTCGTTAGGTTTATGCCCCTCAAAGCAAACTCTTCAAGAGCGTGAAACAACGCGCCTGGAACATGTTTGGAGGCAAAGATTATGGAAGTCTTGTCTTTGCCCGTGGGCTGCGAATCTTTTTTTGACAAGACAAAGAACCTTGTGTAATTGTTCTGGTTGTCCGCTATTCCCTTAGCAAGAACTTTCATGCTGTAAATTTCTGCGGCTCTCTCACTGGCAATGGCTCCAGCGTCTATCAGCCTTTTTTCCTTCATCATTTTCACGCTACCAGCAGTGTCGTAGGTGGAAAACAAGTCACAGCCCAATTTTTCTAGGAAGCTTCTACATTGAGCTAAGGCTTGGGGATGGGAGTAAACTACTTTGACTGAGTTCAAATTTGTTTTTGGGTTGGTTATGAGGCAGTGAACTATCTTGAGGACTATTTCGCCGCATACCTTGAGGTCATGAGTTAAAAACAGATCGTAGGTTTGGTTTACGCTTCCCTCTATCGAATTTTCGATGGGAACCACTCCATACAAAGTTTCTCCTTTTTCTACACTTTCAAAAACGTCGGATAGGTTTTTGCAAGGTTTCACTTCTGCTGAGGAGCCGAAAAAAGAGTAAACCGCGCTCTCACTGTATGCTCCGATTTCACCCTGAAAGGCAACTTTCACTTCACCACCTCGCTCATTGTAGTCTTCGTCTTTTCAGCAATACTTTGTTGATGCCGCTTATCATCGCCTCGACGCTGGCCATGACTACATCTTCACGCGCTGCTCTCGCTGACATGACATTTCCATCTTTGTCTTCAACCTTTATTATCACTTCAGCTAAAGCGTCAGACCCTCCAGTTAAGGCTTCCAGCCGGTACTCCTTTAACCTAACGTTCACCAAATTGGCCGTAAGCTTTTGCACCGCCTTAATCGCAGCGTCAACAGGACCCAAACCAGTTTCGGCGGCCACGTATTCCTTCCCGTCTAACACTAGTTTCACTGAGGCCGTTGGGATAACCCTTATTCCAGTCACTACGGCTAGATCCCTTAAGTCAACAATCTTTTTTTCAGCAATTACTCTTCCTGTGACAGTTCTGGCTATAGCCAACAAATCGGCGTCTGTCACGGTTTTGCCTTTGTCTCCCAAACTCTTGACTCTTTTAACAATCGTTTTTAGTTGCTCCTTGTTTGGATGTATTCCAACTTCTTCCAGCTCTGTTTTTATGCCGCGGGTGCCTGCATGTTTCCCAGCTACAAGCCTCCTCATTCTTCCCACGAGTTCAGGTTTAATCGGCTCAAACGTTGAAGGCACAACTACTACTCCTCGAGTGTGGATGCCTGACTCATGGGCAAAAGCGTTTTCACCCACAATTGCCTTGTTCGGCTGAATTGGAACCCCTGTTAATCGAGATACCAGCTGTGAGGTTCCGTAGATCAGCTTGGTGTTTATTCCAGTTTTCACGCCGTGAATCAGATGAAGTCCCATCGCAACTTCTTCTAACGCTGCATTTCCAGCCCTTTCACCCAACCCATTTATGGTCACGTGAACTTGGGAGGCTCCACCTTCCACCGCAGCTAAAGAGTTCGCCACAGCCATCCCAAAGTCGTTGTGGCAGTGCACGCTGATGGGAATCTTAACCACGGTTTTAACGTCTTCAATTAGTTTACGCATGGTTGCTGGAGTCATCACACCGACAGTGTCAGGAATGTTTATTCGGTCGGCTCCAGCATCTTCAGCAGCGCTGCATATTTTTTTTAGGAACTCTAAATCTGTTCGTGTAGCGTCCATTGGCGAAAACTCGCACACCAACCCGTGGTCTTTAACGTACCTAACAGACTCTACGGCTGTTGACAGGACCTGTTCAGGTTTCATGCCTAAAGCGTGCTTCATCTGCACATCCGAAGTTGAGATAAATATGTGAACCGAGTTAACGTTGCATCCTATGGCAGCGTCTATATCCTCTTTCATGGTGCGGGCGAGACCGCATATTTCAGCGTTCAATCCCAATTTAGCTATTTCCGTAACTGCCTTCGCTTCACCTTTTGAAGTTATCGGAGTGCCAGCTTCTATCACGTCTACGCCTAAGTTGTCAAGTTGATGAGCTAACTCCACTTTTTCCTCCGGAGTTAGAGATACTCCTGGAGTTTGCTCTCCGTCTCTGAGCGTGGTGTCAAACATTTGGATGTATTTCCTATCTGTAGACTTCAAACTTCAAACCTCCAGTTATCTAACCATTTTTCCCATGATCTCTTCTGCAATAGCCTTCCCTATCTCCACCGTTTTGGCTTTTCCACCAAAATCTGGAACCGTTATTTCCTTGCGCAGCGTTGCAACCACGGCGTCCTCTATTGCCTCAGCCGCGGCTAAACATTTAGAATCCCTGTGTTGCTCACCTAACCAATCAAGCATCATCTTGGCGGCGAGGATCATGGAGCAAGGGTTAGCCGTGTGTTTTCCAACTCTGCTCGGGGCTGATCCGTGAACTGGCTCGAACAAAGCGAAGTTGTCTCCGATGTTTGCTCCTGGAGCCATACCTAAGCCCCCAACAAGCTGGGCAGCTTCATCTGAAAGTATGTCGCCAAACATGTTTGTGGTTACAATTACATCGAAATTCTGTGGCGCTTTAATTATGCGCATGGCGGTAGCGTCAACGTACTGTTCGTCGAAAGTTACGTCCGGATATTTCTTGGCTACTTCTCTACAAGTTTCTGCAAAGAGACCGCAGGTTACCCTCATGACGTTTGCTTTGTGGACGGCTGTAACTCTTTTCTTCTTGTTTCGCCTCCTAGCAATTTCGAAGGCTTTCTTCGCTATTCTTTCGCTTCCTTTCTTTGTTATAACTCTTAAGCAGATGGCGGTGTTGGGGTTTAAAGAGAATTCTAGGCCCCTGTAAACTCCTTCAGTGTTTTCTCTCACGAAAATAAAGTCTATGTCAGGTCTCGCAGATGGAACTGAAGGATAAGCCTTCACTGGCCTAAGGTTAGCGTACAAATCAAACATAAGCCTCAACTTAACTATGACATCAGCTGCAGTTTCGCCAACTGGGCCCTTCAAGCATGTATGCGAGTTCTTTATGGTCTCCACAGTGTCTTCTGGAAGAGCCACACCTCTCCTTTTGAAGCACCCGTCGCCGGCCTCCACCTCAACAATGTTTAAGTCCAAGTCGAATTTCTTCTTGACAGTATCCAGAACCTCCAATGTTGTTTCAGTGAGTTCTGGTCCAATTCCGTCGCCTGGGATAAGAGCTATCCGGTACCCGCTCATTTTAACCCTCTCTTTCTCAGATGTTCTATGAGACCTCCGTCACCCAGTATTTCCATAACAAACTCTGGAAGCTGAGTTGCTCGTAGAGTTAAGTTCTTTGACCGATTTTTGATTGTCCCTGTCCCCAAGTTCACCACTAACTCGTCGCCATCTTCAACTTTGCCCGAAACTCCAGAACATTCAAGCACTGGCAAGCCAAGGTTTATGGCGTTTCTGTAAAAGATGCGGGCAAAGGACTCCGCAAGTACACAACTAACGCCAGCGTGCTTTAACGCCAAAGGCGCTTCTTCCCGGCTGGAGCCGCAGCCGAAGTTTCTTCCAGCAACAATTATAGCTCCGCCTTGAGCCTTCCTAAAGAACAGAGGATCTAAACCTTCCATTGCGTGTTTCGCCAATTCCATTGGATCAAGCGTTAGGATCAGGTATTTTCCAGGAAGAATAACATCAGTGTTCACGTTGTTTCCGTACTTTATCGCTTTTCCGGAGATCATTCCGTGTTAGACCTCCAATGCTCTGGGATCAGTGATTTTACCGGTTACCGCTGAAGCCGCAACCGTGGAAGGGGAAGCTAGATATACATGAGCCTTTGGGCTCCCCATTCTTCCAACAAAGTTCCTGTTTGAGGAGCTTATGCAAACCTCCCCAGGGGCCAAGAGTCCCAGATGCCCACCGAGACATGGACCACACGTAGGATTGCCAACGATAGCGCCGGCTTTCAGGAAGATTTCGAGGAGACCCTCCTGCAACGCTTGTAGATATACTTCCTGCGAGGCAGGAGCCACTATCATTCGCACTCCATTTTTCACTTTTTTGCCCTTTAAGAAACTAGCTGCTAATCGCAGATCTTCTAAGCGACCATTGGTACAAGACCCTAGAAACGCTTGATCTATGCTCACTTCAGCCACCTCTGATACTGGCTTAACATTGTCAACTGAGTGGGGACAAGAAACTTGGAGCTCCATGTTTGTGATGTCAAAATTCAAAATTTTTTCGTAGGTAGCGGCGGGGTCATTTTTGAAGATTTGAAATGGTTTGTTGGTTCTCTCCTTGATGTAGTTTAGCGTTGTTTCGTCCGGCTCTACTATGCCAGTTTTGGCGCTTGCCTCTATAGCCATGTTGCACATTGTCATTCGGCCATCAATACTCATGTTTCGTATGGTAGAACCCGCAAATTCTATTCCTTTGTAAATGGCCCCATCAGCCTTAATCTCACCAATTATATTTAGGATCAAATCCTTCGGCGTAACGTATCTCTGGAACCGTCCCTCCGCATTTACTTTGATAACGTTGGGAACCTTGAGCCAAAGCGCGCCTGTTGCAAAGACGGCAGCCATATCGGTTGCTCCTATGCCAGTTGCAAAGGCTCCGAATGCACCATAGGTGCACGTGTGGGAATCTGCACCTACAATTAATTCTCCAGGTCTGACGTGGCCCTTTTCTGGCATCACTTGGTGGCAAACACCTCCTCGACCAATGTCGTAGAAATTCTCTATTTTCTGTTCTATCACAAACTCCCTCATGATGCTGTGCAACTGAGCTGACCTCTCTGAGTTGGCTGGAACCAAGTGGTCGAAAATGACGACTATCCTTTGGTTGTCCCAGACCTTTTCGACTCCGATCTTGCGGAACGTCTCGACGGATAGGGGTCCAGTTAAATCGTGCACCATTGCTACGTCGACTTTGGCCTCTACAATCTCTTCTGGGCTAACTTCTTTTTTCCCAGAAGCCTTGGCCAAGATTTTTTCAGTGATGTTCATGATGTCCTTCAGCTTTTGCCTTGATTACTTCTGGATTCCAGCTGTTTTCCTGATGAACTTGCCTACTTTCTCGATTTGATGTTCCTCGATTTCTTTCATTAGGGCATTTAAGGTTTTGAAGCCTTCTTTGCCCTCTTTTATCCATTCTTCAGCAAACTTGCCGTTTTGAACCAGCTTAACCGCTTTTCTCATGTTTTCCTTCACACGGTCGTCAATAATTTTGGGTCCAACAGCTAGACCTCCGTACTTAGCAGTGTCTGAAACCCCTCTGAGCATCCCTATAAGGCCCTCTTGATAGATCAAGTCCATTATCAACTTCGCTTCATTACAAGCCTCAAAATAGGCGAGTTCTGGCTGGTACCCAGCTTCAACAAGAACTTCAAAGCCCTTTTTGATGAGTTCCATTAATCCGCCAACCAGCACCGTTTGTTCACCAATGAGGTCGCTTTCAGTTTCATCTCTAAACGTAGTTTCCAAGACGCCTGCTCTAGTGCATCCAACAGCCTTAGCCATAGCTAAAGCGTTTTCCTTTGCTTCTCCCGAAGGATTTTGATGGACCGCAATCAGAGCTGGCACTCCGAAACCGTTGAGATACGTTTTTCTAACCATATGTCCTGGGCTTTTTGGAGCAAGCATTATGACATTAACTTGGTTTGGTGGAACGATCTGCTTGAAGTGGATGTTAAAGCCGTGGGCAAAGCCCAAAGTTTTTCCCTTTACCATATATGGAGCAATATGGTTTTTGTAAACAGTGGGTTGCGCTGGGTCTGGGATCAATATGTGGATGATATCACCTTTTTCTGCTGCTTCTGCGATTGGATAGACTTTGAAGCCGTCGTTTTTGGCTCTGTTCCATGAGGAGCCTTCGGGTCTTAAACCTAGTATAACGTTTAAGCCGGAGTCTCTCATGTTTTGAGTTTGGGCGCGTCCTTGGCTACCGTAGCCGATTACTGCTATGGTTTTATCTTTCAAGTTGTCTAGGTTCACGTCCGCATCATAATACACTTTTACCATTTTTTGTTCACCTTTTTTTATTCTTCAATCTTAACTGATTTCACTCCTCTGGAGAGGGCTGTTATGCCCGTTCTAGCTACTTCCTTTACTCCAAAGGGTTTCATAGAGGCGATGAAGGCGTCTATCTTGTTTGCGTCGCCTGTGATTTCAACCATTAAGGATTCAGGTGAAACGTCTACTACGCGGGCTCTAAAAATGTTTGCATAATTGATGACGTCTGTCCTGATTTTGGCGCCAGGAGCAGTTATTTTGACGAGAGCCATCTCCCGGCTAACGATGTTGGATGGGTCCAGTCTACTAACCTTAATCACATCTATCAGCTTGTTCAACTGCTTAATCACCTGTTCAATGGTTCTTTCATCTCCATTGACGGTTATGGTCATTCTTGCGAGGTCACTCTGCTCTGTAGGTCCCACTGCAATGCTTTCTATGTTGAAGTTTCTGCGTCTAAACATGTTTGCAACGCTGTAGAGTACACCTGGCTTATGTTCAACGATAGCCGCTATTACGTGGCTTTTTTCATTCATTTCTACAATTCCTCCTCACTTTCAATCATGCCTTTAAGACCTGCTCCCGCTGGAATCATTGGAAACACGTTTTCCTCATATCCAATTGGAACGTCTATAACTGTTGTAACTTCACTTTTTATCGCTTTTTTTACAGCCTTCGAAAACTCTTTGAGCGAGCCAACGCGGGTGCCTTCTGCACCGTAGGCTTTAGCTAATTTAGCAAAGTCTGGAACGTTTCCTAAATCCACTGCAGAATATCTTCTACCATAGAAGAGTCTCTGCCACTGGGCAACCATTCCAAGCACGGAGTTGTTCAGCACTATCACTGTGACTGGAATCTTTTCTATAACTGAGCAGGCGAGTTCTTGTTCAGTCATTCTGAAGCTTCCGTCGCCAGCTATGTCCACCACTGGTGTGTCAGGACATGCAACTTTGGCTCCAATGGATGCTGGGAAGCCGAAGCCCATGGTTCCGAGTCCACCTGAGCTGATGAACGTTCTAGGCTTATACGACATGAAATAAAGAGCTGCCCACATCTGATTTTGACCAACTTCAGTTGCTACAATAGCATCATTGGGCAAAATTTTTCTAAGCTCCTTCATCAGCCGTGGAGGTTTCAAGTCTTTTTCGCCGCCAGACATTTCGTCTCTAGCTTGCTCTTTAACTTCTCGAACTCTCTTAGCCCATTGAGAACTCTTCCCTTTCTGTAACTTGCTGGTCAACGATTGATAAATCGCCGTAAGGGTTTTCTTTGCGTCAGCTACAATGGGCACGTCAACACCTACGTTTTTCCCGATTTCCGCCGAGTCTATGTCAATGTGGATGATTTTTGCGTCAGGGCAAAACTCGTCTAGCTTTCCAGTGGTTCTGTCTGAGAACCTTGTTCCAACCGCTAAAAGAACGTCAGCTTCCAAGATCAGTTTAGTTGAGGCGCTAGTTCCGTGCATGCCTATGTTTCCTAGAGACAGAGGATGGTTTTCTGGGAAGCATCCTTTTCCCATGAGAGGGGTTGTTACTGGTGCCATCAGGAGTTCAGCTATTGTCAAAAGCTCTGGTGAGGCATTTGAGATAATTACTCCTCCACCAGCCAAAATTATGGGGCGCTCAGATTTGAGGAGAAGTTCAACGGCTTTTTTAACCTGAAACGGATGAGGGTCTATCTTAGGTTTGTAGCCTCGAATTCTAACGCTGTCTCTAAACTTCATTTCAGCAGTTTCAGTTTGCGCATTCTTGGGAAGGTCAACTAAGACTGGTCCAGGTCTGCCCGTTGTAGCTATATGAAAGGCTTGTTTCAATGTTTTCGGGATTTCCGAAGCTCTCTTCGGTTGAAAGTTGCATTTTGTGACTGGAGTGGTGATTCCGATGATATCCGCTTCTTGGAAAGCATCTCTTCCTATCATGTAAGATGAGTTGACAGCAAAGGCGTTGACTTGACCTGTGAAAGCAACGATCGGCGCAGAATCCATATAGGCATTGGCAATACCTGTGACTAAGTTTGTTGCTCCGGGTCCTGACGTGGCCATGCAGACTCCTGGCCGTCCGCTTGCCCGGGCGTAGCCATCGGCTGCGTGGGCTGCACACTGTTCATGTCGAGCCATAATGTGTCTTATCTCGGGAGTTTCGTATAGCACATCGTATAGTGGAAGGACTGCTCCTCCAACTATACCGAAGATGACTTCTACTTTTTGTCGTTTCAGTGCTTCTACAATGGCTTGAGCACCTGACATTTTTGTCATGTTTCATGTTCCTCCTTTAAGTGATACTCTATAACCATACAATGATTATGCAGGGATGCGGAGAAAAACCATTCGAGAGTCCGTTCATTAAGTTTTCTGGAGAAGATTTTGGGAAAGCTAATGTACGAGGAAATGATCCCTCACGTTTATTGTCCTCCATTGAAATGGGATTCTCCTTTCACCTAACGGATTTTATCTTAAAAATGTTTTGGCTTTAAATCTCATGTCACGATTTCTCTGTTTGCTTGTCCCCACGTTTATTGTAGTCGGTCATCAACACATTCATGCCGCTTAGCACAGCTTCAACGCTTGCCATAACAATGTCTTCTCGAACTCCCATGGCTGTCGCTGTTCTGTCTCCCTTGCGTAGACGAACAATCACCTCTACCATGGCGTCGGTGCCTCCTGTGATAGCTTTAACGTGATAGTTCTCCAGAAGAATTGGCTCAACGACTAGAACGGCTTTCCTCACAGCGTTTATCGCGGCGTCTACAGGTCCCAATCCAGTGGCTGCCTCAGAGACCACTTTATTGTTAAGTTTAAGTCGTACCGACGCGGTTGAGGTAACTCTGTCTCCAGTGACAACGGTTAACTCCTCAAGACTTATTGGACGAGTTTGAGGTAAACCCATAACCGCCTCTGCAACCGCCATTAAATCGGCATCGGTGACTTTCTTGCCTTTGTCTCCTACGATTTTCACCCGCATGGAAATCTCTTTAAGCTGTTTGTCGGTTGGGCGTAATCCAATTTTTTCTAGCGATGCATTAATACCATGAGAACCTGAGTGTTTGCCCGCCACTAGTCTTCTGGTGACTCCCACAATTTCAGGAGAGATCGGTTCATATGTTGACGGATGGGCTAGTATGGCGTGGGTGTGGATGCCTGCTTCGTGGGTAAAGGCGTTTTCTCCCACAATTGCCTTGTTAGGTTGGACCGGGGACCCTGTTATTCGAGCCACCAATTGTGATGTGCGGTACAGAAGTTCTGTTTTTATGGACACTTCCACACTGTAAATAAGCCTGAGAGCAGCAGCAATTTCTTCTAGGGCAGCGTTTCCAGCTCTTTCTCCCAATCCATTGATTGTTGCATGAACTTGGTTGGCGCCAGCCCTAAAGGCTGCTATGGAATTTGCAACACCCATTCCGAAGTCGTCGTGGCAGTGAGCGCTAATAATTGTGTCTTTGAAGGCTTTTCTCATGTCTGAGAAGAATTTGTAAGATTTTTCAGGAGTCAAAATTCCAACTGTGTCGCATGGACAAATTCTGTCCGCGCCTACGGAAAGTCCTTTGGCAAAGAATTCTTTGATGAAGTTGAATTCGCTTCTAGTGGCGTCTTCAGCTGAGAGTTCAACGATGAGTCCATGGTCTTTGGCGTATTGAACGGATTCTTCTACGAGTTTTAAAATGTCTTCTCGGGTTTTCTTCAACTTGTATTCAAGGTGTAGGTCTGAAGTGGGAATAACCAGATGTACGCTTTGGGCGTCGCATTTCAGTGCCATGTCTATGTCTTTTTCTACTCCTCTAACGAAGCTGCAGATCTCTGCTCTGAGACCTTCTTTGGCGATGAGTTTTGTCGCTTCCATTTCTCCTTTAGAAACTGCGGGAAAACCAGCCTCAATAACGTCTACTCCGAGCTCATCCAAGCTTTTGGCAATTCTAAGTTTGTTCTCGGGTGTTAGGGAAACTCCGGGGGTTTGTTCACCGTCTCTTAAAGTTGTGTCAAAAATCCGTATTTTCTTAGGGAAGGCGTTCAATAAAACAATACCCCATTTTACATTCGCCCTTAGTTGGCGGGGCAACATTAAATATAAAGCTTTTGGTTTCCATAATCTAATGAAACTTGCACGTTTGGGGGATGAAGTTGAGAAGCGACGAGATAAAGCGTGGAGTCAAAAGAGCTCCCCACAGGTCCCTGTTGAAGGCTTTGGGGCTTACAGCCCGCGACATGGATAAACCTTTCATTGCAGTGGTTAACAGTTTCACTTCTGTGGTTCCAGGCCACATTCATCTGAATCAAATTGCTGAGGCGGTGAAGGCTGGAGTTAGATCTGCTGATGGAGTGCCCTTTGAATTCAACACCATCGCTGTCTGCGACGGCATAGCCATGGGACATGATGGGATGCGATACTCCCTGCCCTCTCGAGAAGTCATTGCAGACTCCGTTGAGATTATGGTTCAAGCCCATAGATTCGACGGCATGGTTTTGGTTACAAACTGTGACAAGATAACTCCAGGCATGCTGATGGCTTCGGCTAGACTCAACGTGCCCTCCATTGTGGTGACTGGAGGTCCCATGCTGGCAGGCATATTGGATGGAAAGAAAGTTAGTTTCGCGTCAATTTCTGAGGCTGTGGGAAAAGTTGTTGCTGGTGAGATGAGTGAAGAGGAACTGGAGAGACTTGAAGACGCGGCGTGTCCAGGCTGCGGGTCTTGCAGTGGCATGTTTACAGCTAACACCATGGCGTGCATAACTGAGGCTTTAGGAATGTCTCTTCCGGGTTGTGCCACCGCCCTTGCCGTTAGTGCTCTAAAGTTGAAGATCGCTAGGGAAAGCGGTGAGAGGATTCTTGAGTTGCTGCGAGAAGATTTGAAGCCTTTAGACATCATGACTGCAAAAGCCTTTGAGAACGCCATCGCGGTGGACATGGCTCTCGGAGGCTCCACCAACGCTGTGCTACATCTCTCAGCCATTGCGGGTGAGGCTGGAATTTCCTTGCCCCTAAACCTTTTTGACGAGATAAGTAAGCGGGTTCCCCACCTTTGCAACATGATTCCTAGCGGTCCTTATCCATTGGAGGAGTTGGATGCGGCTGGTGGAATTCCAGCTTTAATGAAGGAGCTGAGCCCTCTTCTCCACTTAGATGCCATTACTGTAACGGGAAAAACCATGAAAAAGAACATTGAAGGAACTAGAGTGCTTAATGCAGAGGTGATTCGCCCCTTAGCTAACCCTGTGCATAAAGGAGGAGGCATGGCCGTGTTGCGAGGAAACCTAGCACCAGAGGGATCAGTGGTGAAAACTGTGGCTGTCTCGCCAGAAATGCTCGTTCATAAAGGTCCAGCTAGGATTTTCAACTCTGAAGAGGAAGCTATGGAGGCCATAGTCAACAGGAAAATCAAGGGTGGCGACATGGTGGTTATTCGTTATGAGGGACCGAAGGGTGGTCCTGGCATGAGGGAGATGTTGTCTCCAACAGCCACTATAAGCGGGATGGGTTTAAGCGAGTCTGTGGCGTTGATTACGGACGGCAGGTTTTCCGGAGCCACTAGAGGTCCTTGTATAGGGCATGTGTCGCCTGAAGCAGCGGAGAAGGGACCTATAGCAGCGTTGAAGGATGGAGACCTTATTGAAATTGACATTCCGAAGAGGGTTCTGAGGGTGGAATTGACGGATAACGAGATAAAGAACCGTTTAAGGTCGTGGAAGCCGAAGTCTCCAAACGTTAAACGGGGCTACCTCGTACGATATTCTTCGCTCCTATAATTTGCAACATAGCGACACTGTCTTTGTTTCTAGTTCCTCCTATAGCTCCTCTCCCCACTTTAGCGCAAACTGTTTTTTGAGAAAAACCTGTTTTCAACATATCTTTTCGCTATATGATCCAGATGCACACACATATTTGGCTTCTGCGGTGGAAACTGCACATAGCAAGAAAAGGACATTGAAAGTCTACATGTTAACGGAAAATGGTTGCTTGGTGTTTACTTCAACATGCTTGATATTCGCATTCAACTAGGACATGATGATTTATTCTTTCCTTCTTCCAAACCACTTGTGCATTCCGTAAATTGCTGTGGCTATCGTTGCAGGTATCCAGAAAAAAAGCCTGCAAAACAGAGCAATATTCATCACAATCATAAACCAAACATTATCGGCTCCCTGCCATAGAATTTGTTCTAATGCAAACCAAGATAGCCAAACTATTGCGTAGCAGATTAAGAAAGACCAGAATACACTTCGAAAGAAGAAATCGAGCAAATTCCATTCAAGTGATCCCTCGGAAAGTTTTTTGTCACCCCAGTAACCGAGCATCGCACCTACAAGGTTAATCAAAAAGAAAAACCAGAAACCGTATGCAGGAACGTTTTGAGGGGAGACAGGCACTATTTCCATTCCGAAGAAATTGATGTCGTAACCAGTAAGGTATCCCCAAGCACCGAGAGATAGTTCCGCGGTTGCAGAAAATGGGAACGAAACTAGCGAAAATGGATATATAAAGAACAAAGAAGCATTGGGTATGGGTGCAAATGTGGAAAGAAAAGACGCCACAATTATGACTCCAGCCATTAACAGCGGATAACCTAGACGTTCTTCTGCGAGGTAACTTGACAAACGAAACGACACATACATTGAAAGTAGCATCAGTCTTCAATAACTCTGGATACAAGATGGTGATAAGTTTTGTTCCCTCTTATTTCATTACGTTGCATTAATAACTTAAGGCACACACATTTCTGAATTCAGAAATGAAATAAGGTATAGATAACGGTTAACGATACTTATTATTCTTATTGGATATACTATGAAGAATAGTAACAATAAGCAAGGTTAATCGTTAACACGCTGAGCATGTATTACTTGGCTTGCTGTGAAGCACCTACGAAAACCATTCTCAGAATTTTTTAAAAAAATGTTTGCTCCAGACGTAGTTGTGTCAACCAAAGATATTTGATAAATACATAACAGCTGCTGCTACTTCGAACAACACTCCTACCGTAAGTAACCCATTTCCTAATACCCATTGCGATTATCACCCTTCCAAGTTAGTTTAAACCAACCAGTCAAGATTTAAACCCTACCGCATCCTTCTACTTTTTAATCAATTGGTTGAAAATTCTAGGGATCAAAAGAACCGCTTATCTCTCAGTTAATCTGTAGAAGGATTACTTGGATGTAAACTGTTTTGGAGCGCGTTTTTCGTGACACATTTAGGTGTGGTATTTCGGTACTTTCACGGCTTTTGGAACGTAAATGTTGCCACTGCCGCAGGTGGGACAGTACCTTGGCTCCACTTTGCTCTCGTCAACCCATTTGTATCCACATTTCAAACATATCCAGTCAGACAAGACCTTTCACCAAGATTACTTTCAGAGTGTCTGCTATTAACATTTTAAACACTTAAATCTTTACCCGCAACAAACAACACGCCACTTATTTTCTTCTTTTTCGTTTGCGACCAGCACTTCTCGCCGCAATTAAACCTACTTTCCTGCCAGGTGGAGCGTGCCGCGAAACTGTGGTGACCTTTCGTGCACCTCTCTTACTGCTACCGTATGGATGCGCAGCCGCCACCATGGCTATACCTCGTGTTCTCGGGTACATGTGACCCTTTGCCTTCATCAAGTGAAACTTGGCTCCAGCTTTCAGAAACGGTTTGTCAACACGACCAGCCCCAGAGATGATGCCAACTGTTGCTCGGCAGAGGTCATGTATGTACCGAGTTTTTTTTGAGGGAAGCTTTACCATTGTTCCTTCAGGTGTATGCCCCACCACGGTTGCGTATGAACCGGATGAACGAACCATCTTTCCTCCGTCGCCAGGAGACAATTCAATGTTGCATATCATTGTTCCTTCAGGAATGCTGCCTAAAGGAAGTACGTTGCCAATGTCTACAGAAGCTTTGCTTCCCATTTGCGTGGGCTGTCCCTCGTAAACTCCTTCTGGAACCACTGCGTGGTAGGTTTCACCTGTTTCAAGTTTCACTGAGGCTAGAGGTGAGCCTCTTCCAGACTCGTGAACGATATTCATAATTTGACCGTGAACAACTCCGTCCCGCTCTTCTTGGGACATGGAAGGGTACTGAACAGGAGCTATTCGCTTGTGGGTTGACGATCGAAAAGTGGATGAACCTCTGCCACGCCTCTGAACGCGTATTCGTTTGCCCACGATGCTGTGCCTCCTAACGATGATCATGTGTTAACAAGGATTTAAATGCTACAGAGAAACCCTCTTTTAAATACTTTTAGCTCAACAGAACACACAAGCAAACCTTCACATTTAATCGATAGCCCAAACATGGCAACACAACAATACTTTGCACACGTAGTTTATTCTTCTTTGTCTGCTTCACGACGGAAGCGTGGCAGTAATCGTCTAGTTCGCTTCATGTAAGCACGGTACTCGTGGCCAAACTGGTCTAGCATCATTTGCTCTTCCTTGGGAATCCGCACAACCATAAGGATGATTGTGAGGAGGTAATTAATGAGCAGGAATAGGTTAGCAGAAACCAACACCCAAGTAAGGAAATACACTAGGTGAACAGTGTACATGGGATGCCGAACCCAACGATAGGGGTCACTTGTCACAAGCTTATGGTCTTCTCGGAGTTCTAAGGAAACGGTCCAGTGTTTGCCGAGAACATGCTGAACCCATGTGAGAAAAGGCAGAGATATCATTCCCACGCCAACACCAAGCCACCGTAACCAGTCGGGTATGGGGAGTTTGGACCAGACCAGCCAAGACGAAAAGATTAGGTAAAGATGTAAGGCGATAATCAAATAGACACCTTGAACCATTAATAAAATGGCGCCGAACTTCCCTTCCACTTGTGCTGTATCTTTGAATCGTTCCCGAATTGAGCGTTTCTTGCGTGTGGCTCGAACCTTGCGGGTGTAATAACCTCTAATTGCAGTCCCTAAGAGAAAGAGAACGAGGAATAAAATGCTGAAGACGAGTTCGCTATCCATGACTCTTCACCTTAAAGGGCGCCTAATCAAATCTAAAGGCACAAGATTAAGTTCTCCTAAATTCCGTGAATAAGAACTTTTGCAAGTGTCCACTTTACCAATTGGCACCAGCAATTTTGTTTCACGTGATGTCGTGAAGGAAATCAGAGGATTCTCTCTCAAAATATCGGGGTTTTGGATTTTCAATCGAAGATGCTCACAAGTTTCACCATGGCAAATGTCGCCTCAATTTTGCGTGCACATCATAGGTATTAGATGTTCAGATTTCAAATTCAGAAGCGTCAAATATTGGAGGAATCTATGATTGAAATGATAGCAAGATGCCCAAATTACCTATTATAAACCCCCTACGGCAGAGGTTGAAACGTGCTATTCCATCGGATATTTTGAAGGCTGGTCCAGTTCTTAACCTTAAGGAAGGGGAGATAGTCATTGTGACGTACACGTCAGCCGCGGACAAGATGAAAGTCTTCTCAGCGTTTGTACGTGAGGGCCTTGAAAATGGCGATGCAGTATATTATACTTGCCCAGACAAGGAAATGGAAATCGTTAGGGCTAAACTCAAGGAACACGGAATTGATGCGAAAAAATATGAAAAAGATGACACTCTGCACATGAACAGCCTAACCGAACACTTCATGTCTAATGATAAGCTTCACATTGAAAATGCAGTGCAGAGTGTGTTGGATTATTGGAATTACGCCAAAAGGAAAGGATACAAACATATAAGGACTATTGAAGATGTTGGTGACTTCTCCTTTCTTAAGGGTCAATGGCAAAAATACGTTGCGGACTATTGGTACCACCCTAAATGGAGCGACCCGGTTCGATTTCCTGAATGGGTAAAGACTACAGAACCAGTGGGAGTAGTCTATGTCCCTCTTCTCATGGAAATTACCGCTATTAACGTAGAAGGCATGGGAGAAACACAGATTGCTGACCTCCTGAAAGCCTTCGGTAAAGGAACAGCCCCTGCAGCAAGGTTTATCGATCTCATTGAGGAAACTAGTTCGTTTTCACGATCAATGAACTTGAATCATGAACAGTTGATTGGACGCAAAATTCTGTTGGAATTTGACCCTGTCTCCGACTACGAGAAGACTGTAGACTGCTTAGCCAAGGAGAGCATGGCTAATGTTGAACCAATTTTCGTTTTCACCTCCAAGACAAGCAGTATCCACTCGCGTCTAACTGAAGAGTCAGCAATCAAGTTCTTCTTATCATCAGTTTCAACGTCCATTCCGAAATCAACCTCCGAAAACACGGTGTTCCTACCAGCTAACAATGTGTCTCTAGTCCTAGATGCCATAAACAAGGTGCTGGAAACTTCTGGTGATGCTAACATCTGTTTCGTGTTCGACATTCTCTCAGAAATGTTAACGTCGGCGGGCCGAGAAAAAACTTACCTCTTCCTTAATCACGCGTTGAACATGCTTGCCTCAGGAAAGGTGACTGCTCTGTTTCTGCTCAATCCAAGCGCTCATGAGTCTCAAGTGGTTTCTTCCTTGAGAAGACTATTTAGCAACCAACTGGTCTACGGAAAAAATGGATTAGAAGCAACAAAAACCTCTTAAACTAAATGCATGCGCAAATTGAAGAAAGACGATATGAGATTATTTCTCCCAAACGTCTAGAGGCGGCTTGTGATCTGGGGGTATTGGTGACTTGTATTTCTTGTTGCCTATTCTACGTCTATGTTCCTTTTTCGCCTTGTTCAATACATCCTTTTTTGTGAGGAGGTCAATAGTTGTGGCAGCCATCACTTTTGCTGCAAATATTAAAGATTTATGTCCAAGTCCAACTCCTCCTTGCGCTACGTCTTGCCATGAATGTCCAGGTGTACCTAAAACTCCTGATGCAGTGCCGAACTCCACAGTAGGTGTCTGCCAACTAACATCAGCCACATCAGTGCTACCGTGACTGGTTTCACCTTCACCCCAAGGGTCAGGAACCTCATCGTCCATCAACTTATCCACAAGCCTCTCCCATCCTGGACGCTTAGACTTCTTTAACTGAGCAACCTTCATTTCAGGATCAATTGTCTTAGCAATTTCCTCAGCAAACTTCCAGTCTTCAGCGCTATATTTGGGAAGCCCAATTTCACGCATATTCTTAACAATCAATTCCGTGATTGTCCTGTTAGGAATGTAATTATAAACTCCCTCGCAAAACTCTACTTTTACCTCAGTTTTGGTCATGATTGCTGCTCCCCTTGAGATATCAATGATCCAATTACAAATGAATTCCAATTGATCTCTCTCCGGCGCCCTCACATAATACCAGCTTCTAGCATATGACGGCACAATATTCGGTTGGTTTCCCCCCTTCTCAATCACATAATGTATTCTTGCATCCTGAATCACATGTTCTCTCAGATAGTTCACACCCATATTCATCAATTCCACTGCATCCAACGCGCTTCTACCATGCTCAGGAGAACTACCAGCATGAGAAGCTTTACCATAGAAATGAAACTTAACCGAGCTAACAGCCAAACAGCTCTTTAAGACAGCGTAATTCATAGAGTTTGGGTGATGACAAATCACCGCATCAACATCACCGAAATACCCGTCTCTAACCATGAACACTTTACCCGAAAAATTCTCCTCAGCTGGGCACCCAAAGAATTTAATGGCTCCCTTTATTTTGTGTTTTTCCATGGCTTCTTTTGTCGCTATCGCTGCTGCCATGCCACTTGTTCCGTGAATATTGTGTCCACATCCATGTCCTGGTTTTCCCGGCTTTAATGGTTCTTTCCTTGGAAGTTTTTTCTGTGACAGCCCGGGCAGTGCATCGTATTCGCCCATTATTCCTATAACTGGTTTTCCTTCACCCCAAGTGGCTACGAAAGCTGTAGGCATACCTGCAATTCCACGTTCAACCTTAAACCCGTGTTTCTCCAACTCGTCTGCTAGAAGCGATGAAGACTTGAACTCAGTTAAGCCAAGTTCAGCGAATTCCCACACCTTATCGCTTATTTCAATAAGCAACTTCTCATTGTTCTCAATCCAATCAAAAGCAGATTCTTTATCAGCAGACATGAATAGCCCCCAGAATATGCAATAAAAAGCATCAATTATTATGGTTTTCTGAGTATCTATGTTTAGTATTGCAACTTAGTCTTGTGCGCACATTAGAAACCTAACGTTTTGTTATTGGAAGAGTTCCTTTTTTGTTAGGTGTACCCATTGTCTTGTCTCACAAGGTGCTCTTCGGCAATTCTTTTTCCGCTCTGCTAATTATTTCTGAGATTTCCTTTTGTACATCCTTATCCAGCGGTGTTGGCCAGTGTTCTTTGAGAATTTCTTCCGCTCTTTCTCTAGCCCGTTTGATCATGCTTTTTCCTCCCGCCTTCTTCCAAGCGTCGTAGCTGTGTCTGTCCGTTAGTTCGGGAAAGAAGAGTGCATCTTTGAAGTGTTTTAAAGTGTGCTTTTCAGCCAGAAAGTGCCCGCTAGGGCCTACTTTGTTAATTACGTCCACGGCTAACGTTTCGTCGATTACTTCTATTCCCTGAACTGATTTCAACACAGCCTTACAAATTTCGTCATCAAGTACTAGCTCTTCAAAGGAAGCGGCCATTCCTCCCTCTAAACTGCCTGCTCCATAGACAATATCTGCTCCTGCTAGAACGGGTAGAAGAGTGCTCATCGCTTTTTCATAGCTTGCTTGGGCTCCAGGCATTTTGGAGGAACTGTTAAATCCGTTGACATTTACGCGAAATCCGTAGTATCTGGCGATTTCAACTGCAGCAGCACATAGAAGCCCTTCCTCTGGGCCTTGTCCCCACAAACCAGTCTTCATGTCCAAGTTTCCCATCAGATAACTAACGCTCGTACTTGTGCTCGGAGATGCAAGTTGGACAGTGCAGACGCCGCTTAAAACCTCAGCGTTTGTTATGACAAGGGAGCCAGCTAAAGTTACGGGTGCCGTGGCTCCACCTAGAGGCATGCTTTCAACCACGCAGGGAAAACCAAGCTTAGCAAGTTTTAAGGTAATTTCGACGTATCTTCCCTCAAACTTAAGTGGTGATTCTGTGCAAAAGCCGCCTCCTCCTAATGGTCGGTTCTTCAATTTTTTCTCGCTTCCAGCAGCCGCTGTGGCTATCTCAAGTTGATAGTCAGTGAGTTGCATTGCTAGTTCAGGTGGGTAAACAGACCAACCGCAAGGCTTCTCGGTGTTATTTAAAGCAGCAGCGTAATCGTACAAGCAACGAACATTGTTTGGCTTATCTAAAGCGCTGGTGAGGTGGCCGCCTGCTGCGTAGGATTCAAGTGCATCTGTAACTCGCGTTAACTTTTCCACGTCGTCTAGGGTTGAAGGTCTCCATTCTCCTGTTGAAAGGTCAATCGTGTTGGGTGTTTCGGTGTCGGTAGTGAAGTAAATATGTCTTCCATCTAGTTTATAGTCGTATTTCGGGTTTCTTCCATAACTGACAAGCGTTTTTGGAATTTTCTTCAACGCTTCTTCAACAACATAAGATGGAAACAAAACTACGCCTTTTTCGAAATCCACGGTGCACCCGTTGTCTTGCAGCATCTTCAAAATTCTTTCGCCATGATGAATTCTAATACCGGTTTTTTCTAGGACTTCGAGGGAAGCCAAATGAATCGAGTCAAGTGCATCTTGAGTGAAAACGCGAAACGACGGCGTTAAACCATGTTTTTCAAAACCCACCATTCCTCATCACTTCATAGCCAACAATGTTTCAGCGATATTTATCATTTTTGCGCGCTTACAATTACTCTTGCAAACTTTGTCTTCATGCGACAATCTGTTAGCACCTCTGTTTGAAACGTTTACTTAGAGAAATTCTTGGCGGCAAAATCACCTTTTTCTTATTCAAACGTTATTTTAATGTTTCTCTCTTAGTAAGATATGAAAAATTGAGCTCTTTCTTTATTTTGTTATCAGCCATGTTCCAATAACTATAAGAATTATCGACAAAGCCTTTATCAGTATAGCTCTTTTTCCCATTTCTTCTTTCAAAATTCTCGGCACAAATAAGCTAAGTAGAAGAATAATCACAAAGACAAAGAATGGCTCCAAGGATGATGCGGCAGAAACCAAAGACACTGGCCCGCTTGAGATTGCAATGTAATATAAAACTGTTCCAATAAGGCTCATAGATGTGTTCACAATTCTCCAGAATAGAGCGGTTCTATTCACTCTTTTAATGTCGCTTAGGAAAATGCCTCTTATCTTAGGAACACAAAACAGTGAAAGCCCTACTATTGAGGTTCCTACAAAATTCCAGAAGAGATATGAGACGTAGTCTATAGCGTTAAGAACATATTTTGTTAAGATTTCGTATCCTGCAAATATAAGGCCTGATGCTAAGATGAGTCCCAATGCGGGAGATATTACAGGCTTCTTTCCTTTTTCTTTTCTATAAGAAATGATCATCGCGCCAAGAACCAACGATAATACACCTAAATAGCTTGGTAAATTCAGTTTTTCCCCCAGAAACACGTAAGCTAACAGAAGAACAAAGATCGAACTTGTGTACCACAGCGAAATCACTCTGGAAGTTTCTTCTATCGCCATGGCTTTAAAGTAAAGGATAATCCCCGGGTAGATGCCAAGGCCACCAACAATGCCCAGCAGGGACCAAGGGAGCGCAGAGGAGATTGACGTGAATAATAGGAGCAACATAACTGGCGACTCTGTTATCGTGTAGAGCAGTTGATAAGTGAAAGGGTCTTGCATGTGCTTCGTTAAGATATACTTGTCTATCACAACACCAACAGCCCAGAATATGGTAGCGACAAAAGCAAAGATGAACCAATCCATGAAACATTCCTCTTTTCAGAAGGCTTTGTATTCATCATTCTCCTATAAAAAGGCGTACCTCAAGAAACTTAGATGACAAAGCTTGTTATTGGATAAACAGTGAAATAGATAAGATTTTTACAAATGCAAATTGAAACAATATATCTTAATTTTCTTTCAACCCGCAGAGTTTCGTCTTCCCATTATAGGATGCCGAGTTTGATCGCCACGTCCACCGCCTTGTAGTCGGGGTGAAGCTTCACAAAAGCCTTTTTCTCCCCTTTAGGTGTAATTGTAACGTTCACTTTTTCCACAGCTACCTCATAGAGTTCTTCTACCGCCCGTTTTATGTCGGCCTTATTAGCCGCCGTGTTAACAACAAAAACCAGCTTGTTCTCAGATTCAAGAATACGACTCGTAACCTCAGTCATAACCGGATACAACACCACTTCGTAAGGGTCCACGTCTATCCTTCTCCAAACAACTCGTTCAGTTTTTCAACAGCCGAACTCGTCCAAACCGCGAGTCTCCCCGGATGAGTTCCTGGCGCCAAAAGCTCAACGTTTAGGTTGTTCACCTTGACGATGTCTACCCCCGGAAGGTTGCGAGCTGCCTCCACAACCCCCGCATTTTCGGTAATCACGAGTAAGGGTCCAACAGCTTGTTTCATTTTTCGGCCACGCCTCTTGCCCTTCCCAGCACGAACCTTCCGACTCTCCTTAGCACGATACACGTCTGGCCACACGCCGAGCTGAATAAAAGCCTTCTCCACCTCGCGAGTTTTCTTTAAACCCTGAATTTCGTCCACGACCACCAGCGGAAAATCTCGAACATCGTCGATTATATGGCCTCTAGAAGACACAATTTCTTTAGATGCAGTTGCTGCCACCGCCGAGCGTAAGGCCAGTTTCATTTCCTTCCGAGGAATCTTTTTCTCGATTTTCTTCTCCACTACTGGTGGATGAGTGGCTCGACCGCCCACGGCGAAGGGGATGAAAGCGCCTCGTTGTCCTCCTCCTTTGATTCTTGAGATCCGTGCGATTCCATGTCCAGTTCCCATAGACTCTGCGGTTGTTCGTTTGCCAGCTAAAACGTCTCGGCCCTGCGGTTGGAAGCGGTGAGATTGGATGGTGACCACGGCTCGCTTGATAACGTCGGGTCTAACAGGAGTTTTGAAAACGGCGGGTAGGGGAAGTTTGCCTGTGGATTTTCCTTCAAGATCAAATATTTTAGATGAAATTTTGCCCACTTTTTGTCCCTCATTTACCTTGTGGCGACTCGAGTGAGATGTGGGTGATTTTGGGTGGAGCTTCGGAAACTTTTGTAGGTGGACGGGCTGGATACCGCAGTCGTATGAGCCGTTTAGCTGGGCCTGGCAGACTTCCGTCCACTAAAACATATGTTCCTCGAACTGGACCGTAGCGTAGGAATCCTCCTTTTGGAGAAACTTCGCTTCCGTCAGCACCTATCTTTAAGATGCGCTTGTTGTACTCGGTTCTCTGATGGTAGCCCATTTGACCCGCTCTAGGAATAGTGTATAAAACTCGTGGAGGTTTCCACGGACCGATGGCGCCGACACCTCGCTTGGTCTTCCTAGACTTGTGAGGCAGAATCTTGATGCCCCAGCGTTTCACCGGGCCCTGAAAGCCCTTTCCCTTGGTCACGGAAACCACATCCACGAACTGTCCTTCCTTAAAAATGTCAGTGACCGAAACTGTTTTTCCCAGCAGTTTCTTTGCATGCTTGAACTGTTCCTCAATCGTTCCTCCGTCAATCTTAATCTCCATCAAATCCATCTTTTTCTTTGGAACTCCAGCTAATCTGGGCTGCGTGGCGACAATGAGGCGAAACTCTGCTATTTTGTCAAGGTTTTCTTCCATTTTCTTAAAGCTTTGATCAGGATCTGGATTTTTGGGTGGCGTGAGAGTGCGGTTAAGGTCTTTTGGCGGTTTCTTCATCCACGCTTCGGTGAAGGTGCGCAAGCCGTACTGGTTTTTTATGTATGCTCGGATGGCGCACATTAGGATGGGTGGGGCGTCTAGAATGGTGGCTGGATGAACGGTTTCTTTGCCGAGATTGGGTGATCCCGGTTTGTCCTCTACTATGAAAATATGAGTCATACCTGCTTTATATCCCATGAATCCTAGAAGGGTTGGTCCTTCTTCTACGCTGGGCCAAAAGCGTATTCTGCCAACTTCACTGGCAGCACGACCTCTAGGTAAATAAGCTAAGGAACCATGTCTAGGAGCGTGTTTCTTCCGGTGACCCATCGTCGTGTCCTTCTTTTTTTATTTCCGTACCCAGCATCGCCTTTGTTTCAATGAACGTTGAGTTATAAATGTTGCGAAATCAACACAACCGCCTTAACCATGTCTTAGCAGGCTTGACTTGTATATGTATCGTGTTGCCAAGCTGATCAACCAGCCGCTGATGACCAAAACTGTGGCTGGAAAGGCTTGAGGGTAATAGTTTAGTAGAACGGTTTGGAGTATCAAGAAGCCGGCTGCTATTGCTGTAATGGAGGCAAGTGCGAACTTCTTTCCGTGTTTTTTGGCAGTTTGAATGCCAAGGAGTCCAGCTAGAAAAACGTCACCCAATCCCAAACCGATAACTGAACCTTCAGTTGGAAAGGTTGGTATAATGAGCATCACAGGTAAGCCTAACTCAACCAGTTTTTCGCTTGCTTCCACCATGTACCTCGTAATAAAAACTTGAACTATGTCCATAACGGTTATTAAAACGACGAAAGCAGCTGTTGTTTTCCACGTGAACAAACTGCCTAAATAAACTGAGACGAAGATAGCAAAGAGTATCGCAAAGAGGTTAAACGTAAACAAGTTCCAGTAGGAGGAAAAATAAAGAGCAATAAACAAGGCTGGAGGTAGAACCGCCAAATACCATTTTGACACAATCAGGTATGTAAACAAGAAGAACCCCAAAAAGTACACGCCCAAGTAAAGATTCCTTATAGTTTCTCCGGGAATAACCATCAAAACACTTACCACGATGCCCGTTGCCACCACCAGAAGAATTGCGTGATAATAGCGAAATTTCACTTCTTTGAAAACAGATCCAATCCTTTTTTCATACCTGAAGTAAAGGAAAAGCGTGACTAACGTGATCAGAAAGAGAATCAAGGGAAGCAAAACATCAAATATCATACGTTACTCGCCTTCCAATAGATTTAAAGCTGCCAGAGAGGCGTACAGCGCTTCCTCAGTTCTAACTGTTTCGGTTCCCTGCTCGGGAATAGTGTTGATCACAAAGTGCGCAATCTTGTCTAGGTTAAGATGTTCACGTGCAGCAATCTTGTATAACCCTTGGGTTGGCGCTCCAAATGCCACCAGTGTTCTGCTAGACTTTTTCCAGCGTTTCCTTAACTCATCCTTGACCTCTGCTAAGGGAGAACCATGTCGAGATGTGGCAATCGCTAAGTCAAAGGACCGATTTTTTAGCAGTTGCCCAAACGGAACGTCTGAAACTGTCACGTGATAACCCCAGTATTTTTCAATTTCACTGCGCCTCGCTAGAACAGCTTTGGGGCGTTTTCCCAACTTCGTAACTCTTATCGTGACTCGATTGTTGACTGAAAGGCGTGTGTCCGTAACCAGCACTGGCCGCTCAACTCCTATGTCCACGAGCGATCCGCCTTTGGCAAGAGATGTTACCACGCCTTCTCGGTGCTCCCCAATCTTTAGGTCTTTTATTCGATCTGAAAGAGGATGGTGAGGTGTCCGCAGAGGAGGGAGAGTCCCTGCGTACCGCAGTTCCGGCCGTATCTTGAACAGTCTTTTGCGCAGGTATTGAGGAGTCTCAATGTATGAGAGAATGGTGGTAACCAGCTTGATGTCTCGGCTCTGATCCGTGTCAAGGAGGTCGGGAAAAACGATGATTTGGTCTACTCGAAAGATGGCGGCTGCTCGTCCGATCAATCCAACTCTGAAAGTTTTCTCTCGGAGGTGTGGAACATCTAGGACTAAGGATGCAGGCATTGCTATGGAGATTTCACATTCACGTTTCAATGGAGCAATCGTTTGATTTCTAACGCTCACCTGCGTTAACCTCAAAAGCTTTTACAACAAGTCTTATTTCTAAGTTTATTGGAACACCTGAGGGTGAAATACATGGAGAAGAAAAGTTTGATAGTGAACGTGTGTAGTGCCAAACAGAGACCTGTTGCGGAACTCGCTGGGTGTGCCTTGTGTCAGGAGGTGAAACCTCTCTTCTGGAAGGACGGCAAGCTATTCTGCTTTGAAACCAAATTTTACGCGAAAGACTCTCGCCTGTTCGTCCTTGACACTTGTGTCGCGAAGATGCCTACCTACTCCAAAACTGTTCGAGTTGAGGGGTTCGCCAACATACCTTCTGTCATACTCCCGGTAGTTAGGACTTCAGCCATAACTGAAAAAATACTAGAGCAAGCGTTAAACATGCTCAAAGAATAACGGATGGTTGTGTGAAAAAATGTATGAATCTACAGTTTTGGACCGGCTGGAAGAGGTCAGAAAGATCGATAAGAGCAACATACTGGGATATTGCGTAAAAACCAACATCTACTGCGAAGACGCTGTGCAACGAGCTAAGCAAGTTTCAATCAAATATGGAAGGCCTAAACATATCGTACTTGTGGGCATGGGAGGCTCTGCCATAGGAGGAGAAATTCTTCGAGATTGGTTGCTGGACAAGGTTCCCGTCCCCATAGAAGTGTGCAGAGACTACAATTTACCCGCTTACGCAAATGAGGATACGCTGGTTTTCGCGATCAGTTGCTCGGGAAAAACAGAGGAAACGCTTAGCGCTTTTGTGGACGCCGTGAAGCGGGGATGCAAAATTATAACCATAACTTCCGGAGAACATCTACTTTCCTTTTCTGAGAAACTGGGAGTGCCCTACGTGATCGTGCCAAGTGAACTGCCCTCACGAGTTACCCTTCCCTATCTTTTCTTGCCGCTTCCCATTTTCCTAGAGAAACTGGGTGTTCTTCAAAATTGTGAGAAAGAGATTCAAGAAATGATACGGATCGTTAAGAAATTGTGCCAGGAAAACTCCCTTGAAATTCCTGCAAAAGAAAACCCGTCGAAAAAGCTTGCGTTGGAACTGAAGGGAACCATACCTGTCGTTTATGGGTTCCGGCAGTATTCAGCTATAGCTCGTCGGCTTAAGACTCAGTTCAACGAAAATAGCAAGGTTCCCTCTAGGTACGATGTGTTTCCAGAGCTTAATCATAACGAAGTTGTTGGATGGGAAGCGTCTGAAAGTCTTACTAAACGCTTCTCTGTCTTGCTCATCCGAGACCGTGAAGAGCCCAGGGAGATTAAGAACAGAATTGAGGCAACTAGATCTTTGATACTGCACAAGGCTCAGAAGGTTTTGGAGGTCTATGCGAGGGGAGAAAGTAAGTTGGCGAGAATGTTTTCAGTATTGTTCGTGGGAGACCTTGCAAGCGTTTACTTAGCTATTCTGCGTAACACTGATCCTACGCCAGTGGAGATTATCAGCAAAATGAAGGAAGAGATGGGGAAACGGTTCAACGTGATGGAAAGATTGAAGAGAGAAGTTTTGTCAAGATGAACGAAAAGCTTTGTCTTTTTATCTAGCGGATTGACCGCAATTGCTGTTGGAGCCCTCGTCGACATGCATACCATGTGGTACGGGGCTGGAAGAAAGGTTCATGAATAAGATAGCAAAGGAGTCATCGGTGTTACTCCAATGATTTTTCCTATTTTTTTGACTTATAGAAGTTTGTTCCGCAAATGACAAATATGAGTTGTTGCTCTAGTTACAGTAGAGAATGGAAGGATGATTAGGATAAAAGCAGTTTCTGGAATATTGCTGACTCTGCTGTTAATAGGCATGTTAACGTTGGCGTTTAATATTCAACTGGTTAAAGCGTCTGGAACCATTTATACTATTAGGGCTGATGGTTCGGTTGAGGGAATAAGCGAAGAATGGAGCAGAACCTTCGGCGGATCCAGCACTGAAGATGGCAATTCTGTTCAGCAGACCACGGATGGAGGATACATAATAGCTGGCAATACAGCTCCCCTCGACACAACCTTGTATGATGTTTACCTGGTCAGGACCGACTCTGACGGAAACATGCTATGGAACAGAACCTTCGGCGGATCCAGCGGTGATTACGGCAGTTCTGTTCAGCAGACCTCTGACGGAGGATACATAATAGCAGGCCGGACATGGTCCTTTGGCGAAGGCGGTTTCGCGGATGTTTATCTTGTTAAGACCAACTCCGATGGAAACATGCTATGGAACAGAACCTTCGGCGGATCCAGCGGTGATTACGGCTATTCTGTTCAGCAGACCACGGATGGAGGATACATAATAGCAGGCCGGACAGCTTCCTTCGGGGCAGGCAGTAGTGATGTTTATCTTGTTAAGACCGACTCTGACGGAAATGAGGTCTGGAGTAAAACCTTCGGCGGATACGACTCTGACTATGGCAATTCTGTTCAGCAGACCACGGATGGAGGATACATAATAGCTGGCAATACAGCTTCCTTCGGGGCGGGGTGGAGTGATGTTTATCTTGTTAAGACCGACTCTGACGGAAACAGGCTATGGAGCAGAACCTTCGGCGGATCCAGAGGTGATTACGGCAGTTCTGTTCAGCAGACCTCTGACGGAGGATACATAATAGCAAGTAGCACATGGTCCTTTGGCGCAGGCAGCGCGGATGTTTATCTTGTTAAGACCAACTCCGGTGGAAACATGCTATGGAGCAGAACCTTCGGCGGATACGACTCTGACTATGGCTATTCTGTTCAGCAGACCTCTGACGGAGGATACATAATAGCAGGCCGGACATGGTCCTTTGGCGAAGGCGGTTTTGATGTTTATCTGATTAAATTAGCACTCGGAACAGAGATTCAACGTAACGGAGATGTTTACACCTTTACTGATAACATTCATGGTTCGCTTGTTGTGGAGAGGAATAACATTGTGGTTGACGGGGCAGGCTACACCCTTCAAGGAACGGGAAGTGGAACAGGAATTGACCTGTCAGGAAGAAGCAACGTGACAATCAAGAATACGGAAATCAAATTATTCGAGTATGGCATCGGGCTATCTTCTTCTTCAAACAATAGTATTTCTGGTAACAACATAACAAACAACTTTCATGGCATCAAGCTCTATGATTCTTCAAACACCACCATATCAGGAAACAATATGAAAGCGAACGAAGGACGTGGCATCTACCTCTCCAAGTCTTCAAACATCAGCATTTCTGGAAACGACATAACAAACAATGATTGTGGCATAATAATCAGCTATTTTTCAAACAATAACACAATTTCTGGAAACACACTAACCGGAAACAACCGGTATGGCATCCTGCTCGATAGGTCTTCAAATAACACATTTAAAAATAATGATATTAGTAACAATGAAAACAACTTTGGAGTCAGCGGCTCGGAAGTTTCACACTACATTCACGACATAGATGATTCAAATACTGTGGATGGTAAGCCAATCTACGTTTTGGTTAATAAACGAGACATGACTATTCCGCTTGATGCTGGATATGTAGCTCTTGCAAACTGTACAAACATAATTGTAGAAAACTTAAACCTCGTCAACAACGTGCATGGCGTACTACTGGCTTTCACGACAAACTCGACAATAATCAATAACAACATAACAAACAATTGGTATGGCATAGAACTCTCTTCATCCTCAAGCAACACTATTTCCGGAAACAAAATAACAAACAATGAGTGTGGCATCCAGCTCTCTTCATCTTCAAGCAACACTATTTCTGGTAACAACATAATAAACAGATACATGAGGATGGGCATAGTACTCACTGAGTCTTCAAACAGCAACACTATTTCTGGTAACAACATGAACAGGAATAATGTCTGGATCAGATATTCTTCAAACAGCAACACTATTTCTGGTAACAACATAACAAACAACAATATTAACATCTATATCTATGACTCTTCAAACAACATCATTCAAGGAAACAGCATAACAAACTCCGGTCAGTATAGCATCGAACTCTTTGCGTCTTCAAGCAACACTATTTCTGGAAACAACATAATAGAAAACCGGTTAGGCTTCTACTTGCATTCTTATTCAAACTACAACACTATTTCTGGTAACAACATAACAAACAACGAGTATGGTATCCGGCTCTCTGCTTCTTCAAGCAACACTATTCATGTAAACAACATAACAAACAACGAATATGGCATCACAATCAGTCCTGCATCTCAAAACAACATAATTTATCATAATAACTTCGTGGATAACACTCAACAAGTGTGGATGAATCCACCTAGTTCTGGTTCAACGAATATTTGGGATGATGGCTATCCTTCTGGCGGTAACTACTGGAGCGACCATGTTTGCACCGGTAATCCAAGCGACGGGTCACAGCCATACGTTATAGACGCAGACAACGTCGATCATTACCCCTTCCAAGACCCGGGGTGTCCAGATACGATACCACCCGCGATAATCGTTCTCTCACCTCAAAACACAACCTACACTACAAGTTCTGTCCCCCTAACCTTCACCATCAGCGAACCGGCATCTTGGATGGGTTACAGCCTTGATGGTCAACTAAACGTTACCGTTGCTGGAAACACAACTCTAACTGGTCTTTCTGACGGGGTTCATGGCATAACACTGTACGCGAACGATACTTCTGGCAACATGGGCTCTTCCAGCAAGGTCTACTTTACAATAGACACGACTTCACCAACTACCACCGATAATTACGATGGCTTATGGCGTAATACTGCCTTCGAAATAACCTTGACAGCTACAGACGACATTAGTGGCGTAGCAGAAATTTATTATAAGATTAATTATGGCTCAGCCCAAAACGTAAGCACACATGGACAGCCACTAATCACCACGGAAAGCGCCAACAACACAATAGAATACTGGAGCGTGGACAATGCTGGCGTCGAGGAGCTTCCTCACAAAATCTTAACCGGAATCAAATTGGACATAACACAACCCGCAGCCAACGCTGGTCAAGACCAAACCGTTGCACAAGACACGCTAGTAAAGTTTAACGGCTCAGCCTCTCAAGACGAAAACGGCATCACAAGCTACACGTGGACTTTTACAGACGTAACACCACAAACCCTAATCGGCAAAAACCCAACATACAACTTCACAACCCTAGGAACATACACAATCACTCTAAAAGTAACTGATCCAGCTGGCAACACAGTCACCGATACGGTCACTATCACCGTTCTACTTGACACAGACGGAGACGGAACGCCAGACACCACGGACCCAGATGATGACAATGATGGTATTAATGATGACGAGGACGCGTTTCCCCTTGACCCAACTGAAACGGTTGACACAGATGGAGATGGAATGGGTAACAACGCCGACGATGATGATGATAACGATGGGGTGCTCGATGTTAATGATGCTTTTCCATTAGATCCAACCGAGTCTGCGGATACAGATGGAGACGGCATCGGAGACAATGCTGATACCGACGATGACAACGATGGAGTTCCCGATGTTGACGACGCCTTCCCATTAAACGCCTCAGAATCTCTGGACACAGATAGTGACGGAGTCGGAAACAACGCAGACCCAGACAACGACAACGACGGAATACCAGACACATGGGAAACAGAAAACGGATTAAACCCGCTTGACACAGCTGATGCCTCCCTCGACCCCGATGGCGACGGTCTCACTAACCTCCAAGAGTATCAGGAAGGCACAGACCCAAACGTCTCTGACGCCGAAGCTCTACCAACCGAGGCGGTTCCTCTGTGGATCTTAGGCGCGACAGTGGCAGTGGTGATAGGAATAGCTGTTGCAGCAATGTTTCTCTGGAGAAGACGAAAATAACCCCTCAATTCCCTACTTTTTCCCAAAACAGATAAACTTTCGTTCGTGTTAGGAAGCTTTAATCTGCGTACAGCCTATTGTTCTCTTTTTCCCTGAATAAACTCTTCAAACCATTTTTCAGCTATTTCTAACGGCAACATCTGCGGGGGATGTTTGAAGGCGTAAGCTGAAGCGCTCAGCAAAGAGCCGGCGACCTTCCGGTCGAGAGCAATTTTTGTCCCTCGTATGACATCGAACATGACGGAGCCCGCGTTTGGAGCGTCCACCGTGTTGAGTCGTATTTCAAGTTGCATGGGAATCCCTCCAAAATGGAATCCTTTCATCCAAAAATAACTGTCTCGTCGGTTCTCCAAGAAGTCAACGTAGTCAGTGGTTCCCGCCACAACTGAAGCTTTGTACGGCAGAGCCGTCTCCACTGATCTAGTTTTCACAATGCGTTTTGCTTCCCGCGCCCTCTCAAGGGTGTTGAGAGACTCTGTTCCTCCACCCACATCGAGCTGATAAGTTTGAGAAATCCGAACACCTCGATTCACCAACATTCTAAGTAGGGTTTTGTGGAGGATGGTGGCTCCCACTTGATCCACCAAATCGTCACCAACGATTGGTAGACCAGCATCCTTGTAACGTTTGTCCCAAGCGGCGTCACTGGCTATGAAGGCAGGTGTGGCGTTAACGAAGGCACATCCAGCTTTCAGCGCTTCTTCAGCGTATTGCTGAGAAGCTTTTACGGCTCCGCTTGGAAGGAGATTAACAACTATTTCTGCACCGTTCTCCCTAAGTCTTTTAGCCACATCCACTTCTGGAGACTCGCTGATCTTGATTATGTCTTTTACAGAGTTGCCGACGCCATCCAGAATAGGGCCCTTCAAAACTGGAACATTCATTTGGGAGACATCCACGAATTTTAGGGTGTTGTTGGGTGGAGAGAAAATTGCTTCAGACAAATCTTTTCCAACTTTTCTAGCTTCGATGTCGAAAGCTGAAACGAACTCTACATCGCTAGGATGGTATTCTCCGAGAAAGAGGTGTCTCAGGCCCACTGCATCCTCTTCTTTTTTTATGTTTCTGTAGTGATAAACTCCTTGAACCAGTGCTGACGCGCAGTTTCCCACGCCGATCAATGCAATTTTGATTTTGGGCATACTTTTTCCCTCTTCAGAGTCAGCAACAAAGTTATAATAAATTACCGCATTAACTGCTCTTTGAAAGGCTCCAATTGAGGAGATGAATTGGTGAGGAAAGGAAAAAATAGGTTCCTACATCACTATTTAATGGTGCGAGGCGGGAGAGACGTGACTTTGTCTGCAGCAGAAATCTTGAAGGCAAAGAAAAACTTGGAAGGCATAATTCACTGCACACCTCTAACTTATTCTAAGACGCTTAGCCAAGTAAGCGGCGCAGAAATATACTTGAAATGGGAAAGCCTGCAAAAAACTAGATCCTTCAAGCCTCGAGGAGCATACAACAAAATTTGTTCGTTGACGCCTGAAGAACGCAGCAGAGGAGTTATTACGGCTTCATCTGGGAACCATGCTTTAGCCGTTGCCTTCGTTGCCAAAATAATGGGCATCAAAGCAACTGTTGTTGTGCCTGAAAAAGCTCCCAAGGTAAAGGTGGAGCGCTGTAGAGCTTTTGGAGCAGAAGTGGTGCTTAAAGGAGCTAACTACGACGAGTCCTTGATCTACTGCAAAAAGCTGGTTTCAAAGACTGGAGCAATCTACATCCCTGCCTTCGGGGATTACAAGGTTATAGCTGGTCAAGGAACAATAGGCTGCGAAATTTTGGAGGAAATACCCGATGTGGACACGATCATAGTGCCTATTGGCGGTGGAGGCTTAATCTCAGGCATAGCTCTTTGGGCCAAGACGGTTAAGCCGGAAATAAGAGTTGTGGGCGCTCAGTCAAACGCTGCCTGCACCATGTATGAATGCTTTAAAGCTAAGAAAATTGTTGACGTCCATGTTTCACCTACCATAGCCGATGGGCTTGCAGGAGGAATCATCCAGATGACCTTAGACCTTGTCTTGAAATACGTGGATGAAATCGTTTTGGCAGAGGAAAAAGAGTTAAAGAGCGCAATCTTTTGGGTTCTTAGAAATGAACGTCAAGTTGTGGAAGGATCTGGCGTAGTGGGACCCGCAGCTATCCTGCAAGGGAATATACGGTTTAAGCGAGGCGAGAAGGTTGTTGTCGTGATCTCAGGCGGCAACCTTGACATGGAGCTTTTGAACTTGCCAGAATGAAGACAGAGCTGTTAGAAGCTTATAGAAGAAAGCTTCTATGGACAAAAGAGCTCGGCTGAACGTTTCCATCATCCAATGCCCGTGATGCAGGCGATATTTCGCGGACACTGAAAACCAAAGACACTGGAAGCCAAACTAAACTTGACATGGTTGAAGTAAAAGGGAACAACGTTTGCTTTATTATCGACTAGCACCTTAAAGTTCTGTAAACGTTACAAAAACGTGGAGTTGAAAGGCTCATGCAGTCCAGAGACAAGTTCAAGATCATAAGCGAGATGGCGAGACGACGAGGCTTCTTCTGGCAATCCTATGAAATTTATGGTGGCGTAAGCGGTTTCATAACCCTTGGCCCCTTAGGCTCAACATTGAAAAGGAAGATTGAAGACAAGCTTCGAGACTTTTTCATCCGCAAACTCGGACTATTCGAAATCGAAACATCAGTGATTATGCCCGGGAAAGTGCTTGAAGCCTCGGGCCACGTGAAAGCCTTTCAGGAACCCATGGTGGAATGCAACAAGTGTACAAGAAAGTTTCGAGCCGACCATCTGCTTCTAGAGTTCGCAGGGATGAACGAGACGGACACTGAAAAACTTAGTTTGCAGAACTTGATGGGTGAAATCAACAAACGAGGGATTCATTGTCCCGAGTGTGGCGGAAACTTTGGTGAACCCAAACGCTTCTTAACCATGTTTGAAACCACTATTGGACCATATTCTGAAGCTGTTGGCTATGGTCGTCCTGAAGCGGCTCAGGGAATTTTCGTTGAATACAAACGCATCTACGAATGCGCGCGAAAAAAACTTCCGTTAGGGGTCGCCATTATCGGTCATGCCCTTAGAAACGAAATTTCACCGAGGCAGGGACCTATAAGATTAAGGGAATTCACAATTATGGACCTTGAATTTTTCTTTGATCCTGAGAAACCCCAGTGCACAATGTTGAAGGAAGTGGAGAACGAAACTCTGAGGCTGCTACACGGAAAGATGGTGTTGAAGGGTGTAGAGGAACCCATTGAGGTCACGGTTAAGGAAGCTTTGAGTAAGAGGCTGATAGCGACTGAGTGGCAAGCATTTTTCATGGTGCTATCCAAGCGTTTTCTAACTGAACTAGGAGTGCCCGAAAACAAACAACGCTTCATCGAGAAGCAGGATTGGGAAAGAGCCCACTATTCCGTGCAGGGATACGACCAGCAAGTCTACCTAGACAGATGGGGCTGGGTGGAAGTTTCAGGACACAACTACCGAACGGATTACGACCTAAAGTGTCACATGGAGTCCAGCGGCGTTGACATGACCGCGTTTAAAGAACACGAACAGCCTATCGAAAAAGAGGAGGTAACCGTTAAACCCATCACGTCCAAAATTGGTCCAGCTTTCAAGGACGACACATCAAAAGTTGTCAAACTCCTCTCCACTCTAGACCCGAGAGAATTAGAAGTTTCCTTTAAGAAACAGGGCTTTCACATCGTTGAGTCCTTCAAAATCTTGCCACAACACGTTAAAATTGTCCATAAAAAAGTGAAAGAAAAAGGTAAACGGTTTATCCCACACGTGGTGGAGCCGAGTTTCGGTTTAGACCGACTTTTTTATGTGACTCTGGAATACGCCTACAAAACGAAGGAGGGTCGAACGCTGCTGAGCCTTCCGCGAGACCTTGCACCAGTGGAAATTGGTGTTTTTCCGTTAATGAGCAAAGACGGGTTGCCTGAGAAAGCGAGGCAAGTGTACCAACTGCTGATTAACTCGGGCTTCAAAGTGGAATACGACGAGTCGGGAGCAATTGGAAGGCGATACGCGCGAGCGGACGAAGTTGGCACCCCCCTCGGAGTTACAGTTGATTACAAAACGCTTGAAGACGACACGGTGACCATACGAGACCGCAACACGTGGAGACAGGTAAGAAACAAAGTTCACAATCTTCCTGAACTGTTTCACGCCTACTTCAGCTACAAAAAAGAGTTCAAAGAGTTGAAATAACCTATTAAGAATCAGCGTTTTTTCGCTATCCTTTTTAAGAGTGCCGCATGTAATATGTTAGATATCTGAAAGGACTTTCGAGAAGTGGAACAATGGTTTTTCCAACGGAGACCGAGCAACGGGTGAAACGAAGAGCTCTCAGTGTTTGTCAAGAACACCTAAGAACGGTGTTGGCGATCAGTCGCAAAGTTCCACAGATAGTGGACAGCTTCGTAAAGGAAGATAAAAAGACGGCTCATCAATTGTTCAGCGAGATCAAGGAGCTTGGGGACAGTGTGGACATGGCGAGACGCAAGGTTGCGCAGGAACTCGCTGAGATAGGAGCCATTTTGATTAGCCGCGAGGACTTCCTCCGCTTCACTAACCTAACAAGTGAGATTGCAGACTTCTGTGAAGGCATAGCTTTTCGACTGTTAGAGATCTTGGAACGCAAATGGAAGGTAGCTCCCACCATCAAAAATGATCTACTGAAATTTTCGGAGGCGGTGTTTGACACGGTCTCAAAACTTCGAGAAACTGCGATGACTTTGAATTACGGTTCCATGAAGACTCTGGAGAAAGCTAGAGAAGTAGAGGTTGCTGAACGAATTGTGGATGACCTCTACCGGGAACTAGAGGTGAAAATCCTCAACAGCCAAGTGGAAATTCCAGCGCTTCTTCTCCTGAGAGACGTGATCGCGCTTATGGAAGATGCTGCGGACAAGGCTGAAGATGCCTCTGACGCCGCTCGTATATTGGCTTTTGGCATGTGAAAGGGAAACATAAATGCCCGAGAAGTTCGAAACCGAGTTCATTGAAAACTTTCTAGTTGTATGGGACCCAGCTAAAGGGTCGGAACTCTATAAACTCGGCTATTATGGTAAGCCCATGGGTATCCCCAAACCCAAGGCAGAAGACTTCAGTGTTCCCCTCATCCTTGACCTTATGGAAGGGCTTTACCTCGTCGAGAAGGGAATAATCACCGTGACAGAGGGACCTGAAAACACAAAAGTCAGCTTTTCCAAGCTGAGGAGAAGGGCGAAAAAACTGTACGAGGAATTTGACCTTAAATACGCGGTGTATCAAGACCTGCGTAATCAGGAACTCATCGTCACTCCAGGTATAAAGTACGGGTGTGACTTCGCCGTGTACAAGCACGGGCCAGGCGTTGACCATGCTCCTTACATGGTGTCAGTGAAGAAGACGAAGGACGAGATTACAGCCACTGAGATAGTGAAGGCTGGACGACTCGCTACAACCGTGAGAAAACGGTTCATACTAGCCATGCCCGACATAGAAACGGAAAAGATACGATATTTAATCTTCAAGTGGTTTAAAGCGTAAGATACACTCATGTTTCTGGGTGGTTTTCAGCTTTAGTTTTAAGGTAATGCTCGAGTCTGTCTATTCCCTTAGAAATGTTTTCTATCGAGTTAGTGTAGGAAAACCTTATGTATCCTTCTGCGTTGCTTCCAAAATCGATTCCAGGAGTAGTTCCAACACCTGCTTTTTCCAACAGCTCAAAGGAGAACTTCAGCGAATCATTGGTGAACCTTTTAGCGTTGGCGAAGACGTAGAACGCTCCAGTGGGTTCCACAGCTATGCTGAAGCCGATTTTTCTGAGGCTTTGAATCATCAGTTTCCGCCTCTTATCATAGATGTTGACCATGCGCTGAACGTCGGTGGCGGCTTCTTTCAGGGCGGCGATGCCAGCCCATTGGGTTATCGTATTTGCTGAGATGAAGAAGTTCTGCACTAGTTTTTGCAGGGGACGCACGTATTTTTTTGGAGCTATGACGTATCCGAGGCGCCACCCTGTCATGGCGAACTGCTTTGAAAACCCGCTGATCACAAATGCGTTTTTCGTGAACTCTAGGATTGAATGTTCTTTTCCCTCGAACACAAGCCCATGGTATATTTCATCTGAAACCACGGCGGGACCAAGCGTAGCGATTCGGCTTAAAGCATCAGTGTCAAGGACTTGTCCAGTAGGGTTTCCCGGCGAGTTAATCATGATTGCCCTAGTTCTAGGATTGATTTTTTCCTTTATGTCATCTGGATTGTACTGGAAGCCGTCGTGTTCGCTGACCTTTACAAACTTCGGGGTGCACCCCAAAAACGTGACGAAGTTAGGATAACATGGGTAATGGGGGTTCGAAATTATCACTTCGTCCCCTTCCTCAAGCAGAGCGGAAAACGCGCTGAATAGGCCAGGTGAAGACCCGTTCATAACAATAATTTGGTCAGGGGAAACGGAGACGCCGTACTTTTCAAGAAAGTGTTCAGCAATGGCTTCTCTCAACTCCAGAATTCCGAGGCTTGACGTATAACGGGTCTTTCCATCGCGTATCGCCTTCGTTGCAGCCTCCGTGATGCAGCTAGGAGTGGGAAAATCGGGTTCCCCCACTTCCAAGTGAATGATTGACCGTCCCTGACGCTCGAGTTCCCGAGATCGTTCCATCACTTCCATAGCGTAGAACGGCGGCATATCCATCACGGTCTTGCGCATTTTCAACCATCCTTCAATTCTCAAACTATCCTCTCATGGAACATCAAAACTCAACTTTAAACTTTTTCATCAAACTTGCCAAACTTTTGTAGACACCATAATTCGTTTGATGTTCAAAAAAGACGGCTTTGCCTATCTCTACTTCACAAACGGGAAAAACTATTGTTTCAACGTGGCGCACGCATTTTTTAGTTGGCACATGTGTAGGCTTTACATGTTTATTTCTTTGGATTTTTTGCCAGTTATGTAATTTATGTCGATTCTGCCCATTGTGAGATTACTTAGTTCTTTAGGGTCTAGACACTCAGGTAACAAGGTTTCAGGATTTTTATAGAGTTGTCTCACCATACACTTTATGGCCAAGCGTTTCTCGTCGAGTTTTTCTATGAAGGTTATGTTTCCAGAGAAATGAACCGAAGCGTAGAGATGATCGCATTTGCCTTCAAAGTAACCGTGGTCTAGTAGCGCTTGTCCCCATACTATGTTGTTCGATTTCAAGTAGTCAAGCTTCTTGCCTTTTCCAGCACAGTGGAAGTAAATGCAATTGCGTTTTTCATCGTAGCCATGACTAAGTGACACCAGATATGGTTTATTATCCATGGAAAGAGCGATGGTTACGTATTTTGTGGACTTCAATATCTTCTTGAGAATATTTGCGTCTGTTATCTTCAAATCTTTTCGTCTCAAATGATATGCCATAATATCTGTTATTCTTGAAGACAAATATTAATCTTGCATTCCGCGAAATACCGAGCGTCCCATTTTTTTCTCGCATTACTTTTAAAATGCGGACGTACGTAGCTACTCGCAAAAGCCTTTAGAAGTGCATGCAACCATAATTTGTTTTAATGAAAAGCAATTGCGTCCGTTGCGGCCAGAAGATCGAGGAAACACGTTTCATATTTTACGAAGTGGATCAGCGAGATAAGAAATATGAATTCGGAATCTTTTGTGTCCACTGCACAACCGAACTTTTAGATGAATTGAAAGGCAAGGTTGAATGGTTCCACATAGAAAGAACTTGGAAAGGATACATTCATCCTGAAGCTAGGCTTGAATTAGAGAAAACTGGTTTCATTCATTCAAAGCGCAACCCTCAATACGTAGAGATAAACCCTGTTGGAAGAAAGCGTGAGGAAGTGAGGACAAGAGAAGCTTTAGACATTTTAAGAGTGAAATATGCTGGGGGCCTCATTTCAAAACAAGAATATCGAAAGCTATTGAAGAAGCTCAGCGAAGTGGACACATGAGACCATAACGTTTGTTCACTGAGCTTGTAGAATGAACCTTACCCACAATATTCGTTTTGCTTAACGTTTATTTGTTGCGCGCTAGGGTGTTTAGAAATTAATTATTTTGCTCTGTCGTATTATTAGGGAGAAGAAATTACATAGGAAATTGCGAAAAAAGTAAAGTCATCGCAATTCCTGATCCATTAAGGACTAGGTGTATGATTACACCTGGCGTAGTGTTCTTGAGACGTTGGGCAATGAAGGGAACAATCGGGGTGGTAACCAGCATAAATGGTACTGCCCACCATTTGTAGATGTGGAAAAACGCCCACAATATGCCGTGTAATAACCATGTGTAATTTCCATGCCTTAATTCCTGGCGAGGCAAAATATATCCACGCCACCACAGCTCCTCGCCAAAAATGTTTAGAAGCAACACAACCAAAAGCAGAGAGATGTTTGTTGGTTGCCCAGATGGGTAAATCTCAGGAGGAACAAATTTTAAGAATTCATATACAGCAACAGCAAGGAACGTAGTTATTAATGCCAATAGAAGATTTACAAAAATACTCGTCGTAGTCCACTTCCACTCTCTCCATCCCATTCCCTTCAGGCGATAGCGTTCTCTGAAGGACCGCCATCTCAACGGGTTGCCTTCTTTCCAATATGCGATGACAGCTGCAACTATCAACCCTATGAACAAAATGATGCTCGCATAATGGTATCCATACTCCGTGGACAGACCGATATTAACAAAATAAGGCCAGATAAAATAATGACAAACAACCGCAGCCAAAGCCGGCACGCCAAACGCTATCAGCGACTGCCATAAAGGCATGGGCTTGAGCTTGGGCATTGATTCACCAACTGCATATTCTATTGATCCCATATTTTAGTATATATATCATACATGCATGCACTACCTCGGATTCCTTCTTAGAGGGCATTAAATAACCATTCGCGCATGATACCATATGGGAGCATGTGGCAATATGGCAACGAAAGTTAATACCTGCATTTACCTTGACAGGAAAGTCTTGGAAACCGCCAAGCGGGTGGGCCTGAACGTGTCGAGGGTCTCCGAGAACGCGCTCGTTGAAGCGATAGGGCGCCTGAGGGGGATGGAAGCTGAGACCGGCCTCAAGAGCCGTCCGCGCGTTGAGGGCCGGGGCCGGGATTCGAACCCGGGAGGCAGGCTCCACAGGCCTGTAGACTACCAGGCTACCTGCTCTATACACACCTTTTTTTGTGAGGTGTTTTTGAAGAGTCTCTCAACATTATACTAACATAGCAAATACCTCAAATGCCTTTGCGCGCATTTATCCAGTACTTAACGAAAATAATGTCTTGATTATCTGATGAATTCATCCTGAGCTTGGCAGTAATTTATGTGAAAAATAGTTTTTGCAATTACTTGTGGACTTGAATTATGTTCTAAAGCCCATGGCATTCTTAAAGCTTCGATTCGAACCTCATGGGAGAAAGCCATGTAGCAAATATTTCTAGAAAAGTCAATTCCATAATCCGCCTCCTCCATGTTAGTCTTGTGGAAAGAGGCGAGTGTTCTCACAATGCTTCCCATGTTTAGCCCCAGTTTGGAATACTTGTAACGAAGCATTGCCTCTATGGCGCTAAGGTCACTCCAGTTGGCGTTATGGATTGTTATCATATGGTCTTTCATGGTTTCATCAAACAAGAAAACCAGTATCAAGCGATAGGGATTGCGGAATTGCAAGGCTTCGACTTGGCATGGCCGCTTGAGAACTTGCTCCTTGATGTAGTCCCCAAAGAATTCCCTTTCTTCTTCTGTCAAATTTTCTGCTTCCTCTCGATAGGCATTGACAAACGCCAAAATCCATTCTCTCAGCCTAAGCATAATTTAACCCTCCAACAACACGTTTCGGTATGCGTGCTCATTAAAGAAATATAGTGCTCCATAAGCTTGAAGGTCATGTTTCCTTGACATTTAATTTCACCGCTAATTCTTTGAGAGCTTGATTAATGTCGTATGTCTCTTTCCTTTTGGGTCGGATTTTCTCTACTATCCAAATGACCTCATCTACACTGTTGTTGAAAGGTAGTTCGTATTCGGGTTCTGAGAGGAGTAATTCAAAGATTGCCTTTGCTGTTTGGCCGAAGCTTGTATGCCAAAACTGAAAGTAGAAATCAATTGCTTCTTCTTTCGATTTCGCTCGTCTATGCACCGCAAGGGCTGCTTCAAAACATGAAAGGTGATCCGCCAACAAATTGAGAGCTATGAACCAAAAAATCTTCTTGAATTCCTCTTGTCGTCTCATCTCGTCGAGACCCTTGATGTCATCTAATAGTCTCTTGAAATCGGACAACTTTTCTTCAATAGGCAACAGAACAAAATCTAAGGCTTGACCAATTTTTGTGCCGCTTAGCTGATATATTGTCGATGGGGGTCTTTTCGAAATGTCTGCTTCAGTTTCAACAATTCCACATTTGATCATTTTGGTCAAAAATGTGGAAAGAGCGCCCTTGCTGATACCTGTCTCCTCCAACAACTCTGACCAAGTTAATCTTTTTTTGTTCGACAATGCCATCAAAACTTCTTTCTTGACATTTATCTTTCGTCGTGGCATTACTTATTCACTGAACTTAGTTCATAAGATAAAAACTTTAAAAAACTTTCCCTCCTGAATAGAAACTGAGAGATCTTGAGAAGCCCTAAGATAGATATTCGAAAACTGAAGAATTTTGCTTATTGTGGTGTCCCAAGAAGCTGGCCGCTTTACCAAGTCATATTGCTTGAAGAAGACATGATGGACATTAAGGTTTTCCTTTCGAGACTGTCACTTTGGCTGAAATTAATAAGGGCACAAGACATTAGGAGTGGATGAAACCTTCACTTTTTCAAGTTTACGCAACACTCTTAAGGTCGGTATGATGTTGCCAGCCTTGCAGTTTCACACTCAAGTAGCTATGATCTCCGCAATTTGCCTAAACATCCAATCCATCCAAACATTCGATTGGATCTAATTTGTGCACTCTTCCGGCTAATTGATGGTTGTGATCTAATGCCATCTAGAACTAATAAAGCGCTCTATGAGATTCTGATGCAATATGATCCGATGAGCGAAAGAAACCAGAAGTTTTGGAAAGCACATTTTAGTATAAAGGGAGTCGTTTTCAAAAACGATCAGATAATTGTCTCTTACAGAAACCCATCGTCTGCTAAGGTATTAATCGATCACCTAAAAAAAGACCTCGTGCCCATCAACGAAGTTCTCCTACGACATGGCTTCCCAGAATTCTCGATTTCTGGCAAAAAGGTAAAATAAGAAAAGTATTCGCGCGCGCAGCTCAAACTCCTCTTCGTATGCGCGTAGGCTGTCTTTTCAGACCTTGGTATGCCGGCGATCTCGGATTTGAACCCGACGGGGGGACTCAACTCGCCTGTTAAAATGTAATGGACTTGAACCCTTTCGGGTATTAGTCCTGCCCGGCCCACCAAACTCTTGCCTTATTTTTCTTGGAGAAAATGATTTAAGCTTGGCGGTAGATAATAGAGGCCCAAGTTTAGGTGTTAAACCTACCGCATGAGTCCCCAGTTTACACACAACAGCGTGCT
>CP070759.1:1465273-1493192 GCA_020348945.1 Candidatus Bathyarchaeota archaeon
AAAAACGCAGTGGCTTTTTCACCCAAATACTCGTCAACCGCTTTGCAGATAGCGTAGTTAATGATGTCAACAAATTCGGGCTTAACGTGATCCCCCAAATCAATCACCACGGAACGCGAATACGGACATACAGTGCACCCTTGATTTATGTTTACGCGCGCGCGTGGGGAAGATATTTGTCGCTTTTTAAATGCTTTATGTACAAATAGGTATAGAGACAAAAACTATTCAAGTGGTTCGGTCACTGACTCGGTAAAGACTATGTTTTTCTTTTTCAGTTCAGAAAAGAATTTCTTGGCATTCTCGGTGTTCCACCCAATTAGACCAGCATCAACAACCCCTTTTTCTTTGATTTCTCCCCGACCAATCATTTGGCAGACTATTGAATTCGTAAAGCATGTTGTTCTTTGCACCGCTGTTAAGCCCTTTTTTTCATCATAGAAATCGATTAGCAAATAAGAATATTGAGCATCTGCGCCATCTTTTTTGCCTATAACATCTATTCTCTCAATAACTAGATCTCTATCTCCAGCCTCAAAGTTATACCTTAAATACTTCTCACCCAACTCGTTTAAGAATTCTCGGGGGGATATTTCAGTGCCTTTTATCTTTATCGGTTCTTCGCTTACAAGATGTAGATCGATTAATTGCCTCCAAGCTTCACACCAACCTCGCCAGCGAACGGTTTTGCTCCAAGATTCACTAACATCTTTCAGCCCAAGACTTTGTATAAGTTTTTTTGGATATGACGCTACCCACCATGCTTCAGTTTCTCCAACTGGTTCTGGAAATATAACTATTTCAGGGTCCGATAGTTTATCTACTATCTCAACCTCTTTCCCGTCCTTGAGAATAGTTGCGGGAGTCATCAAATCGTCTATGACCCCTGCAAATGTCCACGTAATTCTATATCGTAACGGCGTATTGTACGCGGGTGTTCCTTTCTGTGGAATGGCACCACAATACAATAACAGCTTCTCAACTTTGTCCAGTTTTCTAGCAGCGTATCCCTGTAACATATGATCCAACCCTGGATCAAGACCACAAGAAGGTATTACAGTTACCCCAGCATCCTTTGCAGATTTGTCAAGCTCATATATTTCATCCGTAGAGTAAAGATCCACATGATTTACGCCTGAATCTATACATGCTTTGGCCACCGGAATAGTATAATGCCATAATAAGCAATCGCAAACAACATCAAACCCTCTGTTCAGGATATTTCTGATCTGGCCTATATTGCTTACATCGATACGCATCGGTTCGATTTTCTCAGCTCTGCTATCAATTTGTTTCAACTCGGCAACCCATTGCGATGCCCTCTCGAAGTTTATATCTCCAGCAACGATCTCTGTTACATCATCTCTTTCCATTAAGTCCCATAGGACAACAGAACCTTGTCTGCCAATACCCAAGACTAAGATCTTCAACTACAATCACACTTCCTACGTTGTGACAAGCGAATTAATTATAACACTTTTGGCGGTATAATAAGCCTATAGAGTTTTCAGGCATCGAGCATCCAAGAACTTATAGCAGAGGTGCAGATAACTCCTGAAATTCTTTGCGTTGCTGTGGGTTGTCATGGTTCTGTACATTTTGAGATTAGCCAACTGGCTTCATCGTTCGCCAACGTAACTCTTTCATACTGGGCTTCTTCATCTTCTCCTGTTTTGTATGCATACTGCATACATCTAATAGAAGAAGTTGATTAGCCATTATGCGCACGCACGTAGTATAGTCCGGTTAGATTATACGCCTATATCCGTAGCGCGCCCTGAAACCTCTGAATTCGCCAGTGTAATGCTCCCACCTAACCTCAATCTTTTTCACCTTGGCTTCTGGCGGCCCTCTTCTGCAAAATTCAATAAGCATCTCCACATCATCCCTTTCTCCCTCAAAAACAGCTTCCACTCTTCCATCTGGCAAGTTTCGCACCCATCCACTAACGTTTCTCCTGTTTGCCTCATATTGAGTTTCTGATCGGAAGAAAACACCTTGAACCTTTCCGTTCACAAAAACGTGAGCCCTATCCTTCGCCAATGTTCTTCATCCTTTCAACATGTAAAGCGCTAAAACCTTAAATATTTGTCATCTAGAAATTGAGTTTCTACCCAGTCCAGAGTCGAAACTCCCTAAACAGTTTAATTGATAATGGTATATGCTATAAACGGGGAATCGTGTTGACTAAGATTCGCACTCCTATAATCATCGTGAACTGCAAAACATATTCCGAAGCCACTGGAAAAAAGGCTATTGAACTCGCTAAGGTCGCGGAAAACGTCAGTTTAGAAACCGAAGTTTGTATAGGCTTGGCTTCTCAATTCGTCGACATTGCACCCATCGCCCACACTGTGTCCATTCCCATTTTTGCACAGCACATTGACCCAGTAAAAACTGGAAGTTCTACAGGCCATGTTCTTGCCGAGTCGGTTAAGGAGGCTGGTGCAGTGGGAACACTGATTAACCACTCGGAAAGGCAGTTGAAACTCGTCGACATCGAAGCTGCCATCGCAAGAGCACGTGAAACAGGCTTAGTTTCAGTGGTTTGTGCCAACAACACCGTTGTGAGTGCAGCCGTAGCCGCGCTTAAACCAGACATGATTGCTGTGGAACCGCCTGAGTTGATTGGAACAGGGATACCTGTGTCAAAGGCCAAGCCAGAAGTGATTACGGGTGCAATTGAACTTGTTAAGCGGATAAATCCTGATGTTGTGGTTCTTTGCGGAGCAGGGATAACAAAGGGTGAGGATGTGGCTGCCGCCCTCAAGCTTGGAACAGAAGGAGTTTTGGTGGCGAGTGGCATTGTGAAGGCAAAAAACCCTTACAAGGTGTTGCTGGAATTTGCCGAAGCCATAACAAAAGCATAGAGAGGCTTTTGATTGAAAGTTAAGACCGAGTGCGCTGCTTGTGTTCTTCAGCGAGGCTTGTTAGAAATCGAAAAAGCAACAAGTGACCTTTCCCTCCAGTTTAAGACTATGTCCGCTCTTCTGCGTTTCTTATTCAGGGAATTCAAAACCACCGCGGTTGCAGCTTACCTCGGCACAGAGAGAGACCGAATAATAAAGGAGATAACGGGTAATCCAGATCCTTACGCAAAAGCGAAGCAGATAAGCAATCAGATGGCTATGAAACTTCTTCCCATGGCTAAAAACATGGTTTCAAAGGAGTCCTCAGCAGAATCTCAGTTTAGAAGAGCTTGTTTGTGCTCCATGGTAGGCAACATCATAGAATTCGACATCCCAGACCACGTGTTCAAATTTGAGGACATGGAAAAGCTGATTCGAGGAGCCCAAGAAGACTTAGCCATCGACGAAATCTCAAGGATTTTCAAGGAAGCGAAAAAAGCGAAAAACGTTTTGTACCTAACCGACAACGCTGGAGAGATAGCGTTTGACACACTGTTGGTTCAAGAATTGAAAAGACTTGGAACGAGTGTCACTGTGGCAGTTAAGAGCAAACCGGTACTTAACGACGCTACCATGGAAGACGCCAGATACGTGGGAATGCATGCTGTTGCGGATGATGTGATCACCACTGGAACAGACTCAGTTGGTTTGGTTCTTGAAGAATGCTCCAGCGAGTTTCTGAATATTTACAACTCTGCTGATTTGGTGGTGGCGAAGGGCATGGGATATGCTGAAACCCTCACAGAACATGTCCTGAAAACTCCCCATGCACTGTTGTTACGGACGAAATGTCGACCGGTTGCCAACTTCTTTGGTGTGAGTAGGAACAAAAATGTTGCCAAAATGATGCCTTAAACGTGAAATCGTTATTTAGCCAAAGAGAAAACAATAGTGGATGATGAATATGAAAGTTGCTTTGCCAAAATTTCACCTTGAACCAGATGTTCTTTCGAATGTCAACAAAGCAATTCAGATGGAATGGTTGGTAACCAATGGCTTGGGCGGGTACGCTTCTTCAACAATTCTGGGCGTTAACACTCGAAAGTATCATGGTCTCCTGATTGCTGCGTTTAATCCGCCCACAGACCGTAGAGTTCTCCTTTCCAAAATGGATGAAGAAGTTCAAGTTGGAAACAAATCTCACCCAATCGGGTCGAACGAGTTTAAAAACGGTATCCAACCCGAGGGTTATCGTTTTCTCTCAGGCTTCTCACTTAACCCCTTTCCAACCTACAAATACGCTGTAGAAGGGGTCCAGCTTCAGAAAACGATTTTCATGCCGTATGGAAAGAACGCAACCGCGGTGAGTTATGACATCTTTAACCCTCACAATGATAAAGTGTCTGTCCGCATTTTCCCGTTAATCAATTGCAGACATTTTCACTCCGTCATAAACAAAGACAAGTTGGATTGGGAGTTTATTCAAAAGTTCTTTGAACAAGGAGTAATCATTCACCCATCTGTTCCGTTGTCCACCATAATCCTTTCTTCAGGCGATGGACAAAATTTCGTCGAAAAAAGAGAATGGATCGAACGAATGTTTTTCCGAGTGGACGACGCGCGCGGAGATAGTTGCCAAGACGATGTTTTTCAGCCTGGATGGTTTGAGTTTAACGTGGCTCCTGAAGAGAAAAAGAAGTTTTTTGTCGTTGCCACAGCGGGAAAAACCGATGACGAAGCCAAAAACGTCCTTTCGTCAATTTGCATGGACATAGATGCTCTGCGTGATCAGGAGTTAAACTGGCGAAAGGGCTTGTTTGCAAAGTTTCAAGAGCAGTACATTGACATTAAAATTGAGGATTGGCTGAAGTGGCTGATTTTGGCAACAGACTCTTTTATTGTGAACCGAAAGTCGACCAAGACAAGATCAATGATCGCTGGTTATCCGTGGTTTGAAGACTGGGGGCGAGACTCGTTGATTTCTTTGCCGGGGCTAACATTGGTAACAGGAAGATTTGATGACGCAAAACAGATCTTACTAACTTTTAAGCGCTATTATCGTAGAGGCAATATTCCCAACAGGTTCCCAGACTACACAGGAGAAAATCCAGACTACAACACGGTGGATGCAACACTTTGGTATTTCAATGCGGTTCTTCAGTACCTCAAATACACGGGAGACCATGATTTTGTCCGTAAACAACTGTGGAGTCTCCTGATGTCCATTATTCAGTATCACCGTCAAGGAACCATGCACCACATACGCTTGGGCGATGATGGTTTGATTGAACATGGCCCCCAACTGACTTGGATGGACGCCATGGTGAACAACGAGTTTGTTACACCGAGAAATGGAAAGGCTGTGGAAATCCAAGCTTTGTGGTACAACGCCCTAAGAACAATGGAAATGCTCGCAACACGTTTCAATCAAAAAGAGCAAGCGGAGGAATATTCTGTAATGGCGGAAAAAACTAGGAAGAGTTTCTTGGAGAAGTTTTGGAACCCGCAGATGGGTTGCTTGTTCGACGTGATACATGGTGAACATAGGGACGCTTCTCTGAGACCAAACCAAGTGATCGCGGTTGCGTTAGACTTTTTCATGCTCGACAAGACAATGAGCGAGAAGATTGTTGAAACCGTTTGGAAAAAACTTTTCGTCACCTACGGACTGAAAACTCTGTCAGACGACAACTCGCAATACATCGGAAAATACTTGGGAGATTGGAATCACCGCAACAAAGCTTATCACAACGGAACAGTTTGGGCTTGGCTCCTCGGACCATTCATCACAGCTTTTTTGAAGCTGAAGAACCACGAGAAGCACTGGCGCGTCTTTGCCCTCAATACTTTTTTGCAACCTCTCTTTGAAAAGGAAATCTTTCAAGCTGGGCTTGGGACAATAAGTGAAGTATTCGACGGCAACCCGCCCCACACACCTCGGGGATGCATAGCACAAGCTTGGAGTGTGGCAGAACCTCTAAGGGCTTTTATGGAAGATGTCATGTTGAAGAGACCACCATACGAACGAAAAATTTTAGGAGGTTCTTCTGTTTAGTTATTCAGCGTTAACAAGAATTAAATATGAGACTCAAACAGATGCTTGTTTTCTCTGCAAAACTAGGCGTTTGTTCAACCTTGAAGGAGAAGCATGTACATGACCGACATTTGCCTTATGTTTGAGGCCCACCAGCCGCTGAGGCTAAATCACAACTTTCCCTTAGACCTACTAGGTCGTCCCTCAGTGAAGAAAAAAGATCTTGCTGAACTCTATTTTAACCAGAAACTAAATCGCCACGTTTTTGAAAGGGTTGCTCGAAAATGTTACTTCCCGTCCAACAACATCATTTTAGAACAAATAGACAGGTACAAACGGGGTCGAAAAAAGTTCAAGGTAGCTTACGGCATATCCGGCGTTCTCATCGAGCAATGCGAACGCTGGAACCCAGATCTTCTAGACTCTTTTAAACAACTTGCAGAATCCAAGTGCGTCGAGTTTCTCGATCAACCTTACTACCACTCGCTTGCTAGCCTCTACGGCATGGATCGATCAGAGTTCGTTGAACAGATCAAGATGCACCGTCAACTCATGAAGGACTTGTTCAATTACAAGCCAAAGGTGGTGGAAAACACCGAGTGTTTATACAACAACGCTATTGCGAAGACTGTTGAAGGACTGGGCTACGAAGCCACGGTCACGGAAGGCGCTGAAAGAATTCTAGGAGGGCGGAGTCCAAACCACGTGTACAGAGCAAAAGACTCCTCTCTACGTGTTCTGCTTCGCAACTACCGCCTCTCCGACGACATAGGATTCCGCTTCTCCTCCACTCGATGGGAGGAATGGCCACTAACCGCGGAAAAGTACGCCAGCTGGTTGGCGTCAAATTCGGGGCAGGTAATAGTTCTTTTTGTTGATTACGAAACCTTTGGTGAGCACCATTGGCCTGAGAGTGGGATTCACGATTTCTTGAGGTGGCTGCCTGGAGAAGTGGTCAAGTGGGATAATCTCGATTGGCATACACCATCTGAGGTTGTTCAGAGACATGCACCTGTTGGAGAGATTGATGTTCAAGAATTTAACACAGTTTCTTGGGCAGACCTTGAGAGGGATCCGAGTGCTTGGATTGCCAACCCCATGCAGATGCTTTGCTTTAAATCTCTGAAGAGGTTGGAGCAACCCGTTAAGGCAATAGGCGATGAAAATCTGATCCGACTGTGGCGGTATTTGCAAACGAGCGATCATCTTTACTACATAAACATAAAGGGTGGAGGACCCGGAGAAGTCCACAGTTACTTCAACCCCAGTGGCAGTCCCCTTGAAGCTTTCACTGTGTACTCAAAGGTTCTCGCAGACCTTGAGGCAAGAGTTATGTCAGAACTGGGGAAACCTAAACTCTCGGCGAAAAGAATATTGCGGCGGCTTCCAGTTGGGGCAGGTTTTGCCTTCTTTTATAAGCTTGGACAACCCACAGAGTGGACCGTTTACAGCCTAGACGAGCTTTACTCAGCTCTTAAAGTCGTTAGTCTCAAGTCCATTCGATTACACTCGAAAAAAGGGGACTTTGGGCGTTGGCTCCGTCACGTGGTCGGAGACGACAAACTAGCAGACGAGTTGGAGAGTATATCAAAAAAGAAATTGACAGGCAAGAAGCTCCGCGAAATGATTCTTAACGCCGTTAAAGCTAGAATAGATGAACTAAAAGGCATTTCAATCAAACGTTGACGTAGAACTTCAAAAGTTGTAGAAAGCTCTAATAAACATGAAGGCTGTGAAAAATCGTGAAAGTAATGATTACGGATCGTCTAAAAAAATGTGGTGCAGCTAAATGAGAATCTGCATGTTGACTTGGGAGTTTCCACCCAGAATTGTGGGAGGAATTGCTCGCCACTGCGAAGGCTTAGCTAAGGCACTTGCCCATTTGGGTCACGAAGTGCACGTTTTCACTCTGGACTTTCCTGGCGCACCTGATTACGAGGAAATGAACGGAGTTAAGGTTTACCGTACTGTCACAGAGCTGGGCCACCCAAATTTCCTAACTTGGGCTCTCTTGTTCAACCATTTCTTGGAGAAACGGTTGGGCAGCGTAAGCCAGCAAGTTAAGTTTGACGTTGTTCACGTTCACGATTGGCTATCCGCTCCAGCCGGCGTCTCCTTCAAGTATGGTGTGAAAAAGCCTTTGGTTCTCACTGTTCACAGCACTGAAATTGGTCGAGCGCAAGGTCTTCACACCCCCGACTCCCGCGCCATCGACGGCATGGAATGGTGGGCCACCTATGAGGCGAACAAAGTCATAGTAACCAGCGGGTCCATGAAAGGGGAAATCTGCGGTCACTTTAACCTACCAGACGATAAAATCAGGATAATTCCAAACGCCATTGATTCAACAAATTACCACGCGTCCATTGACCGAGAGTCTATTAGACGACGCTACGGGATTGGTTCCAATGAAAAACTTGTCCTCTGTGTGGGCCGCTTAGTTCCTCAGAAAGGAATAGAACATTTGATTCACGCGGTTCCTAACATAGTCTGGCGTCATCCAGAAGCAAAAATCGTCATTGTGGGCGAAGGATGGCTAAAAGGCCACCTAGAATATCTTGCACGGTCCAGTGGACACGGATGGAAAATACGTTTTACAGGTTTCCTTCCAGATTCAGAGATGATAGCACTCATGACCAGCGCCGACGTTTTGGTTGTTCCGTCCATTTACGAGCCTTTTGGAATAGTTGCTCTTGAGGGGATGGCAGCTGGTGTTCCAGTGGTGGCAAGCTACATCGGAGGGTTGGCAGAGGTAGTAGAGCACGATCGAACAGGGATTCTTGTTTATTCGAAAAATCCTGAGTCGATCGCTTGGGGGGTTGACCGTGTTTTATCTGATCCTGGCCATTCACATTGGCTGACTGAAAACGCCAGAAAAATGATACAAAAAACTTATAGTTGGGAAGGGATTGCTAAGAAAACTTTGGAAGTCTACAAGGAGGTGAAGTAGCAAAATGTCGCAGGAAGTGCCTGAAGAATTTCGTCTCCTCTGCATGTTACATAACATAGGTGCAATCAAACTGGAAAGGTCACTGTCGGTCCAAGAAATCTGCGAGTGGACCGCCATGGAAACTTCATCAATAGAACTTCACCTTCAAAAGTTGGTTGAACTTGGCTACGTTCAACCTATTGAGGCTGAAGCCACTGGCAGGTATCACCTCACTCCCGATGGAATTAGAAAAGTGCTGAGCCTCTACAGTTAGTTGTTAAACCTTTGCTACAAGCCCTTTTTCTTCTTTCTGAACCGCTTCTCTCAAGCTTTCAGCAGCATCTTCAGGCGGCACAACATTTATGAATATTCCCGTGCTTTTCTCAAACCCAGCCCAAATTGTTAGCTTAGGGTAAACTTCCAAGTGCCAATGATAATAGTCGCTGGCTTCCTTGCTTAGTGCAATATGAAAACCGAAGTTGTACGGAGGATCCTTCAACAGAGATTTTAGCCCACCGAGACAAATTCTCAAAGCCACAGCCAAATCCTCTATCTCTGCCCGTGACATATCCAGTAACGTTGGCTGATGTCTTTTGGGGAAAATCCAAAACTCTAAAGGATGAACGCTTGCCCATGGGGCGAAAGCAACGAAGCTATCGTTTTCCCAGATAAATCGGGGGCTGTCCCTTTCTTTTTTTATGATTTCGCAAAATGTACACCGTTTGTTTTTCACCCAAAATCTTCTACTCGCCTCCATTTCTTCAGCTACGATTCTTGGAACAAAGGGAGTTGAAATCAGTTGGGTGTGAGTGTGGGAGAGGGACGCGCCAGCGTCTCGCTTATGATTTCTGAAGATGGAAACGTATTGTGTGTATGTCTTTGCAGAAAGCGCGTTCAGTCGGTCAAGATATGCATTTATCACGTGAACCAGCTGTGGAATCCTGGCCACGCCAGGATGCTCATCATGGTGAGGCGATTCAGCGATAACTTCGTGATGACCAAATGCCTTCGCAAGCACGGTATCCTCCTTAATTTGCACATTCTCCTCTTGGTCTGCAGGAGTAAATGCAGGGTAGAGATTTGGAAAACATCGTATTAACCATCCCTTGTGGCGAAAGCCGTTTTGATCTCGCTCCTTTCTGATGCTTCCGTTGGAAGGAACATAAACAAGGACAGCTGGTGGAGTCATATGTTCATTATCTGGACAAAACGGGCACACTTTAACCTTTTTTTCTTCTACTTCTTTGACAAAATCGGTTGGTCGACGTTTCCTCTCCACTGCAATAACAGCCCAACGATCTAGCAAGTAGTCCCTTCGCAACTCGTTTGCAGACATAATATTTCTTCCTGACACAAAGTAACGAGATGCTATTTCTAGGGTTTAAATTATAAAAGCTGTTTGTAAAGATCAATCGTTCTCTTGGCAACTGCGTCCCAATTGAATGTTCGAAGAACTATTTTTCTGCCGTTTTGGCCAAGCCACTCTTTTCGTTGACGGTCCTGAACCGCGTTGATGATTCCCCAAGCGATGTCAGATGGGTCTTCTGGGTTGACGTGGAAGCCGCATTGATCTGGACCGTTCGGAACCACAGATTCTCTCATTCCACTAATGCCAGCGGCTCCTACCACCACGGGTTTTCCTATGCTCATCGCCTCTAACGCAACTATTCCGAAGGGTTCGTAGAGGCTTGGGAAAATCGCTACGTCGCACGCTGCGTAGTGAGCGATTCGTTCTTCTTCAGGCACGAATTCAAAACGGAATTTCACAATATCTTGAAGCTTTAGGGTTTGAACCAACTTTTCCAAGTAATCCTGCATTTCTCCGAGGCCAAGAATCACCAATTTAACATTGGGAACCTTTTGTAAAACTTGAGGCATCGCCCTTATGAGCCGGTCTACCCCCTTAATCCAAACGAGTCTGCCAATGAAAAGTGCCATCAAATCGTTGTCTCCTATGCCATATCGTTGTCTCACTGCCCTCGCGTTCTCTTCGTTCACCTGTTCACGAGAGTATTTCTCTGGGTCTACTCCGTTGTAGCACACTTGAATCTTCTCTTTTGGGAATCCGATTTCTGTCAATTCACTCTTCATAGCCTCGGAAACGGTGACAACCATATCCGCCATCTGTCCACCACGTCGTTCAATGTTGCTTACGACATCCGACCCGTTGCCCAACGTTCGTCCCTTTTCCGTAGAGTGAACGTGAAAAATAAGAGGCAAGCCCAGTTCCCTTTTAACCGCTATACCTGCAATAGCTGAGAGCCAGTCGTGGGCGACAACAACATCATATTTGAATTCATCCCTTCGAACAAGCTCGTTGATCAGTTTTGCTGCGCTCAGATAATTGGACACCAAGATTTTGGAGAACAAATGGATGCCCCTACCCCATTTTTTGATGTCTTCAGCAATTACGTCTGGCATAGAGTCAGATACATCGATGTGGACTGGTCGGTGGATCTCAATTCCCCGCCACAGTTCTCTCGTTGGGAGACTTCCCTTGTCGTCGTTCATGGTGAAAACGGAGACATCATGATCCAGCAGAACGAACTTCCTTGTGATTTCAGCGGCGTAAGTTCCTAAGCCTCCGACGATCTTAGGGGGATACTCGTAAACAAAAACAGCAATTTTCATTCGAATTTAGCTCCTGAAAGATATTGTATTTTCCATCCGATGAGTAGCAACATAGCCATTAAAGCCTTCCTGCATTCAAAGCTCTTCTTCTCATTCTTGACATATGCAAATAGCTGGAAAGGCTTTTTAATGTAACGGATAACTATTATGGGGTTGTCTTATGCAGAAACGTGTCGAGACAAGTAGAAGTAAAGTTAGAAAGAAAATTCTGGAAACGCTGTGGGAAGCCGGGAAAATGATGAGGTCGTGGGAGATAGCGGAAAGGATGGGAATAAGTATTCCTTCATCTACTATGAATCTCCTTAGGCTTATTGAGGCTGGATACGTCTCTACTCCCCAGAGAGGTCATTACACCATTACGGTTCAGGGCAGAGAACTGTTAGGTCTATCAAAGATTGATAGAGAACAAGCATCACGCATTTTGAACCCAGTACCTTCAGAAAAAGTCTTTCGCTTTTACAAAGGAATGGATCAGTCCCTACAAGTTTTCGCAAATAGTATAGATGAGTTCTGCGGAAAAATCCAAACAGTTGACGTAAAATCTCTTGAGTTTCACGTGCCACGCAGAGATTTTGAACTTTGGTTTGAAGGCTTGGGAGACGTTGAACTAGCCGAAAAAATGGGTCAGATCAGAAGGATGAGTTTGTCTGGGGAACACCTTCGGAAGAAGATTTACGAGACAGTTAGGTCTCGTTGCGAAGAACTGAAGAGAATATTCTAGCAGTATACGTTATTTCAGCGGTAGATGCTTCTGCACTTAGCAAGTGTAGATTAGGCTGGCTTAAACCTGGCCTTCAACTTTTCTAAGACCTTGGGGAGCGTAGTGTACTCCATGACCTCTGCGCTCAGTCGAGCAGGTTCAAACTCTCCCATTCGACGTAGGGCAGCCGCGTACTCAACAGCCTCACGACGAGCTAGGTCAAAAGCAGGGTCATCAAATAGGTCGCTTATCATGGGAGCGCCGTCGTCATCGCTAGCAATCTTACCATGGGCAACTTGGAAACCCAGCGCCACGATTCTTGGAGGACCGTCAAAGGCGGTGCACTTGCTATTTTTTAACCCAACTGGCATAAGTGGTCCCCAATGACTGCCGCGCATCCATCCCTCGACAAAATAGCTGTGCATAAAGGGCACCAGAACTTCTCCAAGCGCGGGTAAGCCGTGCTGAGCCCTTACAATAGAGACAGGATCGTCCTTTCCAACGTATTTACCTGCTATTAACGCAAGCCTCGTTGTGCTTGTTGCTGCACATATAAGGTCGTCCCTCGCCCGCCAAACACGCGAAACCACATTTCGCCCAGGTGTCCCGATTAATGCAATAAGTTCATACATTTCATCAGGGCACTTTAGCACAACTTTCTTATTTTCAACTGTGTCAAAAACCTCGAATTTGAAGCCTCCAATCATGTTCGCGTCAATCACTAGTCCTGCAGTGCTGGTGGGATCGGCAAATATGCGAAACATTGGGTAGTTGAAGGCGCCTGGCTCCGTTTTGTCAGCGGCAAAGACAACGATGGGGTCTGAGCCGCGTTCCTCGATTTCCATTTCAGCCACGCCAGGGCCCATTCCGCGGATGTTTCCGCTGAAGGCTGTTTTTAGAATGTCTTGTCCTGCACCGTAAAGCTTGAGGTCTTTAGCTTTTTTTGCAGCCTCTTGAAAGATGTCCCACGCCAGTTTATGAACGTCGCGATTGCTCTCTCCTCTGGTGTGAACCATGAGGAGTTCAAGGTCGTCTCCGGCGTGAAACACGTAATGGCTGTTAATGAGCTTGCTCTCTTGAGCTTTTTTTAAGTATTTTTCACCGATGTCTAATAATGGTTTAGGCACCGTGTGGTGCCCAGCTAAGGAACCTACATCACACTTAATTACAGATATAGTCGTTTTTTTTGACATAGCATTTACCCCTTTTGATTTCCGTGTATTTGTTAGGTACTCTTTTTAAAAGATTTCCTAATAGAAGAGGCAAAAAACGCACGAATCTGATGAACAAATGTATGCGCGTAGAATTTTTACTAATCTTTCCGTAGATTCCAGATTTCAATTTGATCTTTGTTCTCTTTCAGAAACGCTTCTAGAGTAGGTCTGTCAGGGGCGGATTGAGCACCCTCTTGCATGCATTTTAATGAACCACACGCGCCGCCATACACAACCGCATCCTTCAAAGTTTTTCCTCGAAGGATGGCGGCGAGGAAACCAGCATCGAAGGCGTCACCTGCGCCAATAGTATCTTTCACTGCCACCTTGAATGATGAAATTAGAAAGTCGCCGTTCTGTGAGCACGTTAAAACGTCTTCCTTACCACCTTTAATTATGTAAGTCTTGTCTTCTCCGATTTTTTTCCTCAATTCTTTAGCTACATCTAGAATCTTGCTGTCATCCCCGAGACCTAACATAGTCTTCGCTTCGTGGCGGTTGATAATCAGAGTGTTGACGTTTTTCAAAATTGGTTTAAGCTTGCTGAGTCCTAACTCGGACTTTTTTCGTCCTGAGTCAAAGGACACGGTGACTCCTGATTCCCTAGCTATTTTGGATGCATGTAGCAGAGCTTCTGGGTTTATGCCACTCATGTGAAGATGTCGAGCCTTCTGTATGTACTCTTCACGAATCTCTTCTGAAAGTATGGGTTCACTTGCCCCGATCATCTGGACGAATTCTGGAACACCCTGCTTATTGACTAAAATAAGGGAAACCCCGGTCGGATTTTTAAAGTCTACAAGTATGTGGTCAGTGTCGACACCAAAGTTGCGAAAGTTCTGGACAACGAACCAGCCGTATTCATCAAAGCCCACTTTCCCGATCATACCTGTTTTTAACCCTAGTCTTTGCAAGTTCACTACGACGTTGGACGCTGATCCTCCTCCACTATGTTTTAATCGACCAGCCATAATGCTCAGTTTATCTGGCAATGGAAAGCTGTCGACATAACATCGGATATCGTAGAGCACATGCCCCATGCATACTAGGTCAAGCTTCATTTTTTATTCAACCTTCAGGAACGATTTGACTATCTCCTGCCAGAACAACTAAACAAACGCATTTCTGTCCTGCAACTTTTGTTTTTGTAGTGCCAAAAATTTTTGTGTGTCTCAAACTTCTCGTCCAAACTTTGAAAATGCACATTTTGGAGTCACTGTTTTAAGTCGTTCAGTCAGTACTTATTTCTGGATGAGAACGTGTTAGTTACAAATAAGGAAATTATGTCCGTTGCTATGGCCAAGGAGTATGCTGTTGGAGCCTTCAACATACATAACCTAGAAACTTTACAAGCCATCGTTGAAGCAACAACTGAAGAAAAATCACCTGTTATTGTTGCAGTAACTCCCAGCACCATCAAATATGCAGGACTAGAATATTTGACTGCAATGATAAAAGTTGTGGCGAAAGCTATTCCACAACCGATGTCTCTACATCTTGACCATGGAAAAGATGTAGAAACAGCAGAAAAATGCATCAATGCAGGTTTTACTTCTGTGATGATTGATGCCTCTCACCTCAGTTTTGAAGAGAACATTGCTGTAACAAAGAATGTTGTAGATTTAGCTCATCCAAAAGGCTTGTCGGTTGAGGCAGAGCTTGGAAAACTAGCTGGCATTGAAGAATCAACGGTTGAGGAAAAAGACGCAGTGCTAACAGATCCAAATGCAGCCAAAGAGTTTGTAGAACGAACTGGAGTGGATGCTTTAGCGGTTGCAATTGGCACTTCTCACGGAGCCTACAAATTCAAAAAGAAGCCAAAATTAGATTTCGAAAGATTGAAAACTATCAGAGATAGCGTGGACGTTTTATTAGTTTTGCACGGAGCATCCAGTGTTCCATCGTGGATAGTTGAAAAAGCAACAAAGTACGGGGCAGAATTGAGTGGAGCTAAAGGAATCCCAGAAGAACACATTAAAAAAGCAATATCCTTGGGAATCTCAAAGATAAACATCGACACAGACCTACGACTGGCTTTCACTGGCGCAGTCCGCGAAATCTTGGCTACTTCGCCAAAGAAATATGACCCGAGAAAAATTTTAGGCCCAGCCAAAGAATCTATGAAAAAAGTTGTTAAAGGCAAAATGCGGTTATTTGGAAGTTCAGGTAAAGCCGCTTAGAAAAGGAACAAAAACTGGAATATTGCGCGTGCATCCCGAAGCAAAGTTTGATGACTAATGTTTTATTGTCCAAATTAGAGTAGTTATTTTTGGGAAATCATTATGGATAAACTTGCAGCGGTGTCCGCTAAGATTCCTGAAGAACTTTACAAGGAACTGGTTCTCCGTGTTCCTGAAGGGGAGAGAAGCAGTTTTATTCGTGAAGCCATCCTTGAAAAACTTCAGAGCATTCCTAGGCCCAACAAAATTTTTGAACTGGAGCAGAGGATCACTAAGCTGGAAGCAGATCTTTCCAAGGTTAAGAAGTATCTGGTTGAGCTAGAGGTTCTAACTTATGAGCGGGGCAAGATAAATCCTCACGCCTTTTGCATTGACGACATTGACCGCAAAATCGTGAACCACCTTCTCCATTACAGAGGAGCCACCACCACCGAGCTTGCAGAATCTCTCGGAGTCAACCGATGGTTAATTCTTAACCGTCTCAGGAAAATCCAGAAGCGCTCTAAAAAACAGCTTGGAAAATCCATTGTTGAATACTGCCCGGGTGAAAGATCTGGGAAGAGAAAGGCTTGGTGGCTGAGCGAAGAGCTTGTTGAAGAATGACCCTTCTCCCTTAATCAACAAAACACTAGCGCAACGATTTTAATACACATCAACACTGATGTTGGTGAGGGGCCCGTAGCCCAGTCCGGATTAAGGCGCCGAATCGTCCAGACTTGGGCGGTGCGCAAGCCTCCGGAGCCGGAGATCCAGGGTTCAAATCCCCGCGGGCCCGCCAACAAGGTGAACCTTAAATGGTTTCCATCAGTCCCTTCAAAGAATTTCGTGACGAATGTGAAACTGCCCTACGGGACGCTATGAAGAAAACGTACCCTCACATTTCTTTTCCTCATATCACGCTGGATTTTCCGCCAAACCCTGAGTTCGGTGAACTATCTTCTTCCATGTGTTTTGAACTTGCTAAACAAACTGCGGAGAAGCCCCGTGAAATGGCTGACAAAATTGCAAAGGTTATCGACATTCCACAGTTTCCGTTAACCCAGTCTGTCGAGGCTGCTGGAGGAGGATACATCAACTTTCACGTGAACCTGGCAGAGTTCTTCCGTCTAACCCTCGAATCAGCTAGAACTCTGGACACCGAGTACGGGTATGTACGAGCAGACAAGTCTAGAAAAATTGTGGTGGAGCACACCAGCGTAAACCCCGTTCACCCAATTCACATTGGACAAGCAAGAAACCCTGTGCTAGGTGACGCCATCGCCCGCATCTTGAAGGCTCGTGGACACACGGTTTTTCGACACTACTACATAGACGATGTGGGTCGTCAATCAGCAGTCATCGCCTACGGATACGAAAAGCTGGGGAAACCAAAATTCGAGGAAAAGCCTGACCACTTCATCGGTGTAATTTACACGATAACAAGCTGCATAATGGAAGTTTATCGACTCAAGAAAGCGATGGAACAGGCAACCGAAGAAAACTCAGAGTTGCAACAGCAACTGGACGATTGGATGTCCGTGGCTGATGATCTTAAGAACAAGTTTCCGAAACTCTTCACCCAACTTCTAGATGAAATTAACAAAGACGAGGACTCTGAATCTAAGGTGAACAACCTAATTCGTGGATACGAATCCGTTGACGAAAAAGCTAAACAACTCATTAGAGAAGTTTGCCAACTTTGCATGGAAGGGTTCAAAGAAACCCTCAACAGAGCGAAAATTTTCTATGACTCTTGGGATTGGGAGAGCGATATCGTTTGGAGCGGCGACGTCGTGCAGATTCTGGACAAATTGAAAGCAACTCCCTACGTTTTTCAGTTGGGGGACATTCTGGAGTTTGACGCTGACAAGGTGGCTAAGGGCCTCAACCTCAAGCAAAAACTGGGCCTGACGGAGAACTATGAGCTTCCATCCCTTACTCTTGTAAGGGCGGACGGCACCACCCTCTACACTACCCGGGACATTGCGTACAGCCTGTGGAAGTTTCAGAAGGCTGAGAGAATCATTAACGTAATCGGGATGGAGCAAACGCTGTCTCAGATGCAGTTGAAACTAGCTCTGTACGCTCTGGGATATGCAAAGCAAGCGGAAAACCTGATTCACTTTGCCTACAATTTGGTTAGACTTCCCGGCTATCGAATGTCTGGTCGCAGAGGACGCTACATCACTCTAGACGAAGTTCTGAACGAGGCAGTTAAAAGAGCCTACGATGAGGTTTGTAAACGATCTCCACACCTGTCAGAAGAAGAGAAACGTCGGATATCTAACTTCGTAGGCATAGGAGCCGTGAAATACGCCCTCGTGGAAGTAGACCAAAGCAAACCCGTAGTCTTCACTTGGGATCGAGTTCTTGACTTCGAAAAGAACAGCGCTCCCTACATCCAGTATTCCCACGCTAGAGCCTGCAGCATCCTGAAGAAAGCCTCCAGAGAACCCACAGAACCCGACTACTCCTTACTGGCAACTCCTTTAGAACGCAACATAGTTTTAACGCTGGCTCGTTTCCCCGAGGTCTTTGTGGACGCAGCTGAAAGCCTCAGGCCCAACGCTATCGCTGACTTCGTTAATGCTCTAGCAGACAATTTCAACAAGTTTTACAATGCGTTACCCGTGATAAAGGCTGAGCCGCCGGAGTTAAGTGACGCTAGGCTTGCTCTCGTTGACGCCGCAAGAATGGTTTTCAGAAACTCGCTTAACCTGCTTGGAATAGAAGCTCCTGAAAGAATGTAAACTACGCCTTCAGCGCCCACATTGGCTCACTCGGAAAACTCCTCTATTATGGCAACTGCTGCGCTTGTTCCAATTCTGTTGGCTCCAGCCCGGATCATTGCTAACACGTCCTTGAGAGTTCGTATGCCTCCAGCCGCCTTGACTCCCATGTCCTTGCCAACAGTTTCACGCATAAGCTGAACGTCTTCCATGGTAGCTCCTCCAGCAAGCCCTGTTGAAGTTTTCACAAAATCGGCTCCTGCTTCCTTGACGATTTTGCAAGCCAACACCTTTTCCTCATCGGTTAACAATCCGACTTCAATAATCACCTTCACTAGAACATCTTCACATGAACGTTTAACATTTACAACCATCCCAATGTCCTTTCTCACAGTTTCATAATCTCTTGACTTCAACGCGCTTAGGTTGATCACCATATCTAATTCTCGAGCTCCGTTTTCCACAGCCTTTTCAGCTTCAAACGCCTTTACTTCAGGCAAGGTGATTCCATAAGGAAAACCAATCGTGGAACAAACCTTTACGTTAGTTCCCTTCAGCAGTTGTGCAGCCAAAGACACGTACGTTAGATTAACACAGGCGCAGCCAAAACCGTGCTTTTCAGCCTCCCCACACAATCTTTCAACATCTTCTCTGGTGGCAATAGGCTTCACAAGCGTATGATCCATTATCTTTGCCAGTTCTTTTTTCGAGATTCCCATAATCCACACCTTTAGAAACCATATACCTGAGCTTAAAGGACAACTAAATATTTTGAGGAATCATGGCGGGCCCGCGGGGATTTGAACCCTGGATCTCCGGCTCCGAAGGCTTGCGCACCGCCCAAGTCTGGACGATTCGGCGCCTTAATCCGAGCTAGGCTACGGGCCCTTAGAAATAGAAATTCTGACAAGTGATTAAAGGGTTTTGCGGACGATATATCTAGTCTACCTCATGCGCGCGGACCCAAAGACTCATTTTTGTGTTTCAGTGAAAAACAACTTTGGGTAGTATTAATGGAAGCTTATATTTTGCTAAACACCCGACCGGATGTGCACTGGAAGGCGGCCGAGGATTCTCTTAAAATTAACGGAGTCAAGACAGCTCACGCTGTTACTGGTCCATACGACGTTCTGATTCACGTTGTATTTGAAAACATAGAGGCGCTGGGAGAATTGATACGCAAAATTCATGCCATTGAAGGTGTGGAGAGAACTCAGACGGCTGTAGTGGTGCCTCCGAGACTTCACTAATATATGCATTAGTGCGCGAAATTAAGAGTCATTTTCTTGACCGCAAAGCTTTTCGCATTTCCGATGCGTGCGCAATATTTGTTACTTCCGAATAACAATTATGAGTCGCAAATGGACATGTAAGATTCTGGATTTTCCATCAAACCGTTTAAGAAATACCCACAAACTACAGTAGTTTGTACGGATATTTGCTATGCCCAAATAACACTCATTCTAACATCAAAACTTCATACACTGATTCTCCCGTTTCGTTGAGAAATCTCCATCTACTTTCGTCTTCTGAAAATATACACACCTTCAATCTCAGTAGTATATTCAAATCCTACTTCTATCGGTTTCCTTATATCATCAACAATTTTGACCACAACACGCGTGAAGGAACAGATTTTCCTTCTCTTCTCCTTTTTTGCTACATGAATTTGACTCTGATGTTTCTTCTAAATTCTACTAGTTCTTTTGGTTTTGCTATGATTTTTCCGCATTTTTTACATTTAAAAGCTCATATCAACTATTCATAGGATAGGTGAAAACTAGTGAAAGATTTTTTTCCTGTTTTTCTGATGGGTGGTCTATTTGTCTTAATCCATAGTTTGGCTTTGTTTGTGATGAAACCGTTTGAAACCGCTGACATGATGGTGTTTGAAAACCCAAATGATCCAATGAACATAATCTATTTCTTTTCAACGCTATTACTATTCACAGTTGCCATATTGTTAATTGCCAAATTTTGGAAGAGGCAGTTGATACAGGGCATCGTTCTTGGATCAACAGGATTCCTTGCTTTCTATGTGTTTTATCCTTTACTGGCTTTAGCGGTCCCAGAAGTGTGGTCATTAGTTCTCTCCGTAACAGCCGCAACTATTCTGGTCATAATGCTTGTTAAGCATCCTGAATGGTACGTAATAGACGTATGCTGCATCATAGTAGGAGTAGGCTCTATCGGAATGTTTGGCATATCCCTAAACATCTTCTTAGTGATTGTTTTGCTCATCGCACTAGCGACGTACGATGCAATATCGGTATATAAAACTAAACATATGATTGACCTTGCAGACACTGTTTTGGACCTCAAATTACCAGTCATATTAGTCATACCAAAAATCAGAGAGTATTCGCTATTTAAGGAAACAAGGAGCTTGAAAGAAAAACTCAAAGAAGACGAAAAAAGGGAAGCATTCTTCATGGGATTGGGCGATGTTGTAATTCCCGGGTTCTTGGTTGCATCCACCTTTCATAGTATTGCCACTAACGGTCTCCTTGTAGCTCTATCTGTAATGCTTGGTACACTTCTTGGTTTTGCAGTACTTATGACAGCTGTTATTAAAGGAAAACCACAAGCAGGACTGCCCTTTCTTTGCAGTGGCGCAATATTAGGCTACCTAGTATCAAGCTACCTATTATTCGGAGAATTGGTTGGTCTCACCTTTCCCTTTTAAGAACTCCAACTAACTCTTCATGCACTGAACTAGTTCTTTCATTGTATGCTAAAAGGTAATCTCTGTCACAAAATGTTTTCTTCTGTAGACTGTGACGGTCAGCAGTGTTGCTATCATGAATAGTGGTGAAATGCAGTGTTCTATTTTCGTTCTGCCAAATATTTAAGATGAAGGGGTCTATAGACTGCTTTTCCAGAGAGATTCACAACAACAGTCTGAACGTCTTCTAAAATGTCCCCCAATTGTTCCCTATGATTGGTTAGGAATTCATCAAGGTCTGCATAGTTCTTGTGGAGTGAAATCAAGATGCCAGTCATTCCCATTCCTCGGCATCCACTCCCCATAATAACATTGGATTGTTTTGCCAGCCATTTCATCGACTTATTATAGGCATTGTTCCTCTTCTCATTTGATGCAAACTTGAATGGAGTTTTAACTAATGTGACCGCAAGTAGGTTATACCCAAGTTTATCCCATTTCGGAATAGCTGTGTAACCATCTATCACTTCCCTTTCTAATCTTGCTCTCCTTCTTGTAATGGTGGGTTGAGATACCCCAATTTTCTTAGCTAGCTGTCGGTCACTTGTTTTGGAGTTTTTTATCAACTCAAAGAGAATCTTAAGGTCAAGATCTTTCAATTTCGTCATATTCCCCCATCAATTACTTCATCTGCCTCAGTTTTTATGACTTGTGGAAGAATCTTCTATTGAATTCTAAATGGCATGTAATCCTCAAGATATTCTACAATATTTAGAAAAAGAGAGTGGTTGAGTACTGTTTACTTCATCTTGCTTGACATTTGTATTCAGTGAAGACAGATTCTATTTCAGTTCTTTCCCACAGTAAGAGCAGAATTTTGCTTCTTCAGATATTCCTCGTTCACAGTGTGGACAGATTCTAGTTGTGACTTGTAGTGGAGAAACTCTTTCCTCTAAAGCTTCTTTGATACCTTTTCTAACTGCATGTTTGACAAAGTAGTAGATTACTAAAATTGGAACTATCAAAAACAGCAAGATGGAGAGAATTAGAATGAGTTCTGACCAGCCAATAAAAGCCATTTCTATTTACCCTTTTTAGTTGAAAGTTCTTCTGAAATTATTGTTTGTTTAAGTTGCATTAATAATTTAAGGCACACACACTTTCTGCGCGCGCGCATGTATATCATTTGCTATCCTTAGCTTCTTTGTTTCATGTGAAAAGGTGGCTACTACTCCCGCAACTCCCACTTTTTTTGGATTAAGGGGGTTCCTGACACGCGCACGACTGCGTCACCATCGAATCGAAAATGCTAGAGTTTGTGGGTGACTATTTTTTGTTTCTTGAGCAAATACCATATTAACCATGTAATAATAAAAATAGGGAGAACATCTGCGCCTGGCACTAACTCCACCAAGGACACTAATCCTATCCAGCGGAACATGACAAAGCAAACTAAGATTCCAACAACATCAAATACATCGCCTACCACTGGCATCGTCAACACTGCTGCCGCATACTCGATTACATCCAGTATCACACAAAGTATAAGCGAGAAAAGTTCAATTTCTGTGAAGACAAAATATTGGGGAACACGAACACTCCTCGTTGTTTTTCTAGGTTGACCAAAACCCATGTCTTTTCCTGAAAATACAGATTTCATGCTCAAATTCTATCTGATAAGAACTATAAAAGCGTGTTTGCACGGGCGCAAGCACACACGAGAGAGGTTAAATTTTAATCCCAAACCCAAACCCAAATGAAGACAACAATTGTTAAATTTTAAAAAAGAGAATTAAGGAGAGGTGATGTTATATGTCACTGGAAGAGAATAAGGCGATTGTTCGCAAAATGATTGACGCCTAAAATAAGCAAAATTTTGATATATTTGACGATTTAGTGGCTCCAGATTATATTGGACGATTTACAGGTCCTCCCCATCAACTACAAGGTTTGGAAAACCTCAAACAATTATTTATCGTGGGTCGCGAAGGCGTTCCCGATTGGCATGAAAATATTGAAAATATAATTGCTGAAGGTGATAAGGTGTGGGTTCGTACTAATACGGGAACCAATACAGGCGAATTTTTTGGATTAGCCCCTACTGGCAAGAAGATAACAACCTATGCTGTTGATATCTATCGCATAGTTAATGGCAAAATTGTAGAGGGATGGAGCTTAAGTGATCGTTCATTGCTTCTAAAACAATTAGATATTGTCGAATACACAGAAAGAGGAAAGAAACTCTATCCAGAAGATGTCAAATAACTACGCGCTAGGGGAAAAAAAAGGGAACTTAGTAATAACTTTAGACCATAATAACAAAAGGACAAGCATTCACCAAGGATGAAATCAGTTTGAACGAGACAGAAGCGACTGAGAGCTGGTTTTCAAGGGGTAAGGCAGAGGCGGACAAAGGTATCCCGTATCACGAGCGTGTCACGGGCATCACTATAGTTGTATTTAGCGTCTTGATGGTGTTTTACTTCGCTGCCCATCAGACGTGGTCAACAGGTTTTTTCACCGCAACATTCGGCACGTTAGAGATGATCATGCTTTATGGTTCTCTGATTTTTATGATTGTTACAGCTGGCTTGGAAGGAGTATTAGGTCAAAGACTCCTTTCTCGCCTCTTTGATACTTTTGGTGGAATTATTTTTGTCACCGTCGCCATTGCTTGGCTCCTGGTGGTCTTTCCTTTTGAATTTGCTTATTTTGCAGACGTGTTGCCGGATTTTCTCAGATTTCTGGTGCAGTGGATTTCCAACGACATCGCTCGAGTGCTGATGGTGCTGGGAATCATCGTGATGGGGTTTGCGGCAGTTTATGCCCCGATAGCTTACGGTTTCGTTCGCAAGAAACCCTCCAAGCGCGAAGAATGACGCGCTTAAGTTGAACAATACTCAGTTAATGTCTGCAATTGCGCGCGCATTTTTCTCATTATGTTCTTGATTAATCTGCGATATTGCAGAAAGTTTCGGATTTCCCCGTCTTCTTTGCCATAGCGATACACTATTCTGGGTGAAGGCTTTCCTTTCTTACATGAAATCCTTAACGTTGATCCTTTCTTAACACATTGGAAAATGAACCAAACGGTTAGTTTCTTATGTTTCGTGATTAAGCAAGCCCATGCAATAATTCTCACATTATCTTCCCAGGAGACTTTACGGTTGAATACAACATGATAGCAGTTTGCGCTCGACTTTAGAATAATGAATCCCTCAAGCTTAAACCATCGCATTATTTTGAGAGCCCAATGCTTAACCATTTTAAATGGCGTATTATCAAAGTCAAGTTTGACAGTTTCTTTATCTGTTAAGCCTATTGTGGGTTTAGGATTCCACTTCTGATGCGCGCGCGAGATGCCTCGAAACCGCTGATTTATGATAGGATATTGAGGCTTATTGCCAACAGCATCTTTATGAGGTCGTAATGAGTTGTTGCGCCACAGTAGCTGCATTTTGCGGTGAGGGGAGCATTTCTCAAGAGTAAATTCTCACACTCCCATCTGCTTAACGTCTTCCATGTTAACCATCCGCAGTACGGACATTTGAAGTTTGAACTCCTCAGTCTGAGAAGCAGATCTATCTTCTCAATGTCAGAGGCGTTGTTTCTGAGAAATGCTATTTTCCGCTTTAAGGACTCTAGCTCGTTTTGTCTGTTTATGATTCCGTTATCAAGTGTTCCTTCTCTTTCGGCGTGCTCTGCCAGTTTAGCTAATCTTATTAAGCTTAACCTACGTAGGCGTTTCTTTGTTCTTACCGCAAGCTTCAACTCCTTTTTCATCTGCTTAGTTCCCTTCCCAAGTCTCTTTTTTCTTTGTTCAGTTTTTGACCTTCTTCTAGGAGTTTTTCTGTTCTCTGCTCGAGGTGGTTAATCTGGGTTTGTTTCGCCTGGAAATCCTGGATAATCTTCTTGTAGGTCTTCTTGAATTGAGCCTCGAGATTCATTAGTTTGAGAGATGCGTTTACGATTTTTTCTTCTCCTGTATGTCGTTCGGAGGCTATTTCAGACATGATTTTGAGGAGACTTTCCAACCTGTCAAGGCTGATTCTGAGTTGGTTGACCTTTTCCAGTAGCTGGCTCCCTCTCAGGGCATCTTGAATGCTGGAGCCCTGTTTTCTGATCTTGAGGTTCGATTTCTTAAGCTCGTCCAAGTCCGGTGTCTTTCGCCTCACTATATCGAGTATGGAGCTGATTGCGCCGATGCTAACATCGGTTCTACTACTTATATCCCTGTAATTGTTCCCTTCAAACCAAAGCTCGAGAACCACCTTTTGGACCTTTTCAGGTATTTTTCTCAAAAAAACTGCTTACACTTAAAAGAAGGGAGTCTACTAGAAAGACGTAACATCAAACACAGCACATATAAAGGAGCATGCTCATACCAAATTCCCTCTGAGGAATCAACGTGACTGAAAAGGCCGTCGCCGTTCCCACATGCAGTTCATGCCATCGAATCATAGCTCCAAGAACAGAGGCAACAAAATTCCTCTGCCCCAACTGCGGAGAAATAACCATCTGGAGATGCTCCAAATGCCGAAAATTCGGAAGAACATACCGCTGCCCAAAATGCGGTTTTACTGGACCATAAAAGAAGGAAAACTATAATGGCAAAAGTGTTAGTCTCCATGAAAATCTTTCCATCCGACATCACCATAGATCTCAACCAATTGAAAAAGAAAATAGAGAAAGAACTACCTAAATACGCCTCAGTCTACAGGTTCAACGAAGAACCCATAGCCTTCGGCCTCACCGCACTAATCGCCCACATAGTGATTCCAGAAGAAACACCAGGCGGCTCAGATGGAGTGGAAGAACAACTGCAAAAAATTGATGAAATCAGTCAAATAGAACCGATGATGATTCGAAGAATCAGCTAAATTATTCTCTTTCTTTCCAAACCTCTATTGAATAGAGCAAATCTATTTGGAGCCTATTCAAGGTAGAATGTGTAGAACATCCAACTTCCTGTTCGATTTTAACATTCTTATGGCTAACTGAACTCCCCCGCCATTCGTGAAAATTCGAGGCTGGTTTCCCAGAAGTCACATATCACGTATTAAGTGTGTATGCTAGAGATGTTTAAAGAAGATTCACTCCTAGCGTAATAGGGCACATGTTCTCCCTTCCCAAATTTTTTAAACAATTGATTAAACCTTAAACATGATGAGGTTTTCTTGTGAGCTATGATATGTTTGAATTGGGCGACGGTCGTCTTGTGGCATTTAGCCTATTAAGAGAACAAGACCTACCTGAGCTTGTTCCAGTTTACAGTAGCATCATTGAAGAAGGGCTTTACTTCATTAGAAATGTGGGACTGTCCGATGTTAAAACTGCACAAGAATGGTATCGAGAGCGAGTGAAAGCTGGCATGATGTATATCGTGGTCAGGGTGAACAATGAGTTAATAGGGGGAGCATCTATTGAACCTAGAGAGGGAAAAGCCTCTCACGTGGGCTATTTTGGAATTTATCTCAAGAAGGAATTCCGTAGCCTTGGAATTGGGACTCGTCTAATACGCAAAATCATCGAGGTGGCACGCCAGAAAAATTTTGAAACAATTCAACTTTATGTATTCGCATCTAACATGCAAGCGATTCACATCTACAAAAATTTTGGTTTCCAAGAGGCAGGAAGAATCAAGAAGGGCATAAAACTCCAAAACGGAAAGTACACAGACGAAATCATAATGACACTACATTTGAAAAACCTGTCCGCAAAAAAGTACTGCTAACACTTTTCATATATTCTGGCATAAATGAACGTAATAAGCGGAAGAATTAATTTGTCAGGTGTGGCACTAAAGAAGGAAAGAGGAAAGATGTCTTGAATCTCAAAGGAGTTCTCATTGATTTTGGGTACACCTTGGCTTATCTTAATGAAGAGAATGTTAAAAGATATAGAGAAAAGCTTGTTTCAATTCTCAGGAAATATGGATACAACAAGACCTTAGACGATTTGGTTCCTATTTTAGATAGCACTTACGGAAGCACCATTAAGGGAGAAGTGAAAGACATCTACGAGTTTTGGAAGGTGCTATTAAAAAATCTGGAAATACGTGAGAGACCAATACTCGTTCAAGAACTCACAGAATTAAGGAAAAATCATGTACCAACAAGATTTAGACTTTATGACAATGTAACCTCAGTTTTATCCACTTTGAGAAAAAAGTACAAATTGGCTTTGGTTTCTAATTGTTTTGTAGGCTTATCTGACGTCTTAGAAGCGTTAAATCTGACCCATTTCTTTGATTGCATTGTATTGTCATATGAAATAGGAGTAAAGAAACCAGACAAACGCATATACCTTGAGGCACTTCAAAGACTCAAGCTCAGACCTGACGAATGCGTCTTTGTATCTGACCGCATCAGCGATTTGGAAGGAGCCAGAGAAGTTGGGATTAAAACGATTCTAATACGCCAAGGAAAATATCCATTCTCTTTTGCGAGTTGGGGCAAGGCGAAAAACCCAAACTTTAAACCAGACTTCCAATGCAAACGCATATCCCAAGTCATAGAGTATCTTTAATGGGATAAAGACAAGATTTGTTTCGGGAATTGATTAAACCTTTAGAAGCTTAACCTATGTGAGCTTGAAGCACACAAACAACCAACAAGCTTAAACCCCTACCAGAAGGCACACACCGCTCTTTTTATGTGTGCACTATGGATGTTAGAAGGAATTTTATTTACATCAACATTCTTTCTATATTGGAGTGGTGGAAGAAGATAATGAATGAATGGTACTGTTTTTTAGGTTTTGAAAAGGGTTTTGAAATGGAAAAGTTTTCATAACTATGGACGATTATACATTGTCAATTAATCGCGCGCGAAAGGTTATAGACAGAAAAACAACAATTAGCGTTACATTAACATGTAACATCGGTGTAACATGTTTGGTTTTCAGTCTTGATTCAATCAAGGATTCTTACATAAGGTATAAGAGCTGGTTCGATAGATGGAATAAGCGGTGGGATATGTTGAGGAGTTTTGTCTTAAAGGCAAGTTTA
>CP070759.1:1493292-1500952 GCA_020348945.1 Candidatus Bathyarchaeota archaeon
ATGGTGTGTTGAATCAGTTCTGTGATGTCTATTGCACCGCGGACTGAGGCTCCATGTCTAATATCCGAGTCTTCCCTAGTTTTTCTTGCAATTTTCACTGCTATGGCTATTATGTCCTCGTTTTTGCATCCGGTTTCCTTCTGAACTATTTTCTGTTCCTCAATTTCTGATTGGTAGTCGAGGCGAATCCACACGAAACGGTCTTCAAGGGCTTCGCTGAGTCGGCTTGTGCCTACATACTCCTCGGGGTTTTGGGTTGCGATTATGAGGAATCTTGGTTTAGCTTTAATCGTGCCGATTTTTGGGATGATTATTTGTTTTTCATCCATGGCTGGGAGCAACACGTTCTGGGTTCCTTCGGGCATTCGGTTTAGTTCGTTGATGAAAAGGAAGGACCCTTCTTTCATGGCTTGGGTAAGGGGACCTAGTATGAATGTTTTTACTGAGTAGCCTTTTGCTATGACCAGTGCTGGGTCGAACCAACCTGTTAGTTTGTGTTCTGTGTAGCGTTCGTCTCCGTCGACTCTGTGGAACTTTCGGTTAAAATGTTTTGCAAGCGCCATGGCGATGATTGTTTTGCCTACTCCCACGGTTCCTTCGAAGAGTATGTGTCTGTTGGAGGAAACGGCAGCGAGAGCTTTCTGTAGTTCCTCTTCTCGACCGATGATTCGGTATTGTTGCTGAATGAGTTTGACTTGTTTTTGCATTTTGAAGTCCAGCCTTTGGGTATTTAAAGGGAGTTCTCAACCTTAAAAATATCGCTGTTTCTGCGTACACAACGTACGCACATGTGTAAACTGAAGTTTTCTGCATTCTAAATCTGTATTTCGCGTTCATAATTCTTTTTTACTCGACATAACGGTCTAAGTCAATGTGGTGCAATGAAATGAAAGCAGATGTTGACAAAGCGAGTGCTTCAGAGATTTTAAGAACTGTTTCTCCTGACCAATCATTCTTGTTCTTCGAAGACATCGGTAAATACACAGGAAAACTGGCGACAAATCTGGACGACTTTTGTGAAACTGTCAAAACAATTGACAAGAAATCGCTTACATTCCACTTTAGACGCGGAGACTATGAAAAATGGATTAAAGAAAGTTTACACGATGCTCAACTAGCTCGAAGGCTCAAAAGAATAAAAAAGTCAAGTCGTGAAAAAGAACTTAGAACCAAGATACTTCGTACAGTAAAAAGGCGCTTAAACGAGCTACACAAAAGTTACGTTAGAAACCATCCGTAAATGGGCGTGCTAATAGAAAACTATAGTTAAAAACTTTCTAACATGCACGCGCTCTTCAGACATGGATTGTGAGAAGCAAGGTTTAAGTCTCCTCCCTTCCCCCGTATAGACGTCTAATCAGGCGGAGAAACCGAATGGAAAAGCTACATCAGAACGGCGTCCTAGTTCCACCCCGATACGAAGGAAAAGGGCTCACCATCAAAGTGAACGGTGAGAAAATTACGCTAACGCCGGAACAGGAGGAAATGGCTTTCGCTTGGGCTAAGAAAGTGGGAACTCCATACGTTGAAGACTCCGTCTTCGCCGAGAACTTCCACCGTGACTTCTCAAAGAAACTCGGCATCAGTGTCAAACTCGGTGAAGTTGATTACTCTGAGGTCATATCTTTTGTCGAAAAAGAACGAGATTGGAAAGCGAACCTCTCCAGGGAGGAGAGGAAACAGCTGGCAACTCAAAGGAAAGTCCTGAGAGAAACGAACAAGGAACGCTATGGATATGCCAGAGTTGATGGCAATCAGATGGAGGTAGCCAACTACGCCGTTGAACCTAGCTCCATTTTTATGGGTCGAGGGAAACATCCCGTAAGAGGCAGTTGGAAGGAGGGGCCTCGTAAAGAGAACATCACGCTTAACCTCTCGCCCGACGCCCTTAAGCCACCGGGCAACTGGAAAGCCATAGTCTGGCAACCCAGCGACATGTGGATCGCACGATGGCGAGATAAACTTACTGGCAAAATGAAATACGTGTGGTTTTCCGATTCCAGCATCTTGAAGCAAAGGAAGGATATCGAAAAATTTGACAAGGCAGGAGAGTTCCGCCGGAACCTTGCACGGATTCAAAAACACATCTTGTCAAACCTCGACGCTGATGATCTAAGACGGAGGAAAACAGCAACCGTCTGTTTCCTTATTGATAAGCTGAAGATAAGGGTCGGTGACGAGAAAGACCCTGACGAGGCGGACACTGTTGGAGCTTCAACCATCCGACCAGAGCATATTCGCTCCAACGGCGACGGCACTGTAACCTTTGACTTCCTTGGAAAAGATTCTGTACCTCATATTTTCAGGGTTGAACTTCCAGACAATGTCATCGGGAACCTCAAGGAATTCGCAGCGAACGCGAAGGCGAACTCTACTCTTTTCGATGGCGTCGGCTCAAAGCATGTGAGCGAATTCCTCGATGAGGTGATGGCTGGGCTATCATCAAAAGTCTTCCGCACCTACTATGCGTCCGAAGCCGTCAAGACGAAGTTAGAAAAAATTTCTGTCAAACTCGAAGACTCTGAATACGCGAAGAAGTATTTTGCAACGATGGCGAATCTTGAGGCTGCTAAGATATGCAATCACAAGCGCACCATTTCCAAGACTTGGGAATCATCTTTAGAAAAGAAGAAGGCTCGCCTCAAGGTTCTGAAGGACCGGGCGAAGGAGGCTCAGGTTAAGTTGAGGCAGAAAGCTAAGGAGCGGGAAGCGAAATACAAGGAGAGATTAAGGAAGCAGGAGGAAAGGCTGAAGGCGATGAAGGAGAAGCTGGAGGTTTATCGGCGGCAACTTGCAGACAAGAAGCGACAAGGTAAACCCGTTCGTGCCATGAAGAAACGCATTAGCCTTAAGCGAAAAGCTGTGACGCGCCAAAAGCAATATCTCAAGGATATGGAAACCAAGCACGCGGAGCGGATGGAAAAGATGAGGCAGAGGATGGAGAGTCGGAAGCAACGTGACAAAGCAGCGTTAGATAAGCTGAAGCTCAAGATAAGAGTCCAAGAGGAGACTCGTGACTACAACCTCGTGACATCCTTGAAAAGTTACATTGACCCTCGAATCTACTACGAATGGGGAAAACAAGTTGACTACGACTGGAGGCAGTACTACACAAAGACCCTTCAGAAAAAATTCAGCTGGGTCGAAACCGATGTGGCGCCACCAGAAAACAGTTAGAAATGTTGCTTCATCATGCGTGCGCTAGGAGTATACGTTCAACTTTATTAACAGAAAAAAAAGGAGTCTGTAAGGATTTCCAGAATATTGGGTTTCCTGTACTTTTCTAAATCAAGGGTTTACGTTGTGAGTCAAAAGTTCGAGCGTCATCCTTCTTCTCGCCACGAATTTTGTGAAAATTCTCTATAGAACCGCTTTTAAATGTGTGCAACCACCTTGCCTATAGGACGAACTCATGGCTAAAGACAAATACCTACGTGAACAAGCAAAAAGAAAACGTTTAGAGCATAAGCTTCGTGTAGTGGAAAAAAGGGATAAGATGCTAATTAAAGACATTTCAACTGAACGAGCAGTTATGGAAGAGGTTTTCGACCGCTCCACCCTCATGATCATTTACAATCTCATGAACAAAGGAACCATCGACGAAATCTACGGCGTAGTGAAAGCTGGAAAGGAAGCCAGAATCTACTGGGGAAAAAACCCGGATGGAAAGGAACTTGCAATCAAAATCTATCTAACATCTTCAGCCGAGTTTAAAAGAGGTATGCTCCTCTATATCAGAGGCGACCCAAGGTTTACTCATGTTCGAGGAGGCACACGGGCCCTCATTTACGCTTGGGCCCAGAAGGAATTCAAAAATTTACAGCGTGCCCACAATGCAGGGGTTAGGGTTCCTGAGCCCATAGCGGTCAACAAAAACGTGTTGATAATGGAATTCATTGGAGACAATGGAATGAGCGCACCAGTGATGAAAGAAGTATCTTTTAAAAACCCTGAGCAAGTTTTTCGCCGGCTCTTATCCTGCGTGAAGAAGCTGTATCAAAAGGCTGAACTAGTGCACGCAGACCTCAGTGAATACAACATCATGATTTGGAAGAACCAACCCGTGATCTTCGATGTCTCACAAGCTGTAGCTCTTGAACATCCTATGGCTGATCAGTTCCTGCGAAGAGACTTAGAAAACCTGTACAAATACTTCAAAAGACTACACGTAGACATTTTGTCAGTGGAGGAAATGCACAGGAGAGTTACAAGTGGCAAAACCTAGCACCTTCGTCAAGGTTCCGCGAGAACGCATCGGAGCCCTCATAGGTCCTAATGGCCGCGTGAAAGAAAGCCTTGAGAAAAAACTTTCTGTGGAACTTCAGATAGACAGCGAAACTGGCAACATCACGATAACTCTGAACTCCACTGCAACAGATCCCTCTCTTCTCTTCAGAGCCAAAGAAGTAATTACCGCCATCGGAAGAGGGTTCTCACCTGAACGTGCTTTTAGACTCCTCCAAGACGACGACGCGATTCTAGTAGTTATTGATCTGCGAGATATTGTGGGGAGGTCTCAGTCAGACATAAAGCGATTAAAGGGAAGGATCATCGGGAAGGAAGGCAAAACCAGAAGAACCCTAGAGGAACTCACTGACGCTAGCGTCTCTATTCACGGACACACTGTGTCTATCATTGGAGACATGGATCAAGCTCAAGTGGCAAGAGAAGCAATTCAAATGTTCCTTAAAGGTAGCCAACACAGAACAGTATACCGGTTTCTTCACAGAAAACGAAGAGATCTGAAGAAAAAACAGTTGGAACTTTGGGAAACCAAGCCGCCTCTCTGATATTTATTCTATTAGAATCCGTTTTGCCGCAATAAAGTAAATTATAAAGCGAAAGTAATATAAAATTAAAAACAAACTTGTTAAGCCGTGTATCGCATGCTGGCACGTTTTAACGAATTTTCAGCAGAATCTGCTCAAAACGGGACGAAAAAAGAAAAACGGGACGTTTTTGTTATTATTTACTGTAAAGGAGGCAAGTGGTTTGGTGACCTTTGAACAGATAAGCCCCGCAGATTTTTTCTACCGCAACCGAGACATAGCTGGTTTCACTAATCCAGCTAGAGCGATCTTTTCTTCAGTGCGAGAACTTGTGGAAAACTCCCTCGACGCCTCCGACCAATCCCGTGTCCCCTCCAACATTTACCTTCGGCTGTCCGACGACGGTGAGAAAAGCTCAGAAGAGGCGGATGTCTACAAGTTAAGAGTAGAGGACAACGGATCCGGCATTCCCGCCCGCCACATACCATCGGCATTCGGACAGGTTTTGTTCGGTTCAAAGTATAAGCTAAAACAAGCTCGAGGCACTTTCGGCCTCGGTGGAACCATGGCAATCCTTTACGGACAAATTACCACTCACAAACCAGTGCGCATTGCGTCTAGCACAGGGTCATCAAGGATTTACAGGTATAAGTTGATGATCGACATTCAGAGAAACCGACCGGTGATTTTGGATCGCAAAATTCAAGTGAACAAGGACCGGTGGCGTGGAACCGTTGTGGAATTTTGTCTCGAAGGAGACTATCCCAGAGCTATGTCAAGAATATTGGAATACTTAAAGCAGACGGCGGTGGTGACCCCCTACGCCAACATTACCTTCGTTGACCCAAAAGGACGCCTCTACAAATTCACCCGAGTTACCTCCAAAGTACCGCGTCCACCAAAAGAAACCCTCCCCCATCCCCACGGAGTGGACGTGGAAACTCTTCGACGCCTCATACTGATCACCAAGTGCCGTAACATGGTTGACTTCATGAAAACACATTTTCACAGAATAGGTAATAGGACTGCTCGCAATTTTCTAAAGTTCGCCGAAATAGATGAAACGAAGAATCCTAGAAAACTGGAACCCGACGAAATTGTGAAACTTGTGCGGAAGATGAAAAAATATGATAAATTTCGTTCCCCAGACGCGGGTTGCCTCTCACCTTTAGGCGCGGAATTGTTAAAAGCTGGTATCCTAAAGGAGCTGGAACCAGAGTTCATTGCAGTTTGTCAACGCAAGCCCTCCACCTACTCTGGCCACCCGTTTGTCGTCGAGACAGCAATAGCATATGGTGGAAACGTGCCTAGGAAAGATGACATCGTGCTTTATCGATTCGCTAACAGAATTCCGTTACTTTACGACGAAGCCAGCGACGTCTCATGGAGGATCATAAAATCCATCAACTGGCGAAAGTACAAGATTACACTCGACATGCCCGTTGCCATTCTGGTTCACTTGTGTAGCACAAAGGTCCCCTACAAAACTGTGGGCAAAGAGTTCATCGCGGACAGACCTGAGGTGAAAAATGAAGTTTTGAACGGAGTCCGCGAGGTAGCTCGTCAACTGCGGCGCTTTCTGTCCAAACGAGAGTATAGAGAAAAAGAAAGGAAGCGGCTGGCTACTTTTTCTAAGTATTTGCCAAAAATCGCCAAGTTCTCAACAGAACTGTCCGGCAAAGAAAAGGAGCCAGACATTAGAAAATTATTGTGGAGTGTACGGAAATTTGAAGAAGAAAAAGAGTAAGAGTTTTGCGACAGAGAGACAAGAAGAGATTCTAACGCATCTGAGAAACTTTGGAGCAACCCTCTACAGTCAAATGGATAAAGGAAACTTCCCATGGATAACGATGCCGAGCCGATCTATCGATAACATCTTCTACAGTCCAGAGTTTCGACAGTACGTTTTGGGCGAAAAAAGCGTGCGTAGGAGCGCTCGAAACATCCGTCACATCCGACCTTTCAGTCAGCTTGTTTGGGCAGCCTACTTCGCTCACGAACTCGTGCAGCACCGGAAGACTTCTACTCTTCGTGACGTGTACTATTCAGCACAAGCCTACGACATACCTTTTAAAGATCAGCCTGAATCAAACAGTATCTTAACCGACCTTGAAACTGTGGCAAAGATTTCCCGAGAGGATTTCCACGTGTTTCCTGAGGAACGTTCAGCCATTTTCGGCGACCTAACTATTGAGTACACGGTTCCTGGATACGAGGGTAAACAATACAATCTGATGTCTCATCCAGACGGAGTTATGATAGGACCTGCGCTTACCTCCGCCGAGTTCGCCAAGACCACCGCAGACAAGGTTATAGCCATCGAGAAGGGCGGACTGTTCACACGGTTCATCGAGGAGCAAGTTCACAAAAAATTCAATTCCCTCCTCGTGCTCACGGCAGGTCAAGCGCCGCGAGCCACTCGACACTTCATTCACAGACTGAACAAGGAACTAAACCTTCCCGTGTACATATTCACAGACGGCGACCCTTGGGGAATGCACATCGCCATGGTCATAATCTCTGGCTCAGCAAATGCCGCCCACCTGAGAGATTTAACCACTCCTGACGCTAAGTGGTCAGGTGTTTGGGCTACCGACATCGTGGATTACAAGTTGCCTAGTGAAGCGTTGACTGAAGTGGACGTTAAGCGTCTTTACGAGTTGCAGAAGGATCCGCGGTACAAGGGAGAATTATGGCAGAGGGAGGTTAAACAATTCCTGAAAATCCGGAAGAAGGCGGAGCAGGAGGCGTTCAGCAGGTACGGGTTAACTTATATTGTGGACAAGTATCTGCCAGCGAAACTGGAAGAGGCAGCGTGACTGCATACCGTTACCTTGATAAGTTAAAAGTAGTGTTTAAAGAAAGATGAATGGAGTATTGAGGCAGGGAAT
>CP070759.1:1501052-1507351 GCA_020348945.1 Candidatus Bathyarchaeota archaeon
AAAACAACATAACAAACAACCACAATGGCATCTGGCTCTGGCTTTCTTCAAACAACACTATTTACCATAACAACCTCGTAGACAACACTGAACAAGTGTATAGTTACAACTCAACAAATGTTTGGGATGATGGTTACCCATCCGGCGGAAACTATTGGAGTAACTACACTGGTGTTGACTTGTATAATGGTCTCTACCAGAACGAAACTGGCAGTGACGGAATAGGCGACACGCCACACATCATTGATACGAGCAATCAGGACAACTATCCCTTCACAGCCCACGACACAGCCATCACCAACATCACACTTTCCAAAACCGTAGTCGGCCAAGGATACAATACAACAATCAACATAACCGCCAAAAATGTGGGCCACTATCCTGAAACTTTCAACATCACCCTCTACGCCGACAAGAACAGTTCAATCATTGGAGACGAAGTTGTCATAGGAAACGATACAATACCTACCATGACAGGCGGAAACTCTACAACCGTCACCTTCACGTGGAACACAATAGGTGTTCCTTACGGCAACTACACCATAACCGCCACAGCCACGCCAGTTCCAAACGAAACATACACGCTCGACAACACTCTCACACGTTGGGTTGTAGTTACGATTCTAGGCGACGCCGACGGCAGCGGCAGAGTTGTTGCCGACGACTTCTTCCTGCTAGTAGATGCCTTTGGAGCTAGGCCCGGAGACCCCAACTGGAACCCCAACTGCGACTTCGACGGCAGTGGTAGGGTTGTTGCTGACGACTTCTTCATTCTGGTGGACAACTTCGGCAAAAGTTGGCGATAATTTGTCCAATAACAGCTTAGGATCACAGAAGTCAAAAGTCTAACTCACGTTAGGCTACTCACCCAACGTTAGTTTCCTCAGGGCGAGGCTTTCAATTTCCTCTGGGGGCACTTCTTCCACTTTTATAATTTTTATTTGGAAGCGTTTTGCTCGGTGTTTGCTTCCTATTTCCATGTAGACTGTTTCCACTGCGTCCTCTGGCTTTACTGCTCTAACTTCTTTTCGAAAGTCTGTTTGATAGTTCGGTTTTCTTATTTTTCCTGTCACTCGGAAAACCTTAGTATGGAGGCTTCTGTGGTTTTTCCTTATCATTCTGATCTGCTACGCTATCTATTCTTTTTCACACTCACCCAACGTCAATGCTCCTCAAGCATTTCCTTTTAAGGCTGCCATCGTAGATCAACTAAGCCTTACTCAGCCCAATCAAACCTTCATTCAAACAGCTACAAACATTCTAGAACAGGGTGGATTCACAGTTGACTATTATCCAGGCGAAGAAGTAACCGTAGAATTCTACAAAAACCTGCCAAACCATGACTACGGCCTAATAATTCTAAGGGCACATTCAGCCTTAAGAGCTGATATGCGACCTCCTTTAGCACTTTTCACATCAGAACCATACAGCAACACAAAACACGTTTACGAACAGTTTACTGGGCAGGTTGGGCGCGTCACTTTTTATGAGGGCGAAGAGCCTAAGGAGCCTTCCTACTTTGGAATACATTCAGAATTCGTCAAGCAAAGCATGAAGGGAAAATTTCAAAGAACTATAATCATTATGATGGGCTGCAATGGATTAACATACTCCTACATGGCTGAAGCCTTCATTGAGAAGGGAGCTCGCGCCTACATAAGCTGGAGCAACTCTGTGCTGGCATCCCAAACTGATTTAGCAACCACCCGGCTACTTCAACACTTCATCACTGAAAATCGAACTCTAAAAGAAGCAATGAGGGAAACGTTCAAGGAGGTAGGACCAGACCCATTATATAAAAGCTTCCTTTTGTATTATCCGCTTGAAGCTGGAAATTATACTATAAAGCATCATAGGTAACTAACCCCAAGTATTAAAAAAATCAAAACGCAACTTGTTCTTGAAAAATGAAAGGATGAAAAATTCTAGTTCGACAAACATTCAATGCACCAAAGATCCAGCGAATTATTGGTCTTAAGAAAGAAACAAATTATAGTGGTTAACCGATAAGAGTTCGTAGAATCCTAAATGGTGAAAACATGCATGATAAACCTACCGCTCTACAAAAAATCAGAACCATAGCAAACTACCAATTCGGAAAAGGAACAGGAAAAAAACTCTTCCCAAACAACGTACAAATCACCCACTCCAGAAAAACAGGAAAAATACGCCACATCTACCTAAACAAAAAACTACTAACAACCCTACGACCCACCACCGGCCTATTCGCACTAACCATCACAGGAGCCAAACAAATAACAAAAAACATGAAACCTCAACGACTATGGATCAAAATCGAAAAAGAAGCCGAACCCTTCGTCACCAAAGGCAAAAGCGCCTTCGCCAAACACGTGACAGACGCTGACGAAGAAATCCGCCCCCAAGAAGAAGTCATCATCATAAACAAAAACAACAAAATCCTAGCCGTAGGAAAAGCATTACTAACTGGAAAAGAAATGAAAACCTTCAAAAAAGGAGTAGCAGTACAAGTGCGAAAAGGCACCGCAGAAGAAGTTAAGAAGGAAACAAAGACAGTATAGTAAAAGAGGAAAACCACAATGGTGAGAAGAAGAGTAAGCCCCCGAGACGCAAAAAGAATGATGCAACGCATGGGCCTCAACATGGAAGGAATACCCAACGTCGAAGAAGTCATCATCCGAACAAACACAAAAGAAATCATCGTAGAAAACCCAGAAGTCGCCGTCCTCGACCTCCACGGACAAAAAATCTTCCAAGTAACAGGACAAGTCACCGAGAAAAAAACCAAACAAAAACTAGAATTCCCAGAAGAAGACATCAGACTCGTCGCAGACCAAACAGGCAAAAGCATAGAAGAAGCAAAACAGGCCCTTGAAGAAACAGAAGGCGACCTTGCAAGAGCCATACTCCTCCTCCAAGCAAAAAACTAAACCAAACCCTTACAACAACACTTCTCTTTACACGTTAACACATAATCAAAACTGCTTAAGCACATCCAATTTCTCCATAATATAACCACAATAATGACACTTCAAACGCAACGGCTCCTCACCCTTCACATAAAACGTAGGCTGAACCGGCTCATTACTATTAGACACACAAGCAGGATTCGCACACCTCAATATCCCACGCAAAACAGAAGGCAACTTAACCCGCTGCTTCTCCACAACCGTATAATCCCGAACAATATTAATAGTAGCATGAGGAGCCAACAACGCAATCTTATCCACCTCCTTCGAACTCAACTCCCTCCCCTCCACCTTCACCATATCCTTCAACCCAAAATCCTTACTAGGAACATTCATAGCCACAGTCACAACCCCCCCAGCACGACCCGTAATTCCCAAAAGCTTCACCACATCAAGCGCATGACCAGACGTCACATGATCAATCACCGTACCATCCTTAATCTTAGAAACCCGCAAAGTCTTCTCAGCCAAAACCCATCAACCACCTGAAAGTTACTAAATAAAAACAGTTATTTGCAATTTGCTAAATATGTGTTTGGTGTCAAAATTGAAATTCAAAGGACGAGACATAATTTCAATCAGAGATTTCACACGCAAAGAAATCGATTACATTCTAAAAACCGCCAGCACCATGGAACCAATCGCAAAAAGCGGCTCAAACATGCTTCAAAGAAAAACACTGGCAACCATATTCTTCGAACCCAGCACACGAACCCGACTCAGCTTCGAAGCAGCCATGCACAAACTCGGAGGATCCATAGTAGGATTCGCAGAAGCAGAAATGACCTCAGTTAAAAAAGGAGAAAACCTCGCAGACACCATACGCGTCGTAGAAAGCTACGCAGACATCATCGTTTTACGACATCCACTGGAAGGAGCAGGCCGACTCGCCGCCGAATTCGCAGGAGTCCCCATACTTAACGGCGGATCTGGCGCAGAGGAACACCCAACACAAGCACTACTGGATCTATACACAATTCTAAAGGAGAAAAGAAAAATCGACGGACTCAACATAGCCTTAATCGGAGACCTACGCTACGGACGAACAGTTCATTCTCTCGCCTACGCCCTTTCCCTCTACGAGGTAAAGCTACACCTAGTCTCACCAGAATCTCTTCAAATGCGAAGAGAAGTGCTAGAAACCATCAAAGAGAAAATAGAAGTCGTGCAAAAAACCGAACTTGAAAAGATTCTGCCAAAAATGGACATACTCTACATGACACGAATTCAAAAAGAACGTTTTCCAGACCCAGCTGAATACGCAAAAGTGAAGGGAATATACAACATAAACCTTGAGACACTGAAAAACGCGAAAAAAGACATGACTATTCTACATCCGCTTCCAAGGGTTGGAGAAATCGCTCCCGAAGTAGATGAAACACCCCACGCCAAATATTTCCAGCAAGTTTGGAACGGCGTAGTCACAAGAATGGCCCTACTAGCACTCGTCCTAGGCGCAATAAAATAAATCTGGTTACAATGTGACTCTGTATCTGTCTACGAGTTCTTTCTTTTTCGCTTCATTCCACCCGCTTACCGCTTGGTAGTAGCCTGTTACTCTCGACCACCATTCTAGGTCACTGGCCCCACAGTTGGGACACCGCTTGTTGACGCCTCCTGTAACCCTCCCGCAACCGTTACAGATTGTCAGGTCTTTTGTGTAGGCGTAGTAACCCACCTGAGTTCGGGTGGCAATCTTCTGGGTTAGTTTGTATAATCCTTCTGGGTCTGGAGAGTTTTGGCCAAGCCAGACGTGTAACATGTTTCCGCCGCTTAAGAGTGGGAAGAACTTCTGTTCTATGTGTATTCTATCAATTATGTTTGTCTTGGCTCCTACGTAGAGGTGGGTTCCATTGCTGTAGTAAACGGGGACATCTGTTTTTCCATCGGCAAGCGCAGATCTTGCTCCGTTCAAGTCTCCTTTAACGAGTTTCTTAGCCTTGTCGCGATAGTTTCCTGTTAGGAGGTCTGCTACAGCGAATCTTTGAGCTGTGGACTCAGCTGGGGTTCTAGCCAAAGTGAGCTTTAGTCCACTCTTCTCTTGAAGTTCCTCTCTGTACTTCTGCATTTCCAGAATCAGCTTAACTAGTATTCTGATGGCATCCGGATGCTCATGAAATTGATAGCCTGTGTGCCACTGAGCCATTTCGTTCCCGCCCACCAAACCCATAGTGAAGGCAAGTCCGTCAAAGTCTACAGCTGGAGTCCCTTTCCGACCGGTTTTGGGGTCTCTCGGCCGTTGAGTGGCAAAGGGAATTCGATTGTGCTTTAATATTAGGTTCATCCACTTCTTCTTGACCCTGAATATTTCAACTGCGTGATCCATGAGTCTGCGACCTTCCTCGAAGAGTTTGGAGTCATCTCCGTTGGCTTTGTAAGCCATTCTCGGAAGATTTAGGCTCACAACCTGGCAACTCCCCATGGTGAAGTGTTTTCCGTCATTGAAATAGAGCTTATCTTCGAAGTCTGGACTGTCGTCAGGTGTTTCAACAAAACAGTACGCGCAACATTGATAACACGAAACGCCTTTGCCATAGCCCCTGTAAGCTGGCAACATGTTGTCGAAGTAGGGGGTTCCAAACTTGGCCACAACCTTGTGAACGTCCAGCCAGAACTCATCGTATTCCGGCTTGAAAAACTCGGGGCTTATACCGTTTTCGAGTTTTGGAAAATTGAAGGGTTTCCCCCAGTAGTCTCCCTTATAAGCAACGCTATAAAGCGCTCTAAACATGAGGCGAACCTCGTCCTCGTAGTCTCCGTAAACGTCTGGTCCAACCCGTCCTCTTGCTACGATAGGAACATTTCTCCAGAGCTCTGGGACTCCAGGTTGCACCTGAATGTTGCTGAAGACCAGTTGTCCGCCTCTAGCGACATAGGCTTGAGTGTACTCAAAAAACATCATTTGCATGAGCTGCTTAATTCTTTCATAGCTTAATCCTCTCACGTAAGGAGCAAGGAAAACTAGAAAATTGTAGAAGCCTTCACCGCCTGCGAAGTTTGTCTGTGCGGAAGCAAGAATCTTGGCGGTGTGGAGGATCGCAACCTCCGCATGTTTAGCTGGACCCGCAATGCTTGTTCTTGTGCCCATTCCGTCTGGCATTAGGCCGTAGTAAAAGAAGTAGCGGAGGTCCCAGTCTTGACAGAAGGGTCTCGTTCCAAAGTATTCTAAGTCATGTATGTGTAGGTCCCCGGATAGGTGAGAGTCAGCCAGTTTCGGAGGCATTAAGAGCAGGTACTCTTCTCCAGAAACCCAGTCCGCTTTTCTCTTGTGAGCGGTCTCAGCGTTTGGCTGGAGATTCGCGTTTTCGTTAGCTTTGTAGCCTTCGCCGACATCCATTAAGTAAGCGTCGT
>CP070759.1:1507451-1524752 GCA_020348945.1 Candidatus Bathyarchaeota archaeon
CCATCTACGCCTATACCAGTACGTCAAGCTGGAATAATAAATTCTACGCTAGACTTAAGCCTTAAGCTTTAACATTCAGACGCCTTTGACGGAAGAAAGCTCTTCAGAAAAATTGCAGATTTCTTTGCCAAGACCTTAGAAGAGTGCACCTTATTAAGTGACGTTTCATATTTTGTATTCATAACCTATTTTTAACGACCTTCATTATAAATAGTTAGAGAACTCCTTTGATGCCTAAATCATTGAAACTCAAAGACGTTATGACCAAGAACGTTTTAACAGTGGAAAAAGAGCAACAGTGAAAACGGTGGTGGAACTAATTAACAAACGCGACATAGGCTACTTAATTGTGATAAGCGCAAAAAACCCGTTGGAATTATCACCGAAAGAGATGTGTTAGAAAGGGTTTTGTTGAGCCCAAAAAACACGAAGAATACCAAAGCAAGCGACATGCTCATGAGAAAAGTTGATTCCGAATATCTCTTCTCTGTCTACACTAAGAAGCTGAGCCCAAGTAGTCAAACTAAACGCATACACACTTGAAAACGTCTTTTAAACATCTTAAAATCATGAGCTTGCGCGCATAAATTTACCTGTTTTTCCGTTACATTAATTCAGGAAAGCAGTATTTTTCGCAAAAATGCCTTGTACCGAAGAGAGAGGGGGCTTGGAAAGAGAAAGAGAGACTAAACACAATTTTAGGAAACCTTTAATAAACTCCAAACAACCAAAAGGAAAACAGATGGAAAATGCCTAAACAATACACCTACCACGGCTACACCGCTCCACAACTACAAGCTATGTCCATGGACGAATTCATTCTCCTACTCCCGTCACGCCAAAGAAGAACCCTGCAAAGAGGACTAACTAAAGAACAACGCACGCTTCTGGAAAACATCCGAAGAACCAAACAAACCCAGCAAGAACAGCAACAGAAAGCAATCGTCAAAACCCACGCCCGTAACATGATAGTCCTTCCAGAAATGATCGAGACCACAATCCTCATCCACAACGGAAAAACGTTTACAGCAGTAGAAATCACACCCGAAATGATCGGACACTACCTAGGTGAATTCGCCATCACTAACAAACCTGTCAGACACGGGTCACCAGGCATCGGCGCCTCCAGATCATCCATGTATGTGCCCTTGAAATAACCTTTTAAGCACGGTAAGTCGGTTCTGAAAGCTTCTTTTTCTTAGTCAGCGGGATTTTAGGCAAAGGAATAGGAGGAGGAACGTTCAAAGTCCGAGTGATAATTACCGACTCTACGAAAACAATGTTGGAGATAGACTGAATAACAATTGGCGGAGGAACATGCTTCTTCGTATACTCGTTAAGAATCTTCTTAAGCTCACTCTTCGGTCCCCTAACCTGAGCCCTTCCCTTTACACTAATCTGCGCCACAGCTGGAGCGTAATTGATCGTGAAAACAAACGGAACCTCTAACAAGTCTTCACTTTTCTCATTAATTCCAAGGACGTTGATGTTGGTAGCTATCTGGATAGGTGGAAAGGGCTTCTCATCCTCCCAAAGCCGTTCCGCCGAAAGGTTGTATATAAGAACGCGTACCTGAACCGTATCCTACACTCTCCACATCAAATCTTATGGGCGTCTTAAGATTTAAACTTGCTTCAACCGCTTCCTTGAGTTGACTTGTAACGCGTGAAGCCGCAATGCCCGCAGGTGTAGCGATCATTGTGACTAGCCATGAAATATCCGGGTCCACACCGTTCGCAGAAGGGAAGTAACCTTTTAAATTTCTCTCCTTCAACCTTGTAATGGTGAAAAACGCCCTTCTTCCTTTTCTCAGCTTTCTTCTCCGGCTTCTCTTCAACCCGTTTTTCAGCTTTCTCAACTTTCTCCTCAGGTTTTTCTTCAACCGGTTCTTCACTTGATTCTTCGCTCATTTAGCTGCCCTCCTTTTTCTCTTCCTCTTGCTTTTCCGGAGGAGCGTTCCTAGCAACAATGTGTTCAGGCTCTAAACGTTTAGCTTGTTCAACAGAGTCATAGGCGTTAGCCTCACCCACAGCAGTTCTAGTTCCAGTTTTTGTCTCCATTCGACTAACATACACCAGCTCAACTTTCGTTTTCAACTTAGACGCAATTTTTTCTCTCACCTCGAAACGAGGTGGGGTTCCTCCAGTCTCTGCGTGCTCTATTTCAAAGACTATTTCCTTCCTTTTGAGCAGAGGGTTATATCCTTTCGAAACAATCTTAACTTTCATTGACATCCTTTCCATAAGACTGTTGATGTTGACTCATATCCCTTACTTTAGTTTTTCGAAAGAAATCTCCATTGCCTCTACGATCTGGCGTACCATTCCTTTGGTTTGTTCCGTAACCTTCACCACAACAATCCCTTCATATGGCTGTCCATAAACCACCAGTGATTTTTCAGGTGCACACAGCACCGCCACCAAGGTGAGGAGGTCTTCTTCGCCATCAACCACTACTTTCGTTCGTTGCATCTGTCTTGACGCTTCTTGTATCGTAGGCCACGCTTGGTCGGTCAGGGTTCCTGGAGGATTTTTCAGATGCAAGGTTTGGTCGGCTTCTAGGTAGACCGGCGTGATGGGTTCTCTCATAACCCTATTGTCCACAATCATGACTTGGGGGAAAATGCCGTGTTTTGTCATGCTTTCGGAAACGACGTCGCCCACTGAAATGATTCTTGAAGGCTTTTCCCTCTCCACCAATTCTCCCAGTTGCTTCATTGTCTCATCAGATTTGCCTCGAATCAAAAGTCCCAACGGAAACTTCAATTTCTTTCGCAGTGTAGGGGTAAGCCTGCGTATTTTGATCACCGAACACGAAGTGCGTAACGTCCTTTTTCCTTCACTTTCATTGTACGGGCTATAGCTGAACCCTTGGGGTCGAAAATGATTAGTAAACCAGTGAAATCGTCGCTTAGGCTAGAAGCTTTGCAGCTCGGGCAGACATTTCCATACGATATTATGTGGCATTCTCGACAGGCTTTTTCACTCATGTCTTTGTCTCCCCGGCTTCAGGCTTTTGCTCTTCAGTTTCGGCGCTTCTTATTTTTTCTAGGTCCTTCTTAATCCACTCAATTTTTCCCAAGAAAGGCTGCCTTGCGGTTACACCGACTTTTCCGGAACCTCCACCGCGACCAAGTGAGACAGCTGTTACGCGAACTCTTACGTGATCTCGGGTCATAAGCTTCCTTTTTGTTTCTTTGCCCATGAGTACTCCCTGTCTTTCGTCGTAGGAAATGAAGTCGTCTATAAGCTGGGACACGTGAAGTAATGCGTCGACTGGGCCCACTCGAACGAACGCTCCGAAGTCAGCTATTTCAACCACTTCTCCCTCAATCACCTCTTGGACGGTGGGACGAAACGTGAGGAGGGAGAACACAGTCCTGTGGTAGGTGGCTCCATCTCCTGGAATGATCTTTCCAACCGGGCTGACTTGAATGCTGGTAACGGCAACCACGTAGCCCAGTTCCTCGTCGATCATTCCTTCATATTTTGTCCTTAGTTGTTCGTAACCAACAGTTTCTATGGGTTTGCCGAATTTTTCCGGAGGTATGCGTATAGTATCACCCAAATCCACGAGCTTAAACACGGTTTGTTTCGCTCCACATTTTCCTTCATAAAGGGGTGTTAAGACTTAGCACCCTATCTTTAAGCGGGACTGTTGCCCCAGATAAATAGGTTACGCCCTATAAACGCTTCTGTGTCATCCTTTTTTCTACTTCTAGAAATCACCTGACACTTCCTTCCATCTCCAAACGAGATCGTTGCCTCAAATAAATAACAGGCAAATTTTCATCCCTTAATCTCTTCTTGAGCGCCCGATCGTTTGTGGCAACGGGGCACCTCCACTCCGCAGCCACTCGAGTAATCACATCGTCAGGCGTCTCCTTAAAGCCTTGTTCAACTTCCACTATGCGGCATTTTTCAGCGAGTCTGAGTGCCAGCAATGCACGTTGTCGCATCTTGGGAGAGCTCCTCTCAACTATTTTCTGAAGCTCCTTGTGCGTGGTAGAGAGGAGAATCGGCTCAAACTTTTGATTTAAGAGGGTCAGCAATTCTTCGAATACGTCAATTTGAAACTGGGACGGTATGAAGAGGAAGTTGGCGTCCACGATCACTTTTACAATCACGTTTTTCTCCCAGCGCGGATTTTGAGATGTTTCTATTATTCTCTTAGGTTTTCATAGCATTTATGTTTCATAGTTGCGCCAAGCCTAAAACAACTAGTTTTTCCATGCTTTTGCTACATCTATCATTCGCGCAAACCAGACGTTCGAACAATTCTTCATGTGCTTGACAAGTTTCTCCAGTACCACGATCCTGTAGCCTCGGCCAATCACTTGCGGATGCAATGTAAGGGTGAAAATTCCGTTTTCCACATGTCTGTCAAGTAAGTAGCAAAGCATTGTATATGAATATCAAGCAAGATGAAGTAAACATCTAATCTACTGGAACTTCTAAGTTCACTTCACTTAATCTTCTCTTTTAGTTGATAACACGTTAGATATACCATCTATTTCAGCAGTAGTAGCAGCATTAGGTGTGATAATAGGTGTTGTCTTTGTGGGTTCATGGATTTTGCCTCAGAATTCTCGGTTCATAATTCTTTTTACCGTCTGCCTTTTGATATGTGAACGGTGAAAACATGGTTAGTTGTCCAGAATGTGGAGAACCTTTGGCGAAAGAATCTGGTAAATGGAACTGTGAAAATGAATCTTGCCCAGTCATATACGTGGAGCGTCCTCTTAAACCAGCTATTAGGAAAATAGTACGCACATCGTTATCTAAGCACTAACTCCACCTTTTTTGGTCCAGTGTTATTTCATCTTGCTTGATATAGTATTAAACGAACCCGCGCGTTGCTCACGCAAAAAGCCCCTTACCGCCAACGGAGCCACCAAACTGATTGTTCTTTGAAAATCTTCACAATTCACCGTTTTTTTGCTGGAAATTAACATGTTTGTGTCTACAAAAAAAGTAAAGTTGAATGTAACCGTAAATAAGTTTAAATAAGGACATTTTTTTATTTCGCGCGTGCAGTTTGTTCAGGAATAACTCTTAGGGTGAGGCATTCCATTATTTCGGGACAACAAAGGCATTCTTCAGGGATCGAGGAATTCTTTGGAACAGCTTTCAAATATCCGAAGTAATGGGGACATTCTTGCGGTCTAGCTGGAATGTTCTTTGAAGAAATAGTCGGCAACTCTTCTTCTGAGCCTTCAACCTGTTCAGTTGATAGAGGCTTTGCCTGTGGATGTTGCAACTTTCTATATTCGTGCGATTCCTCAGGAGGCTTTGGTGTATCAACTACTGTGGAGGTATCTGAGATTTCCGTTGACTCGGTAAGTGTTTTAGTTTCTTGATTTCCTGTGGCGATCTTACGTTCTCTTTTTAGCTTTGGATATTTCTCTCTATCCAACAGATCTTCGATTTTTGTTTTCGGCTTTTCTCGTCTCAACGATGTTTCAACAGTTAACTTAGGTTTTTTTTTAGAAAGTAAGGCGGTTAGGATAACTCCACAGTGAGGGCAAGCGGAGTGTTCACGTGGAGGCGTTTCTGACAAAACAGTTAATTTCATAGGCTTTTGGAATATTTTTTCACATTTTGGATTTGGACAAAGAAAGAAGGATTCAGGCGGAGTTTCTTTTTTCAACCAGCCTCTTTTCTTGAGCACGACGATGTAGATGGCTGTGATTACGCTGAGCGCGGTTATGGTTATCGCTGTGACAGCCTCAAACGTATAGGGAAACATCGTTTTTCACTTACGCAGTGAGGACTGTCATCATGACTCGATAAGTATCAGCTGCTGTGGCGTTTTGGCCCCAATTGTAATTCCCAGATTGGGCACCGTTACTTGAAGCGTAAAAGGCTTCTGTGCCTCCGCCGAGGGTGTATGATGTAGTTTGTTCAACGGCTGGCGTCATGTTCGCCCCAGCTTTCTGTAACCACCATGTGATGGACACGGCTCCGCTGTACCCACCAGTCGTAACGTTAAATCTTGTATACCATGCGCTGCCGTTCGCAATGTTGCTCAGAGTAGTGGCCCAACCTGTTGAATTATCTTGGCTGTAGTAAATTGTACCAGATAGTGTAACTACCGTAACATTCCCGCCAGTGTATGTTCCCAGAATAGTGGCATAGACTGCGATTATCAAGACTATAGATATGAGGGTTATTAATGTGACAACGACGAATTCTCTTGGGACTCTGCGCGCGCGCACAGATCTGTTCACTTCGCCTTCACCTCCACAAAACTTTTCCACGTTTTTGTATTTTCTTAGCAAAAGCTGTATATTAAGTCTGTTGTCTTACGATACTTATTTGCGATTAACATGTTCCACGCCGTGTTTCTTCACAAAGTATTACGCTAACATTGTTTCCTAATGGACATGGGCACGCATGAGTCTCTTCAAACTTCACGGAGTTTATTAGTATGAAATTTTTGCTGTTCTTAATAATTTAAGGAAAAATACACCGTATTCATGCATGCTATCCCTATTTTCTCTTTTGGATTATATTAACTGAACGCTAAGATGGAAAACATGCTAGGATAACATTGATGACTCAGTAGAATGTGGATTTTGAATTCATAATCTATTTTAGGCTTATGAATTCGGATTTGGAGTGAATAGAATTGAAGAGAATTTGGGCGATGGTTCTTGCGTTTCTCCTAGTTGTTGGGGTGCTTGCCTCAGGCGAGGTGGTTGCCTCTCTTTTAACAACCATTGTTGGAGGAACGGTTACAGTCGTGGTGGGTGACGGCTCACTATGGCTCTACGTTAACTCTCTCGACTTGAATAAGACAGACTGGATGGGAATCGGAGAAGAGCCTTACCTTGACGCTATTGACTATCATTTGTTTCCGGACGACAATTTGGTAGTTACAGCGGACAAAGACTACCTTGAAGGTGACTTCGATTTCGCAAATTCAGGAAAATCTACGGAAACAATAATCAACGTCACAGTTCAAATCTACGGTAAGAATTCAAATACCAAGACACTTGAGATTCATGTTTGGAACAGTTCTTCATGGACATCTTTAGGCGAGCAAGTATTAAGTTCCTCATATGGATGGGTCAACTACACAGCAACAACCGTACTTGACACTTGGGCGAAAATTGATGGAGCTTTAATGTACCTTCAAACACCACAGGTATCCGGAGACTGTGGTACATACACAGTTGACTGTGCAAGACTTCAGGTCTATTACAACTCTACTAGTTAAGAATTTGATTTTGAGGTTCAATGGACAAGCGCGCGCATGTGTTTACCTTTGTAAAGTTTTAGTTTACAAGTAGTTCCTTTTAAATAGGTACGCCCATAATAAGTTACACACGTGCATTGGCGGGTAAAAGGTTACGAAGAAAGTTGTTATGACGAAAGAAATGATTCAAGCCTATTTTTTCCGGATGAAAGACCGAAGGTTTGATCCTAACCGTCCTTTCTGTAAGAAATGCAACAAAATAGCTAAGCGGAGAACAGGGATCATTAAAGAGGGTACAGACATAAACTCTTACCTTTTCTAGTGCATTTTACGATATGGAGAGAATTCGAGTTTCCGGGTCTCTTGTGAGGTTTATTTCGGAGAACTTTGCGATGACGCCTTCGAGAGTGTTGTGCACCGTTGCTTTTTTCAAGTGCCCTCCAACCACACTTGTGTCTTCCTTCGCTAGAGCCACATGCAAATGGAAGAAGGTCTCATTGTTGCGTAATGAAATGTTACCTGAGAGAGATAGAAGCTCCACCGGCTCGTTGAATTTGCTTGTTACATAGCCTCCTTTCTCGCGAGAGTAGAAACTGATTTCAAAGTCGCGGAGCATTCCAATTCCACTGAGGATTACTCCCGACTGAATCTGATATTCTTTCGCAACCTGTTTCAAACTTTCAATGACATCTTTTCCGTCTTCAAATCTGAAAACTGTCAAGTTTTCCTCTTTTCTAAAAGACAAATCTAATCACCTTACAGGTCTTTCATATTAGAAGTGTTTTATTGTAAAAAAGTTGTGATCGCTATTGCCTTGAGCAACCATTAACAGCGCGCCCATAGTTATGAAAGTTTTTTATCCTTTAATTATAATGTACTTTAGTGTTGATCAGCAATGAAGGCTTATATGTGCTTAACTTGCAAAGTAGGTGCCTACAACAAAATCTTGGAAGAACTCCTGAATCTGAACATCCCGAGAGGCGACGTATTTTTACTCTTTGGTCCTATTGACATACTCGTCCAGTTTACTAAAGTGAAAAACTTGAATGAGTTCATAGAGAAATGGTTCGATCCTATAAGAATGATTGGCGCCGAAGAAGATTTGATTACTAGATCATTAACTTTCATTGTAATACATGAAGCTCCATTATCCATTGAAGAACCATTTGCCTTCATATTCCTGAACACTCAACCTCGAAACCTAGAAAAGGTGCAGAATGCACTTCTAACCATTCCAGAAGTCATATTCGCTGACACCGTATTTGGACCATACGATGTTATATGTTCAGTTAGAGCGAATGATAGAGCAGATCTTGAACGCGTAATCTCATTTATTCATAAAAATGTTCCCGACATAGAAGGAACCATGACAACCATTCTTGCCACAATCAGAATTTAACGAATAACGCAACTTACTAAACTCTTTCACATTGAAGGGTATTTGACAAGCGCGCGCACCGTATGCGCATGTGGTAGTAAACATTCAGATTTCAAATTCAGAAACATCAAATATTGGAAGAGCTTATAACTGGAAAACGGTGGCAAGATGCCTAAACTATCTATTATAAACTCTTTAAGAAGGAGATGGAAGCGCCCTATTTCTTCTTTCCAAGTCAAACCTAGCTCTGTGCTCAGTATGAGGGAAGGGGAAGCAGTCATCTTAACTTACTCATCAGCCACGGATAAAATGATGGTTTTCTCAGCGTTTATACGTGAAGGTCTCGAGAGCGGCGACGCTGTCTGGTATAGCTACCCCGATGAAGAGAGCGAAACTGTTAGGGCTAAGCTCAAGGAACATGGAATTGACGTGGAAAAATATGAAAAAAATGGCGCTCTGTACTTGGAGAGCGAAATCGAAGGGTTCATGTCAAATGGCAAAATGGACTATAACAAGGCGGTAGTTGATGGTTTAAACTGGTGGGCTGAGTCTAAGAGGAAAGGATACAAACACATAAGAGACATCGAAGACGTTGGAGACTTTTCTTTTGTCAATGGGCAATGGCAGAAATACATTACAGAATATTGGTTGGACCCTAGGTGGGAGGACCCAAATGTTTCGGATTGGGTGAAGTCCAGAGAACCAGTGGGAGTGGTGTATGATCCATTACTCATGGAGATCACTGCCATCAACGTGGAACACATGACAGAAACACAAATTACTGAAATCTTGAAAGCCTTCGGAGAAGGAAATAGAACGCCAGCAAGATTCATTGACCTCCTCAAGGACACTACCTTGTTCTCGAAGTCAATAGGCTTGGACCATGAAGGGTTGACCGGCCGCAAGATTCTGTTGGAGTTTGATCCCATCTCCGATTACGAGAAAGCTGTCCACAATCTAGCGAAGGAAAGCACGGCTAACGTTGAACCCGTTTTCGTCTTCACCTCAAAAACAAGCAGCGTCTACTCGTGTCTAGCTGAAGAGTCAGGAATCAAGTTCTTCTTGTCATCGATTTCAACGTCCATTCCGAAGTCAACTTCTGAAAACACGGTGCTCATACCAGCCAACAACATGTCTCTAATTCTAGACGCCACCAACAAGGTACTGGAAAATTCTGGTGATGCCAACGTCTGTTTTGTCTTCGACATCCTCTCAGAACTGTTAACGTCTGTGGGGCAAGAAAAAACCTATCTCTTCCTTCAGCACGCATTGGAGATGCTTAGTTCGAAGAAGACGACTGCCCTGTTTCTATTCAACCCAAGCGCCCATGAACCCCAAGTGGTCTCTTCTTTGAAAAACCTGTTCGGCAACCAACTAGTCTACGGGAAAAATGGACTAGACGTTGTGAAAACTTCCTAATCTAGCGCGCGCTTCACTTTATGATTCCGTAACCGATGAGGCGCCATCTTGCAGCGATTTTCCTGCTTATGGCTGCTCGGAACCCTTCTTCAGCGCAAACCGGGCGTCTCAACTGAAGAGTGGCAGTGTCTTTTTTCACAGAGACAACGCTTCCAAGAGTTATGGATGTTCCAACATCTAGAAGAAGGTGCTCACCCATACGTACTTTGTCAACCTGTATCAACTCTTTGGTTCCTACGGCGCGTTCAAACAAATGGATGTCTGAGGTCACCTCATACCGGGTTGGCGGAAGCATATCCGGTTTGCCCACCAAGTTTCCGATGAGACCGTCAGCCTTGGTTAATGATGGATCCAAAAGGGTGCCGACGCCTATCAATCCTCCGCATCGAGCGTCCTTAACCGACTTTCCGCCTGCGTGTAGACTTGTGATCTCGGTGAACAGGGATTCCGCGAAAGGTTTTCCGTGCTTTTCACCACGGACTCCGGGGCGAATCTCTATCTCGTCTCCCGCTTTGAAGGTTCCTTGAATAATGGTTCCGCCAATTACTCCTCCCGTCAGATCCTTCGCCGAAGTTCCAGGCCTGTTTATGTCAAAAGATCGCACTATGTGCATTCTTGGAGGTTTGGTGGGGTCCCGTTTCGGAGTAGGAATTTGTTCCTCCATCGCCTGAAGGAGGGTGTCGATGTTCACGGAGTGTTGAGCGGAGACAGGGATGATGGGAGCTCCTTCAGCTACCGTTCCTTTTACAAACTTAACTATCTCCTGATAGCTTTCCAGCGCTCGGTCTTCATTAACTATGTCAATTTTATTTTGGACAACCACAAGATTTTTCATCCCTACGATTTCGATTGCAGCTAGGTGTTCTCGGGTCTGCGGCTGGGGACACGGTTCATCGGCGGATATGACCAGTATGGCTCCGTCCATAACGGCTGCTCCAGAGAGCATGGTGGCCATGAGGGCTTCGTGGCCCGGAGCGTCCACAAAACTGACTGTTCGCACGAATTTGCAGGGAGAACCACAGTGAGGACAGGTGGGTTCTGTGGAGTAACATTGCGGTGACTTGCATTTGGGACACTTGTAGATGGCGGCGTCTGCATAGCCGAGTTTAATGGTTATGCCTCGCTTCAACTCCTCGCTGTGTCTGGCTGCCCAAATGCCTGATATGGCTTCGACAAGTGTGGTTTTTCCATGATCTACGTGACCGATTGTCCCGATGTTGACCTCAGGTTGTTTGAGCAGCTTTTTCAGCCGATTCGCCTCCAGTTTTCTTTTCCCTCTTTTTCTTTTTCTCCTTCTTTTCTTTCTTTTTTGGCTTCTCAACAACCTTCATGTTTATTTGAACAATCTCTTCAGTTATGACGTTTCCCCGCAGAGTTTTTCTCTGCCTCTCCCCATCTCTGGAAGGGTGGAAACCCACACCCTCACTGAGGATCACGCTAACCCGAACTCCACCGTGAACGTTAGGTCTCATGGGAAAACCATCCTTGTCGGATCCTCCAGTTATGCGAAGCTTGTAGCCGGACATGTCAACCGCGGATCCGTCAATGACCTCTCCCAGTTTTCTTCCGACTAAAGGGACGGCCTGGGCTCCCTCTACCTCCACGGCTTGAGACTTACCCGTTTCTGGATCTGATACTATTATTTTGAACTTGGCCATGTGTGAAGTTTACTCTCCTCGTACAGCGTTTCTATGACGTTAATTGAAGGGAAGTATCCATTTATTAAAGATTCGCCCGTGTTTTTTGATAACACAACCGTTTTGTGCGCGCATAATCTAAATCCTTTCGAGTGAATTTTTTCCCATGCAAAATTTTGGGTGAACAAGGTAAAGGTTATGTTCCGCAAAACATTACTCCTTGTTTTTTCGTGGTTTAACCTCTCTTAATTTCTTTTTTCAGCTTCCGAACATGCAGAAAAATCCCTACAACGGCGACGGTGACTACAACTGTGGCGATGAGAGCCCCTTCGAGCCACATGTCAACAATTTCTTTTCCAGAGTCTCCTTGGCTTACTTCTTGGGCCATTTCATTTCGCTCATGAACGTAGAAATCATTGTTTTGAAGAAAATCTTTTTTCCTTCTGTACGAGGCTATGTAATCCGTTTCGGTGACGTTTACGTATTGAATTACCTCTTGAAAGGTTACTACGGCTGCTTGGTTTATTGCGTTAAGAGGATCACGAAGCCCACCGGCCACATACGTGAGGTCAACGGGCAACCATCCCCACGGTGGAACATATACCATTGCCCATCCGTGCCAACCGATTCGTTCATAGTCAAGTGTCAAATGTTCTTCCCAAAATGTTTTGTTTGTCCGTTCCGCAGGCAGGTAGATGCCGCCAATTTGAAGTAATGACGGAATTCCGTAGATGCGACACAGCGTGATGAACAGATTTGCTTGATCGTCACAGTCTCCTTTGCGCTCAGCGTATGTCTGATTTGGATAGTGGGGAAGGAGCCCATTTATCGTGTAATTGATGTTATCTCTGATCCATGTAATGAATTTCTTAATGATGGTAAGAACTTTTGTTTCATTCTCTGCTATTGTATGAGCTAACTCTTGAAGCTCTTGGTCGTTAACCAACCAAGGCCCTTCTGCTCCGCTATAGCTAGCCTTTAACTCATCTGGAATTTTCTCGAGAGTTTCTGATTCGTCCTCAGTTATGTTTGGCAGTGAGCGGGGTTTTGAAAGTGCACGATATGTGATAGTGTAGCTTATGTTTTCGCCGGGTTTGAGTTCCGATTGTGGAAACTGTAAAAAACCTATCGGATTTCCGTCTTGATCAACTGTCATCGTTTCTAAAGGGAGTGAACTGCTTATCAACTGGACTGTTTGCCATGTGTTGTTCATGAACAAGTTAACCGTTCGGTCTTCTGTGAGATTCCAAGTTTTTGTTCCGTTGCTGGAGTTGGCGAGGGTGACCGAGATTTGAATAACGAAGGTAGTATCTTGTTTTTCGCCTTCCACTACGATAGAATTCTCAAACGCTATTGTCGCCAGTAAGATAATGAGGATGAAGGTAACCGTTACTGCCCTTTCCACAGCTTCTATCGCCCTCTGCACATACCATTTGCATTCTTGAATTTTAGGTTTAGCACTCTTCTAACGTGGTTTTCAACAGGCTTTAATTGTCAAAGAGCTAATGAATGGCGTCGATTTTACACCAAAGAGGAAAGGACGGGCTATTCCACGTGTACCCTAAGCAAGTCTATGTCTCGCTTCATCTCCGAAGTGCACTTTAAGAATTCTCTAACCGAGCGCTCAATGTCTTTAGACTGCGTTATGTACCTTCCGACAATTATGATGTCTGCGCCAAGCGTCAAGGCTTCCGGTGCGGTCTCAGGAGTTAATCCGCCTGCAACAGCCACCAAAATTTTCTCCTCCCTGAAAGCTTGTCGAATTTCTTTAATGAGGGCCCAGCGAGTTTTCCCGGTTCTCTTCTCCACGTCGATGGCGCGATGCAAGATAACGATGTTGGGTAAGCTTTTCAGTGACTGAAGCTTTTGAACAGGGTCTTCGACGTTCATCATGTCCACTACCGCGTAGATTCCCAGCCTATTTGCCTCATAAATGAATTTGTTGAGTGTTGCTGTGGCTGCTAGACCTGAAGCTACCACGGCATCCGCTGTCTCATCAAACGCTAGGTCAACCTCTACTTTTCCAACATCTAAAGTTTTCAGGTCAGCCACTATGAATACATCTCTGGCCAGCTCCCTCAGATCACGAATCACCCTCGTTCCATACCTTTTGAGCAGAGGAGTGCCAACTTCAAGGATAATTCTGTCGCTTTGCGGCAGTTCCATTATGATTTTCTTTGTTCTCTCTAGACTCGGAATGTCGAAAGCTACTTGCAAGTATGGAGGTCTCCACAACCGCGGCACCTTGAAGCCCATTATGGGATGTTTGGCTCTGTCCTTGTCGTACATGATCTTATCTAGCGAAGGATACTTGGTTAGAGCTCTTTTCAGAGCCAACTTGGTGGCTCCATAATTGTATTGGTAAATCCTTCGATAATCCTTTGCCTCGGGGTGCACGAACACGCTGGCTATGATCACCCAGTCCTCGGTTTTATCTCTTGGAATAATGCCCTCTTCCACGGCGTCAGCTACCGCCTTGGCTACCCCGGCTTGAGCAGGCCCAAATATCTTTCCCGCCTGATCAAGATCTTTCACGGTAACCTTGGGAACCAAGAGTGTGTGAGGCTTAGGCGGAAGGTTTGGTCTGATGACTGCGAGAAGGGGCGTATGACCCGCAGAAAGGTTGGATAAACCGTTAGCGAAAGCCCTTCCCACCGGACCGTCTTTATCACCAATTATCAAATCCATGTGCGCAACCTCAGATCCTTCGCCCATCAACGCCTCACCTATGAGATAGGTGAACTTTTCAGGCTTTTCCATGACCTCTACAGGCATCAAGTCTCTCCTGCCAACATCCTTGAACTCAACACCAAACTCTCTCATCCACTCGTACAGCGTATCGCGATGCACATTCAGTATCTTCGCCGTGCCAGAAACTGTCGGCTTTGTCGACCTACGCTTCATGGCTACTCGCATCTGTCGCTCTTTCTCCTTTGCAGCCGACAGCAATCTGGTGAATTCTTCTCTAGTATTCGGTTTTTTACCGTTAAATTCCGACACGATACCACTCTCTACAATAGAGGAAGCAGAGCAACTATTTAAGATTGTCGGAACTGAAAACCTTCCGCTAGAAATGCCGACAACTTCAGGTTTGTATACACATCTACGCTGTATTTTTCCGACAAAAACAAAACGAAAAGATGGAGTCACGGAGGCTCCCTGAAGTTTTCGTCAGCTACCCTGTCGAAGGCGCGGGTTAACTCGTCTCTAAATCCGACAAAAACTATTTCCTTCAAAGGGGTGTCCCTGTCAATCTGCGCTTCTATCATGATGGCAGCGGCTTCTTCGATTGGGAAACCCTACCACAAGTGCCTATTGCGCGCGCATTTAAAGGAGTTTTATTGCTTCTTCCCGTGGAACAGCTACCATCGTTTCTGTATCAATTAGCCCTGCAAATGGTAGGAGTATTTTCATGACATCCTTTTCGGTTGGGGCTTCAGTAATTGTGACTCCGTCATAGCGTCCCAGAGTCCAGTAGACACGCATCTTGATGCCTTGCTTCTCCAGTTCTTCAAGCGTTTTGGTGAATTTGTCAACGATTTCCTTTGGGGGAGCTTGCTTCCATTTTGTTAGCGTTATGAAAATCAAACAAACCACCTCACGTAAACTATGCGTGCGCGTTTTTAAATGTGTGTGACTGTGGCACAACAGCCACATACGCCTATTAACCTAGACTTCTACATGCGCGCACTTAAGAACGGTCATGAGCACCGTTCAAGCCCGGAAGTACGGAACCCCGAGAAATGAACGAGCCCGATGCGGACGCGGTGCCTTTAAATCTTTGGTAGCAATAAGGATAAAGACTGATTTCAAGTGGTGGGTGCCTGTTGATGCAAGTGGTTGATCATATACCTGTTGAGTATGATGAAGAAGAGTTATGGCGAGAGCTTCACGTGGAAACACTGAAAGAAAAAAAGAAAGAAATCGCTTCTCTGATTGAAGAAAGCCGCAAACTGATTAAACCTAAAGCCGTGTATACATATCTTGAAGTCGTTAGAATTGAAGGGGATAGCATCCGTCTGGAGAGCGGTGACTTGTTGAACGGTGTGATTCTTGCGGACATGCTAAGGTGTGGGCAAAAAGTTGCGCCTTACGTGGCTACTATCGGGTCAAAGCTTGAGGACCGTGCATCGGAACTTGCAGGGGATAATGTTCTCCTCGCCTTTTTTCTCGACAAAATCGGGAATTATGCCTTGGAAATTGCTAAAGAGAACATAAGATCACTTGTAGAGAAAACATTGGGGGGCAAGGTTTCTAACTTCGGTCCTGGGGAGGGCACAGGGAAGCTCTTCGGAATCGAGCAGCAGGCAGTTTTATTCCAAATCCTTCAACCACACAACAGTATAGGAGTACAGCTCACGCCCAGCTACTTAATGATACCCAAAAAGTCTGAGTCAGGAGTATTCGCCGTCACGGATGAAGAATACGTTGCCTGCCAATATTGCCCCAAGAAATGTGAAGATAGGGCATCAGCTTTCAGAGGAGAATACCGCCCTCGCCGTATATCTCATTAGAAATGGATTCACGTAGAATCTGCGCACGCACAAAATTTATCGTTGATGTGAACGCAGACACTATCTTAGAGTTTTGTATAGAAACGTATAATTGTGAGAGACTATAGCTGTGTTATAAAGCTAAGTTTGGTTCATGGGCACGTTTGAATTTCGGGAGGACATGTGTTGCTTAACGTGCAGGATGTGAGAAAGGATTTTCCCATATTGAAAACGGGAATAATCTATCTGGACAGCACCGCGACCAGCCTCACCCCTGAGCCTGTGCTTCAAAAGATGATGGAGTTTTATCATCAGTACCGAGCTAACGTGGAGCGCGGCATCCACCGCCTGTCTCAGAAAGCGAGCGAAGAATGCGAACGGGCTCACGCTAAGATTGCAGATTTTATCAACGCAAAATCCGTGTCAGAAATTGTTATGATGCGAAACACCACTGCGGGAATCAACATGGTCGCGAACGGCTTAGGCTGGAAGAAGGGGGACAAAATTGTTACTTCTCTAATTGAACACCACTCCAACTTCATCGTTTGGCTTCGCCAAAAAAATCGAAACGATCTAAGCTTGGAAATCATCAAGCCCAAGGAACCTATGATACATGGGCTTCTAGACCCTGCAGACTTTGAGAAAGCTATTGATGATAAAACGAAAATAGTGGCTGTTACCCACGTTTCAAATGTGCTTGGAGGAATTACTCCAGTTAAAGAAATCACTGAGATTGCCCATGAGCACGGGGCTTATGTTCTCGTTGATGCTGCTCAGTCGGTTCCTCACATGAAGGTGGATGTACAAAAGATTGGGTGCGACTTCCTTGTCTTTAGTGGTCACAAAATGTGTGGCCCAACTGGGTCTGGTGTTCTCTATGTTCGAGAAGAATTAATTGAAAAGGTGGAGCCTATGTGCATAGGTGGAGGAAGCATAGCGGATGTTGGTCTTAACGATTACAAACTTGAAGAGGGCTCTATGCGTTTTGAGGCTGGAACCCCTAGCATAAGCGAGACCATTGGACTTGGAGCCGCAATTGACTACTTAAGCAAGATTGGGATGGAAAATGTTGAAAGTCACGAGAGGGTTCTCACAAAGCAGATGTATGAAGGATTGAGCGACATTTCAAAATTGGAGATTTACGGTCCTGAACCCGAGCACAAGGTTGGTATCA
>CP070759.1:1524852-1532418 GCA_020348945.1 Candidatus Bathyarchaeota archaeon
TAGGCACACGGCAGAAGGATATTGACAATATTGGTCATCAGTGAATCTAAGCTATGCCACTGCATAATGTTGAAACAGAAACCTCCCTTCCGCTCCTCTTACAATCTAATATTCACAACTACTAAAAAACTTTACGCATGTTTCTCTAAATCATCTAAGCTTCAACCTTGAGAGTCACTTCATGTAGATTGATATTAGTCTTTTGAAACGCCGCTATGTTTCCGTCATTAGAGGACAGGATCAACCAAATGGCTTCACCCCAAAGCCTCATGTACTTAATGTCAACCATCGAGGGACGGGCAGGAGCAGGGTGCGAGTGAAATAAACCTATAAACTCTAGTCCCTCTTGATCTGCTTTTTCAAAAACGTTGAAAACCGTTTGGGGGTCAGCCTCAAACTTGACGGGGGACCTTAAAACGTTAGACACCACCACAACCTTCGTTACAACAGCCTCTTCATCCATCAGCTTTCCGAAGAGGAGAGCGCAAGCCTCAGCTGGATAAGTTTTTCTGCTTTCATCCTTCAACATGCGCAGTTGCTCGCTTGTTAACCGAAGAATCACTTTCATAGGTCTCCAATTGAATGCTTTTAAAGAGCAAAATTATCGTGCGCGCGTAAACTCACTGGTCTCCCATAAGAGATTGGCTTTGATTATTAACTCCGACTTGATTCTCTCTGTGTACTGAAAACATACCATAGCTTTTCTTGCATCGAGCGAATTTTTTCCCATGATCTTTAACCCTTCACCACTGATAAGGGTGCCAACCTAGCCACTCTTGTCGCTATCCCAATTTTATCACTCACTTCAACCACTCGATCCACGCTTTTGTAAGCTAAATCCGCTTCTTCTGCCAAAATAACTTGGCTTGCAGCCTTAACTATGATTCCACGCTGTTCCAAAGCCTTTTTCACGTCTCCTCCCCAAAACCTTCTTTTTGCAGCTGTTCGACTCATCATACGGCCAGCTCCATGAGCCGTGGAACCAAACGAAACTTCCATGGCTTTTGGCGTGCCAACCAGCACCCACGAGCCGGTGCCCATGCTTCCAGGTATGATCACAGGTTGTCCAACGGCTCGATAGTCAGCGGGAACCTCCATGTGTTCGGGACCGAAAGCGCGGGTTGCTCCCTTCCTGTGAATCCAAACTTTTCTTGTATGTTCGTTTACCTTGTGTTCGTCATTTTTCGCGATGTTGTGAGCAACGTCATAGACGAGGCTCAAACCGAATTCTTCCGCTGGCTTCTTGAATACCTGTTCAAAGCTTTGGCGCACCCAATGAGTGATCGCTTGGCGGTTAGAGAAGGCATAGTTGACCGCGCAGGACATAGCTTGGTAATAGTCTTCAGCCTCTTTACTGGTACCAGGTGCACAAGCAAGCTCTCGATCCGGCAACTCTATTTTGTACTTGTGAACCGCGCGCTCCATGATGCGCAGATAGTCTGAGCATATCTGGTGTCCATATCCGCGCGAGCCGCAGTGAATCATAGCCGTGACTTGGCCTTCATGCTTGATGCCGAAGGTTTTAGCGACTTGAGAGTTGTAGATTTTGTCAACTTTTTGAATTTCAAGAAAGTGATTTCCCGATCCTAAAGTGCCAATTTGAGTAAGACCCCGATTTCTAGCGGTGGTGGAAACCTTGTCGGGATTGGCTGCTTTCATGCATCCCTCTTCTTCACAGTGTTTGATGTCTTCGGGCCAGCCTAGCCCCTGATCAACAATCCACTGCACGCCCTCTGCGGCGAGTCGATCGAGTTCCTGGGGAGTTAGGCGGAAGTCTTTGCGTCGGCTGCCTAGTCCACAGGGAACTTTGCTGAAAATGGTGTTAGTGAGTTCGGCGAGCTTGGGGCGAACGTCTGCTTCAGACAAGTTAGTGGTTAGGAGTCTGACACCGCAGTTTATGTCATATCCTACTCCTCCTGGACTGATAACACCTTCTTCATAATCAGTGGCTGCGACGCCACCTATTGGAAAACCATATCCCTCATGACCATCCGGCAGCGTGATGGCGTGCTTGTAAATGCCGGGAAGATGGGCGATGTTGGCGCACTGTTCAAGAGTTCGATCTGTCGTCATTTTCTTAAGCAAGTCTTCATCCGCGAAGACAATTCCGGGCACCCTCATGCCAGACTTGTATTTTCTGGGTATCCTCCAGATGTACTTGCCTACTCTTTCGAGTGGAACCCTTGTTTGGCGCCTTAAATGCCTTCCTTTCCCACTCATCAACTTCACCTCAGAACAAATTTGGAGTGCGACATATAAACAGTTTTGGTGTTTTCACCACAGAACCGAAGATACTTCAAATGTCGAGAATGAACCTAACGGTTACCGCCATTGGCTTTCTCACAATTTCCATTCGATGATATGTGACCGCCTTTACTCCAACCTTTTGCAAGTGTTTCTCAGGATTGAAAGGTTCTCCCCAGATTTTCGCTTTCAACTTTAAACCAGCAGGTGTTTCCTCTAAATTAGAAATTTTGAAGCGACAGTATATATTATTGGTTGTTTCAAACTTGATCAAAAGCTCCTCCAACCAGCTGTAAAGAAGGGCACATTCGTCGTGGGCCTCTACTTCTACAAGGTCTCCAGTCTCTGGTTTAACCTTCCCAATATCAGTCATCACTTCAAAAGTGGCTAAAGCCGCGTTTTCAAAGGCTTCCTCTAGGCTCTCACCGTAAGCCGCTATGTAGGCGTCGGCGGTGTGTTCTAGAAACTCAAACCGTTTTTTCACTTGCACATTCCTTCTCTCAATTCAAGTTGTTACAACTGGTTTATTTATTAGTCGTCTTAATCTCCGCTAGGGTTTCAGAAGTTATGTTCTGGATTCAGATTGAAGCTTCATAACTTTTTTAATCGTGCACGCAAATTTGAAATTCAGGTGACCTGAGAGTGTTTCCTCGACTTAAGAGATTGCAAAAACCTCAAAAAACCGAAAATTTTCGTCGACGTTACATTAAAGAAACGCGTAATGCTTCATTGAGTGGTTGCGATGCCTGTAAACAAGCTATTTCCTTGCCAAACAAAGTTTTCTGCGGTTTATTAAGGAAAAAAATAGATGACACTGCATGCAGTGGCTGTTCCTACTTCGATCTGGAGCCTTCGGAGTACAGACTGTTCAAGAGAACATGAAGCAGGGCGAGTAAGGTGAAACGAATGAAGTGCCCTAACTCGAATTGCAACGGCGAAATTGAAAGGGACCCGCAGAGAAAAAAGAATGGCAACTTTTACTACTGCAAAAACTGTGGAACAGTGATCTACCGATAGGGCGCTGAAACTTCTGAAGATAATGCGTCTCGTTTGCAAGAAGGAACCCCAGTCTTTTCGTTATGCCACTTTGTTATTGTCAAAAATGATTTATTAGATGGCAGTCGCGCAAGCGTACCATCCACTGCACTTATATTTACAATCAATTTTATTAGTTTGACTTATGGTACTAGAATACTCAAATTAGTGTGAAATGATTGGACGGTAACGAAAATGGAGCATTGGGATATAATAGTTGTGGGTGCGGGACCAGCAGGCCTCACAGCTGGACTCTACGGCGCCCGTAGCGGATTAAAAACGTTGGTTCTCGAGGAGAAAACACCAGGAGGTGCAGCCGCAATAACTCCCCTGATCGAAAACTATCCAGGCTTCTATGAGGGCATCAGCGGACTGGATTTGGTTGAAAAAATGGCGGAACACTGCAGGAAAGTCGGGGCGAAAGTTAACGAGCTGGAGAGAGTGGTTGAGCTAGACATTAAGGGCGAAAAGAAGGTGGTTAAAACAGATAGAGCAACTTACACGGCTTCTGCAATGATCATTGCCTCAGGTAGCCATTACAGATCACTAGGAGTGCCTGGTGAGGAAGAGCTTCGCGGGAGAGGAGTCAGCTACTGCGCGGTTTGCGATGGAGCCTTCTTCAAAGAAAGAAGAGTGCTCGTCGTGGGTGGCGGAAACTCAGCTGTTGTCTCAGCCATATTCCTAGCCAACTTAGCGTCAGATGTTAAACTGGCTCATCGAAAAGCCCAACTGCGGGCAGAGGAAGCTCTTGCAAAAGACTTGCAAGCCCAAAAAGTAGAGGTTCTGTGGAACACGGAACTTAAAGAGATCAAAGGAGACGTTAAAGTGAAAAGCGTGGTCGTTACTAACAACAAAACAGGAGAAACCAAAGAAATTAACGTTGACGGCGTGTTCGTTCAAGTAGGCGAGGTGCCAAACAGTCAGTTTGCCAAGGAAGCTGGAATAGAGGTGGACAAAGGCGGCTACATCGTCGCAGATGACCGTCAAAGAACTAACATCAACGGAGTGTATGCTGCAGGCGACGTAACCACAGGTCCAGTTAAGCAGATCGGAACGGCTGTGGGACAAGCTATCGTAGCAGCCACCGAAGCCTTCGGCTACATCAAGAGACCGTACTACTACAAGAGCTAGTTGCAGCTTGGCTGGTGAAAAACGCTTGGTGATAAAGCGAGACCTTACGTTTCGGAACAAAATTCTGTCAACTCATGGAGGGGAAACCCTGCAGCGCTGCTATCAATGTGGCTCCTGCACTGGCGGTTGCCCCACCAGTTTTTACACAAGCTTTCGCGTTAGAAAAATTGTTCACCAGTCTCTTCTTGGGTTAAGAGATGATGTGTTGTCCGGTAAGGACATATGGATGTGCACCGTTTGCTTCACTTGCCAAGAAAGATGTCCAACCGGAGTTGAAGTAACGGACCTTATGCTTGCTCTGAGAAACCTTGCAACTGAGGAAGGTTATGCGCCAGCCCTTCTCAAGAATGTCTTGAAATTCATTTTCGAAACTGGCCATGAGTTTCCATTCACGGGGTATACTAGAAAACTCAGAAGGGAATTAGGGTTGAGCGAAACTCCGCCATTGACAATAGGGAATCCAAAGGCGTTGGAGGAGATTCAGAAGCTGATGAAAATGGCTGGGGCGACTCGCCTCTTGAAATCTAGCGAGATGAAAAAATGAAGGAATATGCGTTGTTTCTAGGCTGTCTCATACCAGCTAGGCTCCCCAACATTGAAGCTATATCCATTAAGGTTTTGGATAAGTTTGGGATAAAGACGAAAGATATAGTAGATGCTTCTTGTTGCCCCGACCCCGTTGTTATGAAGTCCCTTGATTTCAATAGTTGGCTGACAATCGCTGCTAGAAATCTTTCCCTAGCTGAGGCGATGGAATCTGATATTCTAACATTGTGTAGCGGTTGCTTTTCAACTCTCAGCAAAGCCAACCACCTTCTTAAGTACAATACTAAATTAAAAGGGGAAATCAACAAACTTCTCTCAGAGATTAACCGAGACTTCTCTGGCAAAATCAATGTGAAACATGTTGTGGAAATTATTCGAGATCTTGGAAAGGGAACGATAGAGCGGCAAGTGCAAAAACCTTTGAAACAATTGAAAGTTGCCAGCCACCCCGGTTGTCATCTAGTACGTCCCAGCAGCATCCTTCACGTGGATGATCCTAACGTGCCAACAGTTCAGGATGAAATCGTGAAGTGGGTTGGTGCCGAGCCAGTGAGCTATGCGCTTAAAATGTTGTGTTGCGGGGTTGGGATAAAGATGATTGATCCTGAAGCAAATCTTTTGCTGTTGAGGGAGAAGTTGGTTAATTTGAAGGAGACGGAAGCTAACTGCATAGTTACTCCCTGCCCCTTCTGTTTCATCCAGTTCGACAGGGGACAGAAAGAGATTAGCCGAAAGTTTGGCGAAAACTATACTTTTCCAGTGTTTTACATAACCGAGTTGCTGGGGCTGGCTCTAGGTTTTTCACCTGAAGAAGTAGGGTTTCACCTTCACACAACTCCTGTCATGGAGGTTTAAATGAAAGATGTCTAGGGATAAAGAAGAAAAGCGGGTTGGCGTTTTCATCTGCCACTGCGGCAAGAACATAGCTGGCGGGGTAGACATTAACGGGTTGCTTGAACACGCAAAACAACTGGAAGGCGTAGTTTTCGTAGCTGAAAACCGTTTCACTTGCTCTGATGAAGGTCAAACTACGATTAGAGATGCTGTTAAGGAGCATAATTTGAACAGAATAGTTGTGACTGCCTGTGATCCCGCTCTGCATCTAGCGACTTTTCAGCGAAACTCAGAAAAAGTAGGGATTGATCCAGCTTTTACCGAGCTCATTGACATCCGAAAGTGGACAATGCACGGAAGCCCGCAGAAAGTTGATCCAGAACAGGCGTTAGAGAACTCGAAAAGGTTGATTCAACAAACCGTGAAGAGAATACGGTTGAAACGAGTGATTCCAAAGGTGGAAGTTAAAGTTGAGCCGTCGGTTCTGGTTATTGGAGGCGGAATAGCAGGGGTGGAAGCTTCCCTAGACTTGGCGGACAAAGGATACAAGGTGTTTTTGGTGGAGCGTCTACCCACGATCGGAGGGAAGATGGCTCTGCTCTACAAGGTGTTTCCAACCAACGACTGTGCACCTTGCATTTTGGCGCCAAAAACCGCCTATGCAAACTTGCATGCAAACATAACTCTGCTAACAAACTCTGAGGTCATCGACGTCAAAGGTCACGTAGGCAACTTTCAAGTTAAAGTTCTTAAACATCCTCGTTACGTTGACGAAAAGAAATGTAACGCCGATAATATATGTGTTGAAAAATGTCCGGCTAAGGCACCTAGCGAATACTCGATGGATATGGGAGAACGGAAAGCCATTTACTTTCCGTTTCCTCAAGCAATTCCTAACAAAGCAGTGATTGACGCTGAATCTTGTTTATACTTCCAGAAAGGCGTCTGCAGAGTGTGCGAAAAATTTTGCCCAACAGGTGCTATAGATTTTGAACAGAAGCCAGAGACACTTGAGTTGAAGGTGGGTGCAATCGTTGTGGCAACTGGTTTCAAAGAGTACGACCCATCAGAGAAGAAGGAATATGGGTACGGTCGGTCTAGCAACGTTATCACCCAGTTTCAGCTTGCGAGACTTTTAGACATTGACGGACCTACTAAGGGAAAACTTTTGAGACCGTCGGATGGAAAGGAACCTGAAAATATTACTATGATTCAATGTGTCGGCTCGCGAGATGAAAAGTCTAATGTCTACTGTTCAGCTGTGTGTTGCATGTACGCGTTGAAACATGCACAAATCATTAAGCACATGGTTCTGCCTGACGCTGAGATCACCATCTGCTATCTGGACATGCGAACTCCTGGAAAAGGCTATGAAGAATACTATACGCACACAAGAGATTTGGGAGTTGTTTTTGTTCATGGAAAACCCAACGAAATCAGGGAAGACCCTAAGACCAAGAATCTTCAAGTGTTGGTGGAGGACACTTTTCTCGGCGAATCCATCTTGTTTGACGCTGACTTGGTTGTGTTATCCTGTGCTATGATGCCTGCTGAGGAAACGAGAAAGCTTGCTGAGATGCTGCGCATAGAGGTTGATGAAAGCGGTTTCTTTAAAGAGGCTCATCCAAAACTTCGTCCCGTGGAAACGAAGGTTCGCGGAATCTACATTTGCGGTTGCACACAGGGACCTAAGGATATTCCTGATGCTATTGTTCAAGCTAAGGCTGCAGCTTCATGTGCAGACAGTGAGTTGAGGAAAGGAAAAATCATGCTTCC
>CP070759.1:1532518-1550762 GCA_020348945.1 Candidatus Bathyarchaeota archaeon
GAAGGCGAGAGCCACCCGGTCGTTTAGGATGTCTTGAAGTTGCGGTGGTGAGTATTCTTCTAGATGGATAATGTTGCGTTGAAGGGTGCTTCTCGTGCTGGCATCCAATCGGTCTAAATATTCAGTTTCACGGAGAACGCAAATGAGAGAGAGTCTTTGAGCCGCTTTGAGACGCCCCTCTTGGATGCGGGTTAGACTGTACAGAGGGTCGGATCCATCTTTTCGGATAAGTGCCTCCAACTCGTCCATGACCAATATAAGATAAGCATTACGCTCGTCAAGAATTTTCATGAGCATCTGCATGAGCTCTGCCTCGGAATAACCACGCCTTGGGAAATTAGGATAGAACTTCAGGATTGCTCGATGAATGATCATGAAGAAGCTTCCACCACACTCACGGCAGTTAACGTGAACATAATTCAGATTTATTCCCTTATCCCGCGCTTCTCTTACTATGCTGAGACCAAAATGCTGAGACAAAACCGTTTTTCCAGTTCCAATCTCTCCGACAATCAGCACGCGTTGTGTCATTTTTCCAGGAGTTTCAATTGCAAAGCGGAAAAACTTGTTGAGGAGGTTTAGTTGAACCTCTCGGTGGGGAAGACGGGACGGTACGTAGTTAATGTCCAGTTTGCTTTCGTCTTTGAAAACGCTAGAATATCTGCTCATAGTTGATCCTTTTAGTTTTCTTGCGGATGAGCAATTTATGGTTTTTGTCTCTTAAAAAGGAAAAATAGGTCCGGGAAAAACGGAAGTATTATCTTTAAGAAGTTGAACTGAAGTTGGCGGGCTCTCGCACTCAAGATCACAATCATAATTTCAGCGGGGCCAGAGTCGTCATCGCCCACCAGCAAAGGTTAATGCGTATCTCCCATAAAAACGTATAGTTAGAGGAGACAGCTGATGCTTGACAAGATCAAAGTTGTTCCATTAGCAGCAGAGAGTCTCGGCGTCCGGTCAATGTGCACCTACATAGAAACTTCAGACGTGAAAATTCTTTTAGACGCGGGAGTTTCGTTGGCTCCAAATCGCCACGGGTTCCCACCACACCCCAAAGAGTACGAAGCATTGCAGAAATGTCGCGAAAAAATTTCGAGGGCAGCAGATGAAGCTGAGGTTGTCACGTTAAGTCATTATCATTTTGACCATCACACGCCTTCATACGTGGACTGGTGTTACAACTGGTCTTCCCCTGACGTTGCAAGGCACATCTATGAGGGAAAACTCGTTCTCGTCAAGAATTTTCGATCCAAAGTAAACTTCAGCCAGAGACGCAGAGGATGGTTATTCAAGAAAACTGGAGGCAGTCACGCGGGGAAGCTGGAGGTCGCGGATGGCAAAATGTTTGATTTTGGAGACACAAAACTGAAGTTTTCTACCCCAGTTTTCCATGGGTCTGAAAACTCGGCGCTTGGTTGGCTACTTATGGTCACTATAGAGTGCTGTGGTGAAAAAGTTTTGTTTGCTTCGGATGTTCAGGGTCCCATGTGCAAATCTACCCTAGAAACAATAATTGCGGAAAATCCTCAACTTGCCATAATAGGTGGTCCTCCAATTTATCTGGCTGGGTTTAGAGTGAAAGAAGAACATGTGCAACAGGGTATGGCAAATCTGGAAAGCTTGGTGAAAAACGTTCAGACAACGATTGTAGAGCATCATCTTCTTCGAGAGGAAAAATGGAGAGAGCTTTCTCAACCAATCTTTGATGCTGCATCGGAGAAGAGTCATAGAGTGGTCACAGCCGCCGAATTATTGGGAGAAGAAAACAACCTGTTGGAATTTCGAAGAGAACACCTCTTTGAGGTGGAACCGCCCGGTCCCGAATTTGAGCGATGGATGAAACTTCTGCGCCCTAAGAGAAAGTTGACCAAGCCTCCAATCTGACGAGTCGATCCTTTTAGATGAATGTGAATGTGGCACAACACCGACGATGAGCCCTATCATATCGTTTTTAAGAAAGATGTTTCATAGGTCTCTCAGAATGTATGTGTACACTGGTAGGTTAATTTGGCCAAAGTTCTTCTTAAGGATTTAACCAAACGTTTCGGGGACGTTATAGCAGTAGATTCGTTGAGCATAGAAGTGCAGGACAAAGAATTCCTTGTCTTGTTGGGACCATCTGGCTGTGGAAAGACAACTGTTCTCAGATGCATCGCGGGCCTCGAAACCCCCGAGCAGGGAGAAATCTACATTGGAGACAAAGTGGTGAACGACCTAGATCCGAAGGACAGGAATGTAGCCATGGTCTTTCAGAGCTACGCTCTCTATCCTCACATGTCCGTTTACAGTAATCTCGCTTTTCCCCTAGAGAACGCGAAACTTCCAGAGGAAGAGATAAAGAGTAGAGTCCAGCAGGTAGCACGGCTTCTGAAGATAGAGGCGCTCCTCAAGCGAAAACCCAAGCAACTCAGCGGAGGTCAGCAACAGAGAGTGGCGTTGGGAAGAGCCATAGTCAGAGAGCCGCAAGTCTTCCTTATGGACGAGCCTCTAAGCAACCTTGACGCCAAGTTAAGGATTTACATGAGAGCCGAACTCAAGAAACTCCAGAAGGAGATCGGAGTTACAACAATCTACGTAACCCACGATCAGGTCGAAGCCATGACCATGGGAGACAGAGTTGCCATTCTGAACGAGGGCATCCTCCAGCAGAAGGGCTCTCCAGACGATATATATTTTCATCCATCCAACGTATTTGTTGCTGGTTTCATAGGGAGTCCTCCCACCAACTTCTTCGACTGCAACTTAATAGAAGGAGTTCCTTGCACCCTAGACACTGGAGAGTTCAGATATCCTCTTCCCGAGCACATGGCAAAGATCGCGGAGCAATGTACTTCAGGGGTATGTGTACTAGGTGTGAGACCGCAAGATGTCCTCGTTTATAGAGATGCCGCGGGGAAGAAGGGGTTAATCAGGAGTAAACTCGAGGTGACTGAGCCCCTTGGCGACAAGCAGATACTGAACCTCAAAGTGGGAGACTATCTAGTCAAGGCAGTAGTAGACCCCGATTTTAGGGCTGAGATGGGTGACGATCTTTGGGTGAAAATTCCAGCCAAGAAAGCATATCTTTTCGATAAAAAGACGGGTAAAGCGCTGATAGCCTAATGATTCAACCTTGTTTAGAAGTCAAAGAAACAATTTGAACACGCCCTTCTACGAGCATAAAAGGAACTGGAGGCTCAAGTTGTGATGCTCTTCAAGAACTTAAGTAACTAAAATTGGGGTCAAATCAGATGAACATCGGAGAGATGAAAAAGAGACTCCTCAGGGACATAGAACGATTGAAGAGTCCGAGCGGGTATCTCAACGCTGGTCACCCCAGATATAATACTCTTTTTGGTCGCGACTCATTAATCTCCGCTTGGCAGATGCTCAGAATAGATCCCTCAATCGCGCGGAGCACTCTACAGACTTTGGCCAATTATCAAGGAAAGGCGGTGAACCCTAAGGCGGAGGAGGAACCCGGAAAGATCCTACACGAATACCGTTTTACTATTAAAGAGCAAGCGGAACTACCGAACTGGGAGTTTCCATACTATGGTAGCGTCGACAGCACCCCTCTCTTTATGATTTTGGCGGGAAAATACCTTGAGCGAACTGGTGACAAGAAGTTCCTCTCAGAGATTTGGGATAACATTGTAGTAGCCTTCGGTTGGATCAAGGAGTATGGAGACAAGGATGGGGATGGTTATGTGGAGTATGAGAGATTGAATCCGACCGGACTTTTTCATCAGGGGTGGCGGGACGGCGTTCAAGACCATTTGAGGATTAAACCTCCAGTGGCTATTGTCGAAGCCCAAGGCTACGTTTACGCAGCATACAAGAGTCTCATTTTTCTGACCGAATTCTTTGGGGAAACTAATGTTTCCAAGGAAGCATCAGCTAGGGCGGTAATCTTGGAGGAAAAGTTCAATAAAGATTTTTGGATGGAAAAAGAGAAATATTTTGCTTTAGCCTTGGATGGAGAAAAAAGACAAAGAGATGCCGTCACGTCCAATCCAGGACACCTCCTTTTCACAGGTTTAGTTGCCCAGAAGAAACTAGAGCATCTAATCTCACGGCTTTTCCAGCCTGACCTTTGGACCCCGTATGGTATAAGAACCCAATCTGGTGAGGACCCGGATTTCGATCCTCATAGTTATCACGGAGGCTCCGTTTGGCCCCACGACAATTGGATCATTTACAAGGGACTGCAGAGTCTAGGCTTTGACCGCCATGCCGATCAAATTAGGAAAGCCCTGCTACGAGCCTATAATGAGCTTGGAAAGATTCCTGAATTCTACACGGTGGAGAACGACAGAATTATTGATTTGTCTCAAAAGGAAAGTGTATTGGCTAATCCTTTACAGGCTTGGTCTAGTGCTGGTTTGCTTGAGATGATTTGGGAAGATTGAAGCTCCTATCCCTTAACTGTCCAGCCGATCATGCCTTGAATGTAGTATTTCTGTAGAAGTGCGTAGATCAGAACAGGAACCATCATTACCAATATGGATGCAGCTGACAGTACACCCCAATCTACGAAGAATACTCCCCTCATCAACGGAATGCGTTGCGTAGCCAACAACCTTTCGGAATCAAAAATGAGGATCAGAGCCAGGAAAAAATCGTTCCAAACCCACATGAACTGCAAAACAGCCACGGAGGCTAGGGCGGGGAGGGCCATTGGAAGCACTATTTTATAAAATATTTTGAAGTCCGAGGCACCGTCCACCCTTGCAGCCTCTTCGATTTCAATCGGGAGGGTGAGGAAGAAATTCCTCATGAATAGAATAATCCAGGCAAGCCCCCATGCTGAATGAACAAGTATCAAACCGACGTAATTGTCTACAAGGCCGAGGCTGTTCATGATCTGGAAGATCGGCACAGCAATCATTTGCTGGGGAACCGCCATAATCAGAACTATGAAGGCAAAGATATAATCTCGAATAGGAAAGCTGAACCTCGCGAATCCATAAGCCGCAAGTGAAGCTACGAGCATGGGTATTAATGTTGATGGAATCGCTACCAAAAAGGAGTTGCGCATACCTATTCCCAGCGGTACGTTGGGGTGATTCCAAGCCTCCACAAAGTTGTTGAACGACGGATGAAAATCTGCGAAATTCCACCAACCAAATAGGACCTCGTTAAAGGGTCTTATCGAGGTCATAAGAACGCCCAAAAAAGGCAGTATCCATATTAATGCAACTGACCATGCTATTACGTGAATTATTATTGTGGTTTTTCTTATTTTCATTTTTTCACCATGTACCTAGTCATCCATATAGTTATGACCAATGTCAACGCGGTGAGTATTGTTGCTACAGTCGCTGCCCTGTTGAAATCGAAAGCACGGAAAGCCCAATTCCACATCTGCAGGGCTAGAACGTTTGCAGCCCCTCCGGGTCCACCACTCACGCCCGCAGCAACGAAAACTATGTCAAAGATTTTCAGTTCCCATAGGAGGGTCATTGTTACAACAGTTATAGTCATGGGCTTAAGAAGCGGGAACGTGATATGGAAGAATGTCCGAAAGGACGAAGCACCATCTATCTTGGCAGCCTCGTAGTATTCTTTGGGTATAGTAGTTAATCCGGCGGAATAGACAATCATGCTGAACCCTGTCCATAGCCAAACTGAGCCAAAAATGAGGGCGAAAAGGGTGGTTTCAGCATACGCCATCCACGACCTAGTCAACTGTTCCAATCCTAAAAAAGTCAAAAGCCCGTTTACTATTCCCACGTTTTTTTCAAACGTGAAGCGCAGGATTATTCCACCTACGATCATCGGAGTAACCATTCCCAAGAAGATTGCTGACTTCACTATTGATGCCCCTTTTACGTCCCTTAGGATGATGGCGAGTATGAGGCCAGAAAACAGGGACAGAGGAAGGTGAATCGATATCCATATCATGTTGTGAACTAGCGCCCCTAACCCAAAGGGTTGGGACAAGCCTTTGGAAACATCCTCTACGTTCACTATTTCTTTCTGACTTAAAACATCAAAATAGTTATCGAAACCAACAAATTCATCTGAAGGTGAAAAAAAGCTGATGTAAACGGTTTGAAGCACGGGAAAGACTACAAAGAATACAATGAGAATCAGAGCTGGTGCAAAGAATGATTTACGGATAAGTGCTGGGAGAGAAAAAAAGGGGGGTATTTTTATGCGCACTAACTCTCTCACGCCCCATTATGGGGCTTTTGCTTCTATGGCTGCAAGTACGCTGTCCAAGGCCGTTGGGCTGGTCCATAGGAGTCTCAACTGGCTCCATAACGTGGTCTGGAATTCGCCCCCGATTGTGTCATCGAGGTCGAGTAGAAGTTCTTTGCCTACCATGAGTTCGGCTACTCGCTTGTCAACGACAGGGTAGGCGGTTAAGGGCACGTCAAGATTTGTAGCAAGGTGACCACCTTGGGCTACTTGTACGCTTTGAGCTTCTTCGCTAACAAGGAAATCCAAGAGTTCTTTCGCTTCTTCTGGATGTTCAGTGTAGGCTGGTATGAAGAAGTAGTCGGCGGCGAAAACAAAGCCTTCCACGCCGGGTAGCGAGAAGACACCCAAGTCATCTGGATCATCAACCATGCCTGTTATCCAGCTGCCCATGAAGTATAGGGCGTATTCTTCTTCCCATAGCAACTCTACTCCTGTGGTCCAATCGATGGGCTCGCTGAAATTTCCGGCCAGCAATGGAACTAGTCTATCTGCAAATATAGCTCTCACTTCGGTGCTTGTCCACGAAACGTCGCCGGCTAGGAGGTCTTTCTGGAGTTGCGGATCTCCATAGGTTATTAGGAAGTGTTCAGTTGCATCCGTTAAGGGCCATCCATCTTTGTCTCCGCTAACTATCGGGTTTTCGAAAGCTCCTGTGTCTTCAATCTTGTTAAGCAAAGTCACGAAATCAGCGTAAGTCCCGTTGGCAGCAGGAATATACTGTGTCAAGTTATACTTGGCGAAGGTAGAGTTCCTGTACCAAAAACCGGGTTTGACCTTACCCGTATATGCTCCTCCCCAAAGCTTGCCGTCAACCGTGACTGGATCATAAGTGCCAGTCGAGAAATCAGCCTTGTCAATCTGATCAGTAACTTCAAGTATGTGGCCATCTGGAGCTTGCTCCCGAATGAACGATGCCCACATGAATATTACATCGCCTAATGCTTTTTTCGCTGCAAACTGTGCTGGCAAAATAGGCGCAAGATCTTCAGCTCTAAAAGTTTTGAACACAACTTTGTAACCCGTCAACCTTTCAAATCTTTGTAGAGCAGGTAGAAACGCTTCCATCTCCTTTCCAGCCCACGGACCGATAACCGTTAGAGTAGGCGGCAGTTTTTCTTCTATGGCCGCTATTCTTGATGTCAGATCTAGCGTGTAAAACAAGGTGCTTGCAGAAACTATGATGCCAATGATGACCAAAACGGCAATTCCAATTTCCGTGTTCGTAGCCATATTCATTCCCTTTTCATAGTGCCCAAATGAGCCTTTTTAAGTATATGTGACTGTGACGCAACAGTAACAGCGTATGCATCTAAGCTTTCCGAATTTCTGTTTTTTCTCATCTTGTTGCACGTTCCCATGAATAGGACTGTGCCGTGAACTCTGACCAGCTATAACAGTTGATTCCAAAGTGCACGCATCTTAAATCGCCTTGTTACGATGCATCAAAATGCTATTATTTCGCCCCAAGTCTTCTTCTTTGGAGAGACAGATGAGCACGGTTACCCTCCGTAAACTGTCGTTGAAAGATTATGCCGAAATCGTTGGAGAAGGGGAGATAGACGAAATACAAAGTTTAGCCGAGAAACTTGCTGATAAATCGGTGGTTCATGTGAACTCCACATCCTTTGGTGGGGGAGTTTCAGAAATTTTGCACAGACTCGTTCCGTTGATGAGGGACGTAGGCATAAATGCAGAGTGGAAAGTGATTAAAGGAGACAAGGAATTCTTCGAAGTCACAAAGAGTTTTCACAATGCCCTTCAAGGAAAAGAAATGAAGTTAACCGAGAACATGAAGAAAGTCTATCTTCATCACAGCGAATTGAACGCCGAATCGCTTGGCCTAGACTATGATTTTGTTGTGATACATGATCCGCAGCCTCTAGCTACAATCAACTATAGCGGTGAAAGAAGGAGCAAATGGGTTTGGCGCTGCCACATCGACATGTCTAAGCCAAACGATGAATTCTTGGGTTTTTTGGCACCATTCCTCGCCAAGTATGATGCCTTTATCTTCAGCTTGAAGAAGTATGTCCAGAAGCCTATGGAGGATGCGAATGTGGCCATAATTACTCCTTCCATAGATCCCTTGAGCGAAAAAAACAAGCCTTTACGGGAGAGCCAGATTCTGGCAACCTTGGAAAGATACGACGTAGATCCTGAAAATCCGATTTTGACTCAGGTTGCAAGATTTGACCCTTGGAAAGACCCCTCAGGAGTCATCGAGGCTTACAGGAGAGTGAAGAAGAGGATGCCGGAAGTTCAGCTCCTTCTGATAACAAGTATGGCTCCTGATGACCCAGAGGGGTGGGTCTACTACGAGAGGACGGCGCAATGTGCCGGAGAGGACTACGACATTCATCTCTTAACCGACATCATGGGTGTCGGAAACTTGGAGGTTAATGCTTTCCAAAGGGCAACAGATGTGGCGTTACTTAAATCTCTTCGTGAGGGGTTTGGAATGACCGTTACAGAAGCCTTATGGAAGGAGGTTCCAGTAGTTGGCGGCAATGTGGGTGGGATTCCGCTTCAAGTCATCGACGGCGTTACGGGATTTCTTGTGAACACTGTGGAGGAGGCTGCTGAAAAAACACTTTACCTGCTCAGAAACCCAGACGAAGCTAGGGAGATGGGGAGAAGAGGCAGAGAGCACGTCTTGAGAAACTTTCTGATAACAAAGCATCTCAAAGACTACCTAAGCCTCCTCGTTCAGCTTTCTTGAGAAAACTAAGATTAGCGCGGTCACGCGGAAGAAAAATGGAGAAGCTTATGCTCACCAGAACTTCTTTTTTCTGGGTAGAGCGATTATTTCTCTGAACTCTATTCCCTTTTCTTTGTCGAAGAACGAATCTGCGTGACATGATTTGATGATGATTGCAGTGTCAGCACCTTCACCAGCTCCTGCTAGAGCAACTACGTCTTCTCCAGCGGGAATAGCTCCTGCGTCTGTTGCCATCATGACAATTTCAGCGGCAACCTTTGTTCCCTGTGAAAACCTTCTTAAGACCTGCTTAATTATGGTGTTTTCGCTACAGTGGTTTGCGTATATTTTGGATATGGATTCAGCTGGACTGATAAAAGCGTGCATACTTGTAACTACGGTTGCATCCAACTTCTCAAGCTTCTCTCTGTTCTTCTCACTGAATTCGGCTGATCCAGCGTATTCCGTTACAACAACAACTTTAACTTTGGAGTCTTCAAACTCTTCTGCCACTTTGACGCCTGTGGTTCCTGACCCAGAGGCAACTACTACGTACTTAAGTCCAAGACCCAATGCGGCTTTCTTAGCGGCTTTTGTAGTTTCACCAGTGTTTTGAGAGCCAGACTCATCGAAGTAATGAACTTCCCTTTTGGCCATTTTGATCACTATGACAGGTGGAATTGGTGAAAAATATAAAAGCTTCTCACAAATGAATGGAAACTTGTGGTGCAGATGCGGGATTCAAACTCAGGTTGTTGGCTCGGAGATTACGTTGAAGATTATTGAGTAAGAAAAAGGTGATTTGTGCGCGTGTCATAGAGGCCCATTTATGTTTGTGCATGCATGTTATTTGATGTTTCATAATTGCAGCATACGTTAAATTCATCAAATCTACATAAATGCTTCAAATTAAACGTGTTATGAGGAATCGCATGTCATTTTGAGCCAAAAATATCGGGTATTCAACAGAAAAACCTTTTAATATATGTATAACTTATTCACTATTGTGCAGAAAGGAAAAGGGTCCGCCGGAGGTTAACTCTTTTGTTACCCTCTCCTTCCACTTATATCTCGGCGGGCCGTTCCCTGCAAAACATGGTTTTTCTCTGTGCTGAATAGTTCTACCCTGCGCGCACAGCAAAACGTAACCTTTAACATTAACTTCACATCAAAGAGAGACATTGAAACCTAGTTGAAAGGAGAATAGAAATAACATGCCAACATGGATATGTGGAGAATGCAAAACTGAATATACAAGTAGGTGCCGCAAAGTAAAATGCTCAAACTGCGGTGCGCCGAAGGATAAACATGTAAAGAAGGCATAAATGCATGGTCGCAACGGGTCCAGCCAGCTTCGTTGGTTACTGCGGTCTTTACTGTAACGCTTGTGGAATTCGTCAAGAAAAGATAAAAGCTTCTGTCAACAGTCTACGTGAAATTATTGCTGCTTATGGCTTCGACAAACTTATGCCAGAACTCGCCGAGTGGGAACCAAGCTTCAAACACTACAGCGAATTCAACCAAGTTATGAACGGTTTAGTAAAACTGTTCGGTGACTGTCCAGGCTGCCTCCAAGGCGGCGGAGACCCAAACTGCAAAGTAAGGTCCTGTGCAAAAGAAAAGGGCTATCGCACCTGCGCTGAATGCAATGAAACTGAAACATGTGAAAATCTGGCTCCTTATCTCAAAGGCTACAAAGGACTTACAATGGCGCTTCAAAGCATCAGAGAAGACGGCGTTGAAAAATATGCTGAGGAAATGCAGAAAAAAGTGGATGCTGGATACAGCTACTTAGAAGAACTCAAATAGCTTCTCTCTCTACTATCTTTTTTAGGCGATGTAAAATTTAGTTTGTCATATCGCGGGTATTCCTTAAAGCATGTGCGCGTTTTGAGCCTGTTCACTTGGAATGTCGTGAACCAACGAGTAAAGCTAAGCTTATAACATTGTTTTCGTTTCATTGGAATGGCAGTGGAACTTATGCCAACAAAAAAGAAGAGTTGGACGAAGAAATTGGCGGATAGTAAAGATCTGCCGAGGGTAGAGAAAATTACTGAAAAAATGAGTAAAAGATGGGGCACTGGCACTGTAGTTATCCCGGCTCCAATTGAAGTAGATGCTATGATGAGAAAAGTGCCGATGGGTAAACTGGTTACCATTAATGAAATTCGCGTGGCTCTAGCGAAAAAGCATGGGGCAACGATTGGTTGTCCTATGACCACTGGTATTTTTGCTTGGATTGCGGCTAATGCTGCTGAAGAACAAAGGCAAGAGGGTAGGAAGAATATTACGCCTTATTGGCGCACCCTGAAAACTGGTGGAGTGATAAACAAGAAATATCCCGGCGGAGTTCATGGGCAGAAGGAGCTTTTGGAAAAAGAGGGCCATAAAGTGCTTCAAAAAGGCAAAAAATACATTGTCATCGATCATGAAAAATCGTTGATAAAACTTTAAACTCTTGGCAAACGTGCAAAATGCGAGTGCGAGCGAAAGGTTTTATGTGCATGTGCAATTAGCCGAAAACCAGAGGCGTCAGTATGAAGGCAGTCAAGCGAGTTAAGGACCCAGCAGTCTGGCTAGAAACTATCATTAAACGTTTCATTAACAAGTCCCCAGAGAACTCGCTCCAAAATGAAAAAAATGAAAAGGCTTGGGCAGACCCGATAGTAGGCTTCTCAAGCGGTGATGATTCTCTCTATAAATTCTATAAGGAAGATATCGGGGATTTTTACTGGACGCCCCTAGAAATATTCACCAAAACTTTTCCTCGGTCTAGAGTTACATCGGATCAATTAACCGTTATTAGCTGGGTTTTACCGCACACCGACGCTACAAAATTCGATAACCGAAAACAGACAGTTTATCCCTCGGAAAGATGGGCTAGAGCACGCATTTACGGTGAAGAGGTCAACGTAAAACTTCGTAAGCATGTGGTAGCAACTCTACGAGAGTCGAGGTACAAGATTGTTGCTCCAGTGCTCTCTCCTTTCTGTAAAACGAAAATGTCTAAGCGTTATGGCTTTGCCTCCACTTGGTCAGAACGGCATGCAGCTTATGCATCTGGGTTAGGAACCTTCGGTCTCTGTGATGGTTTGATTACTCCTAAGGGTAAGGCTATGCGTTGTGGGTCAGTTGTTGCTCACATCAAAATTCCACCCACAAAAAGACCGTATAACGTTCATAACGCCTACTGCCTCTTCTTTTCAAACGGGATTTGCAAGAAATGTGTCCAACGTTGTCCTGCAAGAGCAATTACTGAGAAAGGCCATGACAAAGTCAAATGTGAAAAACACCTTCAGACTACCAGAGACTATGTGAGATCTCATTTTGGTTTCAAAGGGTATGGTTGCGGACTATGCCAAACAAGTGTTCCTTGCGAGTCTAAGATTCCCACAGAAAAGGACTTAAAATAAGCGGAACACGCTAAAATTCGCGCGCATTTTGATGATTTTGGGTTCAGATTTCGACTTCATAACTTATATTAAATGTTAGAGTTAACGTTAGCTCACAATGTCAAACCAGAAGCGTAAACACACGCGCAAAACCAAGACTGAAAAAAAGAGTGAAAAGACAGGGGCTAAAGCAGAGAAGCCTTTAGAACGCGCGCGCCAGAAGAAGAAGGAGGTGCATCCTATGTCCAGAGAATCAAACACTGTATTCATCGGTAGGAAACCTGTTATGAGCTACGTGCAAGCAGTGATCACATGTTTCGTTTCATCTGACACCAAAGAAGTTACCTTGAAGGCAAGGGGACGGGCAATAACCACAGCTGTAGATGTTGCTGAAATAGTTAACCATCGGTTCATTAAAGAACTGAACGCACGTGAAATAACCATAGGAACCGAAGAAATACAGCAAGAAGAAGGCGGAACAAGAAACGTTTCAACGATTGAAATAAAGTTGACTCGCGACTAAGAATGCTTCCGCGTGCAAGTGAACAAGAATTTGCAAACGAATTGGAACTATTAATATTAATTATTTTTTTGATGTTTTCATCATCAACATGACTAGAACTCTTGTTTAAACGTAATATTTTTACTTTTCATGCGCGCACAGGATCACTTGAGTGTAGGGGTACCCACGCACTCACTCGCTTGACTTTTGGCTTCGGTAGCACCTGCCCATTTGCCAGTGTAAGGGTCATAAGTGCATCTTGGTGACTTAGCGTAAAGGTTACCTGTGAAACCGTAGGCCCATGGTCTGCAGTCTTCACATACATATCGGAACTCACAATCCTTGCAGACTTCAACCTGATCCCTAGTTAAGCCCCAGTAACTGAGCATGGCTGGGCCTTCAATTATCTCAGCCATGCCTTGCTGTTTGATGTTGCCAACGACCAGGTCTCTTGCAAATACGCAGGGCATTACGTTGCCACAACTTGTTACTGTAGCCTTCCCCAACCAGCAGCTGTTCCACTGACTGTTCCTTTCGTAAGCTTCTTCGCTTGTGAGGAAACTCGGTTGGGTCTGCATGAATAATTGCCCGTATGTTTGTGGCCAATTTTTCAGGTTAGTTCCTCTGCCACTTGGTCTAATGGGATCAGGCGGTCTGAAGAGGACTCCCAGCTTGGATAGGAAGTAGCTGGTTCCGTTCAGATCGTCCTCGTTCTGTTTCATAGCCACTATGGCGCAACGAGTAGGTACTTTGTAGGCTAAGAGAAGCTTAAGGCTGTTCAGTGTTCTTCCAAAGCTTCCATGAACCCTGGTGATGGCATCATGCGTATCGCCCCTGTAGGAGTAGATTGACATGGCTACATTAACGCCTTTGTCCGCGAAGAACTTTACCACGGGCTCCGTGAGCAGAGTACCGTTCGTGAACACTTCTATGAACTCGAAGCCCTTGGTCTTAGCATATTCCACAAGACTTTTTATGTCACTTCTAAGCATCGGTTCGCCTCCAGTGAGCTGTAACCTGCGACATCCGAGTGCAGCAGCCTCGTCGATAACCTTTCTAATCTCCTCATTAGAAAGATCGTTTGGCTGTTCTGCCTCGTCTTCAGCTCCAGCTTTACTTTCAGCATAACAGTGGACGCAACGGAGGTTGCATCGAGAGGAAACCTCTATCCATAAGAAGTCTAGTTTGGGTAGACGATCCTCTTTTGGGCTTGACGTTTTTGGACGCGCGGAAATCCTGATCAGACCCAGATCAGCGATTTCTTTAATAAATGAATACACGTCTTCCCCATCAAGATCGAAGCATTGTTTCTTCGCGACTTCTGCTACTTTAGAACCTTGCTCTCCAAGTTCTATGATGCGTCGAGCGGAGGAGTTGACCCGATAAATCTTGCTTGCTTTAAGATCAATTATTATGGAGTTTTTGGCCCCGTTAACCAGAGCTTTTTTTTCAGACAGAAAAAAATAATTGCTGAGAAATGCAATCCCCAACCTTGTGACACTTCATGAGATTTCAGCCAGTTAACAAAAAAAGGTGAGTGGTGGACTACCGTCTTTTGGTCGGAGATTCCTATTTAGGTGCTATTCTTTTTCTAAGAGTTTCAATCTCAGCTGTGATTCTTTCCACCTTGGCGGTTATCTCATCTATACGCTGTTGAGGCCCTTCGACCACCCGCTGTCCGTAGACCCATGGTCTACAGGGTGTTCTAGGCCAACAAGGTGTTCTAGGAAAGCAGGGTAAAATAGCGGGTTCACACAAATTAGGGAGACATGGGGCAAGCGGCATACATTCCATTGGTATACAAGTAAACATGCTTTGGAGCTGACGTTCCTCTACAAGGGGGCGACGAATTTCAGGTTGACATGGCCCAATAAACGGGAAACACTTGATGTCCGGAAGACACTTGATATCTTCGATTGGATTGCAGAGCTTTACCACTATGTTTGGCCTGCAAATCTTGATCTGATTTATCTTCTCCTTTATAGGGTTGCATAATTCAACTGTGTACATGCTGGTTGATTGTAGCAACTCGATTCTTGGCCGTTCCTTCTTCTTCTTAGACATAAAATCACCTATAATTACATTTACGTTGTAATTGTTAATTTAAGATTTTCGGAAACTATATGTATAATTTTTGATGTCTTTTCAAGAAAAACCTTTTGGCCGATCGATGGAAGAACGTGAGGTAAAGTCTGCTATTTGAACAAATCATGTGTACTCGCGCGCGCAACTCTATGTGACAAACTTTCTTTCAAGCCTTCTGGAAAATGCGCGCGCATATCTCAGCAGCAAGTTTGGTGCGGCCGCCGGGATTCGAACCCGGGTTATCGGCTTGGGAAGCCGATGTCCTAACCAAGTTTTCCAATTAGCGCAGTTCTGCACCAACTTCTAGACAACGGCCGCACAGAACATAAGATTAACAATTGCATATTTCAAGCTTTATGGCACTAACCATAACTCAGGTCATCCAAGAGGACGAGCTATAGATGGTTTTCATATTTGGACTCTATTAACAGTAGAATGTTGAAAACAGTGTTTTTCTTGAGAAAACTGCTTGCGCCAGAAGAAGGGAGCTATAAAAGGGTTTATGAGTGAGAGGGACTTAGCAGTACATCGCAAACTTAATACGAGACCTTTTTAACCTACCATGTCTATCCAAATTCCATAAGCAAAAGGAAACCAAAACCATGCCCAAATTCCGACAAACAGGCGACATCTTAAAACTCATGACCAAAAAACAAGACATCCGAGACATTGGAATAATTGCTCACATAGACCACGGAAAAACCACCATGACAGATTCCCTCCTAGCGGAAGCAGGACTCCTATCCCCAAAAATAGCTGGACAAGCGAGAGCTCTAGACTACTTAGAAGAAGAACAAAAACGCGGAATCACCATAAAAACAGCTAACATCAGCCTCTTACATGAAGTCAAAGACAAAATATTCCTCATCAATCTCATTGACACGCCTGGCCACGTAGATTTCACTGGAAAAGTAACCCGTGCCCTAAGAGCCATTGACGGAGCCGTCGTAGTCGTAGATGCTGTTGAAGAAGTCATGGTGCAAACAGAAACCGTGACAAGACAAGCACTAGAAGAAAGAGTTAAACCTGTTTTATTCATCAACAAAGTCGACCGTCTAATCAGAGAATTAAAACTCACCTCTGACGAAATACAAAAAAAATTCCTCAGAATAATTCGAGACTTCAACAACCTCATCGATATCTACGGAGAACCAGAATACAAGGACAAATGGAGAGTAGACCCAACGGAAGGAACAGTAGCCTTCGGCTCAGCTCTCCACAGATGGGGCTTCACACTCGAACTCGCTAACCAAAAGGGAATAAAATTCAGCGATGTCGTAAAAGCCTACCACGAGGAACGCTGGGAAGAACTTCCAAAAACAATTCCCCTCCCCAACGCAATACTGGATATGGTTGTCAACAACCTCCCAAACCCTGTAGAAGCCCAGAAATACCGAATTCCCAAGGTCTGGAAAGGCGAGTTAGACTCTGAAATAGGGCAAGCAATGCTTAACTGCGACGACAATGGGCCCACCGTACTCTGCATCACTCTAGCACAACTAGATCCCCACGCAGGCCTCGTTGCCACTGGACGACTATTCTCCGGAGCAGTACAGGAAGGCGCACAGATCTATCTAGTTGGAGCCAAAAAAGACTATAGGGTTCAACAGGTCTCCATGTATATGGGCGCCTTCAGAGAAGTTGTGGACAACATCACAGCTGGAAACATAGCTGCACTCCTCGGATTAGACCTCGCAAGAGCAGGAGAAACCCTCATCGACATTGCACACCGAGACACAATGATACCTTTCGAACACATAAAATACGTCTCTGAGCCGGTGATAACCATTGCCATAGAACCCAAACACCCAAGGGATCTACCGCGCCTTGTGGATGTCATGCACCGACTGGCAATTGAAGATCCCAACCTAATAACAACCATAAACAAAGAAACCGGCGAGTATCTGCTCAGCGGAATGGGCGAGCTACACTTAGAAATCGCCTGCAAGTTCCTTAATGATTTCGCACCGGGATTAGACATAATCACGTCCCGTCCGATTGTTGTATACAGAGAAAGCGTCACTGGACAAGGTGTAGTAGCGATGGCGAAGAGCCCTAACAAACACAATCGATTTTGGATACAGGTGGAACCTCTTGAAAAATCAGTCATTAACATGATTGAAAAGGGAGACATTTCGGAAGTGATGAGTCGAAAGAAAATAGGCACTGTTTTACGTGCACAAGCCAAATGGCCCACCCAAGAAGCTAAAAACGTCTGGTCGCTTGAAGGACACAGAAACATCTTGGTTGACTTGACAAAGGGCATACAATACCTGCGAGAAGCAAGAGAAATGATAAATTCTGGTTTCCGATGGGCTTCTGAAAACGGTCCCCTCTGCGAAGAACCCATACGCGGCATCAAAGCAAAGCTCATGGACGCTAAACTACACGAAGATCCCGTGCACCGTGGTCCTGCTCAAATTATGCCAGCTACGCGTAGAGCTTTTCTCGGTTCGTTTCTCACGGCAGAACCTGTTCTTCTGGAGCCTATATACAAGATCGGCGTGTCTGTTCCTGAGCAGTGGGTGGGAGAGGTAACTGGCATGATCACGCGCAAACGGGGCAGAATTCTCTCTTCTGAGCTGAAGGGTTCCGTAACCATGATAACTGGGTATATTCCAGTCGCTGAAACCTTCGGCTTGTCCGCTGATATGAGATCAGTGACTTCAGGTCACGCGTTCTGGCAGACCCAGTTTGATCATTGGGAAAAAGTGCCGGAAAACATTGCGCTGTCTGTTATAGAAGAAATACGTAAGAGAAGAGGTTTGTCAGCGGATATACCTAAACCGAGCAGATTCATTGATGAAGCCTGATTTTGTTTAACGTATTGGTTCTAAAATTCTAACGAAGAAGTTATTGGAGATAACTGTTTAATGTGTCTCTACAGTAAAAGTGCAAGATGTGCAGAACATCCAACTTTCTGCTCGATTTCGACATTTTTATGGGTATCTGACTCCCCCGCCGTTCGTGAACGTTCGAGATTATGTTACAATATGTCCCATAGGACGTTTTAGATTTGAGCACTATGGATGTTTAAAGGAATTTTTTTCTTAGCGTGAACTGGGATATCTTCTGTCTTACCGATTTCTTTCAAACAATTGATTAAACCTAGGAATCATTAATAGACATAAGGTATTATCCTTTTTGTATTTCTTTGGTATTCTTTATAATCCTCGCCAAATGCCTCAATCAGCATTTTTTCTTCGATGCTTATGCGTAAGAGAAGGAAAATTGTCCCCACCGCTATGAATAATACCCCATAAATACTTGAAAAAATTAGGACAAAACCAAAATTCCTTAATGTTTCCCCCAAGTATATTGGATGTCTAACGTGTTTGTAAAGCCCATCTTTGACCAACCGATGACTTTCCACAATTT
>CP070759.1:1550862-1564476 GCA_020348945.1 Candidatus Bathyarchaeota archaeon
AAAAACGTGAAAGCACACAACTATCGGAGGGTGAAGGGGCAATCCTACACTAGAAAAAAGTATATGCGAGGTTCTCCTCAACCAAAAATAACCAAGTTCACGATGGGAGACCCCACAACTAGATTTGAGTACAAAGCCTTTCTGGTCACTCAGAAGGAAGCGCAGGTGCGTCACAACGCGTTAGAAGCAGCGCGTGTAGCAGCAAATCGATTCATCTCCGAAAAGTTAGGAGATAACAATTATTGTTTGCGGATTTTGCCGTACCCGCACATGGTGCTTCGGGAAAATAAGATGATTTTTGGAGCTCACGCTGATCGGCTGCAAGACGGGATGAAAAGATCGTTTGGAAAACCCATAGGAACCGCTGCACGGGTTAAGCGAAACCAAAAACTTATAATGGTAAACGTGAATGAGGACGGTCTTGAAGCCGCTAGAGGGGCGTTGAAGCGGGGAGGAGCTAAACTGCCCATAACCTGTAGAATAGTTATTGAGAAAATGGTAGACTAGGAGGAAATTTTATTGCAAAAAAAGCCGTTAAACGAAAAACTCACTATACGGTTTGAAGAAGTAGGAAAAGAAGACGTTTCGATTGTTGGAGGCAAGGTAGCAAACCTAGGCGAAATGCTTCAAGCGGGAATACCAGTTCCACCAGGGTTCGCAGTTACCGCTCAAGCTTACCAGAAGTTCATTACAGAAACGGGAATTGCCGAAAAAATTTACAAGGTCATTGAGGAAACCGTTACTGACGTTAACGTTCCTCAGCAATTTGAAGAGGCCTCTAAAGGAGTTCGAAAGATAATTGAATCAACTCCAGTACCGCGTGAAATCAGGAAAGCTATTGAAAACGCCTACGAAGAACTAAATAAGAAAATGAAATCAACTCAAGTGTTCGTGGCTGTGCGTTCAAGCGCCACGGCTGAAGACCTTCCCGGTGCCTCCTTCGCTGGGCAGCAGGAAACCTACCTGAACGTGAGGGGAGACAGAGAACTCGTTCAGAAAACCGTGCGATGCTGGTCAAGCCTGTTCACACCAAGAGCAATTTACTATCGTAGCCAAAAAGGCTTCAAACACGAACAGGTTCTCATCAGTGTGGGCGTACAAACGATGGTTGATGCTAAGGTTGCTGGGGTTGCGTTCACCATAAATCCGGTGACTGGAGAACAGAATCAAATTGTTATTGAAGCCAACTGGGGGCTAGGTGAATCAGTTGTGTCTGGCGCCGTCACTCCAGACAACTATGTTGTGGACAAAAAGACACTGAAGATTATTGACAGAAAAATTTCCAAGAAAGTAACCGAGTATGTTCTTAATCCCAAAACTGGCAAAACCATACACGCTAACGTGCCCACTGAACGACAGCAACAGCCCTGTCTAACCGACGAGGAAATTGTTAAGCTAGCTGAACTTGTCAAGCACATCGAGAAACACTATGGAAACCCTCAGGACATTGAATGGGCTATTGACCGAGACCTTCCTCTTCCAAAGAACATTCTTATTGTGCAATCTAGACCCGAAACCGTGTGGAGCACAAATAAGGCGGCGCCTAAAATCGAGACGCTGAAATCGCCTACTCAACCAGCTGAATTGAAAGTTGCCGTGAAAGGAATAGCAGCTGGCAAAAGAGACGTAGGAATCGGTGTTGCAAAAGTTGTTTTGACACCTGAAGATGCGTCAAAACTCGTGAAGAAAGGTGACATACTAGTGGCCACAATGACCAACCCCGACTACGTGCCGTTTATGAAGCTTGCCGGAGCAATAGTAACGGATAAGGGTGGCGTCACATGTCACGCAGCCATTGTGAGTCGTGAATTAGGCATCCCTTGCATTGTTGGAACCGAAAACGCTTCAAAAGTAATGGTTACAGGTGAAGAATATACGGTGGATGCGAGAAGTGGTGTGGTGTATGAAGGAGTCATTGAACAGATGAAACCCACCTCAACGCAAACCGTCGCTACGACAACCACGTTGGAATCTGCACCGATAACCGCCACAAAAATTTACCTTAACTTAGGCGTTCCAGAGATGGCTGAGAAGTATAGAAACCTGCCTTTCGACGGAATAGGACTCATGCGTTTAGAGTTCATTTTAGCCAGCTACATAAAAGAACATCCTCTATACCTCCTTGAGACTGGACAAGCCGACAAGTTTGTGAACAAACTGGCTGAGGGAATTGCCATTGTGGCGAGAACCATACAGCCTCGTCCAGTGGTTGTAAGGCTCAGTGACTTCAAGACCAACGAGTACAGAGATCTAAAGGGCGGAGAGAAATACGAGATAGTGGAGGCAAACCCGATGCTCGGCTGGCGGGGAGCAAGCAGATACATAAGTGAGTGGTATGAAAAGGCGTTCAGACTGGAATGCAAAGCAATCAGAAAGTGCAGGGAAGAGTGGAAACTAAAGAACGTGTGGGTGATGCTTCCAATGATAAGAACCCTGTGGGAAACCAGAGGATGTCTAGAAATCATGAAGGAAGAAGAACTCGAAAGTTCAAGAGACTTTCAAGTTTGGTTCATGGCTGAAACTCCGGCAATCGCCATAATGGCAGACGAATTCTCAAAACTCTGCGACGGCTTCTCAATAGGCTCCAACGACATGACACAAGGTGTTTTGATGATTGACCGCGACTCAGAGAGACTTGGACTAATGGGATACTTTGATGAGCGAGATCCCGCTGTCAAACGAATAATTGCTCACCTTATCAAGGTGGCCCACAAAAACGGTTGCACAGTTTCTATCTGTGGAGAAGGTCCCTCAAATCTACCTGACTTTGCGGAGTTCCTTGTTCGTTGCGGCATCGACAGCATATCTGTGAACGCGGATGTAGTTGCCAAAACTAGGCGACTGGTAGCAAGCATCGAACAGAGGATTTTACTCGAACATTCGAAAAAAGATTCAGGATGGACTTTTGAGCGGGATGAATCCACTCGATAAATCTTGTCAACTAAACCGTATAAGTCGAGTTTGTTCGCGCTAAAGCGGTAACCCTAAATGAAAGTCATGACCTTCGATTTCGAAGAGAAGCGACTGAGCGAAGAGATAACCAAACGTGGGGCTAAACGAGTTCTCATCCAGCTTCCTGAAGGATTAAAGAAGGAGGGGTCTCGCTTGGCAGCCGTAGCTGAGAAAGCTGGTGCTCTGGTCATGGTCTCAGCTGACCCTTGCTACGGAGCCTGTGATCTAGCCACCCTTGACGGCAAAAGTTTAGGTGCAGATTTAATTTTTCATTATGGTCACAGTAAAATGATTGAACAGGAACAAGTGCCAACAGTTTACATTGAAGTCAAGGCAAAGGTCAGCGTCAAAGAGGCAGTAAAGAAGGCCATACCCCTCCTAAAGCGCTGGAAAAAAATTGGATTAATCATAACCGTGCAACATATCCAGACACTTGATGAAGTGAGAAAGCTACTTCTTGAGGCCGGAAAAACTGTTGCCATCGGAGATGCAAGACGCCTAGAACACGCTGGACAGGTAATTGGTTGCGATTACAGCAACGCAAAATCCGTGTCAAAAGAAATTGAAGCCTTCCTTTTCGTTGGAGGCGGCAGATTCCACGCTCTAGGCGCAACATTAGCCACTGCAAAGCCGACAATAGTCGCTGATCCCTTCGAGAAAAGAGCCTACTCCATTGAAAAAGAGGCTCAGAGAATTCTCCGACAGCGATGGGCAAGCATTTGTGAAGCGGAAAAAGCGGAAAGTTTCGGAGTGTTGATTGGTTTGAAGAATGGGCAAAAGAGGTTCACTGAAGCCTTGAAGATAAAGGAAAAGTTGGAGAAAAGCGGAAGGAAAGCAACCTTGCTCGCGGTGAGGGATATAACTCCCGAAGTGCTTACGCAATTTCCTGATATAGACGCGTTTGTTAACACTGCATGCCCGAGAGTGTCGTTGGACGAAGCGTCAAAATTTCTTAAACCTGTTCTCACTTCTAACGAGACATTCGTTTTACTGGGGGAAACAGACTGGGAGGAACTATGCAGAAAAGGCTTGTTCGGAAACTAGACCTAGAAAAAGCAATCTCAAAGGTTAAACCCCACCCAACGCCTAGAGCCTATCTGGAACAGTACACCATATCAACTGAAACCACGGCGAAAATCCTCCACATAGCCGCCTACACATACGACGACATCATTGGCAAAACAATTATGGACCTGGGGTGCGGCACAGGGAGACTCGCAATCGGAGCGGTTCTCGTTGGAGCAAAGGAAGCGTTCGGCGTAGACATCGACCGTGAGGCAATAAGAATGGCGCACAACAACGCAGAAAAACTGGGTGTGAAGGAAAGGACACATTGGATTATAGCTGACATCGATGTGATGAGGGGGTCCTTCGACACGGTTCTGCAGAATCCCCCGTTTGGTGTGCAGAGAAAAGGGGCAGATCGAAAGTTCTTGGAGAAATCCTTGAAGCTTGGCTACAGAGTGTACTCTCTTCACAAGAGCGGAAAGAGCAACCGTGAATTTGCTGAAGGCTCAAGAGAACGTGGAGCTAGATTCGTACCTGTTTCACCTTCTCCTTTTTTGAAGAGATTTATCGAAAAGCATGGTGGAGAAATCAAGGCTGTATATGCTATGCGGATGACGATTCCACACATGTTTGATTTTCACAAAAAGCGAAAGCACGAGTTTATGGTTGGTTTGTATGTGATAGAAGGGAAAAAGGTATAAATCATGTCGCAGTCGCTCTTAATCAAAAGGTTTATTGAGAAGTGTGGGGGAAAAGCTACAGGCATCTTTCCTTCAAATGTTACAAGAAGAGAAAACACCGTGTTAAAAATGATCTTTAACAAATAGAGGGAAAAAACCATGGTTGATTCAACAAGGAAAAGCGGCAAGATCGTTGCGCCGGGAGACCAGTTAGGAGTGATCGAGGAGTTCACACCTGGCCCCGGAACATACGCCGAACAGGGCACCATATACTCCGAGATCATTGGACGCACGCTTATGGACATGCTAAACAAGAAGGTTTCCGTGTACCCTCTGGTTCGAGCGTTAGGCGTTCCTCAGGTGGGAAGCATCGTTGTGGGTCGGGTTTCTGGTGTGCAGAGTAGAAGCGCTACCCTGCGTATAGTAAAAGTGGATAAAAGACTGCTCTCAGGCTTTTTCACTGGCATCCTGCATATCTCTGACGTGAGCCCAGGTTTCATCGAGGTCATGTTCGATGTGTGTAAAGCAGGTGACATAATGCGCGCTAAAGTGGTTAGCGACAAAAACAGAGTATTTCACCTGTCGACGGCGGACAAAAATCTTGGCATCATTTACGCCTTCTGCTCTCGATGTGGGCACGTATTACCTTTGGGAAGACAAAAGATGCGCTGCACTAACTGTGGCAGAATTGAAAAACGTAAAGTTGCCTTCGACTACGGCAAAGGAGAGATTTAATGTGGAGATCAAAATTTTGAAGAAAACCGCTAACGAGCTAAAAATAGAGATCGAGGGTGAAGGACACACCTTCGGCAATGTGCTACAGAAAGCTCTCTTAGAGGACGACAAGATCGATATGTCCGGCTACAATGTAAAGCATCCCTTAGTCTCCAACCCCACTATGTATTTACGAACTAAGGAGAAGAGAAAGCCAGAAGCTGCGTTGCAAGATGCAGCGGAAAAAGTTGGGAAGCGAAGCAAAGACTTCACGAAGTCCTTTAAGAAGGCATTAAAGGAATGGCAGCGAAAATAGAAGCAAGTCAAATTCTGAAAAGATATAGAAGTCTTCAGGAAGTGCTGCTCGATAAGGACTTAGCTGGGCTGGGCGACATTTACGTAAACTTTGTTCACTCTCTTGCGTTGTCGAAGAAGCTTCAGAGACCAACAGGTGCCAAGGTGAACAACCGAATCTTAGCTGAAGCTGTGAAGAAGTCGGGTTTACGAAAAATGTTGCCTCGAAGGATCGACCGCCACGCTCAAGGGAACGCAGCTGAAGCGTTGATAGTGTATGCTTGGCTACAAGAAATCATGAGTTTTGAAGACTGCTTAAAAATCCTTGGAGGCGATGACGACCCCACCGATGCGTTCACCCAGCTGTTACAGGAAATATGGAAACGGCTCGGTGGAACTCATGAGTGAAGAGAAAGTTGTGAAGTTTCACACAGTGAAACCAGAGATCAGAGTATTAGGCATCGATGACGGCGTTTTTGTTCCCCACACAAAGGGTGTGGTTGACGTTGTTGGGGTTGTTTATCGAGGCGGATACTGGCTTGACGGAGTTATGCGAACAGAGGTGGAGGTTGACGGGATGGATGCAACGGAGAAAATAGCGTCTATGATAATGGGTTCGCCTCACTATGATCAAGTTCGAGTGGTGGTGTTAGACGGCGTGACGTTTGCAGGCTTCAACGTGGTGGACATTAAGGAGCTTTTTAGAAAAGTGGAGTTGCCAGTCATAACTGTCACTCGAGAGAAGCCTGATTTTGAAGAGATAAAGAAAGCTCTTGAGAACTTGCCTGAAAGTGATAAACGGTGGAAAGCTATGAAAAACGCTGGAAAAATTATTGCGGTGCACACGCGAGAGCGTGGTGAAGCCGTATACGTGCAGATTGCGGGAATCTCGGAAAATGATGCTAAAAAGATTTTGAGGAGCACCTCCACGCGAAGCAGTGTTCCTGAGGCGTTAAGAGTAGCTCATATAATAGCGTCTGGACTCTCTTCGGTTAAAAGAAAAGTTTAAAAGACTCGAAATAGAGGAAAAATGCGAAAGCTATTCTATGGTGGTGAAAAAATGGAGTTTTGCCCTAAGTGTGGGATGAGGTTAACTCCAGCTAAGAAAAGAAAGGGTAAAAAAAACACTTTCACATTTTCTTGTCCCAAGTGTGGCTACAAAAAATCAGCGGCTGGTCCAGTAGCAGCGGTTTCAAAAACCATTGAGCGCCCTCCTCAGGAGCGTATAGTGGTGATAGGGAAGGAAGAGCAGAAGCTGCGAACCTTGCCCACTGTTAAGATAGAATGTCCTAAATGTGGAAACAATGTTGCCTATGTGTGGCAGGTGCAAACCCGGGGGAGCGACGAGTCGTCAACACAGTTTTTCCGATGCACCAAATGCAACTACACTTTCAGAGAATACAGCTAAAAAATGTTCTTTCTACATGAAGCGTTCAAGTTTTGTTAATCCAATTATTTCGTTGAAGTCCAGTCCCAACGCGTCTAGAATCTGATCAAAAGTTGAACGGAGATATGCTACATATTTCTCCACATCTATCTCGCTGTTAGAAGCGAGCTGAATGGGCTTAACATGAGGTTCCTTCATGACCTTCACGAAGCTAATAAGATCGCCTGCCTTCAACTCATAACCTCTTTTTTCAAGCTGCAGGGCAGCCTTCACATGTTGCGGAGTGGTCTTATTGTAGTGTTTAGGAGGTTTCCCCAAAACAACATTGAAAGCTAATTCGTCAGGGTTTTCTCCCCACTCTCTTCTCTTCAACCTCAAGTATCGGTCACGAATGATCTTTCGAATTTCTCTTTTTGCTTCCTCAAAGTCGGATGGAGACTTCACTTGGCCCAGCCGCTCCTCCATCTGGACAAAGGCTTTCTTGATGAAAATAGGGATGTGTCTTTTCTTTCCAGTGAGTCCCTTGACCTCCACGTTTCCGTCGTGAAAAACTCCGAGGTAATTCTTTTTTCTGGAGCTGAACACAGAGTAGCGGTAAACCTTGTCTACGTCCAACTGCATTCCCAGTTCTTTTTCCGACCAGTTTGATAGGGTGCTGATTTGCTCTTGAGATGCGTTTTTCAAGAAGATGCTGTCTGTGTCTCCGTAGATAACTTCGATTCCCAATTCTTGAGTCTTATTTATCGTCTGGGTTATAGCATGTCTTCCAAGGGCGGCAGTGGCTTCAGCAACTGGTGGACAGTACAGACCAAACGATTCCGCGCCAAACACGCCGTAGCTGGCGTTTAGTATGACCTTGAGGGCGCTTTGTATGACTTTGTACCAGCTTCGCAACTCATTGGACAACGTTTTGTCTTGCGATCTTGGTTTATACCATCTAACTCTGAGGTCTCTGAGCGCACCTATAAGCAAGCTTTCAAGGGCTTTACGCTTCTTGCAGATCCAGTGGGGGGTTTCAGGGACCTTATTGTCTTTACACTCTTTGTGGGGGCAACGGATGGATTGGTAACCCAAGTTGTGAACCTTAATGATGGATGGGTATAGGCTGGCGAAGTCCATCACTTTCACGTTGAAATGGACACCGGGCACAGGCTCAACCACGATTGCCCCCTTGTACTTCTTGCCTTTTATGACCGCTTTCGTGACGGTTGCCCCTTTAAGCGTCAGTATGTCTTCTGCGTTTGGGATCAGCGTGTTTCGGCGCCTATGCTCGTGGTGGAGAAAGTTTCGAATCCAACGTGAAACTCCCTGTCGACTCACGTCTTCCATGGGCATGCGGCTGATTCTCGCGAGGGCTAAGATGAGTTTCATGACAAGGTCGTTGTCAAAAGTGGTTAGTTTGAAGGTGATTTCGGCGTCTCTAAAGCAGTACTTGCCCAACTGGGTGTATGTTAATTCAGATATGGGTGTATCCAGTTTAAGTTTGGGTAGTCCTAACAGAGCTTCACCCACATCTCCCAAGGTCATGTCTCGATACTTTCGACCGAAAGCGTAAATCTGGATAGACCGATTGAAGAAAAACTTGTAAAGATCGATGTGAACTCCATATTTGAGGAGACCCACTCTTCTTCCAAGCTCTATGGGAATCTGGCTTCTCTTCCAGCCAAAATGATTCAAAGCCCTGTTATACAGATACCGCAGATCGAAATCGTCTCCATTAAAAGTGAGGACGAAGGGATAATCCTCGAGGGCCTCAAAGATTTTAAGAATCAACTTTTCCTCAGAATCACAATATTCAATGCTTACGTCGGAAGGCAACTTTTCAACGCCTTCCTTGACGCCCTCACGCTTCAAAACCAAAATCTTCTTCTTTCCATCAGATCCAAACAATGATACACAGATAACTTGGTACGCGGCTTCGACAGGGTCGGGAACACGAGTTGGAATGGGAGAAGCAACTTCGATGTCGAGAGCAACCCTTCGAAATTTAGGAGCAGGATATTCCAAGAGGCGGGCCCACATTTCTACTAGCTGCAAAATTTCTTCTGGTTCGCCTTGGAAGAGTTTAAGAATTTCTCTAACAGTATCTTCGGATGGTCCACGCTTGACTGGAACAAGCTTGCCTTTCTCGATTCTATATATCATGCCTGGAGCTAAATCATTGTCGTAGATGTAGGATTGGTAATATCTGATGGTGGCTTCCCAAACTTTCACCGGTTGGTCTAAACCAGCTAGTTTAGGGTATTCTTCTGGTATGATGTCTCTTATGCAGCCGCTAGGACGACCACCTATTGCCAACGGGTCTTTAGCCACAACTTTTGTTATGGTCGCCTGCTGGTCTAACAGAGGATCATACTTTTCCACAGATTCGAAACGGTCAAAACCTTGATGAGACATTAGACGACTGATTTTTTTGAGTTCACTAGCTGGAAGGTTTGTGAGACAGTAAGGTTTGTGACCAGTCGCGTCGTACCAGAAATAGATTTTTTCGGATTCTGGTTCATACAACTTGATGGAAGCACACTTTTTTCCCCCGTGATATGAAGCGGAAACGAAATATGAGGGAGGCAATTCTTTGGGAGACTTTTCAGGTTGAGAAACAAGGTTTTTTCTTTCTTTAGGAGGCTTTTCAGCTGGGGGAGATTCTGTTGGCTTCTTTTCCACCTTTTCAGCAGCTTTGAAGAAGTCTTCCAGATTCCTGTTCGTCATCTTTCTTTGTATCCGTTAGAAAAGGTATGTTCCTATTCCTTTAAAAATACTCTTTGAGTTAATCGTGAAGGCATCTCCCGTAACTTCTCTCCTCTTTCGAATATAACAAGCGTATATTGTTAGGTTGTTTTACGGTCTGACGCATTCAGCTTTTGGTCTATAAGGTCTTTTTGGCTTAGGTTTACTGTGCTTCGGACAGCGCTTAACACAAACTAATATACCTTGCTGAACTTCAAAAACGCAACCGCAAATATCATTCATCGTTTTAGCCAAACTTTGCACCACCTTCTCTCCTCAACGGAACCGTTAGCCCTAATATAAATCGTTCCAAGTTGCGCTTTAACTGGTTGAACGCCACTTTAAACCTCAACTAGACAATTGTTCAATGTGCACGCACGATTGGAGGAAGGGCTTAAGTTATTCAAGTCTCTTTATTATGTGGTACCCAAACTTCGTTTTTACAATGGGCGAAGTTTGTCCTTTCTGAAGGGCGAAAGCGGCTTTCTCGAATTCCTTCACCATTTGTCCTCTGCTAAAGGTTCCGAGGTCTCCACCGCGTTTTCCTGAGGGACAGAGCGAAACATCTTTAGCAATGTTTGCAAATTTTTCTTTCTTTTTCAACCGTTCCAGAACTGCATTTGCCTCCTTCTCGGTCTTTACAAGGATGTGGGCGCAATGAACTTTGTTTGGCATAGAAAATGATTACGATAATTCGTTTATAACAGTTATCGCGTGCAACACCTAACTGAAACAAGAAAAATCGAGTGGAAAACGCTCTTTGGATTAAGCTTTGCTTTTCTAAATGCTTCTGTAGAATGCGTGTTGTCATCAAGCTTTTATTAGACACCCAGTTCAAACTCATACCCTGATGGTTAAATTGCTACGAGATGCCTGGGCGCTTGCCATTGAAACACTGTGTTGGATGGAGCTGCATGGATTAGGCGAGCGTTTGGCATTAGCAAAAGCAACGAAGCAAATGGGAATAAAAGATGCAAGGGTTGTGGGACTGGCGCACAAAATGGTGTTCGAAACGGTTAGGAAACAAAACCTCATTGATTTTCTTCTAAACTCAGCGTTAGCACTTCGGTCACTCAACGATTTCAAGCTTGGTCCCAAAGCCTTCCTTCGCCTATACACACATGAAACCAAGATAGTGAACGGCGACTTCGAGAAAGCAGTGCGCATAGCTCGAATGGGACGTTCAATTTTGGGTTGGCGTGAACTGCGGGGAGCTGAAGAGACCCTTGGTGAAATACTGAGCATACAGCCCTCCCAAGCTTTAAAGCAATTGAGTGATGAAGAAAGGATAGCCCTCTCAACTTATAATCCCACATGGTTTGTGAAATATTGTTTCCGACTGCTCGGAAGAGACGAGGCACTGAAGTTCTTGAGGAACACCACAGAAATCTCACCAACCTACATACGAATAAACACGTTGAAAATGTCCGAGAAGGCCGCACTCCAAAAGATGGAAGAGGAAGGAGTCATCCTTGAAAAGTCGCAGCAACTCAAATACACCTACAAGGTAGTTGAAGCTCAAAAACCTCTCATGAGAACACGAAGCTTTCACAATGGACTGTTTTTCGTTCAAGACAAAGCCAGCTGCCTCGCCACAGAAGTTGCAAGCCCCCAAACTGGCATGACGGTTCTCGATGTTTGTGCCGCGCCAGGAGCCAAAACAACTCACCTAGCTCAGTTGATGCAGAATCAGGGGATGATCTACTCCATTGAGTATTCAAAGCGAAGAATGAGAGTTTGGAAACGCGAAACAAAACGCATGGGCGCCAAAATAGTCTTTCCTCTTCTTGCAGACGCCCGTAAACCGTTGCCAGTAAAATTCTCCGCCGACTTGGTGATTCTTGATCCGCCATGCACGAGCACCGGCGTGTTCAGCAAGGTGCCTTCCGCAAAATGGAGGTTGACTAAGAGGTCTATTTTGAGCATGGCAAGGATTCAGTGGGAAATGTTGAATCAATGTGCAGAACACGTGAAAGACGGAGGCTTTCTGGTCTACTCCACGTGTAGCATCGCACTGGAAGAAAACGAAATGTTAATTGAAAGGTTCATGAAGTGGCATCCCGAGTTTACGCTAGTTGAAGCTTCACCGAGAATAGGCTCACTTGGGTTGCGGGGACAAACTGAGAGTCAAAGGCTTTATCCTCACATTCACGGGTGCAACGGATTTTTTGTTGCCAAGCTTCAAAAGCAAGCTTAAAATTCTAGCTTTTCCTCACTTTTTCAGGTGACACAACACTTCAAACATCGTTTTTGCGGCTTGTACCGCGGTTATACCCATGTCATAGTGAGGCGCTACCTCAACTAGATCAAAAGCCACTACACGACGGTCACAAACATTACACAAAAGGTCTAGAAACACGTGCATAGACAAGCCGTCGGGCTCAGGATTCTGAACCGCTGGTGCAAAAGCTGGGTCAAGAACGTCCATGTCAATTGTAAGGTAGATTCTTTCTTGACCGGCGAGAAGTTCCCTGATTTTTTCAGCGATTTTGTCAACGCCGTCCTTCATGATTTGATTAGTCGTGAAAAACGGGATGTTAAAGTTCTTTGCGTAGTCAAGTTCATCTTTGCCCACTGCGCGAGTACCGATCTCCAGAATTTTCTCGGGGCGAACCTGCTCATGTAGTCTCCGCATCCATGTAGTGTGGGACATGGTTAAACCCATGAATTCGTTGCGCAAGTCTAAATGTGCGTCAAAACTCACTACCCCAGCATTTTCACCCACACTTCGCATGGCACCAAGGGTTATGGTGTGCTCGCCTCCGATGAAAATAGGCAGTTTCTTTGCTTCCAAAAGTTCTTTTGTGATCAGCTCTAGCCTTTCTAGGGTTTCATTGGTTTTCCCGGAAATGTGGAGGTCGCCCATGTCGTGGGTCTTTAATTCCCTAGCGTCCATATTAGATCTGAAACTGTAACCGTCAATGCCAAGTAAGGCTTCTCTGATGGCGAGAGGAGCAAATCTCGCTCCTACCCGAAAGGTGCTGGTGGCGTCAAAGGGTACTCCTACAACCACGTATTCAGCTTCTTCGAACGGTTTTTGAAAACCGCTGAAAATCGGAGGTGGAGAGACAAATAGTTCATGATAGCTCATTGAATATTGGCTCCTGCAGGTTCGATTTAGAGGTAAACAGTTCTCATAAGGGTTTCTTTCATAGAATACCTTTTATTTTGGTAATTAAGCATAAACAATTAATTCGTCGTGTCGAATAGTGTCGCGGTCGGTTTAAGGGAAGCGTGAAAGGTGTCGTTGAAGTCTAAGCTGAAGGTTGAAAACCTAGGACTGCTAGTGGTGTCCATTTTCTACGTGATTGTAGGAGTAGCAGAGATTCTAATCTTGGCGTTCTCCAACTTCACACTGGTTCACGTGGGACCTCTAGCTGTTTTAAGTCTGATAACTGCCTACGGTTTGATCAAGATGAAGAAGTGGTCTGTCCTACTTGCAGTCATCTTCTTCTTTCCCGCAATGACTTTTGGCGCAACAACCCTCTATTTCTCAGTTATGCGGGAAACATTCTATCCGAGCTCAGAGATTTTGCTGTTTCACCTAGCATTGATTGCGTACTTGATCTTGACGTTTATTGCGTTCATATATGTGGTGGCAATAAGGGAAAACTTTGAGTGAAAATGAGAAAAGATTTTTCCCTCACCTTACCTGTTCATACATCTGTTTTCCCCAAATCTTGAAGCTGCTATATGTGCCAATAAGCCACGTTACGTAGAGTTTCAGCCTTCCCCACTCGCGAATCCTTCTAGGACTTTCCCAAACACACATGTCTAAAAGAAAAATGAATTTTCCAAACCTCATGGCGCTTCTAACGAGTTCCTGTTCCTCAGCGACTTTTATCTTTGGGT
>CP070759.1:1564576-1569463 GCA_020348945.1 Candidatus Bathyarchaeota archaeon
ATTTATGTATTTTAGCGTCTTGTTAGTTTCAGATTCTGCATAGCGCACGCATTTTGGTTTTTTCAGTTATTCTTCCCGTTTCGCTCTTTGAATGGGAAGACCAGCAAGCTCATTTCGCCTTTTTCTCACGGATTTCAGCAACTCCCGAATTGCCACTTTTTGCCTAATGGGTTTTATCTCTTCTTCCAAGGTCTTTTGTTCTGCGTCAATTACTGTTATTATGTTTTCCAATTCGGTTCTTAGCTTCTGAAGCTTCTCGGTTTCATCTTTAAATGTGTAAGGCATTGCGCGCACACAATATATATTATGTAGTAATATTTAATAAACATTATTGTATTCACGCACAACAGAACTACACTTTGCTAGGGCGCACCAAGGCAGATGACGCCAAGTTGCGCGCGCGTTAAAAATAAAAGGGTTGCCTAAGAACGGATTTCCCTTGTGATCCTTTCTTGGTAGACCCAGCCTTTTTCGGCGAGTTTGGCTAGGAACGGCTCTGGTTCTAAACCTTCAGGCGGTATGACCCCTTTGATCTTTATTTCTCTCTTGGCAAGCATTGTTGCTGTGAGTGCGGCTGGGACAGCTACTCCTGCCCAAACTGTTCCCCACTTTTCGTAAGTTTCACGGAAGCCAGATATCCTGTATACGGTGCGAGTGATTTTTTCACCTGCTTTTTCACCCTTAACTTCAGCTAAAGAGCATCCATAGAATTCTTTTTCGCTATGTAAGAACTCTGGCTCATATGCCGCAAATGTCTCTGTTGCTGGAGGTGTAATGGTTAGAAGGACATCTATTGGAGCCACCTTAACGCCTTTCACGTCGATTGGCTTATCGCTGCCTAAGCCTATCTTAATTAGTGCTCCTGCCATTCTATCTGGAGTTATCTTGTAGTCTACGTATTTTACACCCTTTATGAATCGAGGAAGCGTGTATGTTGGGTCATAGTCAATGTAGCAGACAGTTGCCGGCCCCATAGGCTCTGGAAACGGGTAGTCTTCCACCCCTGAGAACGGAGGCACTTCTTTCCACTTTCCATTCTCGTAGATCGCTGCTGGAGGTATCCATTCGGTCAGCGCTGCCACCGGACTCCACATGGGAGCCCACGTTGGTATGAATTCTTCGCTTTCATCCCCTGTCCACGCAGCTCTCAGGCGTATCTCGTCTACTCGGTCGAGTTTATCAGCCGCGTACCTTACAGCCACATTGGTAGTATATGGCCCGCCCATGCACATTACCGCTGTTAACCCGGCATCTTTGAACTTGTCGTTAAACGCCAATTGCTTTTGGATTGAATCTTCTAGGGTCCCGCCCTCCATTGAAGCAAGGTCTACGTAGTTTGCTCCGCTTTTCAAGGCTGCATCCATCATGTTAAGGTTGAATCCTGAGGTCGCGTTTACAACGGTGTCCGACCCTTTGACAACCCGAAGCAAATCCTCTACGTTACCAGCGTCCACGCGCTCAGCAGAAACCTTATCGCTCTTTGTTTTCTCTACCGCTAGCTTGGCAGCCTTCAAGTTTATATCAGCGGAGACAATTTCAGACACTTCCGGATTCTTTGACAAGACTGAAGCTATGGCTGACCCTTGAGCTCCTGCACCAATAACTGAAATCTTCAAATCATACACCTCAATTTGAAAAAAGCAGTATGCTTCCTTTTTATATTTTAGAGTTGTGGCGCATGCATGCACTTGGTAAAACATAGAAAAAGGGAGAATCGAGTATAGAAAATTATCTAAAGCACCTGTGGAGATATCCCCCCGCAAAACCCCATTTTTTTATGTTTAGACTAAAAAGTTTCGTCTTGCTTAACGTTTACTCGGCAACACAAACGCGCGACATAAATGCGCGTGGACCTCTTTTTGGTTCGGTTAGCTTGTGCGCGTACACAATACGTTTTAAATGTCAACGTTATTGGTCGTTCATACCATGGTGACCGTCTTGAAGAACAATATTCGGTGAAAGTTTTATATAGTAGTGTAATGGAGAAACAACTCTGTAGAAATTTATCAATTTTCTACATATATTATAGGAAAGGAGAGAAAAACTATTAGCGAAAAGAAAGTTACTCGAAGAGACTTCTTGAAGACTGCTGCTGCAGGTGCGGCTGCTGCTGGAATGGCTGGCATGGCAGGCGGAGATTTGCTTGGGCGAATGTTTCCGCCTGGGGTGCAAGCGGCAAAGAAACCACCGCCTCCAGAGGGTATTCCCATTGACAGTGCTATTGTAATTGGAGCAGGACCTTCAGGTCTTACTGCGGCTTCGCTGCTTGTAGACAAGGCTAACACTGTGACTGTGATAGAGGCGTGCCACAGACCGGGCGGTAGGATACAAGTTGGCACCTTCCCGAATGGACAACACTTTTCCGCGGCGGGTTCGGAGTGGTTTGCTTGTGACACGGAGTTCCAGTGGCTTGTCGGGGACTATCTTGGACTCAAAGGCATTGGAACTTGGAACGCGAACACCTACTTCTGGTACAAAGACACGTATTGCTACTGTAGTGGCGGCTGGAGCGGATGCGTTAATAACTGTCTGCCCATTGATGACCCAGGAAAGTTCTGGGACTACGAAACCGAAAGTAAGAAATTCTATGACTGTATCCTTACGGAACCGTGGGACGCAGACGGCTCATGCTACCTAGGCAGCAAAAAAAAGCCATGGGACATCACAGATTACAACGACTATATGACAACAAACTACGATGCAAGTATGGCAGACATGCTGGGAAACAACTGGTTCAAATCAGAACTGGGAGTACCACCCGATATGGTTGCCGAGTCAATAGGCCACTACTGCATGGCTTACTGGTACTGGGACAACTGCTACTCGCTCTATGACGGCAACTACGCAATCGTCGAAGCTCTCGCGTCAAGGCTACCCGCGGGCAGCCTGAAACTGAACGAAACCGTAACCAGCGTGACAAACACAGGGGCTCCAGGCGTCCAAGTAGAAACTAACAAAGGCACGTACACGGCTGACGTCGCAATCGTCGCTGTCCCACAAAACAAGGTAGCCGGCATAGTACCAGAGCTTCCAAGCGCCAGAGTAGATGCTCTAGCAGCAATGCATGACACCCACAACATACTTGCGGCACTACAGTTCACCGAAAGGTTCTGGGACACGCAATTCGGCATGAACGGCTGGGGCGGATGCGCCGACTGGCTCACCACTACCGACGCGACAATGTTCCAGACAGGCGCAGAAGGAATACTGGAATGCTACATCCTTGAAAACGAATCCCTTGGCCTATGGCCATCGAATCCCAAGGGAATACACGTTGGTGGATCCGACAAAGACACCATAGTCGACGCCTGTCTAGCCAAGCTGGACGAATTCTGGCCAGCCACCCAATACTACAACGGAAACGCTAAAGTGTACGCGTGGATACCCTACGTACCCAACTACCCAGTCGGATTCGTACGAGACGGCTCCTACACAACGCTCCGAGACCCAATCGACAGAATCGAGTTCGGCGGCGACTACTCCTACGGACCCGGCTTAAACTCAGCGGTACACCGCGCAATGGACATAGCAGACAAATACGCGTAAACTTCCAAAAACGGGCAGAAAAGAGCAACCCTCTAATCTGTCCAAAATTCCCTTATTTTTTTTAATTTCTACCTAAAAGCCACAGCACAACTCAAATCCTTATTAACCTTCCATCCCCAAAATCTAGATATGCAAAATCGCCTAGCAAAAACCACCTTTAACATAAACACTCAATTCTTCACCTTTCCCGCGAATCTCATTGCCCCAACGTGGGCAAAAGGCTACAAATGCGAAGCTGGCAAATGTGGCTTATGCTGCCTAGTAGCAGCGCCAAAAGACTTTCCACTGCGACCCTTTGCTCAACTAGACCGGCCAATCTGTGCCCACTATGACGTCAAACGAAAACTCTGCAAAAAACACACTGAAAGATCTCCAATGTGTGAAATATTCCCATTCTTATTCGGCGTTGAAGACGGACAAGTACTCATATCAACATGCCTCACATGTCCAGCAACCAACAGCGAATCAAACATAGACCCAAAAGTTCTACCAGAAACCCTTGAAAGCCCATATTTCAGCCGACAACTCACCCTAATGAATGACTACTATGAACACGCCATCCTCTCTCCGCATATATGGAGAGGCGCAGACCAACTCTGGCACACCCTAACCAATCGAATCCAAGACTTTTTCAGCCACAAAACCGACTTCCCGTTTCTGTCAGAACTCCGAGACATGATTGTTGACATTGTTGCTGGTTCCCCCAGAATTAGGGCAAAAATACCCCCTCTCCCTCCCATCACAGAACTTATGTCGCGAGTAAAAGCGTACATCGCAACAAGATTTGAATCATCTGGAATCTGCTTGGTGAAATCCGTTGATTCAAAAACCATGATAGTTCTGTTTGACGAAAACCTGAAACAAAAAAAAGCGGTTAAAGTGAAAACCCCTACAAAAAGCCCAGACCTAGAAATCGAAAAAGCAGCCCGCAAACTACTTAACGACTATGTCTCGTTGATTTGCAACCGTCCCTTCCTCTCCCTAGCAACAAGAATGTGCGCAACAATAAAACCCAGACCAGTCCCAGGTTATCTATTAAGCTCAGTAGCAAGCTCTTTCGTGCATATTGAAATAGGCGCCACCTTGATTGCAACCAGAGACAAACTTAAAGTAATTGATCGAGACACCATGCGAGAAATAATCGGTTTCAGCGAAGCCGCAGTGCTCAGCAGATTTAGACGACCAGAGGCTAGTTAATTCAAATCCTTATTAACCTCTCCCTCAAAAATCTAGATATGCAAAATCGCCTAGCAAAAACCACCTTTAACATAAACACTCAATTCTTCACCTTTCCCGCAAACTTCACTGCCCCAACGTGGGCAAAAGGCTACAAATGCGAAG
>CP070759.1:1569563-1590302 GCA_020348945.1 Candidatus Bathyarchaeota archaeon
AAAAGCCTCACTTATACCTGCTAACAAAGCTAGTGTTGTTATACGTAAGTTTCGCTGGCTAAATAGTTTACAGAAAGCCTTTATGTCTCTATTAACACGATATTTCGGGGTGATGCTATTGGATGTTAAGCTTTTCGTTGATGGTGAGAAGATTGATCTGAACGAGTTCGTTGTACAGATATTAAGTGGAGCTCTTGTGGGAGCAGTGACTTCTTTACGCGGAATAAAGAAGGATTGGAAAGAGATTGAGGTAAGGGTAACAAGGTAGACGCTGCCTTGTTTCAGAAAAAAAGGGAAGTTTGGCAGCAGTTTTCTTGTATTTCACGCTGGTGAAGGCTAAACGATGAGGGTTATGTCTGCATCCGAGGCAAGGTCTAGGAAGGCTGCCGCGCCCGCGATTGTGTCTACCTCAGGGATGAGGTCTTCTTTCTTTACGCCGAACATCTCCATAGTTGGACTGCAAGCGTAGATTTTCAACAATCCTGAAGCCTTCATTCTCTTAAGCATCTCATAAGGTGTAGGATACTTCATTTCTCTGAGCTTCTTTTTCAGTCGTTCTTCCATGTGTTTGTAGGTGGCTGGTAGTCCAGCTTTTTCCAAAGCTCCCTTTGCGAGCATATTGAGACCCCAGAAAGTGAAGTAGATGTGAGCCTCCATGTCCATGGCCGTTGCAGTGGAACCAAGTATAAAGGCGCAAAGGAGCTTATCTAAAGTGCCACTGTGAACTATCAACGCCAGCTTTTTCCTTTTTTCGGGCATAATTTTTTTTCTCCTTTTCTAGGTTTTCAGAATCCAGAATGTAAGTTATGTTATAACACTGTTATAAATCTTTGGAGGCTGAACAAACAAAGACGCCGAAAACAAACATACAACACGAAACATTATAAATTCTTACACGCTGAATCGATGGGTAACAAAAATGGTAAAAGTCAAAGTTGACTGCACCAAGTGCGACGGCGACGGTATCTGCGTGGATGTCTGTCCTGTCGACGTCTTCGAACTTCAAGACCTCCCTGAATATCCAGACACACAGAAATCGGTTCCTGTCAGAGAAGAAGAATGCATTCTCTGCATGGCTTGCATGGCTTCGTGTCCCACAGAAGCCATCACGGTAGAAGAAGAATAGAGATCAGTATCATGCGCGCGCATTAGGTGACATTGCAGGCGCGAACGTGGCTGGATATAAGTATTAGGCTCGTAGAAAGCCCGTAAGGGAGTCTTTAACGGACTTGAAAAATGTGTGTTCGATTTTCTCTGGTTCTTGGAGTTTTTCTAGTCGAGCGATTCTAAAGTATGCGGGGGGATGGGGGTCAAACCGAAGCCACTCAGACCTTCGGTAACCTCGAAAAGTGGGCTCCCTCCTATACAGCGGAAAAAGTCTTTTGAAAGCGATCTTCCTCAGAGCTTCTGCCATCACCTTTGGTTGCCCAATCATCTTAGCGGAGTCTAAGTCAGCTCTGCCTTCTAAGAACTTTCCGAAGAAGTAGATAAGCCCTATTGCAACTAGGAAATAGATCCAGAAAGATATGAAGCCGAAGTGAAAAAGGTAGGGTAAGAGCACGTAGAAGCGTAACAGATATTCCGCGCTAGCTAGGGAAGACATAACTATTGGATCATGGGCCTTCAGATGACTTAACTCGTGGCCGACTACGCTTAACAACTCGTCTTCCTCAAGCTGCGTCATGATCCCCGTTGTAACCATTATAGTTCCTAGCTTAGGGCTTGGACCTGCGGCTGCAGCGTTTGGAATGATCATGTTGGTCACTACAATTTTTGGCATAGAGAGACCAAAATTATCCGATGCCTTCTTCACAATCTCGAAGAGATTCATCTTCTTGACGGAGAAATCCTCCGGTTCACAATCTATGCCATAGTTTGAGAAAATCTCGCCAGCTGCTTCGCAGTTAATGGGTTTGTCAACGGCGATGGTGGTCTCGTAGATTTCTTTTCTGATTTCAGAAATTTTTTTGGCATGTTTCTTACGGAACTCTTCATACTTGTCAGGTGAAAAATGGTATTGCAAGAGGTGTATTTCAGGCTGGTCTTTGGTGACCTTCCAGTTGCCAATTCTGGCTATCAGCTTTCCAGAAAAGAGTGCCAACATGAGTGAGAGACCGACAAGGATTATTGGCGCATACCAGTCGAATATCCAGAAAAACAGAAAGGTGAGGGCCATTAAGGCGATGAAAAATGGTAGCATGGATTCCGTGAAGATTCTTCCAAGCATCCCGCTTTTTTCACTTTCAGGAACCACTTTTTCCCCTGGCATGAAAGCGAAGTACAAGGTGGTCTTGCGCATTTCCTCTTCGAACAATTGAACTATGAGAAATAAGTCCTCATAGAGTTGGTTCAAAAACGACTTTAAGATATCAGGATCGCTTAATTCCATTGTTACTTTTATCGGAACACTGGCATCAACCGTAACATCTACATACTGACTTGTTTCAGGAACCAAAACTCTGTAGGAAAGACGGTGTCCTCCGTTTTCAGTAATAATGCGGATATTTCTGAAAGCTCGGTATTTTTCGTGTTGAAGCAAATAGTGGCGTCTCAAATATTCTGGAAGAAACCTCAAATTTCCTGTAGAAAGCTCAGTATCGATTACGTGTTTGAACTCCGTTTCACCTACGCTCTCGTCTTTAGGCAAGATCCCATCTCATACTAGTTGCTGTTTATGCGCGGTTAGTCTTTGCTATCTGTTGCGCATGTCATGTTCTTTCTCAGCTTTAGAAGCTATGGAAGATTCATTAGTCCTCTTCTTCGCTGCCGCCTCTCTTTCTCTCTTCCAAAACGAACTCGGGAAACTCTCTCAGCTTCTCTGCCATAGCTTTTAGATGTTTGTCGACCCTATAATTTACAGTTCCTTCCTCAAAGGTTCCGTCCTGGCGCTTTGCGCCTGCTTTGACCCCTGTGAGGGTCTCAATGCCTTGATCGATGGTTTTCACCGGATAAATGTGGAACTTTCCTTCTCGAACAGCTTCCACCGCTTCCTCCTTTAGCATGAGGTTTTGCACGTTGCTCTCGGGAATCAGAACCCCTTGCTCTCCCGTAAGGCCTTTAGCCTTACAGACTTCAAAGAAGCCCTCGATTTTCTCATTCACTCCGCCGATAGCCTGAACCTCTCCTTTCTGGTTCACGGAGCCCGTGACCGCGATGCTTTGCTTGATGGGAAGGCCTGAAAGAGCAGAGAGGAGTGCGTATAGTTCTGTGCTGGAAGCACTGTCCCCCTCTATCATTCCGTAGCTTTGTTCGAAGACCAGGCGGGCTGAGAGGCTGAGGGGTTTGTCTTGAGCGTACTTCCCTGTTAAGTAACCGCTGAGGATCATGACTCCCTTGGTGTGGATTCGCCCTCCCAGTTTTGCCTCTCGCTCGATGTCAACGAGACCTTCTCGACCCAAGCCTATGCTAGTGGTAACGCGGGAGGGCCTACCGAAGGCAAAGTCTCCTAGGCTTATGACGGAGAGACCGTTCACTTGTCCCACAGCTTCTCCATCAGTATCAATGAGGAAAATGTTCCGTTCAATCATTTCTTGGATCTTCTTTTGAATGAGGTTAGAGCGATAGACCTTCTCATCGATGGTCTTTTTGACGTGATCAGCAGTTACATACTCAGAATTCTCTTGGATGGCGTAGTAGTTGGCTTCCCGGATGATGTCGGCGATCTCGCCAAACCTCGTGGAAAGCTTTTGCTGATCTTGGGCAAGTCTGGAGCCATACTCAACTATTTTGGCTACTCCTGAGGCGTGAAGGTGCTTCAGTTTCTCCTTCCGGCAGAGGGTACAGACAAAGGCCGCGTATTTTCGTATGTTCTCATCTGTTCGATCCATGGTAGTGTCAAAGTCTGCCTTGACCTTAAAGAGCTCTTTAAAGTCCATGTCTAAGAGGTACAGCTGCTGGTAAAGGTAAGGACTTCCAATAAGGACCACCTTAACGTCCAAAGGGACAGGCTCGGGCCTCAAGCCCTTGGTGGTGATGAAACCCAAGCGTTCCCCGGCCTCCTCAATGGTGATACACTCATTCATAAGAGCCCTCTTCAAAGACTCATATGAGAAGAGATTGCGAAGTAGATCCTCTACAGGGAGCACTAAATACCCTCCATTGGCCCTATGCAGTGAGCCCCCGCGAATCATAGTGAAATCAGTGGTAAGTACTCCGAACTGCGCCTCCTTCTCTATCCTTCCAAAAATATTGTGATGGGTGGGGTTAAGCTCCGTGATCACTGGAGCCCCTTGAAGGTCGGAGTTATCCACAATCACGTTCACTTCATACTTCCTGAAGGGAAGTTCCTTCAACCAAGGAACTGGCAAGGGAACCGGCGGAGCCTTAGGTTCCTTTACGAACTGGGTGAGGTTCTCCAAGATGTCGTTTCGCACATTCTCCAGGTAGGTTTTAACACCAGAGAACTCCTCGTATTTCTCCATGAGACCGTCGACTAGGTGACCGATGGCGTAAATGGCGACTTCTCGATTCAATTTTTGGATCACCTCGTTGACCTTCTTTTCTAATCCCCTAAGTTGCCTCATGGCACTTCTCAGTTCTGACCTCAACTTTTCCCTCTTTTTCTGAATCTTATCCCTCATTTGCTGGGACAGGACCATGAGGTCCTGATCGCTTAGGGGTTTGCCCTCCACCACTGGAATGATAAGTACTCCAATTGGTGTGCTCCGGAGAACAAAGCCTTCCCGCTGAGCCCTTTCGTTGAGTTGAGCCAGAAGCTCTTTCCTCTCCTCTTCAATTGCCCCAATTGCAGCTTCCCTTTTTGAAGCATAATCCTCGCTTTCAAAGGCCTTGGGCAACACACTTCGGACCTCACCAATGAAGTTTTTCATATCTTTCTGAAACTCTTTTCCTTGACCCGCAGGCAGTCTTATTGCCCTTGGTACAAAAGGATCGCCAAAGTGGTTCACATAACACAAGTCAGAAGATACGGGCTTACCCTTGGCCATTTCCTCTAGAAAATCCCTTACCGCCGTCATTCTACCCGAACCCGGAAGACCCGCCACGTATATGTTGAAACCTCGTTTTTTAATGTCCAAGCCAAACTTAAGGGCTCTTACCGCTCTCTCTTGACCAACGATTTCTTCAAGGACCGCCATCTCCTCAGTGGTTTCACAACGTATCAGCTTAGAGTCGTGTTCTAACCTGAGCTTCTCTACTGGGAGTTCATTTATCACACAAATCACTTCCACTAACTCAAATCTGTTAGACAAATATTTAACTATAATTCTAGCATTGTTATACGCACGCTCTTTTCTAATGTGCCCCACAAAGCTCTCAAATAATCGTAAGCATTTTTGTCAAACGATTGCACTACTGCTCTTTTGCTGTAATACCTGTTTCTTTTTATGCTCATTTTTCAAGACATCATGCTACTAAACGAAATTAGATTGATCCGCTACTTTTTTCTACAAGTTTTAGGGTTTCGCGGCAGAAGTTTGGAAGGTCCGCTGGAAACCGGGATGTCACTAGGTTTCCGTCTATCACAACCGACTTGTCCAAGTAGATTCCACCAGCGTTCTTGAGGTCTGTGGACACAGAGACATAGCAGGTAGCCTTTTTTCCTTTCACTACCTCAGCCTCTATTAGAAGCTGGGGTCCATGGCAGATGGCCGCTATCACTTTTCCCTTTTGTGAGGCTTCCTTCACTAAATTTACTAGCCCTTTATTTGTTCTCATGCGGTCCGGGGCACGTCCTCCGGGAATAATTATTGCTGCGTAGTCGTCGATGTTAACGTCGTTGGGGGAAAACTCAGATTCAATGGTGAGGCCATATTCGCCTTTGTAGGTAACTTTGGCTTTAGGTCCCACTACGTTCACTTTGTATCCAGCCTCTTGGAAGCGGTAGTAAGGATACATCAATTCTCGATCTTCAAAACCGTTTTCCACAAAAACCAACACTTTTTCCATGATTTTCAACTCCTAAAATCATATTGAACAGACATGTTTCATAATTCGAGGAATAATCAAGTTAGAGCTGCTTGCAACTTTTCAATCAGTTTCTTTTTCTCATTCTCGTCTGTTCTGATATGTCTGCCTACTTTCCTCCAATCACTTGAACAATGTTCGTAATTGGAGGTTTCGCCAATAACTTCATGAATTATTTCGTCGATTTTTTCTCTATTCTCGTCCGTGACCTCTATTCCAGCCTCCTTCAAGGCGCCTTTGAACCATCCCCAACAGCCCATACGCCTACCTCCAAACACATTTTCGTCTTGGGATTAAATTAAGCTTTGTGATCTGATGTGTTATGTCTTTAATGATTGATTTCTACACCGCAAGACTTATAAGACACTCATGAAAATATCTTCATATGAAGTAAAATTCATTCGATGGGTGATTTAAATGAAACAAAACCTAAGCGAAACTTGCCACCAATTCTTTTCAACACTAGCAAACCCAACACGACTAGCAATTCTAGAGCTCCTTCGCGAAGGACCAAGAAACGTAACTGAGATTTCTGAGGCGCTAAATCAAGAACAAAGCATGATCTCACACAACCTTAAACCCCTAGAAGGATGTAGGTTTGTATTTTCAGAAAGAAGAAAGAAGGAACGTTTTTACTCTTTGAACAAAGAAACAATGGAACAACTATTCAAGCTATTCTCCTACCATGCCGAAAAATATTGTCCAACAGAAGGAAAATGTCTAACAAACGCGAGCCTTCAGAAACAAAAGAAGAAAAACGCTTCAAATCCATTACACTTAACTCGTTTTTGAAAAGGTGAAAAAAGATGGTTTTAAGAAGCATAGTTAGAATCGATGAAGAAAAATGCACGGGATGTGGATTATGCATACTATCATGTGCAGAGGGAGCCCTCAAAATTGTTGACGGAAAAGCCAAATTAATCAGTGACAAATACTGCGATGGACTAGGAGCCTGCCTAGAGGAATGTCCAGAAGGAGCCATAATCATCGAAAAGAGAGAAGCAGGAGAATTCGATGAAGAAGCAGCAAAAGAACGTTTGAAGGGAAAACAACCAGTTCCCGCAGTTCATCATGTTCACACAACACTGCATTCCTGTCCCTCAGCACAAGTAATGCAATTTGAAAGAAAAACGACCGATAAAATAACTGCCAACATTCCAGAGAAAAGAGAATCCATGCTCTCTCAGTGGCCAGTGCAACTGACTCTGTTGCCACCCAACGCTCCATTCTTTGAAAATTCGGATTTGCTAATAACCGCTGATTGTGTGCCCTTTGTCTACGCCAACTTTCACAACGACTTCTTGAAAGGCAGAACAGTCGTGATTGGATGCCCTAAACTCGATAACGCCCAATTCTACAAAGACAAACTAAATGAAATATTCAAGCAAAACAACATCAAAAGCGTCACCGTGGTCAACATGGAAGTTCCATGTTGTTTTGGATTACACCGTCTCGTCAAAGAAGCCGTAGATTCTTCAAAAAAAGACATCCCTCTAAAACAAGAAATAATCAGCATAAAAGGAGAAAAAACTAACCCACGCTTCCCACAAGCATTCCTTAATCAGAGGTTAGAAAATGAACATACAAAGTCACACGCGTGACACGCCGTCGGACAACCGCTTTTCCGTATTCTCTTTCTCCCTTCCACCCCTACTTTTGTCCGACGGCAATTATTTTCGACGTGATCGTATGAATAGAAAGAAAATGTCTACTGGGAATATCTCGTCAGCAGTCACGAGGATACTGTATTCTTAGAGGGGTGATGGAACCTTTGTTTAAATCAAAACCTGAAACTTGCCCAGGCATAAGGAAATTTGTTAGACCGGTTCCTAGATACTTTAAGTGCCCTAACTGCGGTGGGAACGTGGAGATTTGGAGCGACGAAGACGTTGGAATATGTGACACTTGCAACAAAGAAAGTGGTAGGCCTGAAAAAGAGCAGTCGTGCCTAGACTGGTGCGAGTACGCGGATAAATGCAGAGAAATAATCAAGAGTATGAAGCATCAATAAATGAGGTTTTGGAAGGGAAACTGGGCGCAATAAAAGCGGTAAGTAAAGAAGAACTGAAAACTCTTCTCAGAGAGTTGAGATCAGAGGCTGGCATAACAAGGGTTAGAGAAAAAGCCCAAGAGTTCCTTGAGGATGTTGACCCAAAAGTGCTATCTCTAGCTGAACAGGAGCTCATACAGGAAGGAATGAACCCAGAAGAAATAAAAAAACTCTGTGAACTACATCTCAAAGTGCTTCTCACTAAGGATGAGAAGTCGAAAATAGAGCCAACTCACCAAATAAGCATACTAAGAGAATAACATGAGATCATTTTGAAAAATCTTGAAGCCTTAGAAAAGACGATGAAAAAAGTCAGTGCAAGCGAAAGTTTTGAACAAATAAAACTCTCTGGAACCGTCTCACACTCAGATAAACAACCTTTGAAACTTTTTTCCGCAGGTTTCCTACAATTTTGACTCCAACGAAGTCGTCTTTTCGAAGAAAATTTCCAACGCCCGCAATAACCACTTTTCGAGCATTAGAGAATCAGTTATGTAGTTTATTTTAGATTTCACTTTTGTCAGTTGACGCGTCGCTCATAGATTCAACTTTCTGTTCCGTTGTAGCCTTTTGTGAGTCACAGAAGTTTCAAGATTTCAGATGTATCCACCCTAAGTTGGCTCAGAGCTAACTCGTCAGGGCTGAAGCCCATAGCCAATCCCAACAACTGCGTGTAGTGGAGCACGGGGATTTCAAACGTTTCGTTGAAAACCCGTTCTATTCTGGGCTGATTGATGTCAAACATCATGTGGCAAAAAGGACAGACGGTGATCACCGCCTGCGCCCCAACCTCCCTCATGTGATCAAGCTTTTCTCTAGTTAACTGGAGAGGAATCATGTCGTTCACACCAATTATTGGAGCTCCACAGCACTCCGTCGCATCCATATAGTCTAAACTTTTGGCGCCCGTTAGCTCGATAAGGTTCTTAAGAATCGTGGGGTTTTCAGGATCATCAAAACCTATGTATTTGGCTGGGCGCAAAACGTGGCATCCAGCATGCTCCGTAACCCCAAGCTGGTTAAGGGGATTCTGAACAGTCTCCTTTATTTTTTCGAAGCCCACATCTTCTGCAAGGACCTGCATGATATGCTTAACTTTGGTGGTACCCTTAAATTCTAAACCCGTCTCCTTTAGATACCCATTGACCTTCTCCTTGAGCTTCTTGTCCTTTTGAAGAATCATGTTTACCTTTCGAAGGGTGCCAGCGCATCCTGGGCAGAGAGCCATGATGGGTAAGTTCTGTTGCTCTGCTACAGCAAGGTTTCGCGCTGCCAAAACGAGCATCATATCGTGTTCTACAGGGTCGAGGGGAAGCCCGCAACAGTTGAACTCTGGCATCTCAACAAGCTCTACTCCAAGCTTCGCTAGAACTTTTCTAGCAGAAATCTCGTAGCTTGCGATTCTGTAAGGAATTACGCAGCCTAGAAACAGTAAATACCTAACTTCTGGCACTTTTCTCTCCTTCCGTTTCAACCAGTTTTGAAAAACCCGTAATCTTAGACAGTTTACCGATGCTCGCCAAATTAGCCTTTGGCAAAGCAGGTAATTCTTGTTCTTTCCTCTTTTTGAGACGTAACTCTGAAATCCGATAGGCGTAACCCGTTTTCAATATGTTAGCAGCCAAATCTCTGTAAACACGAGGCATATATCCTTCTTTTACGGCGAGGTTTCTAAGGGCTCTCAGAACGCTGGAAATCCCCACGTCTTGAGGACAACGATCAACGCACGTAAAACAGGCGGCACATAGCCATATAACGTCGCTTGAAAGAACCCTCTCTTTCAGTCCCAACTGGGTCATTCGCATGAGTTTTCTAGGTCTATATGACTCGCTGAACCGCGCGATGGGACAGTCAGCAGTGCAGGTACCGCACTGGAAGCACAGCATGATCTTTTCGGCGCCAGGGGTCTCGCTGATCTTGTATTTGAAGCGGAGGTCCATGTCGGTGCTTCTGAGCACCTTTCTTTGCTCAATCTTCTTTAGTTGTCTTTTCTCAGACATGAGTTTAACCTCGCCTGTTAATCCAACTTTCCCTGCTTTCTGATTAAGAGAATAAGTCAAAGAAAACATGTTCTTAATAACCCTTGCGAATTCGTTGCCAAATCGCTCGTTCAATCAACTCACGTTTTTGGCGCCTTCCAACTTGCGTTAAATTGTCTTAGTAATTTTGAGCGCGCGCATCACGTACATGGTAGGCTAGCTGTTACACGTTAACGTTGCTAATTCATTATAAATCCTTTATCCAAAACCTTACACGAACATAACTGTCAATGTTTTAGAAACGTATCCAATGAGGTTTGCTATAAACAACACTCTTTTCAGGAGGAATATTGAATTTGAAAATCAGTTTATTCTCCTCCAAAATTTCGCTGCTTTGTTGGACTTTTTCAATGGGAATTCTCAGTTTTTTTGAAATATCTTCCATTGAATCTTTTCCGTTTATGGCCAGAAACACTCAGGCTAGTTCTTTGGAATCTCCTATTACCTTGTCAACATGTGCAGTGGTGCAGAGGTTTTCATATTTTTCCTCTTCTACATATTCTTCCGACATTAATATGCCCTCGATAATACTGTAATCTAGACAATTTTAGTGTAGCTTTTTTCCTTTTTAACCTATCGTAAAAAATGATGAACGCAACAGCCAACTTTTCATATGCGCACACTTGCATTTCGATCATATAGATCCCTCAAAAACATCAGTCACTTTTTTTATACTTGATTTCGATGCTATATTCCTCCTAAGAAAAATGCTGCTAGGGCTGAACACATTCCAATGCCTCCGTACAAGTACACCTTCTCATAGCGTCTCTTCAAAATCTTGGCTCCAAGCATCAGGCAGCTTACTTGAGTGAGAAGGATAGGGGGTACATATAACCAAGTAACGAAACCTAGGATTTTAGGTAACCAAACGATTGCACCGGTCAAGAAAAATGCGGCACTTGCAAGGTGTCTCGACCAATCTGGTGGAGGCTCTAACCCTTGAACCTTATCTCCACGTGCGTGAATGAAATCTTTTGCAATAGAACCTCCAACGTGAGGGAGTGCCACAATTAATCCGAAAAGCACAGTTTTCAAGTCAGGGAAAGCGCCGAAAGGAAATAATATCCAAATTAGAAAAGCGATGAGAGATGCTCTCAATATTGACTTGATGTTGAAAAAAATAATGGTAACTACAAGAGCTGCTGAAGCAATGAAAATAGCGAATTGATAGAATAGTAACGCTGAAGCACATAGTATTCCTACAAACATGAAGATGGCGCTGGCTGCATAGGCTTGGTGAATTGTGATTAGACCTTTTGGTATCGGTCGTTGCGGGTGTGCTATCTTGTCACTTTCCCAGTCATGAGCATCATCTAGCAGAAATACAGAGATAGATAGTAAAAGAGAGGAAATGATGGCATACAGAGTTTGTCTTGTAGCCCCATGGCTTGCGATGCTAATAATTGCGACTATTCCAACGATCTGAGCTGTGTGCCTGAACCTCATCAGTTTGACAAAGGCTTTGAATCTTTCCAAGCTAACCCTAGATCCCCGTTCTTTCATTCAATTTGTGGCGCAATGGCTTCTGCAAAGTCAATTACTTTGACGTTTGATTTTTTCAAGCGAGCAGCTTGGCTAATTGTCATGTAGCATGAGGGGCATGCAGTGGTCAGAGTTGTTGCCCCTATTTCCTCTGCTAGTGTCACTCTCTTTTTTGCTATCTCCCTAGACTTGTCAAGATCTATGGCTTTGTACAATCCCCCTCCACCACAACATTTCACATTAAATTTGTTTCCAGGAAGTTCAACGAATTGCGTTGTCAGGTTTGCAAATACATGCCTTGGCTCCTCTATTACTCCTGACAACCGAGACAATTCACATGGATCGTGATAGGTTATCCTTTCTTCTGTTTTGTCTTTAAGCTTGATTTTCCCTGACTTTACATAACTGTCGATGAGTTCAATTGCATGAACCAACCGAACTCTATCACCTAAGAGCTTAGAGTATTCCTGCCAAAACACGCGGTAGCAACCTGGACAGCTGAATACTATTTTCCTTGCCCCCGTCGATTCAATTGCCTTTACATTGGCATCCATTAATTCTTCCATGTGTTTCGTGCCGCCTGAAAATCTTAGTGGAGCCCCACAGCACACCTCGCCTTTCAGTATTGTCCAGTTTTCTCCAGCAGCATTTAGAATGGTGGCCATAGCTTTCGCTGCAGGCTTCAGTTGTCCTCTGTAGGACATTAGGCAACCAATGAAGTAAACCGTGTCGGCCTTTTCTTTTTCTGGAATCCGCAAACCCTTTGTCCAGTCTCTGCGTCCTGTATGTGGTCTCTTGAAAATATTGTTTTCTGCCTTTAAGGCTTCTATCATCTCTGTATGCGGATTCAGCCCAAAGCCAGTTTCAACTGCGCTTTCTCTAGCTTTCTCCCAGAGGGCAACCAAATCATAATTGTTAGGGCAGACAGACCAGCAGCGGCCGCATAGGGTACATTCATAGAGTCCTTCTACGACTTTTTTAACACTCTCTTCTCTAGCGCTTCCCCGTGCGCGCAATAATCCTCGCATCTTTTTTATCTTGAAACCTGGCGCTGTGTACTTGTCAGCAGTTTCTTCGTAGACCGGACAAACGTCAACGCATTCTCCGCATCTTGAGCACGCATACATCCACAATGATTCTGATCTTCCGAAATTGTCTAAGAATTTTTTTTGCTTCATTATTTCTACCTCACTCTAGATCTCCTGTTTTTGTATTTTTTCTTAAGATGTGAAATGAGATATACGCTTGCAAGCCCATGAAGTATACCGCCGGGAAATACTGTGGAGAAGACTATCCAAACGTAAGTTAATGCCACATGGACCGCTGGAGCATACACCGCTATTGAAGAAAGCGCGTCCGCAAGCTCTGGAACAAGGTTGATCCAAGGCCAATTTACTGAAGCCATCGTTATTCCAGTTACAGTAAGTATGATGTAGAACAGGAAGTCCACATAGTTTGTAACTGTTAGAACAGTTCTCATTTTCTTGGAGTATGCCACTTTGATGAGATATACTATGAAAACCAATACGAAAAGAGCACCCACATAGCCGTGTGCAATCGAGCGAATCGAGGAAAGCCATCCACCTAACCATGGTCCGAGCAAGTCTATGATGAGGCCGGTTATTAGAAGTATCGCCATCAAGAGGTGGAAAGTAACGTCTATCGGCGAGGTACGTCCCATTCCTTTCAGGACTATAGAGTAGTTCATTTCAGGGGGATATTTCTTTTTCGGAACTTTTTTATCTCCTGTCAAGGTTTATTCCTCCTTCTCATTCATTCTTTTCTTTCGCCATGCTACTAAGTAAGCCAGACCTCCGATAGCGGCAGGTACTAGTAACCATTTAGATAGGTTGAGCACAGGAACGGTTGGAGATAAGCTTTCACCAACTATAGGAAGACCATAAACAGATGGTTCGGCGTCTAATACATAGATGAAACTTGAACCTCCCAGAGGTTTATTGTCAACATCTCCGTAAATGTATCCGTCCAATTCTTCTTTTCTTTCCTTGGCTTTTTGTATGATGCTATCCCGTGTTCCGAACACAAGGGCGTCTGTTGGGCAGCTTTGGACGCACGCGGGTTCTTTAGATGGAACTCGATCGAAACACATGTGGCATTTACTGACTTTTCCGCTTACCGTATCAAATTGGGGGACTTCAAATGGACATTCACTCACGCAGAATTTACAGCCGATACATCGATCTTGGTCAATTACCACGGGACCTTCTTCATATTTAGTGATAGCGTTAACTGGGCATGCCTTTGCGCAGGCAGGTATTTCGCATTGCATACATCTCCAGTTGAAGAAACGCCATTTTGTCTCTCCAGTGGTTTCGTTATGCTCAAGTTTGAATTTGATGTGCGTATAGGTGTTGTAGGAAAGCTTTGGCGGATTAGTCCATTCATTACTAAAGGTAGTTTCTTCGCCGGGATTATTGTTCCATCGTTTGCAAGCTACTTGGCAAGCTCTACAGCCAATGCATTTTGCGGGGTCAACTAATACTGCATGTTCCATACCTTTAACCTTCTAGAGTTACTAAGTTCCGAAATTATGACACACCAGGAATATAAAAGTAACTGCAAAATGTTATGCGTTGGTTCTATCCCCATGGTGGTTCCTCTATTTTTTGGGTCTTACAAAAGAAATCATGCGCCTTTATTTCGTCATCAGTTACCGTGAGAATAACCTTGTGGTCCTCATATCCTGCTATGGAGGTCAAGAGTTTGTAGGTGCCTGCAGGCAATTTCTCAAATTCGTAGTAACCGTTCTTGTCGATAGGTTTATACTTGTTGGCTACAGGCAAGATAAATATAATTGTGCCACCCTGTTCTACAGGTTTCTTAGACGTGGCATCATAAACGTGACCATGGATTTTAGCCGTTCCCGTATCCTTAGAAAGATGGAAATCAAGGGTCAGCTTTTCTCCTTCTTGGATGGAGACAGTTTTGCTTGTCGATTTGAAGCCTTGTAAACTAACTGTGACTTCGTGGGTTCCGGTTGTCAAGTCATCAAGGACAAAAGAACCGTCAGCAAGTGTCCTCGTTTCTATCCCGTCGCAAGAAACTTTGGCGCTTTTAATCATCGCTCCATCTGCGAAATATATATGGCCTGAGATTCTTGACATGGCTACGGGGCGGCTTATTGGCTTTTCAGTGCTCATCAGTACATAACCTTTTGATTTGTTGAGACCTAACAGCCATGTTTTTTACATTAGGCGCATTCTTTGTTCCTATATTCTGTTAGGCTTTCTCCACTTTAACTAAGCAGACTTTGGTTTCTGGAATGTTTGCGCTAACATCCACCGCGTCCATGGTGAGTTCGTTTGCGCTCGGTCCTGTGCTAAGACCTTTGAAGCCCCAGTGCCATGGCATAGCAACCTCGTGAATGGTTTTGCCGTTGAGTGTTATTGGCTTCATTCGGTCTGTGACATTGGCTTTAACTTTAATGCCGTTGGTGTTTCTCGCTGATTTTACAAGTACATCGTCGCCGCTGCTTACACCTATTTCTTCGGCAAGTTCAGGGCTCATTTCAACGAACATGGATGGGTGAGTTTCAACAAGCCAAGGCAAGTTTCTTGTCATGGCTCCAGCCTGCATATGCTCAGTTAATCGAAACGTTGTAAGGACGTGGGGATAGTCATCTGAGCTACCTACGACTACGTCAAATCTCTCGTCCCACATGGATGGGTATTCCGCTGCTAACTCTGCGTCAGGGCTTTCTAATGGTTCATTATGCAGTGGCATTCCATGTTTCAGCGGGTTTGTATCTAACTTGCCTTCGGGCTTATACAGTGGCTTTGAAAATATCGCAGCTTTGTCATAGCCCGGCCATACATCATCGCTTATAGCGAACCAAGTGAAGAAGTAGTCTACACCTTTGTTACTTTCACCTTTCTGGTATAGAATCCTTTGATTAATCATCCAGCTGACAGCCCAATTCTTGTAGTAACCATACTTGTCATCTTCTAGGTCAACGGGGTTGGGGTCACGTCTCTTTGCTAGAATACCATCGAGATCTGGCCTTAGCGCTAGGTCATAACAGTTCTTGTATATTACGTTGGCAGCGCTTTGAGGCAACGTAACACCGCCTACTTCAATGCTCTTAGCACATGTCTCTTTATACACGCCCTCAGCGCTGGCTCCAAACCGTGAAGGCCAAGCTGTTTCAGGGTCATTTTCTATTTCCGTCGTGCCGATGGTCTTCTTAACTTCTTCGGCAGTGTCATCCTCATACTTTTCAGAGGGGAGCTTTATGTTGGCGGTTTTTAGCGTGGCACGTATTTTCTGGTATAACTCGGTTAAGTAGGTTAATTCTTGTTTGCATTCACCTGGCGGGTCCACAGCTTTCCATCGCCATTGAATCCATCTTCCAGTATTAGTAATGCTTCCATCTCTTTCAACTTGCGTTGATCCCGGTAGCAATACATCAGCGTAATGGGCTGTTTCTGTTTCGAAGAGTTCATCTACAACAAGAAAGAGACTTTCGCTTTCCAGAGCTTCCCTTACTAGATTGACATTCGCCACTGACACCGCTGGATTTTCACCATTACATATTAGAACTTTAATTGTGCCATCACTGATTGCCCGGAACAACTGCACTATAGGATTTCCAATACCAACAGGCAAATCGCATACAACTGGCTCTTTGTCAGGATGTTTGCCAGGCCATGTGCCTACGTATATGCCCCAGTGGTATTCCAGAGCGTTCCAAGTTGGGAAATGTCGAGCATCATATCGTCCTGTACTCACATTTGGAGCGGTATATGTGTCTCCTCCTGAGACTCCACCACGTGGCGATACATCTGAATTCTTCCATTTCTGATATCTCCTTATTTCAGCCACTGTTTTAGGCGGCGCCCTGTAGCCCATAATCAGGTGAGACAGCAGATTCATGTCTGTTGAGCCTTGTACATTGCTTATTCCTCGTAAAGCATTAACTCCTCCTCCAGGTTTTCCCATATTTCCAAGGATCAGCTGGAGTATTGCTTGCGCTCTGATCGTCTGAGTAGCATTTGTGTGCTGCGTAGTGCCCATTGAGTAGTAGATATTGCCAGGTTTAGTGGACGTGAAAGCTTCTGCAATCTCTTCGAATTTAGCTGCGGGAATTCCTGAGATTCGTTCTACCTCTGCTGGCGTGTAATCCGCAACAAGAGCTTTTAACTTATTAAATGCTGAAGTAGAATTTGTTTCCCAGTCCGCCAAAAGTGTGCCATCAGTTGCGTAAGTAGCGTTAGTTCTTTCTTCAAGGAACTCCAAGTCAATTCGCTCGGGCTTCTCGTAAAGTACGTATCGGATCAAGCCCAAAAATATGGAGGCTTCTCCTCCTGATCGGTATCTAACATAGATGTCTGCCTTGGCGCCAGTTCTGTTGAATCTGGGATCTAGAACCAGTATTTTAGCACCGTTTTCCTTAGCTTTCATTACCCATTTGAATTCCATGGTGTGGGATTCAGCGGGATTGCTTACGATGAGAAAGACTTTGCTGTTCTTGGCGTCAACTATGTGATTTGTCATAGCACCGAATCCAAAGGTGCTGGCAAGGGCTGCTACAGTTGAAGCGTGACATTTTCTGGCTTGATGTTCAACGTTGTTTGATCCGAGAAGAGAAATCAATTTTCTACCTAGATAGCATTCTTCATTATTCCAGTACGAAGACCCGAGCCAAGCAACAGGATTATCCTTGCCGTTATAATAATAGTCATAACCTTCATAATCGTATGCGGAGTCTGGCTCTTGCTTGTAGGGATAATTCGTCAGAGCATCCTTGACTTTCTCAGCGATTAATGCATACGCTTCATCCCAAGTTATTCGCTCCCATCCTGGATCTTCATCTTTCCCCTTGTTTGGGTTAGTCCTTTTCATCGGATAAAGAATACGTTGGTCACTCGTAACCAGCTGAAAAGTAGCGGCTGCTTTACTGCATACGGCACCTCTATTTATTGGGTGAATAGGGTCTCCTTCTATCTCCACGAGTTCGCCTCCCAGTGTCGTTACAATGAGACCGCATCCTCCTGCGCAGTACGGGCATATAGTGGGAGTTCTCTCTCCTGCACTATACTTCTCCCACTTTTCGCTTGTCGCTCCAGATAAAGATGCCTTCGCACCACCCATCTTAATAAGATCTCCAAGGGTGAACGATGCAACTGACGCTGCTCCAACAGACTTCAAGAAATCTCGTCTTTCCAATACCATCTTCTCCTAAAGCATACTGAGTTATGCAGCTAATTGTTAAAAATAATATAAAGGTTGTGTTCGGAAAGAACAAGCAAAACATAAATTCTTGTTATGATCTAATCTCACCATCATAATATGCTCTTCAGGAGGACGTTATAGTTGGGAAACCCATCAATTCAAGAACAGTTGAAAACTATTTCTGCGCTACTCCCACAACATGAAGACTTACAAGATTCTTTGAAAATACAAAAAAAAATCTTGCAGATCCAACTAGAGATCGACAACACGCCAACAAAAGGAACGACAATAAATTGGAATGACCAAACGACCATCATTACTCTACAGCAAAAGTCTTTTGAAGCAAAGAAACCAATTATCCACTTCCTTGATCAATCAATATTTGATCTCGAAGCTTTATTTCCTATATCCAAAAAAATCGTATATGTCTTTATTGAACAAAATATCAATGAAAAAGGTTTAAAGAAACTCTTGGACTTCATGGAAAATGAAAAGATAAACCTGTTCAATCTCATTGAGGCAACTTTGAGAGAAAACATAATCTTCATAAGAAAAATTGCAGAAAAGTTGGATGTTCAGCCTGCACTCCTCCTTTATATAGTAAGCGTTCTAATCCAACCTTGCGTCGAAGAGATCGCCCGAAAGATTGATTCCTCTCTTCTTGGTAAATGGTGGCAAGCTTCTTGTCCTGTTTGTGGGAGAATACCTATTATCGCTAAACTTAGACACCGTAAACGTTACTTGGCGTGCGTATTTTGCGGCACCGAATATCTCTCTGACCGTTTCTTCTGTGTTCATTGTGAAAACAAAGATCCGTATACTCTCAAGTATTTGAGCATTGAAGCAAAACCCGCGTTTCAAATTGATTTTTGCACCAAATGCAAACATTACATAAAAGTGATTGATGAAGCTAAACTGAAAGAAACCATTCCTAAGGGATTAGAAGATATACTAACCTTGAATCTCGATTATGTAGCCAAAAATGCAAATTTGATAAGAGACTAAGACATTTAGATACACATCCAAGCGCGCGCACCGTGGTTATGATAGTTAGGAATGTTTTTTTAAAAAAAAGTGCTGGAAACCTATTCTACCGCTATGTTTTTGAAGTAAGAATAGGTATGTTTTTTGGAGGCTTTGGCTCTGCTGCTTGGATGGACAGAAGTCATTCTCATCTTTGTATTACTGTTGTTTGTCTTTGGCCCCACAAAATTGCCGAAGATTGCATGAGAGCTGGGAAAGGCGATTCGAGAATTGAGTAAAGCAACTTCGGGTTTGAGGGAGGAATTTAACAAGGCGACTTCGGATTTCACGGAAACTGCTCGCCCTTCTTCAACTAAGCTTCCCGAGTCTGCACTGAAGGTTACGGGAAAACTGAACAGAGACAAAGGGCTTTCAGATATCGCTGAAAGACTAAACATATCCACCAAAGGAAAAACGAAGGAACAGATAACTAAAGAGGTCATTGAGAAGATCGAAAGCAAAAATAAGGAAGCCTACAATGACAAGACTGCGAAGAGGTGAAAAATATGGCTATCATAGGTTGGCCTGAATTTATTCTAATCCTCGCTATAATACTCCTGGTTTTCGGAGCAATTCGACTGAAACCTAAAAAGAACAAAAATTCAAATTTATACGTTTCGCTTACTCTAACAAAAGAGCTATTGAATAAGGGGGGCTAATCCTCATTTGCAGTTAAAAAACATACTGGGGGTCACGCGTCTAGTTTTTAAGAGATAACGAAGTAAGTAGTTATGCAACGCGGTTGAGGAGAATGAGGTTTATGGCAGGAATTGCCCTTATCGCAGATAAGAATACTGCTACATGCTTTAAACTAGCTGGATTAAAGGATACTTACCCTGTGGAGAACGCTGAGGAGGCTGAGAAATGCGTTCGCGAACTTTCGGAGAAACCTAATTTGGCGATCATTCTTGTTACGGAGCGCATAGTTGACCAAAACTACAGTGTAATCAAGAAGATTTCTGAACGAAAGCAACCATTGATCGTCCCCATTCCGGATACAGGAGGTCCAACAACGATGAAAACTGATTTCATAGTTGAACTCATCAAACGCAAAGCAGGGATCGAGGTTAAGTTGGGATAAAGTTTTCGAGTGAATTATGATTAATGATGGTGATTTGACTTGACAAAGGCTGGCACGATCTTCCGTGTGGCGGGTCCGTTCCTTCTTGCCAAACGAATGGCTGGTTCGCGGATGCACGAGCTCGTGAGAGTAGGAGAAGCCGGAGTGATCGGAGAAATCATTCGTCTTGAAGGCGAAACGGCAGCGATACAAGCCTACGAGGAGACCGTGGGGATAAAACCTGGCGAGAAAGTTGAGGGAACGGGTAAGCCTTTATCGGCAGAGCTTGGCCCGGGCTTGATTGGGCAAATATATGATGGAATTCAGCGGCCTCTCCCCATTATCCAAGACTTAGTCGGACCGCGTATCCAGAGAGGAGCGACTCCTCCGGCTCTCGACCGAAAGAAGAAATGGCATTTTCAACCCAAAGTGAAAGAGGGAGCAAGCGTCCTCAGCGGAGATATCATTGGAATAGTGCAGGAAACTTCGCTGGTTGAGCATAAGGTCCTCGTCCCGCCTACGCATGCGCTCACGATCAAAAGTGGGATTGTAGAGGACATAGTTCCTGAGGGCAAATATAATGTGACGAATTCTATAGCGGAGGTCAGGACTGGGGGAGGCTCAGAGAAGCTGTATTTGATGCATACTTGGCCTGTACGGCAACCTCGACCCTACAAGATGACGTTACCCACAGATATCTCGTTGCTAACTGGTCAGCGGATAATTGACGCTTTCTTTCCCCTAGCTAAGGGCGGGACAGCGACAATACCTGGTGGATTCGGAACTGGAAAGACCGTTCTGTTAGAGACGCTTGCGCAATGGGCTGATGCAGATATAGTTATTCTCGTGGGTTGCGGTGAACGTGGAAACGAGATGGCCAATGTCACTGAAAGGTTCCCGAAGTTAAAGGACTTTCGTTCCGGTCAGCCACTGATGAACAGAACGATTATCATAGCTAACACTTCGGA
>CP070759.1:1590402-1597861 GCA_020348945.1 Candidatus Bathyarchaeota archaeon
AGTTCGAGGCTGTCGTCAACGGTATGAAAAGCATGGATGTTTTCGTGTGCGTCAACATAAGCGACGGCTTGACTGAGAAAGAAGCTGAATTGATAGCGGGGACAACTTTTATCCAAGTTAAGGGAGAATATGTTTGGCGTCGACTTGATGCTCTAACCTTTGATGATACTCAAATAGAGGCACACTATACTTGGGGCTATGATAAAACCGACTTGGGACATGTATATAACATGACTGCAGACCTCACAACGCTTCAGATAACAGTTGATCACTGCTTCTGATAACAAGCGCGCATAACGTTAAGAAATGGAGCGGATGCACGCGTCTACTTTTTCTTTTGTTTCGTAAGTTTTTTCATTCTTTTCTTCAATTTCTTTCTCTTTTTGTCCTCTTCTTCCATTCGGCGTTGTCGCATTCTCAACCAGTCGTAAGCATAAGCTATGCCTTCGTCTTCCGTCAAATCTAATTCACCTAGGCACACTAGAATATCTGATAAAACTTTATTAATAATGTTGCGCGCGCCTCTCGTGAAACAGTAGAAGATCGATCTGGGATAGTCCCATCAAGACCGAATAAGACAGATTCGTATTTATGTTTCTTTATCTTTGCTTGGCTATTCAAGAATTTCTCCGCCCATCGTGGGAATTCTATTTATGGTGCTCACGCGCTTGGTTTTCCTGTTCGTGTATGTCTACGACACATCTTTCATCTGTTAATGATGTTGCAGATTTCTTCAGGACTTTTTGAAGAAAAGACGAATGGCTTTCCTTTCTGTAGGACTATTTTCACCGCATTGCCGAATGATGTTGTGTAAGCCCAAGAGCCATCAGTGCCATATCTAATACCGATGCCGCCATATCTTCCAAAAGAGGCTTTAGTCGGCTCACAGGATACTATATCTGCTATCGGAATGCTTTTGTGATTGAAGAGACCGTAACAAATTAGAAGTTTCTCAGTGGTCACTTCTATCAGTATGCCCCGATAATTCCAAAATACAAGCAACACAAACGCTAGAGGAGACGCTAAGACAACAATCAAAAAAGGATGTTGAATAGCGACGCCAACAGCGATAGTTATCAATAGTGTGCACAATATAAGTAAAGAAAAAAATCCCACTAGAGCTTTTATAAACATGCCTGCTGGCACCCATTCCACGTACACAACGTCCTTCATATTACTTCCACAGCAATACTAGTGAGAGAATCTAATTAAATTTTGCGCGCGCACCTAAAGCTTGAACTCTTCTGTATCAACCCACTCATTTCTCAGTAGCGACCACCAATCAACAGCAAGTCCTTCCAACACATACCTATAGGGGAGCCAGCCATAGCCTTCGTCACCCCATCCTGTATCCCAAGAGTTTCTGATAAGTAGCGCCCCAGTAGTTTTTAGTGGAGGATCTACATTGGTGTTCTTAATCTTCATATTGTCATAGTAACCAACTGCAACAACCGCATGGCCACCGACTCTCATCTCACCAGGGGTTGGATACGGTATCTTGCCGGTTGTTCCAGCTTGAATGTAGGAGTCATAAACCGTAAACCCGAACATCGAGGGAATACCAGCTGCCAGAAATATTTTGATCCGCTTCAGTAGTTGTCTATTGGTAGTCACAGGTCTATCAAGACGGTAGTAGCTAATCGCCTGATAATTTTGGGCATAGGCGTAGCAGAAGGCAGATGGCTCTTTGTCAAAATCAACTATTTCATACGGCCAGTATTCCTCTGGAGGTACGCCAAATAGCACTAAAGCGCCCATTGTTGTCCGAAGATAGGCTCCAGTGTCTCCCGTCAACTTCAACATGTTTCGCGTAGCTTTGTAAAGGAATAGCCTAGAAGCATCGATATGTTCGTTAAACGCCATCCTCTCAAAATACTCTAATATCCCCACGGCAGCGTGCGCCGTGCATGAGCCAAGTGGACCTTGGTTCTCGATTCGAGAGCACCATCTCCTCAAATTTTGTTGTCTGCTAAAAAAAAGGGTTCTTTGATAGCTTTACTTTTTCTGGTTCTGCTACTCCGATTTTTGTGAGCATGCTTTTCAAAGAGTCTTTTTGCCCCAATTGTTTAAGCCTAGAGGAGACATCAACTCGGTCTATCGTGTAATCCCGAAAATCGTGGTAGTCGGGTAACCATCCCATTCCTAAGTTCTCAAAAATCTCACCCATTGTTTTTTACCTTCCTTTTCTCCCATTCATACACGCACTCGTTGTATCATGCAAGCGATACTCCCATTCCACACTCAGGTTCCTTACCACGTTTCTTACCTTCCTTTGTACTTGTTGGGGATAACGTTTTGTGTGTTTCTCGCATAAATAATTTGTGGCAGCCTTTTCTAGAAACTTTCTCTTGTGCGCGCAAAACTAGATATAATGTAAAATAATGCTAAAATGAAACAAAATCGGCGCGTGCGTTGTATGGTAAAGTGCTCTCACCATAGCCTGTACCACGCCACCCAGGACAAATCAATTTTGGGTATCTCTTCATGAGATGAGGATGTATGGGATTTATGCGTGCAGAGCAGGTCTTTCATTTCGGTGAGAGCAAGACACGGTAACGATTATTGACAGTTAAAAATTTTATGAATTCAAAAACCATATTCATTTTGAATTTTCTCTAAGAGAGATGCCTACACGCGCGCGGCTGTTTGAATTTCATTATCCAATAACGTTTAATGGCGACAACACACATGCTCTGATTGTGACTCAATTGCCTCTTGTGCCCGAACTAAACGTCATCAAAAAGGACTGGAGAAACGTGGATCTAACGGTTGCGCTCTGTTTTCCCAACGTCTATCGCACTGGCATGACAGGGATGACCGTGAGGTTGTTGTACGCTCTGCTGAACGCACGGGAGGATGTGGCTTGTGAAAGACTTTTCATCCCTACTCGAAGAGAACCTCTTCGAAGCATTGAATCCAACAGGTCTCTCAAAGACTTTGATGTGGTTGCATTCACTCTGCAATATGAACAGGACTACGTGAACGTAATTCGCATGCTGTTAGAGTCGGAGATACCACCGAGAAGAGATAATCGAACATCAAAAGACCCTCTAGTCATCGCTGGCGGACCGTGTGCAACAGAAAACCCTGAACCTCTTGCCGAATTCGTTGACTTATTCGTCATAGGTGAGGCTGAAGCTGTCTTAGATCCTTTAATCAATCGCATTAAGGAGTTTGAAAAGCCAGCGAAACATGTTGACGAGTTCGCTGACCTGAAAGGAGTGTACGTGCCTGCTGTTTCGAATTCCGTAAATCGTGTATGGGTTAAAAACCTTAACGAAGCCCCTTGTCCATTGGCGCAGCAGGTTCCTCTGGTTGATCAACGAAGCCCCTATATGCCTGTCTTCGGGAAAACTTTCGTCATTGAGGCTGTTCGAGGGTGCAGTCGATGCTGTCGCTTCTGTCTCATCGGACACATTGGACATCCAAAGCGGGAGAGAAGCTTAACCAAGATTGACGAGATACTGGACGAGGGTATGCGTTATACGCCAGTGAAAAAAATCTCGCTCATCGGGCCAGGTTTATCTGACCACTCTAAACTTGAAGACATCTGCGAATCAATAGTCTCACGCGGACTAGAGCTTTCCATTCCTTCAATACGGGCAACAGCAGTCACCGAACGATTAGCCAAGTCGTTGGCTCAGGGAAAGCAACGGAGGATAACCTTAGCCCCTGACGGCTCTACCCTCCGCATGCGTACCATCATTAACAAGAACATGGATGATGAGCAAATAGTCGACGCGGCTAGAACATTTTTGCAACATGGAATTAGACGATTGAAACTGTATTTTGTAATTGGCTTGCTCGGAGAGACAACTGAGGAGATCGAGGCTATCGCGCGGCTGTCGAAACGCATTGCTGACCTTGGGTATGGTCTCCAGTCCGTACACATCAGCGTTAATCCTCTGATTCCTAAGCCGCACACACCATTTCAGTGGGAAGCGTTCGCGTCCATTCCTTACATCCGAGAGTGTCTACGCTTGCTGAGGAAGCAGTTCAGAGGCGACCGACGGTTTAGAATGAGCCGCTTAGACCCCCGCCGTGCCCATATTCAAGCGTTCCTTTCTCTGGGTGACCGAGAGGTTGGGAAGGTTGTGGAGCTTGCCACTCGTTACGGTGGAGGCTTAGGCGCTTGGCGGCGCGCGTTGAGAGAGAGTAAAGTCTCGCTGGATAAGTACACACGGAGAAAAGAGTTGGATGAACCACTTCCTTGGGATCACGTTTACGTTGGCTTAAATAGGAGTTTTCTCATAGAAGAAAATAAGCGTGCGCGGAAAGAAGCAGCTGCCCGCATGTGAGGTTGAACTGGAAATGGAGATTGAGAAGAAAAAATTTAGGAAGATGTTCCCTCGCTTAGCAGAGGAACTGAAAGGTGAAGAAAATAAGACAGCGATAACCTCAGTTCGATCAGATGTCCAAACTGGGGAGAAGGCTTCCTCAAAGAAGTTTGCCAGTTACATGCCAGACGTGATTGACTTCATCCGTCGATGCGACAACGAGGAGCAGGTAGAAGAAATTATCAGCTATATGGAGAGGAGAAAAGAAATCAGCCGTGAATATGCTAAGAAACTTAGGAAACAGCTCAAGGAAAAAGGCGTAAGAAGCTTCGGGTCAAAGAAAGAGGAGGGTTACTACCTCAAACAAGACCCCCTCTAACACGCATGGTAGGCATCCCGGTAGACAAAATTCTCGTTCAAACAATATTTTTCTCATCCACTAGTTAGTTAATTAACGGATGAAGAGCGTCCAGGTTAAAACGAAAAAGAGATGTGTACACGTGGTAACATCGAGAAAAATAGTTGAGGCCCGAAAAAACGTTAAGATTCGGTGTTTAGCCGATCTTGAGAAGGTCATAATAAGCAAGTTTTGCTCAGAGAGTAAACCAACACGTTGATTTGAAAGATAAAAAGTTGACAAACTTCCAAAAGCAAATAAGGATGTTTGAAAATAGATACGCAAAACAAACGAAAAAGCTTGATGGTTAGCGTGGTGTTCAATTTGAAAAAAGCATCGTTAACATCGTTTTTACTCTTGTTCTACACTTTTCTCCTACTCTCAAGTCTCCAGTCTCCCCGCGTTAGCGCAGCAAACTCATCTTCCACAAATTTTCAAATAAGCCAAGTAGACCATACGGTGGAGGTTCGAGAAATAGGAATGATTATCATTAACGACACCATCAGGCTATCCGCGACTGGCGAAAGCGGAGAACCGATACGAAATTTTTTGGTTGGTTTTCCCTTTCAGTACGGATCTAACATTGACTACTGCTTTGCCTATGACACATTGAACCCAGACACACGGCATACCGTGGACCTTGACGTTGGATTAGGAAAAATTGGCTTCTACGGAATAAACGTGACCTTTAACACTCCGGTGGACATAAGCGAAGGTGAATCTTACGATTTCACTGTGATTTACGTCTTCTCAAACCTTGTTTCCCAACTGAGTCCAACCCGCTTTCAGGTTGACTTCCCCTTATACCCCAGTTTAGCTCAAGAAGCCGATACATGTAATGTAACGGTTACTCTTCCAAGCAACGCTGACTACATACTCATTAATCAACCGATCACTTTCAATGAAACCATCGTGGGCACTCGCCTAGTTTTGAACCACACGAAAAGTTCCCTCGAAAGCTTCACGGATGAAGCCAGCATATTAATATTTAATAAAATCGATGCCACTCCCCTGATTGAAGTTAACGAGATAAAGCGAAAGATAACGTTTGACCAGCAGGGAAACATGTTCCTATCCGACTCTTATCACATAACCAGCAAAACATTGGGCAATCTTTCCGACATAACGATTCAACTGCCTCAGGGCGCCTATACTACACCTACAGCTCAAGACGTGTACGGCGATCTAAATATAGAACCACATTCCGCGAACACGTACAGGATAATCCTGCAAGAAGAACCAACACGACCAGCCTTGGAGAAGAATGAATCAAAAAGATTTACAGTGATGTACCAGCTTCCATGGGAAACTTATGTTAACCAACAGAGTTGGAGCGACTTTAAATTGACCTTCACATTCCTTGAACATTTCAACTGGACAATAAGGAAGCTAATTGTCACCGTGACGTTGCCTGAGGGCGCTGAGTACACAAACGCGACAGTAAGCCCCTACAACATTCAGAAAAACGTGTTTCAAGAAACCGTAACTTTCGTCTTCCACAACGCTACGCCCTTCCACGATCTTAATTTTGACTTCACATATACACACCTCGTGTTTTGGGCATCCTTCCGTCCCACCCTGTGGATTGGAGTGTTAGCCGTTATTGTGGCTGCCATAGTCGCTCTCTGGCGTGCTCCCAAGCCTGCGGTTCCAACAGTTCCTGTTCCCATAAAGGACCTCCAAAGTTTCGTTAATAAGTATGGAGAGAAAACGAGAATTCTACGAGAACTTGAATTGACAGAGCGGCAGGCGAGAAGAGGAAAAATATCTAGAAGACGGTATAGAGTGCGAAAGAGAGCTCTTGAAAGCCGCCTTTCAGTTTTGGCTAGAGATCTAACGGGTCTTCGACAAAAGATACGGACAGCAGGTCCACGAGACGCCGACATAATGAGACAGATTGAGGTTGCTGAAACCGAGTTGGAGGGTGTGGGAACGGATATCCGAAGAGTGGAAACCCGATATCGACACGGAGAAATCTCCACCGAAGCATATCGAAGGCTCCTCCACGGGTATCAACGCCGGAGGGACAGGGCGAAGACAACTATCGATTCAGCGCTTCTGAGACTTCGAGAAGAAATGCGCTAAACACAAAAACGCTTTTATTGTGGATAGTTCACTTCATACAGATTCAAGAGGATGGTGACATTCCATGGTAGAGATTAAGATAGATCTTGAAAAGTGTGATGGAGATGGAACCTGTGTGGACGTCTGCCCTGTAGAAGTCTTGGAGGTTAAAGACGGAAAAGCGGTTGTCATAAACCTCGACGAATGTCTTGTCTGCCGAGCCTGCGAAGTACAGTGTCCCAACAACGCCATCGAGATCATTGAATAACCCTGCTGCCCATTTCCCATTTGCATCCAACAGAACAAGACCCGTTTTCAGAGGTCCCAAAAGGAGGTTTGAGTACGCTTAACCTTCTCTATAGTTTTCTCAGCCTGCCTCTGTATCTCAGGGGCCGTAACGGGATGCTTCTCTTGAATAGTGTATGAAATGCCAGCCATTCTGCCAATTATCCCAGTTGCCATCTTTCCAAGATAGCTAAGGTTGTAACCACCTTCTAAAACTGCCACAGTCCGTCTCGCACAGAACTTGGCCGCCAAGTTTAAAACCTTTCTAAAGATTTTGAGGTAGGTGGAGGAGGAGAGGGAAAGGCTTGCAACTGGATCCGTGTAGTGTCCGTCAAAGCCTGTGGAAACGAGGATGAACTGCGGTTTGTACTGTTGGATGATTGGAACCAAGATATGGTTGAAGACTTTAAGGTAGGCTTGGTCACCGGTTTGGTAG
>CP070759.1:1597961-1614753 GCA_020348945.1 Candidatus Bathyarchaeota archaeon
GGTGAGTTAAGCCACAAAGAAATCTCGAATCTAACGGGATATTCTATCTCCTCTGTGAGCAGAACCTTAGATCAGATGATCAGAATGGGAATCGTCCACAAACACAAGGATGCCTCCCTAAAACATTTTGTGTTCCATGTGAACGTCGACTTCCCTGAAATGATCGCCAGCGGTATGGAGACAATTTTGAGAGTTTACGAAGCACAAAGGGATGAAATCAAGAAATTGACGCGAAAAGTGAGGTCCCTGAAGTTAAAAGAAAGAGAAAAGGCTGAAATCAATCGTTTGCAGGCTACACTCGAAAACATCGAGAAAACAATAGAATTTACTGAGGGAATTATGAAAAACACAATAAAAGAACTGCGCTCACACTCACGAGAGTCACGATAACATGCATGCTTTGATACACTTTGTTCATGCCATAACCATTTCCAACACAACCATGCGCGCGCAACCACAGTAATTAGGATTATTCGGTTTCAGCTATAACTTTCTTTGCGAATTCTTTTCCAAACTCGTAACATTTTTGGATTTCATTCTTGTCAGGAACCCATTTAACCGTCAACGCAGGAGCAACTATGTCCATACCCGCCTTTTCCAGACTCTCCTCAATAGTCTTAACCGCTCCTCCTCCCCAACCATAAGAGCCGAAAGCAGCAGCAATCTTGTTTCTCGGTCTTAAACCTTGCATCTCCTCCAGAAATGGAGCCACAGTTGGCAGAACACCGTTGTTAATGGTTGAAGAGCCAACGAGTATTCCTTTCGCTTCCAAAAGCTCTCCAATGATGTCTCCTCGATCTGAAAACGGAAGCCTAAACAACATCGCCTCAACACCCTCGCTACTGATGCTCTCAACTATGGCTTTAGCCATTTTCTCCGTGCTACTCCACATAGTATCGTACACAACCAGAACCTTTCTCCCCGCCTCTCCCTTTGCCCACCTAAGATAAGCTTCAACTATTTTTGTTGGATTGCTACGCCAGATAATGCCATGACTCGGCGCAATCATGCTAATCTTTAAACCTAGCTTCTGAATTTCATCAATCTTCTTTATTATCAATCGACTAAACGGCCACAAGATATTAGCATAATATTTCGTTGCTTCTTCCATCAATGTTTTCTCATCAACTTCATCGTCGAACCGTTTTGCAGTTGCCAAATGCTGTCCGAAAGCGTCACTAGGTAAGAGCAAGGCATCTTTCTCTATGTAGGTGAACATAGTATCTGGCCAGTGAAGCATAGGAGCCTCAACGAACCTTAAACTCCTTTCACCTAAACTAATCTCGTCACCAGTTTTCACAACTTGAAAATCCCAGTTGCCAAAATAATGTTTTTGCAACCCTTCTTTACATCGTGCAGTGCCTACTAACTTTGCTTGAGGAGCCAGTTTCAAAATTTCGGAGATAGCTCCTGAATGGTCTGTTTCAACATGGTTAGCCACAACATAATCTATCTTAGAAGGGTCAATAATCTCTCTAATCCTTTCCATCATCTCTCCCGCGAAGGGACCGTAAACAGCATCGACTAAAGCCGTTTGTTCGTCAACAATTAGATACGCGTTGTATGTGGTTCCATGATGGGTTGAGTAGGTGAAGCCGTGAAAGTGCCTAATGTTCCAGTCAATGGCTCCAACCCAGAAAATGCTTCCTAAAACTTTAACGGGAGACATATTGAGTTTCACCTTCAGTTGAAGCGGTTTTCATATGAAATATTCTTCATGACACTCTTATAAGCATTGCGGCATAGAAAAATCCCACAGAACTCGATCTGATTGAACTGCTAAACACGTAAGGCAACATTAGAATCATGAATTTAGATTTGCCCGCACAATCCTCTCAGCAACAGTTTTTCCCAATTTTCGGCATTCTTCTAAGTTCTTTTCATCTGGATTGTATTTTGCTAACAGAGGAGGTCCTATAGTTTCCATTTCAAACTTGTTTTCCATGATCTCCAACAGCATGCGAGGAGCCTCCCCGCTCCAGCCATAGGAACCAAAGGTTGCCCCTATCTTCCCCTTCAAGTTTATTCCCTTAACCGCCACTTCTTCCAAGAGCCTTTTCATGTCTATACCTATGTCATGGTGGTAAGTGGGCATTCCAAGAATTACAGCGTCTGCCTCCACCAACTCTTGCGGTCTCGCAAAGTACTTTACTTCAACATTCACCCCTGCCACTAACGTTGCTCCTTCTTCAACTGCTCTAGCCATTTTCTGGGTGTTCCCGGTTTGGCTATAATAGAGTATAAGCAGTTTCAGCAACTTCGGCATATTTCAACCCCCAATTCATGTAGTATAAAGGAAAAGATAACTTTTGCGTATATAATGTCAATTAAACAGGAGGGGAAAACGACAAATCATTTCTTCTTGAAAAACAACCAGTTCTTCCTTCCCTTAAACCTCACCAAACAATAAACGCCTCTAAGCTTGCTGCCTTTGATTTCGAAAACCAACTTGTCTTCACCCTTTTCCTTTAAGATGTACTGCCCCACATCCCAGATTTCCACAGTACCCGCACCATACTGCCCCTCAGGAATTGTTCCTTCAAAACTTGCATATTCAACTGGATGATCTTCCACTAGCACTGCAAGTCTTTTTACACCGCTCTCAGTGGGCGGAGTTTTTGGAACTGCCCAGCTTTTCAAAACTCCATCCATTTCCAACCTTAAATCATAATGCAAATGCGTAGCTCGGTGTTTTTGAATGACGTAAATATTTCCATCATCTGCTTCCACGTTGCCTTCAGGTTCTTTTGTTTTTTCAAAATCTCGTTTCTTCCAGTACTTTTCAAGTCCCATTGCCTTTCCCTTCTATTCAGGAAGGATAGTTCCCAAAGACCAGATAAGAACTATTCCTAGGATGAACAAGACAAATTGAATCATGGATTTTCCAACGCTCTTTTCCTTTTGTATTTCCGGAATCAGTTCAGAAGCTGAAAGGTAAATGAAACCTCCTGCAGCAAAAGCGATAACAAAACCAATGAAGTTCTGTATGCTCGTTGAAAAGTAATTTGAAATGAAGACTCCAACAACAGCTGTTAACGCAGACAAGAGGTTGAACAGCAATGCTTTGTATCGCGTGAAGCCGCCATAGACTAGAACTCCGAAATCTCCTATTTCTTGGGGCAGTTCATGGAAGATTACGGCGACGGTAGTGGCTAGCCCCACTGGAAAGGTTATGAGGAAACTGGCAGCAATTATCATTCCGTCAATGAGATTGTGGATTCCGTCTCCGAGCAAGTTTAAGTAAACAAACTTCTTGACAGTCATTTTTTCCTCAACTTCAGATTCATATCCGTGTACGTGTCCGTGGTACCAATAGAGGAAACGTTCAAGGAAAAAGAATCCGAGAAAACCAAGAGTGACATAGAGAACAGCGGTTGAAAGTTGCTCTTCGCCAAGGAATTCTATGGCTTCTGGCAGCAAATCTAGGTAAGCTGCGCCTAGGATGGAACCTGCTGAAAAACTGAGGAGAACAAACAAGATTCTGTCCAGTGTAGCCTCTTTTATGGATATGGCAAAAACTCCGATCAGCGACAAGATGCTGACTACTGCAACAGCTAGGAGCGCATAAAGTAAATTAGACATAAGTCTTCATCTTTAATGTTAATCAGGTAACTAATGAATTTAATGGAAAACATGCAAGAAATTTAGATTTAATAGCAACGATAGAAGCTATATCAGAGAGAGCGATTCCAATGCACGAACATACTCATCCACCAAGAAGCACAAAATACATTGGAATAGCCTTAGGCATCACCATAGCTTTCTTCATTGTTGAATTGATTGGAGGAATCTTAACAAACAGCCTAGCCCTCTTAACAGACGCTTGGCACATGCTAAACCACATTTTTGCCCTAGTCTTCGCCCTCATAGCCGCATGGCTTGCCCTGCGACCTATTACAATGAAAAGAACCTACGGCTACTACCGTGCAGAGATTCTAGCAGCCTTTTTGAACGGTATATTCCTGTGGGCGGTCGCAGTTTTCATATTCTATCAGGCTATTCAGCGAATTCAACAACCCGCTCCAGTAGAAAGCCTAAACATGCTGATCATTGCTGTTTTGGGCCTCCTAGCCAACGGACTGGCTGCAGTAAGCTTATCGAGATCAAAAGACGAAAGTCTAAACGTTAGAGGCGCCTTTCTACACGTAGTCGCCGACACCCTAGGATCAGTAGGGGCAATTTCCGCCGGGCTAATCATGTTTTTCACCGAATGGTATCTAGCAGATCCTTTAATCAGCATTATGATAGGCGTATTGATCTTCTATAGTTCCGGGAAACTCGTTCGAGACTCTTTGAATGTTCTCCTTGAAAGCGTTCCTTCCCACATCGATGTAAGTGTGCTAGAGCACAGAATAGTTGGATTGAAAGGCGTAAAAAGAGTTCATGATCTTCACGTATGGTGTATCACTCCGACTAAGATGTGTTGCATGAGCGGTCACGTAGTGGTGGAAAAGGGAACAAACAGAAAAAAGCTAATCACAACTTTGATCGATGTCATGAAAGAAGAATTTGGAATCGACCACACCACTATTCAACTAGAAGACGAAGGCTACCCAAAAGCAGTTGGAGAACACTAGAAACCTAGATGCCGCTTGAGAAAGCTTGTACGTTTTTTTTCTCCTAGCTTCGCCGCCTGAAGTTTTACCAGTTTGCGCGCAACTAGAGAACACACATAAGAAAGATTGCAACCATAACGAATATTAACTGATTACAATGCGCACGCATTCATTTTCTCCATCTTCATTCTAAGCTAGTTTGGTATTACTTGTTCCTCTTGCCTTCGTATGGAGAAGTCTTTCTTAAGTTACAGCATATCTTCTGCTAATCATATGAAGCGACACTTTCAGTTTACATGTGGCGCAGTTTGGTTCTTCTTCGCTTCCATATTGAAGTCAGCCATGGAAGAGCAAGAACAAATCCTATTGGAATTACAAATTTGACTGGGTTTAGCGCCCTTTCGCTTGGAATTATAAAGCTTAGTAATCTACCGCTATAGTTAACGTTTGCACTTTCGGTGCTCGGGTTTGAGAAAATCAATGTTACATTCATTAGTTTTGTTGGAGCATATTGAAATTCAACTAGCCCACCCACCGTGTTTTCTCGTCGCGCTACAGAGTTTGGGTGATTATTCAAAAACTCTTCTAATATTGATACGTTAAAGGTTGACGATGATGTTTGAATCTCTGAGAAATGATTCGTAATCCATTCGTAAACGTATCCATTACCTACATTTAGCAGGTAGGCTGTGACGCTGTGGTTGGCTTGTGCGCTTACATATACCCCGCGTTGAGGATCAAAAACGCTAGAAAGGAAAAATTGGGATTCAATTGAGAAAGTTTTTGGTTGAAGGATCGATGTTCCAGTGAAGTCGCTACGTCCAGCTTTTTGAGCAGGAATTAAAGAGAGCAAGACTAACGTTAATCCTGCTGCCATAAGAACCGTGCCAACTCTGCCTAACAGCGTTATCCATCTCTTGTTCAAACGTTAAGCCTCCGACAGAAATAAAAGTATGATAAAAGTAAAATGAAGGCTATTATGCCATATGCCACTCCTATGTACAAAAGAACCTCAGAGAAACTTGGAGCCCATAAAATATTGACCTTGAACCGTAGAGAACGGTAATAAGAACCGACAGCAAGAGAAGGGGTTATCAGAGAGTAGAGTTGCATCAGTAAGACAGAATTCATGGCTCGCGCTAGAACAGAGACTAAATCTGAAAGGATAATGAAAAAGAAAAAGAACATAATTCCAATAACAATGGCTAAGCTCCCCTTTCTTAAAACCAACGTCATTAGAAGAGTGATGCTTGCTATGAAAAGAGCAAAGCTTATGTTTGCTACATACGTCAGAAACACAACAGACAAATTGGGAACCACCATGTCAGGAGCCAGGATGCATAAAGCAGAAACTTGAGCTCCCAAGAAGAGAAGAATCGCTACACCAAAAGCGGAAAGAAGTTTTGCAGTTAGAATCGAACGTCTCTTAAGAGGATATGCTAAGATTGTTTGTATGATTCCTTTTTCAAGATCGTTTCCAATCCCAGTAGTGATATTCTTCAAAAGAAGCATAACCAAAATGAACAATGGCAAACCCATCAAAGAATTTGTCATGAAGAAAACGAAATATTCTTCTGGAATTTCTGGCGACGCAAATCCTCCAAAACTAGCAAATATGAAACTGCTCAGAAGGAATAGGAAAGTTAGGAACTCAGGAATTGGAAACTTGTAGTCTCCGTGAAGAGCGGAGGCAAGAATTTCCAGAAACGGTTTGCCCTTTCCCATGTCTACTGCCCTCCAGAATCCACGACTAGTCTGTAGAGTTCCTCCAATGAAGCACTTCTTGTTTCCATTCCTAGAATCTTTGCTTTGATTTCTCTCGCGAGCCTCAAAATGTCCTCGTAGACTCTGTCGCTTCCCTCTTTCGCCATCTTAACTGAAATTCCTTGACTGTTGGTCTCTACTTTTTCTAGGTAAGGAAGTCTCTTTATCGCTTCAGCCAACTCGGTGGTTTTGTCTGTTGAGACTCTTATGGTCCTAGCTGTGAATTTTTCGTAGAGCTCCATTAGGTTTCCAGAAGCAAACACTTTGCCTTTATTAATTATAACCACAGAATCACAGACTCTACTCAGCTCTGGAAGAATGTGGGAAGAAAGCAGAAAAGTGACTTTCTGATCTTTACGGAGTTGTAAAATTAAGTCAAGAAGAGAACTTCTTGCTTTCGGGTCAAGGTTTGAGGTGATCTCATCAGCAATTACAAATTTCGGTTCATGAATGATGGCATGGGCTATAGCAAACTTCTGGAGCATCCCAGCAGACAGAGCCTTGATGTCCCGATCATAAGCTTCCATCAGATCAACTAGTTTCAAGACCTCTAGCGCTCTCGATTCATCTACGCCAAAAACTCTACACACTCTTTCCAAGTAATTTAACACCTTTTCGTTGGCTGGAAAAAAAGGCTTCTCGTAAACAACTCCAATCTGGGAACGTACGTTGGAGTTGTCCCACGGATTCTGACCAAAAACTTCTACGTGCCCTTCATCTGGCTTCATGAGACCTAAGATCATTTTGATAGCAGTAGTTTTTCCAGCTCCGTTGGGACCGATTAGACCCATGATGGACCCTTCCTTTACCTTAAGGGAGAGTCCGTCAACTGCAACTATTTTTCCGTAGCATTTGGATAGGTCTTCAGCGATGACAAGTGACATGAAACTTCGTTCAAAACTCAATTAGAATTGATTTAAGGTTTTTTACGGCGAGATCTGTATTCTAGATTCACACAATTTATATTCCCTTTGTCGTTTATGCAATTTGAAACTCATAATGGTTCTCGCTTTCCATGGCTGAGGAAAGAAAGTGATGTTCATGGTAGGAAAAGGAATAATTATCTGTAGCGTAATAGTGTTAGCGTTACTGAGCACGGGCACTTTTCTCCTTCTAAATTCTTTGGTGCCCTTAGAAAAGAAGGATATCTTGTTAAGCGATTCCTTAAATGTTGCTGGAAACACGTATGAAAATAGAACTGTATGGATCGGTTCTTCAGGTGATTATGTTGCCTCCTTTACAGTTTCCGAAGGTACAATCAAAGGTTATCCGATGACCGCAACGCAACTTTCATTGTGGCTAGAGGGCACGTATGAACCAGATTGGACTGAATCAGATCAAGCAGATTTCGGAATGAGCATAGATATAGGTGACGGTGAAAGTTCTACTCGGCATTTTGTGTTTACGAACGACGATTCCTTTGCAAAGGAAGTGCATGTAGAATTTTCGAAAGTTTGGGAAGAGACAAACTACGTGAATTTGTTCGGAGGAGCCATACTAGTTCTTTTAGGCACCATTATAGCCATTCTTTTGAAGTACAAATATTAAACTTCAAACGAGCTTGAAAGAAGAAGCGATTGTCAACAAAGAAGTTCGATTTAGCGCTTTAGAACAGCAAGCGCATGCGTCCGAATGCTACTTTTTGACATAAAGAAGGTCAAATTATGGATTTAACTATGGGGACATGTTAACAGTATGCGCGCTAGGCTGTTTAGAAATTATCGTTGATCTTGTGGTTTCTGTCTTTTTTTGGTTTCTCTGCTTTTTTTCTCTGTTTGACACGATGCGCGCGTAAGGGTTATGCTTGGTGCATATTGAAAATTCATACGAGTTAAATTCGATAACTCATGAAGTTTTTATTTGACAAACTTGTATGATCGTGGAAAAGTCAGTAAGAGAACGGGAAGTTTAGGCGATTGATGGAATGGTGATGCAAGTTTTCAGCCTACATAAAAGAGCTGAGGAAAGAAAGTGATGTTCATGGTAGGCAAAGGAATAATTATCGGTAGCATAATAGTGTTAGCGTTACTGAGCGCGGGCACTTTTCTCCTTCTGAATTCTCTGGTGCCCTTAGAAAAGAAGGATATCTTGTTAAGCGATTCCTTCAATGTTGCTGGAAACACGTATGAAAATAGAACTGCATGGATCGGTTCTTCAGGTGAATATGTTGCCTCCTTTACGGTTTCCGAAGGCACAATCAAAGGTTGTCTGCTAATCCCGCCGGAATTTTCAAACTGGCTAGAGGGTATATCTGAACCAGATTGGATCGAATCAAATCAAGCAGATTTCGAAATGACCATGGATTTAGGAGAAGGTGAGGGTCATCATATGTACTTCGTGTTTGTGAATGACGATTCCTTTACAAAGGAAGTGTATGTAGAATTTTCGAAAGTTTGGGAAGAGACAAACTACGTGAATTTGTTCGGAGGAGCCACACTAGTTCTCTTAGGCACCATTATAACCATTCTTTTAAAGTACAAATAGTAAACTTCAAGCGACTTTGACAGAGAAAGTGATTGTTGGCAAGATAGTTCGATTTAGCGCTTTACAACAGCAAGCGCATGCGTCCGAATGCTACTTTTTGATCTGCGCAGAATTTCCAAAATAGACATTGAAACTTATGGTGATATTCATTTAGAATGACGTGAAAAACGGAAATAGATGAATTGCATTTAGAGGCAGAGGAAGAGGGAAACTGAGAGAATCGAACACTTTTTTGATTCTAGATTCTGGTCTTCTATTTAGGGGTTCTTCTTTCTCTAGAGTACTAGATATCTGTTTTAGACAATATAATAAGTGAAGAGAATGGTGAGCTCTTAATATGCGGTTTGCTCGCATCAACATAATCTTTCGAGAATTAAGCAGTTAGTCTTTGGACACTTGAATTTTCAGTCCGCCATACTATGGTTGCTTCCGCTCATAGAATTCTTGGTATAGCAATTATTTTGAGGGTAGAGAAAACAGCCAAACTCTATGTCGCATATCCGGAATGGATGTTTTTGATTTTTTGTTTTTGTCTTCGGTGTCAATTAAAAAAAGGGAAGAAGATGGTTTTCTATTCTAACCAGTATCATAGTGGCCATTGACAAGCATAAAATTTATACACGGTACCGTGTGCATTTGCCCAACCTCGGAAAAACCAAAATGTCCAACTTTCGGCTTTTACACCTGCCCAGAACCAGTAGGTGTGACCATAGTAAATGTTAACAGGTATATTCGTCCAGTAATATAACTTTCCCGGGTCCGAATCGGCATTTACATAGTCTTTCTCTCCTTGCCATACTAGTTGACTGGTCGTTGCGTCCCAGATCCATGCTCGAAACTTCACATAAGAGCAACCCCACGGATCTTTTGAAACTGAAGCACTTCTGACTGTTATGTATATAGCGATTTTATTTAGATTAGCCCCAGTATAATATTGGCTTGCCCCCACATATGCGTAAGCATATGAAGGCCCAGCGACATGGACAGAGTGATATCCGTTTAAATTTGCAGATGCCGATGCCTCTTCACCACCCTCATACCATTGAGCACCGTCATAGGGAGCAGTGCGGTGAATTATCACCTGAGATGCTTGGACATTCACACCAAACGCACTTAAACAGACAAAAAGCATTAGTAGCAACAGTGAACCATGAACCAACTTTTTTCTTGATTTCACGCTTCTTCACCTCCTTTCATGTTTTGAAGCATATAGCTTCTAGTTTCGTGTTATACAGTTTTACTATATAAGATTATTTTACGGGAAACTAGAAGAAATCAGAAAAATGCAAACATTATAAACATACTTTTTGACATAAAGAGGGTCAAATTATGGATTTAACTATGGGGACATGTTAACAGTTTGCGCGCGCAGATAGTTAATGCGCCCATGGCAAAATGCATAAATAGAATCATTTTTATCGCATGCATACTAGACGTTTGCGCGCACAATAAATCTCAACAAAGGAGAAAGCGGGATGAAAGTTCTGATCAGTACAGACAAGTTGTCCAAGCATTATGGCAAGGGAGGCGAGATCAAAGCCGTGGATGAACTAGACCTAGAAGTTTATGAAGGCGAAACTTTTGGTTTGCTTGGCCCAAACGGGGCTGGTAAGACGACGACCGTTCGCTTGTTAAACTGCATTATAAAGCCGACCAGTGGCACAGCCACATTAAACGGCGATGACATTCTCAAAGATGAAACAGAGGTAAAGCGGGTCACAGGATTGCTTGCGGAGTCGCCTGGATTGTATGAGAAGCTCAGCGCCTACGAGTTTCTAGAGTTCATGGGAGCCCTTTACGATGTCCCCAAAGATATTCTGCCTGAAAGAATAGACAATTTACTAAAACTATTCGGGCTTCATGACCGACGTGACTACCTGCTTGAAGGCTACAGCCGAGGCATGAAACAGAAAATTCTGATTGCAGCAGCCCTGATCCATGACCCTCCAATTCTGTTCCTTGACGAACCTACGTCAATGTTAGACCCCCGCGCCTCCCTCATGGTGAAAGATTTAATTAAGAAGTTAGCCAACAGTGCGGGGAAAACCATCTTCATTTGCAGCCACATCCTTCCAGTGGTAGAGGAGCTGTGTGACCGCATAGGCATCATCAACCAAGGCAGGCTCGTCGCAGTAGGCACAGTTGATGAAATCATTGCTCAGACAGGAACAAAGACCTTGGAAGAGGCTTTCATCACTATAACTGGGGGTGTGGAGGAAAAGGAACTCCTGGCGTGGAGGGAGCAGAAGAGTGCCAACGCCTAAATGGCTCGTGGTCGCGAGAAACGAATATCGCATCCGCATGAACAAGATACGGGAAATAAGACCATACTTTCCCTATCTGGTAATTGGACTGTTAGCGGTTTATGTGACGTTCATTGCGCCAAGAATCGTCGACCTCTTCATAGATGAGTTCCTCGCTTTCTTCCTGTCCCAAGTTGCCATAGCCATGGTACAGATCCTACTATTCACAATTTTCTTCTACTTCATACTACTTCCAATCACCAACACATTAAAAGAAGTGCAGACAAGCCAGCTGGAAATCTTTCTCGCAGCCCCCATAAAGCCGAGCGACGTTTTGCTGGGCGAGTTCTTGGGCGTAATGCCTTTCTACGCCATCGCCGTCACGCTTATCACCGGCTTTTTCACAGCTGTAATGACCCCTCTTGGATTGGGCATGATTCAGATAGCGATAACCATCATAATTTTCATCGTCACATTCTTTTCCGCTCTCTGGATTGGCACTGTAGCCGCTGCTCTCCTGCGAACAAAGTTTGGAAAAACCGCCCGTGGAAAAGATATTGGAAAAGCCCTCGCACTAATCATCGCTTTACCCATGATTGCAATAATGTACGCGTTTATGGGTGGAGGCTTGCTGGAAACCCTTGCCGACCCCGGGACTAGCGGGATTGTTCGAGCCATTCTCGGTTTGTTGCCAAGTTCTTGGGGCGCGGAAGTTATTTTTGGTTTCGCATCCAACCCTGGCAACATTGGGGCCGTTGGTTTTGAGACATTAACTCGATTCGGAGGTCTCATTGCCTTCTTCGCAGCGGTGCTGTGGCTGGGCATGAAAGCGGCTAATCGTGCCTATAGTCTTGAACCCACCACTTTCACAGCCTCGAAGGCTAAGCCAGACGGTTTCTTCTATAAAACCGTTAAATACGTGGGCGGAGGAGGATCTTTCGGGTCTCTTTTAGTATCTGTCTTCAAGGACTATAGTCGAAGACTTGAAAACCTATCGAAGATTGGCTATATAGTGGGTCTACTCGTTTTAATCAACATATTCTTGGGCGGTTCTGAAGACCTTGAAGGAACTCTGCTAATGCCCCAACTTATACTTCCGCTCCTTGCTGCATTCGTGGTCGGCGAAGTGACGCTCCGAGGGAAAGAAACCCTATTCATCTACAAAAAAACACCATCTGGCGTAGGAAGGCTTGTTAAAGCAAGGCTGCTACATGGTTGGCTGGTGGTGGTTCCGATCGCAGGGACGATCACAGCGGTCTCAACAATCCTTGCCCCACAAACTACCTTAATTTCGATGTTGACTAACACAGGATTGATGATGCTAACCCTTGCAGCAAGTGTGGCTTTCGTTCTCGGCCTTTCTCTTCTCAACCCAGCTTTCTCGGACAAGTCGGGAAACTACGTGTTAAACCTGATGATAGTCATGCAAGGATGGATCGGACTGACCCTAGTGTCCCTAATCGTTTTTGGACGAGCATTTGATCTAGGAATGTATGATACAATGTTATATGTTACAGTCCCGTTGAGTTGGTTACTGGGAATTGTATTCCTCTACCTTGGAAAAAGAAGACTGAGCAGAATCGAATAGCGAAAAGAATATTGAAATTCGCGTGCTTCAGCAACCTTTATTCACTGTATTAATTATAGATTTTTGATGAAATAATATGATAGTTGGCATATGTGGAAGCCCAAGAAAACAAGCAACCGAACACGTTTTGAGAGAAGCCTTGAACATGCTAGAAAAGATGGGGTTTGAAACAAATTTTTTCACCGTCAGAGGCAAAAAAATTAGCTTCTGCCGACATTGCGACCACTGCTTAAAACACAAAGAATGCATAACCAAAGATAACATGTACGAGCTCTACCCTTTGCTTAAGGAAGCCAAAGGAATAGTAATTGCCACACCTGTTTACAACGGGGGAATTAGCGCCCAAACAAAAGCTGTTATGGACAGATGCAGAGCTTTAGTCGCAGCAGACCGTGATTTTTTCAGTTACAAAGTTGGCATGGCTATCGCAGTTGCAGGAGACAGAATCGGCGGACAGGAACTGGCAATACAGCAGATAATGACATTTTACATCCTGAACGGAATCATACCAGTCAGCGGCGGCTCCTTTGGAGCAAACCTAGGAGCAACTTTTTGGTCGAAAGACACTTTGGAAGGCGTAAAAAAGGACGAAGAAGGATTTAGAAGTTTGAGGAAAACTGTTAAGAAATTTGCCGAGTTTATGAAGAAATTTGAGGTTGAAAAACAAAATTAAGGTGTAGAAGCAGGGTCATGGAAGTTATGATGGAGAAAAAAGGAAGAAAGAAGAAAAGGAAAGTCGCTTGGGGAATTACAGGCAGTGGGGACAGATTAGTTGAAACAGTTGAGATTATAAAGAAAATAAAAAAGCAGTATGAAAATGAGGTTGATATAATAGTTTATCTCTCCAAAGCAGGAGACCAAGTTGTAAAATATTACAGGCTGGCTAATGATTTAAAGGAGAATTTTGACAAGGTTTGGGTTGAAATTAATCCGAATTCACCGTTCCTAGCTGGTCAATTACAAACAGGAAAATTCGAGTTTTTGCTAATTGCTCCAGCAACATCAAACACTGTTGCAAAAATTTCTATGGGAATAGCAGACTCTTTACTTTGCAACGCAGCAATCATGGGTCTGAAAGCCTTTGTTCCCGCTTACATAATGCCCTCTGACTATAGAGAAGGAATAATTGTTACGAAACTTCCTAATGGACGAGATTTGAAACTGAAAATAAGAAAAGAAGACGTGGAACATGTCAAAAAGCTAGCTGATATGGACGACGTGTTCATACTGGAAAAACCTGAAGAAATTTACCAAGTGTTCAAAAAACATTTCAAGCCCGAAGAAGCAAAACTAGACACTTAACAAATGCATCAACGTTTCTAAAAATATCTAACCTTAAAGTCATGAACTGATACACATAAAAAGATGGGAAAATGGGGAACTTCACGAGAACTTTTTCTATTTCACTTCAATTTTCATTGGAGGATTACGTTTCTCTTTTACCGGTACTTCCACCTTAAGCAAGCCATTACTGAATTTAGCCGCAGCTTTCTTAGGATCAACCTTTATAGGGAAATGTAGATGCCCATGGAATTCTAAGTCTTTCCTGTTTGCTACGATGTGAACGATGTCTTCGTGCATGTTCAGGTCTATGTCCTTCTTCTTCACTCCGGGCAAATCAACCTCGACAATGTAGTTCTCACCATTCGCATCAAGGCACGCAAACATGTGTGGAGGCACCACAACTTTTTCAGTCACAATTCATCACCCCAACAGTTTTTTTATTTTTTGCTTCGTTCTTTTAAGAATTGTTCAAGTTTCTGAACAAAAATCTGAACAATTCCGTATCGGTTCGGTAGCCTGTTGTTCTGCTACATGATCCGAGAGATATATTATGACATACGTCATATTTATATTTTACTTTCACCGCACACATAAAAAGGAACCCTCCATCTAAGATTAACATAAGAATTTTGAAGAAGTTTGTGTCTATTGACCTGGAGTTGGTGGTACGAATTCCGACTATGAGGAGTGGGATCGAATCTACAGAAGGCATCCTCTAGAAGCCCTACCTTGGGAACTGGGCAAACCGAGAAAAGTTCTAGTTGAACTAGTTGAGAAAGGATTGATAAAGAAGGGAAAAGCCTTAGACATATGCTGCGGAGCTGGAACTAACGCACTCTACTTGGCGAAAAAAGGCTTTCAAGTAACTGGGATAGACATCTCTTCTAAAGCCATAAAATATGCAAAAGAAAAAGCCAAAAAGGCAAACGCAAAGACCCAGTTTCAAGTACAGAATTTCTTAACCTTACCATTTGAAGACGAAGAATTTGACTTTGTCTTTGACATGGGCTGCTTCCACCACGTAAAAGTTAAGGACAGAAACACCTTCATAAAAGGCGTACACCGAGTGCTGAAGAAAAATGGCACATACCTCATGGTCTGTTTCAGTTACAAGAACGGCTCCGCATGGAACCACTTCACCAAAGAACAACTAATCCAACTTTTCTCAAACCACTTCAAAATCAAAAACATCGAGCACGTAGCTTCTGTTGAAGGAGACGGTTATGTTCGGTACTTTTATTCAGTTTTAATGGAAAAGAATTTGCCGTCTTAGTCAAAGGTGAAGGCCGAGGGACAGAGCTTGTTCAAGGCGCATATTCCACATTTTGGTTTCCTTGCCACGCAGATTCTTCTACCGTGAAATATTAGCAAGTCTGTGATTCTTTTCCAATGGGTTTTTGGAACGATTTTCATCAAATCTTTCTCTATTTTATTCGGATTTTCGTGCTCTGAAAGCCCAAGTCTTCTGGCAAGTCTGCGAACATGGGTGTCCACGGCTATTCCTTCGATGACACCGTAGGCATTCGACAGGACAATGTTAGCGGTTTTTCGCGCAACACCTGGCAATTCAAGTATTTCCACCATTGTTTTCGGAACTTGCGAGTTGGATTTTTCAACTATGATTTGGCAGCATTTCTTGATGTTTCTGGCCTTGTTTCTGTAGAAGCCTGTGGGTCTTATGTCTTCTTCGAGTTCCTCTAGGTCCGCATTGGCGTAGTCTTCTGCCTTTCTATACTTCTTGAAGAGGGTCTTCGTGACAATGTTTACCCTTCTGTCGGTGCATTGAGCTGAAAGGATAGTGGCCACCAAGAGCTCCAGAGGCTTCGTGTATTTTAGAGCTATTTTTGTGTCAGGATGTTCTTTTTCCAACAGTTCAATGATCTTTAGCACTCTAGTTTTGTTGTCACGTTTCATATAAACGGATTTTGATTTCACTTTCATTATAATATTTTCCTTCACATAACTTCAACCTGTGGAGATCTCTCTCGCTATATCTCTCAACACGCCCTCAGCCCTTCTTCTGGCATCTGCAAAAAGTTTTTCCTCTCCTTTCTCTTTCTTCAAAAATTCAGTCAGTTCTTTACGTCTTTCAAGCAAGTCCTTTCTTCGGTTTTCCTTGTTTAAGGGCTTGTTGCCCTGAAGTTTTACGTCTCCCTCCCAGAAGCCCTCAGCGAAGTACCAGTCCTTGAACCACGTGCATCCTGACTTCCATAGTAAATATCCGAGGGGAGTGACTGGGGCTGGAACTCCCCGCTCTAAGCCTTTTCTTGTTTCTTCATGGTTTAGATAAACCACCATGATGTGGGCGCTTGGGGGAAGAAGGTCTGAAAGATGCTTGAACAAATTCTCGTCCAATCCTCTCGCAGAGAGGTCTAGGATCTTTGAGGAATTGAACTTTACATGGTTGTAGTAGTATATTTCCAACCAAGGCTTGTAGAATTCTCCTCTTCCAGAGAAATGTTTGCCCTTCACCACCGGGTTTTCAGAAGTCTTTCCATCAATGGCTTTCAAGTACAATTCAAAGTTAGTTTCTTCGATGAATCGACCCCGGGACAGATTGTCAACATGAAGGACGTAGCCATTCAATCGTTTTCCTTCAATGGAAGAGATGAAATTTTTCTTCAACATCCACACCATCTCAACATTGATCTAAAATCATTGTCTATTTTAAACATCAACCCTTTTGCGATCTTTTTGACTCAATTATTTTAGCTATTCCTTCTGGTTCTTCAACTGGAGTGCAAGTTCCTTCGAAGCAAACGTACGTCATCGGTGTTTCAGTGACGGGATATTTCAGGTTTGTCAACCTCTCGGTATCGGCGGCAGGATCTAGAATTTCGATCACTTTCAGGGGATTGTAAACCCTTAAACTT
>CP070759.1:1614853-1636874 GCA_020348945.1 Candidatus Bathyarchaeota archaeon
GCTAGCACCGTCTTTAAGGGACACGAATACGCTCGTGACTATTTGAGAAGCCTCGTTCGAAGGAAAACCACACGAGTCGATGCTATTCTCAGTGTCACAACCAAGGACGGATACCGATTGAGAGTGGGAGTTTGCGCGTTCACTCTTGTCCGTATCAAAACTTCACAGGAAGAAGCGATACGTGATATCATGAGGAAAAATGTTCACGAAAAGGCGGACGCCCTCACGTTCGATCAGTTTGTTCAAGAGGTAGTTTTGCAGAAAGTTGCGTCGGATATTTACAACGAAGCCAAGAAGATAGCTCCTTTGCGCCATGTGGGCATCCGAAAGTCCAAGCTCACATTTCAACCGCCTATCGTTGCGTAATGGTATTCTGCCTTTGTCAAAATACTCGGGTGCTCTGAATCTTGAAGGGTAATCGTTCATTAGATTTGAAGAAGCGAGTTGCTCGGGAAGCTGCTATCCTGCTTTATACATTACAGGAAAAGGAGTACAAGCAGGCAAAAACGAAGGCAGCTCAAACATTGGCAGCTCGGGGTCTCCCCAGCAATCTTGAGGTTGCGAAAGAGTTGGACAAGATCGCTGAGGAGAGAGAGGGAAGATCGAGGCAGGAACGGCTGCTTCAAATGCGAAGAGAAGCCTTACAAGTGATGGAGCTTCTGAAAAAGTTTAATCCCAAACTGACAGGAAGTGTTTGGAGAGGAACAGCCCGCAAAGACAGCGACATAGACATAGTTACGTTTGCCTCAGCCCCAAAGAATGTTCTCGCTCAACTTCAGAAAAGCAACTTCAATATAGCGAAAACTGAGTGGCTCTCTGTGACAAAGCGAGGTAGGAAAGAAGCGTCGTTTCACATTCACTTAACTCTCTCATCCAGCAACGAGGTGGAGGTTGTTGTTCGAAGTCCTGAAAGAATTGACATTAAAGAACGATGCGAGATATACGGGGATTCTGTGACAGGCTTAAGCTACCTTCAGCTTGAGAGAGTTCTTGAGGAAAACCCTCTTCAGAAGTTTGTGCCGAAGTAGAAACGAAGAAGTGAACGCTATTCTAGACACTCTTCGGAAATGTAAACGTTACTTTATTTCCTTCAACACTGTCTGAGGATGCGCGCGCGCAAATCCCCCGTGGCTCCTCACTTGTGAGGGACAGAGTCAATAAATAGGACTATCTTGAAGTAGCAATTACCGTATGAGTTGAGAGAAGATGAGTAATACAGCTTTGCTAATAATAGACATGCATGTAGGAAATTTCTCAGAACCCAATCCCGTATACAATGCGAATGAGCTCTTAGGAAAAGTCAAGAGCCTAATTAGGAGAGCTAGGTCTGCACAGACACCAATTATCTATGTCCAGAATAATGGCAGTACAGGTGATCCCGACGAATATAGCACTCCAGGATGGGAGATCCATCCCACGATCCAGCCGGCTGAGGAGGATGTAGTGACTCAAAAGCAGACCCCAGATGCCTTTCACGAAACGAACTTGCATCATGAACTGAAGTCTAGAGAAATCAAGAGGCTGATCATTGTAGGATTGCAAACTGAGTACTGCATAGATACGACCTGCCGTCGCGCGTTCACTCTTGGCTATGAGGTAACTCTAGTCAAGGATGCACACAGTACTTGGGACTCATCGACTTTCACGGCCCAACAAATCATCGAGCATCACAACAATGTCTTAGGCGGATGGTTTGCCACCTTGAAAGACAAGAGAGAAATAAAATTCTAATGCTATTTTAGTTTCGTAAAAAACCATTAGCGCAAGCAGTTTTTCGGTGAAAAATACTGTTTTCAACATATTTTTTCACTATATGATCCAGCTATGCTACGTCAGTCACAGGGAATTAGACCCCAAAACAATTTTTCCTACGGGCCCCAAAACTACACAGTCTCACCCCTACTCTCAGACAAAAACATTCAAAAGACAAGTTGACGACTTCATTTAAAAAAATTAACCAACATGCAAAAAAGATTACTGTAACATAACATTGATAAATAAGACTGTAACACCGTGTGCTAGTCTAGAGGACAAAACAATGATACACCTACAATGCATAGCCTGCGGAAAAAAATACAACGAAAACAAAATCATCTACTACTGCAAACAATGCGGAGACCTACTAGAAGTCAAATACAACTACGAAACCCTAAAAGAAAAACTCAAAAAAAGCAACTGGAGAAGCTTGCCTCTATCCGTTTGGCGATACACACCCCTCATGCCAATCCACGACCCCTCAAAAACAATCACCCTAAACGAAGGAGGAACAGGACTCCACCAATGCAAACGCCTAGGAAAACTCCTCAAAATCAAACACCTATACGTAAAAAACGAAGGAGAAAACCCAACAGGCTCCTTCAAAGACAGAGGCATGACCGTCGGAGTAACCAAAGCCATAGAACTCAACATGAAAATAGTCATCTGCGCCTCCACCGGAAACACCGCCGCCTCCCTAGCCGCCTACGCCGCAAAAGCCGCACTCCAATGCATCGTCCTCATCCCATCAGGCAAAATCGCCTACGGAAAACTAGCACAAGCCATGATTTACGGCGCCAAAGTTGTACAAGTCAAAGGAAACTTTGACCAAGCCCTAAAAATTGTGCTAGAACTCTCAGAAAAACACAAGAAAATCTATCTCCTCAACTCAATCAATCCCTTTAGAATAGAGGGACAAAAATCCCTAGCCTATGAAATTTGCGACCAACTGAAAGGCAAAGCACCAGACAAGGTGATAGTTCCAGTGGGCAACGCTGGAAACATAAGTGCCATATGGAAAGGTCTCTCCGACTTTCACCAACTCAACCTCACAAGCAACCTTCCCCAAATGATCGGAATTCAAGCTGAGGGAGCAGCACCCATAGCCCAAGCAGTTAAAGAAGGAAGCAACAGCGTCATACCCATAGGCCAGCCGGAAACCGTCGCCACCGCCATCAGAATTGGAGCTCCACTCAGCTGGAAAAAAGCCATGCGAGCCATAAAAGAATCCAAAGGCACAGCTGAAACCGTGACAGACCAAGAAATCCTAGAAGCCCAAAGAATATTGGCTAGACATGAAGGACTTTTCGTGGAACCCGCAAGCGCCTCATCCATTGCTGGCTTAAAAAAACTCGCTGAACTAGGAAGAGTAGATGCAGATGACACCACAGTTTGCGTTGTAACAGGCCACGGATTGAAAGACCCAGACATTATAATGCAAACATGTGAAAAACCCGTGGAAATAGAAGCGGAAATCGAACCCATTTTAGAATATCTGGGCCTCTCAAAACCCCTTGCACCAATAGCAGCTCAATAGGTGACCTCGATGAGAATTATTTTAATAGGCTATGGAGTTGTCGGTCAAAGCCTTACACAAATATTCACACAGAGAAGAGCCGAGCTCATCAAAAACTACGGTTTCCACCCAAGAGTTGTAGCCATTGTGGACAGGAGAGGAGCAGCTGTAAACCCAAAGGGCCTAAACCTAGAGAAAACGCTGTCCCTGAAAGCTGAGAGAAACACGGTGGCAGCCCACCACGAGCGAGGACATCCCGGCATGTCAGCGTTAAACGTGATAGAAAACGTTGACGCTGAAACAATCGTTGAAGCAACACCCACCAACATCAAGGACGGAGAACCAGGACTGTCCCACATAAAAACAGCGCTCAAAACAGGAAAACACGTGGTCACCACAAACAAAGGACCACTTGCCCTAGCCCTACCAGTTTTAACCGAGCTAGCTAACTATAACAAGGCCTATTTAAAATTCAGCGGAACTGTTGGTGGAGGAACCCCTGTGCTTGATTTGGCCAAGAGGTGTCTAATGGGAGACAGAATCCTATCGATCCGAGGAATACTGAATGGAACAACCAATTACATTCTAACCGAAATGGATGGGAGACATATCACGTTCGAAGAAGCCCTTAATAACGCTCAAAAGCTTGGATACGCAGAAGCAAACCCATCAATGGATGTTGACGGGTTAGACGCTGCATGCAAGTTGGTTATTATGGCAAATTGGATAATGAATAAGAGGGTTACATTAAAAGACGTGAGTATTCAGGGCATACGCAACGTTACGTTACAAGCCTTGAAGGAAGCTGCCAAAAGAGACTGCACCATCAAACTCATAGGGTCCATTAATGAAAAACTAAAGGTTGCGCCCACCGAAATATCCAAGCAAGACCCCTTATGTGTTGGTGGCGTGCTCAACGCTGTCACGTTTGTCTCAGAGTTTGCTGGTGAGGAGACTATAGTCGGTCGAGGAGCTGGAGGAATGGAAACCGCAAGCGCCATATTAAGGGATTTGCTAGATATAAAACAGAACTTAGCAACCCGACTCATGTCTTAGGGTTTTGGAGGGTGAACGACTTGAAAAGAGTGGTTATGAAATTTGGAGGCACTTCAGTGGGGAACGGTGAACACATTCGACACGTTGCCAGTTTGATCAGCAACCACCTTAACAAAGATTATCAGATGGTTGTGGTGATTTCAGCGTTAAAGAGAGTTACAGACAAATTAATCGAAGCCTCGAAAGAAGCGAAAAGCGGAAACCGAGACCACGTTCATAAACTCTTGCAAAAAACAACGAAAAAACATGTAGCAGCCGCTAGAAACGCTATCAAAAACAAACAAATACGGGATGAGGTAGAACAAACACTTAAAACAATTCTTGACGAACTTGAAAAAGTTTTAACCGGAATAATTTATCTAGGTGAACTCACCCCAAAATCAAAAGACTACGTTCTGTCGTTTGGAGAAAGAATGTCCACGTTAATTGTTTGGGGAGCCCTCCGTGACTTAGGGTTAAATGTCCAATACTTCACGGGTAAGGATGCAGGAATCGTAACCGATTCCAACTTCGGGGAAGCCCGTCCCCTAATAAAAGTGACTCTGCATGAGGTTAAGCAAAAAGTTGAGCCGTTACTGGAGAAAGGAATCATTCCAGTGGTCACTGGATACATAGCTGCAAATCAGGACGGAGAAATCACAACGCTGGGTCGAGGTGGGTCCGACTATACCGCCACCATCATCGCAGCCGCGCTTGAAGCTGACGAGGTTTGGATTTGGACAGATGTTGACGGATTGATGACTTCTGATCCAAAAATTGTTCCGTCAACGAAGGTTATATCTGAACTTTCCTTTCAGGAAGCGATAGAATTGGCAATTTTTGGAGCAAAGGCTATGCATCCGAAGGCGTTAGAACCGGCAATGGAGAAGGAAGTACCTGTTAGAATAAGGAACACTTTCAACCCGCAAAGCCTTGGAACCCTAATAGTTAAGGAGCAGAAGATCAAGGCTAAGGACGTAGTGAAGGGGACAACTATCATCAAGAATTTAGCGCTAATTAACATCAGCGGAGCTGGCATGGTGGGCACCCCTGGGACAGCCGCAAAGGTTTTTGACATGCTAGGAAAAAACAACATCAACGTTCTAATGATTTCACAAAGCGCCTCAGAAGCGAACATTTCCTTCATACTTCACAGAGACGGATTAGAAAGGGCGGTCAGCACTCTTGAAATCGCCCTTTTGGGTAGCGGTTTGATACGTGAGGTGACTGCGGAAGACGATGTTTGCGTTGTCGCTGTGGTAGGCGCTGGTATGAAGGGTACGCCTGGTGTTGCTGCAAGATTGTTTGGAGCGATTGCACGCAAGGGATTAAACGTACGTATGATAGCTCAAGGCTCATCTGAGCTTAACATTTCATTTGTGGTGAAGGAAACTGACGGAGAGAAGGCGGTTCGAGCAATTCATGAAGAATTTAAACTTTAAGAGCTCAATGTCTACTTGTACCTTTTACGTCTTCGTTTCCTTTTCCGTTTTTCACGGCGCACTTTTTTCTTTTTCCATTTCGCGCGAATGTTGACCGACTCTCCTGTTTCCTTGAGCTCACGCAAAATAGTTAGACGCAACTTTTAAGGGTTACTCGATTGTAGCGTGGCGTCGCCTCATTTCCTCCTCAGTTTTTCCAAGTCGGTGCATGAGTTCCACAATCAAGCTGTCGAGAAAAAGCATACAGTTGTTTTCAAAGATGCTTCCAAGGGGACTTAAAGGTTCACGTTCACCTAGAATCTGCCTAGCTAAATAGTCCTTTCCATGAGCAATCTTCGTTCGCCCTTTAACGACCACAACATGATCAGCGACCTTTCCAAGCGGAGAGTCAAGATGAGACGTAACAGCCACAACCTTTGCCCCAATCTCTTTAGCAGTTACGCTCGCTGTCAAAACCATCTTAGAGATACCTGACCCTGAAAGCGCAATAACCAAGTCCTCATTAGTCGCTGCTGGCGTAATAGTCTCACCCAGAAAATAAACGTTAAACCCTAAGTTCATGAGGCGTAGAGTAAAGGCTCGCCCCACAAAACCGCTTCGACCCATCCCCACCACAAAAATCTTCTTATCCATAGCCTCCAAAATCATCTGAATCATCCTCTCAACCTGATCCGAATCAAGCGCGCTCATCGCTTCTTGAGCACCAGATAAAATCTCATCTACCGCAGCCTTCAACCACTTCAAGACTTCTCGCCCTGCAAGAGGCAGAATTTCTTACTCGTTAAAAAATCTTTGCGGTTTCGCTTATGTTTATCGAAGAAACACGCATCGTTCAAATGGAGACTGCTTAACACGGCTAGATGCGCAGAACTACGCCTAACTGTGGAACTGGAAGAAAAAGGCGTATATAGACGGCGAGAACTAGCAGGAGAATGGACAGTAAAGCTAAAACGTAGTCGGATTTCTTCAGCTTGAGCACGTATAGGTTGGTGCGCTTCTCAGTGGCGCCCCAAGCTCGAGATTCCATAGCTTCAGCGAGTTCAAGGCTTCTGCGGATGGCGTTCACGATGAGTGGAATGAGAATGGGAATGTAATTTCTTATTCTTTTTATGAAGTTTCCACGCTCCAGTTCCAGTCCCCTAGTTTTCTGAGCGTCCATGATCGTCTGCGCCTCTTCAGCCAAAACTGGAACAAAACGAACAGCGGTGGTGAAGGCAAAGCAAAACTCGTAAGGCACGTGACTCTGCTCCAACGCCAAGCCAAGATGGTCTGGCGATGTGGTGAGGAAGAAAACGGAGAAGGATTCCACTAATACGATGAAGCGAAGGGACATGGCAAAAGAGCGTTCCAGAACATATGAAAGTTCGTATTGACCAGACAGGTATGTGAAAAGGAAGTTAAATCCAAAGATAATAATTGCTAGAAACGCTGCTCCTCTCAGAGATCGAATCCATTCCCGTTGAACACGAGCCACAAACACGAAAGGTATCTGAATCAGGAACAACACGACGAGAGGCAATAACTCGTTAAACAGGACAGCAACAACAAACATCACAATAACGTAGAAGAACTTGGCTCTCGGATCCAACTGATGAATAGGAGATGAACCCCTTCTAAACCTTAAGCCGTCGAAAACGCTCACGAATCAACCTCCAAGAAATTGAGCAAAGCTTCTCTTGCCTCATGGATGTTAATCAAATCGATGGGCATCCCTAAATCTGCTAGTTCCAGAAAAATCTGGGTGATCTGAGGAGACACAATAGAAGCCTGTGTAACAAGCGCGGAGTTAGTGAGCATCTGTTTGGCACTTCCTTTAGCCACAATTTTTCCCTGAGCCATCAACACTACATGGGAGTTACACTCTGCCACAAATTCAACGTCATGAGTAACTATAATCACTGTTTTTCGTTGAGCAATCAACTGAACAATGAACTGCCGCAGCTTTTCCTTCTGCTTGTGGTCTTGACCAATCGTTGGTTCATCAAGCACAACCACCTTCGGGTTCCAAGCTAGAACAGATGCCAACGCAACTCGTTTTCTCTCCCCGCCGCTGAGCATAAAAGGCGAAGTTTCACGATATTCCGTCAGATCCAAAAGATTGAGAGCCCAAGCCACCCGCTTCTTGATCGTGCTTTCCTCGAACCCGAAATTTCGAAGAGCAAAAGCCACCTCATCCTCAACCGTTTCACAGAAGAGCTGATGATCAGGATTTTGAAAAACGAACCCAACCTTTCTAGCGAGAGTTGCCACACTCACCTTTCGAGTGTTAACTCCGTCAACAAAAATCTCTCCTCTCGTCGGCTTCAACAACCCGTTGAACTGTTTTACCAGCGTTGTTTTGCCAGCACCGTTCTGACCCATTATAGCAACAAATTCTCCGTCATGTATGGTAAGAGAAACTTCCCGTAAGGCCTCAACGCCGTTTGGGTAGGTGAAGGAGACACCTTTGACCTCAATCACGGCTTAAAACCTCCTTAAGAACTTGAGATGCTTCCTCCGAGGTGACCGGAACCCTACCTAGACGCACTCCGCTCATTTCAAGAACTTGGCTAAGCCTAGTTGCCTTGGGGATACCGACACCGATCAAACGTGCTGCCTCCGAGCTAAAGACATCCTTAGGCTCGCCGTCCAAAACCACTTTTCCCTTGTCCATAACTACAACATGATTAGAATACCTCGAGGCTAAGTCTAGCCGATGTTCGACCATAACAACCGTGATTCCTAGTTCTTTGTTCAACCTGCTAATCACATCAAAAATTTGTTGAGCACCCAACGGATCGAGAAAGGAAGTGGGCTCATCAAGCACCATCACATCTGGCTGCATAGCGAGCACGCAAGCGATGGCGACCCGCTGCTGCTGCCCGCCTGAAAGCTCGTGGGGAGCCCTCTCTCTGAGATTTTCTATATTGGTCATTTGAAGAGCCCAATCAACCCGTTTTCTGATTTCATCCCTTGGCACTCCTAGGTTTTCAAGTCCAAAGGCCACATCTTTCTCCACAAACAAGGCGAAAAGCTGGTTTTCCGGGTTTTGAAATACAAGTCCAACGTGTCGAGCGAGTTCGTAAATTTGGTGTTCGCTCACCTTGAGGCCTGTAACCAAGATTTCGCCCTCAAGTTTTCCGCCGTAAAAGTTGGGAACGAGCCCGTTGAGGCAGCGGCAAAGGGTGGTTTTTCCACAGCCGCTTGGACCCGTGAGGATCACAAATTCTCCTTTCTCAATGGTTATAGAAACGTCTTCGAGAGCACGTCTTGTTCCACCTGGATACGTGTATGTTAGACCCTTTGCTTCGATAACTGTCAACTTCTAGTCCCGCTCATCATAGTGACACTAAAGCTTCCATAAAAGAGTGGCTACTCAAAAAAGAGTAGTTCTGTTTGACACTACAAGGATAGCCAACTGGTTCAAATGAAAACGTTGCTAGTTAAGATCACTTGTTTTCATGGTTAAGATTGACACAATCGTTGATAATTGATCCATAGTTCTCCACAGAAAAAGCTCTAGAGACCGTTAAAGGTTCATAGAAATCTTCTAAGCTGGGAGCGTAATTCTTAAGATTCATCAGAAACACTCTACTATCGATATGTATGGTCAGAGGATTCTGCTTGACATGCGGAAGGGAAATCGGTGGATTTTTGAAACCGACAGCCTGGCAGTGCACCAGATGCAAGCAAATATTTTGCAAAGAATGTTGCCCAAAGGTTGGATTGATTTTCAAGAAACCTGCTTGTCCAGAGTGTGGAATCGAGTTGGAGAAGTGATCTAAATGAGTGAAGCTTTAATCCCGGTTGCGTATCAACTAGGCGTAGGCGGAATCGGAGGTTTTTTCGTTGGATACGTGGTTAAGAAAATCGTTAGAATGGCGATAATTATCGGAGTTTTCGCATTCTCCCTCGTATTTTTGGCCTATGTAAATGTGATCAACGTAGACTACGAGGAACTATTGGGAGTTGCCCGTGCCACCGAGCCGGCGCTGGGAATCTTGTCACCCTTCGTATCTGCTTTGCCATTCTTGGGCAGCTTTTTTGTTGGACTCATGTTTGGACTGAAGAAGGGCTAATCACTCAAGTATTCTTCTTCTTTAATCCTTCCTTCAAAAGTCTAATACAGCGCTTAAGGCTAGAATTCACGTCTCCTATTCCATTAGCTCCAGCTGAAATCGAGTGTCCACCACCCATGCCGCGGAGATACTCACCAAGAGGCTTAGCTATATCTCGACCCAAATGCACTCCTGTCTTTTCATGGAAGTCACGGCACGCTCTTAGGCTGACCTGAACCGTGTCTTTTCCCTGACCCGCAACAACCGCCACTTGGGCTCCTAGCCCAATTAAGGCTCTCGCAGCGGAGGCTTGATAGGCGCTGACGTGGGATATTGCAACTAGCCATCCATTCATCTTCGTGAGTTTCATTCGTTTGCCCGCTTTAAGTCGTGCTATACGCTCTGAGGGATGTAATGGCAAGGAAAGCAGAGGCAGGGTTTCTTTAGCGTTCACTCCAGCTTCGATGAGGCCGGCAACTGTTTTAAGCGTAGAGGAGTTGGCTAAAACGAAATGTCTTGTGTCAAACGCTATTCCGAGGAACAACGCTTTGGCTTCGACTTCTGTTGGCTTGGCTTCTGCCTCTTTGAAAAACTGATACACGATTTCGCATGTGGACGAAGCCTCCTCATCAGTCACGCTCAGCGTTGCAAGGCGCTCCGTCTCGGGGTGACTGGCATGATGGTCAATTACAACGAGGGGAGAATCAGCTGCCTTGACCCGTTTGCTCCACTCATCCAGTTGCTGGACGGTGTTAGTGTCCAACAAAACGATGAAATCCGCCTTTTCAATATGTGGCTGCGCTGTCAGCTTGATAGGTAACGATTTCAACAAGAACTTAGAGAGCCTGCTGATTCCCTGAGCCGCAGCGACCTCAACGCTCAGTTTTGGTCGCAAACGCTTTAGCAGTTGAGAGAACGCGAATGCTGCGCATATGGCGTCTGGGTCAGCGTTATGGTGGCATAACAGAACAACCAGTTTTGCGTCAAGTGTGTCTATGAGAGACGTTATTTTGCCGATTTGCACGCGAGTTCCCTCAAATATATCTCAACGGATGTGAAGGCATTTCTCGTGGCTTCGTTGGCCAGTTTCTTCACGTCACGATTTTTCAATATAGGTGAAACAGTGATTTCCACATCAACGTCAACAGTGACTGGCCGCGTTCCCTCGGTTTCAACGGTTATGTTAAGGACGGAGATTCTGTTTTGAGGAAGTTTTGACAATATGTATTCTCTCGCCGCCTTCTCCGCGACCTCGCACAGCTCTTCCACCTGTTCAGAGGTGAGCTCAGGTATACCTATCTCTTCCAAAAGTCTTTCCAACTTAAGGTGGAGGTGAAATCGGACGTAAATCACGCTGAAGCTTTGTTTGCAAGTTCTTCACTTGGGTCCTAAGCCGTTCCTCTTGCTTACCCAGCACGCTGGCTCTCATGTTGAGAAGTTCTTTCCGTTCGTTAAGTTCCGTGGTCACTTTTGGCTTTTTCGACTTCACGAGAAGCGCGCCTATAGATTTGTAGATGACAGCATTTTTGGTGAGTTTTTTCAGCTCACTTGAAGCTTGCTCAATCTCGGTGAGCTCCAGCTCAAGCTGTTGCTTTTGCGCCAACACTGCTTGCAACGTCTGCTGAAGCTGTTGAAGCCTCAACAGTCGCTGTTGAACTTGGGGTGGAAGCCTCGAAATTTCTTCGCTCATTTGATTCCCCTATCGTCTTATACAGTTCTTTCTGAACTCAGCATTACAACTAAGCGTTAATTAAGTGTTTATGTTCACCTAGAAATCAAATAATTCTTTCAAATCGAATTTTAGTTATGTGCGCGCAACGAATTAATACTACATATCGTGTCTGATCTAGAAATGAACTAAAGTAACTTATATTGAGGAGAAAAAGATGAGCAAAATCTTGGTCAAGGTTGTTGGAGGCAAATGTCAAGGTGAATACCACAAGAAAGGAGACACTTTTGAAATAGACTACGATGATTCAATGACGCCTCGGGGAATATGCCTTGGAGCTTTTGGCTCAATATTCCCCTATATTATGGTTCTCTCATGCGATGGTGAATTCCCTTGGGAAGAAACAAAGAACAAGACAAGGATTCATTGTCCAGACCCGAAAGGCATCGTCTTAGAGATCCAAAAAAGCAAAACATCTTAGTTAAAGCTGACTCGCTGCATTCAACAAAATTTGCACTCGCAAGTGGATACTAACTCAACAATTTCAAATCCCCGCTCTTCTGAGCGACGAGCTTCCTAAGCATGTCTATAGCTTCCTTCATTCTCACTCTGCAACCCTTCTCATCCTCCGCGAAGGCCACAATGTCAACTGGGAGACCTTTTTCCTCTAAGTATTCACCGACAAGAGGTTTCAAATAGATTCCAGACATACTTTTCATTATTCTATCCGTTATAAGCGAGATTTGCGACTCATACATCCTTACAAGAATCTGCTTTGAGACACTTCGATAGTGAGTTTTTTCACTTATCCTCTTCGCCAAATATTCCTGAAAGCATGCTCGCATCTCCTCAGGTGGACCAGGAAGCGCAACTATAGTTGTCTCACCTTTGTCAATTAGAGTTACGGGAGCCCAACCAACAGGGTTTGGGAAACATGTAGCTTCTTTAAGAGAACGGGTCATTTTAACGAGTGGAGGATAATCTTCTGGCACATCTTCACGTTCAGCTACAGCTCGAAGAATCTCTTCGTGGGTTTCAATCTCGACGCCCATGAGCCTCGATAGAGCCTCAATCGTTAGATCATCTGAAGTTGGACCCAAACCACCAGTTAAGATAATGATGTGGGGCTTCCGACTTAAAGCGTCTTCCAGAGCCATGCAAATATCCTCAACCATATCTGGAACGCATGTTATCCTCTGAACCCTAGCTCCCAACTGAGTAGCCTGATCTGCAATCCAGAAAGAGTTTGTGTCATAAACTCTTCCGTAGCAAAGCTCGTTCCCAATAGCGAAAATCTCAATGTAAACCTTCAATTGATGTTCCTTCAAACATTGACCCCTTGCTCATGCTTATGGTCTCCTCACTCTTCTTTCTTCTGCTTTTAAAGACTCTTAGAAGAACATGCACATAAGTCCTAGCTAGCCATCGACCAGTAGATATGGACTAACGTTTACACCGTCAAATGGTTTGGTGAAGGCAGTGAATCGAGAAGTAGACATTAAATTGTTGTGGTTGGTGTTGTTCATTTATGCATTGAACATAGGAATAATCGTTGTTGTCTCTTCATATGCTTATAATCTTGGCGCAAATAGAATGTTTTTCATCTATTCTCCGCACAGAGAATCTAGGGCAGAGCACATGTCGTGGGCAAGGCTGACCCAGCGAAGGTAAGAGTTCACGGCGGCTCTCAAGGCAGATGTATCGGTTGCCTCAAAGCTCAATATTAGACTGCTGCCCTCACCCTCCACTTTTGCTCTAGAACGAGGAGAAGGCGAAGTCCTGGCCTCAGGCTCTAACGCACCCAAAACAATCTTCAAACGCTCTTCAGACGGAAAATTTAGGCGCACAACGATATGAGACTTCATTTTTCGGCTTCCCACACTACATGTGATAAAATGATGCGAGGGCCCACCTCAACGGTTTCAGGAAGAAGCATGAATGTAATCTGGATGTGGCGTGAAGCATTGAGTGAAATGTGCATCGCGGCTGAATAACTTGAAACCGCTTCGTTAATTGATAACATTGAAATGTTAAGAAAAAATGACAAACACTCTGCGATCTTCGCGACTTGAGGGTTCTTCTCTGGCGGCGTAGTTATGGTGAGCGAACGAATGGGCTTAGCTTTTGTCCCTTCGAACTCTCTTTGAAGCTTTATGCCTGCAATGTACATGAGGAGAGAAACAGAGGTTAAGCCCTTAGATCCAGTTTGGAAAAGCTCCATCTTTCCAGGTCCACCCTTCCACCGATTAACTATAACAACTCGGTCGGCGTTGGATTCTAACGCTCTTTCAGCTATACCGTCTAAGTTCAGCTTGCCACGGTTAATTCTGACAACGTTCGGGATGGAACGAACGAGATCACGGCAAAACGTTCGTATTCTCCTTGTTGGTTTCCGAGAAGTGGTTAGCAATATCACCCTGTTTTTTCCTCTTTCACAGGAACTTGTGAGGTCTGTGAGCTCTTTGCCGTTCGTTTTGCTACGACGCCAAGCTTTGTAACTGGGGTATAGGCGCCTCCAGTGAAAGTGAAGTCACATTTCCTGCAATTCCAGAGGCCCACGCTCTGTCTTGCAACTGACTCGTTTCCGCACTGGGGGCATCTGTGGGCCTTCTTCATCTCTGAGATAACCTTGACATATTGCTTCCTGACTGTTGAGCCATAGCGGGCTCCCAATCCTCTAGTTGAACCCACTTTCTTTGTCCGTTTCCGACTGCCCATCAGCCTTTCACCACAAGCTTCCGCAATTCTTCAGCTTTTTCTTTAGCTATCTTCACGGCTTCTAAGACCTGTTGCATAGTGAAGTATCCGTAACCACTCTTCTGCATCGCGCAAATATTTCCGTCCTTGTCTGTAGTTATGGTGATTCTCGCATCCATAACCTGCTCCTCCTCGAGCCAAGGATCCACTATGAGCTTATCATTTATCTTGGCAAGAGTCACAGCTACAGGATGATTTTTCACTGGAAGCGGGGTGTAGCCCGGTTTCACCTTAATTTCGCCCTCTTTCACGACGTATTTGAACATTTTGGTGTTGAGCAAAGCGGCTAGTGCCGCTAGAGCCGAAGCGTCTATGAGATTTCCGTCGTGGTTGAGGACATAGATGTCAACAAAGACGATGAAAACATTTTTCCCGGGATCCACACACAGCTTTTCTAGAGCGATCAGCTTGGATTCCCGTATGCCTCGGTCAACGACTCTCGCAAGTTCTATAGCGTCCTCGCTGGGTGGTCCTGGTTCAAACGTGGGCGACGCAAGGGGCGTCAGCTCAGCGGTGACCGTGAGAACTCCCCGATCGGGTAAATCTGGGAACGGTGCGCCTAACGCAATCTTTGTCCCCACCAGCACCTCAGTTTTGCCTATACGCACACGTGCGGAGCCTTCAGCACGTCCAACGACTCCCACCTCTAGTTGAATCTCACGGTAATCGGTTAATTCTCGTCCGTCCAACCTTTTTCCAAGAGAAACCAGCTCGGCGATTTGCTTCTGCTTCACGCGAATCATGATTGGAGATTTCATTCCTCTACCTCCTCCTTAACCGCAACGTACTTCGCTTTTAGGGTTTCTTTTTGAAGTTCATGTATCTTTTTGCAGCCTTCCATCGCCATGTTCACGGCTTGTTCAAACTCTTCGATGGTTAGGCTTCCGTCCATCTGAAGCAATGTTATTGCGTTTGAGTTAGGCATCCACGCCAAGGGTACATCTGCCTCACCCTCCTTGTCTTCAGTATCCATCAGGTCTAGTACCAAACGTCCATCTATCTTCCCAGCTGCACAAGCTGCCACCAAGCTTCGCATTGGAATGCCGGCGTCTGCCAGTGCCAGAGAAGCAACCGTGATGGCAGCACATCTCGTTCCACCATCCGCCTGCAGAATCTCGATGAAAATGTCAATGGAGGTTCGTGGATAATACTCCACGAAGACGGCAGGCTCGAGGGCCTGTCTGATCACCTTAGAGAGCTCTCTTTCTCTTCTCGAGGGGACGGGTGACTTTCGTTCATCAACTGAAAACGGCGCCATGTGGTAGCGACAGCGAAGTCGGGCTCGATCAGGTATGGATAAGTGTTTGGGATGAGCTTCCTTGGGTCCGTACACTCCGGCGAGAATCTTGTTTTTCCCCTGTTCAATGTATGCGGAGCCGTCAGCGTTGTCGAGAACGCCGATTTCTATTTTTATTGGTCTCAACTCGTTTAGTCCTCTACCGTCAAGTCGAACGTCTTTTTCATCTATTAATTTCTTAGGTTTCTTCTTAGGCACTTTCAACACTTCCTTTTTCACTTTTAACCATTTGAGTTATACGATCTGTTAACCCACTCGTGTGGGCTTCTTCTTTGATTCTGTGAATGGCCATAACGACGAGTTGCTCGTCCTTTGGAGACTTACCGCTAACAAGAATTACGCCGTTTTGACCAACTATAATCTGACAGTTCGTCTCCCGCTTCAACATACTTATCATTGAACCTTGCCTTCCAATAACCCGAGGAATCTTTGTGGGAGTGATTTTAACAATCTGTCCACGCTTAACCTTTCCTAGCTCAGGTTCACGAATGGTTAACAGGGGGGCGCGTGTTCGGTCATATGCAACTATTTTGGCCATGACGAGGTCGCCCACATCGAGTATTGAGGGCAAGTCATCTCTCTGGGGCTTAAACGGTCGGTTGATGGCATCTGCCGCTCGAAGCAGCGCTGGGTATGGAGCACTAATGTCTATCAGCCATGAACCAAGACCGACTTCAACCACTTTTCCGATGACCAGATCTCCAACATAAGGAACGTAAAACGACTTTAAAGCGACCACAAAGACTTTACGATTCTCGTATCCAACGAGCCCAACCCGCGTAGCGTAAATCTTGCCGTCTTTTTTGTACGTGTTGTCGCCAGCCACGTAATCGTCTTCCGCAAGAAGGTCGCCGGGCGTTACAATCTCTCTTCTCTCGTAGAAAACAGGCAAATTCATCACTTCACAATTAAAGATTTACTTAACCATTTTTGCTTCAAGGTTGCCCCGAGTCATCTCTCCTAGCTTTTCCAGAAAAGATCCGTAAAGGCCAGCGGGCAGTTCCACAACCGCGAACCATGATCCGTCAGCTCGCCACTCCTCACGTTTTATGGTGCCGAATCCTTTAACGGTTCCATAAATTCTGTTTGCGTGCTCGGGTGGAATGCGGAGAGCCACGGAGACTCTTTCCATTTTAAGGGGTAAGACTGGACGCAGGAGTTTTACAACTTCTTTTGCTTGTTCCTCGACTTTTTTGAAGGGGTCGACCGAGAAGTGAACTTGCTCCATCGCTCGCTCTACGCGTATGGGAGGATGGGGAAGATTCGTTCTCGGGTCAACGCATTGGCGGGATATGAAGGAGACAATTTGCTTTCGTTTGTCTTCGATAAATTGTCTCCGTTGCTCGGTGGTTAACTGTAAAGCACCCTTCTTCAAGATTAAACTGGCTATCTTGAGAAGGTCCGTTGTTCCGAAAGCTTTAAGCAGCTTGTCTTCTGAGGGTTTCAGTCCTTTGTTAGCGTCAGTGAAAATGGTGTCAGTGACCAACACTTGGGACACTGACTCGATTTTTCCAAGTCGGTAGGAAAAGGCTGGTTGTGGTTTGACGAGGATCTCGAAGCGTTCTCCTTCACGAGTTAGGCGCGCAACCGTGTAACGCTCACTCATGGGGTTCCACTGCCTTGGAGACCCTTCTGATAGCCTTTGATTTCCTCATCGGTGAGCATTCGAACCTTTTTTGTTGCGGTTGGGACCACGGCTATTTTGAGTCTTGGCGTTTCTCCTCTTGCCTCAAGGGCTTTTACAAGGCATTTTACGGCGAGTTTAATGGTAGAATCGAGCGTTAAGTCCTCTTTATACTCTGTCTTTAGGATGCTCTCTACGGTTTCGCGTCCAATACCTACTGCAACAGCTTTGTAGCCTCTGTAGGATCCACTTGGATCGGTTGAGAACACTTTGTTTCCCGTTTTGTCTATGCCACCAAAGATTATGGAGACTCCGAAGGGTCTGACTCCGGCGTGTTGAGTGTAGAGTTGTTTTATATCTCCGATGCGTTTTGTCATGATCTCTATATCTATGGGTTCATCATACATCAACCGGTTGCTCTGAGAGTAAACCCTTGCATTGTCAATGAGGATGCGAGCGTCAGACCCCAATCCGACAACCGCTGCACCTAAGTGATCGTCTATCTCGTAAAGCTTCCAAGTGAAGCTCGTGTCCTGTAGTTTTGTTTCAATTTTCTCTTCTGCCCCCAAAACTACTCCCTCGGAGCAGGTGATTCCCAATATGGTTGCTCCACGATTCACTGTTTCGAGGGCGTATTCAACCTGAAATAGGCGCCCATCTGGGGAAAACACGGTTATAGCACGGTCATAAGCCCCAGGCACCGCAAACACGCTCATTTTATCACCTCATGTATCTAAACACATTTTGCTTGTTCAGTTGTAGAGAAGGCGATATAAAACAGTTGTGCAGAAGACTTAAGCAAAAGAAAATATTTGATACATAACGGGGGAAGCGCCGCAAGAGGTGTAGAAAATGGGTTATGAAGAAGCGTGGAAGGTGCTAGCTGACCTAGTCACTGAGCTTCGGAAGAGGGGAGAGACTATCCCACCCACTGTGATGAACGACCTGCGCTCTGCCAAGACCATGATACAAATTCTGAAAGCTGACTCCACTCACGTTGAGAACTTTCCAAGAATTGAGATGTACATGGAAAACGTGGAATCGTATCTCGTGTTTCTGATGCAGGAAAAAGCTGGCTCAGACTACGTTGAACAATGGATGAAGAAGTTGGAAAAGGCCAGAAGAACGCGTGAGGAGGAAGAAAAAGTCGTTTCAAGGTTTGTCTCAGGACTTCCCCGGGGCAAACATTGGGTGCGAGTTCAAGTTTCAGAGGATATGTCAGAGAACGATATAAAGAGGCTGGCTAAGGAAAACAGTCTTTCCACAAAAATGCAAAAAAACGGGTATGTGCTCGTTTACGGTGATGTTGAAAAAGTCAAGCTTTTTGTAAAAAAGATGGCGGAAGAGCTTCGTGTCGAAAGAAAAAGAGGCGAAACTTAGAGCTTTGCTTGCACAAGAGTTAAAACGACTTTCTATAATACTTTTCTAGAAATAGCTCAGAGGGAGTTAAGGGCAACCCTCTCGACTGAAAAAGCGAGGGAAGACTCAATGCCGCACATCAAAAAAGTTGAGATGAGAGGCTTCAAATCTTTTGGTCCAAAAGCTGCCATCATCCTGTTAGACAAAGGTTTCACTGTGCTCACAGGACCAAACGGCAGTGGAAAAACAAACATCGTGGACGCTATTCTATTTGGGTTAGGCGAGCTGAGCGCCAGAAGACTCAGGGCTGAAAATTTCTCAAAACTCATATTTCACGGAAGCCCTGAAGCAAAGATGGAGAAGGCAAAGGTTGCCAAGATTATCATCCAATTCGACAACTCGGATAATCGCCTACCAGTGGACACTAACACCGTAACCATCTCTCGTGAAGTCCACAAAAACGGCCAAAGCATCTATCGACTTAACGGAAGGAGAATTTCCAGAACACGCATTATCGACATACTGTCCATGGCTGGAATCAGCCCCACTGGACACAACGTGGTCGTACAGGGAACCATCACACGCATGGCTGAAGTATCAAGCTACGAACGCAGGAAAATCATAGACAACTTGGTTGGCATAGCCCAGTATGACACTGAAAAAGCTGAGGCCGAAGAAAGACTTCGAACCGCCGAAATATCTATCCGAACTGCCATGGGACGGATAGACGAAGTGCAGAAAAGGGTGGACGACTTAGAGAGGGAACGCAATGAACTGCTCCGCCACTGTTTCATCCAAGAGGAAATTAAGCGATTCGAAGCTATGAAAGTCTCCCATGAATTTTCGGAAACTGAAAGAAAAGTCGACGATCTTTCATCAAAGGTCGAGGAGGTCAGGGTCAAGGTTGAAAATTCAAGGCGGTTAAGAGAAGAACACAGAACTCAACGCCATGAAGTTGAAACTGAGTGGAGGAACCTCAGTTCAGAAAAAGTTGAGGAGGGTGGAACACGCGTTCTCGAAGTTCAAATCAAGATAGGCGAAATCAAATCGAAGCTAACCGAACTCACAACAAAAATTGGAGCGGGAACAGCAAGCCTCGAAGGGCTCACAAGAGTGAGAGAAAACAACCTTCAACAACTTGAAGCAATAAAAAATGAAATTGTTGAAAACCGTAAGAAAATTCGAAAACTGAAACGGGCGCATGATCGTATATGCGAAGTGATTGGGACTAAACAATCTCAACATGATGCTATCCAAGATGAAACTGCACAGCTTTGGGCAAACTTGGGTGAAAACAGCGAAAAAATTAGGCAGATTGAACAACAGTTAGACCGACTTTATCAAAATCTCTTGGACCTTCGGAGCGGTCACGCCCAAAGCCAAACAACAATCAGAGTTCTCTCAGGCAGGCTACATGATCTTAACGCTCGCAAGGATAGATTTGCATCCACCCTCAATGAGTTAAAAAAGTCCCTCAAGGACCTCCAGAGCGTTCAAGAAGAGCAGAAGACCAGACTTCAGAATCTCCACAAAACTCTGGATCAAAGAATCATTCAAAAAGAAGCCATAGGGAAAGAAATCACCCAAGCAGGAAGAATCGCAGAGTCAGCTCGAGAGGCTGTTGTAGAATTTATCACTCAGCGAAAACTCGCAGAAACCGTTGCGGGCGAAGAAAAAGCCTTGAGAAACATCGAGGAACTCGCAGAACTCGGTGTGATCTCTGGAGTGTACGGCCGGTTAAAAAGTTTGATTAAGATAGAAGGGACTTACAAGCAAGCTATAGAGGCAGCAGCTGCAGGTTGGCTGAACTCCATTGTTGTTCGAGATTTTGACGCAGCGTTCACGTGTGCCGAAACGCTGAAACGCTTGAAACTCGGTAGAGTGAAAATTATCCCTGTCAAGGAACTGCCAAGCAATTCGGTTAATCACGAGAAAATCAGGGGAATGAGAGGTGTTGCCTCTAAATTTGTTAAGTGTGAAAAACAATATGAACCCGCCATAGTTTTCGTTTTTGGAGACACGTTGATAGCAAAGGACGATAAAGCGGCCATTGCCGCTTCTCGTGGCGGTTATCGCGCAGTCACGGTTAACGGGGACCTTTACGAAACTGGTGGGGGAATAGAGAGTGGATATTACCGTTCTCCCATCGACTTTTCCACGGTCATTCCAAGCGAGAACGCTGTCAAAAGCTTAGATGAAGCGGTGAGGACCCTCCGAGAGCACCTGACGAAGAGAGGAGGCGAAATGACCAGTTTCGAAGAAGAAATCGACATCACTCGAGTGCAAATTGCCAGACTAACTGAAGCCATCACTGCTCTTGAAAGTGAAGTCACGCGAGTACGTAGAAGCATGAAACGAACTAAACGCAATGCAAGGCGCGTTGGGAAAATTATTCAACATGTTCAAAGGCGGCTTGAAAAGGAAAGGACACAGGTAAACCTCCGAAAAACACAACGCGAAGCCATTCAAAAAGAGGTGCGAAACTTTAACAAGGAATTAGCTGTGTTGCGACATAAAACAGATCCGTCTCGAATCCAAGAGATGGAAATTCAGCGAGAAAAACTGGCGGAAGGAGTCATTGAGTCGAGACAGAAGCTTATTAGTGTTGAAACTGAATTGTCAACCCTTCGATCTAAACTCAAGAATGTTCTCGTATCAGCTTCTGATAATATTAGGGTTCAGTTCAGAAAGGTGAGCAAACAGCTTTCTATTGTAGAGGGGGAGGTTGAGGATGCACTTCAACAGAAAGGGGAGCTTGAACAGGAACTCTCAGAACTTGAAAACTCTAAGGAGGAACTTTCCCGTTCTGTTTTAACTGCTAGAAAAGAGGGAAAGAAGTTTGCATCCCAAATTGACAGCATTGACAAGCAACTGCATCGACTAGACGCTGAGTACGAGCGAGCTGACGAACTGCATAACAGACTTCAGCTTGAACTCCAAACACTTCGGCTGCAGATGGACCAACATTATTATCGGCTAGGGGAAAGCGGCTACAAAGAACCTCTAAAAGTTTCGCCAGACCAGTTACTGATGGCAGAATCATCCCTCAAGCTGATGCGATTCGAGCTGGAGCGCCTCGGAGCCGTTAATCAAATAGCCCAAGCGCACTACGCTGAACAGATTTCACGCTACAAAGAATTATCCATTCGTATGAACGAGCTGGAGAAGGAAAAACAAGCCATAATCTATTTCATGGATGAAATTGAACGAAAAAAACGCGAGGTTTTCATGACTGCCTTTAACCAAATAAACAAAAAATTCAGCGAGTACTTCTCGAAACTCACAGGTGGTGGAGAAGCCGCCCTTAAATTGGAGAAGCCTGAAGAACCGTTTGCTGGCGGAGTAGACATGGTTGTTCAGTTCCCTGGCAAGCCTCCGATCCTTGTAAGCGGAGCCAGCAGCGGAGAGAGGTCCGTGTGCGCCGTTGCCTACATATTCGCTCTCCAAGATTTTTCACCCGCAGCCTTCTACCTTTTCGACGAAGTTGACGCACATATGGATGCTTTTCACGTGAGCAAACTAGGAGAGTT
>CP070759.1:1636974-1645983 GCA_020348945.1 Candidatus Bathyarchaeota archaeon
TTACTTTGCCGGATGACGAGAAGGCATTAGGTTGACAAATCAGGATGAAATATCAGAGTTACCCCGACGGCAATGAATACACGCGCACAAAAATAGACTAGATGGAGCTATATATCAGGTCTCCCTATTTGAATTCTAATAGAGTGGAACGTTGAAAACAACATTTTTCCAGAAAAACAGTTTACACTAAAAAAGTTGGAGTCTAAAAAGAGTGAAACCAACACAAATAATATAGCAACCCAGTCAGAATGTGACAAAATCACAAGTTACAAAGACAAAAATGTGAGTGGAGCGGAAAAAATTTACCAGAACCAAAAGAACTCTTATGCATACATGGTTACAATATCTACCGTCTCTACATTCTATTATCCATCAACGATCTTCTTTTCAACAATGCTGTATGCAATTCTTCTACTCGTCTCCTACTAATGTAACCTTTATGTGGACGAAAGCCTCCTGAAAATCCCTCTGGAATGTGTAATAACTCATGGATCAACGTTTTTTCCTTGTCTTCATTGCTTAACTTGTCATACCGTTCAGAAATAACCTCGATAATATACGCTGATGGTTGTCTCAGAGCTTCTTGCCATATCTTTCCTAATCCATGAATACGGGCAATGATACGCTTAGATTTTGAACCTTTACTTCGATAACAATAAACAAATTGAGGCACAATATGAAATAAATCCAAATTATCTAGAATCTCGTCCACCATTCTCTTAACATCTGGAGCTTCCACATATTTCAACGGCAAGATTGTCATTCCTCCCAATATTCCATGGAACCATTTGAAAAGAGAAATAAACATTCCCCAGTTGACCTCAAGTTTTTTAACATAATTGAAAGCATCCTATACAAAAGAACTTAAGATTTTTTGTAAGAAACATCAGTCTTAGATATCAGCTATAATAGAAAAGGACGGTGTGAACTTCTTCCCCTCTACAGTTGCTTTTTCAATATTGTGGCTTTGATTTCAAAATAATGATGGAAGAATTCTAAGCCTAGTTCTTAGCCAAAATTCTGAAAGAATAAATGATTGAATCCTGTTATGCAAGATGAGGATTTGCTGCCTATGCAAAGGTCAGAACTGGAGATGAATGTTGACATTCTTAAAGCTCTAGCCCGTCATGGACCGTTAAAGCTAACTCACATCATGTATAAGGCTAACGTGAACTGTAGCATTCTCAAACAACACCTAGACTTTTTAGTCCAACACAACCTCGTTGAAGAACAAACATTGCACAACAGGAGACACAGAACAAGAGTTGTTTACGCAATTACAGAAAAGGGTAAAATGGTACTTAAATGCTTCAAAGAAGTGACTGTAGCTCTCAAAATAGTTGAGGAAGCAAACAAGATTCCAGCATTGCTGTATTAAGCGAAAAAAGAACTGGAGAAAGCTAAGGAAACTTTCAAGGAGAAAAAACCAGCCTAATCAATTCATAGAATTTTTCTCCTTAAATTTTTAAGGCAACTTAATGAAAACAGAAATAAAGTTTCTTCCGTAAGTCATAAAGTTATTTTACCCTGATGGTTAAATAGGTAGACAATTGAATCTACATGTGAAGGGGTAAAAATGGAAAGCAATGAAAAACTCCTAGCTAAGGCTATAAGGTTAATTGACTTGGTGGACTACCAAGAAGAGTCTGTAGTAAGCAGAACAATAATTGACAAAAAGATAGGAACTGTAACATTGTTCGCTTTTGATGAAGGACAAGGACTAAGTGAACATACAGCACCTTTTGATGCTTTGGTTTATCTTCTTGATGGTGAAGCAGAAATCGTCATTTCTGGTAAACCCCTTCGCTTGAAGGAAGGTGAAATGGTTATAATGCCAGCTAATCAACCACATGCCTTGAAAGCAGTGAAAAAATTCAAGATGATTTTGACAATGATAAAATCTTAAGAACAACATTAGATTTTTTTTCTAAAACACACAACTTTGTTTCTAGCTTTCTTAGTGGAAATTCTTCTAGGATTTTACGAATGGAGAGCAGTCGCGCATATTTATTAGCAAGGTCGTTGCAAAAAGTTGGCAGAGTTCAAGTGATGTCTTTATGACGTATTGCTCGAAGTGTGGAAAAGAACTGCCTGAAGGCGCAGAGTTTTGCCCGAACTGTGGAGCCGCTGTTAGGTCTGAGACTGGCTTATATGAAACGGCTGTTGAAAGAATTGGACATGACCGTTATTTGCAGGATCATTGGATCAAAAGGATTATTGCTATTGTAATTGATTCCATCATAGTTGGTATTGCAACTACAATCGTGATAGTCGCCGTTTTCTTTCCACTATTTTTAGCCAATCCCAGTATGTTTTTCAACTGGACGAGTTTTCCCTTCGCAATGGGATTACTCTACGTTCTTTACTTCACCATAGCTGAGTCAATTTATGGATACACCATCGGAAAGAAAATAGTCGGCCTCAAAATTGTGACAGCGAATGGAGGACTACCAAGTTTGGAAAGCGCCTTCATAAGAAACATTAGCAAAATCTATTGGTTTGTCTTAATTCTAGACGTAATTGGCGGTTTTTTCACCGCAACCGATCCTCACCAAAAATATAGCGATCGAATCGCACATACAACGGTTGTCTAACGTAAGAAACGAGCGTGCATTGTTTATACGTCATGGTGTAATTTTTGTAAAACAACAGATAGTGTTAATTTTCTCTCTCCACAAATTCATTAAATCTCTGGTTTCTAACAATGTTGAAATCTTATACAAGTCTATGTATGTGATGGATATGGAGCTTTTGGTGGGTTTTCAAAAAGACCAGTTGTAAAGCAAATTTTATGTTGAAAACTGATGCGGAAATGTGATGTGCAACACTATTGTTATGCAAACAGAAATGTGTACGGAAAGGAAATAACACCCATTTATACACCGAATCAAAATAAACTTGAAAACCACAGCGAGAGAATAATAATGGCCAAACTAAACATGAAGGGTAAACCTCTACTTTTGATGGTTGACGGAGAACTCTTCGGTGTAGAAGAAATATCTAGAAACCAGTCTCTCAAAAAAATTGGGCAGACAAACGCTAAGTTCCTAACAATAAAAGCCATAAACGTAACAGGAGAAAAAAAACTAACCATACACATAGATCCCCGCATAATCAACGCCTTAAAAGAAGAAAATAAAGTCCTCCCATACATTCAATAAACCATTTTTACTCAACAAGGAGCACATCCAACACAACAAGCGAATGATTGAAGGCAGCTTCTTAGACTCGATCGAAAACGTCACAATACGCTCAGTTGATTTTACTCCCTAATTATATAAGGACCGTCAACATAAGGATAGCCAGAATTTATACAGGTGAAAAGATGGACTTAACAGATCTAACGATACTAGCAGATAACGTGGCGTATATCTTAATTCTCGGAGGCGCTATCGCGGCTTCATGGTTGTTAGAAAGAACAATAAAACCATTGAGTTGGATCGTGAAAATAGCATCTTTTTTCGGGTTCATTGTAGGAATTCTCCTGATGATTACAGCGGCAGTAGTTTGGTCATCACCAGGGATGGATGGATACACACAATATCTATTGATTGCCACGGGGCTAGCATTAATATTAAAACCAATCAAGGACATCCCTTGGGCAGCGCTGATCGCCATGTTAGTTGGCGGAGTGTGCGCTGGATACGTTTATCTTTATCTTCCTCCCTTACCAGAAACCGTTTTCGGCATGTCATCAACATGGATTTACCTGATAGTTTTTTTCGTTCCAGCATTGATTGTGTATATGTTATTCAAGTTCATCGAAGACGCCCTGCGGCTGATAGGAATAATCTTAGCCTCTAAGCCTGTGGCAATCATACTTGGGCTAACATGCATCGTTCAAGGAGTTCTTCTGCTTCTAGATAGAAGCCTGTTTACAATAATACTTGGATAAGAACAAAAAAAGAAAGAGAGTTAGGGAAAAGTGATTTCAGAGTTTATCTGTCGCATTCATCCTTTCTTTGTGACTTCCTTGATCACTCCAGCAGCAACAGTTGTTCCCATGTCGCGCACTGCAAATCGTCCGAGCTCTGGAAATTCGTTGTAAGCTTCAACAGCAATTGGTTGGAGTGGCTCAAATCTAACTATTGCACCGTCTCCAGTTTTCAGAAACGCAGGATTTTCTTCAACAGTCTGTCCAGTTCGCGGGTCCAGTTTCTTGATGAGCTCTGTGAATCTACACGCAATCTGGCCTGTGTGAGCGTGCAACACTGGGCTGTAGCCAGCGGCGATGGCTGTTGGGTGATAGATCACTATGATTTGTCCTATGAACTCCTTGGCAACCGTTGGTGGTTGATCGGGATGTCCGCCCACATCTCCCCTCCGAATATCTTCCCTAGCTATGCCTCGAATGTTGAATCCAATGTTGTCGCCGGGTTCAGCTTGTTTAATCCTAACGTGATGAGTTTCGATGGATTTTACTTCTCCCTTGGCGTTTGATGGCATGAACAAGAGCGTGTCGCCTTCTTTTAGCACGCCGGTTTCTACTCTTCCAACTGGCACGGTTCCGATTCCAGTGATTGTGTAAACGTCTTGTATTGGTACGCGCAGTGGTTTTTTGATGGGTTTGGGTGGTGTCTCGAAGAGATCTAAAGCTCCGTAAAGGGTTGGTCCCTTGTACCACGGCATATTTTCGCTGGGCTTGGTGAGGTTGTCACCTGTCCATCCAGAGGTGGGCACGAAGGGAACCTTCTCAACCTTGTATCCCACCATCTTGAGCATTCGCGAAATCTCGTTTTTAATTTCTTCGTATCGCTCTTGATTCCACTTTACAGATTGATCGTCCATTTTGTTGATGGCAACAACGATTTGGTTTACGCCTAGAGTGTAAGCGAGGAAAGCGTGTTCTCGGGTTTGTCCGCCAGGTCCAATGCCTGCCTCGAACTCTCCTCTTTTTGCGGAAACGAAGAGGATGGCAGCGTCGGCTTGGCTTGCTCCTGTAACCATGTTTTTAACGAAGTCCCGGTGTCCTGGTGAATCAATGACTGTGAAGAAGTATTTTGGTGTTTCAAATTTTAGGAAAGCAAGGTCGATGGTGAGTCCTCGTTCTCGTTCCTCTTTGAGTTTGTCGAGAACCCATGCGAACTTGAACGTTTCTTTGCCCAGTTTTTTTGCTTCTTCTTCATAGGATTTGGCAACTCGATCGGGTATTGTGCCAGCGAGATAGAACATGTGGCCTACTGTAGTTGATTTTCCATGATCTACGTGTCCGGTGACGACGAGGTTTAAATGGGGTTTTTTTGGTTTGCTCATTCTTTTTCCTCCAATTTTTTTATTCCTAATTTTTTCCTTTGTTTGTAGTGAAATTCGGTTAGAAAGACAGTTCGTTCGGTTATTTTAATTTTTTGAATAAATCTAAAGGAGTGTCCCTGTTTCTCTCTTTCTAAACCCTCGCTATAGCTCTATCTAAGGGAAAGAGAGAGACTAGCAAGTTGGCGCAAACAGAACTTAGGGTGTAGTGGACATTTCTGTTTGATGTCTACGGCTGAAAGTTCGCGGATAAAGAGGCGGACATTAAGTTCTCTATTAGGAAGGTTTGTAGGCTCGCACTTTGATGCTTGAAACTATTTCCATAAAATCGTTTTTCGTCACGACTTCTACTTTTTGGAAACCAGCGTTTCTGATCTTTTGAAGGTAGTCTTTTTCATCTAGGGCTCCAGCTACGCAAGCAGCCCACATTTCTACATTTTCACGAATCTCGTTAGGAAGTTCGCCTTGCGTAACTATGTCGGAAATTAGCAGGCGGCCTCCAGGTTTTAACACTCTAAAGGCTTCAGTGAAAACTTTGTCTTTGTCAGGTGAAAGGTTGATGACGCAATTGCTGAGTATAACATCAACTATTCCGTCTTCGACGGGAAGGTTTTCGATTTCACCCAGCCGAAACTCCACATTTTCTGTCTTCAGTTTTTCAGCATTTTCTTTGGCGAGTTGAATCATTTCTTCAGTCATGTCCACTCCGATTATCTTTCCCTTCGGACCGACTTTCTTGGCTGCCAAAAACGCGTCTATGCCTCCTCCAGAGCCGAGGTCAAGGACCACCTCTCCCTCTTTGAGACTTGCCAGCGCGGTTGGATTACCACAGCCTGCCATAGGGGTTATTGCAGAATCTGGTAAGTCTTTGAGTTCTTCGTTTGAATACCCGATCGTCTTAGCATATGAAGTTATTGAGTTTGGGCTGCAACAGGAGGATGCTTCACAGCATGAGCTTCCCTTCGCCACTTCTGCGTAGTGTTTTTTCACGTGTTGTTTTATTTTCTCGTTTCTGTTTTCCATGTTCAATCATTCCTATATTGGATGTCCAATAATATGGTCTCAGTAAGGCAATATTTAAATGTATTGGACGCCCAATAATCAATGACCAACAATGTCCAAGGAAAACTACAACACATGTCCACCTGAATGCTGCGACATGAGAGGAATGCTCTCCTTTCTGATACTGTGGTTGCTGTCAAAGAAACCCATGTATGGACAGGAACTTGCAAAGGAAATAGGTAAGAGAAGAGGGACCAAGCCGAATCCTGGAACTATTTACCCAGCGCTCAGAGAATTAGAAAAACGAGTCCTAATAGAATCAAAGAAAGAAGGAAGAATAACCAACTACCACATAACAGAGAAAGGAAGAAAAGGAATTCAGACAGCCTGCGAATATTTTTGTAGAGCCTTCGGAGAAATCTTTGAAGAACATATAGAAATTGGCAAAAGCAGATAAACAACTTTTACGCGCGCGTAGCCAAAACTAGCGAAGTCTTTCCCTAATTAGGCTCTTAGTTTGCCACGAGTAGTGTCTAATTTTGGTGGACACTCCATAGCCGCAGGCTACACACTGCTTGTTCTTAATGTTGTACGCTCTTCTGCCGCATCGTCTGCATTTTATGTGGCGGGTTTTTCCCATTCGTTTTCCAAAAGAGGGAGTTCCCTTACTTGTGTTTCCCAAAGCAATTTCACCTTGGGGGTGGAGAAATCAGGATAACGTTGTCTCCTCGAACGATTATTACTCCTAATTTTTTCGCGTTCTCTGCGTCCGTTGTGTCTTCTGTTTCTTCTAGCACTAGATTGAGGTGTTGATCAAAACCTTTCAGTTTTCCCCTCAAATGTTTTCCACTCCTCAGTCGAACAAGAACTGTTTTTCCAATGCTTTCTTCTAGGATTTGCGTGGTCATTTCGCTCATACGTTATCCTCTCGCTTAATTTTCTCTTCGTGTTTTTATAGGTGCTGTTGTCCATAATTTAAAGTTATTGTATCAAAAGATAATATCGGTGGTGTTTGCAACGGTTGTTAAGCGACATTTCCTGAAGGAAAAGGAGATGAGACAACTTCTCCTTGAACTTTCCCAAAAGTTAAAGGTGGACGCTGAACAGCTGCTTGGGGCTAAACCACGCATCGAGTTGGCTGAGACTCAAAATATTGAAATTTTCATCATCAACGGAAAGCCCTTGTTTGCGAGATTTGAGGGCATCTTTCTGCCCACACTGAGTTCCAGCGAAGTTTTTCCGGTTCTCCCTAAAGTCGTGGTAGACATGGGTGCTGTTCCATACATTTGCAACGGCGCCGACTTGATGGCTCCAGGAATCGTTCAGATTGATGGAGATTTCAAAACAGACAATCTTGTTCTCGTTGTTGATGAGCGTCATGGCAAACCGTTGGCGATAGGTGCTGCCTTACTTGATTCGCATGTTATGAGAGAACGTAAACATGGAAAAGTTGTTAAGAACATTCATTATGTGGGTGACAGGCTTTGGAAAATGCTAAAGAAGATTGTTGCCTCCGCTTTTTCTTAGACTTCTTTACAGTTCTGCAATTAAGATGCCCGTTTCAGCTGAGTTTTCTGGCGAAGCCATTTTAACTTCCAGTTCGACGTTTCCATAAGAATGTATGCACGCGCTAGTTGTGTATTATAAATGGCTATACTACGTGGGTTCAAGCAGTATGTGGTATGGCATGGATGATTTTTCTTAGGGCTATTATGGCGAATATTGTGAAGCATGCGAAGAGGGCTAGACCGCTTAATTGAAGGAGCCTTGGCACTAGTGCATTGAAAGGTAGGTAAACCATTAGTTTTGGCGAATTAAGCAGTTGGAATGTAGCTGACAATGCTAGAAAGGTAAAGCTTATGGTTGGGTAAAGCAGGTGCTTCTCTTTGCGTTTAAAATAGCGCCACGCACCATAAATCACTAGGAGAACACTAAAAAACACATAATTCACTTCGATCAACACATCAGATTGCCTCCACCAAAGTTTTATCTATTGCCTATCACATAAAACAGTTTTGGGAGAGGCTCTTAATTGAACGTGAGCTTAGAAAAAACCATAATTGTGCTTGTTGTAATCTCCTTTATTTTTGCTTCAGCTAATTCGTTCATCTTACATGTGCCCTTCATTACTCGGGAAGAGGCAATAGAGATCAGTAGAAGAACAGAGCTTGTGCAGAGCTACATGGAGGACGCTGACTACTACTGGTTGGTGGAGGGGGCGGTGCGTTACCTAAATCAAACTACGGTTAATAGGGCGAGAGAGGAGGCTCCATGGCTCCGGGATATTTACCCAAAGGACGGTAGCGTGTGGATTGTAGAGTGGTCTTTTCGTTGGGAACGTTTTCCAGGCGGCGTTATTGTAGGCCACGTTATTGATGCAGAAACGGGACAAATTCTGGACGAGGGGGCATTACATCTTAGGTGATCCGCAAATGAAAAAATCGATCTTACTTCTGCTTCTCTGCGTTGTACTATTTTTTTATGTTAACACAGCAATCTACAATGTTCCAGGTGAAGAAAACAGTGCACTTGGTTGAGTGCATCATCAATCAATATTTTGGCTTCACAAGGTTTATTTCTATGTTGAATCTCGATTTGAACGGTGTGTCACATGAGCGAAAAGAAATTACATTATGGAGTGCGCCTGCGAATAGATCAACTGAAATATCTGAAAAGGATTCAGAACCGTTCAGAGTGGATAAGAAAAGCAGTTGATGAAAAGCGAAAACGCGAAGAAAAGCAACACAGAACATAATA
>CP070759.1:1646083-1658545 GCA_020348945.1 Candidatus Bathyarchaeota archaeon
ACTCTTCGGTTTCATTTTTTTTGATTATTTTGCGACACTGATCTTTTGTACCATTCCAGCGGAAGAAGCTAATCCATACGTGCGAATGTTCATTGAAAAATATGGTATCGTTTTAGGTTTAACACTGTTTGACTTTTTGATTAATTTTCCAATTTATCTAATCTTATGTTTTAATTCTCGCGTCATAAGTTTACCTCAGCGGCTATCAAAAATTGTGGATCCTTTAATTGATGTGATTTTTGCATGGTTTTTAGCTGGCTCTCATTTTAGCGGTGCTACAAGTTGGTTTTGGTCTGCTCCAGACTTAATGCGCCAAGCAACGGGTTTTGCCATCTATCTGATTTTTAGTGCAACGTTTAATCAGCTTAAGGTAATTTTTGCGCGCGCAGTTGGTTTTTTGCAAAACTAGAAGTTCACATAATCATTTTCTCTTGGAACCTGCTAGAAGATATGTGGACACAATATTTTCGCTTCTGTTGTCCTTCACACATTGAACTAAGAAGTTTTCACAGTTTCTAAGCCGTTTTTGTCATAGGTTAGTTGGTTGCTGAATAGGTTTTTCAAGGAAGAAACCACTTGTGATTCGTGGGCGCTTGGGTTGAATAGAAACAGGGTAGTTGTCTTTTCAGAGGCAAGTAACTCCAACGCACGATGAAGGAAAAGGCAAGTCTTCTCTTGCCCCACTGACGTTAACAGTCCTGAGAGGATGTCAAAGACAAAACAGACGTTGCCATTACCATAATTTTCCAGTATCTTGTTGGTGGCGTCTAAAATTAGAGGCATGTTGTTGACTGGAAGGAGCACCGTGTTTTCAGAGGTTGATGTTGGAACAGACGTTGAAATTGACGTTAGGAAAAACTTGATTGCTGGCTCTTCAGCTAGGCGCGAGTAGATGCTGCTTGTTTTAGAGGTGAAGACAAAGATGGGTTCAACGTTCGCCATGCTTTCCCTTGTTAAACTGTCGACAGCTTTCTCGTAGTCAGAGGCAGGGTCAAATTCCAGCAGAATCTTGCGACCAACCAGCCGTTCATGATTCAAGCCTATTGATCGTGAAAATGAGTTTATATCTTGAAGGAGATCGATGAATTTTGTTGACTCGAAAGCACCTTCGCCGAAGGCTTTCAAAAGTTCAATAACTTGTTGCTCTGTCATGTGTTCCACGTTGATGGCAGTGATCTCCATGAGGAACGGATCATACACCACTCCCACTGACTTTCCGGAGTCCACCACCCACTCTGAGACATTTGGGTCCTCCCACCTAGGATCCAACCAATAATCTGTAATATATTTCTGCCATTGTCCATTTACAAAAGAAAAGTCGCCAACGTCTCCGATGTCTCTTACGTGTTTGTATCTCTTCTTCTTCGCCTCAGCCCACCAGTTCAGGCCATTGGCGACTGCCTTCTCATAGTCTAATTTGCCATTTGGCATGAAATGCTCGGTTAGGCTGCTCAGAAATAGAGTGCCCTCTCTTTCAGATTTTTCCACATCAATTCCGTACTCCCTAAGTTTAGCCCTAACGATTTCATTCTCCTCGTCTGGATAAAGATAAAACACGGCATCGCCATTTTCAAGGCCATAACGTATGAACGCTGAGAAGATTTTCATCTTGTCCGCGGCGGATGTATAAGTCACAATCTTTGACTCCCCTTCCCTGAAGTTAAGAACAGGACTTGGCTTCAGAACATCAGGTGGAATAGAACGTTTCCACTTTTGTCGTAGAGAGTCTATGATAGGTAATTTAGGCATCTTATTATCCTTCGTTTAGCCATTAACTCTTCCAATATTTGATGTTTCTGAATCTGGAATCTGAATATCTGCTACCTAACCAACAAACTTTCCCATTTCTCCGGAGCCTCTATGCGCGTGCATCATTAAGGTTTTCAAAAAAATCTTAGCCTAACCTTAGTATCAAAACAAAGAATTACCAGCAAACGCCTTAAACACGTTGCGCGCGCAATTTAAAGCACTTAATCTTCTCTGTAATAAAAGGCATTTGCCTCTGTTACGCCCCCGGAAGTTTCATTTAGAAAATACGAAGCTTGTATGCATGCACTCTTCTGTGCAATTCAGTTCGAATTCAGAATCAAGAGTCAATGTTCATAACAGATATGCTTCAGCAGGAACAAAAATAGACAGGTCCAGTGATGAACATGGAAAATACTTTGGCTGGCAGAAAAAGGCGACTAATGGCTTTAGTGACACTTGTGCTTGCAGCCTCAGCATCTACCAGCCTAAACATCAGCGTTAAAGCCCAAAACTTTCCAGAATATCAGAAATACGTGCATACTTACCTAAACTCACAAGTTTTTGGGAACTTAACTTACATGGAAAAACCCATGTTTCCAGTATTTCTTAATGATTCTCAAGTGCAAATAGGCAAAAACTGGAGCGTAGCGTCTCCGCTTAGGGCGAATCACAGCTATCATGTTTACTTTTATGGTGATTGGATAGACCGGGATTTAGAACCCAAAACAGACTACGATATTTACGCTTACAATCCATCGGGTGAAATGGAAGGTTACCACACGGAATCTGCAGGACTTCCTGAACACTTGGGAACCACTGCGAACAAACCATTTTTTGTTCCAAAGTATTCGGGCAATTATACTTTCGTCATAAGAAACGACCCTAGAGAAAGCAATAGTTCCCAACAAGCAACGTTCATGATAATTGAAGATGTTGAAACCAATGTCTGGCACGAACATTATGTTGAAGGAAAAGAGGACAACCTATCAGTTCTCGAAACAAGTTGGGCCTATGATTTTGTAACTGAAAGCCAAGACATAGAAGTATGGATCAAAGTTCCAGGAACCTTAGATATGTATGAAGCTAGACTGTATTTAATGGCTAATCCGCAAGCGAGTGCAGGAAGCATTTTAAACGAAGTTCCATTGGCTTGGGAGTCTGGACTTTACGGTGAAAAGAATGGCATGTTCGGAGGCTACAATCTAGAAAGCAAAGAATATAGAGGTGTGGCTTATTCAAGTTGTGAGTTCTACGGTCAAGACATGTTCATGAACTTCACTTCGCCGTATTCTGGAAAGAGTCTCTACCATCTGGTTTTCATAGGTGAAATAGGCTCTGGAACAATAGAGTTTATGATTAAGACGGAATTTGAGAATGCTTACCTAAAACCTTCAGTCGCCCCTAAAAAAGTGTATCCTGACAACAACACTACTATCGCCTACAGTTCAAACGCAACAACCCTAGAAAACGCAACTTTGCAATATTCAACCAATGGCTGGAAAAACGCAACCAATTTGGAAATGGAGATTGTAAACAATAGAACTTGCAAAGCAACTATTCCCGGACAAGCCGCTGGCACATCTATCAGTTATAGGATTGAAGCCAGTGATACCCTAGAAAATGTTCTTGCCGCGAACGGAAGTTATTCTGTAAAGTATCCTTCGACACTAAATATATCGTTGACTCGCGATAGCATCTCTCCAAACAAAAACATAACTGTAAGAGGATATTTAACTCCGCCAGCTGAAAACGTTTCCATAACTGTTTATTTCACTTCTACAAACAAAAGCAAACAGGCACTAAGCCGTACGGATGCAAACGGCACCTTCACAGCCACCTTGAAACTGGAAACTGTTGGAACTTGGAAAGTCCAAGCAAACTTCAGTGGAGACAATTACAGATATGGAAATGTAAGTAAACAACTAACAGTACAAGTTAAGGAACCATCCATATTGGAGAAATACTTCCTCTACATAGGCGGAGGAATAAGCGCAGTAGCCGTAATAGGTGTGGTAATCTACCTGAAAAAGTTCAGGGAATAAAACTAACTATCGTATTTAATATTCTTCTAAAAGTAGTGAAGAATATGGAATTTACATTTCCATGCATGCAATAGACTTAATCTGTCATGTGCATGTTTGAAAAGCTAATCTATCGTCAGTGCAAGTATGTAGTAGAATGTTACATACAAATTTTCTTATTTTTTGGAAGTCGGCTAAATAGTTAGAATTAAGATTTAACTGATCTGCGGGAGAAATACACATTTTGGGAAGAAAGAGAAGCGAAAAAGAAACGGAAAGAGTTCCTTTTTTAAAGGAAAGTATGAACTACGTGCATGCGTACATAGAAATTACGCGTGTGCACGAACGAAAACCCGTTTTCACACGTAAAAACAATGTAAGGCCGTGAGAAGACATTGGGTAAGTTAGTTACGGAGGTACGCAGTTTCTATTCGTTGAAGGAGCTAAGTGAACGCCTTGAGGAGAAAATCGATTCTTATAAGACTGTGGTAGAGGAGTACAATCAACGGTTAGGATCTCTTCTTAGAGAGATGGAAGCAACTCATGGCAAGGAAGAATGGTCTAAAGAGATATCTTCTCTTCAAAAATCCTCCAAAGGAGGAAAAAATAAGGGCAAAAAAAAGGAAGATTCATCATCTGGATGGGTTGAATTTAAAGATATCATACTTTCCACAGAACAGAAAGGTGAAGCCCACATCCTCTTCGAAGCCACAGAAGAGATAAACAGCAAAATTACGCAACTCACAAAAATTAGAGATACCGTTGAGGACTTGAAAAAGCTTGGTTTAGGAGAAGACATACTTTACATAACTTACTTGCATGACGAAGTTCCAGAAAAAATTGTTTTACGTAAAAAAAACGGAAAAGAGGCTAGAGAAAAATTCGAATTTATGGCCACATTATACGCCTCCAAAAGTTTATGAAAATCGAAACCTGCGTGATCACATCATCCTGCTGTCTTCTATGAAGGTTTTGGCGTTTTTCTTCGTTGGTTAACAGAAGACTCGGCAACACTTACGTTTAGGTTAAGTGGCAAATCAAATACGGAAAATCAGGTATGCGAGCGTATTCGTGACGATAAAAACAACTATTTTTCCTATTTTTCGATAGATAAGGCTGAAAATCCTGATTTTCCACTTATGCTTGTAATTCGTGTGAAGCAAAGTTTCAGGTTATAGTAGTTCACATTTGACAAAATTCAGACTCTAATTATGGTCAGAATCTAACTGTTATGTTATAACAGCTTGACCAGTGTGCGTGTGAATCAGCACGTTTTGCTGTTGCGGAACCACTTCATTATGATGTTACATCTTGTTTCTGTGGAGCCACACTCCCAAACAGGAAGATAATGAAATGAATCGAAGAAGTTGTATGACTTCTATCGTGTGAGTGCAGCAACTGAAGTTCGTGTATAGATTTCTGCGAATTTCTTTACGAGGTCTTTTTGGTTGTAGACAGCAGCACTATTTTTAAAGAAGTTTTGCATTCTCTCGCTTTCCAACCCAACCCCGATTACCATTATGCCTTTCTTCTTCAATGAATCGATGGTTTTTGACAGTACTTTGGACATGTTTGGATAGCCGTATGGCCATCCGTCAGAAAGAATTACTAAGAACTTTTGGCTCTCAAATCTCCGCCCGAGGATGTCTCCTGCAACTTGAAGGGCGTCAGGCATATACGTTAAGCCATCAAATTTTAGTCCCCCAATCCTTGCACGCACTCTACGTGAATAGGCTTCTGAAGCGTCCTTCAATATGTAGAAACGATCACTGAAAGCAAATAACGTCCACGAGCCTGGATCCATCAACAACCCTTTTGTAGCTTCAGCAACACATATAGCCAGTGCTCGGCCTTGCTCGCCCTTAACTTTCATGCTTGCACTTGCATCTAAGAGAAGCCCCCAAGAATAGCTTCTGCTCAAATATTCATCTTGCGTGAAAACGTCTGTTCTCGCTTTTCCGGATGCAAGCATTTGAATAACTTCAGGGAGATCCAATTGTCCGTATTCTTGTCCCGGATCTTCGTCTAAGGCATCTTGAGCTACTCTGAGACTGTCCAGAAGTCGTCGGCTTCCTCCTCTGAGAAGAACCTTAGCTCTCAGATACTGCGTATAATCTTCCTCAGGAAAACCAACGGATTTAAATTTAGTTAATTTAGTATACTTCTCAAGTTTTGCCAAAAGTCTTTTTTCTCGATCCTTCTTGTGAAACCATGAGTTGAAAGCTTGTGAAGTCTCTGCGTTCAATTCTTTTCTCCAACATGATTCTATAGATTCTTTTGAGGGAACCATGCCACCTAAAGTTTTCAGAGATTTTCTGAAAATTCTTTCGATTTCAACTTCTGATGGCATTTTGCATTGAGAGAACACTGTACATGGGCCAGTTTGTTCGGTGTATTGTAACGATGGAGCTTCCAAGATAGGTCCGTTTGATTCGAGAACACGCGTTACGTAGTTTACTGTTTTACCAAAAACTTCGCCAAGTTTGATTTCGTCTCCAGCCAGCGATGCCATAATTTTTTCGTTGAGCGAACTCAATTTTTTAGTTAACTTGGCAACTACTTTTTTTTCTTTTGGGCGAAGCACTCCTTTAACAATGCCTATGTTGAGCTTTGACAGTGTGGCTATCATTATTCGAGTGGCTGGGTTGAAAATTCTTTCAACAGGCTTCATCCTTGCAAAGGCAAGCGAATTTGCGTAGGCCATGTCAGCTAACTTGTTAGGGTACTCTGCTGAAATGCAAGTGTTGACGTAAACATCGTTAACTAGAGATTCAGAGAAAGTTTCGACGGCTAAGCGTTTTGATGTTGATGAAACTGTGTTTTCATCGTTAGTCGGCATCAAAGAATGGGCAGTTAAATGGTAAACACAGGCTCTGAATAATCTTCCAGCTTTTTCTTTTCCAGTGGGGTCTGCTAGAAATTCGTATCCTAAGAAAAATATGATTTTTTCCTTTGACACGGAAGGCACAGGCAAGGTTACGTTGAAGCCCGTTTTGTCCCGTGTGAGAGTTGGCTGCTGAAGTTTGGAATCCACACGAATTCTCAGTTTCCTCTCGTCTTTTTGAAGGGAGAGGGACCGAGCGTAGTCGATGAAACCCATAAAGATTACCGCATATTTTGCTGTAATCCTAGGCTACTGTGGTTTGGGGAAAACTGTTTCGATGATTCTTCTGATGTCATCTTGCACTTCACTGTTGTCGCTTGTTAGTGCAATTATGGTTTCTTCAGCGGCAACGTTAGGAGTGTTGCCGTCTTGAACGAGAGTAGCCCAGTTTATTAGGTCACCTAGAGATGGACCGTAGGGAACATCTCCTGCTTTATATTGTCTTCGCAGTTCAGCGCCACATTGGATGATTTTGTATGCTGTATCTTCGTCAACTTTGGATCGTTTCCTGAGCAGTTCTACTTCAACAGATGAAATTTGCTCGCCAACGCTTGTGTAGTCGAAGTTTATCCATACGGCCATTCGCCTTCTCATGGCGGCGTTCAACGGTTTGGTTCCTGAGAACTCCGCTGAGTACGGATTCATGCTGAGGATCAAGTATCCATATTTGTGTCTCTCAACGCATTCGTTATCCTTTTCGTTTAATACGAGGTGACCTCGAGTGTCGAGAACTGGGTTAAGTCTTGTAGCAACATCCTGCTTCATCATGTTGGCTTCGTCGAGATACATTATTCCCCCTTCTCTTAGCCATCTGGTCACCATTCCGTCGATCCAGTTTTCTTTGCCTAGACCAATAAAACGCCCGATCAGGTCGTATGCTGATGTTGATAAGCCGCAGTTGACTTCCCAAACTGGCAAGCCGCAGAGTTCTGCAACAAGATAGACTATGTGGGTTTTGCCGGTTCCTGATGGTCCTATGAGGGAGCATTGTTTGAAGTAGTAGAGTGCACGGACAATGCGTTCTACGTAGTGTTGTCCGCTGTCGATGTAATAGGGAGTGTCTTTAGGTATCAAGTCATAAAGGTGTGCGAAGCTATAGTTGGGATGAAGGTCATATTTTTGGATGTCATATTTGTGGTAAAGAGGAGATTGGGACATGGGGCGTTCTTTGTTTATGGACACCGATATTTTGCCGTTGGGGCGCTGAGCTGACGAAACTATTGTCATTCGGCTACTTTCTTGTTTTTCCTTTAAACCTTGGTGTCCATAAACCAAGAGAACATCACCGATATATATATGGAATAAACACGGCATATAAATATTACGTCTTACGACTTTAGATATATCTTTACCATACCGCACCATACACTCATCTGATCCACTCAACTAACACCCGTACGTAGAGAAATGCGACACACAGCGCTTTTAGTAATTTATCATTTAGAAGCTAAGCAAGGGAAGACACAGATGCCCCAAAAACCATTACAAATATCAGTGAAGAAAGAGTCAGGGCAGACTGGACCTCCTCAAATATCACGTCAAGAACTTCTTGCTTCAATAAGAAGCCTGCAAGATGATGTTGGTCAGATCTCTGAACTAGCTTCTGAAGAGAAACAAGTTGTAGCAGTATTTTTCGAGTCATTGTTGAAACTTATGCAGCCACTTGCAAAAACGATGCCAGTTTCTCCAGTGGCGCTTCCAGAAGAAATGGGAAATGTAGTTCAGGCAAACATAGATCCCACTGGGCATCTTGTAATCTTGTATCAGGATGGACAAGTGGATTTGAAGAATTTAAGCGAAGAGGCACATCGTGATCTCATGATTAGCGTTATGATAGACGTGATGCCAAAGTTCAAGCAACTTACCAGCGCTCACAGACGAAAAATTGAAAAACGAATCGACTTCCTGTCATCAGTGACTAAGGAATTGCAAAAAATATCTAAAGCATTTTCAACAGCGACCACCTAGACGATCTCAACGATAGATGCGCGCGCATGGAAAAAAGTATTTAAATTCAAGGCCTTAGCATTCGTGTTGTCTCTAAAACAAGGATGCCATGGTCTGTGACCATTGATTTCCATTGTTGTTCTTGCTCAGTTCCCTTTTTTATGCTCTGGTGCCGAAAGACATGGTCATTATAGACCTCTAATCTGGTGAATCTTCCTGGAAGATGCTCAGTAACGAAAGCCTGATCAATCAAACTAAAACTCTCATTATACACATAAGAAAACAGCTTATCATCATAAGCAGACTTCTTCATATGTAGCCTTGCGCAGCTGAGTAGTCTTCGTTTATCAGGTTCAGTCCAAGTAGAACTTGGACCAGGGTTTTTATCGAATGAACCACGGATGTTCTCGAGGGGAACAGAATTTGGCACGTCATTGAAGTCACCTACGAGAATTGTTGGCACTTTGGGATTTTGTCGATATTGAGCTGGTAGAAATGTATTCAGATAGTATCGTAGAGCTGCCGCCTCTAAGTTTCGCCTTATTGCTGCTCGGGCTATTCCTATTGCCTTATTATAATTGTCATGTTTGGCTTTTGTTGGTCTCTTGGACTTTAAGTGAACGACGAACAGGTTGAAAGAAGTAGCATTATTGGGAGGAGTTATCCTAGCTTTTCCTACTGGCCGGCTGTATTCTTTTGATGGAATGGTTATCCAATTTGATGCATTATTTGCATCTGTTCCGGGTTTATGCAAGTCTACGCTGAATCCTGCGGGATACTGTACCAGACTTTCCATTTCGCTTAGGGGAAAGCGAGACATGATTGCTACGCGAATTTTCGCGCCTACTTTTGCTGGTTCAGCGAGGAATGTGTGTGAAAATGGAGGTTTAGTCTTTGTATCTTCTCTATTGGCTACTTTCATGACGTCTCGAAGACACGTATTAGGATCTTCTCCTATTTCAGTGAAGGCACACACGTGTACCCGAAGATCTGCTACCCTTTTTCCGATCCATTCAATTTTTTCTTTGTATTGGTCAGGAGTATATTCTGAACCGTAGAAACTCTGTCCAGGAGAGAACAGATTCTCTGAATTCATAAACCCGAGTCTTAAACTTGTTTTCCCCATATCCCTCCACCATTCCTCGATCAGTAACTATTTAATTAAAATAGCCAGTTTCCTTTTAATTCTTTCCCAATTCATACAATGAAACATCGATGGCGAATGCGCGCACATACAGAAAATGTGTGTAGCAGATTTATACACACAAAGTGAAAAAATTGTTAAGGTTTGAGACTTAGGGTTGAGGCTACGAAAGAAGGTTAGATTTCATCTGTTAACGGTTTAAGTGAAGTGGGGAATCAGACATTTCAGCAGAAAACGACGTATCCGAAGTTTCAGTCGAGGTTCATGTTCTCGGTTTGCGAGGCGTTAAACTGAATGGCGGGGAAGAATCTGCTGAGTTGAATTTTGACGTTAATGCGAAGTTGGAGGAAAAGGAACGAAAAAGCGGTAAGCTGACTGTTGGCTTCGTATTGACAGTGGGTACAAAACCTAGCGTAGTGAAATTTGAAGTGGAAGGACTGGCGACTCTGGAAGGCAAAAATCCAGCGATAGAGAAATTGCTGGAGGTGAATCCTGAAACGAAGATACCTCAAATACTCTATAAGATTTACCAACGTGTTTTCATGACAACGTTTCTTTTAGCCACCCTTCTCGACACGAATTATCCTCCACCCAACCTGCTTTCATCTGGTGAAATGAATAAACCGGGTCTAGAGGAACAGGTTAAGTGGGAGAAAAAAGAAGAAAAGGAGAAAGTGGAAAAGAAACCAGAAGAGAAGAAAAAGAAAAAGCCAATCAAAAAGAAGGCAGCCGTCAAGGCGAAAAAGAAGAAACGCTGATAGATAACTTCTCCTCCATTTTTTAACATAGTTTTAACATTCTTCTGTAAGAACCGTAACCTTAATCCTAGTGGCAGTCTCTTCAGAACATTCCTAGTTCTTTTTGAACAAGAGTCTAGTTATGATGCTAACTTAGCGCTATGGTTGGATATTTTTGTATACTTCTAGAGTCTGCTCAGCTGCTTTTGTCCATGTGAAGTACTGCAAAACCCGTTTGCGTCCATTTAGTCCCCACTTCTTCGCCCTCGCAGGGTCTTTCAACGATTGCTTCACGCCCCAAGCGATATCCGTTGAATCTCCACCGTTCACATGAATCCCATTCTGATTTGGCCCAGAAGGCACAACTTGCTCGCGGAAGCCCACTACGCCTTGAGCTCCAACTACAATTGGTTTTGCCATGGACATGGCTTCTAGGCTGACGATGCCGAAGGGCTCGTATATGGATGGAAAAATGCAAATATCCGAGGCGGCGTAGTGTAGAATCCTTTCCTCTTCTGGGACGAACTCGAAATGGCAAATAACTTTGTCTTTTATTCCAAGTCTGCTAGCTGTTTCTACAATATCTGTTTGTTCTTCTCCTTTACCTAGAATCATCAACTTCGTCTTAGGGTATTCCTCCAATATCAGAGGCATAGCCTGAACTAGGGCTCTTACGCCTTTAACCCATGTTAGTCGTCCCAAGAAAAAGAGCATACATTCATCATCTTGAATGTCATATTTGTGTCGAATTTTCTTAATGGCACCCTTCTTACATTTTTTAGGGCTGTAACGAACAGGGTCCACTCCATTCCAAACCACGCTGATCTTTGATTTGGGCAAGCCATGGCGAATAAGGTCTTCTCGCATGGAATGGCTAACAGTAATTATGCGGTCCGCGGTATCAGCAGTCGCCGACTCGAGATAAGATACCACCTTTGAACCCCGACCGCCGCTCCGACCCCACTCAGTGCTATGAACATGAAAAGCCACGGGCACCTTTGTCTCGTTTTTAGTTATTATCCCAGAAATGCCGCTTAACCAGTCGTGGACGCAAACCACGTCGAAGTGATAATCCTCTTTCTTGATCAGTCTGTTGATTAATTTTGTTGCGCTGAGGACGTTAAACATGAAAATGTCGTTGAAGAAGCGGATGTTTGTTCCCCAGTTCTTAAGGTCTTCTGTAACAAACATTGGGAAAACGTTGGCTGCATTGGTGATTTTTGGACGATGCACTTCCACTCCCTTCGATATTTCTTTCGTCTTTAAGTTTCCAGAGTTAAGCGTGAAAACCGTGACGTCATGGCCCAGTCCAACGAACTCTCGAGTTATATATTCGGCGTATGTACCTAAGCCTCCAACAAGCTTGGGTGGATATTCCCAAACGAAGAACCCTATTCTCAAGTAAAACACCTTGTAGGCTTTTTTCATTGTTGAAAGAAAAATCATCTTGTGCGTAGTAGAAACCTATACACAGACGAAGCCTAGTGGGCTTCTTCTGCCTAACTAGGCAATCTACAAAGTTTTAGCATTTCTATTTTGAGTATTCAAACCCGAGATTTGAACATTTTTTCTCTAGAACTAATGCGCATGCAACTGGGGATATCTAGTGAAACTACTTTTTTTCCTTTATCAAACGCGTAAAAAGGAATAGACCCACTATAATGGAAGCTAAGCCAATGAGGGGGAGAAAAGGATAGAGAACATCCACTTGTTGAAGAACATACAGCATGTAGGTGGGACCTACAAACACGAGAAAAGCCGCGAGAACAATCAACATTGCTTTGACGAACTTTTCTTGCGTCTCCTTTGATGGCAAAAAGATTTTTTTGAAAATTCCCTTTACTCTTTCTTTCATCATGCAACAACCACATATCAGCGAGTGAATACGTTATTGGTTGTTCTTAAGTTTTCCCTTGTAGGTCCTTTCCTACATCTGTTCCCAACATTTTCATTAAGAATTTGAACACGGAAAACGCGGCT
>CP070759.1:1658645-1667925 GCA_020348945.1 Candidatus Bathyarchaeota archaeon
ATCGGGGTCTTCTGGTGGGGATATGGAGTTGTGGGTTCAGTGGAGAAGGCGAGAACCATGGTGTTTCTAGTTGCGTGTTTCTTCGAATTAATCGTCGTGTGGAATTGCCGGTCTGAAAGACGAAACGCCTTCAGAGTAGGGTTCCTAACCAACAAATTCCTACTCTTAGCCGTTATTGTCTCTGTTTTCTCGACCTTAGCTGTAATCTACATTCCGCCATTACCAGTTATGTTTCAGACCGTGCCGTTGGACCTGCTCGAATGGACTCTTGTCATATCGCTCTCCTCCTTGGGATTCCTCGTGGTTCCAGAAATCTTCATACAAAAAATTAGAAATAATAATGCGCGCGCTTAAAGAAAGTCAAGGACAAATTTGGGTTTGTCTTTTTGCTGACAGAAATCTCCGACGTTCAATTTGAAAAGGTCGATTGTGTCCTGAGATGAGGACAGCAAAGCTAAGGTTATTGCCACATCTCGGAGCTTAAGGTTAGTCAAGAATTGTTGCATCCTCTCACGATTGAATTGGATTGTCTTTGTCTCTTCGTCAAAATCGTAGAAACTGTAAATCTCATCCTTCTTTGTAGCTCTATTACTACGATCAATCTTGGGAATTTTTCTCTTCCATTTCCTCGTAAACCCTACACCAACGTTCACAAAGAATCCTCGGAGATACCCATAGGCTCGTTGGTTTGCTGAACTCTCTCGCATCCTTTTGTTCCGAGGTCTGTAACCGTCAACAGGTAAACCTTGTAACCACTTGTAGAAGTTGTCCATGAGAGTTTGTATCTCCTTCACATCACTCTTTGCTAACACAACCAAATCATCGATTGAAAAACTAGCTTCTTCTTTACTGTTAGCGAACTCGAGGAATTGTCGTAGGGTAGCTAAGTAATTCAATTGTGTGTTCTTTGCTAAACCGTCAAATACTTCCAATACGACTTTCGATTTTTCGACTCCCATTTGTTAACTCTTAATATCATTATAGGTTGCACTATACTTAAATATTTGAGTAAATACCCAAGATTTGAATCCAAATATGCTGCGTCAGTCGCGAGAATTAAGCCCCAAAGCATTTTTTCCTTTGGGACCCAAAACTACTCTACTTCCCAGCACTGCTTTCTGAGAAAAACACTATTTTCAACATTCTACTTTCATTAAAATGCAAATATACCTCTTCTAAGGATACTGTAATAACTGTCATCTGAAAATGAAGTTCAATATCCTCTCTGTCTGAGTTAAAGAGCCAACCAGCAGATCAGGCTTTTCCTTTTCAAGTTCCTCTCTACTATAGGCTCCTGAAGAAACAGCTATGCACTTCATTTTCGCTACTCTAGCAGCTTTCACTCCGAATATCGAATCTTCCACGATTACACAGTCTTGTGGAAACAGGTTAAGTTTTGCTGCAGCCACTAGAAAAATCTCAGAGTCAGGTTTTGGTTTAGAAATCTCGTCAGCCGTAACTACCACACTAAAATATTGTTTAACCTTCTTTTCCCTGAGTAACTTGTCAATGACTGGTCTGCTACTCATAGTTGCTAAAGCAATTCTCATCCTACCATGTAAAGCATCCAGTAGGTCAGTGGCTCCCTCAAAAAGCTTTACAGATGTGGATAGATCTTTTTGAAGCCTAACTTTCTTTCTAGTAAGCTCTTCTAACGTTTCGTCGTTGAAACTGATGTTACATTTGTTCAAAGCGTCCTCCAACGTCTTTCTTGTTCCAGTACCAATCCGTCTTTCCAAAAACCCATCGCTAACTGCACAACCAATTTCTGTTAAAACCCTTCTGAAAGACTCCACAACAACCTTCCTCGTGTCAGCTAGAGTCCCATCCCAATCAAAGATAACCGCCTTAAACATCTGTCAATCCCGCAAACTGTTTTAACACACCTCCAAATATATTTCACAAAAGTTATCAACCAAATGGTTTTGCGCGCACATGAAACGAAAGGATTAACACAAAAAGAGAGTTTATCTCTAAGGTTAAGTCTAGCAAAGCTATTTACAACAAGAATTCTTGTGAAAAATACTCGCTAAGTCTTTACCAGACGCCGCCTAGTTTTGACTCTACATACACTTCAATATTTTGCTACATGTAAAACAATCATCTGGAATTGAAGAATTCTTTCGACGGGTTTTCAGATATCCAAGGAAATGTGCACAACCCACAGACTTGCTATTTTTAATGCCATCGGCAGTTTCCTTTATGGCTCTAGTTATAACCATTAGATTAGGCTCACTTAATGAAGCATGTACGACACTTGTATGTTGCATGTTTTCTGTCATTTTCGCTTTTCACCTGTTATTAAAACAAGTAATCAGAATGTAGTATTTAATGCAATATTTTTGAACAGTTTGTTCAAGCTTTTGAACACTCACAAAACACCTCAGCACGAGGGCTTTAACTCTCATATCTCACAAGAAACTTTAGCGCAAATAGTTCGCCTTAAACAGTTTCAGCTTTCTGTGACAACTTTTAGTCCGCGAGACTTCAGAGGTTCAATGATGCTTTGCCTGCTGAGAACAGTGAGCAAACTGTAGCCAATTACCGCTGTAGCTATTAAAGTGCTTATGGTGATGCTGATTATCATTGCCGCCCACTCTGGCAGCATCAACCCAAAGATGTCCGGTGGCGCAAAAAACAGCCCTAAGTATCCACCAACTATAACACCGATAGGCAGAGCTCCAACAACACACGCTAGCAAACGGCGCTTCCTAAGCAATAATATTACACTCGCAGCGATAAGGTTCGCAATGGGACCAAGAACAACATCGTGGGGGCCAATCCAAAAATACGCGTTGCCCAAAAAACAGCCAACAGTGACTCCAGCAACCACAGGCCAACCGAAAAGCACAGCCAAGGGGATCAAACAGTCTGCCACTCGAAGCTGAACAGGACCAAAGGAAATTGGAGCCAAAACAACGACAAGAATCGCGTATAATGCCGTGAAAATTGCTGTTAGACTCAGGTCTCTCGTATCCATTTTTTCACCTCCCTACTCCGGGATTTATATAGCGGAACGGATGGGAGGCACCCACTCACCCGCCAGCAACATTCCCCTCTCTCTAGCTATTTAAGCGTTCCGACGTTCAACGCGGCTTAATCTTAATATAAACCTTTGACTAACTGTTAGGACTCGTATGAGGGAAGAATATGAGGCTGATTCGAAACGTAATGGGCATCTCAAACATCATTCTCATCCTACTCTTGTTAGTTGCCGCCATATTCGGAGCAACCTTATCTTACATGTGGACCATGGGCGGTTACATCTCCCTTGGGTTGCAGCTCCCAGAAGCCCCCTTCATAACCATAACCAACGTGACCTTTTATCCTCCAAAACCAGTCTTTTTCAACGTCACCCTGCTTAATCCTTCCCTCTCACCTTCTGGCGCTCTCGTCACAAACATCAAAGTGTTTACAGAAGACGGTGATCTTCACGAGATCACTCAAACATTTCCTGTTCTCAACGAACTGTCAATAGGCGAATCCCAAAACATTGCGTGTTCTTGGGATTGGAAAGATTATACTGGCGAAAACGCATGGTTTTGCGCTTTCATTGCCAACGGGTCTGGTGCAGCCTTCCAACAGAAAATACCCCTCGTAGACCTTACTATCACTGAGGCAGTCTTTGACTCCGCGATAAGCATCACCAACTTCAACTTGACTATTCAAAACTCTGCTTCTTCGGTTACCGATGTAAACATCACGGAGATACTGGTGAATCTAGAACTCGCTCAAAACGTAATCCCCTCTCTTCCCTACACGCTTCAACCAAACACTTCGGTTAAATTCTCGAACTATCTTAACTGGACCAAACATCAAGGAAAAGAAGTCGAAATCAAAGTAGATACCTCACAAGGTTATGTAGTATACCACACTCAAACCGTTCCCCAACCCGTGGACTTGGCGATCACTAACGTTCTGTCTAACACCACCGACACAACTCGCTTTAATGTCACGGTTCAAAATAACGCATCCTCTCCTACACATGTTGACGTTACAGGGGTAACTGTAACCGTAAATGAAACTACTTATGAAACAGAGTTGAATATTACCCTTCCTCACGTGCTTCAACCGAACTCCACAGTTACATTAGAGTGCTCATGGGACTGGACCATCCATCAAGGCATGACGGTGATGATTGCTGTGTACACTAAGCAAGGATTCAAAATACCATACGTTTACACATTTCCCGCAAGCTGAAAGACAGTTAAACAAGAGTTTCATTGATAACAGCCTAATTAATCGAGGTTCCCTCTCTTGGATCCTTCACAATCTTGTAAAACTCTTTCATCAGCCGTCTTGTAACGGGTCCCGGTTTCCCGTCGCCTATAATCCTTCGGTTTACTTCTGTCACCGCCACAACCTCCGCCGCGGTTCCTGTGAAAAAAACCTCGTCTGCGTTGAACAACTCGTTGGGCGTGATATTACTTTCCACCACAGTGTGTCCTAAATCTTCTGCCAGCTTCATAACCCTCTGTCTCGTTATTCCAGCTAGAGCTCCTGTGGAAACAGGAGGAGTAGCAATCTTACCATCCCTCACCGTGAATATGTTTTCAGCGGTTCCCTCGCAAACGAAACCTTGCTTGTCTAGGTATATAGCTTCGTCTACACCAGCAGCGTTTGCCTCAATTTTGGCTAGGATGCTGTTCAAGTAGTTCAGCGACTTTGTTTCATGGGTGGTCGCGTCCACAGAATCTCTTTTCACCCAAGAGATTATAGCTGTCATACCTTTTTCCTTCGCTTCCGCTCCGTATATCTGTATGATGGGTTCAGCGATGATGATAACGGTTGGTTTTGGACATTTCCTAGGGTCCAGTCCGAGGTCTCCTATGCCTCTTGTGACAACAAGGCGAATGTAAGCGTTTTTAAGACTATTTTTTTTAAGTGTGTCCAGCACAGCCCGCGTCATCTTGTCCTTTGTCAACGGTATCCGCAACATTATGGTGTGCGCGGACCGGTAAAGTCTGTCTATGTGTTCCTTAAGCTTGAATACGATGCCGCTGTAAGCGCGTATTCCCTCAAAAACTCCGTCTCCATAGAGCAGCCCGTGATCATAAACAGAAACTTTCGCTTCTGATTTAGGATAGAATTCTCCGTCGATGTAGATGAGAAATTCCTTTTCCATGCTTGACCGCCTCCCAAACCCTTAGACTATTCTCACAGACTTTTGATATATTTTTTGTAACCTCACCCGAAAAACCTAGGTCTCGCAGACAAACGTCTCGGAAGCGTTAAAAGTTTAAACGGCATACCTTCGACTTTCTTCTTCACCTCGCCTATGAATTCTTGAAGCTGCATCTCCTTGATTTCTCTAGCCTTCCTATCCCTTACTGAGAGGATGCCGGATTCGATTTCTTTCTGCCCAATCACCAGCATATAGTTGATCCACTCGGTCTCCGCCTCCCTAATTTTCTTTCGAATCATTAGGGGACGGTCGTCCAGATCAGTCCGTATGCGGTGTCTCTCAATTTCGTTCGCTATTTTCTCGGCGTCCTCGATGAACTTGTCGGAGACGGGTATCACCCTCACTTGGACGGGTGAAAGCCAGAGGGGCAGTATCGGCACGTTTTCTTTCTGCTGCTCTCGATAAGCCTTCTCCAGCATGGCGTATACGCATCTTTCGATGGCGCCGCTGGGGGAGCAGTGCAAAATTAGGGGATGGCGTCTCTCTCCTTTTTCGTCCACGTAGGTTATGTCGTATCTTTCAGCGTTTTCGATGTCGATCTGATCGGTTGACAGTGCGGAAGCCTTGTTCAGGTTATCCAAGAAATTGAACTCCCATTTCAGTATGAAATAGAAGAATCGTTCCTCCCACATTTCAACCAGCACAGGCTTGTCCATCTGTTGAACCAGCGAAACGATGAAGTCCTTGTTTTCTTCGAAAAAGTCGTTGGTGAACCGTATCGCCACTTCGTAGTCATCCTTGCCAAACTCTAGTCCATTCTTCAAGACTTCTCTGCACAGTTCTGATCTGACGAGGAACTCTTTTTTCGCTTGATCTAGGTCAGCGCACAGAGCGTGGCAGTCGGGCATGGTGAACGCTCTTAGTCTTCTCAACCCGACGAGTTCTCCGCTTTTCTCTCTTCTGAAGCTGTACTTGGTTAGCTCGTAAATTCTTAGTGGAAGCTGTCGATAGGAAAACTGGGCGTCGTGAGCCATGAGAAACTGGCCGAAGCACGCGCTGAATCTTAAGAAAAGTTCTTTTTCACCGGATTCCAACACGTACTGTCTAGCTGGAAACCTGTCTAGATATTTGGCTAGGCTGGGGTGTTGGAAATCGTACATGATTGGAGTCTCCACTTCCATGGCTCCGTACTCCGCTACTTTCTGTGTTACAAACTGTTCCAGCAAAGATTTGATGAGGCTTCCCTTTGGATACCACCTGAAATTGCCTGGGTCGCTGCCAGGCTCGTAATCAGCGATCTCCAGTCTCCTCATCAGCTTCACGTGGGGTGGAACCTGTTGAACCGCTCTCACCTTTTTTATTTCGTTTCTTGCAAACTTTTCCAGATTTTCGTGTCCAGAAAAGTTGAAACTCTCAACTGGAACCATTTTTCCGTCTGGTTGCAGGATGAACCAAGAAGGCTTTAACTTCTCTTCCGCCTTCAAAGCTTTCGAGACAACTTCCTTCTCCTCACCCTCGGTTGGCAAAACCACCTTCGACTGCTCAGCCAGAGGATGTCCCTTTATGGAGATTGAGAACTGCTTGCACCAGCCGAAGGGGGTTCTGTATGTTTCGATACCCGCCTCCTTTGCATGTTTCTCCATTGCCTTAAGGACTTTTAAGGCGGCAACAGGCTTCGCTAGGTTGCTGCTTAAGTGGGCGTAGGGGTATATCAGAACCTTGTTGACTTTTAATTGTTGAAGAGAGGACTTTACTTCCTCCACAGCTTTTCTAGCAACAGCCTCGTCGTCTCCTTTTTCAACGCATGTGAACAGAACCACTAGTTCTTCGAGTTGCTGTTTCTTTTTCTCGCACTTCTCGGCCGTGGCGATTTCCTTTTTTATCGGCTGGTACTCTATGAAGTTAGAGTGCAGTTGAAGTATCCTCAGCCTCTGTACCTCCACTTCTCCAGCATCTTGTCTTTCTTGGTCTCCTTTTTGTATTCTTTGTAGTGGTCTTTACAGAGGTAGGCTCTTCCTCTTCTTTCTCCACCAACCTTTAGCCCTGCGTTGCCTACTCTTTGGTTGGAGAGGGAGCGAACTGCCAGCTTGTCACATCCAACCACGCTACATTTCACGCCCTTAGCAACCCGACCCAACCAGTGAACCCTCCAATAGTCTTTGTCTTACACGGTCAACCGTTTAAGCCCTTTCTCATAGATTTCAGTAGCCCTCTTATAGGTTTCTTTCTTTTCTCCAAACACTGCGGGTCCCACACCCTCCACAACAAAGGAGGAAGCGGCTGACCCAATGCAAGCGCACCACGCTGGGTCTTTTCCTTGAATGTGTTCGGCTAGGAAGGCGCCGATAAAAGCGTCTCCAGCGCCAGTGACATCCTTAACAACTCTCGGCTTGCAGGCTGGAATTTCATAAAGTTCTTCATCAAAAAATAATGTGGATCCTTTCGTACCCTTTGTTATCATGACTATTTTTGGTCCGTAGCTGTGAATCTTCTGCACAGCCAGTTGCAAGTCGGTTAACCCTGTTGCAGCATTGATTTCACTTGACGATGATTTGTACACGTCGATTTGTCGTAGAATCCCCGTTTCTTTCCATCTATCCAACTTCGCGTTTCCTTGCTCATCGAACCTTCGCACAAAGCCTTGAGGGTCCAGCGACAAAATATCCGTTAACTCCCGCAGTTTGCCAATGACGCTCTGTGACAGCTCGTTTGCAATGGGAGCCACGTGAACAGCTTTGGCTCGTAGAAAACTAGGTACGTCTTCCGGAAAAATGGGTGGTGCTTGGCTCTTTAGCTGGAGTTGTCGCCCTCTCTTCCCGTACTTCAAAAGGAATCTTGTGGTGGAAGCGTCTCTGACTCGTCTCAGTCCAGATAAATCCACAACGTTTGCTTTAAGCCACACAACATACTCATCGGGGAAGTCTCCTCCCACTTTGGAGACCACGGAAACTTTTGCGCCTAGTTTTCTCGCTGCCAGTGAAACGTAGGTTGGTGGTCCACCTAGCGTGGTTCTAGGCGTCGATTTTTTCGGCGAGAATATGCTATCGATGGTTATGTGGCCGACGGTTACTAGGTCAAACATGGTTTTCCTCGTGGAAGAACATACTGCACAAGGATTAATCTTGCGTAAAGTTATAAATCTGTTTCAGCATCCTATGTAAGGTTGAGGAAACACGGCATGCCAGTGAAGCGCAAGTCGAGAGGTCGATCCAAGGGTGGAAAGGGAAAAGGCCCCGTCGTTCAGTGCAGCGGTTGTGGCGAGCTGGTTCCCCGCGACAAAGCTAAGAAATCGTCTCGTCGAGTTTCTCTGGTCGACTCTATGTTATACAAAGAGCTTCGTCAAAAAGGCGCCTACATAACCAGCCGACCTGTGACAAGGTATTACTGTATTTCCTGTGCGGTGCACCGTGGCGTGGTGAAGGTGCGTTCGAAAGGCGAACGAAAAACAAGGCCTCGAAAAAGACGACTTAGGCGCTGACTCCTTTTAACGACTAATTCTCTGTTCTTGGGATTTACGAAAGTAAATTACCCGTTGAAGCACGGTAAGATTTGTGAGAATTGCTAGGATGATTATGCTCCACCATAACGCTTCTAGCCAAACAACGCTGAGAAGACTGGCTACTGCCAATATAATTATGCGTTCGGCACGTTCAGCGATGCCCACTGTCTCCATTTTCGCTCCAGCCGCTTCAGCTCTAGCCCGAACATAACTCACCAGTAGCGAACCGATTAGCGCGGCAAGTCCCCAGGATGGTTCGCATAGCTCGCTGAGAATGATGCCGCTGAAAATGATGGCGTCGACGTAACGGTCTAGGAGGGAGTCGAGGAAGCCACCGAAAACCGTGGTTTCTCCGTAGATTCTTGCGAGGGCGCCGTCTAGGGCGTCGCAGAAGCCTGAGGCTAGGAGGAAGATGGTGGCTGCTATTAGAAGGGGCGGGTTGGGTTTTGAGTTCCAGTATAGTAGTGCTGAGATTATTGCAGATAACATTCCAATTGCACTCACGTGATTCGGAGTTAACCCTACGCTGTGAGCAAGCTGGGCTTCATAGGATATCCAGAGCTGAACTCTTTCTTTGAATCTTGTAAGCAACTTGCTTCTACCCTTCCACAACTTTATGGTCATAATGTTTATTTAAAAGTAGGCGGATTAGGCCA
>CP070759.1:1668025-1691742 GCA_020348945.1 Candidatus Bathyarchaeota archaeon
AACTTTCCACTACACTCCTATTTCTTTGCCCAAAGAAACTTATTTCGTTAGTGACTTGTTCTTCATGGAGATGCGCCCACAACCTTCAGCAACACATGATAATTCCAACTATCTCCCTTCAAATTTTGGCTTCCTCTTTTCAAGGAAGGCAGCCACTCCCTCTCTGAAATCTTCAGTGGAGGCAGCCATGCCAAAAGCCTCGGCTTCGTGGGCTTCACCAACCTTTAAACTGGTTTCCAAGCTACTGTTAATCAACTCTTTAGCCAACTTAATGGATATAGGAGGTTTATCAGCAATTTCTTTAGCGAACTCTTCAACAACCAACCTCAACTGGTCAAGTGGCACCGCAACGTTCACTAAACCCAGCCGCTCAGCCATCTTGGCATCAATCATCTTGCCGGTATAGATCATTTCTTTTGCCACACTCTTTCCCACGAATCTTGGAAGACGCTGGGTGCCCCCCCAACCTGGAATCAGCCCCAATTTTATCTCAGATTGCCCCAGCCTCACGTTTTCTGAAGCTATCCTAATGTCACACGCCATGGCTAACTCCAGCCCCCCTCCCAAGGCGTAGCCATTTATGGCAGCTATCACCGGCTTTCCCAGTTCTTCTATTTTGTCACACAGCTTGTGCCCGAGTCTGGACACATCTCTTGCTTTCGAGAGATCCAAGTCCCTTATCGTCTTGATGTCAGCGCCCGCGGAAAAAGCGCGGTCTCCGGCGCCTGTGACGATAATCACTCTGATAGCCTCGTCTTCTTCCGCATCTTCAAGCCTTGACAATATTTCTAGAATTGTTTCCTCGTTTAAGGCGTTGAGCACTTTTGGGCGATTAATTGTGATGGTTGCTGTGCTCTCATTTTTTTCATAAAGAGTATTCTTGAATTTCACGGATTCTCACCAACGGTCTATTTCTTTTCCCAGTCGTAAAAGCCCTTTCCAGTTTTTCTACCTAACAGCCCTGTCTTAACCATTTGTGTGAGCAACGGACATGGCTGATATTTTAGTTCTCCCAGTTCTCTTTGAAAAACTTCCAAGATAGCTAAGGTTGTGTCTAAGCCTACATGATCTAAAAGGGTCAGCGGGCCCATAGGCCAGTTTAATCCAAGCCTTATGGCTTTGTCAATTTCATCTCGATCCGCAACTCCTTCCCAGACGAGGTAGAGAGCCTCGTTTAAAGCTGAAACCAGAACTCTGTTAACAATGAAACCTGGAGAGTCTTTCTTAACGACAACCGGCTCTTTCCCCATTTTCTTAGCTGCCTCAACCACTACGTTGACGGTATCGTCAGACGTTTTGGTACCTTTCACAACCTCCACCAACCTCATCAATTGTGGAGGGTTAAAGAAGTGCATGCCGCAAAATTTTTCCGGTCTACGCGTGAATGACGCAAGTAAGGTAATACTAATGGAAGAAGTATTCGAAGTCATTACTGCATCTTTTTTGGCAACTCCATCAACTTCCATAAGCACGGTTCTTTTAATGTCAACGCTCTCAGGAACCGCTTCAATAATTAGGTCAGCGTCTACTACAGCTTCTCTTAAATTCACTGTTGGATAAATTCTGCCCAAAATTTCGTTCATCTCTTCCCTCGATATCGTTCCTTTGTCGAGAAACTTCTGCAGACTACTTCGTATCATCCCCATTCCATTGTCCAGAAACTCCTGCCTAACATCTCTTAAACTAACCTCACATTTCGCCGCTCGAGCCGCAACCTGAGCAATTCCGTGTCCCATTAGACCTGCGCCTAGAACAGCTACTTTCCTCATTTTTCTCGCCTCCTTCTCTTGGTTTATGTTGCAGCGAAATAAATCTTCGCATGTTTGAACAGATGCAATACCATACTGATTCATCGCGAAGAATTAGAGGTTGGAATAATGTCCCCTTGCGGAGATGTGGCCCACTATTTAAGGACAATATAGTGGTTAGAGAAAGCCTAGTTGAAGAGTCCTTATAGAGGTTTAGACTTTCTGAAATAAGCGCACGCACACAATGTAGTTTTGCAAATAATGCAGAAAACTTTAATCAACTTGTTTTTTGACTTTGAAAATTACAGCGTTGCCTGACCGATAAGTTACTTCTAGATACGGGTTTTGTGAGTATATGAGTGTCCGTTCTTTCTGAGTTAGATGCTTCCATGGAAAAGACCAAGCATGTTGTCCCCGTTCGGATAATCCAAGGCTATTTTCGCTGAGGTAAATATAGTGCACACTATATTTTCGCGCAATCTCCTCGATGCCGCTGTAGTCCCAAGGATAATCTAGTATTTTATTAATTTCAATTGTGCGATTGGCTAAATAGGTTCCATTTAACGAGCCAAACAAGAAAATCTTCAGAATAATTTCCCTATCATTAACTATACTCATAGCCCTAAAAGAACTAGCCCACAAACCCATAACTGTTCTATCATTAAGAATCAATTCAGAAGAATTTACATGGCTAGCAAGCCAAGCTAATGCTTCAAAATCATTTCCATGTGGAAGAGCCTCTTTATACCGAGCAGGATAGGAATAAGTAACATGACCTACCAAACTGGGAACACACAGCAAAAACACAATTCCTACCGCAAGCCATCCGGGAAAACTGGGACTAAACTTTTCAAACCATAATCCAACTGAGTCATAAAGCCTTCTTCGTATCCAGTTAAGTTTAGACAACTCAAAGATTCCCAAAAGCACAATTACATAAGAAAAAACCACTAACAAAATCAAGACACGATCAGGCTGAATAAACCAAAGAAAACCGCTGTACACGTGTTCATTTTGCGCAGCGATCAATGGAAGAAAGAAAACTAAAAAGAACAGGCCCAAGTTTCGCAATTTATTCCAAAACAAAAACCATAACGAAATAGGAAACGCGATCAACCCAAGTGCTGTATAAACAAGATAGGGCGAACTTAACTCAAATAGCGAATATCTCCTATAAATGGAGTGGAGGAACAAACTGTCAAGTTCATAGAAAGCCATTAATATCGGTCGGTAAAACCATAAAACAAAGGCGAATATTATCGAAGCAAGTAATAAACCTCCTAAAACAAGCTTCAATCTCTTAGAATAAAGGATAGCGCCCCTCAAGAACATAATTCCCAAAATGAAAGGAAGTAAAGGGTAATAACTGACACTTAGGACTGCTATCAACAAACCATAAAGTAACATCAATTGTCGCGAGGAATTACCCGCTGAGACCTCCAGAATAATAATTACGGCTAGGAATGTGATAAGAATCAGATTTCCCAACAAATTCGGATAAGTTCCAACAAGAAGATTACCCAAGAGTAAATCATTGCTAGGCATCCACACTACGGGAGTCAATCCAGGCAAGAAGAAAAGCAACAAGAATGCCAAGAAAGACAATTTCAAGGACTTCGTGTATGAATATACTATGCTGTAAAATAAAGATGGAAGAAACAAAATCATCGCGACTCCCACCGAAAGAATGGATTGCCCCGGATACGATCCGGTCACCAAGGAACCAAATGCACTTAATGCATGAAAACCCATAGGATACTCAATTAGACTTAACGGCATGTTACCTACAGGGTAAGACGAAAAAGGGAAACCTCTGTGAAATAAAATAAGACTCGTGAATAAACCATGTGTTTGTGAATCAACATACGCACCCCATCCCATATCCAAAGCCAACAATAGAAACCTCACAAGAGAAAAAATAAACAGGCAGATCGGAAGTAAGAACTCAACTCTCGTAAAACTTCTAATCTCCACTCCTAAGTGACCCAACCTCTTTCTAATTATAACAACGAAAGTAGCAAAAATAGCAAATAATACGCACCAACTTACCACAGCATCAAAATAGATTAAGCAGAGAAGAGAAAACAAAACAACAAGAACGCATATGCCTACTGCCATATATAACGGCAAGGCTACAGCAAAGTTCCAACCAGAAGGCAACTTAAGTTTCAAAAAATGGAAAACAATAAAACCTGTACAAGAAAAAACAAGCAAGAAAAACAAAATGTCTGCAACCAAAAATAACCCAGCTTGATTACTCAACGAAACTCCTTTATTCTCTTCTTCAAGAAGAAGCGTTGGATTTTCAATCCACACGGTCTGTGAATAGGATCTACCTCCATCGTACACACCAAATCGCATTCTAGCAGCATGAGTAACATCAAAATCAGGGTCTTCCCACTGAAAATTGCCCATATCCAGAGCAACTCTGGCCCACTTGTTTGAACTTAAAGCGAACCAACTACTAATATTCCAAAAGCCACGTTCATTTCCATTAACATCATCTAGAGTAAGCGTTAAAGGCGTTTCAAAAGTAACATTCTGTATTTTCAACCAGAAAACAAGGAATTTATCAGAAAGATTGAAAGACACATCAAAAACATATCCGAAAAACATCCATTCCGTAGCATCTAATGTGTAAAACTTGTATGAATGATTACCAACAAAATCTAACTCATCGATTTCGAAGAATGCAAATTCATTTAAGGAACCCCATTCACCGTTTTCATCATTTAAGAAAAGATTAGAGTAAGAAGACTTTGCTACGCTAGCCCCAGTGAAAACAAAGAACATGATCAAAAAAAAGATTAAGCCTTTATTCGTTAGTATCCTCACACAGTCGCACTCACCGGATACCGCGTGATCGGAATTTACGCGACTTTACAAATAAGTCTCCTGAAAGAAAGCCCAGATTGGATTGCAACATTCTACGATCAAGTTCTCTGAAAAACTTGAATAGCACAGTAGGACAATACTTTCTAGGAAGAATCATATGCCCCAAAACTCGAACAGGATTCAACCTCGCATTCCTAAGAAAGCGAATAGTTCTTCCAAAAGAATACCATCTTGAATAAACAGGAGCTTGCAAAGAGCGCCCAAACAAGTTAACAATGCCACCAATGGGAAAATAGACACTCAACAGATTAGGAAAGTTAGCTACAAAAAAACCACCTTCCTTCAGTACCCGATTTACTTCCATCAAGATTTTGGAGCCATCCTTAACATGACTCATCACATTCACAGCTAGGCATCCATCGAAAGTGTTATCAGCAAAACCTAAATCCGTCCCGCTCATAACAAAATATTCCACAGAATTACTATGTAGCCCCATACGCAAGTGTTCATGCATTTTACGCGAAAAATCAACACAAACAAGGTGTGCGCCACATTTTGCCAATTCTCTTGTCAATCTTCCAGTTCCAGAACCTATTTCCAAGATAGATTTGCCTTTGCACTTTCCCACAAGTTCAAGGACTATAGACTTCTGGACAGCGTCGCTATATACCCCTTGATAGCTTCTGAATCGTAATTCTTCGTAGACGTTCGCTTCCCCTTCATAAAACCTCTGAACCTCATCAGCCATTCTTATTCAGCTCCCGCAAAAAAAGCTCCTGATATTTCCGCCCTACAACACCCGCGCCATAACACTGAAGAGGAAAGCTCTGGACACCATTTCTAAGTCTATACTTTAACTCTTTGTTGGTTACGATACTTTTCAATGCCTTACGTAATGCCTCAACATCACCAAGAGGAACCAAGATTCCCGCTTCTTTATCCTGCAAAATTTCGCGGATTCCTCCTATATCCGATGCAATAACCGGAGTCCCAGCACTCAAAGCTTCGAGCAAAACCAAAGGATAGTCAGATATTCCTCTTGAGTCAAGAAAGGGAACCACAAGCACATCAGCCTCACTAAGCAATGCGGGAATATTATCCACAATGTCTAACCAAAAAACACTACTAGCCAAATTATGTTTTAACACATACTCAGACAAAGCCTTTTTACGTTCACAAAATGCTCTGTGGACTAATTCAGTAGTTATAACCAACTTTAATCTGTAGCCCTCTTCTATCAGATCGTGAAATGCTCTCAGAAGAACGTCTATACCTTTGTTCTCTTTTAAATTACCTACAAAAATAGCAACAAAATCATCATGCTCCAAACCAAGAAGCCTTCGATACGTATATTGAGAGTTAGAATCATTCTCAAAAAAAGGAATTATTGGTGGAATCATGTCAAGTCGTTCGATGGAAAGCTCTGCTTTCTTTAACGAATCATAAACGTTGTGGGAAATTGCAACTAACCTAGTTGGCAATCTTAAACATAACTGTTCCAACGCATAACCAAAAGAGTGCTTAACCCAACTTTTTCGTTCTAAATCGATAACACAGTACTGCGTATGGATAACAGGTATTCTCAGAAAACTCCCTATGATACTTGGGATGATTGAAAGGAAGATACTCCCAGAATGGCTGCTTATTACGTGAATTTTATTGCGACGACAAAAGGACCATAAACCCAAAAGAGATATTAAAAAAAATAAAATATTATAAAACAATGAGTCATAGCGTCCCGGAATTCGTCTATTTACAACAGCACCCCACTTTAATTTGTAAATTCTTGAAGACCTACCTCGTGGAGCGGAACTAAATACAAAAACCGCATCACCTAATGTATGTAAAGCTCTCCCGAGTCGCACCGCACTAACAGCGGCTCCCCCGACAAAAATCTCTTTTTTCACTGGACCAATTTCCGATCCAAATATACAGACTCGCATACATCCACATCAAAACAAAATTATAAATCATATTAGAGACTTGAACAGTCTGTACATTCGTTCGCCAATTTTTCCCGCTGTCAAGTTTTCTGAAACATGCTGCCAACCTTTTCGTCCAAGCTCAGAAGCTAGCTTCCTATCCTTGTAAACCGTATAAACGGCCTTTACAAAACCATCCACATCCTTGGGTTTGACAACCAAACCCGACCCAGTAGCCTCAACATACTTGGCAGGTTCTCCATTAGAAACACAAATTATGGGTTTCCCATAAACCTGATACTCAAAAACCTTAGTAGGAAGTCCCTCATCCACAAAACTTGCAGAAGCCATCGGAAGCACGAAAACATCAGCAGAACCCAACAAAGCTGATAACTTGTCCTTGGGCAGAAAATTTGTATCTAAAACAACATTATTAAGATTGAGTTCCCAAATCCGCCTACGCAATCTCGAAGCAAGCTCGCCAACTCCCCTAATCACAAAAACAATCTCTTCATTTTTTGCCAAAAGACTTGCAGCATCCAACACTATGTCAAAATCATAGCCTAGGCCTAAAACTCCAGAATACATAACCACAAACCGACTCTTCTCTTTCGTTTTCAAAGGATTAACACCATCAACACCAACCTCAATAACATGCACCTTCTCCGAAGAAACACCATATTTGCCAATTATTCTACGCTTATACCCCGCACTCACAGGCGTAACAGCTACGGGAACAACATAAGAAAGCCAAGCCAAAAAATCCAGCACCTTTCGAATCAACCCAGAACGCACAAGCCCCAACTCGTAAAAAACCTCAGGCCATAAATCGTCGACGTTCCGCACAATAGATTTACGCTTAACAAACCCATAGACAACAGCCGGAAAGAAACAAAACAAGTTAGGATTAGCAGCCCAAACAACGTCAAAATCTCCTACAAAGGGCAAAACAAACAAAGAAGAAATAACAAAGCAAAAATGCAAGATAACCCTGTTTACTATGCAACTATGTGGCAACGCTGGAATCCAAACACGTAAGACTTTTGCATCACCCGCTTTTTCAGAAACTATAGCCTTATGCCTATATTTCCTTGACACTTTCCCATGGGGATAATGCGGAAAAGCAGCGACCACTTTAACTTTGCAATCTTTACTAAGCAATCCCTTAACAACATTAGAAGCTCTGGTGCTAGCTCCACCCATGTCAGGAGGAAAATATTGTGCCAGAACCAAAACTTTCAAACAATTGCCCATAATTACTTTCGCCTAACAACATCAGCTTTGACCTCGCCCTTTGCCGCCACTAGTTTGTCTCTGACACACTCTTCGATCCACCTATAAGTCCTAGCCAATCCCTCCTCCAAACTTACTTTCGGCTCCCAACCTATAATCTTCCTAGCCAAAGTTATATCCGCATTTCTACCTCTAACCCCTTGAGGCGCAGAAAGATCATACTCCCTAGCTATATTCTTCCCAGAAATTTTAATTATAATGTCAGCCAACTCATCTATCGAAACAAGCCTATCCGACCCAATATTCAAAGGCTTATCATGATCAGACCCCATCAACATCACTGTCCCTCTTACTGCATCGTCAATATAACAGTAAGAACGTGTCTGCTTTCCATCTCCCCAAAGCGTGATAGTCTCAGGGCTAAGAGCTTCCGCAACTTTTCTGCATAGAGCCGCCGGCGACTTCTCTCTTCCACCCTCATAGGTTCCTTTCGGTCCATAGATATTATGATATCTAACAATTCTAATATCCATGCTACAATCTCTCCGATACGCCTCGCACATTTTCTCCGTAAATAGCTTTTCCCAACCATAGAAGTTGTCAGGATCAGCGGGGTAGGCATATTCTTCCTTCAAACCCTTCACATTCGGATTTCTCTGCCGATAAGTTGGATAAACGCAGGCAGATGAACTGAACAAGAATCTTTTCACGTTATTCTGCCTCGAAGCTTCAAGCATGTGAGTGTTTATCAACACATTGTCGTGCATTACTTCGGCGCCCACTGAATTGATGAATCCTATGCCCCCCATGTTAGCAGCGAGATTGTAGATCTTGTCCACTCCCTTTGTGGCGGCAAGGCAATTTTCCCATATCCTCAAGTCGAGTTGAAGTTTTTCGCTACAGTATTTTTCTTGAATGTACTCATTAAATTCTGTGTCGATCACTCTGACGAAGTTTCCCTGCAAATAAAGATACTTTGCAAGGTGGCTTCCGATAAATCCCCCTCCGCCAGTAACCAATATTCGTTCCATTTACCTACCCTTCTTTTTGGAGTCTTGTCCTCTACCTACTGCTTATTTGTTTTCTGTATCAGCCTGGCTATGGCGTAGAGAGTTATGGCGGTGAAAACCGCAAATAAACCGACAAATATGAAGGCCACCGTGGCCAAGGCAATATTAGTCACTATACGACCTTCTATAGCATAGATTTGCAGCATCCAAACCCCAAACAAAACCCCGACGAGGAGGGAAACAGCGCCAGGCACACCCAAAAACACCAGTGGCTTATCCTCTACAACTAACTTCACAATCGACATTACTATGCTTGCACCATGTCTTATGGGACTATGCGTTGAAGTCTTTTCCAAACCATGATAATTACATCCCATTGAAATTTCAACGACTCTTAAGCCCTTCTCCTTGGCTTTCATTAGAATCTCTACGCTCGCACCCATCCCATTCTCAAAAATTTTTAAACCTTCCAACGCTTTCCTACCATATGCTCGAAAGCCATGCTGAGCATCACTCATCTCATTATTCACAGCAATACTCGTCAACTTAGTGATAGCTTTCACGCCTAAACGCCTATACAACGGAGCATCCTCAAATCGCCCTTCCTTATCCAAAAATCGCGACCCAACAGCAATATCCACATCCTCCTTCAAAATGGGTTTCAACAACCTTGGGATTTCGCGAGGATTATGCTGCCCGTCAGCGTCCAATGTAACCATAACATCAGCGTTAAGCTCTCTACTTTTCCTAAACAAACTTTGAATCGCTGCTCCATAACCCAAGCTTCTTTCATGCCTTATCACCTCAGCGCCAAGCCTTTCAGCTATTTCAGCCGTTAAATCCCTAGAACCATCATCACAAACCACAACCTTATCAACATACCTCTGCGCCTGCAGAACCACCTTTGCAATAGTCTTCTCTTCATCATAGGCCGGAACAGCCGCAACGACAAAGGGTCTATCTTTATTCACATTCACTACCTCTAGCTAACGATTCTTGAGGGAGATTCACGTGTATGATGAGGTGTAGTATTTAAAAATTGAGATTCTTTCACTGCTAAATATAGATTCGAAATAGCTTGGAACAGTGAGACCGCCATACCATCCAATATTTTCACGCCACCATATCAGATATATGGGATCGAAACCATGTTTTAGCGCCACGTTTAAAGCTTTTTCCATATCTATCGTAAATGAGACAACAGTGTGTTTCTTGTCTAAGTATAGGTCTGACCACCGCTGGAAAGCGTCGAGCAAAACCACACACGAGCCGTCTATCATGTTCGTATTCAGCCATTCCATGACTTGAATGGTGCTTTTCACATCCTGCAGGGGAACCGTGTTATGCAACATAGTCGAAGGAAAGTATGTATTTATGTTAGGGATGGAAAAAACTCCAAACCTACCGAAAAATAGCGGTGTAGCCATAAAAAGTGTTCCCAGTAAAACCGTTGATAAGGAAATTCCAAGCACCCCTCTCCTCGAAACTTTCATCCAATTCATCCATCTGAAACTTGGTGCAACACCTTTACTTTGGGACTCCAAAACTTTCTGAATGGCATTTACCGCGTAAAATGTGAACGGATAAACCAGCATGAACATCCATCTGAACCATAACTCTAATGCGAAGAATGGCGTTATCAGGGAATTGAAGGAACCAACGAGAAGCAAGACGGTCCAACCATTGAGGACCTTATCTGTGAAGAAGCCAACAAAAACGAGGGGTAGCCACAGCAAATAAAGAATGGAAAAAAGAGTGAAAACACGCGAAACGAGATCTAGATATGTGGGGTAATGTTCAATCGGTGACACAACATTCAAATAGTCAACTAGGAAAAACAGCTTGCCAGAACTCGGATTAAGCGTGTCATTAACGGTAATAATGTTTGTTTCTACATGGAACGGTACAGGAAACAAAATTAGATAAACACTCGTTAAGAATATTATTAAGGCGGGAAAGATAGCGGCTACGACCTTTAGTATCCTCGTCCTCTCACCCTTCAGAAAATCACTTGCTATAATCCCCAAAATCACGGTGAACATAATGACTGAAGCGTATTCATGACTGAAAACAACAAGGATAGAAAGCAAAACGAGCCACGCAAATCCTTTCTTTGTTTTTGTGTTCTTAAACAGCGGCAAAGTAAAGAGAAGAATTGCCAATCCAAGCATGTTTCTATATGAATGCCACGACAACCTTAACAAAGCCAGCTGAAACGCAAAGAAAAACGCCGCAACCAACCCCTTTCTCACACTCCAATTCAACGCTCTCCTAGCAAAGTAGTAGACTCCACACACATTCAACGCATACAACATAGGCGCCACAAACTTCAGCAAAAGAAACGGACCCCCCCGCACAACTTGATATACCGGTATCAAAATCGCGTACAGCAACCAAGTCGAAAACACAGACGTCCAGTGGTACCACACAACCCCACTCTTAATTCGCGCTCCATAATACACAGTATCAAAACCTATCGGATAAGGATACGACAAGATTTCAGGTATCAATCTAACAATGAAACCCAAACAAAAAGAAATCAAAAGACCCCTCCTAAAATCTAAGTGTGGATGCTTCAGAAAGATGTCAACTATCTGGCGTATATATGAAACTCGGAGGAAGCTTCGAACCCTTTCCGCGCATCTAATAGCGAGACTGATGATACCTTGTTCCATCTGACCTAAAAACATGAACCAAACTCCTCTACGCACAGCTCCTGAATCAAATGAAGCCAACTTGGTCTTAGAAAGCATAAACATGGCTTAACATTTCAGCGGGATACATGTTCATGGGATGAAAGATTTTCAGATACTCCGTATGGAAAATAGATTTCACTTTGAAGTTCTTTGTTTATCCATGATTTTTAGAGCGTCAGTGGCTGCTCCCGTTCTCAACGTTTTTGTCCACTTTTTAGGTCTCTTTAAAATGATCTGAACTAGCGCATATGAAGCCATGAAAGTTTGTGCGCTCCAGTATACGTAAATGAAGGGTAAACTTAGTAGATTTACCATTTTTCGTGGTTTTGCTACATATGTTATGGCTATTCCTATGAGTAATAAACTGATAACGGTGAGTAGTGATATGAGTTGTGCCATGATCGTGAAAATAAGGTCAGGTTGAATCGGAATAAAGAAAGTGTATATAGCCATAAAATAGCCTATGAGACATAAAGCTAACATATAAGGTCCCGCCAACGTGATTTCAGCGTCAATGCTTCTTCTGTCCAGTTTTGTGATGAGTTTTCCGTATCTCAGCGCGACTTCCATGCATCCCCTGAACCATCTTGTTCGCTGGTTGATTAGCTGAGTCAGATTCACTGGATTTTCCTGCCACGATTGCACATCTGGGGCATACCTTATTCTATAACCTTTTCCCAATAGTCTAACAGACATCTCCGTGTCTTCAGACAAAGATTCTTCATCCCACTTGCCAACCTCCTCAAAAACGTTTCGTCTAATGAATTGACAACTACCGGTTAAAGGAACGAACAGGTTAAGATCATCCTTCCCTCTAAAAAGGACTTCAAACCGCATAGCTTCCTCACATGACACAAGATTGGCTAACATGTTTTCACCAGCGTTTATAGAGCGCGTAATACCCTGCACAGCAGCTACTGACTGGACCTCAAAATATTTAACCACTTTTTGCAAAATGTCTGGTTCTGGAACATTGTCGGCATCGAACACAGCGATGATCTCTCCTTTCGCGTGTTTGATGGCATAGTTTAGAGCAGCCGCCTTTCCGTTAGATGCTGACTTATGGAGAAGTTTTACATGATTAGGTTGCTGCTTGACATACTCCTTACATATTTCCACAGTTTTGTCCGCTGATCCATCTTCGACAATGATTATTTCCTTCTTCTGCTGCGGATAGTCCAATGTTAACAATGCCTTTAGAAGTCTACCCACAACTCTTTCCTCATTTTTCACCGGAACAACAACTGAGATAGCTGGTAATTTTTCCTCACTTAGTCGTGGGGTCTTCTTCTTGTTTCGACTTGACCTATGTAGATGTCTAACACCAGCCACTAGAATAGGTATGTTGTATAGAGTGAATATGTAAAGAGAGGCGAGTATACTGGTGAGTATCAAATACATTAGATTCATGTTGACGATGCAAACTCCCTTATGTTCAGAATTATAGCAAACACGCTCTCCTAACCCCTAAATCCCATAAGCGTCTTTATGAACAAGATAACGCGCTGACATCAGGTTCCACAAACCATATTATACATTATACTTTGAATGCTGCTGGCGTGTTGATATGGTTTACGGTTAAATATTGTATGAAGCCATGGTTGTCTGTCCATTGAATAGCGGGTTTGTTGCCCCATTTTTGGGCGATTCGACTCAATTTTTGGGCGAGAGAGTGACCAATTTCCCTCATTATACGCGCAACTCTGCTTTCCATGGCGGAAAGTAACTTTTTTAGGATGGAAGTCAATACCTTGGCTAGGAGGAGGCTGCGGACTCTTTCAACGACTCTTATGGCTAACCCCATGTATGCTCGCTCCGCTCCGCTTAACACTTTGAACCAGATGCCTCGCCGAATAGCTTTACTTCTCATCTTAGTCAGTTCATTCCTCGTAAGCGAAATTCGAGCCTGACCAGTCATTAATGTCCACGCCTTTCTAATTGCTATTCTAACCATCATCCTATTATCACCAAACCGCGCGCTGGCCTAGAACGAGTTTCTAGGTTAACCTTCTAGATATATAAAAGATTTACCTTAAGAACAGAACTCCTAAACTGTAGCAGCGTTCATTGCACGCATCAACCTGATGATGGATGATACGTAGAAACATGTGGTCTTGGTGGGCGGTGGTTGCTGGTCTATCTTACTCCCCGCCGTTTGTGCGTGCATCGTTTTTTCTCCTTTCTACTCCCCATAGTGGAAAGAGATCTATCGCTGCTATCAACACTTTTCTTCCTACGTAATAACCAAAAGAGTTAAGAAATTCTCAAAAAATATTCAAAGTACGTCTTCAAGGGGGTTATTTCAAGTGTATTTAGATATGATTTCTGTCTTAAACGAAGATAAAAGCAAAAAAAACAATCGCCAAGAAAACAGAAAATACATGAACCGCATTACCTAATTAATGACTCTGTCTACATACTTGTGGCAAAAAAACTAGCAGGTGAATCTAATGGGTGTGCTTCATTTTTTGACGACAATTTGGTTAATAGCATTGACTTTATTTCTCATGATGAATTTTGGATACCTTTTTCTTGCTTTTAGTCTAGCTAAAATAAGGGGAAGGGTTGTGCAAAAATCGGATGGCTGTGTGCCCTTCATATCTATTTTGATCCCTTGCTATAACGTAGAATCCGTGATTAAGCGTAAAATCAAAAACACCTTGGACATCGACTATCCCAAGCACAAATTTGAATTAATATTCGTCGAGTCCGGCTCAACGGACAATACGTACTCCATACTTTCAAAATATGCCTCTCAAGGAAAAATTAATTTGATGCAGCAACCACAAAGGCTGGGTAAATCTTCTGCAATAAATCAAGGTCTTAGGGAATGTAAAGGCGACATCGTGGTATTGACAGATGCCGATGCAAGATTTGAGAGGGAAGCTATAAAGGAACTATTGAAGAATTTTGCTGATCAAAGCGTCGGTGCTGTGGTTGGTAATTTAACTATAACTTCAGGCAAGTCTCTAGCAAGTAGGATGAATCATTTGTTCTATCGGATTTTTAGGCAAAGGCTTAGAATATGGGAATCAACGTTTGATTCAGCCTCTTTTTGGTCTGGTGAACTATGTGCCTTTCGCAAATCTGTTTTGGAAAGAATAGAAGAGGACATGATTAATGACGACAGATATATTCTTCTTAAAACAAGAAGTAAGGGATATCGCTCCATCTGTGAACCTTTATCAGGTGTTTATGAAAGTGATGCTGAAAACATTTTGGGCCAGATAATGCATAAAAGGCGAACAACGGCGGGGACGATTCAGGGAACGCTTAGATTTAAATATATGTTGTTTAACCCAAAGTACGGTTTGTTCGGAGTGTTGATACTGCCCGCCCACTTTTTTAGGGTAATTTTATTGCCCATGCTTCTTCTTGTAGTCGAAGCCTTAAGCCCTGTCGCCGCTTTTGTTCTGTGGTCTTCCACTGGGCTGTTCTGGTTGGAAGCTGGAGTAATGGTCTTAGTATTACTGGGTTTGTTTAAGGAGGGACGAAAGTTATTGCTTTCACTTTTCTACGGTGTTATTATTCAAGTAGCAATACTGGCGGGCTTGACTGACTATATCCTAAAACGACATACTGTTCTATGGACTAGAGTTGCCAGACCATGAGAATTTTGAACATCGTCCAATTTGTTAAGGGTCGCCTCAATAAAGTGCCTATACTCGTTCTACTAATTTCTATTGGAATAGTAAACTTCCTTGTCTTACTTCCTTATCTGAAGTGGCACATGTTGATTGGTTGGGATACACCACTCTATATGTATCACATCCTTTACGTCGAGAAATATGGTGTTGAAGCTACTTTAATGAGTGGGGTAATTGACAGGCCCCTTTATGCGTTAATCCTATACTTGCTTTCTGGGCTTGGCGCTGATCCTGAGCAGTTGCTTAAGGTGATTCCAATAGTATTCGGGTCTTTCTATATCGTTTCAATTTATCTGTTGTCCAAAGAAGGTTCTCATGATGACTTTCTAGTTTCCTTAGCAACTTTATTTTCTTCCTTTTCCTATGCTACTTTAAGACTGGCTGGTGAGCTGCAGCCCCAACTGTTAGCTTTGAGTTGCATGATGATAGCCATGTACCTTCATTTGAGATATGTTAACAATGGAAATAAGAGGTACATCATTTGCTCTATGATTGTCGCCCTGTTTATGTTAGGAATACACGTTTTTACCTATGGAGTGTACATTGCAATTCTAATGCTTTCCTTTCTCATAAGACCCCGCGCTAAAAGACCACAAAAACGCAAGAGAGAAATGATCAATATGATTGCTTGTAGTCTTCCTTTCGTAGGCGTCATGATTTTTTTGTTGTTTACTTCACTTAGACCAATTGTTGCTTTAGCCGGAAGTCTTGTCAATCCACGTGTAATTTCGCCACTGATGTCTCGTCTTCAGTTGGAGAAGATTACACCCCCGCTCATACCCATTTTCATTTTTTCAACAATGGGAGTCTTATTCCTCTTTCGATCTAGAGGCACATTTAATAAAATGTTGTTGGCTTGGACAGCATCTTTTTTGCTGGCCTTTCTATTAGGTGCATCACTTCATGTGACTTTCGCATACCGCTTTATTTTGATCCTTCCTTTACCGATCTTGGCCGCATATGGATTTAGAGGTTTGCCAAAAAGAATGTCCCTGAAATACCTTTTGATAGCATTTGTGGTGACAAATCTTTCGATTGCAACACTGTACCGATTGGGAGTTAAACCTTGGATTAATGAGGAACTAAGGGAGAATTTGATCTGGATTAGAGAGAATTTGGGAGATAAGTTAATTATTCCCGTGTATCCACTGGATACGAGTATAGGTAACTGGGTGTTAGGTACTGTGGGAGACTACCTCTACTACGGTGAAGTTTTGTCGCTTTTAGCTAAAAAGCCTGAAATTTACTCTCCTTATCCTAATCTTGATACTAGCTTGTATTGGAAGAGACTTGAGGACGACGAAGTTCTCAAAAACCTAAGTGAGTACAAAATTGTTCTTGTTGGTGGTGTGTACAAGTTTGGCATAGTTGATGAACAGATAACTGAGAAGGTAGCGAACCGTGATATCTACATTGTTAATTCCTCAGTTGTTACTAATGAAACGAAGATAGACCACTACTACCAAGTTTGGCGTGAATTCAAAGATGCTAAAATAGCAATCATCGGTCGGGATTGGTTGAAGACCAGAGAAATCTTATACGAGCTATGGATACCATCAGTTCCCCCTTGGATGGCTACCCCTCCAAATATTCAGTACTTAGGAACAACAGGTCTACCAACATTAGACAACTCGACCGAATATGATGTTTTGATTCTCGCTAATTGGGATATAGTCTCAGATGAAACGGAGGCTGAAAAGCTAATTGAATATTTTGAGAAAGGCTGTGCCATAGTGGCCCTTTACGAAAGCGTATACAAGCTGCATATAGTTTCCCCCCAAATCGTTGAAGCCATTTTTGGAACAGAAGAAGCATACCCACCTGATGTGCATTACTCAAATCTAACATATAATGCTCGACACTACATTACATCCAATTTTTCCATCCCGTTCAATAGCACAGGAGCTGAGTACGGCGTCCCAGTTAGCAAATTTACCACCGCCCAAGGAATCGCAACAGTTACGTCGTTTGACGAGTTATGCCTTCTAGCTATCAACCAAAGAAATGCCACGAGAGCAACTCATTTCGGATTAACGGCATCGGAAATGAGTGAAAACGATAGAATCATCTTCAAAAGACTTCTATTGTGGGTCCTACATTTTGAGGATTACCAGAAATGAAATTCATCAAACCACAAATGAGCATTATTAAAAAGTCAAAAATCCATCTATATACAAATCCAATTGTTGGGATAGTCTATTGGAGTAGGTTGAAAGGCGTCTTCAATTACCTTAAAAAAAAGAGATGTGGACTCACATTAGAAATTGGTTGCAAGTATGGTTTCTTTTTACCAAGTCTATGCCAAATTAGTGACAAGGTCATTGGTTCTGATATTGGGAGCACGTTTGATTCTTGTGAAAAAATCACGTTAAAGGAGATCCAGAAGAGATATGCAAATTTGGAACTGAAAAAGGCTGATGCTAGACGTTTGTCTAATTATATCGACGAAAGTTCGTGTGACGTTATCGTTGCGATAAGTGTTTTAGAGCATATTGATGACCACAATGGAGCAATTAAGGAGATACGCCAATGTCTGAAACCTGACGGAATCTTTGTTTGTGTACTTCCTTCGGAAAACTGGCTATATAAGCTGGCTAGGATACTTGTTGGTTGTCGTGGATACTGCCACAAGCACTACGATCTTGAAAGGCTTCAAGCAAATCTACGCAAAAATTTCAGAGAAGTAAAGAAATGGAATTGCCCTTTCGGCATTCCTCTGTTTTTTACCGGAATTTATGAGAGGAAGTAACAAAGTGCCATACCTATTTCAGATGTCATTGTTCCTAGCATAGGAACATTTCATAATTATAAAAGAACTAGGAGGGAAACAGGAACTAGGTGCATGCTTCACGTTGCAGAAATCTTATGTTGCAACAAATATTTTTTTGAAAAACCTTGTAAAGGGGATGTTGTTCATCATCTCATAGATGACCTTTTAGCTTGATGCCGCTTAAACTTGGATAAATTCTTTATGTAACACTCGACAATGGTTTTAATCGCTCTTACGGCGTATGTGTGGAGATTAGGTATAAGCCTTGACTTGCCATACCGCCGTTTAGCAAAAGAGATAGGCTCTTCCTCTATTCGAAATCCCTTATAAGCTGCATCAATGATCATTTCTTGAGTATAAGTGTAATCTGACGTTATTTCAAGATTTTCCGCAACCTCCTTGGTCATGGCTCTAAAGCCTGTTTGAGAGTCGGTTATCGGAACTCCTGTTATTTTCCTTGTAATCCAGGTAAAGAATGCATTACCTATTTTTTTCCCGAGTGGCATTCCTTCTATTCTTCCAGCGAATCTCGAGCCCAAGACAACATCCGCTTTTCCAGCTAAAATAGGAGCAATTAACCTAGGTATATCTTCAGGAAAATACTGGGCATCAGCATCTATAGTAACTATGATATCCGCATTCTCTTTAAGTGCTTCTTTTAATCCTGTTCTGAAGGCTTCGGCTAATCCTCTTGTCGCCCCCTGATTGATAACCTTCGCCCCAGCTTTCTTTGCGACAGAAGCTGTATGATCGTTGGTTCCTTCATCTACAATTACAATAACAGATACTGACGAAGAGAAAACAGTTGGAACTCGTTTTACTACATTTCCAATAGTTTTCTCCTCATCTCGCGCGGGGATGATGACGCTGATCTTACTCATGAGCTTTCGCCGTTAGTGATTCGCATTTTTTCATTTTCTTGTTTATAAGAGAAACAGCATCCAAAAGCTTAGGGTTCAGTTTTTTGTCTTTGGTGAAATTTATGAATGCTTCTAGATCTTTAGGCAGGCAACTGCCTTTAAATGATCGTCCACCATAAATCCCGTACTCGCCTATTCGAGGATCCAAAGAGACTACTTTGGCTACGAAGTGAGGGTCTAATCCGAGTTTCTTGCAAATTATAAAGAACTCATTGAAAAAGGAGATTTTCGTAGCGAGGAAGGTGTTTGCGACGTATTTTATCATTTCGGCAGTGTCTAAGTCTGCTCTGATTACGGATACCTTAAATGGTGAATATAATGTTTCTAAGACATCGCCCGATCGTTTATCAAATTCTCCTATTAATATCCTCCAAGGATTCAAAAAACCATTTAGGGCGCTCGCTCTCTTCATGAATTCTGGGTTCACGCAAACACCAAATTCCTTGCCAGGTATCAATCGAGAATGTTTCCTTAACAATGGAATAATCTTTGTACGAGTGGTTGAGGGCAAAACGGTGCTTCGGATTACGATAAGATGGTATTTCCTCTTCTTCCGCAAGGTTTTTGCGATCCCTACGATTGCCTTCTTTACATAGCTAAAGTCCATTTTTCCATTAAGTGTAGGAGTTTGGACGCATATGAAGGAAATACTTGAGTTATGGATGGCCTCCAACTGGTCTTCAGTGACTTCGTAACCCTGCTTCTTCAGCATGAAAAGTTTTTCCTTAATTATATCATGGAAGATGACATCGTTTCCATGTCTATGAAAACCAATGCCTGTTGCCTTGCCAACTACACCTGATCCAATAATGGATATCCTCATGATATGACCTCTGAACACTTCATAACTATAACTGTTAACCTCTATATTATTTTAATAGAATCTAACGCCAGATTCTGGAAGCTTTTCCATTTAATGTCTTAATGTTTTAAGATGGAACACTATACTTTTATTTTTGGGTTGGATATCCCATCTTTAAAGGAGTAAGATGAATTGTCCTCGAAGAAACAGAGGAAGAAGCTTGGGGAAGAGCGTCTTCAACGTATCATAGACTTGTGTAGGTCTGTTGAGGAAAGAGGTCTCGACCCCTTCATCGTGGATGTTGACGACGTTATCGCAGTTGTGCGGGAGTATTTTCCTGAGTGGGAGTTGCCAGAGGAGTTTTGTTTAGACGCTGAGGCTATTCATCAGTTTGCCTCGGTTATTAAGCTTCAGAGCGACTGGGTGAGGCATCGGTCAACGTCGCTTTACACTGATCCCTTCCTCCTGGAGGAGAAGATACGAAGGGCGGGCAAGGAGGAACTCGTCAACATTTTCCTGAAGGCTTGGCGCCCTATAGTTGAGTTGGAGCAGATATCTCCCCACAGTCTCGCTGAGGCTGTGAAGTACTGGGAATCTCTTCTTCCTTTGAACGAAAGATGGTTAAAGACTGATTTTTTTAAAACGGACGCTGGAAGTGCGACGCGTGAAGAATTGGTTCATCGAAGGATACTCGCGGAGACTGCTTTTTCAGAGGAGTTGGAAATGTTTTGGGAAAAATTGAAGCAGAAGGTTGGTGAAGAGGGCAAGATTTTATACTGGGATTTCGTGGGCGCGGAAACGTATTCCGAAACGTTGAGGCGAGCGTATATGGTAAGTTTTCTTGTGACCTACGGGTACGCAACCTTGGAGGTGCATCGGTTGGAGGAGGAGATATTTCTCAAGCCCTTTGAAAAGCCGAAGTCCCTTCTCGGGAAGGAACAGTTGGTCTCTATCCCGGTTTCTGTAAGCGTTGAAGAATGGAGGAAATGGAGGGAAGGCAAACGGGATTAAAGAGAAAGTCATATTATGCGAGAAAAGTCAAGAGAGCAACGCACCTTTTGTTTTATAGACGCCACAAGAAACCTGGGGTGAAGGGGTGGGAACTGAAAAAGAAGCTTGGATCGGACTATCCTAAGGTGCTTAATATCCTTGACAATTACTTGGAAAAACTGGATCTTACTATAAAAACTGTTTTTGAAGGGGAAAAGCCGGCTGAGAAGCCTACTGTGGAGGAGTTGAATAAGGCTCGATTCTACGTTACGCTTAGAGGTGGGATTACATCCAAGGAAACCAAGCTTTGCGGTTGGCGCATTGACGACATTGCTGGTTTAGCCATGTCCATTTCTTACATATTATCTAAGAAAGGAAGAGTTCCACGGAAGGAGGTGGAGGATCTCTTGCGGAATAAGCTTCCAGGGTGGAGAGTGGATATAAACGTGAATCGTTACATTCGATCGGGATATTTGGCGGAGGATGAAAACAAACAGTTGTATTTGGACTGGAGGACTCGTGCAGAGGTGGATCAAAACGTGTTGGTGGATCTCCTTCTAGGAGCTGAAAGCTAGAGGGTCTAGGCTTTTATTTTCTTATTCTTCGATATAGAAAAGCAACTAGGATCACAATTACGAGGGCGCCTAAAATTAAGAATGGACTGTTTAGTAGGATGTCTTCGAGGAGCGGTGGGACCTCAAAGATTATTGTGTTTTCTACGGCGCGAACGTTGGTCGCTGTTGAAGGTAACACGAATTTGCATGTTGAATTAATCGAATCGGGTTCTGCAGTTTCATAAGAGTAGGTTTTTTCAGATTCGCTGTAGTTCCAATCGGCTACAGGGGTGTTAAAGTATTGGGCAAAGTCTAATGAAAAGTTGTGTGAGAGATTTATGTGAAACTTTCTCCATTCAGTTTGGATACGATAGATTCTAGCCATGGTTACTCTGTTGAACGTGAAGTTTATGATGTCTGAACCAGCTAAGTAAAACTCTACACGGATTGAGTGTGTTGAGTCATCGAATATTTGTTGTTCAAGATCGTAACTCCATTTTACGCGGGTTAGGTCTTGCTGTTCAAGGTTTTTCACGATGGTGTTAGGAATGGTTGAGATGTTGAACGTTTGTTTAGTTTCAGTGTAAATTGTGGAGTTGATGTTTTCAAAAATGAAGACGACGTGAATGTTTTGGTCAATAGTAGCTTGCATCGTTACTGAGGCGTGAACTGGTGTAATCAGCGTTACGAGTAGAAAAAGTAGAAGATGTGTTGCGGTTAGTTTTTTCATCGGTCTTTCTCCAGCTTTTCTGGTTGTTTTTAGTTTGATGAATATCCATTAACATGGGCAAAGTCTTTATAATTCTTCTTATTTTTGCAGAGGGGTTTGTTAACTTATTGGTTTTAGCTATATGGAGGGTTGTGCATTATTTTCTTTCTCTTTATAGTTGCTCTCCCTTCCTTTTGATGCAAGCAGTTTTTCCGTGAAAAATATTGTTTTAAACATTTTGCTTTTAATAGTATCCAAATATGAGATCCCTAAATGAGGAATAGGCTTAGATGGTGTTAACTGTTCTTAACGCCTTAAGTCAATGTTTGGTGGCGGAAAACGCTATAATGGGGTTATGTGTTCACGTTATTGTTGTGTTGGTTCGCTTTGCAACTTAAACCATAAAAAATCAATGTCTATAAGATGGATGTTCCATGATCACAAAAATGTTCACGGTTGGGATGTTGCACACGAACTGTTACGTTGTGGGCTGCACCGAAACCAGAGAGGGCCTCATCATCGACCCTGGATTTGAAACAGACCTTGAAGCCAAGAGGGTCATGAAAGAAATTGACCAACTCAAATTGCGAGTTAGATACATCGTAAACACACACGGACACTTCGACCACACAACTGGCAACGGAATTATGAAAAAGTTAACCGGCGTGCCCATCTTGATTCATGAATACGACGCGCCGATGTTGGCTGATTCAACGAAAAACCTGCCTATGCTGTCTGGGCTTCGCACCGCGTCTCTTTCACCAGCCGACCAAATGCTTTATGATGGAGATGTCGTTCAAATAGGCAGTGTCACGCTCAAAATCATCCACACGCCAGGACACAGCAGAGGCAGCATATCCCTTTTGGGCACTGACACTGTTTTCACTGGGGACACTCTTTTTGCAGGCTCCATTGGTCGAACAGACCTCCCAAACTCATCTTACGAAGAAATTATGCTTTCCCTCAAAAAACTGGTAACGCTGCCAGACTACATGAAAGTTTATCCTGGGCACGGCCCAACTTCCACGATAGGCGAGGAAAAGAGACATAACCCTTTTCTGCAAAACCTCTCTACTTCACCAGACACGTTTTGATGGCTAAGAACTTTTGATCTTATATAGAATGAAGCTCAATCATACATCAAATAAAGCGCGGGTAAGAACATTATGATGCAAATTCCGCTGGATCAGTCAACTACTTCCTTCGATTTGGACCACACCTTAGAGTGCGGTCAATCTTTTCGATGGGAGAAACTGAACGGTTGGTGGTACGGCGTTGTTGAAGGAAAAGCTGTGAAGACAAAACAGGTGGACGACAAGCTGTTGTTTCAAACTTTTCCTGAAAGAACAGAAGCCAATTTTGTGGAGAACTACTTCAGACTAGACGACAACTTACACCACATTTTCTCAAAAATAAACAGAGACAAACACATGGGAGAGGCAATTCAACGTTTTCGCGGACTGAGAATCATTCGACAGGAACCTTGGGAATGCCTAATCTCTTACATATGTGCAACCAACATGAATATTTCAGCCATCAAAAATATGGTTCTAAACCTCTCTAAACGGTTTGGAAGAAAAATAATGTTTGATGGACGGGATTTCTACACGTTTCCCAAGCCCAGCGACTTGGCTGACGCTGACCTCAAACATATGAAGGCGTGCAAGCTAGGGTTTAGGGCAGAACGAGTTTTAAAATCCTCCAGAATTGTGCACAACAAAGAGTTGACTTTGGAATCTCTGAGAAAAATGAACTATGGAAAGGCCAAACGCGAACTGTTATCGTTGCCTGGTGTTGGACAAAAGGTCGCAGATTGTGTTCTCCTTTTTTCCCTAGACAAGCTGGAGGCTTTCCCCGTGGATGTCTGGGTGAAACGTGCCA
>CP070759.1:1691842-1709922 GCA_020348945.1 Candidatus Bathyarchaeota archaeon
GCTGAGAATGACAGTTTTCACTCCGCTTCCTTCGTCAGTAACATTAGCCTCAACAGTTACGGTTTCGTTGTACGCAGGTGTTTCAGGTTCTATCCGCACCTCAACAATCACAGGAGGTTCCGTGTCAACGATCTTTTCAATGATGCTTTCCACTTCATCAATGAGTTGGCTTTTCCAAGGATCGTTAATCCAGTGTCTAATCGCATTTTCAATGTCATTCCTCAGTTTGTTTACAGCACTCTCACGCACTCCACCTTCAATCTGTTTGATCACTGCTCTAATTTTGTTGCAGAGAGCTCCTCTTTGACCCTTCACGGGTCCAGTTCTGTTGAAAGCTTCATCGGGTAACTCGTCTGAAATATATGTAGAGAGGTTTTCCAGATCTGTGATTACTTCTGACTGGTCTGCGCCTACCGCCACTGAGACAATCATAACTGAAGCAAAAATCAGCACACAAACGAAAAGTGTAGTGACAAGATGCGTGGTTAAACGTTTTCCCATTTTCTTCTCGCTTCTCACTTTTTTACTCGTTTTATTAAGCCGTATCTCAGCGAAGTAATATGGCATATTCTCTAGGCTTCCCTTTTAAATTATTCTAACCAACATTTCTTCTCGTTTCTCAACATAAAGGGAGTATTCCTTAACTGAGAATATTCCTAAGCAAGACTGTCGCACACCTATAACCAAATTCCATCGCATTTCACAAAGCAAATTTGCCGTTATCTATGCCGAAAGATTCACTTCGCCATCGTTGCCTTCATCGTTGTGCCGAGAAAAACTTCAATGTTCACAGGATCAACCTAACGTTAAGAGAGGCGAAGCTTTATCGTCTAAACAGAAAAAAAGAGAGTTTAGGGAAGAATGTTGCTGGAATAAATATTCTAAATTCATAAGTTATTAATATAAAGGCGACTTTGTTACAACTGGGATTTAACTTTGGCTAAGATACCACCCACATCGGAGAAAGTGCCTGAAAGGAAAACGGTTGTTTATAAAACCCTAGTTGATCCTACTGCGATAAAGATCGCTGGGGAGAGAATAAAAACTAGATTATTCACCAAATTCGGGTTTCTGAAGCCTAGACCCGAAGAGATACAAAACGTGTCCATTGAGAAAAACTATGAGCCGTACTTCCTGGTTGATGGAGAGTATGCCATCGACTACTATCGAAAGCGTTACTATACATTTAACATCGAGAAAGAAGTCCAAGAGGTTATCATACTCAATAAAACGCTTAAGCCTGACCTCCCAAAAAAGCTCTCTAAAACTCCTTACAGATCGATAACCCTTGAGGGTGAAGAACGCCTGCTCTACAAGAACAGAGCGTGTCTCATTTTAGATAAAGCTGGACGTGAGGTTGACCCTAAAAGAGTGCCCGCTGCTCCATCTGAGGAACGTCCAAAGAAAGCATTAGCTAACTTTCGTGAAACCATGGAAAAGCTTAAGGCAGCTCCAGATAAGGAGATTGCTGTCCTTCGATCTAGAATACTTAGAAGGCCTCCAAGCGTGGAACGAGTTGTTGACGAGTTGTTCAAGGTTTCTGAACGTTCGGTGATCTACGTACCTGTTTACAAACTCACATTCAAAAATGTGAGAACGGGTGAAGTAAAAAACGTAAAAATCGACGGCGTCACCGGAAGAAGGACCTCTTGGTGACTGGGTAAAATTGAAAAGAAGTTCCTACTGAAATCATAATTTAGAAATGTTTCACGGTTGGCGTAGTTTGTAATAGGCGTTTTCTGTATGCAAATTTACCAAGATAATTTTGCCAAGTAAATCGGCGGATTGTTCTTGCTGTTTTGTTCCTCTTTCTCTAAGAGGGACCTAATTTCATCATAGCTTTTGAGGTATCTAATGCCTTTGCGAGTTGTCTTGTAGATCGTTTTTTGGCCTTTCTTCCTGCTTTTGAGGAGGCCTAATCCAAGAAGGAGGGATAAATATTCATTCAGTTGTGCGAAGCTTAGGTTCGCTTTGTACATGATCTGAGTTTTGAGAGCGTTGTCCATAGCCACTCCTAAAACTTCTGCCATTATGTGTAGGCGGTCTCTGCGTTTACGCGTGTTCTCCCAATTTATTCCGATCAATCCAAATCCTCGCTAAGCTTGTTCTATAACATTTGTCTATAGGTTTAGGGAAGACCAATGCCTAAAAGGAGTGTTCCTAAGGGGAAAATATTCTAATCTACGAAATATTGTCGTAGGTATGTTGGAGTGTAACAAAAGCCACGAGAACTGCGCCAACGATTCCCAAGACCAGACTGATGAACTTTAAATGGAACGGATGTAGCACTCATAAAGTGTACAAATGAATAGAACTTTACAAGATAAACACTTTCATGTATGTTCAAACAAATAAGATGGCACTGTTTGTCACTTTCGAGTTTAGAAGAATCTTCTGAATAAATTCCTCAGAAATCATTTATACTTCCAATGCTAATACTCCTGAATATCCACGAGGGAGTCTTAGGCCTTGTCTACAATCGATTACATCTTAGAGCTTTTAGAAGACGGAGCGTGGCATGACGTAAGAGAAGCCGTGGATAAGTCTAAGTTACATGAATCCAAGGTTGAAAAAATTCTAGGCTTCCTAGCTGAGTATAAATTCATTAGTTTAAACAAGGAACAACAAAAAGCGAAACTCACTCCAAAAATGTGCAAGTTCCTTAAAGAAATTCAACGCTTTAAGAAGAAAGATACGCTAGGCGGTTAAAAGACCTCTGAGGTCTTGATAGACGTGAAGAAAGCTTTGCCCCCTAGTCGTGGTTTGGAAAAAAGCCGAGTTGCCAGCTCCTCCCGTTTCTGAAATAGTTTCTAAAAGCCCCCTGTCGAGAAGAAGATCCAAGTAAGTCTGGAGCTGACCAAAGCTGAGGTTACATCCGTACATGATGTGGGTTTTCTTTGCACCCTCAACTGCCACTTGCAAAATGTTTGCAATTATATCTATTTGACTTCGATGCGAAGAACTTGATTTCTTTCCCTGAATCAAGTGAAACACCAAAAGTTTTCTCTATATCTGTTTTGTATACATCTACATATTTAAGATTTTACGAAAAACTTGAAACTCGACATAATCTGACATGTGAAATAACGGATAAATAAAAAGAAACGTTAAAAAGGTAGAAAGATTGGATAGTTCGTCCCCGACAATTTGCCTTTGCGTTTGGGGATGAGGTTGAGGAGAAAAGAGAAAGGAGAAGATGGGGTGGTTTTAAAAACCTTTCCCCTCAAACCCCCATTTTCCCCCGCGTTGAAAGGCATTGTCAGCACGTTTTCACTTAAGGCGTAAGTTCTTGTAGATTGCGTTGTGGTCAACTTTTTTGTCCATGAAAACACTAACACGATGGTTGCCAATTGTTAGTGATAAAAGCCTTACGTTCTTTCCTTCTACAACGATGTTGTTGATCTTGCCCAGTTCAAACGTATTCGTCATGTATTCTCCTGAATCGAGTACAGTGGACGATAAGACTGCGTAGTCAATTATTTTGCTTGCGTCTTTAATGTCTACAGAGGCAGACTTTGAGTTTCTAAGGATGTATCCGATAATTCCTTCTCGGGCCTTAATGTTTTCTAGGTTGAGATGCAAGTTTTCGATTTTTTCTTCAGGTCTGTCGTTAGGTGGTATTTTCTCTTCAGGTTCGTTTTTAGTTGACATTTTGAAAATCTTACCTACGATGCTACTGGTTTAACTTTTACAAGCTCTCCCTTTTTCGTTTGAAGCGCTCGGCATGTTTTCTCGGGTATTAGTATCAGTTCTTTTCCTTGCCGTTTCGGATCGTTTATCTTTTTCACTCCGCATTGAGTTTTCTTTCCGCCAATAGTTTCGAGTTCGACTTCGTTGACGTTTTTTCCGTTTAGATGCTGGGACCATTCTTTTAGATGAGTGTCATCTATTTGCACGCTATCACCGGTGAAGAACCCGGTGAGAGTGTCGACAACGAGTTGTTGTGAGGACGTAAATTGGAGAGGGGTAGGGGCAATGTTCTCCAGCAGTTTTAGAACCGTTGGAACTATCACGTTTGTGACAGAGTGCAGGTAAGTTGTGTCTGCATGAGGGGAAGTTGTTACGGCCAGGTACATGTCGTTGATGCGTGAGATATGTAACTTGCCTTTCTCTCCGTTGATAGAGAACGTTTGGAGTCCGCCAATTACAACTGCTTTTTCTGTTAGACTTTGAAAGGAGTGCACTGTTTTTTTCATTAGTGTGTCGGCGGCTTCCCCGTTTCCTGCAATTATGGTACCGTTCTTTGTAAAAATGAAGGAGTAGTTGATGTCTGGGCATATTTTTTTGATTTCTGTTAGGGTGTCGTTTAGCGCTGTTGTGTACATGTCGTTACTCATTTTTTCACTTCCAATAGTGGTTCTATGAAATCTTGAGTAAGATTTTTTCTGGAACGCCGTTTTTTTCCAGCACTAGGTACTTGACTCCTTCTGTGTCTCCAATTTGATCCACCCACTTCAATGCTTCACGAGCTCTTTGTAAGATTAGGAGTCTATCCTGTTGGCTTCGAACAACCTCTTCGATGCAGGTCAACTCGTGGAACGGGTTGGCGTCTAACACGACGTCGAGGTCTCCAACGGTGATCTCTCCAAGGGTGTTTTCAGTTGTCTTTTTGCCAGCCAGCTTGTAGACTACTTCCCGAATCTTTTTTGATCTCTCAGCTAATGAGCGGATTTCGTCGAGCCTGCGCAGATATTCGCCTAGTACGCTTTTTGTCTGAGCTATATCGGCATCTATGGTTCTGGAAATGTCGGCTGCTGATTCGTATTCTTTTAGTTCAACTACCATACGTACACCTCCAAAGGATAATTGAGGAGTTAGGTTTCCCTACCCCTAGTTCTCAGACTGTTGTTTTCGCGTTAGGTCCACTAAGGCGCTGTAGCCCTGTACGGGAACTGCTTGCCACTGGATGTGACCAAGTATATGTCATATGTGGTTCCAGAAGTCCATCCCGCGTTAGGTACGGTGACAATCTTGCTCTTCCCTTGACCTATCTCAACTGCTGTGGTTAGATCTTTTAATGTTCCACTAACGCTTAGTTTGTACCTATTAACAGTTACATTCGCTGTTCCAGTGTTCTGAGCTTTTACGTCTATGGTGTTAGTGCTATTGCCTGAATCACCCTTGAATGTGGCTCCTTGGATTTCAAGTTGTTCTGTTGCCATGAAAGTGAAGGTTAGTGCTCCCATCCATGCTGCTACGGCGATTGAAACGGCGACGGTCACTGCAATCAGGATGATCGCTGCAACTACTGGGCTTAACGCTTTCTTTCCTTTCCAGATACTTTTCATTTTTATTTTTTATCCCTCCATTCGGAGTTTCACAAGAAGATAATGAAGTATAGAGATTTAAATCTTACGACTTACGACTACCTATTTAAACGAAAAAAAGCCCGCTACAACAAGACTTACCTAAACAATCGCCTCAAAAAGCTCCAAAAGAAGCTTCGTAACCTTCTCACCGAACTCAGTCTTCACATAATACTTCTTCAACGGATCAATACGCACACTCTTAGCCAGCCCAAGATTCTCAATCTCCATCATCCTAGACCTGAACGTTCCATCACTCAGAGTTAGGCCCAGCCTTTGCATGAACTCCTTAGCCAGTTTCCACCGGCCTTTGTCCAAGTGCAAGAGAAAGAGACAGTCGATTGCGTGGTCTTTCTCCAGCATTGCCTTGATCGCAGAAAGTTTTTCGTCGGTGAGTATTTGTTTAACGTTTTCTTCTTCAGTCAATTTTACCCCAACTCTCCGTTCTTTTCCTTGAGTATATTTTCACATTTAAGACATTTAACCTATATTACGATTTCTGAAATAACTCTTGTCTAACAAGACTTCGAGAAGACTACTGTATGTAATTCGTGAGTTTTCTGGTGTTTTTAAGGCATCGAAGTTTAACAATGCTTAGCTTTCGTAAGACACAAGACTTAATACAGACGTGAACTAAATTTACTATTGTATAGGAGAACTACAATGCAACAACTCGGAATAACACCATCCAAGTCAAAACAATCACTGCCAAAGCTAAAAAAGATTAGAAGACCCTGGAAAAAACAGTTAAAAATGCTCTCTCTCCTAGTAACTATGATTTTTGGTGTGCTTACATTTGCAAATAGCCTGTTCTTTTTTGCTGCAAATGCGACCTACGTAGAGGGGAATATTACACAAGACACTGTTTGGACGCTAACGGACAGCCCATTTGTAGTGTCCAAAAATGTGATCGTTGACCTAAACGCTACATTAACTATAGATCCTGGAGTTGAAGTAAGGTTTGGAGGAAACTTTTCGCTAATTGTGAATGGAAGACTCCTCGCAAATGGCACAAAAGATGATATGATAACTTTCACGTCAAACAAAGATCAACCTGAAGCCGGAGACTGGTCTACGATCAAATTTAGTGGAACTGAACAGTCTATAATAGCATATTGTTCTGTAAAGTACGCAATAAGCGGAACATTCATAGAAAACGGAAACTTAGAAATCAAAAACAGTGAAATAAGCAACTCTCAAAATGGTATAACCATAACAAATGGCACAGTAAACATCCAAAACAACGAAATAGCTAATCACTCTCAAAGCGGCATCTATGTAACTGGCAATAACCAAGTTACAATACAGAACAACACCATAAGATCAAATGCAGACGGCATACTCCTAACTGGAAACTCAATCTCAGGGGTAAACATAAGCCAAAATAACGTGCTATCTAACACGCAAAGCGGAGTACGGCTTGACGCAGATACATACAGCAACATTATTATTCTCCACAACGTCCTTTCGGCAAACAACAAGGGATTTTACGTTTCCGGCAAAGCAAGCACATACATCACTAATAACTCTATTTCATACAACAACATCGGAATTTTTTACGAGCAAGCACTAAACCATGAGGCTCATTTCAACGACATTTATGGCAATGATCTTGGGATGGACATATCGTCTAATGCCGTAGTCAATGCAACATACAACTATTGGGGCGACGAAAGCGGACCTTACCATATATCGTTGAATCCTGCTGGAAAAGGCAATCCTGTTCATGGCGATGAAGTAAATCTGAATTTCATATTCTTTCTAACCGCTCCAATCGACTATATCAATGAACGCCCTGTAGCAACACTTTTGACCGATAAGACTTTGGTTCCGCCAAACCAAACCGTCACGTTTATCGCCACTCTATCAAGCGATGACAGACGTGTTGACAAATACTTTTTCGATTTTGGAGATGGACAGAACAGCGGCTGGACAACACTGTCAATTTTTGTTCACAAATATTCGTCAGTTGGAACCTATGGTGCAAGCGTCACCGTAATGGATGATTTCGAAGTCACTAGTAACAATGTGGCAGGGGTAACAATAAGGGTTCAAAACCTCCCGCCTCTTGACGTCTCTCTCAGTCCAAACAGTTCCACCGTTGGCTCTGAACAACAAGTTTCAATTACAGTTCATGTGACAGATGGGGCCAGTGCAGTAGACAATGCAAGTATTACATTATTCTCAATAAAAGCTGGAAGTTTCACGCCTTCATCTGGATTTACAAACTCAACAGGCTACTTCACTACAACATTTAATGCACCAAATGTAACCCAGATAACTAACGTAAGAATAACTGCAACAGCTTCAAAGAGCGGTTACGCAGACGGATCTGATTACACGTATTTAGAAGTCTTACCGACTTTCTTAGTCCAAGTTACTTCCGACCATACTACTGTTGTTTCTGAAACAACATTAAATGTGACGGTGCATGTAACATCTATTGGGCAACCTGCTGCAGACGTCTTTATTACAGTATCGTCTGATGGTGGCGGAAACTTTTCAGCAACTACTGGGACCACTGATTCAAACGGCGACGTTGCATTCGTTTTTACTGCTCCTCAAGCAACAACGCAGTTAAACATCACTATCACAGCGACCGCCACAAAAACTGGATACATCGAAGGACAAGGACAAACAAAACTGACCATAGAACCCAAAATACTTGTTGTCCAAGTTACTGCTAGCCCTAATTCCATTAATTCTGAAGGAACATCGCAAGTGACTGTCCACGTAACATACAACGCAACTCCAATTTCAGGCGTAACAGTCACAGTATCCTCAGATAGTGACGGAACCTTCTCCACTATTATTGGAACCACTGATTCAAACGGTGATGCCACATTCACTTTCATATCCCCGCAAACAACTACACAACTTAATGTTAACATCACGGCAACAGCCACGAAAGTTGGTTATATTGATGGTGAAGATCAAGTAAAAATAGGCGTGAACCCTGTTAGTGGTGGTCGTGGAGGCGGTTTGCCTTTAACAACTATACTCATAATTGCAGTTCCAATTATAGTGGTCATTGTAGTGGCGCTTCTGATTAAGTTTAAGATCATTGTTATAACTTCGAAGTAGGGTTATGGTTGCCGGTCATCGTGTTTGTGTCGCAGCGTTTTTGCGAAAAAAACTCCGCGCTTTGTTTCGGCGTTAAGCAAAAGCTGTCATGTTTAGTAAGACGCAATATTTAATAGATGGTGTACGATAAATTTACTGTATAGGAGAAGCACAATGCTACGAGTCAAAAAGACTATCTCCAAACTAAAACGCGTAAGAATCAGAATCAACCTTAGAAAACGTAAGGAAAAAGTTATTCCCCCTGCACCTTCAATTCCTATCCCAAGGGGTTACAAGACGGTCGACAGAACCGCCTTATACGAGCCCTTTGCCCACGCCGTTATTGTACAGAACCCATCAACGGGCGAGTTTAAATACATCTTAGACGAGCTTCAACTCGACCCCTTTGAGCGAGGCATATACGATCGAATATTGGAAATTCTGCTCGCGGAAATCCGTTCACCGAAAGGTGAAGTAAAGGATCCTAGAGCGTTTTTTGACACGGAAGCCAAAAAAATCATCGAAAAATATCGTATCAGCCTAGGCTGGTTAGCCGATGTTTCCTGGTCCAAGATTCTATATCACGCAGAACGAGACCTAGTCGGCTTCGGACAGATCGACGCTTTGATGCGAGACCCCAACATTGAAGATATCTCTTGCGATGGCGTTAGCAAACCAGTTTTCGTTTGGCACAGGAAGTTTGAAAGTATCGAAACAAACTTAGTTTTCAGAGATGACGAGGAGCTGGACAACCTTATGGTTAAGCTGGTTCACATGGCGGGTAAACACGTTAGCTCCGCGTTCCCAATTGTTGATGCTTCTCTGCCGGGTAAGCACAGACTCGCTGTTTGCTACAGACGTGAGATAACTCCTTTCGGAACAACCTTCACCATCAGAAAGTTCAGGGAGGACCCTTACTCCATTATTGACTTGATTAACCTTGGAACCTTGTCTGAAGATGTAGCAGCCTATTTTTGGGTAGGTCTAGAAAACAGAGCCTCTATCATGCTGCTTGGTGGAACAGCAGCAGGCAAGACTACAGCTCTAAACGCTTTGGCTTGTCTCATTAAGCCTGGGAGTAAAATCCTCACTATTGAAGAGACCGCTGAGCTTAATCTACCCCATGAAAACTGGGTTTCACTCATTTCGAGACGTAGCTATGGACTAGGAGAGAATCAAAGCGGTGAAGTGTCACTCTTTGATTTAGTTAAAGCTTCACTGAGGCACCGTCCAGACTACCTGATTGTGGGTGAGGTTCGAGGCAGTGAAGCATACGTTCTGTTCCAAGCGTTGGCAACAGGTCACGGTGGCATGTGCACGATGCATGCAGAAAGCCTTGATTCCGTTGTCAAACGTTTAACTCAGAAACCCATGGATATAGCACCCGCTTACATACCGCTCATGAACGTTGTGGCGATCATTCAGAGGGTGCACTTGAAAAAACGTGGTGAAATGAAGGCTTATAGACGGGTAACCTCTGTAGAGGAAATCGTTGATTATGAAGATTATAACAAGACATTTGAGTGGAAGCCAGCTGAAGACATTTTTAGTTCCTCTCTGATTGGAAGTACACTGTTCTCCAAACTATCTAAGAACCTTGGTGTTAGTCAACAGGACCTGCTTGAGGAAATGGAACGCCGCAAAAACGTGCTAAGTTGGATGCAAAGGCGTGGAATACGAAGCTATCACGACGTTGCAAGAATCATAATGGAGTATTATTCCAGACCAAATGAATTTTACAAGAGGAAGGTGGAACCCGTTGTCTCTGCTGAATACTCTTGAGGGCTGGTCTTATCGGCTCTTTGGGCGTATCGCGTTAAAGTTCTTAGAGAATGTCTTTGAATTCAAAGGCTATCTACGAAAGGCAGGAATGAAAATTTATCCTCACACCTATGTTTCCTTAATGTTTTTTATAGCTTTTCTAACCACACCAGTCACAATCGCGTCGCTCGTGCTTCTGTATTTCTTCCAGTTTTTTCCCTTAATTTTTCTGGTTCCCACACCAATCTACGTCATGGTAGCCTTTATGATTACACCAATTATGAAAGCTGGCGAGAGAGCACAGGGTTTAGAGAGAGAAATGCCGTTCGTTGCAGCTTACATAACCGTTATGGCTACAGGTGGCACATCACCATACATGAGCATGAAGAGGCTTTCTAAGGTTGATATGATGCCTGCAATGCGCAAAGAAGCGAGAGAAGTGATGAGAGATGTGGAAGTTTTTGGCATGGACCCCTTATCGGCCTTGATAAAAACGGCTAAAGAGAATCCGTTGGACCTTTACCGAGATTTCTTTTCAGGGTATGCCTCAACAGTCATAATTGGAGGTGATATCACGCATTTCTTAGAAACAAAAACCCAAGACATTTTTAAGGCACGAGCCAGAAGTGTCAAGGCGGCGGCTGAACGCCTCGGCATGCTTTTGGAATCTTTTATCATTGTTATGGTCCTTATGTCTCTTTGTTTCTACATTCTGTTTAGCGTTGAATCAATATACAGTATTGGCATCTCAATTTATTCTGGCATAATATTATACACATACGTTTTTGCGCCTATGCTCTCAGTTGTCTTCATTTACATTGCTCATGGCATGCAGCCTAAGACCCCAATCACCATCTGGAAACCGTACAAAGCCTTCGCCATCTGCCTACTGATCGGCTTATTGGTTTTCTTTTTGCTTACTGGTTTCATGGGTATGGTTCAAATTCCGTTCCTTTATGCAATACAAAGCGCCGTTGATTTACCTATGGCCTTCGCCACCTTACTAGTTATCTCTACTGCGCTTCCAGCCGTAATTCAAATGAAACTTGCAAAGAAAAAGTTGAGTCTTGAGCAGGGGATAGCGAACTTTCTTCGGGATCTAACTGAAGTTAGAAAAACTGGATTATCCCCGGAAAAGTGCATCGAAAGCCTTTCAAAGCGCCACTATGGTGAATTCAGTAAGAATCTGCAGCAGATCGCATCTGAGCTTTCTTGGGGCATTCCACTGAAGAAAGTTTTCTCAGATTTCCTGAAACAGACCAAGAGTTGGATGTCACAAATCGTTATGTTCCTGCTTGTGGAAACGATTGACGTAGGAGGTGGAACTATCTCAACGATTGAGGCACTCGCGAAATTCAACCAAATGACTCAGAACGTGGAGAAAGAGAAGAGGGCGAGCACTCGACCCTACATAATAGTGCCTTATTTCGCTGCACTTTTGCTTATGTCGACAACACTCATGATGCTGGTGCTCGTTTCCAAGACTGTGAGTATGAGCGAGGCAGGAGGTCAGACCACCGATTTAGCCTCTGTCACTGTTCTTTTCGTTGTTTCAGTTATATCTCACGTGTACATGATTGGAATAGTGGCTGGTAAGATCGCTGAAGAATCCATATCGGCAGGATTTAAGCACTCTGCCTTGCTCGTTGTCATCAGCTTGACAGCAGCCATTCTTGTTCCACAGCTTGTGAGCCTATGAAGAGACTGCCAATACCTCTCTTGCGCCAAAACAAGGCTGTTTCATACACGATTTCGGCTGTAATAATCACTGGGGTCACAGCTGCCCTCGTCATTATGGTAGCCATGTACGCTTACCAGGTTTTAGAGCAGCAAAGAGGCGGAGCTGAGTTTGAAGTGGCTAAAAAGTCGATTCTAGCTTTTGACGACGCGTTACAAGATGCCGCTTGGAAGCTTAATGCGTCTCGTGCAGCTAGGTTTAAAATAGGATTTGGCATTTTGAATCTGATACCAGACGCTATGAATCTAACAGTGACTGCCACAATAGGCGGCTCTAATTATTCTTTAGAATCTATTTTAACTGGGTTCATAAGATATTCAATTAGTACTTACTATGTCACCTTCGGCGCAGACTATGCATCGTATATTTTGGGAGACAGTAATCTAGTAGTCACTGATAGCACGAAAAGCCTAGGTAGAGCACTCATTGAGCAAAAATCACCTTCGGTCAATATTATCTTAGACTACAGGGCGCGAGCCATGAGAACATCCTATCTAAATGTGAATGGAACCATGGTAAATTATGTGAGTGTTTGGTTAATCAGAGTTGTGACGAACTGGGCCTCCCACTATAATGATTTTGACCTTAAAGCGAGGTGTAGTAATATCACAACGAATACTTTTGGTCCCTATAATGTGACTACTGCGGACAACTATCCAATTACCGTTGAGTCAGACAGTGAACCTGTAAGCCCCTCTAACCCACCAGCCGATATTTGGCTAGATGAGGGAAAAGTTGTCTTTAGCGTAATAGTTGCCGAAGTAAGGGTTAGCGTGTGAGAGTGAAAGAAATTGCCATCTCATACAATGAGTCATATTATCTTTACCTCAGCCCTAATCGCTCTGATCTTTTTAATGCAGTTCTCCTTCACAGCCGTCGTAGACAACATGAAAACAGAGATGATTAAGAGAGAGCTGAAAGAAATCACTGACTACGTTTCTGATACTTTGGCAAACTTGTACTTTCTAGTAAACTCTACAAATTATAGCAACGTGACGTTAGAGAAAACTCTTAATCTGCCTTCACATGTACAGAACTCAATTTTCGTCATAAACATAACGTTGAATGAGGGGTCCGCTCAATCTATATACGCTTATATTAAAGACAACTCACGAATTGATGTATCTTCTTGGATTCTTCCTGGTTTGAAAGTGGGGAGTCAAAGTCAAACGATTGAAAGTGGCAGAGAAACGGTTGTCGCAGGGTGTAGTCGCGTTTCTACGAGTGCTCTTGTGTGGATTGTTTATAAATAACAAAAAACGTTTGTTTTGTTTAATTTATTTTTTGGATTGTCTTGAGTGTATTTGTGTTCGACAGAAGGAACCTTAGTGAGTAGTAAGACTTAATACATAGTATAAATATTAATTTATTGTTGATATTTGAAATATTGAGTGAACTGAAATGGTAGCTCCGGTTTTTGAGCACATAACGGCTATAATGGTTGTAAGTATGCTTTTTGTTTCAGCAGTAATTGCTGTTCCAGCCATAAGTTACGTGAATTTACTTTATGTTGATCAGCAGCAGCTTAGGAATGTGGCTTTAGAAGCGTTGAATTCTATGCTTTTAGGTATGGGGGACCCTTCAAACTGGGGGTCTGATCCTGATTACATAGATAAATTTGGGCTGGCACTTGATGAAAGTTCGTCCTTTTATGTGTTGGATCCGGAAAAGGTTGAAAGATTATCTCCTTCTAATCCCTCAGGTTATTTGAATTATGAAAATGTCAGTGCGTTATTAGGACTGCAAAACTACTGCTTCAACATTAGAATCATGCCTTTGTTCAAAGTTACAGTAGAGAACAGAAGTCAAGGTAATAACCTACTCTTCGACGTCACCGTTACATTTAATGATGGAAGGCTAATTCCAAACGCCTATGTAAACGCCACAATATTCTACGTGTCAGGAGAAAAGAGTGACAACTTCAACTTCACTACACCACCTGGAAATAGAACTAACGAGCTCGGGGAATGCACAATAAGCTACACGCTTCCTCCAGACTTCACGGGATATATCCTCATCCTGAAAGTGACCGTTGCGGACATGGCAACAGTAACTGTACCTTACACTGAGGGCTTTTCCCAACAAGTTGCGAATGCCAGCATAATCGGAGACACTGTCACCCTTTGGATACCCGAAGGCGAGCATCCATCAGAAAGGGTCATCTATAATGTAACGGTCGTCACTGCGGAAGACGTTTGGAATTACCCTGGTGTGGGATGCGGAAGACAGCCCGAGGATAAGATGACTCACGGTGAAGGATTCGATGAGTGGATGCAAAATTTTCCTGGTATCAGCCATGAGGATGCACTTTTCTTAATCTTCAACATTTGGACGCAGGAAGACTTGGGACGTAAACACTTTGTTCTCTTCGTTACCTCGCCACTGTTGGACATTCGTTCCGGGCTTTTGCAGTTAATAGGGCAGCCTTCTGCACAGTCAAGTAACTCAGCAATAAAACTTAGCAGGTCCGTCGAAATCGCTGGTATGACTTATATTTTTGAGTTGTTGTTATGGAAAGAGGTTTAGCTAGCATAAATATCGTAAGACAATAGACTTAATATATCTGTTTACCCCCCATCATTTTAATGTATCGCATTAACCAGCAAACAGACCACATGGAACGAACCTCCATGAGAAAAACCAAAAAAACGAAAGGACAAATGCGCCTAATCGAGGCCCTACTCGCCTCCTTCATCATTATGTTTGCTATAACCTTTCTTAACGTTTTCGCCGTTACTCCTCTTAGTCCTACGTATGAACCCAGTAACCTAGAAAAAATGGGAAACAACGTCCTACACGATTTAGATGAAAAAAAGCTTCTAGGCCGCTTCGTATACAATGAGGATTGGGGCACTCTTACCCTTGCTTTGATGGTTTCTCTGCCACCTGAAATCTACTTTGATTTAACTGTTTACTACTTGAATTGGACAGTTGCTGATAATGAAACAATGCGTTATGGAAATATCGAGGTCTTTGAAACCTCGATTTACATCGCTTCAGTAACATACATTGTTCCCGGTTACCAAACAGATTATGATCCTAGAATCTTAGTCCTCCAACTGGTGAGGAGATAACATCATGAAAATTGTAAAGCACAAAAAGGGGCAATTCATTATCTTTGCAACTTTAATAATAGCTATTATGATAATTTCTATTGGTACAGTAATGTACAGTACCGTTACGTACTTTAAACATGAAAGATGGCAAGAGTATTTGATGATGATTGACAATGTTGAATTGGGCTCGCAACGAGTCGTTGAAATAAGCTTGACCAACTACACATCAACGTTCAACAACACGCAAATTCTCGTCAACAACTTAAATCAATGGCAAACGAACCTCACAAAAGCTTATCCCGGTTTCGGAGTCGCTCTAACATACTCTAATGCCACAATCGAGAACGACATCCGACCCATAAATTCGACAACAACCGACACTATGTATTTCTCAAGTGCAAACGCCACCTTTAACATCGACATCACTTCTGTGGGACTAACAGGATACAAGTTCGTTGCATCCGCGTTTCTAGGAGTTATCCTTAACGCTACCTATGATGGCAGCAACCTAGTGATCAACATATCCGTTGAAAAGGAAGACTCGACACCCGTAACTAACCTTGACAAAGACAGCTTCTTTATCAATAATACAAAATTGGATGACCTTACAAATTCAACATTAACACACTTCTACGAGATGGATAACGATGTTTTACGGATCATTTACAGAATAGTGATACTGAATGAACCAGAGCCTTCAAACGTGCTTGTTGCCGTTGTTGACGCCCGAAACATCAGTGTGATCGCTAATTCAACTGTAACCTAAGGTTGAACGAATAATAGCCCATACAATATCTCCGTAGATTAGGGCAACAATCAAACCAACCGTGACAAAAATGAGCAGGGGCAAGCCAGGAGTCGCCCAAACCCCATTTTGAAGCTTCCCTTCACGCTTGGCTTTCTGAATTCTCTCAACAACCTCGCTTCTAACTTCATCTTTTGGAACTACAAGCAACTTTCTCTCGTTCTCACTGAAATCTTCGAGGGGATACAAGTGTTCCTTTTTTTTCAGCTCAGTGATACCAACCTTGTAGCCGGAGATAAACACTACAAGCTTTCGCCATCCCGATTCTTTTTCAAACCCTTCGAAAAGTCTGTTTCCAGTTTTGTACTTCCAAACATAATTGCGTAGGACAGCATAGAACACGCTCAGCGCTGCCATAAGAACCGCGTTGCTGAACACTGTGATTGGAAAAAGCGGAGAAACAAAACGGGAATAGGGTTGGGAAAAAGAAGCAGGATAGAATGGTATGGCGAGTGAAAGGCACATGAGAGCTTTAGCGTCGGCTCCACCGAAAGCTCCCCCGTAGAAAAGAGCTAGAGATAGAGCTGAGGTTACTCCGAAGGACAAGGCAAAAATGAACAGTGATTCTGGAGCAAACATGAAGAGTTGTATGGAGGTTAAGGCGAAGGCTGAGGGTGCAAGAATCACCCACACCCAGTTGCTTACTTCTCGAGTTTTATAATCACTCCAAGAAGCATAGATCAAAAAACCTAGACAAAGAGCTATTCGAACTCCGTCGAGTATTTCATTCATCTTTGCTCATCTACCGATGCTATTTTGAAAAGGATAGCATAAAAAGTCTTTAGTAGGGATTTTGTCTCTGGTGACGAAAATCTAAGAATACAGTGGTTAAGCTTTCGCGTTGAATGGAAGTTGTTGTCCAGCGTCAGTGACGACTTTGAAGTAGTACCTTGTTCCCGTCACCCAATCGTGTGTGATGGTGATGTTAAGTGATTCACCCGCAATGGCGATTTGCGTACTTGGATCATAGGATACATCGTTAAAGCTCTTTTGAATAAGAGCTGCGGATGACGTACCAACATATACTGTTACAACCTTTGCATCAGCCGTTCCCGAATTTCTTATTACGACTTCAACATACTTTGTAAATGAGACGTTGTAAAATCTTATGTTTTCGCGAATCAATACTGCTCCAGATTGCTCTGTTTGCGTACTTGTAAAGGTTATGACCCAAGCATAGGTGATGATGATAGCGCCAACAGCAATAGATATTAACAGAAGTGTTGCCAGAATCGGCGATATTCCCTTTCTAGACGCTAATTTCTTTATCACGGCAATTCCTCCAGTTACTAACGATTGAGGAAATTACAATATTTAACGTGTATGAACCATGAGTATATATTCTGCATATGTGTCAATTCAGAACCTGAAACTCTGGAACGATTACGGAGCTTACTGAACTAATGAGAACCTTCCTGAGACGTTTTCCATGGACATCTAGAACAGAATGAAGAAATAATACGTTCAAAATAAGCCGATGAACGCACGATGTCTGTGAAGGTCACTAAACCAAGAAGATGACTGTCTTCAACTACAGGAAGTCTTTTTATGCCTCCTTCAACCATGAGTCTTACAGCGTCACGTATGTCAGTTTGACGCTCGCTAACCACAAGAGGCTTAGACATTATTTTACTGACTTTGGTCTTTTGCGGAACTTTAGATTTAAGCAAAACCCTTTTGAGAATATCCCTTTCGGTTACCATTCCGACAGGTTTCCCTCTCTTCATTACTACCAAACACTCTATGTCGTGCTTGTTCATGAGCTTTGCAGTCTCCATAACTGTTGCCTCCGCCTCCACGGTCATGACGTTTTTGACCATGACATCCTTAACTTCTAGTGACACTGACCACCCACTTCCTATCCCATTAAGAGATGGGATTTTGATGGAGGCACTCTATTATTCTCAGGCAACCTAAGCATTCGTCGGGAATTGGGAGGTTTTTGGGGAGTTTTTTGAGGTGTCCAAAATAGTGAGGACATTCAGGAGGATTTGTCGGGGGAAGGGCTTCTTCTTTGCTCTCAAGTGTTTCAAGGGGTTCTACGGACTCTTCTATGGTAGGAGTTTCATATTCTAAGGGTTCTTCTAGTGTTTCAGACGTTTCTAGTGACTCCGGTATCTTAACGGATATCGCTGGCTCTGCTTTTTCGGGCATTATGGGATTTTCTGGAGGAGTTTGCTCCTCGGTAAACAATTCAGGTTGGGTTGATGGAGACGGTGCTGGCTTCTCAGCAGGGAGCACTTTTTCGGGTTGTTTGTTAATGGTGGTTTTTGTTGAGGGCTTTAGTCTGAGAAGGAAAGTGACGTATAATATTATAATGATTGTAATTGCTATTAGCAAGGCGATGTCGA
>CP070759.1:1710022-1715582 GCA_020348945.1 Candidatus Bathyarchaeota archaeon
GTGGAATCTTGTTTGCTCCTTCAGTTATTTGTAGAGCACTGTTTAATTCCCTGAAGTATTTGAGCACTGTTCTACCTCTTTCCGTGACCGTGAAGACAACTCTTGTTTTGTTTCTTTTCTTGTGCAAAACTTGTTCTTCAATAAGGTTCTGCTGGATTAAAAAATCCAAGTATTGTTTAAGAACACTACAGTTTATGTTAGCCTTATACATGATGTGAGTTAGCTTCATTGGTCCATTATGAGCCATAACTTTAAGGATGGCAACATACATTTCCAGCTTTGATCTTCGCATATTCACCAAACACCTTCCTAACATAATTCATTAATTAGCCAGACGAGGCGTGCATATTCCTTGATCGCCTTTTTATTTTCTTTTTTCTGTGAGTTAATTAGCAGGCTCGAATGAAAAGCACGAAATTTCATCTTTTGAGTGTTCAAAAAATATTTTTCCTCCGTGTGCGTGCGTAAGTAGTTCCAGCGATTTCACCTAAAAGGTTTGTTAAGCATTAAGAATATACCAATCTAATATGTTCGTTGACATCCAACAAGCTATCACCGAATGAGTGTGTCGCTGATACAAAAAATTAGCCACAATAAAGGGGTGAAAATTACCATAAAAATGCTAAAATGCGCGAGCTTAAGCCTTATTTGATGTTGTTACTTAAAAAAGTTGGAGAAAAAATATTCTAGACGAAGGACGGCTTGTGAAATGGCTGAGGAGGAGTCGTTAAATTCTAGCGTTTTTAGTTTGCTTGAAAAGCCTGTGCGGAAGGCATTGGCTGAGTTAAGGTTTTCTGAGCCTACTCTTCCTCAGGTTAAGGCTACGCCCTCAATTCTAAGAGGAGAAAACGTTCTTTTGATTGCCCCTACTGGAAGCGGTAAAACCGAAGCTGTTCTGCTTCCCATCTTTTCTAATTTTATTCAGCAAACAGAAAAGCTTGGAATTTCAATTCTTTACGTTACTCCTCTTCGCGCCCTTAATCGAGATATGGTGAATCGTCTTTCCTTCTGGGCCACGCATTTAGGCATTTCTGTTGAGGTTCGACATGGAGATACAGAGATCAAAATTCGTCGACGTCAAGCCCTTCGTCCACCAAACATGCTGGTTACTACACCTGAAACGCTTCAAGCAATCTTGCCGGGCACCCGTATGCAACAACATCTTAGCCATGTTAGATACGTTATCATCGATGAAGTGCATGAACTAGCTGAAGACAAGCGGGGTGTTCAACTTACAATTGCTTTAGAACGACTCGTAGAAATTAATGAAAAAGAATTTCAAAGAGTTGGATTGTCCGCTACTGTTGGGAACCCGCAAAAAGTTGCAAGGTTCATTGCTGGAATGAATCGGTCGGTTAAGGTTGTGGAGGTTTTTTTGCCGAAAGGTTATCATTACAGTGTAGAATATCCAATTCCAGGCAACCTAGATTATGATTTGGCTCAAAAACTGCACACTGCTCCAGAAGCAGCTGCTAGAATAAGACGAATCTTAGATTTAGTAAAGAAGCACACTTCTACTTTGATCTTCGTGAACAGTCGAACAAACGCTGAAATGCTTGGACACAAGTTTAACCAGTTAACTGAAGACATAGCGGTTCACCACGGCTCGTTATCGAAGGAAGAACGAACATTAATAGAAGATGATTTTAAGGCTAAAGCATTGAAAGCCATAGTCTGCACCAGCACATTGCAGTTGGGCATCGACATCGGCCACGTTGACCTCGTTATCCAGTATCTTTCACCTCGCCAAGTTTGCAGTCTCATTCAACGAGTAGGTAGAAGCGGTCATAAACTAGACATGACATCTAAAGGCGTTATCGTAACAGCCTTTCCAGACGACATTATTGAGGCATTAACCGCCATACGCCGAGCCTACAAGGGTCAATTAGAACCCCTACAGATACATGAAAACGCCTTAGACGTGCTAGCACATCAAACTGCTGGAATATTGCTCGATAAGCGCCAAACAAAAATTGATGAAATGTTTGAAATTTTGCGGCGAGCTTATCCTTACCGGAACTTGTCTAAAGCTAAGTTTTTAGATGTCACTAGCTATCTACATAGATTGAGGAACCTCTGGTTAGAAGGAGACACATTGAAGAAAACCAGAAAAACCCGCCAGTATTACTATGAAAACCTATCTATGATTCCAGATGAAAGACGCTACCCAATAGTTGACATCATCTCAGACCGAAAAATAGGCACAGTCGGCGACGAATTCATGGCTTTAAGAGCCCGCATAGGACTCAACATCATAATAAAAGGCAAAGTTTGGCGCATCGTTCAAATCGAAGACGAAATAGGTACAGTTCACGTTGTGCCTTCTGAAGACCCGTTTGCTGCAATCCCTGGTTGGGACGGCGAAATTCTTCCAGTGCCGTTCACTCTTGCCCAAGAAGTTGGTAAGCTGAGACAAAAAATAACTGAAGAATTGAAAAATGAACGCAATCTTGAAATGTTGGCAGAAAAGCTTGCCAGAAAGCTTTCCACTAATAAGTCAACTTTGCTGAAGCCCATTGAAGAAATTCATGGACAACTCCAGCAAGGAGCACCAGTTCCAACTCATAAGCGCATTCTCATAGAGGTCTTCGACAAGTACATCATTATCCACGCATGCTTTGGAGAAACGGTTAATCGCACGTTAGGCTGCATCTTTGACGCTGTTCTCTCTGACCGCGAACTTGTAACTGGATGGTGGAACGATGGCTACCGCATACTCGTTGAGATGCCCAGAAAAGGAGAGCCAAACAATTTAGAAAAAATACAAGCCATGCTGTTTGGCTTAACCAGTAAAGAAGTAGACAAAGCCTTTGACGAATATCTTAAAGCGCGTTTTCCCTTCGCTTACAAAATGAAGTATGTCGCTGAACGTTTTGGAGCTCTTCCACGCGGCAAAACCATGGGTCCTGAAAGGCTCGCGCAACTACCAACGCGGTTTGAAAAAACACCAATTTACGACGAGACCTTGCGAGAGGCCATGCTGGAGAAAGTGGATATTTCTATCGTGAAGAAAATTATGCGAGAAGTTAAGAGAGGAAAAATTCAAATCAGCACGCTGTTTCGTTTAGAGAAGCCCACGCCTCTTGCCTATCACATTCTTTCAAAATACGCGGAAATCCCAGAGTTAATGGCGCCTGAACGTGTCCTGCTCAGTAACATTGAACGCATGAAACGTGCAATAATGGCTCGAAAAGTTTCTCTGCTTTGTCTTTCTTGTGGTGATCAACTAGAAGAAAAGCGTATACTCGAACTGTCAGAAAAACTGATCTGCGAGAAATGTGGCGCTGGGCTGCTGGCGCACCTTCGTTTAGGTCAAGACCCGAAGATGGTTCAAGATGTTCTTAAAAGAAGACTTGATGGAAAAGAGTTGACTCCTGAGGAGTTGAAGCAATTAACTCATGCAAGACGTACAGCAGATCTTATTTTAAGCTATGGCAGAAAAGCCCTAATAGCGTTTCAAGTCAGAGGCATTGGACCCGAAACAGCCTTTAGAATCTTGGGCAAAATGCATCATGACGAAGACGAATTCTATATGGACCTCTTGAAGGCCAAGATTCAATACTTGAGAACTCGACCTTACTGGGAAGATAAAAAGCGTACACTCTAAAAATAGGAGGGTGTTTGCCTTTTAGGTTAGATTGGTAAAGCTAGGCGCAACAAGGTTTACTGTGCGTTTTTGCTTTGTGTGCTTCCAAATCTTCCTTTGTGTTAAAGGTTTGACCACAGCACTCGAATTTTCCTTTTCCTGATTCACACATCTCATAATCTCTCCAATTTTTGTGTGTAGTATGTTTTAAATCTGAGATATAAGTCTATACTTGCATGCAAATTATGTTGAGGCTCACCAAGGCTTTCTTCTAAGAATGAGGAAAGGTTGTTTTCAAACCCGCAACATTTGAGAAAACTAAATAGTTTAGCGTAGATAAAGATGTCATGGAAGGTGAGTTTGTTGACTAAAGTTATTTGTGAACGAAGAGACTGCAAACATTGGATAGACAGCGAATGCAGTAGAAAAGAAATTGAAGTTAAAGAAAAAACTGTTTCTCTTGAAGAAGAGATAGCTGTTTGCAGCACCTATGAAATCTTGGCAGGCGTCTGTTAGACCTATTCTAAAAACGTGAATGCATGCTCTATGCAAGACTCTCGAACAGTCACAGATGAAGAGATTCATACGTGACAGTTTAAGAGCTGCTCAACGGTTATTGAAAGTTTGGTGCCGGGGGCGGGATTCGAACTCGCGACTTCTGGGCATGGCCCCATTAATTGCTCTCCAGATTATGAGTCTGGCGCCCAAACCAGGCTAGGCTACCCCGGCAATCCATATACTCATTAACTTCGCAAACCACAAATTTAACCATTTACATCCTGAACAAAAACAATTTAAGAAATTGGCTAACCGATGTTAAAGACGTTTTGGAGAAGAGAAGATACAGAGGGGTCTAGGATAAAGAGATTAACAACCTTCACTCTCTCAAAAGCTTCTGAACCCCAGTTCGCCCACCAGCATAAACAACATCAGTCATCCCCACAAACAACCCAGTTTCGAGGACACCTGGAATCAACCTAAGTTTAACATCTAACTCTCCCGGGTCATCAACCGCCTCAAAATTAACGTCCAAAATAAAATTTCCGTTATCGGTCATCACGGGACCAACCTTATTTTTTCCCTCTCGCAAAACAGGTTTTCCTTTTAACTCCCTTATCTTTGTCATAACAATCGATGAAGCAAAAGGCAAAACTTCCACGGGCACTGGCTGGTTTACCCCTAATTTTTCTACAAGCTTTGTCTCATCCACTACGATCACAAGCTGCTTCGTAGCTGAGGCAACTATCTTCTCTCGCATCAACGCTCCGCCCATGCCTTTGATCAAATTCAATTTTCCATCAACTTGATCTGCTCCATCAATCGTCAAGTCCAGTTGAGGATGCTCATCTAGTGTTGTTAGGGGGATGCCGCAGTTCACTGCTAACTTCAGAATCTGATGAGAAGTGGGTATTCCTAGAACCCTCAAGCCTTCCAGTCGAACTTTTTCTCCTATCTCTTGAACGGCGTGGGCAACTGTGGTTCCGCTGCCTAACCCGATGATGAAACCTTCTTGAACATGTTTCACCGCTTCTAGGGCCGCCCTCTTTTTGGCGCCTTCTCTCCAATCCACCCTTTCACGCCTCAACCTCGATCTGTCCCAGTCTCTCTAAAACCTTCTCCACCTCAGCCTTGATCTCTTCAATTCTCTTTTCAGCTTCGGTTTTCTTCGGTGGGGGGCGCTTGCGTATTTTCTTTCTTTCTTTTGGGTGAGGTGTAGTAGCTGGTGGAGTTTTAGGTGGAACTGGTGCCTCTTCGATTGGTTTGATTTCGAGATGGGTTCTTAAATCGCCAATTTTTTTGTTGACTTCGTCGAAGCGGTCGCTGAACATCTTGATGAGGTCTTCCTGCATGGTCTCAAGCTCGTGTAGCGCCATCACCGACTCGCTTTGTGAGATGGTGTCTCTGATTTTCATCATCCTCTCTTTGTATCTGTTAGCCAAGCGTTCCCGCTCTTCTTCAGTTATTTTTCCCTCG
>CP070759.1:1715682-1722699 GCA_020348945.1 Candidatus Bathyarchaeota archaeon
AAAAGGTTGACAACATCTTGGCGCACCACAAACCTGAACCGTTGGACAAGGACATCGCGAAGGACATTCGCGAGATCGTGAAAGAAGCCGACAAAAAACTCACCTAAACATCCAGCTAACAGCTGGTGTCCCTCAGGAAAGAAGATAACCTGGTTTAATGAAACGCCCAAAAAGCTGGGAAGCCCGGCCTATGGGAGTTGAAAACCACTCCAACCTGAGTAAAATTGTTTTGCATCGAATTCTGTGTTTTGAAAGTTTTCCGCGAAGAGTAGATGGCGCATGTGCTTATTTTTTCAATTGTTATCACGTATACAGAAGAGCCACGTATTGATAGTTCATGGAGATGGATGAAAAGATATAAGAGTGTCTCCCCAAAGGGCTAGGGGGGTTTGGCCGAGATGGTCGCGAGGGTACTAAGCTCTCGTAGCCGGGTTTAACTCCCGGGACCCTCGCTAGTATGAAGGGATGGCAATGAGCAGGCGTCCATATTTGTTTTCTCTTGTCAACAAGATTAAATTGTGGCCTTCCCAAAATGGTAGTCTTCACGGTGTTGAGAAAGTTGACAGTTTAGGACAGTTTATTCAAGTGACAACATATTGTAGAACAATTATAGTAGTGAAAGATTCGAGAAGAAGCAGAGCGGCACGTTGGTTAAGAAACAGATGGGTGACAACGGTTTGCAAAAACTGTCACATTCCAGAATGGAAGATTAAAAGGTTCTCAAGGGAAAGAAGGAGTTTATGAAAGGCTTCCATTTCACTTTGTCACAGAGACGAAGATTAAAAGAATTAGGAGCAGATAGTTACGTTAATCTTACGTTTAAGAATGAGAAAGAACGTGACAGTGTTTTTGATAACCTAGCTAGATCCTTGGAGCAGAAACATAAAGAGGCTCTGCTGAATTTACTCAAGATCACAAAGAGACCTCTCATAAGACGACTTGAATCTAAGCTAATTGGAGCACTAACCTCTGCTGGATTCGTTGAGGTGAATACACCGTTTATTATTCCAAGAGAGTTCATTGAACGTATGGAAATAAGAGAAACACATAAGCTTTGGAAGCAAATTTTCTGGCTTGGAGACGGCAGATGCCTGAGACCAATGCTTGCCCCTAACCTATACCACGTTATGAGATTGCTAAGAAAATTCACGAAACCCGTGAGTATTTTTGAGATAGGTCCCTGCTTCAGAAAAGAAAGCAAGGGAAGAGAACATCTCGAAGAGTTTACTATGCTCAATGTGGTCGAATTGGCACCTGATAATGAGCCTTTTGAAAGGTTAATGGAGATCATTAATATCGTGACAAAATCAGCTGAATTATCTCATTACAGATTGAAAAACGTGAAATCAGAAGTATATGGAAAAACAACAGATGTAATAATCGGTGAAAATGAAATAGCATCTGCTGCCGTCGGGCCTCATCCATTGGACAAAAAATGGGGAATCTTCGAGGCTTGGGCAGGAGTTGGGTTTGGCGTCGAACGATTAGCCATGATTAAAATGGACACCAAAAGAATCAGGCACGTTGCTCGAAGTCTAACTTATTTAGATGGAGCTAGCTTGGATGTGCAGTAAAGAGCAAAATTTATGTATATAGTACCAAAAATGGCTGATGGCTTGAATTGGTTGCCCAATCAAATTTTACGTATGTGGAAGCTAGAGACCCCGCAATCTCGAGAGTGTTACATAAGGCCCTACGCGAAAGAGAGCTCACTAAAGCGGAAATTTCGCGATTGATGAATACCAACGATATAATTGATCTCTATTCTATCTTTTCTGCTGCGCAGCGTATTCGTGAAAAAAAATTTGGGAACGACGTTTTTCCTTATGGCTTTATTTACGCATCAACCTACTGCAGGAACCATTGCGTTTTCTGTTTTTATAGAAAACCCAACGTCAAGTGTCTAAGGTATCGAAAGACTCCCGAGGAAATTCTGGAAATCGCTAGCCAGCTTAAAAAATCTGGGGTACACTTGATTGATTTAACCATGAGTGAAGATCCGTTGATTCACGACGAAAAACATTTTGGGTCTCTTGTAAGTCTCGTCAAGAGGATTGTGGACGATATAGGTTTACCTGTCATGGTTTCGCCTGGCGTTATTCCAAGGAGAATCATCCGAGATTTGGCACAGGTCGGGGCGGATTGGTTCGCTTTATATCAAGAAACACATAACAGAGAGCTTTTTGATCGGTTGCGTGTCGGACAGAGTTTTGACGCTAGAATGAATGCAAAGCTGCAAGCGAAAAAAGAGGGCCTGCTGATTGAGGAAGGCGTGCTGATAGGGGTAGGCGAGACCCATCAAGACCGTGTTAATTCTATACTTGCTATGAAGAGAATAGGAGCTCACCAAGTGCGCGAAATGGGTTTCCAGCCTCAGCCAAACACTCCTATGGAAAATTGTGCTTCCCCACCAATACTTGATGAAATGAAATTCATTGCCATAATGAGGATAACTCAGCCGGGCAAACTAATTCCAGCATCTTATGACATTGATGGAGGGAAAGGTCTTCAGCTGCGACTGATGGCTGGGGCCAATCTGGTGACTTCTCTTATTCCACCGCGGTCTGGGCTTGCTGGAGTGGCACAGTCTAAATTGAATGTTGAATGTGGATTAAGAACAGTCAAAGGAGTTGAGCCCTATCTAGAACAGATAGGGTTAAGGTTTGCGTCGAGAAAAAGATACATAGAGTGGGTCAAAGAAAACAAAGCGCGCGTACACATGTCTTGAATGAGAAGGCTTTTAAAAACTGGAAGCAGAGGTTTTCACGGTCAAGGCAAAATGCAAGTGGGAGACAAACGATATCAAATGAACATTTTATGCGTAGAAATGTGTTTATAAACAATAATGTTTAGAAGCTGAGAGATGGAGACATGAAGAAACTTCTTTTTGTTTGCGTTGAGAATGCTGGTAGAAGCCAAATGGCAGAAGCATTCGCAAAACACTATGGTAAAGGCAAAGTTGAGGTTATGAGTGCTGGCACTATGCCATCAAGTGAGGTTAATCATATGGTTGTTTCTGTCATGCAAGAGAAAGGAATTGACATGTCGAAAAATAAGCCCAAATCTCTCAGCACGAAGATGGTTCAAGAAGCAGATGTGGTAGTAGTGATGGGGTGTGGTGCTCAAGAATTCTGTCCAGCTCCGCTACTTAAGAAAGTGGTAGACTGGGAACTTGAAGACCCGAAAGGTAAGTCAATAGAAAAAGTTCGGCAGATTAGGGATGATATAGAAAGAAGAGTTAAGAAGATGGTTAATGAAATCGTCAAACACGATTAATAAAATCGCGTTTGTCTACGTTTCTTCTTGAAACGTTTCGTAGTGGACGATATCAGTTATCGATCTTTTCGGGGCAGACCTCGTTTTCTCAGCTGGATGCCCAACTGGAACGATGACGACGGGCCTAATCCCTCTGGGAACATTCACCACTTTTCTAACCTCCTCCTCATTGAAAGCTCCCACCCAGCACGTCCCAAGTTCTAAAGCGCAAGCTGCCAACAACATGTTCTGTGTCGCCGCAGCCGTGTCTTGTAAACAGTAGAGAGCTGCACCCCGGGCACCATATCCTCGGCCTGACCGTACCTCATTTGCGCAAACAACAATTACAACAGGAGCCTCCTCAATGAACGTTTGATTTAGTGCGGCCACCGCTAGCTTATGTTTTCTTTGGGGATTTTTCATAATGATGAACTCCCAGGGTTGAATGTTTCCAGCTGATGGAGCTTGTCTGGCGGCGTCTATCAACTTCTGTACCTCTTCTTCTGAAACTTCCTCGTTGGTGAAGGCTCGGATGCTTCTTCTGGTTTTGATTGCCTCAAACACTTCCAAAGTCTTCATCTCTCATGTTTAAGTCACTCGAATCGCTGTTTCAATGGTTATGCCATGGTTAGTTACATTGAATGGGATGAGTCTCGAACCGTAAATAGCTCTTCGCATCTTCTTTATTCTTATCCTCCTATCGATTCCTCCAGTAGCCTCGCGCGCAGTGAATTCCATAACGCCGTCAACTAGGTGTTGCATGGCAATTTCTGTTTGCTGGTCATGCATGTTTTGTGTGAGAAGTAGGAAGTGAATTCCACCATGTTTTCGCGCGTTGTTGAGCAGTAACTCAACCGCTTCGAGGACTGACTGAAACTTTTTTTGAGTTAAAATGAGGTAGGAGAGTGAATCAATGAGTGTCCAGCATCCTCCTCGAATCTTTGAAGGAACCCTTCTCTGAAAAACTTGAAGAGCCTTTGGCTTGTGAACGTCGATAAAAGCCCATCTGCCAGTTTTTTCTAGAGCTGAGATTTTCCAGCCAAAAGCTTCAAGGTCTTCTCTAATGGTGTTTGGTGACCTGAAGGTAGTGATGTAGGCAACTTTTCCTTTTTTGAGCGCGTGTTGGTGCAGAACTTGTTGAGCGAAGATGTCATATCCAGACCCTGGTTCTCCCATCACTAGGATAACGCTCTTATCGGGGAGACCGCCTCTCAACGTTTCATCTAAACCTTCTATCCCTGTTTTAATGAGTTCCATAAGTTTCCCAGCTTTAACACGATATGCTGTTCTAACGATATTACATTTTCCAAGACACACATCATTCAATTGAGCTTTCTTTACACCAAAATTAGACCAAGTCTCATTCCACGTGAAGTCTTTTAGGAAAGCTTGCTAAGTCGCATGTTTGCAATCGGTTGTGCGTTTGCCATACTATTTAATACTTTGAGACATACTCATCCTATCAGAAAGGGGAACATACTCATGAAGGCAATTATCTTCGCAAATGGAAACATAATTACTCTGAATCCGTCTAAACCAAGAGCTGAAGCAATAGCAATTAGAGACAATAAGATCATAGGCGTTGGCACCGACCAAGAAATGCTTTCGGTTGCTGGAAAAAACGCGAAAATTATACATCTAAAAGGCAGAACCGTCCTTCCTGGATTCGCGGATTCCCATATACATCTGATACATTATGGACTCATGCTTTCATCTATAATCCTAGATGTCCGAGAAGCGCAGTCTATTAAAGACATCAAGGAGATAGTTAGAAAAAGTGCAAAAGAAAAACCTAGAGGACAATGGATCACAGGACACGGCTGGAGTACTACTGATCTTGCCGAGAGGAGGCCTCCAAATCGATGGGACTTGGATGAAGTCGCTCCAAACAATCCGGTAATTATTACTGATGCGGGCGGACACGTCTGCAGCGTCAACAGCCTTGCATTGAAATTGGCAAATATAAGAAAAGAAACGGAATCGCCACCGGGTGGAAAGATAGACAAAGACCCTGATACTGGGGAGCCTACTGGTGTATTGCGCGAGACAGCGTTCATGAAAATTGATGACATGATCGCGTATAACGATGAGGAGTTAATTACGGCTCTAAACTATGCGCTAGATGAAGCGGTTAGGTTTGGGCTTACTTCAATTCATTGCGCGTGGGAGACCGCGCAGAACATTAGGGTCTTTCAGAAGCTACTTATGCAGGGTGAACTTCCCTTGCGAGTATATCTCATGATACCAGCCTCGTTATTGCCTCATCTGCTAGGCTTGGGCATGCATACGGGTTTTGGAAATCCGAAGCTGAAAATTGGAGCAATTAAAGTCTTGCTTGATGGAACCATTGAGAGACACACAGCCGCTGTAACACAGCCCTACGAAGGAGAGCCTGACAATTTGGGATTACTTTGTGTTAGCGAGAAAGAACTCGGCGATATAGTCCGCAAAACCCACAAGGCAGGTTTCCAGCTAGCCATACATGCCATCGGTGACCGAGCAATTCACGTAGCCCTAGATTCCATAGAGAAGGCCTTGAAGGAACAACCAAAGATGGATCATCGTCATCGCATTGAGCATGCATCGATGCTTGATGATGAGTTGGTGAATCGTATGAAGAATTTGGGAGTGATAGCATCGGTTCAGCCCGTCTTCATAAGATCTAACCTTGACTGGATGCTTGAGCCCCTAGGTCAAAAAAGAGCTACCAGGCTTTGTGAACGATATAGAACTTTATTAGATGCAGGCGTCAAAGTTGCAGCAGGCTCAGACCTTCCAGCAGACTCGACTATGAATCCCCTCGTAGGCATAAAGACTGCAGTGACCAGACATGGCTTCACTCTAGAGGAAAGCATCACCGTGGAACAAGCTCTGCCCCTGTATACAATCAACTCGGCTTACGCTTCTTTTGAGGAAAAAACGAGAGGTTCAATAGAAGTTGGGAAAATCGCAGACCTTGTAGTGCTGTCGGACGACCCCCTGGCAATCCCTCCCAATAAGATAGACGATATAAAAGTGGACATGACCATTGTGGATGGAGAAGTCGTCTACGATCGTGAGCGCTCCCAGCCCAAGAAATAACGCTTCAAGGGAGGCTTAGCCGATTTCAGTGCCCAAAGAAACTCCGCCAACTCAACTCCTATACCGTGAAAATGCTTACTTGAAAGAGTTTGACGCCAAAGTTGTAAACGTTCTGAAACTCGACGATAGATACGGCGTGATTTTAGATAGAACCGCCTTTTATCCCATGGGCGGGGGACAACCAGCGGACAACGGTGTTATCAAGGGAAAAAATGGAGAAGTTAAAGTGGTGGGTGTTCAAATGGCTAGAGGAGCAGCAGTTCACGTAACGGACGAAATTAATGTAAAAATCAAGGAAGGAGAACATGTTAAAGGCATAATCAACTGGGAGCGTCGATACGCCTTAATGAGAAACCACACAACGGCTCACTTGATGGCAGAAGCCTTGCGAAGAGCAACAGGCTTTCCGTTGAAAGTGATTGGATCAGCAGTCGATGTGGATAAAGCCCGACTTGATTTCGCTTATGAAGAGTCTTTAGGTCCACTGTTGCCAAAAATCGAAAAGGCTGCCAACAGCATAGTTAATGAAGATAGACCCGTAGAGATCAGGATGATGGAGCGAAGAGAAGCCGAAAAACACGTTGAAAGATTTCATGAAAGCCTGAAAACTTTGCCCCCTCAAATCCAGAAGGTTCGAATCGTGGAAATCAAGGATGTGCACGCTTGCGCTTGCGGAGGAAC